>NC_020829.1:0-1200000 GCF_000349845.1 Pseudomonas sp. ATCC 13867 | reverse complement strand
AGCAGCAAACCGACTCCCGCTCCGCAGCAGGCCCAGAAGCCGAAGGCACCGACCCTGATCACGCCCAGCGCGCACCCGGCGTTCGGTTCGGTGCAGCCCATCACCCCGTTGCGCGGCGATTACGCGAACAATGCCAACGCCAATCGTTTCATCGACAGGATGGTGAGCCAGCACGGCTTCAGGCGGCAGGACCTGCATGAGCTGTTTGCCCAGACACAAGAACTGGACTGGGTGATCCGCCTGATGGACCGCCAGGCGCCGAGCTACACGCCACCCAGCGGGCCGAACGGCGCCTGGCTGCGCTACCGGAAGAAGTTCATCACCCCGGACAACGTGCAGAACGGCGTGCAGTTCTGGAACCAGTACGAAGGCGACCTGATGCGCGCCTACCGTACCTATGGCGTCCCGCCGGAGATCATCGTCGGCATCATCGGTGTGGAGACCCGCTGGGGTCGCGTCATGGGCAAGACGCGGATCATCGACGCTCTGGCCACCCTGTCCTTCTCCTACCCGCGCCGTGCGGAGTTCTTCAGCGGCGAGCTGGAGCAGTTCCTGCTGCAGGCGCGCAAGGAAGGCGACGATCCGCTGGCCCTGCGTGGTTCCTATGCCGGTGCGATGGGCTATGGGCAGTTCATGCCCTCCTCCTTCACCCAGTACGCGGTGGACTTCAACGGCGACGGCCACATCGACCTATGGAACCCGCACGACGCCATCGGCAGCGTGGCCAACTACTTCAAGCAGCACGGCTGGATCAGCGGCGACATGGTGGCGGTGCCCGCCATCGGCCAGGCCCGCTCCCTGGAAGACGGCTTCAAGACCCTGTACCCGGTCGCCACCCTGTCCGCCGTCGGCCTGCGCCCGCAGAGCTCGCTGAACGGCCATCAGCAAGCCAGCCTGCTGCGCCTGGACATGGGCCGCAACTACCAGTACTGGTACGGCCTGCCGAACTTCTACGTGATCACCCGCTACAACCACAGCACGCATTACGCGATGGCGGTGTGGGAGCTGGGCAAGGCAGTGGGGCAGGCGCGCCAGCGCTACGCCACGACCCCCTAAGCCCTCCCGGTGGGGCCGGTCACTGCCGGCCTCAGGCGGGATTCGGGCAATCGATGAACAAATGTTCGATGGCGAAGCGCTTGGCCAGGTAGTCGCCCAGCGCCTGCACACCGTAGCGCTCGGTGGCGTGGTGGCCGGCAGCGATGAAGCTGATGCCGTTTTCCCGCGCGCTATGCACGGTCTGCTCGGAGACTTCCCCGGTCAGGTACGCGTCCACGCCGGCAGCGACCGCCTGATCGATATAGCCCTGGGCGCCACCGGTGCACCAGGCGATGCGCCGGATCGGCTGCTCGCCTTCCACCAGTAGCGGCTCGCGGCCCAGCACATCGCGCACATGGATCGCCAGATCGCTCGGCAGCATGGGTTCGGGCAGCGAGCCGACCAGCACGATGGAGCGCGGATTACCCGGCTCCAGCGGTCCTTCGATCTCGAAGCCGAGCTGGCGGCCGAGCTGCACGTTGTTGCCGACCTCGGGGTGCAGGTCCAGTGGCAAGTGATAGGCCAGCAGGCTGATGTCGCGGTTCAGCAGGGTCTTCAGGCGCCGCTGCTTCATACCGACCACGCAGGGATTCTCGCCCTTCCAGAAATAGCCGTGGTGGACCAGTACCACATCGGCGTCCGCCTCCACCGCGGCGTCCAGCAGCGCCTGGCTGGCGGTCACGCCGGAAACGATGCGGCGCACCTGCGGGCGGCCCTCGACCTGCAGGCCGTTTGGGCAGTAATCCTGGACCTTCGCGGCGTCCAGGTAGCGGTCGGCTTCCTCGACCAGAGTGCTCAGTGCGATAGCCATAGAAATTCCTCCAAACACGGCTCCGGGCGTCTATTTTCTTGGCGCGCCGCCCGTATAATGGCCGCCACCCTATCGGCCATCCCCCGGCCAAGCAACCCCAAGGATTTTCTTCGATGCTGAAGGCCCTGCGTTTCCTCGGCTGGCCCGTGCTGGTTGGCGTCCTGTTGGCGCTGTTGATCATCCAGCATAACCCCCAGTGGGTCGGTCTACCGCAACAGGAAGTGCATCTGCAGCAGGCCCCGTTGCTCAGCCGCATCCAGCAGGGCCCGGTCAGCTACGCCGACGCCGTGAGCAGCGCCGCTCCGGCCGTGGCCAACCTGTACACCACCAAGATGGTCAGCAAGCCGAACAACTCGATGCTCGACGACCCGCTGTTCCGTCGTTTCTTCGGCGATAACCTGCCACAGCAGAAGCGCATGGAGTCCAGCCTGGGTTCGGCGGTGATCATGAGCCCGGAAGGCTACCTGCTGACCAACAACCACGTGACCGCCGGCGCCGACCAGATCATCGTGGCGCTGCGCGACGGCCGCGAAACCATCGCCCGCCTGGTGGGCAGCGACCCCGAGACCGACCTCGCGGTGCTGAAGATCGACCTCAAGGACCTTCCCTCGATCCTGCTCGGCCGTTCCGACGGCATCCACACCGGCGACGTCTGCCTGGCCATCGGCAACCCCTTCGGCGTCGGCCAGACCGTCACCATGGGCATCATCAGCGCCACCGGCCGCAACCAGCTGGGCCTGAACACTTACGAAGACTTCATCCAGACCGACGCGGCGATCAACCCCGGCAACTCCGGCGGCGCACTGGTGGACGCCAACGGCAACCTGATCGGCATCAACACCGCGATCTTCTCCAAGTCCGGCGGCTCCCAGGGCATCGGCTTCGCCATCCCGACCAAGCTGGCCCTGGAGGTCATGCAGTCGATCATCGAGCACGGCCAGGTGATCCGTGGCTGGCTCGGCGTCGAAGTGCAGCCGCTGACCCCGGAACTGGCGGAGTCCTTCGACCTCAAGGGCAAGGCCGGCATCGTCGTCGCCGGCGTCTACCGCGATGGTCCCGCCGCCAAGTCCGGCCTGCTGCCGGGCGACATCATCCTGAGCATCGACGGCCAGGTCGCCGGCGACGGCCGCCGCTCGATGAACCAGGTGGCGCGCACCAAGCCGGGCGAGAAGATCAGCATCGAAGTACTGCGCAACGGCCAGCCGGTGACGCTCAATGCCGAGGTCGGCCTGCGTCCGCCGCCGGCGCCCAACGGCGGCTGAGCCCAGAGCCCAGCCCTGAAATGAATACGGCGCCCGAGGGCGCCGTTTTCATTTACCGCGACAGACTCACAGTTTCAGGCGCAGCGCATCCAGCAACGCCTGGTTCTGTTCCTCGGTGCCGATGGTGATGCGCAGGAACTGATCGATGCGCGCCTGCTTGAAGTGGCGCACGATCACCCCCTCTTCACGCAGGGCAGCGGCCAGCCCGGCGCCATCGCGCTGCGGATGACGGGCGAAGATGAAGTTCGCCGCCGAGGGCAGCACGTCGAAGCCCAGGGTCTTCAATTCGGCCACCAGCTTCTCGCGGCTGTGGATAACCGCATTGCGGGTCTGCTCGAAGTAGGCCTGGTCCTCGAAGGACGCCACCGCGCCGGCCAGGGCCAGGCGATCCAGCGGGTAGGAGTTGAAGCTGTTCTTCACTCGCTCCAGCGCCTCGATCAGGTCTTCGTGGCCGACCGCCAGGCCCACGCGCAAGCCGGCCAGGGAGCGCGACTTGGACAGCGTCTGCGCCACCAGCAGGTTCGGGTAGCGGTTCACCAGGGCGATCGCCGTCTCTCCACCGAAGTCGACGTAGGCCTCGTCCACCAGCACCACGGTGTCCGGATTGGCCGTGAGCAGGCGTTCGATGGCCTCCAGCGGCAACAGGCAACCGGTGGGCGCATTGGGGTTGGGGAAGATGATGCCGCCGTTGGCGCGCGCGTAGTCTTCCACACGAATCTGGAACTGCTCGTCCAGCGGCACCGCCTCGAAGTCGATGCCGTAGAGGCCGCAGTAGACCGGGTAGAAGCTGTAGCTGACATCGGGAAACAGCAGCGGCTTGCCGTGCTGGAACAGCCCGTGGAAGGCGTGCGCCAGGACTTCGTCCGAGCCGTTGCCGACGAACACCTGCGAGGACTTAACCCCGTAGTACTCGGCGATGCTCTGCTTCAGGCGGTCGGCGTTGGGGTCCGGATACAGGCGCAGACTGTCGTTCAGCTCGGCCTGGATCGCGGCGACCACCTTCGGCGACGGGCCATAGGGGTTCTCGTTGGTATTCAACTTGACCAGCTTGGCCAGCTTCGGCTGCTCGCCCGGTACGTAGGGCACCAGTTCCTTGACGAAGGGACTCCAGAACTTGCTCATTCTTTATTCACCCTTCTCCAGGATTCGGAACTCGGCGCTGCGCGCGTGAGCGGTGAGGGACTCGCCGCGGGCCAGGATAGACGCGGTCTTGCCCAGCTCGGAAGCGCCCGGCGCGGAGCAGAAGATGATCGAGGATCGCTTCTGGAAGTCATACACGCCCAGCGGCGATGAGAAGCGCGCGGTGCCGGAAGTCGGCAGCACGTGGTTCGGCCCGGCGCAGTAGTCGCCCAGGGCTTCGGCGGTGTAGCGGCCCATGAAGATGGCCCCGGCGTGGCGGATCTTCGGCAGCCAGCTTTCCGGGTCGGCCACCGACAGCTCCAGGTGTTCCGGGGCGATACGGTTGGCGACCTGGCAGGCCTGCTCCTGGTCGGCGACGTGGATCAGCGCGCCGCGGTTGCTCAGCGAGGTGAGGATGATCTCGGCGCGCTCCATCGTCGGCAGCAGTTTCTCGATGCTGGCGGCGACTTTATCCAGGAACGCCGCATCCGGGCTGACCAGGATCGACTGGGCGTCTTCGTCGTGCTCGGCCTGGGAGAACAGGTCCATGGCGATCCAGTCCGGATCGGTGCCGCCATCGCAGACCACCAGGATCTCCGAGGGACCGGCGATCATGTCGATGCCGACCTGGCCGAACACGTGGCGCTTGGCGGTGGCGACGTAGATGTTGCCCGGACCGACGATCTTGTCCACCTGCGGCACGCTCTCGGTGCCGTAGGCCAGCGCGGCCACGGCCTGGGCGCCACCGATGGTGAAGACGCGGTCGACACCGGCGATGCAGGCGGCGGCGAGGACGATTTCATTGATCTCGCCACGCGGAGTCGGCACCACCATCACCACTTCGGCGACGCCGGCAACCTTGGCCGGGATGGCATTCATCAGCACGGATGACGGGTAGGACGCCTTGCCGCCCGGCACGTACAGGCCGGCGCGGTCCAGCGGGGTGACCTGCTGGCCGAGCACGGTGCCGTCGGCTTCGCTGTAGCGCCAGGAGTCCTGCTTCTGCTTCTCGTGGTAGCTGCGCACACGATTGGCGGCCGTCTCCAGCGCCTCGCGCTGGGCCGGGGTGATGCGGGTCAGGGCCAGCTCCAGGCGCTCGCGCGGCAGGATCAGGTCGGACATGGCTTTCGCCTCGACGCCGTCGAAGCGCTGGGTGAACTCCACGACCGCCGCGTCACCACGACTGCGCACATCGGCGATGATATCCAGCACGCGCTGGTTCACGGCATCGTCGGACACGCTTTCCCAGGAGAGCAGATGGTCCAGATGACGCGCGAAGTCCGGATCGGCGGCGTTGAGTCGACGGATAGCGAAGGGTGCGGTCATAGCTGGCCTCTTTAATTGGCAGGTTCTCGGGCGCCGCAAGACTATCAAGCCTACCGTGCGGGCACCCGAGAAAATTTGGCTATGACACGGATAGGCGGCCGCGACCGAAGTCGCGGTATGAATTACGCCCGGTGTCGAGACTCCACCGCGTCGCGCAGGGTGTCGATCAGCGCCTGGATGCGAGCATGCTGCATCTTCATCGAGGCCTTGTTCACCACCAGGCGCGAGCTGATGTGCGCGATCAGTTCCTGGGGCTCCAGGCCGTTCGCACGCAGGGTATTGCCGGTGTCGACCACATCGATGATCTTGTCGGCGAGGCCGACCAGCGGTGCCAGCTCCATCGAGCCGTACAGCTTGATCACGTCGACCTGGCGGCCCTGTTCGGCGTAGTAGCGCTTGGCGACGTTGACGAACTTGGTGGCCACGCGCAGGCGGCCCTTGGGCTCCGGCGCGCCGACCGCACCGGCGGTCATCAGCTTGCAGTTGGCGATCTTCAGGTCCAGCGGCTCGTACAGGCCCTGGCCACCGTACTCCATGAGCACGTCCTTGCCCGCCACGCCGAGGTCGGCGGCGCCGTGCTCGACGTAGGTCGGCACGTCAGTGGCGCGCACGATCAGCAGGCGCACGTCATCGAGGGTGGTGGGGATGATCAGCTTGCGGCTCTTGTCCGGATTCTCGGTCGGCACGATGCCCGCCGCCGCGAGCAGCGGCAGGGTATCGTCGAGGATGCGGCCCTTGGACAGGGCAATCGTCAGCATGGTCTGGCTCAGCCCTAGCCCGGCACGCGGCGAATCTTCGCCCCGAGCAGTTGCAGTTTCTCTTCGATGCACTCGTAGCCACGGTCGATGTGGTAGATGCGGTCGATCAGGGTGTCGCCTTCGGCTACCAGGCCGGCGATGACCAGGCTGGCGGAGGCACGCAGGTCGGTCGCCATGACCGGTGCGCCCTTGAGCTGCGGAACGCCGGTGACGATGGCGGTGTTGCCTTCGACCAGGATCTGCGCGCCCATGCGGTTCATTTCGTAGACGTGCATGAAGCGGTTCTCGAACACGGTCTCGATGACCGCGCCGGTGCCTTCGGCCACTGCGTTCAGGGAGATGAACTGGGCCTGCATGTCGGTCGGGAATGCCGGGTACGGCGCGGTACGGATGTTCACCGCCTTCGGCCGGTTGCCCTTCATGTCCAGCTCGATCCAGTTGTTGCCGGTGTTGATGTGCGCGCCGGCTTCATCCAGCTTGGCCAGCACGGCCTCGAGGATGGTCGGATCGGTGTCTTTCAGCTTGACGCGGCCACCGGTGGCGGCTGCGGCGACCAGGTAGGTGCCGGTCTCGATGCGGTCGGGCATGACGCTGTACTTGGCGCCGCCCAGGCGCTTCACGCCGTTGATGACGATGGTGTCGGTGCCGGCGCCCTGGACGTCACCGCCCATCGCGTTGATGCAGTTGGCCAGGTCGACGACCTCGGGCTCGCGCGCGGCGTTTTCCAGCACGGAGCGACCATTGGCCAGTGCGGCGGCCATCATGATGTTCTCGGTGCCGGTCACGCTGACGGTATCGAAGAAGAAGTGCGCGCCACGCAGGCCGCCGGCCGGGGCCCTGGCCTTGATGTAGCCGCCTTCGACGGTGATCTGCGCGCCCATCGCCTCGAGGCCGCGGATGTGCAGGTCCACCGGACGCGAACCGATGGCGCAGCCGCCGGGCAGCGCGACTTCGGCTTCGCCGAAGCGGGCGACCATCGGGCCGAGCACCAGGATCGACGCGCGCATGGTCTTCACCAGCTCGTAGGGCGCCACCAGGGTCTTGATGGTGCTGGCGTCGACTTCGACGTTGAGCTTCTCGTCGATGATAGGCTGCACGCCCATGCGACCGAACAGCTCGATCATGGTGGTGATGTCGTGCAGGTGCGGCAGATTGCAGACGGTCACCGGGGTGTCCGCCAGCAGGGTCGCGGCAAGGATCGGCAGCGCGGAGTTCTTGGCGCCGGAGATGCGGATCTCGCCATCGAGACGAGTGCCGCCGGTAATGATCAGTTTGTCCATTGCAATGTTTCCCCGTGGGCTCAGGAACGCTCGGCCCAGGCGGCGCGGCTGAAGAATTTCATGGTTACGGCATGGATGGCGCCCGAGGCGATCCACTCGTTCAGGTGGGCATAGATCTGCTGCTGACGCTTTACCGGGCTCAGGCCGGCCAGCTCGTCACTGATCAGGTTCAACTGGAAGTTGCAGCCTTCACCTTCCACTTCAACCTGGGTACCTGGCAGTTTCGATTCCAGGAAGTTTTTGACTTCTACGGCCTGCATGCTCAACCTCGTTCGGCGCCCTACGCGCGCGGGTCGGCCATGATACAAAAAAGCCCTCCGCCTGCGAACCCCGCCAGGGGAAGTCGCGGACAGAGGGCCTTCTTCGCGATTCAGTGCTGCAGCGGCAGGATCTCCAGGAGACCGCCAACCTTGGCGATTTCCTGCATGTCCCGGGGCATTCCGACGATCTGCAGCGTCTTGCCAGACTTGTGTGCGTCACGGGTGAAGGACAACAGCAGCGACAAACCGACGCTGCTGGAGCGCTCCACCGCCGAGCAATCCAGGCGCAGGGCGCCGGCCTTGCTCGCGGCGATCAGCCGACCACCCTGCTCACGCAGCCCAGGCCCGGTGCTGTAGTCCAGCACGCCGGCCAGTGCCAGCTCGCCGGCAGCGCGCTCGGTGACGCTGCCCTGACTCATTGGGCGCCGCCTTCCGACGGCTGGCCCTTGGCTGCATCCTTGGCCTTGGCGACAACCTGCCCCCAACCGGCAATGGTTGCTTCCAGATCGTTGCGGTTCTTCTGCATGGAGTCGGCGAACTGGTCGCGGAACAGCTTGCCGATATTGATGCCGTTGATGATCACGTTACGCAGGCGCCAGGCGCCGCCCTGGTTGACCATGGTGTACTGCACCGGATACACGGCACCATTGGAGCCGACCACTTCCATGTTGACCGAGGTACGCTCCGGATCCTGCTTGCCGGCGGACGGCAGCACGCGGATGGTCTGGTTGTCGTACTCGAGCAGCGCATTGCCGTAGAACTGGAACAGGCTGTTCTTGAAGGTTTCCTCGAAGCGCTTGATCTGCTCCGGAGTGGCCTGGCGGGAGTACTTGACGGTCATCACGCCCCTGGCGATGCCCTCGGAATCCACTACCGGGCCGAGAATGCGGTTCAGGGTGTCGTAGAACGCCTGGGGATTGGTCTTGTAAGACGCCTTGTTGGTTTGCAGATCGCTCAACAGGCTGTCGACGGTCTGTTGCACCACCTGCTGAGCGGTCTGCTCGGCCTGGGCGAACAGCGGCAGCACGGCGAGCACGACCAGAAGGCCACGACGCAAGGTTTTCAGCATGGGATGAATCCTCATTTCTTCGAATCGTCTTTGTTGACCGAATTCAGCAGGAATTTGCCGATCAGGTCTTCGAGCACCAAGGCGGACTGGGTGTCCTTGATGGTATCGCCATCCTTGAGCAACTCCTCGTCGCCGCCAACGCTGATACCGATGTACTTCTCGCCCAGCAGGCCGGCGGTGAGGATGGAGGCGGTGGAGTCGTCCGGCAGGTTGTTCACCTGGCGATTGATCTCCATCGTCACGCGCCCGCGGTAGGTGTCGTGATCCAGATCGATCGCGGTGACCTTGCCGATGGTCACACCGGCCATCGTCACCTTGCCGCGCACGGTGACACCGGAAATATTGTCGAAATAGGCGTATAGCCTATACGTATCGC
This sequence comes from Pseudomonas sp. ATCC 13867, assembly GCF_000349845.1. Classification (NCBI taxonomy): domain Bacteria; kingdom Pseudomonadati; phylum Pseudomonadota; class Gammaproteobacteria; order Pseudomonadales; family Pseudomonadaceae; genus Pseudomonas; species Pseudomonas sp. ATCC 13867. The sequence goes on along the minus strand of NC_020829.1, from coordinate 1,190,704 downwards.
CCGAATCGCCAATGGTCAGACCGCTGACCCGCAGGGCCAGCAACAACAGGGCCAGCAGACCGGCCAGAATGAACAGGCCTACACCGATTTCCAGGGTGCGGGTTTGCATCAGAAGTCTCCAAACATCAAAGCGGTCAGGATGAAGTCCAACCCCAGCACGGCCAGGGAGGCATAGACTACGGTGCGCGTCGTTGCGCGGCTGATACCTTCCGAGGTGGGCTCGCAGTCATAGCCCTGGAAGACGGCGATCCATGTCACCACGAAGGCGAACACCACGCTCTTGATCACACCATTGAGGATGTCCTTGGTGAACTGCACGCTGTTCTGCATGTTCGACCAGTAGGAACCGTCGTACACACCCAGCCAGTCCACCGCGACCATCGCCCCGCCCCAGATGCCGACGACGCTGAAGATCGCCGCCAGCAGAGGCATGGAGATGAAACCGGCCCACAGGCGCGGCGCGATGATGTACTTGAGCGGATCGACGCCAATCATCTCCAGGCTCGACAGTTGTTCAGTGGACTTCATGTTGCCGATTTCGGCGGTCAGCGCCGAACCGGCGCGTCCTGCGAACAACAGACCCGTTACCACCGGTCCCAGTTCACGCAACAGGGTCAGCGCCACCATCTGCCCAACCGCCTGTTCCGAACCATAGCTCACCAGGATGTTGTAGCCCTGCAGGGCCAGCACCATGCCGATGAACAGCCCGGACACCACGATGATCGCCAGCGACAGCACGCCCACGGCGTACAGCTGCTTGATCAGCAACTGGAAGGCCCCGCTGTGAACCCCACGACCGAAGATCGCATGGACCAGGAACAGGGTCGAACGGCCGAGCGCCTCGAGGACATCGAGGCCCGCGCGCCCGAGCAGTCGGACTCGCTCGAGCTGTGAAGTCTTGCGCATCAGCGTTCTCCCAGCAGATCGGCGCGATAATCGCGGGCAGGATAATGGAATGGCACGGGACCGTCGGGGATGCCCTTCATGAATTGGCGCACGCGCGCATCGTCGAGCTGCTGCAGTTGGTCCGGCGTACCGTGCCCGAGCACGCGGCCGTCGCCGACGATATAGATGTAGTCAGCGATGCTGGCCGTCTCCGCCAGGTCGTGCGACACCACGATGCTGGTAATGCCCAGCGCATCGTTGAGCAGGCGGATCAGGCGCACCAGAACGCCCATGGCGATCGGGTCCTGACCCACGAAGGGCTCGTCGTACATGAGTATCTGCGGGTCCAGCGCGATCGCCCGCGCCAGCGCCACGCGGCGCTTCATGCCGCCGGACAGCTCATCCGGCATCAATTCCACCGCCCCGCGCAGGCCCACGGCCTGCAACTTCATCAGGACAATGTCACGAATCATTTCTTCAGGAAGCTGGGTATGCACCCGCAGCGGGAAGGCGACGTTCTCGAAGACATCCAGGTCGGTGAACAGCGCGCCGCTCTGGAACAGCACGCCGAACTGCTTGCGCATGTCGAACAGATCGCCACGACCGAGGGTGGGAAGGTTCTGCCCATTGACCCACACCTCGCCCTTGGCAGGGCGCAACTGGGCGGCGATCAGCCGCAGCAGGGTGGTCTTGCCGCAACCCGAAGGGCCCATGATCCCGGTGACCTTGCCGCGCGGAATGCGGATGTCCACGTTATCGAAAATCGCACGCTGGCCGCGCTTGAAGGTCAGCCCCTTCAATTCGACAGCGTATTGGTCGTTCGTGCTCATAGAACTCCTTGCATCACGGCACTGTCCCTGTAGCCCGCCCCCACAACGAGAGTACGGCGCGGCGCGACAGGCCGAACGGCCGCGAACTATAGCACTCCGGCAAGCGACGCCCCAAGGCCCGCACCGGGGTCGTTAAGGAAGGGTTCAGCAAAATACGCTCACATTGACAACGTGTTTGATGAGCCTTTGACGCTTTCCCGTTATAATCTCGCCCTTCATTTCGCCCCACGCCCTTCGAACATGAGCCAGAATCACGATTTCATCCACTCCGCGCAACGCACCATTAGTCTTGAGCGCGACGCCGTGGACTCACTGCTGGCGCGCATCGGCGCGAATTTCACCCAGGCCTGCAAACTGCTGCTGGCCTGTACCGGTCGCGTAGTGGTGGTTGGCATGGGCAAGTCCGGGCATGTCGGCAACAAGATTGCCGCCACCCTGGCCAGTACCGGTACGCCCGCGTTCTTCGTGCACCCGGCCGAAGCCAGCCACGGCGACATGGGCATGATCACCCGTGACGACGTAGTCATCGCCCTGTCCAACTCCGGTTCGACCGCTGAAATCGTCACGCTGCTGCCCCTGATCAAGCGCCTGGGCATCACTCTGATCAGCATGACCGGCAATCCCGAGTCGCCGCTGGCCAAGGCCGCGATCGTCAACCTGGACGCCAGCGTCGAACAGGAAGCCTGCCCGCTGAACCTCGCCCCCACCTCCTCGACCACCGTCTCGCTTGTGCTCGGCGACGCCCTGGCCATCGCCCTGCTGGAAGCCCGCGGCTTCACCGCCGAGGACTTCGCCTTCTCGCATCCGGGTGGCGCGCTGGGCCGCCGCCTGCTGCTCAAGGTCGAGAACGTGATGCACGTCGGCGAGGAACTGCCCCAGGTACTGCTGGGCACCTCGCTCAGCGGCGCACTGCTGGAAATGACCCGCAAGGGCCTGGGCATGACCATCGTCCTGAACGAGGACGGCGCACTGGCCGGTCTCTTCACCGACGGCGACCTGCGCCGCACCCTGGATAAAGGCCTGGACGTGCGCCAGGTGACCATCGACCAGGTGATGACCGTGCACGGCAAGACCGCCCGCCCGGACATGCTCGCCGCCGAAGCCCTGAAAATCATGGACGACCACAAGATCAGCGTCCTCGTCGTCGTCGATGACACGGACCATCCGGTGGGTGTCCTGCATATCCACGACCTGACCCGCGCGGGAGTGATCTGAATGAGCGCCGACCTGCTGCAGCGCGCCAAGGCCATTCGCCTGGCGGTCTTCGACGTCGATGGCGTGCTGACCGACGGCAAGCTCTACTTCCTGCCCGACGGCAGCGAGTTCAAGACCTTCAACACCCTGGACGGCCACGGCATCAAGATGCTCATCGCCTCGGGCGTGCGCACCGCGATCATCACCGGCCGGCAAAGCCCGGTGGTCGAACGTCGCGCACAGAACCTGGGGATCCATCACCTGTACCAGGGCCGCGAAGACAAGCTGGTCGCCCTCGATCATCTGCTGGCCGAACTCGGTCTAGGCTATGAGGAGGTCGCCTACCTGGGCGATGATCTGCCTGACCTGCCGGCCATTCGCCGCGCCGGCCTGGGCATGGCGGTGGCCAGCGCCGACCCGTTCGTTCGCCAGCATGCCGACGGCGTCACCCAGGCGCGCGGCGGCGAAGGTGCGGCACGCGAGTTCTGCGAGCTGATCCTGCGCGCCCAGGGCAATCTCGAAGCCGCGCAAAGCGCGTACCTCTAGAGCCGAATATGCCCAAGACACTCCGCCAGAAGCTGCTGCTCGTCCTGATCGCCGTCTTGCTGATTGCGCTCGGCTACTACTGGAACGTCCGCCTGGACTTCAACGAGCGCCAGTTCAAGTCGCAGACCAATGACGCCATCGATTTCTACGCGGTCAACGCCCACAGCGTGCAGTACCGCGTCGACGGTACGCTCGCCTACGAGATGACCGCAGACAAACTGGAGCACCTGAAAGCGACCGACGTGACCCTGGTCACCACGCCCGACCTGTATTTCTACCGCGAACAGGAACCCGAGCCGTGGCATGTCCAGAGCGTTCGCGCCGAGGTGGGCCCCGAGGGCAAGCAGGTCGAACTGATCGACGACGTGCGCGTGGCGCGCACCGATGCGCAACAGCGCACTTTGCTGCTCAACACGACCCGCATGACGGTGTTCCCGGACAAGGACTATGCGCAGACTGACCAGCCGGTGAAGATCACCGAACCCAACGGTGTCACCACGGCCAATGGAATGAAAGCGTATCTGAAAGACAGCCGGATGATCCTGCTGTCCAACGTAAGAGGTCAGCATGAGGCTCGTTAACACCCTCCCCCTTCTCCTCAGCCTCGCCGCCGCCATCGGCAGCTCCGCCGCCTGGGCCCTTCCCACCGACCGGGAACAGCCTATCCGCGTCCAGGCCGACAGCGCCGAACTGGATGACAAGCAAGGCGTTGCCGTCTATCGCGGCGACGTGGTGGTGACCCAGGGCAGCATGAAGCTGACCGGCAACACCGTCACGCTCAAGCAGAACAAGAACGGCGATATCGAGGTCGTCACCTCGGTGGGCAAGCCCGCCTACTTCGAACAGAAGCCCGCGCCGGACAAGGAAATCACCAAGGCCTACGGCCTGACGATCCAGTACTTCGTCACCCAGAACCGTGTCGTGCTGATCGACCAGGCCAAGGTGATCCAGGAAGGCAACACCTTCGAAGGCGAAAAGATCGTCTATGACACCCAGCGCCAGATCGTCAACGCAGGCCGCGCCACCGGCACCCAGGTGACCACGCCGCGCCCGCGTATCGACATGGTCATCCAGCCCAAGAAAAAGCAGGATCAAGCGCAGTAATGGCCACGCTCACCGCCCAGCACCTCGCCAAGAGCTACAAAAGCCGGCAAGTGGTCCGCGACGTCAGCATGAGTATCGACAGCGGACAGATCGTCGGCCTGCTCGGCCCCAACGGAGCGGGCAAGACCACCTGCTTCTACATGATCGTCGGCCTGGTCCGCGCCGACCAGGGCGTGGTACGCATCGACGACCAGGACGTCACCCACCTGCCCATGCATGGCCGCGCCCGTGCCGGCATCGGCTACCTGCCGCAGGAAGCCTCGATCTTCCGCAAGCTGTCGGTGGCCAACAACATCAGCGCGATCCTCGAAACACGCAGCGACCTGGATCGCACCGGTCGCCAGGAAGCACTGGAAAGCCTGCTCGAGGAGTTCCACATCCACCACATCCGCGACAACCTCGGCATGAGCCTGTCCGGCGGCGAGCGGCGCCGCGTGGAAATCGCCCGCGCCCTGGCCAGCGCACCGAAGTTCATCCTGCTGGACGAACCCTTCGCCGGCGTCGACCCGATCTCCGTGGGCGACATCAAGCAGATCATCCATCACCTCAAGGCCAAGGGCATCGGTGTGCTGATCACCGATCACAACGTCCGCGAGACGCTGGATATCTGCGAAACCGCCTACATCGTCAACGACGGCCAACTGATCGCCGAGGGCAGCTCCGAGACCATCCTCGCCAACGACCTGGTGAAGGAAGTCTATCTGGGCCACGAGTTCCGTCTCTGACCCGGAAGCCGCCCTTCCGGCGGCGCCTCGCCCCGTTCCACGACGGCCCGGACCTGTGTCCGGCGCCGTGCATTCTGCCGTCTCGCACCTGCCCGATACTCAGGTTGTAACGAAAGGTCGACAGACCCTAGGCAAAGCGTCCAGACTCAGGCATATAATTTGCTTCCTCGCGGCGCCCAGGCGTCCGTAGTCGTGGATATGGCGCTTGCTGCGCCAGCGAACAAGGTGCCTAGTTCCAGCCATGAAACCATCGCTCGTCCTCAAGATGGGCCAGCAGCTGACGATGACTCCGCAGCTGCAACAGGCCATCCGACTGCTCCAGCTCTCCACGCTGGACCTGCAACAGGAAATCCAGGAAGCCCTGGAGTCCAACCCGATGCTGGAACGTCAGGAAGACGGCGACGACTACGACAACAGCGACCCAATGGCCGACGGCGACGACTCCGCCGCCCAGGGCGCCAGCAGCAACTCGCAGGACAGCTTCCAGGAAAGCACTACCCCCAGCGTCGACAGCCTCGACGAGGACCAGTGGGCCGAGCGCATCCCTAACGAGCTGCCGGTCGATACCGCCTGGGAAGACATCTACCAGACCAGCGCCAGCAGCCTGCCCAGCAGCGACGATGACGAGTGGGACTTCACCGCCCGCACCTCCGCTGGCGAAAGCCTGCAGAGCCACCTGCTCTGGCAGGTCAACCTGGCGCCGATGTCCGACACCGACCGCCTGATCGCCCTGAGTATCATCGACGGCATCAACGACGACGGTTATCTCGAAGAGTCCCTCGACGACATCCTCGCCTCCCTCGACCCGGAACTGGGCGTGGAGATGGACGAGGTGGAAGTCGTCCTGCGCCGCGTGCAGCAACTCGAACCCGCCGGCGTCGGCGCACGCAACCTGCGCGAATGCCTGTTGCTGCAACTGCGCCAGTTGCCGGCCAAGACCTACCTGCTGACCGAGGCCCTGAAGCTGGTCTCCGATCATCTCGACCTGCTCGGCAGCCGCGACTACAGCCAACTGATGCGGCGCATGAAGCTCAAGGAAGACGAGCTGCGCGAGACCATCGAGCTGATCCAGTCGCTGCACCCGCGTCCCGGCTCGCAGATCGAGTCCGGCGAAGCCGAATACGTGGTGCCGGATGTCATCGTCCGGAAACACAACGACCGCTGGCTGGTAGAACTGAACCAGGAAGCCGTGCCGCGCCTGCGCGTCAACTCGCAGTACGCCGGCCTGGTGCGCCGGGCGGACTCCAGCGCCGACAACACCTTCATACGCAACCAGTTGCAGGAAGCCCGCTGGTTCATCAAGAGCCTGCAGAGCCGCAACGAGACGCTGATGAAGGTGGCGACCCAGATCGTCGAACACCAGCGCGGTTTCCTCGAATACGGCGAGGAGGCGATGAAGCCCCTGGTCCTGCACGACATCGCCGAAGCCGTGGGCATGCACGAGTCGACCATCTCGCGCGTCACCACGCAGAAATTCATGCATACCCCGCGTGGCATCTTCGAGCTGAAGTACTTCTTCTCCAGCCACGTCAGCACCGCCGAGGGCGGCGAATGCTCGTCCACCGCGATCCGCGCCATCATCAAGAAACTGGTCGCGGCGGAAAGTCCGAAAAAGCCATTGAGTGACAGCAAGATCGCTGGTTTACTGGAAGCACAGGGCATTCAAGTGGCACGTCGCACCGTCGCCAAGTACCGGGAGTCCTTGGGGATTGCTCCCTCCAGCGAACGCAAGCGACTGGTATGACGTTGATCCACGCCAAAGTGTTCCGGCGGCAGGCCACCTAACCTGCCACTTATACACGGGCAATAAGGAGAAAGCGGTATGCAAGTCAACATCAGTGGACATCAACTGGATGTGACCGACGCCCTGCGCGACTATGTCGTCGAAAAACTCGGACGACTGGAGCGCCACTTCGACAAGATCACCAATGTTCAGGTCATCATGGAGGTCGAGAAACTGAAGCAGAAAATCGAAGCCACCCTGCATATCGCAGGGGGTGAGGTGGTGGCCTGTGCCGAACATGAAGACATGTACGCAGCCATCGACCTGCTCACCGACAAGCTCGACCGCCAACTGATCAAGCACAAGGAAAAATACCTCGAACGCCAGCAGGGTGTTGGCGTCCGTTAACCCTTCCCTATGATTCGACTCGAGCAAATCCTGACCCCCGGCCGTTCCCTGGTGAACGTGCCGGGCGGCAGTAAAAAACGCGTCCTTGAACAAATCGCAAACCTGGTAGCTCGCGAGCTGCCAGGTTTCGATGCGCAAGACATCTTCGAAAACCTGGTGGCTCGGGAACGCCTGGGGTCCACCGGATTCGGCAATGGCATCGCCATTCCGCACTGCCGCCTCCCCGGCTGCCAGTCTCCCATCAGCGCGATCCTGCACCTGGACGCCCCGGTCGACTTCGACGCCCTCGACGGCGCGCCGGTCGATCTGCTGTTCGTCCTGCTGGTGCCGGAAGCCGCCACCGAAGAGCATCTGGAGCTGCTTCGGCAGATTGCTTCCATGCTCGACCGTTCCGACGTCCGTGACCGCCTGCGCCACGCCGCCAACGGCGAAGAGCTGTACCGGATCGTCGTGGACTTCCAGAACGGCCACTGATCATGCGCCTGATCATCATCAGCGGACGGTCCGGCTCGGGCAAGAGCACCGCACTCAACGTGCTCGAGGACAACGGTTTCTACTGCATCGACAACCTGCCCGCCAGCCTCCTCCCGGACCTGGCGCAACGTGCGTTGCTGCACACCGAACTGCTGCACCCGCAGGTCGCCGTCTCCATCGACGCGCGCAACCTGCCCAGCCAGCTGCAGCGCTTCCCCGAGTTGCTGCAGGAAGCCCGCGACAAGCACATCCAGTGCGACGTGCTGTACCTCGATGCCGATGACGAGACGCTGCTCAAGCGCTTCTCCGAGACGCGCCGGCGCCACCCGCTGACCAGCGACAGTCGCTCGCTGGCCGAAGCCATCGCCGACGAGGCGTACCTGCTGGCGCCGATCGCCGACCTGGCCGATCTCAAGCTCAACACCACGAACCTGAACCTCTATCAGCTGCGCGACGTGCTCAAGCTGCGCCTCTTGAACAAACCCGAACTGGGTACCGCCTTCCTGGTCGAGTCCTTCGGCTTCAAGCGCGGCATGCCGGTGGACGCCGACCTGGTGTTCGACGTGCGCTGCCTGCCCAATCCGTACTGGAAGCCCGAGCTGCGCGAACACACCGGGCTCGACGCGGATGTCCAGGAGTACCTGGCCGCGCAACCCGACGTCGAGGAGATGTACCAGGATATCCTCGGCTACCTGAACAAGTGGCTGCCGCGCTTCGCCGCGAGCAACCGGGCCTATGTCACCATCGCCATCGGCTGTACCGGTGGCCAGCATCGCTCGACCTACCTGGCCGAACGCATCGGCAAGGCCCTCAAGGAAAGCCTCACCAACGTGCAGATTCGCCACCGCGACCTGAGCTAGTAGCAACACACAACAAAGGACAGCCCCTCGCGATGCCCGCCCTCGAAATCACCATCATCAACAAGCTTGGTCTGCACGCCCGTGCGGCAGCCAAATTCGTCGGCGTGGCGGGACGCTACCCCTGCCAGATTCGCGTAGGACGCAACCCGGAAAGCACCGTCGACGGCAAGAGCATCATGGCCGTGATGATGCTGGCTGCCGGCAAAGGCACCAACCTGCATATCGCCGCCGAAGGCGACCAGGAAAACGAGGCGCTGAACGCACTGACCGAGCTGATCAACAACTACTTCGACGAAGGCGAATGAGCGTCCGAAGTGGCCTTGCCCGAATGAAAAGCCCGCCAGATGGCGGGCTTTTTCATGGCTGGCGAATCAGTTGCCGGCGACGGTCATACGCTCCACCAGCACGGAGCCGGTGTGCAGATTGCCGCGGAACTCCATGTCATTGCCAATGGCCACGATGTTGCGGAACAGATCGCGCAGGTTGGCGGCGATGGTGACTTCCTGCACCGGGAACTGGATTTCACCGTTCTCCACCCAGTAGCCGCCGGCGCCACGGGAATAGTCGCCAGTCACCAGGTTCACCCCCTGCCCCATCAGCTCGGTCACCAGCAGCCCCCGGCCCATACGACGGATCAATGCGGCCTGGTCCTCGTCACCGTGGCTGACGAACAGGTTATGCACACCGCCCGCATTCGCGGTGCTCGGCATGCCCAGCTTGCGGCCGGAATAGGTGCCGAGGATGTACGACACCAGATCGCCGCCTTCGACGAAAGGTTTGGCATAGGTAGCCAGGCCATCGCTGTCGAACGAGGCGCTGCCCAGCGCACCGGCCAGCAAGGGACGTTCGTCGAGGGTCAGCCACTCGGGGAACAGGCGCTGCCCCAGCGTCCCTTCGAGGAACGACGACTTGCGGTACAGGCTGCCGCCGGAAATCGCCGACAGGAAGTGACCGAACAGCCCCACCGCCATCTCCGGCGCGAACAGTACCGGCACCTCCGCGGTCGCTACCGGTCGCGCACCCAGGCGGCTGGCGGCGCGCTCGGCGGCACGGCGACCGATGGATTCGGGAGTGGCCAGCAGTTCACCGCGACGGTTCACGTCGTACCAGTAGTCGCGCTGCATCTGCCCTTCGCCTTCGGCGATCATCACGCAGCTCAGGCTGTGCCGGGTGCTCGCGTAGCCGCCAACGAAACCGTGGCTGTTGCCGTAGACGCGGCACCCCTGATGGGTATTCACCGTGGTGCCGTCAGCCTTGGTCACTCGCGCATCCGCGGCGAAGGCCGCCGCTTCGCAGGCCAGAGCGCGTTCCACCGCCTGGTCCGGTGTGATCGACCAGGCGTGGTAGAGGTCCAGGTCCGGCAGATCCCGGGCCATCAACGCCGGATCGGCAAGACCGGCGCAATCGTCCTCGGAGGCGTGCTTGGCGATGGCCAACGCCGCCGCCACGGTTTCACGGATGGCATCGGCGCCGGTGGCCGAAGTGCTCGCCGAACCCTTGCGCTGGCCGACATACAGGGTGATGCCAAAACCCTGGTCACGGTTGAACTCAACGGTTTCCACCTCGCCCTGGCGCACCGACGTGGACAATCCCTGCTCCACCGAAACCGCCACCTCGCAGGCGCTGGCGCCCTGCCGGGAAGCCTCGGCAATGATCCGCTCGACCTGCTCGCGCAGCTCGGGAAGGACGTCCGGGCTGACCGCCGGGTTGTGTTCGCTCATTACGTGCCTCTCCTGTTCATGTACCGGCGACATCGCGCTCGGGCGACGGCGACCGGCCGGGCCGGACAAGCGGCCCTCGACTCGTTATCATGGCGGCGTTTTCTACGAGACTCCCGCCATGGCTGAAATTCACGATGACGACTCGCTCTTCGAAGAGAAGAGCAAGTCGCAAGTCAAACGCGAACTGCACGCCCTGCAGGACCTCGGCGAGCGCCTGACGACGCTCAAGCCGGACCTGCTGGAGCGCATGCCGCTCACCGATCCGCTGCGCCGCGCACTGGACGAAGCACCCAAGCACAAGGCCAACGCCGCCAAGAAGCGCCACCGGCAGTTCATCGGCAAGCTGATGCGCGACCAGGACATCGACGCCATCGTCGCGCTGCTGGATCAGGTAGACACCTCGACCCGCCAGTACAACGAACGCTTTCACGCCCTGGAGCGCTGGCGCGACCACCTGATCAGCGGCGGTGACGCGGCACTGTCCGCTTTCTTCGGCGAATACCCCGAAAGCGACCGCCAGCATCTGCTCCAACTGATCCGCCACGCCCAGCACGAGGCTGCTCACAACAAGCCTCCGGCGGCGGCGCGGAAGATCTTCAAGTACATCCGCGAGCTGGACGAGGTCAAACGCGGCCTGCGTTGAGCAGCCGCGCCCTTCCCTTCCTGCCTCACCGGCAACGACCTCAGGCGCCCGTGCCGCCGACAGTGATCGCGTCGATCTTCAGGGTCGGCTGACCGACACCGACCGGCACGGACTGGCCGTCCTTGCCGCAGGTGCCCACGCCGCTGTCCAGCGCCAGGTCGTTGCCGACCATGGACACCCGGCTCATCACTTCCGGACCGTTGCCGATCAGGGTCGCGCCCTTCACCGGGCGGGTGATCTTGCCGTTCTCGATCAGGTAGGCCTCGCTGGTGGCGAAGACGAATTTGCCGCTGGTGATGTCCACCTGGCCGCCGCCGAGGTTGGCGCAGTAGATACCGCGCTCGACGCTGGCGATGATCTCTTCCGGTTCGCTCTGCCCGGCCAGCATGTAGGTGTTGGTCATGCGCGGCATCGGCAGGTGCGCATAGGACTCGCGGCGACCGTTGCCGGTGCGTGCCACGCCCATCAGGCGGGCGTTGAGCTTGTCCTGCATGTAGCCCTTGAGGATGCCGTTCTCGATCAGCACGTTGCAGTTGGTCGGCGTGCCTTCGTCGTCCACCGACAGCGAACCGCGGCGGCCGGCCAGGGTGCCGTCGTCGACGATGGTGCACAGGCCGGAAGCGACCTTCTCGCCCATCCGGCCGCTGTAGGCCGAGCTGCCCTTGCGGTTGAAATCACCTTCCAGGCCGTGACCCACTGCTTCGTGCAGCAGCACCCCGGACCAGCCGGCGCCCATCACCACCGGCAGGCTGCCGGCCGGCGCGGGAACGGCTTCGAGGTTGACCAGTGCCTGGCGCAACGCCTCGCGGGCGTAGCTCATGGCACGGTCTTCCTGGAGGAAATACTTGTAGTCGGTACGTCCGCCGCCGCCGTGGCCGCCACGCTCGCGACGGCCGTTCTGTTCGACGATGACGCTGACGTTGAAACGCACCAGCGGACGGATGTCCGCCGCCAGCGAACCATCCGTCGCAGCAACCAGTACCTGGTCCCAGACGCCGGCGAGACTCACGGTGACCTGCTGGATGCGCGGGTCGAGGGCGCGGGTGGCGGCGTCGATCTTCTGCAGCAGTTCCACCTTTTCCGCGCGACTGAGCACATCCAGCGGATTCTCGCCGGCGTACAGACGCTGCGGCGCCACGGCGCTGAAGGCCTGCACCTTGCCACTCTGACCGGCCCGGGAAATCGAGCGCGCCGCGTGGGCGGCCTGGACCAGCGCTTCGTGGGTGATCGCGTTGCTGTAGGCGAAGCCGGTCTTCTCGCCGGACTGAGCACGCACGCCGACGCCCTGGTCCATGTGGAAGCTGCCTTCCTTGACGATGCCGTCCTCGAGCATCCAGGACTCGGAGACCTGGCTCTGGAAGTACAGGTCGGCAGCATCGATGCCCGGGCCGCTGAGTTCGTGCAGCACCGGCGACAACCGCTCGATATCCAGACCACCGGGGGCCAGCAGGTGCTGGCTGACGGATGACAACAGTTCGCTCATATCTACTCCGTACGCGCCGGTCGCGGTTCGACCGGCGGGAAAAATCGTCTGTGCCGGGCAATCGGCATGCGCTGCCGGACCGCCGCCTGTTCCTCGCTGTCGCGCTCGGCCAGCAGTACGGCCTCGCCCTTGGCCTGTTCGGCCAGGATACGCCCCCAGGGATCGACAATGGCCGACTGCCCCCAGGTCTCCCGGCCTTTGGGATGGGTACCGCCCTGCCCGGCCGCCAGCAGGTAGCACTGGGTCTCGATGGCGCGGGCCCGGATGAGGACTTCCCAGTGTGCCGCACCGGTCACCGCGGTGAAGGCCGCCGGGGCCGTGATCAGCTCCGCGCCGGCCTCGCGCAGCGCGGTGTAGAGCTCGGGGAAGCGCAGGTCGTAGCAGACCGTCAGCCCCAGGCGCCCGACCGGGGTATCGGCCACCACCACGCGCCGGCCGAAGGCGTAGTCGTCCGACTCGCGATAGCGGCCACGGGCGTCGGCGACGTCCACGTCGAACAGGTGCAACTTGTCGTAGCGCGCCGCCACCTCGCCCTGGTCATCGACCAGCAGCGAGCAGGCATTGGCCTTGGCGTCCGGCTGGCCAGCCGGCGGCAACGGCAGGGTACCGGCTACTATCCACAACCTGAGGTCGCGGGCAGTGCTTTTCAACCAGGGCAGGATCGGTCCCTGCCCTTGCGCCTCTGCGCGGCCGAGATCGGCAAGATCGCGGCGCCCCATCGCGGCGAAGTTTTCCGGCAGGACGGCAAGGCGCGCGCCACTCTCCGCCGCCTGCTCCAGCAGGCGACGAGCGGCGCTGAGATTGGCCAGGACATCGTCCTGGCTGACCATCTGAATGACGGCAATGGACATGCTGGGCTCCGGCTGTCTCATGGGTTTCATGCTAACCGATGCCCGACGACTCTGCTCAATGGGGTTTTTCGAAGGGCTTCTCGAAGGTGATGGCCGGGCTCTGCCAGGGGCCTTTCACGCTGTACTGCACGCTGGCGAAGCGCGCCACCTTGTCGCCCAGCAGCTTGTCCACCACGAACAAGGCGCCACCGATGGCCGGCGCGCCGACGATCAGCGCCGCCAGCGGCAGGTTGTTGGTCACCGGCAGGGTCACCAGCAGCTTGGCATCGATCTGGTCGTGGGCCAGGTCCAGCGTCCCGTTCAACTCCAGGTTGCTCGACGGCCCGCTCAGGTGCAGCGGCTCGCGCGTGAAGTAGACGCCATCGCTGGCCGTGAGCACGCCCTTCACCCGGTCGTAGCTCAGCCCCTTGCCCAGCAGGTCGGAGAAGTCCAGGCGCAGGCGGCGGTTGATGGCGTTGAAGTTGAGCAGACCGAACACGCGCAAGGCGTTGGCTCCGCCTTCCACCTCGACGAACTGCCCCTTGCGCATGTTGGCATCCACCGTGCCGCCGAAACGCCGCAGATTCAGCGCAGCCGGCGATCCCGGCCAGCTCCCGTTGATGTCGACATGAAAACGTTCGCTGGTGACACTGGGCGCGAAGTCCCAGGCGGTGAGTACATCGGCGAGGTTCTTGCCGTCCAGTCGCCCCTCGAAGTTGCTGCGCGACGCGCCGGCCGCACCATCCCAGCGCAACGTCCCCTTGACCGCCAATCCACGCAGGTCGAGCGCCACATTGTTGAAGCTCGCGCCGGTCGGCGTCGGCCGCAGATTGAAGCTCCAGGCACCAACCGGTTTGCCGGCCTTGATGACCTGACGAATCGACACGTCCATCGCCGGCAGCGAACGCGGATCGATGTTGGCCATCGGATCGGGCGCCTCCACGGCGCCGGGTGAATCGATGGCCTCACCCTTCGGCAGGTCGATGCGTTCGAGCTGGACCAGGATCGGCCGGCTGCCGCCGTCGGGCACCGTGATCTTGCCGGATACCAGCGAGCTGACCAGCCCCAGCTGCCAACTGCTGTCGACGCGGGCGAGATCGACGCTGAGATTGTCCAGGGACTGGCCGAAGCCCTTGAAATGATCGATCTGCAGATCGGCGCCGCGCAACAGGCCGGCAGCGCCCTGGACACCGGTACCGGCGTATTTCTTCAGCACGGCCTGCCAGGCATCGCCGTCCACGGTGTCGACGCGACCGCGCACCTGCAGGCCATTCCAGTTCGGCAGTACCGCCGGATCGTCGCCCAGGCGCAATACCCCCCGTCCGGCGAGAGGCTTGTCCGCCGGGGCGGCATAGGCCAGGCTGGCGCGGTCGCCATAGGTTGCCCAGTAACGCCGTTCGGCGCCATCGAGGGTCATGCGCCACTCGCTGTCCCGAGTCTCGGCGGCGGTCTTGCCGAAGGGCGCGGGCAAATCGATGGTGACGCCCTGCAGGTTGGAGGCAACCTGCAACTGGCTGTCCTTGCCGTCCAGCAACAGGTTCATCTGGAACGGAATGCGACCGTCCACCGGCAACTGCTGCTGCACCTTGCCCCAGTCCAGCAGGGTCTTCATCGGCATCTGCCCGCCCACCAGCACCCGCGTGCGCGGCGTGCCACTGCGCCCTTCGGCACGGATGCTGCCGGTGATCCGGGTCCCCAGCGCCTGGGCCGAGACATTCTGCGCGCTCAGGCCACTGTCGGTGTCGTAACGAAACTTGCCCTTGAGCTGTTCGAGACCAAGCTCAGGCTTGGCGATCTTCAACCGCGCGGACTCGGTGGCGAAATCGACGATCACCCGCGCCTGCCGGGCCTGTTCCTTGGCCAGCGGGATGTCCAGCTTGAGATGCCCCGCAAGGCTGCCTTCGCCGGTCCAGCCCTCGAAGGTGTGCTGGGCGCCGATGGGCGAGTCCTGGAGGATCTTCAGGCCATCGTCGAGGCTGCTGTCGATGTCGCCGTCGACGTGCAGGTGGGAAACCTCGCCGCTCGGCACATGGGGGATCTCCACCGATACATTGCGCACCTGGCTCTGCAGGATCTGGCCGGAGCGCGCGGTGACGCTCACGCCGCTGTCCTCCACCCGCACCTCGCCTTCGGCCTTGCTCAACCCCGGCCAGCCCGGCTGGTAGTCGAGCACGCCGTCGTGGACCTTGAAGTACAGGCTCATGGCGTGCGCCTCGGGCGCCGAACCCTTCTGCAGCGAGCCCTGCCAGAGGAAGTAACCCTGCTCGATGCGCCCGCCCTTGATCGAGCCCTTGAGCCAGGCGGCAAGGTCCTTGCTCATCTGTGGAATGACGGTGGGCAGGTACTTGCTGGTGAAGCGCGCGTCGCCATTGCTCATGCCGACCCGCAGGTCCATGTAGTCTTCCCGGGCCGGGTCGCGCATCAGGCGGACCAGCATGTCGCCGGCGAGGTTGCCCTCCTCGCCCTCGACCTTCATCAGGCGGCTGCCGAGGGTGAAGGCCTCGTCGTTCAGCTGGAAGAACAGGCGCGCATGGGCGCTGCGGTAATGCCAAGGCTCGGGGAACAGGGTCGCCAGGTGCAGCATGAAGTCCTGCGCCGAGGCATCCAGCTGGCCGCCACCGAGGTTGCCGCTGAAGGTGCCGTCGACGTTGGCCACTGCGGGAACCTCATGGAACGCGCTGACGCCCACCTTCTCCAGGTTGGCGGCATAGGCCACGCGCTCCGCGCCTTCGCGCCCGGGCCAGTAGTCGAAGTTGACGTTATGCAGCACGCCCCTCGGCTTCAGGCCGTCGAGCCACTCGACGACCTTCTCCGGCAGCGGCGCCAGGGCGGTGATCATGGGGCCCAGCGGCGTCAGGTCGAGGCGATCGGCCTGCAGTTGCCAGTGTTCCTCGCCCTTCATCCGCCGCGCCAGGGACAACTCTACCTCGCCCCAGCGGGTATCCCCCAGGTTGGCCGCCAGGTCGGCGACACGCAGGTCGAAGTCCTCGCCGTTGCGCTGGTAATACAGGCTCACGCCGAAGTCGCCCAGGCTGACTGGCTTCTGCTCGCCCAGCCCGACCTTGATCGCGGGCGCATTGAGACGCGCAACACCCGACACCGCTACGCCCTTCTCGATCGTCGCCCAGAACTCGCCGCCCGCCTTGAGTTCGGAGAGTTTCCAGGCACCGGTCAGACGCTCGGGCAGCCACTTCGACCAGTCCGTCTGCGGCAGGCTCAGGTAGGCCTGCGCCGAGCTCTGCCGCCAGTCGTCGCGATTCAGGCGGGTTTCCAGCCGGGCCGCGACGGGCTCGCCGCCCGGCAGCGTCAGGCGCGCATCGAGGTGCTGGCGGCTGCCGCTGTGCAGCGTCATGCCGACGTAGCTCAGCGACAGCGGCTCCGCGCCTTGCGGCAGCACGGTCAGTTGGCTGTCCATCAGGGACAGGCGGCGCGGCGCCAGCAGAAGGTCGATCAGCTTGCGCGGATCGGTGTCGCCGCCACGGCTGGGCAGGCCATCGACCTGCCACTGCCCCTGCCCGTCTTCCCGCAGGGTGAGTTGCAGGCCCTCCAGTGCCAGGCTGTCGATACGTGGCTGGCGGGCCATCAGGCTGCCGAGGATGTCGGGCGTCAGGCGCACGCGCTCCAGGCGCAGCGCGTCGTTGCCATCGCCCAGCTGGATATCGCGCACCACGATGATCGGGCCGAAATCCTGCCAGTGGCCTTCGAGCCCGCCAATGGTCACCGGCAGACCGAGCTGGGCACTGGCCTGCTGCGCCAGATCGTCGCGGTACTCGGCCACCAACGGTACCAGTTGCCGGCCAAGGCTGACGTACAGCGCGAGCAGAACCAGTCCCAGGGCCAGCAGCCCCAGGATCACCCGCAGTGACGTCGCGAACAGGCGCCCCATGTCAGGCCGGCGCTCTTGGCAGAAGGTAATCGGTCATGGTGCTGGCTCCCAGCCATGCAGTAGCGAACCCCGTCTGACAGTGTGCGTCATCGAAAGCTCCACAACCGCCCGTTCCAGAGCGGCCTCCTGCGTAAAACCAAGACATTGGGGCCTGCCTCTCAAAGCAGGACAACGTCGTACTGTTCCTGGGAATACATGGCCTCGACCTGGAACTTGATGGTGCGGCCGATGAAGACTTCCAGATCGGCGACGTTGCCCGACTCCTCGTCGAGCAGGCGATCCACCACCTTCTGGTTGGCCAGCACCAGGTAGGAATTGGCCTGGTAGGCGCGCGCCTCGCGAAGGATCTCGCGGAAGATCTCGTAGCAGATGGTTTCGGCGGTCTTCAGCATGCCGCGTCCCTGGCAGCTCGGGCAGGGCTCGCAGAGCACCTGCACCAGGCTTTCGCGGGTACGCTTGCGGGTCATCTGCACCAGGCCCAGCTCGGTGATGCCGATGATGTTGGTCTTGGCATGGTCACGTTCGAGCTGCTTCTCCAGGGTCCGCAGGACCTGGCGGCGGTGCTCCTCGTCTTCCATGTCGATGAAGTCGATGATGATGATCCCGCCCAGGTTGCGCAGGCGCAGTTGGCGGGCGATGGCGGTGGCGGCCTCGAGGTTGGTCTTGAAGATGGTCTCTTCGAGGTTGCGGTGGCCGACGAAGGCGCCGGTGTTCACGTCGATGGTGGTCATCGCCTCGGTCGGGTCGATGATCAGGTAGCCGCCGGACTTGAGCAGCACCTTGCGCTCCAGCGCCTTCTGCACCTCGTCCTCGACCCCATAGAGGTCGAAGATCGGCCGCTCGCCGGGGTAGTGCTCCAGGCGGTCGGCGATTTCCGGCATCAGTTCTTCGACGAACTGCGTGATCTTCTGGAAGTTCTCCCGGGAATCGACGCGGATCTTCTCGATGCGCGGATTGACCAGGTCACGCAGGGTGCGCAGGGCCAGGGACAGGTCCTCGTAGATCAGGGTCGGCGCGCCAACGGTCTGGATCTGTGCGGCGATCTGGTCCCACAGGCGGCGCAGATAACGGATATCGGCAAGGATTTCGTCCTCCCCGGCACCTTCAGCGGCGGTGCGCAGGATGAACCCACCCTGCTCGACGATGCCTTCGGTCTTCACGCAGTTGGCCACCACCTGCTTGAGGCGCTCGCGCTCGACTTCGTCTTCGATCTTCAGGGAAATGCCAACGTGGCTGGTGCGCGGCATGTAGACCAGGTAGCGCGACGGGATCGACAGATGAGTGGTCAGGCGCGCGCCCTTGGTGCCAATGGGGTCCTTGGTGACTTGCACCACCAGGCTCTGGCCCTCGTGCACCAGCGCGCTGATGCTCTCCACGGCGCTGCCTTCGCGGGTGGAAATCTCCGCCGCGTGAATGAACGCCGCACGTTCCAGGCCAATGTCGACGAAGGCCGCCTGCATGCCCGGCAGCACGCGCACGACCTTGCCCTTGTAAATGTTGCCGACGATCCCGCGGCGCAACGTGCGCTCGACGTGAACCTCCTGCAGGACGCCGTTCTCCACCACCGCCACGCGCGATTCCATCGGCGTGATATTGATCAGGATCTCTTCGCTCATGCGCCCTTCCTTATCGCGCCCGGAGTCGTGCAGCGCTACTTCGTGATCAAGACTGCCAGCAAGGGATGGAGAAGTCAGCCAGCAATGCAGCCGTTTCGCACAGGGGCAGACCGACCACGGCGCTGTAGCTGCCCTCCACGCGGCTGACGAAGACCGCCGCGAGCCCCTGGATAGCATAGCCACCGGCTTTGTCATGGGGCTCGCCAGTGTCCCAGTAGCGTTCGGCCTCTTCCGTCGAAACGCTACGGAAAGTTACCCGACTGCTCACCACCCGCGCTTCACAGCGGTCGCGATTGGCCACGGCCACCGCGGTGAGCACTTCGTGTTCACGGCCGGACAGCGCCTGGAGCATCGCCAGTGCCTCGGCGCGATCGGCCGGTTTGCCGAGGATGCGCCCGTCGAGCACGACAGCGGTATCGGCCCCCAGCACACAGACATCCGCCCGCTGGGCCAGGAAATGCAGTCCCGCCTGGGCCTTTTCACGCGCCAGCCGCTCGACATACGCGACAGCCGACTCGTCGGCGTGGGGCGCTTCGTCGACGGAAGCAGGCACGATATGGAACGGCAGACCGATCTGGGTCAGCAGCTCGCGGCGACGCGGCGAGCTGGAAGCGAGGTACAGCTGGGACATCAGAGACTCCCGAAGCCGGCCCGATGCAGTTGGCACCAGACCCGACGAAACGCCCCGCAGCGGGGCCTCAGTTGATGTTCAGGCGCAGACGCAGGGCCCGGAGCAGCGTATAGACCCACGGCCAGAGCAAGGCACTGACCAGCGCCGGCAGCAGGAACACCAGGGTCGGCGGGCGGTTGCCGGTCAACGCGCTGATCCATAGCTGGACCAGTTGCGCCAGGCCGAACACCACCAGCAACACCAGGCACTGTTGCCAGATGGGGAACATCCGCAAGCGCTGATGCAACGACAGCACCAGGAAAATGATCAGGCTGAGGATCAATGCGTTCTGCCCCAGCAGGGTGCCGTACAGCACGTCCTCGGCGAGCCCCAGCACCCAGGCGCTGAGCATGCCGACCTTGTGCGGCAGGTAGAGCACCCAGTAGGTCAGGAACATCGCCAGCCACAGCGGACGGCCGATCTCCATGAAGCCGGGCATCGGCGCCACCGAGAGCAGCAGCCCCAGGACCAGGCTGAGCCAGATCGCCCAGCCGTTTCGCGAGCCTTGGGCAGCCATCAGTGGCGACTCCTTGCTTCAGGATGCGCCGGAGCCGGTACGACAGGCGCGGCGCCAGTGCTGCCCGCCGGATGCTCGGGCTGGGCGGCCGGAGCGGTCGGATGCGTGGCGTCCTGCGCCGGAGCGGCGGGCGCGGCGTCGCCTGGTTGAGCCGGTGCGCCAGACTCGGCAGCCTTGCGATCGGCCTCCGCCTGGGCTTCGGCGGCATCGGTGGCGCGCTGCTCGGGCGTACGGCTGTCGGTGAACACCAGCAGCACGTAGCGGCTGCGGTTCATCTTCGCGGTAGGCACCGCACGAATGGTGGCGAATGGCGCCCCGGTATCGTGCAGCACTTCCTTGACGGTGGCCACCGGATAGCCGGCCGGGAAGCGCTGCCCCAGGCCGGAGCTGACCAGCAGGTCGCCTTCCTTGATGTCGGCGGTATCGGCGACGTAGCGCAGCTCCAGGCGTTCCGGGTTGCCGGTGCCCACGGCGATGGCGCGCAGGCCATTGCGGTTCACCTGTACCGGGATGCTGTGGGTGGTATCGGTCAGCAGCAGCACGCGGGCGGTGTAGGGCATCACCTCGACCACCTGGCCCATCAGGCCACTGGCATCGAGCACCGGCTGGCCCTGGAACACGCCGTCCTTCTCGCCCTTGTCGATCAGGATGCGCTGGGTGAAGGGGTTCGGGTCGACGCCGATCAGCTCGCCCACCAGCACCTTGTCGTCGACCAGGGCAGAGGAGTTGAGCAACTCGCGCAGGCGCACGTTCTGCTCGGTGAGGGTGGCCAGCTTCTGCAGGCGGCGCTGCATCAGCAGTTGCTCGGCCTTCAGGCGCTCGTTCTCGGCCAGCAACTCGCTGCGGCTGGTGAACTGGTCACGCACGCCTTCCCAGGCACGAACCGGGAAATCGGCGATGCCATAGAAGGGACTCAGCACGAGGCCCATCTGGCTGCGTACCGGTTTCAGATAATCGAAGCGGGCATCGACCACCATCAAGGCGACCGACAGGACAGCGAGCACCAACAGGCGCGCGCCCAGCGAGGGCCCTTTGGAGAATATCGGTTTGATGACCGGCTCCTAGCTGTTCGGGGTCGGTTGAAGTGTTGCCACGGGCTGGCAAACGTCAACCGACCTCTACAGGGCTCCCCACCTTATTCGGTGGAAAGCAGGTCCATCGAATGACGGTCCATCATCTCCAGCGCCTTGCCGCCGCCACGGGCGACACAGGTCAGCGGGTCTTCGGCGACGATCACCGGCAGGCCGGTTTCCTGGGCCAGCAGCTTGTCCAGGTCGCGCAGCAGCGCGCCACCACCGGTCAGCACCAGGCCGCGCTCGGCGATATCGGAAGCCAGTTCCGGCGGGGACTGCTCCAGGGCACTCTTGACCGCCTGGACGATGGTCGCCAGGGATTCCTGCAGCGCTTCGAGCACTTCGTTGGAGTTCAGGGTGAAGCTGCGCGGTACGCCTTCGGCCAGGTTGCGGCCACGGACGTCGACTTCGCGGACTTCGCCGCCCGGATAGGCGGTACCGATTTCCTGCTTGATGCGCTCGGCGGTGGATTCGCCGATCAGGCTGCCGTAGTTGCGGCGCACGTAGGTGACGATGGCTTCGTCGAAGCGGTCGCCGCCGACGCGGACGGATTCGGCGTAGACCACGCCGTTGAGGGAGATCAGGGCGATCTCGGTGGTGCCGCCGCCGATGTCGACGACCATGGAACCACGGGCCTCTTCCACCGGCAGGCCGGCGCCGATGGCTGCGGCCATCGGTTCCTCGATCAGGTACACCTCGCGTGCACCGGCGCCCAGGGCCGATTCACGGATGGCGCGGCGTTCCACCTGGGTGGACTTGCACGGTACGCAGATCAGCACACGCGGGCTGGGCTGCAGGAAGCTGTTCTCGTGCACCTTGTTGATGAAGTACTGCAGCATCTTCTCGCAGACGCTGAAGTCGGCGATCACACCGTCCTTCATCGGACGAATGGCGGCAATATTGCCCGGGGTACGGCCGAGCATGCGCTTGGCTTCGGTACCGACTGCTACCACGCTCTTCTGGCTGCCGTGGCTACGGATGGCGACCACGGACGGTTCGTTCAGGACGATGCCGCGCTCGCGCACATAAATAAGGGTATTGGCAGTGCCCAGGTCGATCGACAGATCACTGGAAAACATGCCACGCAGTTTTTTGAACATTGGAAAGAAACCCGTAGGTGGAGCGTGGGTGAAAAATGCGCGGGTAAAAAAGTGCGGCAAACTCTAACAATCACGGGGATTTTGGGCAAGGCGGCAATTTATGCTAGATTCCTCGTTTTTCCGGGCCTGCAGCGCCCGTCCCAGCGGCCTTCGACCGTCTGCCGCGGGTTCTGTTCCCTGCCCCCAAAATTCTGTCCGGCCAGGACCAGTTGGAGCCTGGCTGCTCTAGCTGGAGACCCCGATGGCGCTTGAACGCTCCGACGTGGAAAAGATCGCCCACCTCGCCCGCCTGGGCCTGGAGGAAGCCGACATTTCGCGCACCACCGACACCCTGAACAACATCCTCGGCCTGATCGACGCCATGCAGGCGGTCGACACCGACGGCGTGGAGCCCCTGGCCCACCCGCTGGAGGCCACGCAGCGCCTGCGCGCCGACGCAGTCACCGAGGAGAACCGCCGCGAAGCCTACCAGGCCATCGCGCCGGCCGTGGAAGACGGCCTTTACCTCGTCCCGAAAGTCATCGAGTAAGCGCTAAGGACACGGACATATGTTGCATCAATTGACCCTCGCCGAAGTCGCCCGCGGACTCGCCGACAAGCAATTTTCCGCCCAGGAACTGGCCACTGCCCTGCTCGCGCGCATCCAGCAGCTCGACCCGCAGTTGAACAGTTTCATCACCGTCACCGAAGAACTCGCCCTGGCCCAGGCCAAGGCCGCCGACGAACGGCGCGCAAAAGGCGAGACCGGCGCCCTGCTCGGCGCACCGATCGCCCACAAGGACCTGTTCTGCACCCAGGGCGTGCGCACCAGCTGCGGCTCGAAGATTCTCGACGCCTTCGTCTCGCCCTACGACGCCACCGTCGTCGAACGCCTGGCCGACGCCGGCACCGTGAGCCTGGGCAAGCTGAACATGGACGAGTTCGCCATGGGCTCGGCCAACGAATCCAGCCACTACGGCCCGGTGAAGAACCCCTGGGACACCTCCCGCGTACCGGGAGGCTCCTCCGGCGGCTCCGCCGCCGCCGTGGCCGCGCGCCTGATCCCGGCCGCCACCGGCACCGATACCGGCGGCTCGATCCGCCAGCCGGCCGCGCTGACCAACCTCACCGGCATCAAGCCGACCTACGGCCGCGTATCGCGCTGGGGCATGATCGCCTACGCCTCCAGCCTCGACCAGGGCGGCCCGCTGGCCCGCACCGCCGAGGACTGCGCGCTGATGCTCGGCGCCATGGCCGGCTTCGATCCGAAGGACTCCACCTGCGTCGACCAGCCGGTGGACGACTACCTGGCCGCCCTGGCCAAGCCGCTGAGCGGTTTGCGCATCGGTCTGCCGAAGGAATACTTCGGCGCCGGCCTGGACAGCCGCATCGCCGACGCGGTGATGAAGGTGGTCGAGCAGCTCAAGCAGCTCGGCGCGGTGGTCAAGGAGATCTCCCTGCCGAACATGCAGCACGCGATCCCTGCCTATTATGTGATCGCGCCCGCAGAGGCCAGCTCCAACCTGTCGCGCTTCGACGGTGTACGCTACGGCTACCGCTGCGAAGACCCGAAGGACCTGCAGGACCTGTACAAGCGCTCCCGCGCCGAAGGCTTCGGCGCTGAAGTGAAGAACCGCATCATGGTCGGCACCTACGCGCTTTCCGCGGGCTACTACGACGCGTATTACCTGAAGGCCCAGAAGATTCGCCGCCTGATCAAGAACGACTTCACCAACGCCTTCGCCGAAGTCGACGTGATCCTCGGCCCGACCACGCCGAACCCGGCCTGGAAACTGGGCGAGAAGAACAACGACCCGGTCGCCCAGTACCTGGAAGACATCTACACCATCACCGCCAACCTCGCCGGCATCCCGGGCCTGTCCATGCCCGCTGGCTTCGTCGATGGCCTGCCGGTGGGTGTCCAGTTGCTCGCGCCGTACTTCCAGGAGGGCCGCCTGCTCAACGTCGCGCACCAGTACCAACTGGTCAGCGACTGGCACAAACAAGCACCGGCTGGATTCTGAGGACGACACACATGCAATGGGAAACCGTGATCGGGCTGGAAATCCACGCACAGCTCTCCACCCAATCGAAGATCTTCTCCGGTAGCGCCACCACCTTCGGCGCCGCCCCGAACACCCAGGCCAGCCTGGTCGACCTGGCCATGCCCGGCACGCTGCCGGTGCTGAACCAGGAAGCCGTGCGCATGGCCTGCCAGTTCGGCCTGGCGATCAACGCCGAGATCGCCGAGCGCAACGTGTTCGCGCGCAAGAACTACTTCTACCCGGACCTGCCCAAGGGCTACCAGACCAGCCAGATGGACCACCCCATCGTTGGCAAGGGCCATCTGGACATCACCCTGGAAGACGGCACCGTCAAGCGCGTCGGCATCACCCGCGCGCACCTGGAAGAAGACGCCGGCAAGAGCCTGCACGAAGACTTCCACGGCATGAGCGGCATCGACCTGAACCGCGCCGGCACTCCGCTGCTGGAGATCGTCTCCGAGCCGGACATCCGCAGCGCCAAGGAAGCCGTCGCCTACGTCAAGGCGATCCACGCGCTGGTGCGCTACCTGGGCATCTGCGACGGCAACATGGCCGAAGGCTCGCTGCGCTGCGACTGCAACGTCTCGGTGCGCCCCAAGGGTCAGGCCGAGTTCGGCACCCGTGCCGAGATCAAGAACGTGAACTCCTTCCGCTTCATCGAGAAGGCGATCAACCACGAAGTGCAGCGCCAGATCGAGCTGATCGAGGACGGCGGCAAGGTGGTGCAGGAAACCCGCCTGTACGACCCGAACAAGGACGAAACGCGCTCCATGCGCAGCAAGGAAGAAGCCAACGACTACCGTTACTTCCCCTGCCCGGACCTCCTGCCGGTGGTGATCGAGCGCGCCTTCCTCGAAGAACTGCGCGGCCAGTTGCCGGAACTGCCGGACCAGAAGCGCGAGCGCTTCGAAAGCCAGTACGGCCTGTCCGCCTATGACGCCAGCGTGCTGTCCGCCAGCCGCGAAATGGCCGACTACTTCGAACAGGTCCAGGGCATCTGCGGCGACGCGAAGCTCGCGGCCAACTGGGTGATGGGCGAGCTGTCCAGCCTGCTCAACAAGGACGGCCTGGAAATCGAGCAGTCGCCGGTTTCCGCCGAGCACCTGGGCGGCATGATCCTGCGCATCAAGGACAACACCATCTCCGGCAAGATCGCCAAGATGGTCTTCGAGGCGATGGCCGCCGGCGAAGGCTCGGCCGATGCGATCATCGAAGCCAAGGGCCTGAAGCAGGTCACCGACACCGGCGCCATCGACAAGATGCTCGACGAAGTGCTGGCCGCCAACGCCGAGCAGGTCGAACAGTACCGCGCCAGCGATGAAGCCAAGCGCGGCAAGATGTTCGGCTTCTTCGTCGGGCAGGCCATGAAAGCCTCGAAAGGCAAGGCCAACCCTGGCCAAGTGAACGAATTGCTGAAGAAGAAACTCGAAAGCTGAGCCCACTCTTCATTGACGCCGGGCTTGCCCGGCGTTTTTTCGTTCGGAGGTTCGATGCTGCGCCCCTTGGCCCTTGCCGGCTGCCTGGCCCTGCTGGCCGGCTGTAGCACCCCGTCTTACGACCGTGACACGGAGGTCTCCGGCCGCGGCTACCGCGCCGAAGGCACCGCGTCCTATTACGGACGCGCCCACCACGGCAAGAAGACCGCCAGTGGCGAACGCTTCAACCAGCACGCCCTGACTGCCGCGCATCGCACCCTGCCCTTCGGCACCCGGGTGAAGGTCACCAACCTGAACAACGGCCGCAGCGTCGTGGTGCGAATCAACGACCGCGGCCCCTTCCACCGCGGCCGCATCATCGACGTATCGCGCGCCGCCGCCGAACAACTCAACATGTTGCGCTCCGGCACCGCGCCGGTGCGCCTGGAAAGCCTCGACTAGGAGAGGGGATGAGCACCGACAACCGCAAGGCCGGCGAGCAGGTTCGCCGCGAAGTGATGGGCGACGCCTTCGTCGACCGTGCCCTGGGCAACGCCACCGAGTTCACCCAGCCGCTGCAGGACTTCGTCAACGAGCACGCCTGGGGCGGTGTGTGGAACCGCGACGGCCTGCCGCGCAAGACCCGCAGCCTGATCACCCTGGCCGCGCTGACCGCGCTGAAGTGCCCGCAGGAGCTGAAAGGCCATGTGCGCGGCGCGCTGAACAACGGCTGCACCGTGGAGGAAATTCGCGAAGCGCTGCTGCACTGCGCGGTCTACGCCGGGGTTCCGGCCGCCATCGACGCCTTCCGCGCGGCGCAGGAAGTGATCGAGGCGTGGCAGGCGGACCAGAAGGCCTGAACCTGCACCCCATAGGCGAGAGTCGTAGTCATTGGTCCGGAGCTCGGAGTAGCTCTCGTAGGAGCGGAGCTTCTCCGCGATGTTTTTCGCTTTTGTTTGGGTGCTTCTGCGCCGCTTCGGCGTGCGCTGGGGCTTCTTGTTTCGCCCCCTCGGGCGACCTCCTTTGGCAAACACCCCAAAGGAGGCAAAGGTCTTGCCCCTGCATCCGGCCCCGACTCCGTCGGGGTTCCCTCGTTCCATCGGAGTTTCAGGGGCACGCCGCGAAGGGCCATCCCTGGCCCATCGCGGCTCTCGCGGCATCCATGCCGCTCAACCCCTGAAACTCCGACTCCACTCGGCCTCCTGAAGGGGCGCTCCGGAGTGCGCGGAGATTTCTCTGGAAGTCATCAAGATCAAGAGCAAGTAGGCAATACGCCTCCAAAAGCGGTGTTGCGCCCTTACGGATAACTGAACCGCTTCACCAGCGTCAGCTCACCCGGCTGGCGCATCGGGATCAGGAAGGACTCCTGCTTCTCGTTCACCGTTCCCTCCTCCGTGACGATAGTCACCTGCGCCGTGGTCAGCGGCTTGGCCGCGTTGACGTCGCCGGAGCTTTCATCCGAACTCCAGCCACCGCCGTAGTAGTTCACGTAGACCAGGTACTGGCCCTTGAGCGGGGTCGGGCTGGCGATGATTTCCGGGCCGTAGCCGGTGGTCACGTCGACATCCTGGGCGGCGCCATTGGGCAGCGAGCGGTTGCCATACCAGACATGCCCGCCGTCGGGCGTCACCAGGTGCAGGTCCAGGTCGGTGTTGTCGGAGTCCCAGGACAGCAATACTCGCAGCTTGGCCGGCACCTCCCCGCCGCCACCACCGTGGTAGAACTGCACGCGCTTGCGCTGCTGTCCCTCCGGCGAGATCACCTCGACACTGTTGGTGCCCGCCGGGAACGCGAAGGGCCGGTCGAAACCACCCTCCGCATCGATCTTCAGCGGCATGGCCACGCCATTCACCACCAGCCGCGCGGGGTCCTTGTTGTCCTTGGGCAGCGAGCGAATCTCTCCACGGATGCGTGCGGTTCCGGCCTGGTCCGCGCGGCTATTCACCGACGAAGCCGGGTAGTTCACCGTCTGCCGGAAGTCGGCCTTGTCGCCATCGCCCGCGCGCCAGCCCGCCACCGGCGTGTCGAAATGGATCGCGGATTCGGCGGCCTGCACGCCCCAGGGCAACAGGCTGGCGAGCAGGGACAGGCGAAAGGCGTGGGCGAGTTTCATGACGATCATTCCAGTATCAGACGGCGGGCCAGGCTTTCCACGTAGCCCTCGTCGTGTCCATTGGGGTGGGCTTGCAGCGCCAGGTGCAGGTATTCGTGGGTCAGGTCGAGGCGGTCCTGGAGCGAGTACAGGCCGCGAACGAAGATACGCTGGCGTTCACGGTCCACGTAAGGCCGGCCGGAGCCCAGACGGCACACGGCGAAGGACTGCACTTCCTCGTAGCCCGGCTCACCGTCCAGACGCGGCCGCCAACTGCGGCGCTGCGCTTGCAGCCAGCGCTCGGCCTCGGGCAAGGGCTGACAGGCAGCGCTCGGGTTGCCCCAGCGGCTGAGGCTGGTGCGCGGGAAGGCACGGGCGAGGATGGCGTCGTAGCGCAGGCCCCTGGCGGCCTGTTCCTGGGCGTCGCGCCAGGACAGCTTCGACGGCCCCGCCTCGTCCGAGTGGTAGGTGACGCTGCCGCCAGCCAGGACCAGATCGGCGGTCCAGGCCGCGATACCCCGCGCCGCCTCGCTGGCCGGACGCGGTGCCACGCGCTGGCGCTGACTGCTGTCATCGATGCTCAGGCAGTCGCCATGCGGCGCGCCGTTCTGCAACAGATAAGTGCGGATGGTCACCGCCAGCGCCTTGGCCGCTTCCGGCGGCGTGGCGGAAGCCTCGCGGTCGAGCACGCGGGCGACGTATTCCTCGCGGGACAGGCGAGCGGTCAAGTACGGCCCCTGCGTGCCGCGTTCAAGGAACAGATCACCGTTGCTGTTCACGTCAAGCCGAACGCCATTGGCGAACAACAGGTTCTGCCGGCCTTCCAGCACGCCTTCGGCGGCAGGCTGGTTGCGCGCGTCGTAGACCTCCTTCAGCGGATAGCGGCGGAACAGGCTGACCTCCACGCAACGGCCCGGATCGCTGGGCCACGGAGCCGGCAGCGCGGCACCGATGGCGTTGCCGTACCTGGCCAGCACCGTCTTGCTGGTACCCGGCCCACGCGCCCAGAGCGGCGCGCCGTCGACCAGCCAGCCGGCAAAACCTCCTTCACGCTGACCACCCTCCTCCCAACTCCAGGTCTTCACCCGCAGGCGTCCACCCAGCGCGGCCGGCGCGCGCCCCTCGTCGGCGGCGAGGCTGACGTCGAGCAGCACCTTGCGCGCCTGATCCTGTGCCGGCAGGTGCTGCAGTTGGTCGAGCAGTTCGGCGACCGGGACTTCGGTCTGCGGCGCCAGCTTGTCCAGTTCTGCGATCCAGGCCGGGGCGTGCCGCGCCTGCCAGTACTGCTGCCAGATCGCACCATCGATACCCAGGCGCTGCGGCTGGAAGTACAGGCCGCAGGACTTCACCAGCGCGGCGTCGCGCTCGATGCTCTGTCCCGCCGTGCAGCAATAGACTTCTTCCTTGTCCTCGCCCCGGCAGCGATAGGCCGGTTCCTGCTGGCCGGTATCGTTCAGCCAGGCATAGACGAACAGCTTCCACAGACTGCCCAGCGGCGCGCGCAGGTCAGCCGGCAATGGCTCACGCCCCTGCACCCGTTGCGGCCCGAGCCGCAACAATTGGTCACCCTGCGCCGTGCGCCAGGCCAGTTGCGCCTGCTCTTGCGAACCGGACACCGCGAGGGCACTCAGCGGCAACAGCAGGATCAGCCCGGCCAGACGCGCGCGCATCGATTACTGAACCTTGATCTTCGCCAGGGCCGGATTCTGCTCCAGCGCCTGCTCCTGCGGCGCATAGAGGCGCTGGTAGCGCGCCGGCGGCAGGACGAACTCGCCCTTCTGCGAGAAGCGGACCAGATGGCGGAAACGCAACTCGCCAGCCAGGGTATCCACCGGCACGCCGTAGAACAGGTCACCCGGCTCATTGCGCGCACGCTCCAGGCTGGTCGCCTCGACACCGCCCAGGCCGCTGATCTGCAGGCCCCAGGTGGTGCGCTCGACGTCCGCGCCCGGCGGCAGCGGCACTTCCAGCATGCCGTAGCGCAGGGCTTGCGCCTGCTCGCTGGTGAGGGTCACCTCGTCTAGGTACAGCTCGTCGCTGGACAGCGGCTTGTCACCCAGTTCCTCGGCATTGAACTTGAACGCCTCGTCACCCGGCACCAGGCGCAGCAGGCGGCGCTTGATGCTGACTGGCAACTGGCTGGCCGGCGCCTCGGCGCTGCGGAAGGTGACGGAGGCGTTGAGCGGACGCGACGGCGCGGCGCTCAGGTCCAGCTGCGCCGGCACACCTTTGCCCTGCCACTGCCAGAAGGCATCGCCGGAGGTGCTGTGGCTCTCCTTCCAGCTCGCCACCGGCCTGGGCAGCTCGGCGGCCGGTGCCGCGGCCACGGCGCGCTGCATCCAGGCCAGGGCCAGGGCGCGTTCGACGGTGGATTGCTGCGGCGCCAGGCTCAGCAGGAGCGCGCGGGCGCGGTTGGCATCCAGCGAACCGCTGTAGAGCTGCACCGCGCGGGCAAAGGGCTGCTCGCTGGTATTCAGCTTCACCCGCGCAGCGTCCAGTTGCCTGGCGAAGCCCGGCGGCAGCGCGACCTTGCTCTGCTCGGCGAGACCGGCGCTCAGCACGCGGGCCACTGCCAACCCCAGTTCGGAGTCCGGCTGGCCCATGACCAGGCTGCCGTCGGCATCATTCACGGACTTCGCCGCCTCGCCGTTGCCAGCCTTCTCCAGGTCGGTGAGCAGGCCGCTGACCAGGGTCTGCACCGGCAACTGCATGTCGCGGGCGAAGGCCAGGATCAGCGCGCGCTGCAACGGCGGCGTGGCGCTGGCGCGCGCGGAGTACAGCTCCAGCACACGCTGCCAGTGGTCCGCCGGCAGCTGGATTTCCAGCGCGCGGCTGGCGTACCAGTCGGCGTAGTAGGCGTAGGCGGTGAGGAAGGCGTCGTTGTCTTCGCCGCCCCACCAGGTGAAGTAGGCATCCGGGCCGGCCATCTGCACCAGGCGCAAGCGGCTGGTCTGCATGATCAGGCGCAGGCGATCGCGCACGCGCGGTTCGCCGCCCGCCAGCATCGGGTAGGCGACGCTCAGCGGCAGCAACTGGCTGGCGGTCTGCTCGACGCCACCCCAGGGATAGTCGAGCAACGCATCGAGGTTGCCGCGCAGCAGGGCCTGGGCGCTGTCGTCCAGGCGCAGGCTGACATCACGGGCGTCCGCCGGCAGCTGCAGCGGCGTGTTCTGCGCGTTGACCTGCAGCGGCCGGGACTGCAGGACCTGCCAGCTGTCGGCCACCAGACTGAAGTGCACGCCGAGGCTGTCGCGCACCTGGCCGTCCTGGCGCAGTTCGACGTTCCAGTCGCCATCACTGAGCGGCTGCTTCGGCAAGGCGATGTAGTTGACGCCGCGCTTGAGCTCCAGCGCCTGGGTCTTCTCCTCGCCGTTGGCGCGGATCAGCAGCTCGGCCTTGGCGTCCTGCTCGCCCTGGTTGAACACGAACAGGCCGAGGTCGGGCACATCGCCGGTGCGGAAGCGCTTCGGCCCGCTCCACTTCAGGTACAGCGGCTTCTCGGAGCGGATGAACTGCTTCTTCTGGCCGACCTGTCCCTGGTCGTCCATCGCGCGGGCGGTGATGCGCCAGCGGGTCAGGGAGTCGGGCATGCGGAACTTGAACTGCGCCTTGCCGTTGGCGTCGGTGACCAGTTCCGGCTCCCAGGCGGCGGTGTCGACTTCCTCGCGGCGCGGGCGCTCCAGCACCTTCACGCCACGTTCGCTGCGGTTGGCGCGGCCGGGTGCGCTGGGTGTGCCGGGCAGTGCCACGTCGTAGCTGATGAACGCCAGGCTGGCGCTGGTACGCACGTTGTTGCGGCGCGGGTGGTAGAAGAACTGGTCGATGCCCGGGGCGATCTCCGGCTGCAGCGCGTAGATCATCTCGTCCACCACGCTGACGGTGAGGTGGCTGGAGACGGGCTTGCCGGCGTAGGCGGTGTCGAGGTTGACGGTGACCGTCTCGCCCGGTTCGTAGCGCTCCTTGTCGGTGCTGACAGCGATGTCGACCTGCGGCACGGCGACCTTGATGCCGGCGTTCTGGAAGCTGTAGTCGCCACTGCGGGTGTAGAGCACGGAGAAGGTCAGGTTAGGCGAGAACTCGGCCTTCACCGGGATGCGCGCGCGGTACTGGGTCGGGTTGAGCTTCTCCAGCTTCAGCCAGTCGCCGCCCTTGGACAGCAGTGCGGTGGCCTCGACCTTGTCGCGCTCCAGCGACAGCAGCGCATCGTCCACCGGTTCCGGGAAGGTGATCAGCGCCAGGGCTTCTTCACCGGCCTGGTACTCGGCCTTGTCGAGGACGATTTCCACCGTGCCTGGCACGGCCTTCACGCCGTCGCCGCTGACCGAGTGGCCGGTGCCGCCGAGCAGTTGGCCGGCCTTGTCGCGCAGTTCGACGCTGTAGGTGCCGGGCTTGTCGAAGGTGATGGCGAATGTGCCGCCCTGCACCGCGCCGTCGCCGCTGCTGCGGTCCTCCAGGCGCAGCCAGCGGTAGATGGTCGGCTGGATCTGCGTCTGCTGCTCGGCGGCGTAGCTGAACTCGACCTTGTCACCGGCGGCGCTGAAGCGCTGCGGCGCGCTGACGCGATAGCGCGCGGCGCCGCGCTCGATGAGGATTTCCTTGCTGGTCTTCACGCGGTATGCGGCGCCATCGCTGGCGAACACGCTGAGCATGTAGCGGCTGGGCTTCTCCGCCGCCGGCAGCTCCAGCGCGGCGCGGCCCTGGTCGTCGGTGGTGATCTGCGCACTGGACAGCTCCACGGGGAACTGGCCGAGGTACTGCAGCTCGTTGTCCACCATGGACAGCTGCTGGGCGCGCAGGCTCAGTTCCAGGCGCGCATTGGCCACCGGCTTGCCGTCCGGGTAGAGCAGGATCAGGTTGCCCTTTACCGGCTCGCCGGTCTTGAAGTCCGGCTTGGCGAGGTCGAGGGAAATCTCGAAGTGCGGCTTGATGTACTCGGCGACGCGGAAGGCACTGCTGTAGGTCTGGCCGCGGTAGTCGAAGCGCAGCTCGTAGCCGCCGGCGACGGCGTTGGGCGGCAGCTGGAAGCGGCCGTTGGTGCCGCTCCTGGCGTCGTACTCGAGGTCAAGGGTCTGCAGCGTGGTTCCGGCGGCGTCGATCACCGACAGGCGCAGCGGCGCGCTCTGCGGCGCCTGCGACTCGCGGGAGTTCTTGAACTCGCGGCCGACGATCTTCAGCGACACCCAGTCGCCCGGACGGTAGAGCGGGCGGTCAGTGAAGGCATAGAGCTTGGTGTCGTAGATTTCGCTGTCGTAATAGAAGTTCTCGGAGACGAAGACGCCGCCCTCCTCGTCCTCGCCGATCACGAAGGAGCGCTCGGGGCTGACGTGCTGCAGGCGCAGCAAGCCGTCGGCGTCGCTGCTGCCGCTGCTCATCACGCCCAGGCCGTCGGTCCACAGCACCTTGGCGCCGCCCACCGGCGTGCCTTCATGCTTGCGCGCGGTCCACACCAGCAGCTCGTTGCCGGCGATCTTGCTCACCGCGACGCTGTTGGAGACGAACACCACGGTGGTCGCGCGGTACTTGCCGACCAGCGCTTCCACCAGGTACAGGCCGGGCTTCAGCTTGCCCAGCGGCACGTAGACGTTGCCGGGCGCGACATTGATGAACTCGCTGGACGAACCCATCAGGGTCACGTCCTTCGGCGGCTGGATCGGCTTGGCGTCCCACAGCGGGTAGCGGAACTGGCTGACCAGCGGCAGGCCGGGGATCGGCGCGTACTGCGGCGGCGCGTCATAGGGCGTCGGCGCAGCGATGGTGTCGCCCATCTTCAGCTCGGGCACCACTTCGGTGACCTGCTTGCGCGATTCGTAGGAAAACGCCCGCTGCATCACCCGGCGCGACTTGCGATACCAGTTATCCCACAGATAGGCCAGGGTGTTGGACAGGCCCTCGCCCTTGAACTGCCCTTCGGACACCACGCGATGCAGGTTCTTCTGGCGCTTGAGGAAGTCCAGCGGCTGGTCGATGCGGTAGACGCGGATATCGGCGCCACCGTAGGGCTCCATGCGGAAGCGGCGATAATCGCGGCCCGGCGCTTCCAGACGCACCTTGGCCACTTCGTCGGAGGCGAAGCTTGAGTCGGCGAGCAGGAAGAACGACTCCCCGGTCATCGGCGAGTAGTTGCTCGCCGGCAGGTTGTCGTCCGCCTGCACGGCGGCGGGCATGCCGGCGAACAGGCCGGCACAGGCCAGGGCAGCGGCAATCCCGCGCAGCGCGCTCATCGGGCGAGGAAGGACAAGCGATACACGCCGATAAAGTTGGGATTGGATTCGTCGGGTATCCATCGGGTGTCCTTCCATGTCATGAGTTGTTGCAGGCTGACCGAGCGCATGCCGTTGTCGGTCGCCGTACGAGTGCCGGTGTGATAAGCGATGTCGCGGCCCATCCAGATCATCAGATGCTGGTCATCGCCCTGGTCGAAGAAAATCAGATCGCCCGGCCGCGCCTGGTTGAGGTCGCGGCCGACGAGCTGGCTGTTGTACTGGATCAGTTTGATCGCATTGACATAGGGGCCGGTCTGGCCGCCGCCCTGCTGCCAGCTCTGCGCCAGACGCCGCTGGTCATCGCTCAGGCTCATTTCCGGCGGCAGGTAACGGTTGGACATGCCGTTGGCGCGCAGCCACTTGGCGTCGTGCACCTTGAGCGCCTCGTTGGCGGCGAAGCGCACCAGGCCGGCGCAGTCCTGCTGGTACCAGCGCGGGTTCGGGCCGCGGCGCAACTGTTCCTCGGCGATGCGCACGAACCAGGCGCGAAACACCTGCGATTGCCGGGTATCCAGCGCGGGCTCGGCGGCCTGGGCCAATGCAACGGCCAGCAACCCGGCGAGCAGGATCAGGGAGCGTCCGATCACAGCGCCTTCCACTGCAGCGGCTGCCACTGCCAGTCGCCGCTGGGCTCGCTGCCGGACGGCAGCGTCAGGGCATAGGCCCCTTGCGTGGCGAGGATCTTCAGGCGCGGCAGGAGCAAGGTATCGGCGGCGTTGCGGAACACCGGTTCGATGTCACGCGGCAGGCTGTCCATCGTCTCGCGCTGCAGCAGGTCGGATAGCGTATTGGGCGCCAGGTAGGCCGGCACCTGGACATCCCTGGGCAGCACGTCGGCCAGCGGCGGGAAGCGTTTGGCCAGGGTGTTGCGCGCCTTGTCCAGCAGCTTGTCATCGATGGAGAACAGCAGCGTATTGCCGTCGCGCAGCAGGCTGACGCGGAAGAAACCGTTGCCGCTCACCTGGTCGGGGTTCTCCGCCTCGCTCGCCGGATACTGGCCGAAGCGCGAGCTGACCTGGCGCTGCCACAGGCGACCGTCGCCCTCGGGACGGCTGTCCACCGGGAACGCGCCCTCCCCCACCCTGGCCTCGAAGGAACCCACCAGGCTACCGAACAGCTTGCCCAGCTCCTCGTCCAGTTCGGGGCTGGCCGGGGCGTCGAGCTTGACCACCAGCAGCGGCGAATGCAGGCGCGATTCGGAGTACCAGCACAGGCCGGCCGCGCCGCTCAGGTGCTCGGAGAAGGAGGTGGCCATCTTCTGTTCGGCGCCCAGGCGCACCAGCAGGCTGTCGTACAGGCCGGGCGTGACCGGCAGCGCCACGCAGGCGCTGGCGCCCATCGGCATGGCCTGCCATACCGGGGTGAAATCCAGTTCCGGCTGGCGGGCGACTTCATTGAGCGCCAGGTAGCTGTGCCAGCCATCCTTGCCCTGCTCGAAGCGCACGCCGGCGAAACTCGGGATGAAGCGCTGGTAACCCATCGCCAGGGCGCCAGCGCCCAGGGTAATGCGCTGTTTCAGCTCGGCGGAAGGCTCCAGGCCGAATTGCCTGGCGAACGCCTGCTGTCCCTCCAGCAGCGTCGCGAGATCCTTGGCGACCGCCACGTTCGGCTCGCCCAGGCCTTCGTCGCCGGCATCGCTGAAGAGCATCTTCGGGTTCGACAGCACCAGCATCTGGTCGCCACGGGAGGCGAACAGCACGCTCCTCTCGGCGCCATAGCGCAGACGGTAGACGGCGGTCGCGGCACCGCCGACCTGGATCTCGCCCACCTGCTTCAACTGGGTATCGTCCGCCGCGACCTTCGCCAGCGGCTCCAGCAGCTTGGCCAGGCCGCCACGGCGCAGCACCACCAGGAAATCGCGCAGGCGCCCGTCGGGGCCGCGCCACAGGGCGACCTGGGCCGGTTGGTCGAGCAGTTCCTCGATCAGGCTGTCCTTCAGGGTCAGGTCGTGCTCGTAGACGATGCGCCGCAGGGTGCCGGTCAGGCCCAGGCGGTCGCCATTGTTCTCGTAGTAGAAGACGAAGTCCTCGGTCAGCACGTCGCGCAGCAGCGGCACCTCCAGCACCGCCCTGGGCAACTGGCTGAGCGAGGCGCTCTCGATCAGGGCGTCGGGGCGCTTGAGGTCGAGCAGCGCCTCCGGAGTCTCCGGCGCCTCCAGGGTGCCTA
Source organism: Pseudomonas sp. ATCC 13867 (assembly GCF_000349845.1). NCBI lineage: Bacteria > Pseudomonadati > Pseudomonadota > Gammaproteobacteria > Pseudomonadales > Pseudomonadaceae > Pseudomonas > Pseudomonas sp. ATCC 13867. The sequence goes on along the minus strand of NC_020829.1, from coordinate 1,154,456 downwards.
CCGGTACCGAGTGGAAGGCGGGAATCAGGCCGAAGGCCAGGGCGAGGCCGCCGGCGACCAGTATGGCGGCAACCACGCCGATGGCGATCAGCGGCCCACGGCGCGGGGCCTGTTCGGCGGGTGGCGTGGGCGTACTGTCTTGGCTGCTGGAGGGCGTGTTGTCGCTCATGGATCGCTTGTCCCGTGTCATCCCTGCGAGGGGCGGATTCAGTAGTTGAAAGTCTTCACCAGCACCAGATCGCCGATGGTGCGCATGGGCACCACGAAGGTCTCGCGCTTCTCGTTCACGCTGTTCTCGTTGAACACCAGGTTGATCTCGGCGGTGATCACGTCCTGCTCATTGCTGCCGGCCTGGAAGTTGTAACCCTGGCTGTTCAGGTTGCCCCAGTAGTTGACGTAGACCAGGTACGTGCCATGCAGAGGAGCCGTCATGGTGAACATCTCCGGCCCCGGTCCATCCACGCCATCGGGGTCGAGGGCGCCGCCATTGCTCAGCCGCGGGTGTGCCCAGAAGGCATGCTGACCGTCCGGGGTGACGATATGCAGATCGAGCTCGGCCTTGGGGTCGTTCCACCCCAGCGCCAGGCGGATTCTCGGCGGCAACCGGCTGCGGTTGGCTTCGTAGAACTGGATGCGCTTGAGGGATTGGCCCTCGGCGCTGCTCACCGCGACGCTATTACTGCCCGCGCCGAAGTTGTAGGGACGGACGAAGCGGCCTTCGGCGTCGGTGTAGAGCGGCAGTGGATTGCCGTTGACCACCAGGCGCTGGGCGCGGTCGACGCCGGACAGTTCGCGCAGGTGACCTTCGATCAGGCTGCGGCCGCGAACGCCGCCGCGGTCGATGGGCGGCGTGGGATAGGCCACGCGCGGGGCATTGAGGTCATCGGTCAGGCCGGAATAGCGCCAGCCGGCGCTCGGGCTGCTCAGTTCGGCACGCGGCTCGGCAGCGACTACCGCCGCCAGCAGGCAGGCTGGAAGACAGAAAGCGGCATACAGGGGCCGACGCGTGAGATGCATGAACAGTCCTTGATCGTGCAAACGGATGCCAAATGTAACGGTTCTTGTACAACGAAGAAATGAACTTCAAAACCTCCACCGGCACAACGCAATCTTTCAGCAATGTCTTACAACGTACTGCATATTTATCTGACTTCTACGATCTGAAAACCTGAAGCGACGACCGTCACATCCAGCCGCCCCACTGCAGCAGGAAGACACCGATATTGGTGGTCACCGCCGCCGCCAGGGTGGTGATCACGATGATCGAGGCGGCCAGCTCATGGTTGCCGTTCGCCGCGCGGGCCATCACGAAGCTGGCCGCCGCCGTCGGACTGGCGAAGTAGAGGAACAGCACGCCCAGCTCGGCGCCGCGAAAGCCATAAAGCCAGGCGCCGGAGGTGCAGAGCAGCGGCAGCCAGACCATCTTCATCAGGCTGGCGCTGAGCGCCAGGGCGCCGCTGTCCCGCAGCGAGGCCAGCGACAGGGTGCCGCCGATGCAGATCAGCGCCAGCGGCAAGGTCATCTGGGCGAAGTAGTCGGCAGAAGTAAGCAGCCAGCCCGGCAGCCCGATCTGCAGCCAGGAGAACGGCAGCGCCGCCAGCACGCCGATGATCAACGGGTTGCGCAGCACACTCTTGAGGATGCTCCAGGGGTCGGACTTCATGCTCGGGCTGTAGATCGCCAGCACCACCGACGAGAGCGTGTTGTAGCAGAGGATCACCAGAGCCGCGAGGACCGAGCCCAGTGCCAGGCCGTGGTCACCGTAGAGGCTGGTGGCCAGGGCCAGGCCGATGATGCCGTTGTTGCCGCGAAACGCGCCCTGGGTATAGACGCCGCGCTCCGCGCGGGGCACCCGCCAGATCGACCAGCCCCAGGCCAGCAGGAAGCCCACCAGGGTCGCCACGCAGAAATACAACAGCAGTTCCGGGCGCGCCGCGCTGTGCAGGTCGGCGTGGTAGATGCCGAGGAACAGCATCGCCGGCATGGTGGCGTTGAACACCAGCGCCGACGCCGTCTGGATGAACACCGGATCGATCCAGCCCACGCGCCGCAACAGCACTCCGAGGAACAGCATGGCGAACACGGGGGCGGTAATGCCAAAGGTCTGGAGCAGGAGTGCGAGCATGGGGCGCAGATATCAGGACGGCGGGACAGGCGATCATAGCAAGCCGCGGGCCGCTCGCCGCGTCCGAATCAGGCTTCGGCGGGCGCTGGCAGCTCCAGTGGTTTCGGCGCTTCGCCATCGGCCAGGCGGGTCAGCTTGCCGTCCACTGTGGCACCGTTCTCCATGCTCAGCTGGCGGTACTGGATGTTGCCGACGATGCGGGCGTTGGAGTGCAGCTCCAGCAGGTGCTCGACGTAGAGGTCGCCGATGATGGTGCCGTCGATCAACGCATCGTAGCTGCTCACGTTGCCCTCGATATGTCCTTCGGCACTGAGCGCCAGGAGGCTCGCCGCACCGGGCTTGTGGCAGATGTTGCCCTTCACCGCGCCGAGGATCTTCAGGCCGTCCTCGAACTGCATGTCGCCCACCAGGGAGACGTTGCCAGAGAGCAGGCTGGAGAACTTGTCCACGGACACCTGCGGCGCCTTTTTCTTGCTGTTGCTGAACATCTGTCCTCCTACGACGGACTACTTGCCGGGTTTCTGCTGGCGGAAGAAGGCCAGCTCGGTCTTCAGTTTCTTGATTTCGGCGGACATCGCGTCGATCCGGCGCATCAGTTGCTCGCGGTTGGCGCGGTCCTGGTCGCCTTGCAGGCGCCGCTCCTCCAGCGCCGCCGCCAGGCGGGCGTTTTCCGCCTGCAGCGTTTCGATGCGCTGGCGCACCTGTCCGTCATCCTCTGCGCGCAACAGACAAGCGCCTGCCAGCACCGCGGACAGGACCAGGCACAGCAGCAATACGGCCCACCCCGTGCGGGCATGACGGCCAGGGACATGGGGGCGGTGCTCGGCGCGTAGCAGATCGCGGGTGGAGGGTTTCCTAGTCCGAGGCCATGCCATCGCTGTCGATCTCCATGCCGCCCAGAGACAGGAAGTTCTGAGGGTCGACGAACTCGCCGTGGTAGAGCACCTCGAAGTGCAGGTGGGGTCCGGTGGAACGGCCCGTGGAGCCCACCTTGGCGATCTCCCGCCCCGGCAGCACCACGTCGCCCACCTTCACCAGCAGCTTCGATGCATGGGCGTAGCGCGTCACCAGGCCGTTGCCGTGGTCGATTTCAACGCGGTTGCCGTAGGACGGACTCCGGCCGGCGACGATCACCCGCCCGCCGGCCGCCGCATGAATCGGGCTGCCGGTGGGCGCCGAGAAGTCCTGGCCGGAATGGAAGGCCAGACGGCGGTTGAAGGGGTCGACACGATTGCCGAAGGGCGAGCCCAGGCGCGCAGCCTCCATCGGCCGACGGGCCGGAATGGCCATGAAATCGGCGCTGCGCCGCGCAACCTGGTCCATCAACTGGTCGAAGACGCGGCGCAGACAGCGGGCCGAGCGCTCGTTCTGGTCGATGTCGGCCGACGGCAGCGGATCGGCGCACGGACGCGGCGGCAGCAGAATGCCGCCCTCGCCATTGACGGACGACTTCCGGGCCGGCGAGGGCGTGGCCCTGGCCTGCGGGGCCAGTTCAGGATCGAGCCTGGACAGCTTGCGAGCGATCTCTTCGTGGCTGTCGACGGCTTTCAGCAGATAGGCGGCGTCCTTTTCCAGTACCTGGAGGCGTCCGGACAGCTCGCCGATGCGTTCGGCGGCGAAACGTTCCTGCGGTTCACGCGCACTGTCCTCGGTGTGCGCGACCGGCACGAAGACAGGCTCGACATGGGCACGTCCCACCCAGATGCCGCCGGCAAAGGCCGCGACGGCCAGCACCAGCGACACACAGGCCGTGCCCAGCATGAGTCGGCGCGGATCGACCAGACGCAGATCCGAGCGGGTCAGGGCCTGCCGTGACGGGGAAAGAGGCTTCATAACGGTACCGTTGAACTGCCTTGGAGCCGGGCGATGGCCGGTCGGGGTGCACAGGGTACCTGTTATTGAAAATTTCGCAGCGGTTAAACACTGGAAAATGTAAGAAATTAAGAAGATTTCATCCCATATGCGATGACTTTCAGACGTTCTCCACTAACCAGCTCACACTTTGACAGGGAATCAAACTGCCATCAGGCCGGCAATACCGTCTCCATTTCCCGGAGCCGGCGGTCTTCCAGACGCAACTGCCTCGGGTGATAACGCTTGAGGCTGGCACGGTGGCCGATGCTGACCAGGGTGACGCCCGGCAGTTGCTCCAGCAGTACCTGGTAGAGCGCCGCCTCGTCGGTTTCGTCCAGCGCCGAGGTAGCCTCGTCGAGGAACAGCCAGCGCGGCGCATAGAGCAAGGCTCGGGCGATCGCCAGGCGTTGCTGCTCGCCGGGCGACAGCACCCGCTGCCAGTGATCGGCCTCGTCCAGGCGCGAGATCAGCGCTTCCAGGCGGCACAGGCGCAAGACCTCCTGCAGACGCTCGACGCTGTGCTGGCCGGGCTGTTCCGGGTAGCTGAGCGCCTGCGCCAGGGTACCGATGGGCAGATAGGGCTTCTGCGGCAGGAACAGGCTGCGCGCCTCGGGCATCTGCACTACGCCGCTGCCATAGCGCCACAGGCCGCTCATGGCCCGTAGCAGCGTGCTCTTGCCGCCGCCGGAAGGGCCGCCGATCAGCACGTGTTCGCCGCAGCGGACGGTCAGGCTGGTGGGTTCGAGCAGTTCGCGATTGCCGCTCAACTGCAGGCTGAGGTTCTGCAGGTGCAGCAGGTCGCCGTCCTTGCGCACGTCGATGTTGGCGGACTCCCGGGCGGTTTCGGCCATCGCCGAGCGGAAGCTCAGCAGGCGGTCGCAGGTGGCGCGCCAACTGGCGAGGTCGGCATAGGCATCGATGAACCAGCTCATCGCCGACTGCACGTTGCCGAAGGCCGAGTTGATCTGCATGAGCTCGCCCAGCTGGATCTGTCCGGCGAAGTAGCGGGGCGCGGCGACGATGAAGGGGAAGACGGTGGCGATCTGTCCGTAGCCGGCGGAGAAGAAGGTCAGGCGCTTCTGCACCTTCATCAGCTCCCAGAAGTTGCTCCAGACATTGCGGAAGCGGGTCATCAGCCGCTCGTTCTCGTTGGCCTCGCCGTTGTACAGGGCGATGCTCTCGGCGTTCTCGCGCACCCGCACCAGGCCGAAGCGCAGGTCGGCCTCGTAACGCTGCTGGCGGTTGTTCAGACCGATCAGGCGGCGGGCGATCAGGTGGGTCAGCCAACTGCCGACCAGGGCATAGATGAGCGCGGCCCAGAACATGTAGCCGGGGATCGCGATGCCCAGGACTTCGATGCTGCCGGAAACGCCCCAGAGAATCACCGAGAAGGACACCAGGCTGACCACGTTGCTCAGCAGGCCCAGGCTCAGGCCGAGGGTCGTGGTGGTGAAGCTCTTCAGGTCGTCGGTCAGGCGCTGGTCAGGGTTGTCGGTATAGCCGCCCTGCTCCAGGTTGAAGTAGCTCTTGTGCTGGAGCCACGTGGCGAAGTGCTTTTCGGTCAGCCAGCGGCGCCAGCGGATCGTCAGCATCTGGGTGAGATACAGCCGGTATACGGCCGTCAGGATGAACACCGCGGCGATGCCGCAGAACACCAGCATCAGGTGGATGAAGCTTTTCAGATCCTTGTTCTGCAGGGCGTTGTAGAAGTCCCGGTACCAGCTGTTGAGCCAGACGTTCAGGGCCACGCCCACCAGCGACAGCGCGATCACCACGATCAGCAGCAGCCAGGCCATGCCTTTTTCTTCGCTGCGCCAGTAGGGCGCGGTGAGCTGCCAGACTCGGTGGAAGAAACGGCTGCGCACGGCGTCGTTCGCCGCGCGGTATTCGGCGCTGTCGGTCATGGGGTCTTGCTCGCACGGCTGAAAATAAAAGGAGCGCTCAGTTGGCGCTCCTTGTGTTATCGATCGCTTAACGCCTCACCGGGCGCTTCTGCAGCTTACGCTGCAAGGTTCGCCGGTGCATACCCAGGGCACGGGCGGTAGCGGAAATGTTGCCATCGTGCTCGGCCAGCACGCGCTGGATATGCTCCCACTGCAGGCGGTCCACCGACATGGGGTTTTCCGGCACCAGGGTTTCCAGGTTCGCATGCTGCGACAGCAGCGCGGTCAGCACGTCGTCGGCGTCGGCCGGCTTGCACAGGTAGTTGGTGGCGCCGCGCTTGATGGCTTCCACCGCGGTGGCGATGCTGGAATAGCCGGTGAGGATCACCACCCGCATCTCCGGGTCCAGCTCCAGCAGCTTGGGCAGCAGCACCAGGCCGGAGTCGCCATCCATCTTCAGGTCGAGCACGGCGTAGTCAGGCAGGTCCTCCCTGGCCATGACCAGGCCCTCCTCGGCGGAGCCGGCGATCGATACCCGCAGCCCACGGCGGGTCATGGCGCGGGCCATGACGCGGGTAAAGGTGGCGTCGTCGTCCACCAGCAACAGGTGGGGCTGCTCTTCGCCTTCGAACTGGATCTCTTCGCTCATGGGACTTCCTCGCAAACGTGGCCCTCAAGCCACGCCATAGCTTCTTGGCAGACGCAACTCCGTCAGAGTGCCGCCATCTTCATGGTTGTACAACTTCACCGTGCCACCTGCCCGCGTCACGCTGGCCTGGCTGAGGAACAGGCCGAGGCCGAAACCCTTGCCCTTGGTGGTGAAGAAAGGCTTGCCGAGCTGTTCGGCAATGGCCAGGGGAACGCCCGGCCCCTGGTCGCGGATGCTCAGGCAGACTTCCCCGGCATCCCAGTCCAGGCGGATATCCAGGTCATCCGGACAGGCATCGGTGGCGTTGTTCAGCAGGTTGAGCAAGGCCTGGCTCAGGTCGGTGGGCGGCACCATCCGCGGCGCCTTGCCCTTGCCGAGGGTCTGGTAACGATAACTGGCCTCCGGGCGCATCAGGTGCCAACGGTGCAGGACCGACTCGACCCACTCGTTGGCGCCCTGCTCCACCACCGTCTGGCGGCGGTCCGCCTCGGCGGCGCGCACCAGGTGCTGCAGGGTGTCCTTGCAGAGTTTCACCTGTTCCTGCAGCAGCGCCAGGTCTTCCTGCAGCAGTGGCTGGTCGGCGTTGGTCTGGCGCAGTTCCTTGAGCAGCACGCTCATGGTCGCCAGCGGCGTCCCCAGCTCGTGGGCGGCGCCGGCGGCCTGGGTGGCCACGGCGAGCAGTTGCTGGTCGCGCATGAGCTCCTCGCGGCGCTGGGCCTGCAGTTGCTCCTGCCGGCGCAGCGATTCGGACATGCGCGCGACGAAGAAGGTGATCAGCGCGGCGGCCAGGGCGAAGCTCAACCACATGCCATAGACCAGCAGGTTGTCCCGTTGCCCTGCCGCCATCTCCAGCGGGTGGAACCACACCAGCAGCACGGTGTAGCTGGCCAGCGCCAGGCCTGCCAGGACGATGGTGTAGAGCCAGGGCAAGGTGGCCGCGGCGATGGTCAGCGGCACCAGGTAATAGGAAACGAAGGGATTGCTGGAACCACCGGAGAAATACAGCAGCACGCTGTGGATGAGCAGGTCGCAGGCCAGTTGAACGGCGTATTCCAGTTCGGTCACCGGCCACGGACCGCGCAGGCGCAGCGCAGTACCCAGGCACAGCACGAGGGAAACGCCGAGGGTCACGCCCAGCGCCAGCCAAGGCAGCTGGATCAGTTGGGCCTTGTAGGCGAGCCCGACGGAACCTGTCTGGGCGGCAAGCACGAGAATGCGGATGAGCGTCAGATGCAGGAGGTTCTGACGACTGGCGGAAAGCTGGAAAACCGGTGTGCGCATGATGAATTCCGGAATTTGCGCGAGTATAGCCAAGAGCCCCCTCCAACTTATGCGGCATAGCGCCACAGCATACTCCAGCGCAGGCCGCGGCGGTCGGAAACAATTGGTGACATCCAGCGTTAACCCGTCCCGGAACGAATCTCCGTCAGAGAGTCCGACACTCCCCGCCACCGAGTCTACTACGCTGTGGCCGGGACCTTTTCTGGAGCAAGGAGTCATCCATGTCTGTACTGAAGAAACCCTTCACCGCCCTCGCCGCCGCCATCGCCCTGTGCGCCACCAGCCTCGGTGCGCTGGCAGACGAACCGCGCTACAACCAGGTTTCGCTGCGCGCCGAGGTCAGCCAGGAAGTCGCCCACGACCTGATGCACGTGACCCTCTACAGCGAAGGCCAGGCTGGCGATCCGGCCAAGCTGGCCGCCGAGACCACCACGGCGCTGAACGCGGCGGTGGAACAGGCGCGCAAGGTGAAAGGCGTGACCGTCAGCCTGGGCAGCCGCAACAGCTACCCGGTGTATGACGACAAGGGCCAGAAGATCACCGCCTGGCGCGAGCGCGCGGAGATCCGTCTGGAAAGCGCCGACTTCGCCAGCCTCTCCCAGCTCACCGCCGACCTGCTGGGCAAGCTGAAGATGGGCAGCATGAACTTCAGCATCGCCGACGCGACCCGCGTGAAGAACGAGGACGCGCTGATGCAGGACGCCGTGAGCGCTTTCAAAGCCCGCGCCCAGGTGCTGACCGACGCCCTTGGCGGCAAGGGCTACAAGCTGGTCAGCCTGAACCTGAACACCTCCGGCGCGCCGCGTCCGATGCCGATGATGCGCATGGCGGCGATGAAGGCCGACAGCTATGGCGGCGCCCCGGCCCAGGAAATCGAGGCCGGCACCAGCCAGGTCACCATCAGCGCCGACGGCACGATCGAAGTGCAGATGCCGTAACGCAGGCGACCTCCTCCCGCGCGGCGCCTCCGGCAATCGAGGCGCCGTCCGGGGCGGCACGGCTCTCATTGTCGAAATTGCGACATTCACGTGCACCGGCGTTACAACTTCTACACTCATCCCGGTCAGCCGCTTGCGCCCGGCATGCGCCGTGCATAGTTTCACGCAACGCAGCCCACAAGGCTGTTCCTCGATGACAACCAGAATAACCAGAGGTCCGTATGCGTAAGAACGCCGTCATCCGCTCCATGATTGCCGCTGGGTTGATCGCCAGCGCCCCGCTCGCCCACGCCGCCAACAACCTGGTCTACTGCTCCGAAGGCAGCCCCGCGGGCTTCGACCCCGGCCAGTACACCACCGGCACCGACTTCGACGCCTCGGCCGAGACGGTCTTCAACCGCCTCACCCAGTTCGAGCGCGGCGGCACCCAGGTTATTCCGGGGCTGGCGGAAAAGTGGGATGTATCCGATGACGGCAAGACCTACACCTTCCACCTGCGTTCCGGCGTGAAGTTCCACACCACCGACTACTTCAAGCCGACCCGCGAGTTCAACGCCGACGACGTGCTGTTCACCTTCAACCGCATGCTCGACAAGAACCATCCGTTCCGCAAAGCCTACCCGACCGAGTTCCCCTACTTCACCGACATGGGCATGGACACCAACATCGCCAAGGTGGAGAAGGTCGACGAGCACACCGTCAAGTTCTCCCTCAACGACGTCGACGCCGCGTTCATCCAGAACCTGGCGATGAGCTTCGCCTCGATCCAGTCCGCCGAATACGCCGACCAGTTGCTCAAGCAGGGCAAGGCCGCCGACATCAACCAGAAGCCCATCGGCACCGGCCCCTTCGTGTTCAGCCGTTACCAGAAGGACGCGATGATCCGCTTCAAGGCCAACCCGGACTACTGGAACAAGGGCGAGGTGAAGATCGACAACCTGATCTTCGCCATCAACACCGACGCCTCGGTGCGCATGCAGAAGCTCAAGGCCAACGAGTGCCAGATCACCCTCTTCCCGCGCCCGGCCGACCTGGAATCGCTGAAGAAGGATGCGAACCTGAACATGCCGTCGCAGCCGGGTTTCAACCTCGGCTACATCGCCTACAACGTCCTGCACAAGCCGTTCGACAAGCTCGAAGTGCGCGAGGCGCTGGACATGGCGGTGAACAAGAAGGCGATCATCGACGCCGTCTACCAGGGCGCCGGCCAACTGGCCGTGAACGGCATGCCGCCGACCCAGTGGTCCTACGACGACAGCATCAAGGATGCCGGCTACAACCCGGAAAAGGCCAAGGAACTGCTGAAGAAGGCCGGCGTGCCCGAAGGCACCGAGATCACCCTCTGGGCCATGCCGGTGCAGCGCCCCTACAACCCCAACGCCAAGCTGATGGCCGAAATGCTCCAGGCCGACTGGGCCAAGGTCGGCATCAAGGCGAAGATCGTCACCTACGAGTGGGGCGAGTACATCAAGCGCGCCAAGGGCGGCGAGCACGACGCCATGCTGATCGGCTGGAGCGGCGACAACGGCGACCCGGACAACTGGCTGGGCACCCTCTACGGCTGCGATGCCGTGGACGGCAACAACTTCTCCAAATGGTGCGACCCGGCCTACGACAAGCTGATCAAGGATGCCAAGCGCACGCCGGACCAGGCCAAGCGCACCGAGCTGTACAAGCAGGCCCAGCATATCCTCAAGGAGCAGGTGCCGATCACCCCGATCGCCCACTCCACCGTGTACCAGCCGATGCGCAAGACGGTGCAGGACTTCAAGATCAGCCCGTTCGCGCTGAACTCGTTCTACGGCGTCAGCGTCGACAAGTAAGGCCAGCGGCCGCCGGGCTTCCCGGCGGCCCTTTGTTGCGGCAGCCGCCGTGCGCAACGCGCTCATCCGCCTGACCCTCGTCAGCCTGCTTGGCTGCGCGCCGGCGTTCGGCCAATCCCTGGTGGTCTGCACCGAGGCCAGCCCGGAAGGGTTCGACATCACCCAGTACACCGCCGCCACCACCGCCGACGCCTCGGCCGAGACGGTGTTCGAGCGCCTGGTGCAGTTCGCCCCCGGCAGCGCCCGCGTGGTGCCGGCGCTGGCGGAAAGCTGGACGATCAGTGACGACGGCCTGCAATACACCTTCGCCCTGCGCCAGGGCGTGAAGTTCCACAGCACCGACTACTTCAAGCCCACCCGCGCGCTCAACGCCGACGACGTGCTCTGGAGCTTCCAGCGCCAGCTCGACCCGCAACACCCGTGGAACAAGCTGGCTCCGCGCGGCTTCCCCTATGCCGAGGCGATGGGCCTGCCCAGCCTGATCAGCGCGGTGGAAAAGCTCGACGACCAGCACGTGCGCTTCACCCTCAAGCATCCCGAGGCGCCCTTCCTCGCCGACCTGGCGATGGGGTTCGCCTCCATCTATTCCGCCGAGTACGGCGACCTGCTGCTGGCCGCCGACAAGGCCGGGCAGTTGAACAACCTGCCCATCGGCACCGGCCCCTTCGTCTTCCAGCGCTACCAGAAGGACGCCCAGGTACGCTTCAACGCCAACCCGGACTACTGGGGCGGCAAGCCGAAGATCGACCGCCTGCTGCTGGCGATCACCCCCGATCCGAACGTGCGCATCCAGAAGATCAAGGCCGGCGACTGCCAGATTGCCCTCTACCCCAAGCCCACGGACATCCCCGCACTACGCCAGGCGCCGAACCTGAAGGTGGAGGAACTGGATTCCCTGCTGGTGGCCTACGTGGCCCTCAATACCCGGCACAAGCCGCTGGACGACGTGCGCGTGCGCCAGGCGATCAACCTCGCCTTCGACCGTGCCGCCTACCTCAAGGCGCAGTTCGGCGAAGGTGCCGCCACCCCGGCGGTCGCGCCCTACCCGCCGACGCTCTGGGGCTCGGACCCGCAGCTCAAGGGCTGGCCGCACGATCCGGCGCGGGCGAAGCAACTGCTGGAAGAAGCCGGCATCAAGCCCGGCCTGAAGCTGTCGATCTGGACCCGCCCCGGCGGCGGCCCGACCAATCCCAACCCCGGTATCGGCGCGCAGATGCTCCAGGACGACCTGGGCAGGATCGGCATCCAGGCCGACATCCGCGTGTACGAATGGGGCGAGCTGATCAAGCGCGCCAAGCAGGGCGAGCACGACCTGATCTTCATGGGCTGGGTCGGCGACAACGGCGACCCGGACAACTTCCTCACGCCGAACCTGTCCTGCGCGGCGGCGAAGAGCGGCGAGAACCAGGCCGGCTGGTGCAACGCCGAATTCGACGAACTGCTGCGCCTCGCCCGCGCCAGCACCGACCAGCCGACCCGCGCCGGGCTGTACCGCCAGGCCCTGGCGATCTTCCAGCGCGAGGCGCCGTGGATCGCCCTGGCCTATCCGAAGCAGTTCGCGGTGGTGCGCCCGGAGGTGAAGGGCTTCACCCTCAGCCCCCTGGGCTCGAACAACTTTTCGCGGGTTGAACTCACGCCCTGAGCCTTTGCTGTAGGAGCGAGCTTGCTCGCGAACAAAACCCCGCAGTAAAGCGATTCGCGAGCAAGCTCGCTCCTACGAAGAGCCGCCAGCCTCAAGCTTCCAGGCCGAACGGATCGTCCACCGAGTGGCTCGGCTGGGTGAACCAGCGCGGCCCTTCGGCCGTCATGTAGAAGTGGTCTTCCAGGCGGATACCGAACTCCCCCGGCACGCAGATCATCGGCTCGTTGCTGAAGCACATGCCGGCTTCCAGCGGGGTTTCGTCGCCGCGGACCAGATAGGGGCCCTCATGCACGTCCAGGCCGATGCCGTGGCCGGTGCGGTGCGGCAGGCCGGGCAAGGCGTAGTCCGGGCCCAGGCCGCCGGCTTCCAGGCAGCGCCGCGCGGCGGCGTCCACCGCCTGGCAGGGCTGGCCCGGCATGGCGGCATCGAAGGCCGCCAGCTGGGCGGCCTTTTCCAGGTTCCAGAGGGCGCGCTGGCGGTCGCTGGGCGTGCCGAAGACGTAGCTGCGGGTGATGTCCGACTGGTAGCCGTGCAGCTGGCAGCCGGTGTCGATCAGCACCATGTCGCCCTCGCGCAGCGGGCGCGGCTCGCGCACGCCGTGGGGAAAAGCGCTGTCCTCGCCGAACAGCACGATGCAGAAGGTCGAGCCGGGGGCGCCGACGCAGCGGTGCGCCGCCTCGATGAAGCGCACCATCTCGGTGGCGCTGATGCCTTCGCGGAGGATGCTGGCGGCGGCCTTGTGCACTTCCAGGGTCATGTCCTTGGCGCGCTGCATCAGCGCCAGCTCGGCCGCCGACTTGCGCTGCCGGCCCTGGTCGACCACGGCGCTCGCATCCACCAGGCGCAGCGAACCGGCGGCCTGGCGCAGACGCTCGACCATGCCGAACGGCAGGCTCGGGCATAGGCCAAGACAGGCGTCGGCCGGCACGCCCAGTTCCACCAGCATATCCGCCAGCAGGCGATAGGGGCTCTCGTGCTCCTGCCAGGTGCGGATCGCCCCGGGCAGCACCTGGAAATCGCGCACCGTGCCCTCCTCGAAGGCCGGGGCGAGGTACAGCGGCTCGCCGTCGGCGGGCACCAGCAGGCCGACCAGGCGTTCGCTGGGGTTCCACTTCACCCCGCTGAAATAGCGCAGGTAGCTGCCGGCATCGATGAACGCCGCCGCCATGCCCTGCTCGCTCAAGCGCGCCTGCAGGCCGGCCACGCGGGCGCGGTATTCGGCCAGCCCGATCGGCTCGACGCCGCCGCTCATGTCGCGTAGATCCGCCAACGCCTGCTCGGGAGTACGCCCCCCAACACCCATTGTCATCGCCCAGTTCTCCTGGTGAAAAGTCTGCGAAAATTTAAGCACAGCTTAAAAAGCTCACCAAACAGAATTTAAGTAGAACTGAAAAATCATTGAGAGGAGGAATCCTCCCATCGTGCGCTCCCACGGTGATCCTTCGCCGGTATACTGCCGGCATTCCCCAAGAGCTCAACCCATGACCGTCGATCGAATCGGAGAGCGCCTGCGCCGCTACCGGCGCGCCGCGAAGAAGACCCTCAGCCAGGTGGCCAGCGAGTCCGGCCTGACCGCCAGCTTCCTGTCCCAGGCCGAGCGCAACCTCACCGGAGTTTCCATCTCTTCCCTGGCCAGCATCGCCAGGTCCCTCGGGGTGCCGCTCAACGAGCTGTTCGACCAGCCGCAGCAGGCCCAGCCGGACTCCCACCAGGGCGAGCGCGTGCGCTACACCATCGAGGGCCAGCCGCTGGGCTACGAACGCCTGACCACGGCCTTCCCCGGCAACCAGCTCAACGCGGTGAAGATGAACATGCCGGCCGGCTACCAGTCCGAGTTGATCGCCCACGAGGGCGCGGAATTCGCCTACGTGCTCAGCGGCAACATCGTCTACACCATCGACGGCCGCAGCTACCCCCTGGGCCCCGGCGACTCGGTGCACTTCGATGCCGGCAAGCCGCACTGCCTGCGCAATGCCGGCGAGGAAACCGCCGAAGTGCTGACCGTCACTACCATGCCGCTGTTCGGCGAGCATCCGGGCACCTGAAAGATATTCCCCGAGTGTGGAAGGACGCTTCCGATTTTTGCAGTGGCACTGAATTTAAGTTGACCTTAATTTCACCCTGACTTAACTTCGCGTTCGACATTCGCCGGCGCCCCCGGCGACATCCGGCCATCGCCCACGGAGGAGCGATGGCGCCCGAGCCGGCGCAGGCCCACAACGCCCATGCCAGGCTCCCTCAGAAAAAGAACAACGAGGTTAGGCATGCGTATGAAGCGTCGTATCTCCATGCATTCTCTGGTCGCCGGCAGCCTGCTGCTGGCCAGCTCGGCGAGCTTCGCCGCCAGCAATCTGGTGTTCTGCTCCGAAGGCAGCCCGGCCGGCTTCGACCCGGGCCAGTACACGACCGGCACCGACTACGACGCCACCTCGGAAACCCTGTTCAACCGCCTGGTGCAGTTCGAGCGCGGCGGCACCGAGGCCGTGCCGGCCCTGGCCGAAAGCTGGGAAACCAGTGCCGACGGCAAGACCTGGACCTTCCAGTTGCGCCGCGGCGTGAAGTTCCACAGCACCGGCTATTTCAAGCCGACCCGCGAGTTCAACGCCGACGACGTGGTCTTCACCTTCCAGCGCATGCTCGACAAGGACCACCCCTTCCGCAAGGCCTACCCCACCGAGTTCCCCTACTTCACCGACATGGGGCTGGACCGCAACATCGCCAGGGTGGAGAAGCTCGACGACCATACCGTCCGCTTCACCCTCAACGAGGTCGACGCCGCCTTCATCCAGAACCTGGCGATGAGCTTCGCCGCGATCCAGTCCGCCGAGTACGCCGACCAGTTGCTCAGCCAGGGCAAGGCCAGCGAGATCAACCAGAAGCCCATCGGCACCGGGCCCTTCGTGCTCAGCCGCTACCAGAAGGACGCGCTGATCCGCTTCAAGGCCAACAAGGATTACTGGAAACCCGAGGACGTGCGTCTGGACAACCTGATCTTCGCCATCAACACCGACGCCTCGGTGCGCATGCAGAAGCTCAAGGCCGGCGAATGCCAGATCAGCCTCAACCCGCGCCCGGCGGATCTCGACTCGCTGAAGCAGGACACCAACCTGGACATGCCGTCGCAGCCGGGCTTCAACCTCGGCTACCTGGCCTACAACGTCACCCACCAGCCGCTGGACCGCGTCGAGGTGCGCCAGGCGCTGGACATGGCGGTGAACAAGCAGGCGATCATCGAGGCCATCTACCAGGGCGCCGGCCAACTGGCGGTCAACGCCATGCCGCCGACCCAGTGGTCCTATGACGAATCGATCAAGGGCCAGGCCTACGACCCGGACAAGGCCCGCGCCCTGCTGAAGCAGGCCGGCATCGCCGAAGGCACCGAAATCACCCTGTGGGCCATGCCGGTGCAGCGCCCCTACAACCCCAACGCCAAGCTGATGGCCGAGATGATCCAGGCCGACTGGGCCAAGGTGGGCATCAAGGCGAAGATCGTCAGCTACGAGTGGGGCGAGTACATCAAGCGCGCCCACGCCGGCGAGCACGACGCCATCCTGTTCGGCTGGACCGGCGACAACGGCGACCCGGACAACTGGCTGGGCACTCTCTACGGCTGCGATTCGGTCAACGGCAACAACGTCTCCAAGTGGTGCGACCCGGCCTACGACAAGCTGGTGAAGCAGGCCAAGGCGACCAATGACCACGCCCAGCGCGTCGCCCTCTACCAGCAGGCCCAGCAACTGCTCGCCCGGCAGTTGCCCATCAGCCCCATCGCCCACTCCACCGTGTACCAGCCCATGCACAAGTCGGTGCACGGCTTCCTCATCAGCCCCTTCGGGCGCAACTCGTTCTACGGCGTGAGCAACCAGCCCTAGCCGAAGCCCGCGGCGTCCGCCGCAGGCAGGCCGGCCCGGCGCAGACCGGGCGGCCCTTCGTTTCGCCACTGCCTATTCCCAGCGCGCCCGCCCCGGCAGGCGCGGCGGGATGCGTTTGCCGTCTGGAAAACAACAACGAAGAAGAAGGAGCAATCCCATGCAGTGTCCGTATTTCAAACCCGCCGTACTGGGCCTGGCGATCGGCGCCGGGCTGCTCGGCCAGGCCTGGGCCGCCGAGGACGATGCGAACAGGGGCCAGGCCGGCGCCACAGGCTTCGTCGAGGGCCAGAGCCTGACCCTGACCACGCGCAACTTCGCCTCCCGCGAGCAGATGCACGACAGCTTCGGCTTCCGCATTCCCAAGGACGGCGGTTCGGAATTCACCCACAGCCGCCGCACCTGGGTGCAGGGCACCATCCTCCAGTACAGCTCCGGCTACACCCAGGGCACCGTGGGCTTCGGCCTCGACGTGGCCGGTTTCAACGCCATCAACCTGGAGCGTGGCAAGGGTGTGATCGGCGGTGGCGGCAACCGCACCCTCACCCACAGCGATGGCGAGGCCGTGGACGAGTGGTCGAAGATGGGCATCGCCAACCTGCGCCTGCGCGTTTCCAACACCGAACTCAAGGCCGGGCGTTTCCAGGTCGAGACACCGGTGTTCAACAGCATCGACAACCGCGCCCTGCCGTCGAGCTTCAACGGCGTGGCGCTGCTCAGCGAGGAACTGGCCGGCCTCCCGCTGCAGGCCGGCAGCTTCACCCGCGCCAGCCCGCGCACCGGGGCGGGCGACGAGGACTTCACCACCGAGTACGGCACGCGCCAGGTCAAGGGCGACCGCTACAGCTACATCGGCGGCAGCTACAAGGTCGCCGGGAACCTGTCGGTGATGGCCTACGGCGGCCACTTCGAGAACATCTGGAATCAGTACTACCTCGGCCTCTCCCACGACCTGGGCGATGCGCAGAGGCTGCTGCTGAACACCAGCTTCAACCTCTACAGCACCCGCGACACCGGCAACCGCGAGGCGGGCTACATCGACAACGACACCTGGAGCCTGGCCTTCACCCTCGGCCACGGCGCCCACTCGCTGATGCTCGGCTGGCAGCAGGTCGACGGCAACGAGTATTTCGACTACGTGCACGAGACCTCGGCCATCTACCTGGCCAACTCGCTGCTGTCGGACTACAACGGACCCAACGAGAAGTCCGTGCAGTTGCGCTACGGCACTGACTTCGCGCCCTACGGCGTGCCCGGCCTGACCACCGCGGTGTGGTACGCCAAGGGCTGGGACATCGACGGCACCCATTACGACGGGGACCGCAATGGCGCCTTCGGCAACTACGCCGAGGTCCGCGCCCAGGATGGCGAAAAGCACCACGAACTGGGCCTGATGGGCACCTACGTGATCCAGGACGGGCCGCTCCGGAGTACCAGGTTCCGCCTGATGTACATGAAGCACCTGGCCAGCCAGAACCAGGTCGACGGCAGCGTCGACGAAATCCGCCTGGTCAGCACCTTCCCCTTCGCCCTGCTGTAGGAGAACCGGCATGAACCCGCGCTACCTGCCCCTGCTCCTGGCGCTCGGCGCCGGCCCCGCGCTGGCGCAGAACCTGGTGGTCTGCACCGAAGCCAGCCCGGAAGGCTTCGACATCGTCCAGTACACCGGCGCGGTCACCGCCGACGCCGCCGCCGAGACGGTGTTCAGCCGCCTGGTGGCGTTCCGCCTGGGCACCACGGAGATCGTCCCGTCCCTGGCGCAGAGCTGGGAGGTCAGCCCCGACGGGCTGGCCTACACCTTCCACCTGCGCCCGGGGGTGAAGTTCCACAGCACCGCGTACTTCAAGCCCGACCGCGACTTCAACGCCGACGACGTGCTCTGGAGCTTCCGGCGCGCGCTGGACCCGCAGCATCCCTGGCACGATTCGGCGCCACGCGGCTACGCCTACTTCGAAGCGATGAACATGGGCGAGCTGATCAAGTCGGTGGACAAGCTCGACGACCTGACCGTGCGCTTCACCCTGAACCACCCGGAGGCGCCCTTCCTCGCCGACATGGCCATGAGCTTCGCCTCCATCTACTCGGCCGAGTACGGCGACCAGTTGCTCGAGGCCGGCCGGCAGGACCGGCTCAACGCCCAGCCGATCGGCACCGGCCCCTTCGTCTTCAGCCGCTACGCCCGCGACGCACAGGTCCGCTACAAGGCCAATCCGGACTACTTCGGCGGCAAGCCGGCGATCGACAACCTGGTGTTCGCCATCACCCTCGACCCCAACGTGCGCATGCAGAAACTGCGCCGCGGCGAGTGCCAGGTCGCGCTCTACCCCAAGCCGACCGACGTGCCGCAGTTGCAGAAGGAAGCGGGCCTGGCGGTGGACAGCACCGACGCCCTGCTGACCACCTACGTCGCCCTCAATACCCAACACAAGCCGCTGGACGACGCGCGCGTGCGCCAGGCCATCAACCTGGCGATCGACAAGCAGGCGCTGCTGGACGCGGTGTTCGGCCCCGGCGCGGCGACGCCGGCGGTCAACCCCTACCCCTCGACGCTGCTCGGCTACAACGAGCGGCTCCAGGACTGGCCGCACGACCCCGCGCGCGCCCGGGCCCTGCTGAAGGAGGCCGGGGCGGAGGGCGCGAAGCTGACGCTGTTCATCCGCAACGGCAGCTCGCCGACCATTCCCAATCCGGCGCTGGCGGCACAGATGATGCAGGCGGATCTCGCCAAGGTTGGTATCGAACTGCAGATCCGCGCGCTGGAATGGGGCGAGCTGCTCAAGCGCTCCAAGGCCGGCGAACACGACCTCTCGCTGCTCGGCTGGGCCGGCGACAACGGCGATCCGGACAACTTCCTCAGCCCCAACCTCAGCTGCGCCGCGGCGAAGTCCGGGGAAAACCAGGCGCGCTGGTGCGACGCAGCCTTCGAATCGTTGATCCAGCAGGCCCGGCGCACCGACGAACGATCGAAACGGCAGGAACTTTATGAAAAGGCGACAAAGATATTCCACGAGCAAGCGCCGTGGATTCCCCTGGCGCATCCTAAGCTGTTCAATGTGCGCCGCAGCGACATCGAGGGCTACACCATCAGCCCGCTAAGCAATAACAACTTCGCCGACGTGCGGGTTTCCGAAACCCGGGTGAAGTGACAAGAAAAGCGGCGCCCGCCAGCATTCCGGCGGGCAGCCGCGCGATGAGGAGTCCTCCGCCACCATGCTCAGTTTCATTGCCCGCCGCTTCGGGTTGCTGATCCCGACCTTCTTCGGCGTCACCCTGCTGACCTTCGCGCTGATCCGCCTGATCCCCGGCGACCCGGTGGAAGTGATGATGGGTGAGCGCCGCGTCGATCCGCAGATGCACGCCGAAGCCATGCACCGTCTCGGCCTCGACAAGCCGCTCTACCAGCAGTACCTGGACTACATCGGCAACCTCGCCCAGGGCGATCTCGGCGAATCGCTGACCACCCGCGACAGTGTCTGGCACGAGTTCCTCACCCTGTTCCCCGCCACCCTCGAACTGTCGCTGGCGGCCCTGCTGTTCGCCGGCACCTTCGGCCTGCTGGCCGGGGTGATCGCAGCGCTGAAGCGAGGCTCACTGTTCGATCACGGGGTGATGACGATCTCCCTGGCCGGCTACTCGATGCCGATCTTCTGGTGGGGCCTGATCCTGATCATGCTGTTCTCCGTGAGCCTGGGCTGGACGCCGGTGTCCGGACGCCTGGACCTGCTCTACGACATTCCGCCTGTGACCGGCTTCATGCTCATCGACACCCTGCTCTCCGGCGAGGAAGGCGCGTTCGTGGACGCCGTGCGCCACCTGATCCTGCCGGCCATCGTGCTGGGCACCATCCCGCTGGCGGTAATCGCCCGGATGACCCGCTCGGCGATGCTCGAAGTGCTGCGCGAGGACTACGTGCGTACCGCCCGCGCCAAGGGCCTGTCGCCGGCCCGCGTGGTATTCATCCACGCCCTGCGCAACGCCATGATCCCGGTGCTCACGGTGTTCGGCCTGCAGGTCGGCACGCTGCTCGCCGGTGCCGTGCTCACCGAGACCATCTTCTCCTGGCCGGGCATCGGCAAATGGCTGATCGACGCGATCAGCCGCCGCGACTACCCGGTGGTGCAGAACGGCATCCTCCTGGTGGCGACCCTGGTGATCCTGGTCAACTTCACCGTGGACATCCTCTACGGTCTGGCCAACCCACGCATCCGCCACCAACGCTGAGGAGCCCACGCCATGAATGCCAACGCCAAAGCTCCCGCCAGCGACCCGAGCCTGGTCTACCCCTCCCCGCTGAAAGAATTCTGGCAAGCCTTCTCGCGCAACAAGGGCGCGGTCGGCGGCCTGCTGTTCATGCTGGTCATCGTGTTCTGCGCGCTGTTCGCCCCCTGGGTGGCGCCCCATGATCCGAGCTGGCAGTTCCGCGAGTACCTGCTGACCCCGCCGGCGTGGCAGGAAGGCGGGCAGATGCGCTTCCTGCTAGGCACCGACGAACTGGGCCGCGACCTGCTTTCGCGCCTGATGCACGGCGCGCGACTGTCATTGAAGATCGGCCTGGCCTCGGTGGTGATCTCGATGATCCCCGGCATCATCCTCGGCCTGTTCGCCGGCTTCTCGCCCAACCGTCTGGGCCCGGTGATCATGCGCCTGATGGACATCATGCTGGCCCTGCCCTCGCTGCTGCTGGCGGTGGCCATCGTTGCCATCCTCGGCCCGGGCCTGATCAACACCGTGATCGCCATCGCCATCGTCTCGCTGCCGGCCTACGTGCGCCTGACCCGCGCCGCCGTGATGGGCGAGCTGAACCGCGACTACGTCACCGCCTCGCGCCTGGCCGGCGCCGGCACCCTGCGCCTGATGTTCGTCACCGTGCTGCCCAACTGCATGGCGCCGCTGATCGTGCAGGCCACCCTGAGCTTCTCCTCGGCGATCCTCGACGCCGCCGCCCTGGGCTTCCTCGGCCTCGGCGTGCAGCCGCCGACACCCGAGTGGGGCACCATGCTGGCCTCCGCGCGCGACTACATCGAGCGCGCCTGGTGGGTCGTCTCGCTGCCCGGCCTGACCATCCTGCTCAGCGTGCTGGCGATCAACCTGATGGGCGACGGCCTGCGCGACGCGCTGGATCCGAAGCTGAAGAACGCGGCGTGAGGAAGACACCAATGATGACTTTCGCATGTGCTGTAGGAGCGAGCTTGCTCGCGAACCTGCCGTCCTCCGCGCTCCCCGTTCGCGAGCAAGCTCGCTCCTACAAGAAGAACAGAAGCCTGATGGAGAGCGCCGTATGAGCCTCCTCGACCTGCGCAATCTCTCGGTACGCTTCGGCGACCGCAACGCCGTCCCGGTGGTGGACGGCCTCGACCTCGCCGTGGACAAGGGCGAAGTCCTGGCCATCGTCGGCGAATCCGGCTCCGGCAAATCCGTGACCATGATGGCCCTGATGGGCCTGATCGACGCCCCCGGCATCATCACCGCCGACACCATGCAGTTCGACGACACCGACATGCTGCGCCTGAAGGGCCGCGAGCGGCGGCGCATCGTCGGCAAGGACATCGCCATGGTCTTCCAGGACCCGATGACCGCGCTCAACCCCAGCTTCACCGTCGGCTACCAGATCGAGGAAGTGCTCAAGCTGCACCTCGGCCTGCGCGGCAAGGCGCTGCGCCAGCGCGCCCTGGAACTGCTCGAACGGGTGGAAATCCCCGGCGCCGCCCAGCGCCTGGAGGCTTACCCGCACCAGCTCTCCGGCGGCATGAGCCAGCGCGTGGCGATCGCCATGGCGATCGCCGGCGAACCCAAGCTGCTGATCGCCGACGAACCGACCACCGCGCTGGACGTGACCATCCAGGCGCAGATCATGGAACTGTTGCTGAACCTGCAACGCGACCAGGGCATGGCACTGATCCTGATCACCCACGATCTGGCCGTGGTAGCCGAAACCGCCCAGCGCGTCTGCGTGATGTACGCGGGGCAGGCGGTGGAGATCGGCGAGGTACCGGCGCTGTTCGACCTGCCGACCCACCCCTACACCGAGGCACTGCTCAAGGCCATCCCCGAGCACAGCGCCGGCGAGGAACGCCTGGCCACCCTGCCCGGCATCGTCCCCGGCAAGTACGACCGGCCGCAGGGCTGCCTGCTGTCGCCGCGTTGCCCCTACGCGCAGGACAACTGCCGCGCCGTGCGCCCGGCCCTGGAACCCCATGAGCGCGGCGCCGTGCGCTGCTTCTACCCGCTCAACCTGAACACCGAGGTGGCCCGATGAACGCCGTCCTGACCGCCCGCGACCTGACCCGTCACTACGAAATCTCCCAGGGCCTGTTCAAGCCGCACGCCCTGGTCCGCGCGCTCAACGGCGTATCCTTCGAGCTGCAGGCCGGCAAGACGCTGGCCGTGGTCGGCGAATCCGGCTGCGGCAAGTCCACGCTCGCCCGGGCGCTGACCCTGATCGAGGAACCCACCGCAGGCTCCCTGCAGATCGCCGGCCACGAGGTGAAGGGCGCCAACCACGAGACGCGCAAGCAACTGCGCCGCGACGTGCAGATGGTCTTCCAGAACCCCTACGCCTCGCTCAACCCGCGGCAGAAGATCGGCGACCAGCTGGCCGAGCCGCTGCTGATCAACACCAACCTGTCGCGCACCGAACGCCGCGAGCGGGTGCAGGCGATGATGAAGCAGGTCGGCCTGCGCCCCGAGCACTACCAGCGCTACCCGCACATGTTCTCCGGCGGCCAGCGCCAGCGCATCGCCCTGGCCCGCGCCATGATGCTGCGGCCGAAAGTGCTGGTGGCGGACGAGCCGACCTCGGCACTGGACGTGTCGATCCAGGCCCAGGTGCTCAACCTGTTCATGGACCTGCAGGAGGAGTACGGCACCGCCTACGTGTTCATCTCGCACAACCTCGCCGTGGTCCGCCACGTGGCCGACGACGTGCTGGTGATGTACCTCGGCCGCCCGGCGGAAATGGGGCCGGCGGAAAAGCTCTATGAACGCCCGTTGCACCCCTACACCCAGGCCCTGCTCTCGGCGACCCCGGCCATCCATCCCGATCCGGACAAGCCCAAGATCAAGATCCAGGGCGAGCTGCCCAACCCGCTCAACCCGCCCAGTGGCTGCGCCTTCCACAAGCGCTGCCCGTATGCCACCGAGCGTTGCAGGAGCGAAGTGCCGGAGCTTCGCTTGCTGGATGAGCGCCAGGTCGCGTGCCACCACGCGGAGCAATTCCTGAACTGAAACGAAATGGGCCGGTCTTAGGCCGGCCCATCCTTTCGGATACAACTGAGCCGGAACAGGCTGACCGCCTGATCCGCCCTGTCCCGCCAGGGGGGCGCCCCGCCGCTGTCCCACCGCAGTGGCCGTCATCCACAGGACCGGGCCATTCATGCTGCTGTTCTTCCTCTTGCTCATCCTCGCTGCCGCCATCGTCGCCAATGTCCAGATCCACAAGTGGAAGCGCCAGCGGCGACTGGACATTCGCGCGGCCGTGAATTCGCGGAAGAAGGCGGCTCCGAGGAAGAAGGCCCAGCCGGAGATCGATCTCGACGGGATCGACTGGGACGGCCTTGGCCAGGAAGAGCCGGACTTCGCCGCGCCCCCGGCAGCGCCAGTGGCATCGCCCGCGCCAACCTCCGTGAAGACGCCCGCCACACCTTGCGCAGCGAAACCGGAAGCGGAGCCGACGGACGAGTTCTATCCACTGGAACGCGCCTTGCCGCAGGGCCAACTCACCGCCGCACAGCGCAACGAGGCGATGGCCCAATTGCTCAAGGCCAACCTGCACATCCCCACCCCGGAGCCGGGCGAGAAGCACCTCGTGCTGGACATGGACGGCGGAAGCTACGTGCCCGTCGCCACTCATCCGGCGGCGGCCGCCATCGCCCTGGGGCATCTGGCCGAAAGCATGCAGCAACGCACGGGCGAGCAACTTCTGAAGGAACTGCGCGGCGGCGACCTCGGGTTGCTGGTCGTCGCGCGCAATCCGCATAGGCCCTCCGTAGCGCGCCTGTGGAAAATCCAGCCGGAAGACCTCTGAGGGAAACACCCTGTAGGAGCTTGCTCGCGAACCTCCTGGCAGCGGAGCTGGGGCCGTTCGCGAGCAAGCTCGCTCCTATGAAAAGCCCCAGTTCAAAGGTCGCGGATCAGCGCCAGGCGTACGCCGAAGCCCAGCAGGATGCCGCCGAAGCCCCACTGCTGCACTCGTTGCATCGTCCTGTGCCGCGCCAGCCAGCGCCCCATGCGCTCACCGCTGACCGCGTAGAAGCTGTCGAAGCCCAGTCCCACCAGCACCAGCACGCCGCCCAGCAGCGCGAACTGCACGGCCAGCGGGCCGTTCTGCGGCTGGATGAATTGCGGCAGCAGCACCGAACAGAACAGCAGCGCCTTGGGGTTGAGCAGGTTGGTCAGCACACCGCGGCGCAAGGCCCGTCGATAGCTCGCCGGGGCTTTCGCGCGTTCGGCGCTGTCCACGGCCGGACCGACCGGCGCACGCAGCAGTTGCAGGCCGATCCAGGCCAGGTAGAGGCCGCCGCCAACGCGCACCGCATCGAAGGTCCAGGGCGCGCTGCGGAACAGCAGCGCCAGGCCGGTTGCCGCCAGCGCCACATGACAGGCGCGCGCCAGGCCAAGGCCGAGCGCCGTGGCCAGCGCGGCACGGCAGCCGTCGCGGGCACCGGTGTGCAACAGGAGAATCATGTCCGGCCCCGGCAGCAGGTAGACCATCGCCAGGGCCAGCAGGAACACACCGATATCCATCAATCCGCTCCGAAACAGTCATTGCGGATAGGGATTCTATGTCCGAAAGCCGAGGCAGGTGCTTGCGTATTCGGCCAGCATCACGATGCTGTTTGGCATATTCTGCCAAGCAGAAAGCCAACGAGTATCCGCTTATGCCAATCCCCAAGCTGGACGCCTACGACCACCGCATCCTCGCCGCCCTGCAACGCGACGGCCGCCTGAGCAACGTGGAACTGGCCGAGGAAATCGGCCTCTCGCCCTCCCCCTGCCTGCGCCGGGTGCGCCTGCTGGAGGAAGCCGGGATGATCCGCGGCTACCACGCCGAACTGGGCCGCGACGAAGTCGGACTGGGACTGACGGTCTTCGTCGGGGTGAAGGTCGAGCGCCACAGCGACACCAGTGCCGCCGCCTTTCGCCAGGCGGTGATCGACCTGCCGGAAGTGATCTCGGTGCACCTGGTCAGCGGCGAGTCGGACTTCCTGTTGCAGGTCGTGCTGCCCGACCTGCGCGCCTACGAGCAGTTCCTCACCGGCACCCTGCTCAAGCTGCCGGGCGTCAGCGACATCCGTAGCAATTTCGCGATCCAGACGGTGAAGGAGTCGGCGCCTCTGCCGCTGCGGCACCTGCCTAGTGGCCTGTACGGCTGATTCGGCAATTGAAGTTCGAGTGCCAGGGTTTGCCAGACAAGGCGCCGCGACGAGTCGTAGCAAGGCTACGGTGAGGAGCGGCAACGCAGTATGGCGAAGCCTAGCGCCGAAATTGATTAGTCGAATTAGCCACACAGGCCACTAAGTAGCGAAGAAGCGCAGGAATGCGCGCAGGTCCGCTTGCGCCTGTTCCACGCTCGCCGGGGCGAAGCGCACCTCGCTGTGCGCCGGGCATTGCGCCAGGCGACCGATGTCCAGCGGGTGCAGCACGCCGAGTACGGAGTAGCCGCCCATGCTCTGACGGTCGGCCAGCAGGATGATCGGCTGGCCGTCCGGCGGTACCTGGATGGCGCCGTCCACCACGCCCAGCGACCATTGCCGGCGCGGCGCCTCCAGCGCCTCGCCGCGCAGGCGCACACCCATGCGGTCGGATTGCGGGCTGATCCGCCAGGGCTGGCGGAAGAAGGCTTGCCGTTGTGCGGCCGTGAACGCATCCGGGCCCGGCAGCACGCGCAAGGCGGGGGGCTCGCGATAATCCGGCCGATAGGACCAGGGCACACTCGCCCCCTGCGTGAAACGCGCTCCCTCGTCGGCGCACTCCAGCACGTCGCCCACGGCGAGCGGCTGGCCATCGCCGGACAGGCCGCCGAGTTTTTCCCGCGCATGGGTCGAGACGCTGCCCAGCACCGCTCGGACCCGGAAGCCTCCGGCAACGGCGAGACAGGCCCGCTGCCCGGCACGGGCAAAACCCAGTTTCAGGCGCTGTCCCGCCCGCACGCGAAAACGTGACCAGGCCGGTAGCGGCTCGCCGTCGAGACAGGCCGGCAGCTCGGCGCCCGTCAGCGCCAGCCAGGTGTCCGACCGCGCATCCAGCTCCACGCCGCCCAGGGCTATCTCCAGCAGCGGCGTATCGCGGCCATTGCCAAGCAATCGATTCGCCCAGGCCGCCGCGTGCCGATCCACGGGGCCGCCGGGCGATACGCCCAGTCCCTGCCAGCCGTGGCGCCCACCATCCTGCAACAGGCACAGCGGGCCGCAGGCGATCACCGTCAGGCTCATGGCTCGCCACCGGCGGCATGGTAGGCCGCTTCGTCGATGGGTACGAAGCGTACCCGGTCGCCCACCGCCAGCGGACAGGGCGGCTCCCGCCACGGATCGAACAATCGCTGCGCGGTGCGACCGAGCAGATGCCAGCCGCCGGGCGAGGCCTTTGGATAAACCGCCGTCTGCCGCTCGGCGATTGCCAGGCTGCCGGCGGGCACGTGCGTGCGCGGCGTGGCCCGGCGTGGCAGGGCGAGTCGTTCGTCCAGCTCACCGAGGTAAGCGAAGCCGGGGGAAAAGCCGATCGCGCCGACGCGATAGTCACGGCCGGCGTGCAGGGAGATGACCTGAGTGGACGTGAGCCCACACAGCCGGCCGACTTCAGCCAGGTCCTCACCGGCATACCACACGGCAATTTCATGCAGGCGGCCGGGGCTACTCGCCTGCGGTTCGCCCGGCCAGTCCGCCAGCGCCGCCCGGACGCGGCCCTGCAGTTGCGGCAGGTCGATACGCAGCAGGTCATAGTGCAGCAACAGGGTGGTCCAGCCGGGCACACAATCCGTCAATGCCGCGCCCAACTCGGCGCGCAGTCGCTCGGCAAGGCAAGCGATGCGAAGCGGCAGCGCTTCGTCGGGCTGCTCGGCGAGGGTGATCAGCAGCGCCGTGGCGCCGAAGGCTTCGACACGGATCATGCCTGGTCCAGCAGGCCACGCAGGCGCCGTAGCACCGCCAGGGATTCGGGGTTGTCGCCGTGCACGCAGAGGCTGTCGGCGCGCAGGCGCAGCGGGTTGCCGTCGATGTCCGGGAAGGGCTCGCCACGGGCAATCGCCAGGGCCTGGTCGAGGATGCGCTGTGGTTCGTGGTGCACGGCATCGGGCAGGCGGCGCGGGGCGAGCTGACCGTCGGGCAGGTAGGCGCGGTCGGCGAAGGCCTCGAACATCAGCGGTACGTCGGCGGCATCGGCCAGTTGCAGTTCGCGGCGGTTGTCGGCCAGGGCCAGTACCATCAGCGGCAGGCCCTTGCGGTAGGCGGCGCAGGCGTCGAGCACGGCACTGAGCAGCGCGTCGTCCCGCACCAGGTCGTTGTACAGCGCGCCGTGGGGCTTCACGTAATCGACGCGGGTGCCGGCGGCGCGGCAGAAGGCGTCCAGGGCGCCGATCTGGTAGAGCACCAGCGCCCGCACTTCCTCGGGCGAGCAGCTCAGGTGCCGGCGGCCGAAGCCGGCCAGGTCCGGGTAGGCCGGGTGTGCGCCAATGCTGACGCCCTGCTCTACCGCCAGGCGAACGGTGCGCTGCATGGTCAGCGGGTCGCCCGCATGGTAGCCGCAGGCCAGGTTGGCCTGGTCGATCAGCGGCATGGCATGGGTGTCGTCGCCCATGCTCCAGGCACCGAAACTTTCGCCCATGTCGCAGTTGAGCAGGATCCGCGTCGTGCGCTCGGTCATCGGCCTCACCATCCTTCGAAATTTCCTACAGGTTAAAACAGACACTGGCCTTTGGCCTTCGGAGAATACTCACTCACGATTAGGAGGAGTACCATTCACGGTCTCTATCCGCGGATACCTTCTCCGAATGATCAAAGCCGCCATCCTGGCCGCCTTCGGCCTGAGCATCGTTTATGTCCACCTGCGCGGACGGGTGCGTCACAAGTTCACGCGCCAGTTGACCGACCACTCCAGCTTCCTGGCACCGATCAACTGCATCATGTACCTGTTCTCCAGGGTACCGAGCCGCCCGTACCTGGCGACCGACGATTTTCCCGAGATGCGCCTGCTGACCGAGAACTGGGAAACCATCCGCAGCGAAGCCCTGCACCTGCGCGACGCCGGCAGCATCAAGCGTTCCGAACAGCTCAACGACGTGGGCTTCAACTCCTTCTTCAAGACCGGCTGGAAGCGCTTCTACCTGAAGTGGTACGACGACAGCCATCCGTCCGCCGATGCGCTGTGCCCGAAGACCACCGAGCTGCTGCGGCGGATTCCCTCGGTCAAGGCGGCGATGTTCGCCGAACTGCCGCCGGGCTCGCGCCTGGTGCGCCACCGCGACCCTTACGCCGGTTCCGTGCGCTACCACCTGGGGCTGATGACGCCGAACGATCCGGGCTGCTTCATCGAGGTGGACGGCGAGCGCTACCACTGGCGCGACGGCGAAGCGGTGGTGTTCGACGAGACCTACATCCACTATGCCGAGAACACCACCGGGCATGACCGGGTGATCCTCTTCTGCGACATCGAGCGGCCGCTGAAGTACCGCTGGGCCACGGCGTTCAACCGCTGGTTCAGCCGCAACGTGATGGCCGCCGCCGCCTCGCCGAACGACGCGGGCGACAAGACCGGCGGCATCAACCGCGCCTTTGCCTCGCTGTACAGGATCCGCCTGCACGGCAAGGCGCTGAAGAAGCGCAACCGCAAGCTGTACTACCTGCAGAAGTGGGGGTTCTTCGCGGCGGTGCTGGCGCTGTTCCTGTGGATATGAGTCGACGCAGGATCCGAGCCAGGCCCTGAAATCAAAAAGGCCTCCGCTTAGGCGGGGGCCTCTTGCTTTGCACCGCCTGGAACGCAGTGCGGTCTTTCCCTGTAGGAGCGAGCTTGCTCGCGAACCGACCCAGCTCCGGAGCTGCCGGGATATCTGTTCGCGAGCAAGCTCGCTCCTATAAAAAAGCTCGTCACGTCGTCGCGACTGGCTACGCTCGACGCCGGATCAATAAACGTCGCGCCGGTAGCGCCCGGTCTCCAGCAACTCCTCGACCTGGGCATCGCCAAGCATCTCGCGCAGCGCGCGGTCGACGCCTTCGGCCATGCCCTGCAGGCTGCCGCAGACGTAGATCAGCGCACCCTCGTCCAGCCATTGGGCGAGCACTTCACCGCTGGCGCGCAGGCGGTCCTGCACGTAGACCTTCTCGGCCTGGTCGCGGGAGAAGGCGACGTCCAGGCGCTGCAGTTCGCCCCGTGCCAGCGCGCTTTCCAGTTCCTCGCGGCAGTAGAAGTCGTGGGCGAGGTTGCGCTCGCCGAACAGCAGCCAATTGCGCCGGCGGCCTTCGGCGATGCTGGCGCGCAGCAGGCTGCGCAGCCCGGCCAGGCCCGTGCCGTTGCCGATCAGGATCAGCGGGCGATCCGCCTCGCACAGGTGGAAGCTGCGGTTGCGCCGCAGGCGCAGCAGCAGGTTGCCGCCCTCCGGCAGGTACGCGGTGAGCCAGCCGGAGCAGATGCCCAGCGAGCCGTCGGCGTGCTGTTCCTGGCGCACGATCAGCTCCAGCGCGCCATCGCTGCGCAACGAGGCGATGGAGTACTGGCGCACGGACAGCTTGATCAACGCGTCGTACACCGCCTGGCCATGCAGGCCTACCAGGTGTTCGAGGTTACCCGGCAGCAGGCAGCCGGCCAGGGCGATCTTCAGCGAGGTGGCGATCCCCTCGGCCTGGATGGTCGAACCGCCGTCCAGGCCGAGGCGATCCAGCCAGGCCTCGACCAGGAACGCCGGTTGGCGCGGGGCGATCTCCACCAGGTCGCCGGCGCTCCAGTCGATCCGCGAATCGTTCGGCGCGGCCAGGCGCAGCAGCCAGGTGGGTTCGCCCTGGCTGCCCGGATTGAGGTGCTCGCGGCCAGCCAGCGTCCAGACTTCGAAGGCCGGCGCGCTGAACGCGGCCTGCGGCGCGGCGCCGGAAAGTTCGGCAAGGCGCCGCTGCCAGTCGTGCAGCGCGGCGGCATCGCCATTGTCCACCTCGACGCCATCGAACAGCGCCCGCGCGCCCTGTCCTTGCAGCCAGCCTTGCAGGCGACGGGCGAAGCCACAGAAGTGCTCGTACTGGCGATCGCCGAGGGCAAGGACGGCATAGCGCAGGTCGCCCAGCCCCAGGCTCTGGCCCAGCAGGTGGCGCTCGAAGCCACGGGCGTTGTCCGGGGCCTCGCCGTCGCCGAAGGTGCTGACCACGAACAGCGCGTTGCGGGTCTGCTCCAGTTGCGCGCGGTCCAGCTTCGCCAGCGGCTCGACGCGCACCGGCAGGCCGGCGGCCTGCAATTGCCCGGCGCTCTGCCAGGCCAGTTGCTCGGCGAGGCCGCTCTGGCTGGCGTAGCCCACCAGCCAGGCGTCGCCGACGAGCGTACGCGTGTCGAGCTCGCCACGGGCGGCCTGGGCCGCGCGCTGCTTGCGGCGGCGGTCGAGGTAGAGCAGCCAGCCGGTGATGAAGAACAGCGGCATCGACAGGCTCGCCAGCATCATCAGGATGCGCCCGGCGAGGCCGAAATAGCTGCCCACGTGCAGGGCATAGACGCTGGTCAGCAGTTGCTTGCCGAAGGAACTGTCGGTGTAGCGCTTGTCGGCCAGGAGCTTGCCGCTGGCCGGGTCGATGGTCATTTCGTTGAAGGCGCGCTCGTGGGCGGCGTCGTCGAGGAGGTAGAAGACGGTTGCCGGCTGGCCTTTCACCGGCGGCAGGCGCAGGTTGTAGGCGGTCATCGCGGCGCCGCCGGTCTGCTCGATGGTGGCCCAGACGGCGCTTGCATCGACCTCCGGCGGCGGGCCCTTGGGCGCCGGGCCGCGCTTGCCGCCACGCAGCCCCTTGGGCTGGCCGGCCGGGGTGTCGTCGAGCAGCTTGAACAGGCCGCCTCGGTACCAGTCGTAGGACCAGTACAGGCCGCTCAGGGCTGCCAGGAGGTAGAACGCCAGGCACCAGGTACCGGCCACGGCATGCAGGTCCCAGTTGAACGCCCGGCCCTTCTTGGCCCAGTCGAAGGTCAGCCAGGCGCGCCAGTTCAGGGCCTTGCGCGGCCAGCGCAGGTACAGGCCGGAGAGGCACAGGTAGAGCAGGATCAGCGTACTGGCGGCGGTGACCTGTTTGCCCAGCTCGCCCGCGGCGAGGAAGCGGTGCAGCTGCATGACGAAGTTGAAGAAGCCTTCGCCCCTGGGCGCCGGCAGGAACTGGGCGGTGTACGGGTCGACGTAGCGCGATTCGCCCCGGCGCTGGCCCGGCTTGGGCGTGTAGAAGAGGCGGCTGGCCTGGTCGCCGTCGAGGGTCACCCAGACGAAGGCGACTTTCTTGCCCGGCTCGGCGCTCTCCACCCGATGGATCAGTTCGTCCATCGGCAACGTGCCCTCGGCGCGCTTTTCCACGGTGAGGCTGGCGGGATTCACGGCGCGCAGGATTTCGTCCTGGAACGACAGCATCGCCCCGCTCAGGCCCATCAGCGCCAGCACCAAACCGGCGCTGATGCCGAACAGCCAATGCAACTGGAACCAGACTTTCTTCAACACCGTGGCCTCACGTCATGCCGCCCTTCGCGCGGGGCGGAATTTTATTGAGAACAGCTCGCAAATGCAGCCGATTTTTACAACCTTTACCCAAACCTGGCGGCCAACAAACAAAAACCCCGGCCGAGGAGCGTCGGCCGGGGTGGTTCGCCAGCAGGCGAGCCTTAGAAGTGGAAGTTGGTGGACAGCAGCACGGTGCGGCCGGCCGCCTGGTTCGCGTAGTGCGAGGCGTAGGCCTTGTCGAAGTACTTCTTGTCGAAGACGTTCTGCACGTTGAGCTGGAAGTCGACGTTCTTGGTCAGCTTGTAGGCGGCCATCGCGTCGTAGCGCCAGTAGTCCGGGACGTACATGGTGTTGGCCACGTCGCCGTAGACCTTGTCGACATAGAAGGTGCCGCCGCCAATGGTGGCGTTGGGCAGGATGTCGTAGGTGGTCCACAGGCTGAAGCTGTTCTTCGGCGTGTTGGGCATCTGGTTGCCGTTGTTGGACGGCGCGCTGGCGTTGATGTTGCCGTTACGGCCGGCGCGACCGGCTTTCACCAGTTCGCTGTCGAGGTAGCTGTAGCCGGCGAAGACCTTCCACTTGTCGGTCAGCTTGCCGCTGGCGCTCAGTTCCAGGCCGTCGACGCGGGACTCACCGGCGTTGTCGTAGGTCTGCGGCGCCACCAGGATGCGCGCGTTGTCCTTGTCGGTGCGGAAGATCGCGGCAGTCAGTTCCAGGCGCTCGTCGAGGAAGTTCCACTTGGTGCCGATCTCGTAGTTAGTGGTCTCTTCCGGCTCGAGGCTGTTCTTCACCGCAAAGGCGTCGACCGCGTTGGAACTGTCGCCGTTGTCCAGCATGCTGCCCGGCGGCGTCGCCGAGGTGGCGTAGGAGGCGTAGATGCTGCCGTTGGGCGCCGGCTTGTAGACCACGCCGGCCTGCCAGTTCCAGAAGTTGGAGCTGTCTTCGAGCTTGCTGGCGGGCGATGCGTTGTGGTTCTTCGCGGTGGTCTCGAAGCTGTCGAAGCGCACGCCGAGGTTGACCTGCCATTGCTCGTTCAGGTCGATGGTGTCGAAACCGTAGATGGCCTTGGTGGTGCCGACGGTGTTCAGCGGCTTGTAGTTGCGGGTGATGCTGCCGTTCCACGGATCGTGCGGGTTCGGGTTTTCCAGGCTGGTGCAGTTGTAGCCGCTGGGCGCGCCGATGATCGACGGGTTGCACTTGTTGTTGTTCAGGCCGGTGTTGGTGTCGACCGTGTAGCCGTCGCGCTTGCTGTCCTCACGGGTGAACTCGAGGCCGGTGGTGAAGCTGTTCTTGAAGCCTGCCAGGTAGAACTCGCCGAACAGGTCGGTCTGGTTGGTCGCGGTGGTGGTGGTCCCGACGCGGTTGTTGTTGCGCCGCCACACGCTGCCGTTGTTGATGTTGCCCTGGCTGTCGTCCGGCTGGGTCCAGATGTAGTCGATGTGGCTGGTGCCGTAGCGCGTGGTGTTGCGCAGGCTCAGATTGTCGTTGAAGTCGTGCTCGACGGTGATGGTGCTGGTGTCCACGCGGCTCTTGGAGAAGTCGCGGTCTTCCAGGCCGTAGTAGTTGTCGCGGTCGACGTTCACCGGCTTGTCCGGGTTGTGCTTGCTGCGGTCGGCGCTCTTGGCGTACGGGATGCCCGAGTCCGGGGTGTCGTCGCTTTCCAGGTGGTAGTGACTGACGGTGACGCGAGTCGGGCCATTGAGGCCGAAGGTCACGGACGGCGCGATGCCCCAGCGGCTGGCGTCCACCGCCTGACGGCCGGCAACGTTCTGGTCGTGGGTCATCAGGTTCAGGCGGAAGGCGGCGTTGCCGTCGAGGAACTCTTGATTGGTGTCCAGGGTGTAGCGGCGGGTCTGGTCGGAACCGTAGGTGAAGCTGCCGTCGGTGAAGTTGCCGGCCTTGGCCTGCTTGCTGATCAGGTTCAGGCTGCCGCCGGCCGAACCACGGCCGCCGAAGGCCGAGTTCGGGCCCTTGCTGACTTCGATCTGCTCGAGGTTGAAGACCTCGCGGGATTGCGCGCCAGTATCGCGGACGCCATCGACGTAGGTGTCGCTCTGCGCGTCGAAGCCACGGATGAACGGACGGTCGCCAGTCGGGTTGCCGCCCTCGCCGGCGCCGAAGGTGATGCCCGGCACGGTGCGCAGGGCGTCCTGCAGGGTCAGCGCGCCGGTGTCCTTGATCACCTGCTGCGGCACCACGGTCACCGAACGCGGCGTATCCAGCAGCGGGGCGGTGTATTTCTTCGACGCGGACTTCTCGACGTTGTAGGTGGTCGGGTCCTGCTGGGTGCCGACGACGGTATCGGCGTCCAGGGACAGCACGTCCTGGCTTGGTTTCTTTTCCGAGGAATCGGCGGCATGGGCCAGGTGGCTGCCGGACATGGCGGTGATGGCGACACCGACGGCGGATGCCAGAAGGCGCGGCGTGTTGCCGGCGAGATCGGACGATTGGCGCGACATTGCAAATCCCTCCCCAGGGGCTCATGAAGGCCGCGCAATCTAGTGCAATTAAGAATTTGTATCAATTACCAGATATTCTCAAACGCAGATGATTTACAAGATTTACACTTTGTGACCGCTCCGCGACAAAACGGACAGTTGTAGCCGTCTGTTGCAAATCATTATCATTGGCACTTCCCCAGGCACCGACGGAACCGTCCCATGCTGCTGCACATTCCCGGCATCTTTACCCGCGAGGAAGTGGCGCGCATCCGCGCCGCCCTGGAACAGGCCGAATGGGCCGACGGCAAGGCCACCGCCGGCTACCAGTCGGCCCGCGCCAAGCACAACCTGCAACTGCCGCTGGACCACCCGCTGGCCCGCGAGATCGGCGAAGCCATGCTGCAGCGCCTGTGGAGCAACCCGCTGTTCCAGTCCGCCGCGCTGCCGAACAAGGTCTTCCCGCCGCTGTTCAACTGCTACACCGGCGGCGGCTCGTTCGACTTCCATATCGACAACACCGTGCGCGACACCCACGGCGGCCGCGAACGGGTGCGCACCGACGTGTCCTCGACACTGTTCTTCAGCGACCCCGAGGACTACGACGGCGGCGAACTGGTGATCCAGGACACCTACGGCACCCAGCAGGTGAAGCTGCCGGCGGGCGACCTGGTGCTCTACCCCGCCACCAGCCTGCACAAGGTCAACCCGGTGACCCGTGGCGCGCGCATCGCCTCGTTCTTCTGGACCCAGAGCCTGGTGCGCGAGGACAGCCAGCGCGCCCTGCTGTTCCAGATGGACCAGTCGATCCAGGCGCTGACCCGCGACGTGCCCGACCACCCCGCGCTGGTGGAACTGACCGGCACCTACCACAACCTGCTGCGCCGCTGGGTGGATGTCTGACCGCCCATGAGTTTCGTCCTGCGTCGTACCGAAGAAATCGCCGTTGACGACCTCAGCGGCCAGCTCGCCGACAACCCGCGCCAGGCGGCCCGGCTGATCCTCGCCGCGGCCCGCGACGGCGAGCTGGAAGCCCAGGCGCTGCTCGGCCAGATCCTCCTCGACGGCCACGGCATCGAGCGCGATCCGGCGCTGGCCCTGACCTGGTTCGGCATCGCCGCCGAGCGCGGCCATGCGATGGCGCGCAACATGCTCGGCCGCTGCCTGGAACACGGCTGGGGCTGCCTTGCCGACCCCGCCGCGGCCGCCGGGCACTATGCGCTCGCCGCCGGGGCGGACCTGGACTGGGCGATGTACAACCTGGCCAACCTGCTGGCCACCGGACGCGGGGTGGCGCGCGACGAAGCGCACGCCCTGGCGTTGTACCGCCGGGCGGCGGAACTGGGACACGCCAAGTCGATGAACCTGGTCGGCCGTTTCCACGAGGAAGGCCTGGTGGTCGCCCGCGATACCGAGACAGCCCATCGCTGGTATCGGCGTTCCGCCGAAGCCGGCGATTTTCGCGGCCAGTTCAGCCACGCCACGGTCCTGGCCGAGGCCGGCGACCTGGAAGGCGCCCTGCCCTGGCTGCACCGAGCGCTGGAAGGCGGCAACCTGAACTTCCTGCGGGTCGCCCGCGAACAGTTGGCCCGCTCCCCGCTGGAGGCCTTGCGCCGGCTGGCGCACGCCTATTGCCAGCGCGCAGCCGAGTTGGGCGATGAGTCCGACCGGAATCGCCTGAGTTCACTGCGTCTCCCACAGGATTGTTGTCATTTAACGCATTTTTCACGTCATTCCTGATAGCCTCCCCGCCCCCTGCGGCTGCTGGAGTGCAGCCGTTTGTCCCTATTCGATGAGGCGTGTGTGTCTACCACTACTTCCCCTTCCGCCCGCAAAGGCGTCGACTGGGCCGGCCTGGGCTGGCTGCTGCTGTTCTTCTGGTACTTCTCCGGCGTCACCCAGCTGCTGATTCTGCTCACCGGAACCACCGGTTTCGCCGGCTTCCGCGACGCCTTCTTCCTCAGCAGCCTGTGGCTCGCTCCGGTCCTGCTGCTGCCGCGCTTCACCCGCGGGATTTCCGCCGTCATCGGTCTGGTGCTGTGGGGCGCCTCGCTGGTGGGCCTGAGCTACTTCGGCATCTACCGCCAGGAGTTCTCGCAGAGCGTCATCTTCGTCATGTTCGAGTCGAACACCGCCGAGGCGGGCGAGTATTTCAGCCAGTACTTCAGCCTCTGGCTGGGCCTGGCGCTGCTGGCCTACACGGTGGTCGCAATCCTGTTGTGGCGGCGCATCCGCCCGGTCAGCCTGCCGCTCTCTACCCGAGTGCCGGTGGCCGTGCTGCTGGTGGCGCTGAATCTGGTCTACCCCTTCTACAAGCAGATGGTCAC
Source organism: Pseudomonas sp. ATCC 13867 (assembly GCF_000349845.1). Taxonomy (NCBI): domain Bacteria; kingdom Pseudomonadati; phylum Pseudomonadota; class Gammaproteobacteria; order Pseudomonadales; family Pseudomonadaceae; genus Pseudomonas; species Pseudomonas sp. ATCC 13867. The sequence continues at coordinate 1,117,969 of NC_020829.1, read as the reverse complement.
CCAGGAGCGCAGCTTCGCCGAAGCGCTGGAGAAGGTGCAGCAGCGCATGGAGCCGGCCGTGCCTTGGCAACTGGTCGTGGGTTACGCCCAGTACCGCCAGCAACTGGACAACATGCAGAAGCTGCTGGAGCAGAACGCCTCCCTGCCGCCGCTGCGGAACCTCCAGGACAGCAGCGGCGAAGCGCCACGCACCCTGGTGCTGGTGCTGGGCGAATCCACCACCCGCGAGCACATGCACCTGTATGGCTACCCGCGCGAAACCACGCCGAACCTCGACGCGCTGGCCGCCGAAGGCCACAACCTGACGGTGTTCCAGAACGTTGTCTCGCCGCGTCCCTACACCATCGAGGTGATGCAGCAGATCCTCACCTTCGGCGACGAGCAGAACCCCGACAGGTTCCTCACCGATCCGTCGCTGATCAACCTGATGAAACAGGCGGGCTACAAGACCTTCTGGATCACCAACCAGCAGACGATGACCAAGCGCAACACCATGCTGACCACCTTCTCGCAGCAGACGGACGCGCAGTTCTACCTGAACAACCAGCGCAACCAGAACGCCAGCCAGTACGACGGCGTGGTGCTCGAGCCCTTCGAGAAGGCCCTGCAGGACCCGGCGCAGAAGAAGTTCATCGTCATCCACCTGCTCGGCACGCACATGGACTACCGCTACCGCTATCCGGAGCAGTACGCCCACTTCAACGACCGCCAGGGCGTACCCTCGGCGCTGTCGGATGACCAGGTGGAAACCTACAACTTCTACGACAACGCTGTGCTGTACAACGACTTCGTGGTCTCCAGCCTGATCAAGCGCTACGCCGCGACCGATCCGAACGGTTTCCTGCTGTACCTCTCCGACCACGGCGAGGATGTCTACAGCTCGGGCAACCATGACCGCCTGGGCCGCAACGAAGGCGCCCCGACCCGGCCGATGTACACCATCCCGTTCATGCTCTGGACCTCGTCCAGCTGGCAGGCGGCGCACCCGCGCGACCTGCAGGCGGCCGCCAAGCGTCCGTACAGCAGCTCGCACCTGATCCACACCCTGTCGGACCTCGCGGGCCTGAGCTACGACCGCTTCGAGCCGGTGAAGAGCCTGGTCAGCCCGCAATTCGCCGTGGCGCCGCGCTGGATCGGCGATCCGTACAAGAAGGGCGGCCTGCACGATTTCGACAAGCTGCCGCCGACCCAGGCCGCGCCGCAGCAGGAGATCGTCAAGGACCTCAGGTCACCGGCCACCGCGCAGGTGCCGGCTGCGACGAAGCCCAACGAGGGTTGAGTCGAACCTGACCATGAAAACGCCCCGCACTGCGGGGCGTTTTCATTTCACGGCGCACGAAGGCTCTTCGTAGGAGCGAGCTTGCTCGCGAACAGCCCCCGCTGCGAGTCTGGTTCGCGAGCAATAACGATGGCGTTCCCCTCGCTCCTACAGGGATGCCGGGTTCATTCGTGGACCAAAAGCGCGCTGCCAGAAACGAAGAGGCCCCGCATCGCGGGGCCTCTTCATTCGAGCCTGAACCTACAGGTAGAACGCCTTCAGCGGCGGGAAGCCGTTGAACTCCACCGCGCTGTAGCTGGTGGTGTAGGCACCGGTGGACAGCCAGTACAGGCGGTCGCCGGCGGCCAGGTTCAGCGGCAGGCCGTACTTGTAGTGCTCGTACATGATATCGGCGCTGTCGCAGGTCGGGCCGGCGATCACCACTTCTTCCAGCTCGCCCTGCTTCTCCACGTGGATCGGGAACTTGATGGACTCGTCCATGGTTTCGATCAGGCCGGAGAACTTGCCCACGTCGGTGAACACCCAGCGCTCCACGGCAGTGCGCGACTTGCGCGCCACCAGCACCACTTCGCTGACCAGGATGCCGGCGTTGGCGATCAGCGAACGGCCCGGCTCGAGGATGATTTCCGGCAGTTCGTCACCGAAGTCTTCCTTGAGGAAGCGGATGATCTCTTCGGCGTAGGTTTCCAGGCTGTTGGTCTTGGCGATGTAGTTGGCCGGGAAGCCGCCGCCCATGTTGATCATCTTCAGTTCGATGCCGTCTTCTTCCTTCAGGCGCTCGAAGATCACCTTCACCTTGGCGATGGCCGCGTCCCACACGCCGATGTCGCGCTGCTGCGAGCCGACGTGGAAGGACACGCCGTAGGGCACCAGGCCCAGGTCGCGGGCCAGCACCAGCAGGTCCATGGCCATGTCGGTCTGGCAGCCGAACTTGCGCGACAGCGGCCAGTCGGCGGAAGTGGAACCCTCGGTGAGGATGCGCACGTAGACCTTGGAGCCCGGCGCCGCCTTGGCGATGTTGCGCAGGTCGGCCTCGGAGTCGGTGGCGAACAGGCGCACGCCCTTCTCATAGAAGTAGCGGATGTCACGGGCTTTCTTGATGGTGTTGCCGTAGCTGATGCGCTCCGGACCCACGCCGGTCTTCATCACCTTGTCCAGCTCGTAGATCGAGGCGATGTCGAAGTTCGAACCCTTGTCGCGCAGCAGCTCGGTGATCTCGGTGGCCGGATTGGCCTTCACCGCGTAGTAGATCCTGGCGAACGGGAAGCAGTCGGTCAGCTGGTCGTACGCGTTGGCGATGGTCTGCTTGTCGATGACGACGAAGGGGGTTTCCTGCTTGTCGGCAAACGCCTTCATGCGCTGGAAGGTTTCCGGGGCGAAGTAATCCTCGACCTTGATGGACATGGTTGGGACTCCAAATGGCAAAACACGCAATTGAAAAGAGGGACGGCTCTTTTACTTTCGAGCCACGAACGCCTGATCAGTTTCCCCACTTTGGTTCGCCTACTTCCCAAGGCATGTCGCCGAGCATTACCGGCTCCGACTTCTCCTGGGGCTCCCTGCCCCTGTCGGGGCGCGGAGTCGCCGGGTCGGCAACCTCTCGTCGTCAGTACTTGAGCCGGATGGATCGTTTCCAGCATGAGCGTTCGGGCGCGAACTTTAGGACCAGAGGCAGCACAGATCAATCAAAAATTGCCGCTTTTTCATAACCCTTTGTCGCCATCCGGCATTTCGTTTCGAATCCTTAACAAAGCGCCATGAAATGCTGCACAGGCGCGGGTTTCAGGGGGATGACAAGGGCGGCCGGACGGCCTTTTCGCGGCCCCCGATACAGGGGTCATTGCCGGCTTGGCCGATGACACCCGATCGCCTGCCGAAACCGCGCCCCGGAGCGAGCTCATCGGCGCCCCACCGACGCCCATAGGCCGCCGGGTGCCCGGTGGCGCTGATCGACCGGTCATTTCCCGTTATAATCCCGCGCTTTTGGGCCGATCCGGGCCCATCCTCGATTCCAGCCAGGCACGCATCCATGACCCTCCAGGCCGCCGAAGTCGCCAAACGCCGCACGTTCGCGATCATCTCCCACCCCGACGCCGGTAAGACCACCATTACCGAAAAGCTGCTGCTGATGGGCAAGGCGATCGCCGTCGCTGGTACCGTGAAGTCGCGCAAGTCCGACCGCCACGCCACCTCCGACTGGATGGAGATGGAGAAGCAGCGCGGCATCTCCATCACCACCTCGGTGATGCAGTTCCCCTACCGCGAGCACATGATCAACCTGCTCGACACCCCCGGCCACGAAGACTTCTCCGAAGACACCTACCGCACCCTGACCGCGGTGGACTCGGCGCTGATGGTCCTCGACGGCGGCAAGGGTGTAGAGCCGCGCACCATCGCCCTGATGGAAGTCTGCCGCCTGCGCGATACGCCCATCGTCAGCTTCATCAACAAACTCGACCGCGACATCCGCGACCCCGTCGAGTTGCTCGACGAGATCGAAGCGGTACTGAAGATCAAGGCCGCGCCGATCACCTGGCCGATCGGCTGCTACAAGGACTTCAAGGGTGTCTACCACCTCGCCGAAGACAAGATCATCGTCTACGTGCCGGGCCACGGCCACGAGCGCATCGAGACCCAGGTCATCGACAAGCTCGACTCCGACGAAGCGCGCGCGCACCTGGGCGACCTCTACGACAACTTCCTCGAAGAGCTGGAACTGGTGCAGGGCGCCTGCCACGCGTTCGACAAGGACGCCTTCCTCAAGGGCGAGATGACCCCGGTGTTCTTCGGTACCGCGCTGGGCAACTTCGGTGTCGACCAGGTGCTCGACTGCATCGTCGACTGGGCCCCGCAACCGCTGGAGCGTGGCGCCCACGAGCGCAGCGTGGCGCCGACCGAGGAGAAGTTCACGGGCTTCGTGTTCAAGATCCAGGCGAACATGGACCCCAAGCACCGCGACCGCATCGCCTTCATGCGCATCTGCTCGGGCAAGTACGAGAAGGGCATGAAGATGCGCCACGTGCGCCTGGGCAAGGACGTGAAGATCGCCGACGCACTGACCTTCTTCTCCAGCGAGCGTGAGCAGCTGGAGGAGGCCTTCGCCGGCGACATCATCGGCCTGCACAACCACGGCACCATCCAGATCGGCGACACCTTCACCGAAGGCGAGGCGCTGGGCTTCACCGGCATCCCGCACTTCGCCCCGGAACTGTTCCGCCGCGTGCGCCTGAAGGACCCGCTCAAATCCAAGCAGTTGCGCCAGGGCCTGCAGGAACTGGCCGAGGAAGGTGCGACCCAGGTGTTCTTCCCCGAGCGCAACAACGACATCATCCTCGGCGCCGTCGGCGTGCTGCAGTTCGACGTCGTCGCCAGCCGCCTGAAGGAGGAATACAAGGTCGAGTGCGCCTACGAGCAGATCAACGTCTGGTCGGCGCGCTGGATCGAGTGCAAGGACGAGAAGAAGCTCAAGGAGTTCAAGGACAAGGCCTTCGAGAACCTGTCCGTCGACGGCGGCGGCCACCTCACCTACCTGGCCCCGACCCGCGTCAACCTGAGCCTGATGGAAGAGCGCTGGCCGGACATCACCTTCCGCGCCACCCGCGAACACCACTGAGTTCGCCCTTCCGAAAACGCCCGCCCTGTGCGGGCGTTTTCATTTGCACCGATCCGCCTTTCGTAGGAGCGAGCTTGCTCGCGAACCTGCCGGGTCCGGTTCGCGAGCAAGCTCGCTCCTACAGTCAGGCCTCAATTCCTCTGCAACCGTAAGCATCGGTACACATAGGGGAGTTGAGATGGGGTTTCATGGCAAAAATCTGCGCAATGGACGTCACTCGATCGAAGGGCAGATATACCTGGTGACAACCGTCACCTATCAGCGTGAACCGGTATTCACGCACTGGAACGCTTCCTGCCCAGTTGCTCAAGCACTGCACCAACTGGCCCAGGCCAATCTCCTCGCCTGGGTATTGATGCCGGACCATTTGCATTGCCTGGTCCAACTCGAGAGCGGTTCATTGAGTGACTTTATGCAACAACTGAAATCCCTCACTGCAATCTCACTGAACAGAGCGCTGAAACGCACAGGTAAAGTCTGGCAATCGGGCTTCCACGATCACGCCCTGCGCCGCGACGAAGACTTGAAAGCCGCAGCCCGTTACCTGATTGCCAATCCCTTGCGAGCGGGTCTGGTCAAATCCCTCTGCGACTACCCATTTTGGAGCGCCGTCTGGCTGTGACGCATAGCCCTGTAGGAGCGAGGGGGACGCCATCGTTATTGCTCGCGAACCCGGCCTCGCAGCGGGGTTTGTTCGCGAGCAAGCTCGCTCCTACGAAGAGCAAACCTGCGTTACGGGTCGAGCGCGCCCGAACTCCAGGTGCTGGAAGTCGCGCTGCCGGTCAGCTTGGCGGCGATGGCGCCCTGCGGGATCAGCCGGTCGCGATAGCGCGTGGCGAGCAGCCCGCCCTGCGGTGCGCGCAGGATGTGCTCGCTACCGGCATCGCCGGGACGGGCGATGATGCGGGCGAAGCGTTCACCGGCCTCGATGCGTTCGCCCAGTTCGCGCTCGAACACCAGCACGCCCGCAGCCGGGGCGAACACGGTTTCCATGAAGCCGATGGGCGTGGCAACGCCCTTCCACTCCGGCAACGGCCCGGCATCGGTGACCACGCCACGGGCGCCGAGGAAGCGGTAGAGCCCGTCCGCATCCTGCCGCGCCAGCGCGTCGCTGACGTCGCCCTGGCCGCGCAGTTCGACGGTTGCCACCAGGCGTCCGGCGAAGCGCTGCTCCGCCAGCCACGGGGCGATCACCACTTCCTCGAAGGCGCCATCGCTGTCGCCCTCCCAGATGATCGCCAGTTCCGCGCGCAAGGCGGCGGCGAGGTCCTGCGCGGCAGGCCAGAAGCATTCGTGCAGGTAGATGTACTGCAGCGCCTCGTCATCGGTATGCAGGTCGAGCACGATGTCCGCCGGCGCGGCCAGTTCCGCCAGGCGCTTCTGCCACAGCGAGAGGTTATCCAGGATGCCGCTGGCGGCCGCCGAGGCGATGAAGCCACGATTGAAATTGCGCGAGGTCGCGTCGTGGTTCCGACCGAGAATCCGTCCCTGGCGGAACTGCCCGATGCCGAAGGGATTGGCCTGCGGCACCACCGTCACGCTGCCCTTGAGCGCACCGCGTTCGGCGGCATCGCGCAGGCGTGGCAGCAGTTCGTGAAGCACCAGCATCCCGGCGATTTCATCGGCGTGCACGCCTGCCTGCAGGTGCACCTTCGGCCCCGGTCTGCCGCCGTCGATACGCCAGGCGCGCACGCGCAGCTCGGCGCCGGAATCACCGGGTACGGCAAAGGATACGTCCTCGATCATCTGTCTTCTCTCCTCTGTTTGGCCTCTGTCTGGTCTCTGTCGGCTCTCTATCCAAAAGGCCCGTGGAAATCTTCCTCGTCGCCTCCTAGTATCGAAACCGTTCGCCGCTTGCCGGCACCCCGCAACACAGGACGCCCGCCCTTGGATATCCCCCGCCAGAAAGCCCAGCGCACCACACCCGAGGAACGCCGCGACCACCTCGTGCGCGCCTGCCTCAAGTGCCTGGTCGCCGATGGCCATGCGGGCATCTCGGTGCGTCGCATCGCCAAGGAAGCCGGCGTCGCGGTGGGCCTGGTGAACCACCACTTCGGCAGCATCGACGCGCTGGTCGCCCAGGCCTACGAAACCCTCGCCAGCGAGGTCACCCAGGCGCTCTACCAGCAGGTCGACGCGGTCGGCAACGACCCCGCCGCGCGCATGGAAGCCTTTCTCACCGGGTCCTTCTCGCCCCAGGTGCTGGACCCGGACCTGCTCAGCCCCTGGGTAGTGTTCTGGAGCCTGATCCGCCACTCGCCGCCGGTGAACGAAGCGCACGAGCGCGGCTACCACAGCTACCTCGCGATCCTGGAAAAACTCATCAGCGAACTCGCCAGCGCCGAGGGTTTCAGCGTGGCGCGCCCGCGCCTCGCCGCCATCGGTCTCTCCGCCATGCTCGACGGACTGTGGCTGGAGTGGTGCCTGAATCCGACCACCTTCAGCGCCGCTGACGGACTCGAACTCAGCCGCTGCTGGGTGGAAGGGCTCAGGCGCGGAGCCTACGCATGACTCAAACGGCCGTGCGCGGCCTGCGCTTGCCCAGCCAGCTCCGCTGCGTCGACTTCTGTGCCTCGCGGCGGACCGGCGTGGCGCGCTCCAGCACGGCAAACAGCGCCTCGATGATGAAGGTCAGGCAGATGTAGATCGCCGCCACCAGCAGCAGCGGCTCATAGACCTGGAAGGTCTGCGCGCGCACCACGTTGGCCGCGCCGAGCAGGTCGACCACGGCGATGGTGGAAGCCAGCGCAGTGGACTTGAGCAGCATCACGCTCTCCCCTGCCAGGGTCGGCAGCAGCAGGCGAATGGCCCGTGGCAGCCATACGCGGTAAAGCACCAGTGTGCGGTTCATGCCGAACGCCGAAGCGGCCTCCAGCTCGCCGCGCGGCACAGCCTTCAGCCCGCCACGAACCACCTCGCCGACATAGGCGCCGACCGAGAGGATGAGCGCTATCACGATGTACCAGAAGCCATCGCGCAGATACGGCCAGAGGAAGCTGCCACGGATCAGCGGGAACTGCGCGAAGAGGCTGCCCAGGCCGTAGTAGAAGATGTAGATCTGCACCAGCAGCGGCGTGCCGCGAATCACGCTGGTGTACGCCAGCGCCAGGCGCGAGACCAGGAAGTTGCGCGACATCCGCGCCAGCGCCACACCCAGCGCCAGCACGAAGCCCAGCGTGGCGGAAATCAGCAGGATCACCAGGGTGGTGCCCAGACCCTTGAGCAGCAGGGCCCCATAGACGAATAGCCAGTGTTCGTTCATCGCCGCGCCTCGTTCAGACCGCCGGAATCCAGCGGCGGAAGCGCCGCTCCAGGTAGCCCGCGAACAGGTTGGAAAGCACGGTGAGCACGTAATACAGCGCCGCCGCGGTGAGGTAGAAGGTCAGGTAGTGACGGGTCGAACCGGCGGCCTGCTTGGCGGTGTAGAGCAGCTCGTTGGTACCCACCACACTGATCAGCGCACTGTCCTTGATCAGGTTGACCCACAGGTTGGCCATGCCAGCCAGCGCGTTGGGCGCCATCATCGGCAGGGTCACCCGGCGGAACAGGCCGAAGCCGTGCATGCCGTAGGCGCGCGCCGCTTCGATCTGGCCATAGGGAATCGACTGGATGGCGCCACGGAAGATTTCCGAGGCGTAGGCGCCCTGCACCAGACCGAGCACGACGATGGCCACCATCATGCCGTTGAGCTTCACCTGGCCGTAACCGAGCCACTCGAAGAACTGGTTCAGGCCCATGGAGCCGACGTAGAACAGCAGCAGGATCAGCAGCAGCTCCGGCACCGCCCGGCACAGCGTGGTGTAGCCGCGCGCGAGCATCGCCAGCGGGCGCGGTCCGCCGATCTTGGCGCTGGCCGCGGCCAGGCCGATCAGCAGGCCGACGAGAAAGGCGCCGACGGAAATCTGCAGGGTGACCAGCAGCCCCTTGAGCAGGGCCGGGCCCCAGCCGGTGGGGCCGAAGCCGATCAGGTCGAAGATGCTTTGCATGGCCGTCTCCAGGCTGGGAGGCTCAGGGTCGTCCCCGTGCCCGCAGCGGGCACGGGTCCAGCTCACTCCGGGATCACTGCTTGGGCGCGACGCTCATGCCGAAGTACTTGTCCGACAGCGCCTTGTAGTCGTCGCTGGCGAGCAGTTTGCCGATGGCCTCGTCCATCTTCGCCTTCAGCTCGGTGTCGCCCTTGCGCAGGCCGGCGCCGACGCCACGGCCGAACACCGGGTCGTACTTCACCTCGCCCTTGTTGACGATGCCGGCCGCCTGGGCGTCCGGCGACTTGACGAAGGACGCCACGGCGATGCCGTCGGCCATCATCAGGTCGATGCGCCCGGCCACCAGGTCGGCGTTCACCGAGTCCTGGGTGTCGTAGTAGCGCACGTCGGCGATCTTCTCGTAGTACTTCTTCAGGTAGTTGGAGCTGACGGTGGAAATCTGCACGCCGATGGTCTTGCCCTTCAGCCCCTCGGGGCTGATCTGCACGTCCACCGCCTGGGGCGCGGCAACGGCCACCGGGGTGTCGTAGTAGGGGCGGCTGAAGGCGATCTGCTTCTCGCGCTCATCGGTGATCGACAGCGAGTTGAAGATCACGTCGATCTTCTTCGCCAGCAGCGCCGGGATGATGCCGTCCCAGGCCACCTCGTCGATCTCGCAGGTCGCCTTCATCTCGGCGCAGACCTTGTGGATCAGGTCCGGCTCGAAGCCGACCCAGCTGCCATCGGGCTGCTTCTGCGAGAACGGCGGATAGGGTTCGGCGGCCAGGGCGAAGCGGATCGTCTCGGCCTGGGCACTCGCCACGCCGGCCACCAGCATCGCCGCACCCACCATCAGATTGCACAGACCTTTCTTGTTCATCGTGATCCCCTGCATTGTTGTATTGAGTGTTGGGTCACGCTCATCGATGCGCCGACAGCGCGGCATCGGTCAGCGATTCTGGTGCGCGTTGACGAACTGCCGGCAGCGCTCGCTGCGCGGCCGCGAGAAGACCTCCTCGGCGGTACCCTCCTCCTCGATCAGGCCCTTGTGGAGGAACGCCACATGGCTGGATACGTCGCGGGCGAAAGCCATCTCGTGGGTGACCAGGATCATGGTCCGCCCTTCCTCCGCCAGCGAGCGGATCACCTTCAGCACCTCGCCCACCAGCTCCGGGTCCAATGCCGAGGTCGGCTCGTCGAACAGCATCACCTTCGGCCGCACGGCCAGCGCACGGGCAATGGCCACGCGCTGCTGCTGGCCGCCGGAAAGGAAGGCCGGGTACTCATGGCGCTTCTCGGCCAGGCCGACGCGTTCCAGCAGCGCCTCGGCGCGCTCGCGGGCCTCGGCCTTGCTCTCGTGGAGGACGAAGGTCGGCGCCTCGATCAGGTTCTCCAGCACGCTGCGGTGCGGCCACAGGTTGAAGCTCTGAAACACCATGCCCAGTTGCGAGCGGATGCGGGTGAGCTGCTTCTGGTCGGCCACCATCGGCTCGCCGTGGCGGTTCTGGGTCAGGCCGATGGTCTCGCCGTTGACGGTGACCGAGCCCTGGTTGGGAATCTCCAGCATGTTGATGCAGCGCAGCAGGGTGCTCTTGCCCGAGCCGCTGGCGCCGATCAGCGAGATAACCTCACCCTCGCGCGCCGACAGCGACACGCCCTTGAGCACCTCGAAGTCGCCGAAGCGCTTGTGCAGATCGCGCACTTCGATGACGGGCTTGCTCGCGGGCTGCTGCGGCTCTTGTAGGAGCGAGCTTGCTCGCGAACCCGCCTCTGCACCGGAAACATCAAGAGCGTTCGCGAGCAAGCTCGCTCCTACAGGGGCAGACTTTGCATTCGTCGGAAGGGATTCAACGAACCGAATGATCCGCGCACACGCCTCGGCCATGCTCTCGTCGCTCAGGCCGAACGACAGCCGCACGAAGCCTTCCGCCTGCGGGCCGAAGGCCGCCGCGTCGAGCACCGAGACACCGGTGGCGTGGAACAGCTGCCAGGAAAAGTCCAGCGAACTCAGCCCGGTATCGCGCACGTCTACCATCACGAACATGCCGGCCTCGGGCTTCAGCACCTTTACCCGCGGGCAATCGCTCAGCGCGGCAACCACCAGGTCACGACGCCGGCGATAGATCCCGCGCATCGACGACACCACCTCATCGTGCCGCTCGACAGCCACCCGCGCGGCTTCCTGCACGAAGCCCGGCAGGCCGTACAGCATGTTCAGCGCGAGGTTTTCCAGGTGCCCGACCAGGGTCGGGTTGGCAACGATCCAGCCGGCGCGCCAGCCGGTCATGGCGTGGGATTTCGACAGGCTGCCGATGCTCAGGGTGCGCTCGGCCATGCCGGGTAGCGCGGCGAAGCCCTGGTGCTCGCGTTCGAAGGTCAGCCCCTCGTAGACCTCGTCCACCACCACCCAGAGATCGTGGGCCCCGGCCAGTTCGGCGATGGCCAGCAGTTCCTCGCGGTTGAGCACGACGCCGGTGGGGTTGTTCGGGTTGGCGAAGAAGATCGCCTTGGTGCGCGGGGTGATGGCGGCGGCCAGGTCCGCGGCGTCGAGGCGGAAACCCCGCTCGGCGCGGGTCGGCACCGGCACCAGCACGGCACCGGTGGATTTCAGGGTGGCCTCGTAGGTGACGTACACCGGGTCGAAGACGATGACTTCGTCGCCCTGTTCCAGCAGGCACATGGCGGCGGCGAACAGACCGTTCTGCGCACCGGCCACGACGATGACGTTTTCCGCCGCCACCGCCTGCCCGCATCGTCGCTCGTGCAGCGCGGCGATGGCCTGGCGCAGCTCCGGGCGCCCGGCCACGTCGCTGTAGTGGGTATCGCCGGCGCGCAGCGAGGTGACGGCGGCCTCGGTGATGAAGTCCGGCGTGGCGAAATCCGGGTCGCCGACGCTCAGGACGATCACGTCCCGGCCTTCACGCTGGGCGGCGATGGCCGCGTAGTGAATGTCCCAGGCGGCGACGCCGGGTCCGAGCATCCTGTCCACAAGCGACGAATAACGCATGCGAAGACCTCATCCGAATGACGGCTTGTCCGGCGGGTATTGGAGTTTTTGTCCGCCAGAGCGTGGAGCCACCATAGCCAAGGATGAACGAGTGTTCAACAGCGATTACCGACAGCAAAAGGTCGTTTTCAGAACACTCCCGACAGACCGCCTCCAGCTCGGACAAGCCGCGCGGCCCGGTCGCAGAGCGGCGATGACAGTTTCACCACATGTACTTAACGGGTTCTTAACGAGCGTCTCGCTAGCGTTCCGGCACTCAAGCAGCGTGGCCCGGCCCGTCAGGACTCATCGCATGGACATGAACTTCCTCCCCTTCTCCCGCCCCGGCATCGGTGACGAGGAGATCCGGGCGGTCAACGAGGTGCTGCGCTCAGGCTGGATCACCACCGGCCCGAAGAACCAGGAACTGGAACAGCGCTTCGCTCAATCCATCGGCTGCCGGCACGCCGTGGCGCTGGCCTCGGCCACCGGCGGCATGCACCTGGCGCTGCTGGCGCTGGGCATCGGCCCGGGCGACGAGGTGATCACCCCGTCGCAGACCTGGGTGTCCACCGCCAACATGATCTGCCTGCTCGGCGCCACGCCGGTGTTCGTCGATGTCGACCGCGACACCCTGATGACCGACGCCGCGCGCATCGAAGCGGCGATCACCCCGCGTACCCGCGCCATCATCCCGGTGCACTACGCCGGCGCCGCCGCCGACATGGACCCGATCAACGCGCTGGCGCAGCGCCACGGCATCGCCGTGATCGAAGACGCCGCCCACGCCGCCGGCACCCGCTACCGGGGCCGGCCCATCGGCCAGAGCGGCACCGCGATCTTCTCCTTCCACGCGATCAAGAACATGACCTGCGCCGAAGGCGGCATGTTCGTCACCGACGACGACGCCCTGGCCGATCGCGTGCGCATGCTCAAGTTCCACGGCCTGGGCGTGGACGCCTACGACCGCCTGACCCACGGCCGCAAGCCCCAGGCCCAGGTGATCGAGCCCGGCTTCAAGTACAACCTCACCGACATCAACGCGGCCATCGCCCTGGTCCAGCTCGACCGCCTGGCAGCGATCAACGCGCGCCGCGCCGAACTGGCGGCGGCCTACCGGGAGCGCCTGGCCGGCCTGCCGGTCGAGCCCCTGGCGGTGCCGGACCAGCCTCACGACCACGCCTGGCACCTGTACATCCTGCGCATCGACGCCGAGCGCTGCGGCATTGACCGCGACGGCTTCATGCAGGCCCTGCAGCAGCGCGGTATCGGCAGCGGCATCCACTTCATCGGCAGCCACCTGCACAGCTACTACCGCCAGCGCTTCCCCGACGTGCACCTGCCCGACACCGAATGGAACTCGGCGCGCCTGTGCTCCATCCCGCTGTTCCCCGACATGACCAGCGGCGACCTCGACCGCGTGGTGGAAGCCATCGAAACCCTCACCCGGTGACGCCATCGTGAAACCCTATCCGATCAACCGCGTGTCCATCGTCATCCCGGTGTACAACGAAGAGGCCAGCCTGCCCGAGTTGCTGCGCCGCACCACGGCGGCCTGCGACACGCTGGGCCGCGACTACGAGATCATCCTGATCGACGACGGCAGCCGCGACAGTTCCGCCGACCTGCTCCTGGAGGCCGCCGAGGCTCCCGGCAGCCACGTCGTGGCGGTGATCCTCAACCGCAACTACGGCCAGCACGCGGCGATCATGGCCGGCTTCGAGGAATGCCGTGGCGACCTGGTGATCACCCTGGACGCCGACCTGCAGAACCCGCCGGAGGAAATCCCGCGCCTGGTCGAGCAGGCCGCGCAGGGCTACGACGTGGTCGGCAGCGTGCGCCAGCAGCGCCAGGACTCGGCCCTGCGCCGCTGGCCGTCGAAGCTGATCAACCTCGCCGTGCAGCGCTCCACCGGCGTTGCCATGAGCGACTATGGCTGCATGCTGCGCGCCTACCGCGCGAGCATCGTCAAGGCCATGCTCGCCTGCCGCGAGCGCAGCACCTTCATCCCGATCCTGGCCAACAGCTTCGCCCGCCACACCAGCGAGATCCTGGTGGCCCACGCCGAGCGCGAGCACGGCGAGTCGAAGTACGACTTCATGCGCCTGATCAACCTGATGTTCGACCTGGTCACCTGCATGACCACCACGCCGCTGCGCCTGCTGTCGCTGGTGGGCGGCACGATGGCGCTGGCCGGCTTCTGCTTCGCCCTGCTGCTGCTCGCCCTGCGCCTGGTCTTCGGCGCCGCCTGGGCCGGCCACGGCGTGTTCGTGCTGTTCGCCGTGCTGTTCACCTTCACCGGCGTGCAACTGGTGGGCATGGGCCTGCTCGGCGAGTACCTGGGCCGCATGTACAACGACGTGCGCGCCCGCCCGCGCTTCTTCATCGAGCGCGTCGTCCGCCCACGGGCCGCGCTCGAAGCCCGCACAACCACCCCGTCTTCCTCTCTCGAGTCCCTCCAGCCATGACCCAGCAGACCATCGTCTTCGCCTACCACGACATCGGCTGTACCGGCATCGAAGCCCTGCTCGCCGCCGGCTACCGGATCGACGCCGTCTTCACCCATGCCGACGATCCGCAGGAAAACCGCTTCTACGGTTCCGTCGCGCAGCTCTGCGCACGCCACGGCATCCCCGTGCATGCCCCGGAAGACGTCAACCACCCGCTGTGGATCGCCCGCATCCGCGAGCTGCAGCCGCAGTACATCTTCTCCTTCTACTACCGCCACCTGCTCAGCGAAGAGCTGCTGGCCTGCGCCGCCAAGGGCGCCTACAACCTGCATGGCTCGCTGCTGCCGCGCTACCGGGGCCGCGCTCCGGCCAACTGGGTGCTGGTCAACGGCGAGACCGAGACCGGCGTGACCCTGCACCGCATGGTCACGCGCCCCGACGCCGGCGCCATCCTCGCCCAGCAGCGCGTGGCGATCGCTGAGGACGACACCGCCCTGATCCTCCACGGCAAGCTGCGCCAGGCGTCCCGCGAACTGCTCGACGACGCGCTGGCGAAACTGGCCAGGGGCGAGCTGAGCGAAGTCGCCCAGGACGAGTCCCGCGCCAGCTACTTCGGCCGCCGCACCCCGGCCGACGGCGCCATCGACTGGCAGCGTCCGGCCCGCGAACTGCACAACCTGGTCCGCGCGGTGACCCAGCCCTACCCCGGCGCCTTCGCCCCCGTGGGCGAGCGCAAGCTGATCGTCTGGAGCTCCCGCGTCGCCAGCGGCAATGGCGGCCAGGCGCCCGGCTCGGTGCTCAGCGTCGATCCGCTGCGCATCGCCTGCGGCGAAGACGCCCTGGAAATCCGCTCCGGCCAGCAGGGCGACGCCGGCCTGTTCCTTGCCGGTCCGCAACTGGCCCGCGAAATGGGCCTGGTGGAAGGCTCGCGCCTGCACGGCGCCGCTCGCAAGGCCAAGCGCAAGACCCGCGTGCTGATCCTCGGCGTCAACGGCTTCATCGGCAACCACCTCTCCGAGCGCCTGCTGCGCGATGGCGACTACGAGGTCTACGGCCTGGACATCGGCTCCGACGCCATCGAGCGCCTGCGCACCAACCCGGATTTCCACTTCGTCGAAGGCGACATCAGCATCCACACCGAGTGGATCGAGTACCACATCAAGAAGTGCGACGTGGTCCTGCCGCTGGTGGCCATCGCCACGCCCATCGAATACACCCGCAATCCGCTGCGCGTGTTCGAGCTGGACTTCGAGGAAAACCTCAAGCTGGTCCGCTACTGCGTGAAGTACGGCAAGCGCGTGATCTTCCCCTCGACCTCCGAGGTGTACGGCATGTGCTCCGACGCCAACTTCGACGAGGACAAGTCCAACCTCATCGTCGGCCCGATCAACAAGCAGCGCTGGATCTACTCGGTCTCCAAGCAACTGCTCGACCGGGTCATCTGGGCCTACGGGCAGAAGGGCCTGAAGTTCACGCTGTTCCGTCCGTTCAACTGGATGGGGCCGCGCCTGGACCGTCTGGACTCGGCCCGTATTGGCAGCTCGCGCGCCATCACCCAACTGATCCTGCACCTGGTGGAAGGCACGCCGATCCGCCTGGTCGACGGCGGCGCGCAGAAGCGCTGCTTCACCGACGTGGACGACGGCATCGAAGCACTGGCGCGCATCATCGACAACGAGGGCAGCCGCTGCGACGGGCAGATCGTCAACATCGGCAACCCGGACAACGAAGCCAGCATCCGCCAGCTCGGCGAAGAGCTGCTGCGCCAGTTCGAGGCCCACCCGCTGCGCGACCAGTTCCCGCCCTTCGCCGGCTTCCGCGAAGTGGAAAGCCGCAGCTTCTATGGCGACGGCTACCAGGACGTGTCGCACCGCAAGCCGAGCATCAGGAACGCCCGCCGCCTGCTGGACTGGGAACCCACGGTCGAGCTGTCCGAGACCATCGGCAAGACGCTGGACTTCTTCCTGCGCGAAGCCCTCGCCGAGCGCTCCGGCGGCGCACCGCACGCCGTGCCGCTGAAAAGCATCGCCTGATGCGCGCGGGACTGCGTATCGATGTGGACACCTACCGCGGCACCCGTGAAGGGGTACCGCGGCTGCTGGATATGCTCGACGAAGCCGGCGTGAAGGCGACCTTCTTCTTCAGCGTCGGCCCGGACAACATGGGCCGCCACCTGTGGCGCCTGGTCCGCCCGCGGTTCCTGTGGAAGATGCTGCGCTCCAATGCCGCCGGGCTCTATGGCTGGGACATCCTGCTGGCCGGCACCGCCTGGCCGGGCAAGCCCATCGGCCGCGACCTCGGCCACCTGATGCGGCGCGCCCAGGACGCCGGCCACGAAGTCGGCCTGCACGCCTGGGACCACCACGGCTGGCAGGCCAACGCCGGACGCTGGAGCGCGCAGCAACTGGAGCAGCAGATCCGCCGTGGCGTGGACACCCTCGCCGACATCCTCGGCAACCCGGTGGAGTGCTCGGCGGTGGCCGGCTGGCGCGCCGACGAGCGCACCGTGGAAGCCAAGGAGCGCTTCGGCTTTCGCTACAACAGCGATTGTCGAGGCCACTCGCTGTTCCGCCCGCGCCTGGCCGACGGCCGCGCCGGCACCCCGCAGATCCCGGTGGACATGCCGACCTTCGACGAGGTCGTCGGCCCGCAGGTGGCGCCGTCCGCCTTCAATGACTACATCCTTTCCCGCTTCGACATGGACGCCTTGAACCTGTACACCATTCACGCCGAGGTCGAGGGCATTCTCATGGCCCACGACTTCCGCCGCCTGCTGGTCCAGACCCGGGCCAACGGCATCCGCTTCGTTCCGCTGGGCCGGCTGCTGCCGGACGACCCGAGCACCCTGCCCGTCGCCCGCCTGGTGCGCGGCGAACTGGCCGGTCGCGAAGGCTGGCTGGGGGTGCAGCAGGCATGAAACGCCTCGCCTACCCGACGCTGCTGGCCGCGTTGGTGCTCGGCATCCTGCTGCCGCTGGGCTTCCACGGCCTGTGGATCCCCGACGAAACCCGCAACGCGCAGATCGCCCAGGCCATGCTGCGCAGCGGTGACTGGCTGTCGCCGCACCTGCTGGGCCTGCGCTACTTCGAAAAGCCCACCGGCGGCTACTGGCTGATCGCCGCGAGCCAGGCGGTGTTCGGCGAGAACCTGTTCGGCGCGCGCTTCGCCTCGGCGCTGGTCACCGCCCTCAGCACCCTGCTGGTACTGTGGGTGGCCCGGCGCCTGTGGAGCGACCCGCGCCGTACCTGGGCCGCGGGGCTGCTGTACGCCAGCTTCGGGCTGATCATCGGGCAGGCCGGCTACGCCAACCTCGACCCGCAATTCACCCTCTGGGCGAATCTCAGCCTCGCCGCCCTCTGGTTCGCTTTCGACGCCGCCACGCCACGGACGCGCGCCATCGCCTGGAGCCTGCTCGGCGCGGCCTGCGCCTTCGGCTTCATGACCAAGGGCTTCCTCGCCTTCCTGCTGCCGGTGATCGTCGGCGTGCCCTACGCGCTGCTGCACCGGCGCTTCCTCGAGCTGCTGCGCTACGGCCCGCTGGCGGTGCTGGTGGCGGTGCTGGCGAGCCTGCCCTGGGCCTTGATGATCCACGCCCGCGAGCCGGACTTCTGGAATTTCTTCTTCTGGCACGAGCACATCCGCCGCTTCGCCGGCGAGGACGCCCAGCACGGCCGGCCCTTCTGGTTCTTCGTGCCGTTGCTGTTCGCCGGCGCCCTGCCCTGGGCCGTGCTGGTAGTCCCCGCGCTACGCAAGGGCTTCGTCCGCCTGCGCGATCCCCGGCTGGGCTTCCTGCTGCTCTGGTTCGCCATGCCGTTCCTGTTCTTCAGCCTGGCCAAGGGCAAGCTGCCCACCTACATCATGCCGTGCTTCGCGCCGCTGGCCCTGCTGATGGCCGACAGCCTGGCGGATGCCCTGCAGCGCAGCCGCCAGCGGGTACTGCATCTGAACGGCGCGCTCAACCTGCTGCTCGGCCTGGTCGCCCTGGTCGCCCTGGTGGTCCTGCAACTGCGCCATCCCCTGTACCGGGGTGAAACGCCCAGCGTGCTGCTGGTCGGCATCGTCTGCGTCGCCTGGCTGGTCTGCGGCGCGCTGCAACTGATGCGCCCGGCGCAACTGTGGGCCGCTCCGGCCTTCGCCCTGTGGATACTGGTGGCGCTGGTGCCCACGGCCATGCCCAATCGCCTGGTCAACAGCAAGATGCCCGACCAGTTCGTCCTCGAACACCTGGACGAGCTGCGCGCTGCCCACAGCCTGCTGAGCAACGACCTCGGCGCCGCCACCGCGCTGGGCTGGCGTACCGGGCGCAGCGACGTCAACCTGCTCAACACCGTCGGCGAGCTGAAGTACGGCCTCGGCTATCCCGAAGGCGCCGGACGCAGCATCAGCCTGGACGAAGCCCAGGCCTGGATCGCCAGAGCCCGCGCCGAGGGTTCCGTCGGCGTGCTGCTGCGGGTCAACGGCACCAGCGACGAGCACGACCTGGCGCAGATGCCCAAGGACGCCATCAGCTACCGGCAGAACCACCTCGTGGTGCTGCTGATCCCGAAGGCCGCGCCATGATCGCCCTGATGCTGGCCGGCGTGTGCCTGCTCACCTGTGCGGGACAGATCGCCCAGAAGCTCGCGGTGGAAAGCTGGCGCGGCGGCGAACGCGGCTGGCCGGCCAGGCTGCTCAGCCCCTGGCTGCTGCTGGCCATCGCCTGCCTGGGCGGCGGCCTGCTGCTCTGGCTGTTGCTGCTGCAACGCCTGGACGTGGGGCTGGCCTATCCGATGCTCAGCCTGAATTTCGTGCTGGTCACCCTGGCCGCGCGGGCGCTGTTCCGCGAGCCCATCGATGCGCGCCACTGGTGCGGCGTCGCCCTGATCGTGGCCGGGGTGGCCTTGCTGGGGCTGCAGTCATGAGCGCCGGGCGCGGCAGCGTCCTCGCCCTGGGCAGCGTGCTGCTGGTCAGCGGCGCGCAGCTGGGCATGCGCTGGGGCATGAGCCGCCTGCCGCCCCCCGACCGCTGGCTCGACACCCTCGTCAGCCTCGACCCGGCCGCCCTGCTGGTGCTGGCCGGCGCGGTACTGGCCTACGCGCTGTCGATGCTGTGCTGGCTGGTCGCCCTCGATCACCTGCCGCTGGGCCGCGCCTACTCGCTGCTCAGCCTGAGCTACGCGCTGGTCTACCTCGGCGCCGCCTGGCTGCCGGGCCTGGGCGAGCCGCTGGGGCTGTCGCGCACGCTGGGCGTCGGCCTGGTCATCGCCGGTGTGATCACGATCAACGCACCACGCCGCCGCGACGGAACAAACGTCATCAAATCCGGCGACGCTCGCCAGAAACTCACACAGTTCGACTGACCCAAGCGGTCATGAGCCCTCAGCGGGAGAGCACAGCATGAAAATCAGCGTATTCGGCATCGGCTATGTGGGGCTCGTGCAGGCCGCCGTGATGGCGGAGGTCGGCCATGACGTCCTGTGCATGGACATCGACGAGGACAAGATCGCCAGGCTCAAGCGCGGGCAGATCAGCATCTACGAACCCGGCCTCGCGGAGTTGGTGAAGGACAACCTGGAAGCCGGGCGCCTGCGCTTCACCAGCGACGTGGCCGAAGCCGCCGGCCACGGCCGCGTGCAGTTCATCGCCGTGGGCACGCCACCGCTGCCCGATGGCTCGGCGGACCTGCGCGCCGTGCTGGCCGTGGCCGAGGGCATCGCCCGCCACCGCACCCAGCCGGTGATCATCGTGGAGAAATCCACCGTCCCGGTGGGCACCGGCGACCGCGTCAGGACGCGGGTCCAGCAGGTACTCGCCGAGACCGGCCGGACGCTGGACTTCGAGATCGTCTCCAACCCGGAATTTCTCAAGGAAGGCTCCGCCCTGGCCGACTGCCGCAAGCCCGACCGCATCGTCATCGGCTGCGGAAGCCAGGACGTGCTGGACGTGATGCGCGAGATCTACGAGCCGTTCAACCGCAACCACGACCGCATCATCAGCATGAGCCTGCGCAGCGCCGAGCTGACCAAATACGCGGCCAACTGCATGCTGGCGACCAAGATCAGCTTCATCAACCAGATGGCCGAACTGGCCGAGCACGTCGGCGCCGACATCGAGGCCGTGCGCCAGGGCATGGGCGCCGATCCGCGCATCGGCTACCACTTCATCTACCCCGGCTGCGGCTACGGCGGCTCGTGCTTCCCCAAGGACGTCCAGGCCCTGATCCACAGCGCCGAGGAAGCGCACTGCTCCAGCGACCTGCTGCGGGCGGTGGAATCGGTGAACCAGCGGCAGAAGAACAAACTCTTCGAGCGCATCCGTCATTACTACGGCGGCAAACTCAAGGGCCGCACCTTCGCCCTCTGGGGCCTGTCGTTCAAACCCAATACCGACGACATGCGCGACGCTCCCAGCCGCACGCTGATGGAAGCGCTGTGGGCCGCCGGCGCCAAGGTGCGCGCCTTCGACCCCGAGGCCATGCCCGAAGCCCAGCGCCTGTACGGCCACGACGAACGCCTGACCCTGATGGGCACCCCGGAAGCCACCCTGGGGGGCGCCGACGCCCTGATCATCTGCACCGAATGGCGGCAGTTCAAGGCACCGGACTTCGAGCTGATGGCCGGACGCCTGAAGTCCCCGGTGATCTTCGATGGCCGCAATCTGTTCGACCCCGAACGCATGGCCCGCTACGGCTTCGAATACTTCGCGATGGGCCGCGGCGATTCCTACCGCCTGCCCGTGCCGGCGCAGGTCGTCGAGCAAGGTCACCGACACCGCGCCTGAGGCCATTCCCGACTTGTCGGCGCTGGGCGCTGGGCGCTGGGCGGTTCGCGAGCAAGCTCGCTCCTACAGAACGGCTCCGGTGTTTTCCTGTAGGAGCGAGCTTGCTCGCGAACATCGCCGCATCGGCGCGGTGGAAATGCGCCGGAAGCCGATCGCGGACAGAGTCCGCTGCTGGTCTCCGTCACACCTGCCCCATCACCATCATCGGCGCCGCCTCGGAGCGCTTGAGCACGGCATAGAGCACGCCCGTCACCACGCTGCCCGTGGCAATCGCCAGCAGGTACAGCAGCGCGTGGTTCATCGCGTTGGGGATCAGCAGCACGAACAGCCCGCCGTGGGGTGCCAGCAGCTTGCAGCCGAACAGCATCGACAGCGCGCCGGTCAGCGCGCCGCCGACGATGCTCGCCGGGATCACCCGCAACGGGTCCTTGGCGGCGAAGGGAATCGCGCCTTCGGAAATGAAGCACAGCCCCAGCACCAGCGCCGCCTTGCCGGCCTCGCGCTCGCTCTGGGCAAACTTGCGCCGCGCCAGCAGCGTGGCGATGCCCATGCCGATCGGCGGGACCATGCCGCCGGCCATCACCGCCGCCATCGGCGCATAGCTCTGCGAGGCCAGCAGGCCGACGGAGAAGGCATAGGCCGCCTTGTTGATCGGCCCGCCGAGGTCCACGCACATCATCCCGCCCAGCAGCAGCCCGAGCAGGATGGCGTTGGTGGTGCCCATGCCGGCGAGGAAGTCGGTCAGCCCGCGCATCATCGCCGCCACCGGCGAGCCCACCACATAGATCATCACCAACCCGGTGAACAGGCTGGCCAGCAATGGAATGATCAGGATCGGCTTGAGCGCGGCGACACTGTCCGGCAGCGGAATCCACTGCGCGATGAATCGCGCCGAATAGCCGGCCAGCAGACCGGCGACGATGCCGCCAAGAAACCCCGCCCCCAGCGTACTCGCCAGCAGGCCGCCGATCATGCCCGGTGCGAGCCCCGGACGGTCGGCGATGGACCAGGCAATGTAGCCGGCGAGCATCGGCACCATCAGCTTGAACGCGGCGTCGCCGCCGATCTGCATCAGCGCGGCGGCCAGCGTGCCCTGCTGCTTGAACGCCTCGATGCCGAAGACGAAGGACAGCGCGATCAGCAGGCCGCCCGCCACCACCATCGGCAGCATGAAGGACACGCCGGTGAGCAGGTGCTTGTAGACCCCGCGCGCCTCCTTGCTTCCCGACGCCGCGCCGGCGCCGGCCGTCGCGGCGGATTCCGCCGTCGCCTCATTCAGCGCGCGCTCGATGATCGCCTGCGGCTGCTTCAGCGCCACGCCCGTGCCGCAACGGAAGATGCGCTTGCCGGCGAAGCGCTCGCTGTTCACTTCGATGTCCGCCGCCAGCAACACCACGTCGGCGGCGGCGATGTCCTCGGCGGAGAGCGGATTGCGGGCGCCCACCGAGCCCTGGGTCTCCACCTTCAACCCGTAGCCCAGTTGCTGCGCCGCCTGCTGCAACGCCTCGGCGGCCATGAAGGTGTGCGCCACGCCGGTCGGGCAGGCCGTGACCGCCACCAGTTTCGCAACTCGCGCGGCCTCGGCGGGGCTGGCCGATCGCTCGTCACCCCGCCACACCGCCGCTTCCCGGGCCGCTCGCTGGAGGAAGGCCGCGGGATCGGCCAGCGCCTCCGCCGGACGCACCTGCAGCAGGCGCTTGCCGATGAAGCGCGAGAGCTCCAGCGGCTGCGCGCTGACCACCAGCACCCAGTCGGCCGCCTCGATCTGTGCGGCGGAGAGCTGGCGCCCGGACTGCTGCGGATCGCGCTGCTCGACGCACACCGACCAGCCCAGGCGCTCGGCGGCCACGCGTAGCAGGCGCGCGCTGAGCACGCTGGTGATCTGGCCGTTCGGGCAGGCCGTGATGAGGGCAAGGTTCATCGTCATACCTCGTGTTGTTCCGTCGCTCAGGCCTGCGCCTGAACCTGCACCGCATCCTCGATGCGCTTGAGACGCTGCGCATCGCCGATGCCGAACTCGAACTGGGTCACCGCCAGCGCCGCCACCGCCGTCGCCTGGCGCAGCACGCGCTCGGCCGGCCAGCCGGCGAGCAGGCCGTGGAGCATGCCGGCCAGCAGCGAATCGCCCGCCCCCACCGTGCTCGCCACCTCGACCTTCGGTGGAATCGCCCGCCAGTTGCCCTGCGGACCGAACCAGCGCACGCCGTCCGCACCCTGGGACAGCACCACCTGCTCGATACCCCGCGCCCGCAGCGCCTCGACCTGTTCGACCAGCGCCGCCGGCGTAGCCAGGGGTTGTCCACAGGCCTCGGCCAGTTCGGCATCGTTGGGCTTGATCAGCCAGGGCGCCGCGTCGAGCCCTGCGCGCAGGGCCGCGCCGCTGCTGTCGAACGCCACCCTCAGGCCGCGCCGGCCGAGCCGCAGCAACAGCTCGCGCAACCAGCCGGGGTCGACGCCGCGCGGCAGGCTGCCGGCGACCACCACCAGCTCATGCTCGCCGGCGATGCGCTCGAGGCGATCGAGCAAGGCGTCCTGCTCGCGGGGGCTCACCTGCGGACCGGGGCCGTTGATGTCGGTGATGCGTCCGCCGCCTTCGGCCAGCTTGATATTGCGACGGGTTTCCCCCGGTACGCGGACGAAGGCATCGACGAAGCCGCGCCGCTGGAACAGCGCCTCGAAGGGGGCGGCGTTGTCCGCGCCGAGAAAGCCGGTGACGCTCAGCGAATGACCGAGATCGGCGAGCACCTGGGCGACATTCAGCCCCTTGCCGGCGGCCTGGGCGAGCACCGACTCGCTGCGGTTGACCTCGCCGACCTCCAGCCGGGGCAGGCGTACGGTCAGGTCCAGCGCGGGATTCAGGGTGACGCTGAGAAGCCTGGCCATCAGTCCACCTCCGGCAGCGCCTGGGCGACGCGTTCACGCACCTCGGCGGCGGCGCCGAGGGTCAGCGCGGCCCGCGCCAGGTCGCGGGCCGCCGGCAGATCGAGCCCGCGCACCCGCGCCTTGACCAGCGGAATGCTGCGCGCCGAGACGCTCAGTTCGTCCACCCCCAGCCCCACCAGCAATGGCACCGCCAGCGCATCCGCCGCCAGCTCGCCGCAGACGCCCACCCATTTGCCGTGGGCATGGGCGGCGCGCACGGTCATGTCGATCAGTTGCAGCACCGCCGGGTGCAGGCCGTCGGCCTGCGCCGAGAGAGTCGGGTGACCACGGTCGATGGCCAGGGTGTACTGGGTCAGGTCGTTGGTGCCGACGCTGAAGAAGTCCACTTCGCGGGCCAGCACCGGCGCCAGCAGCGCCGCCGACGGCACCTCGACCATGATGCCCAGTTGCAGGTCATGCTCGCCGCCCAGCTCCGCGCAGAGCTGCCGGGTGAGGTCGCGGGCCTGCCGCCATTCCTCCACCTGCCCGACCATCGGGAACATGATGCGCAGCGGGCGCCCGGCGGCGGCCCGCAGCAGGGCACGCAGCTGGGTCTGGAAGATCTGCGGACGCTGCAGGGTCAGGCGTACGCCGCGCACGCCCAGGTAGGGGTTCTCCTCCTGCGGAATCGGCCAGTACGGCAGCGGCTTGTCGCCGCCCACATCGAGCGTGCGCGCCACCAGCGGGCGGCCGCCCAGTGCATCGAGCACCCGGCGGTACTCGGCCTCCTGGGTCGCCTGGTCCGGCGCCTGGGGGTTGTCCATGAAGACGAACTCGGTGCGCAGCAGGCCGACGCCCTCCGCGCCCAGCGCCACCGCCGCCTCGGCGCCGGCGGTATCGCCCAGGTTGGCGCAGACCTCCACGGCATGGCCATCGCGGGTGATCGCCGGTTCGTGACGCCGCGCCTCGGCCCGCTCGGCGCGGCGGCGGCGGCGGTCGCGCTGGCGTTCGGCCTCGGCCAGGCTCTCGGCACCGGGCGCGACCAGCAGCTCGCCGTGGTCGCCATCGAGCAGCAGGAGGGTTTCCGGCGCCAGCGCCAGGACCGTCGCACCGGCGCCCACCAGCGCGGGAATGCCCAGCGCGCGGGCGATGATCGCGCTGTGCGAAGTCGCCCCGCCGCGCGCGGTGAGAATGCCGGCCACCCGCTCGCGGTCCAGCCGCGCCACGTCGGAGGGGCCGACCTCGTCCATCACCAGGATGTAAGGCCGCTCCGGCGCGGCGACGCTCTGCACGCCGCACAGGCGAGCCAGCACCCGCCGGCCCACGTCGCGCAGGTCCGCCGCGCGCTCTGCCAGCAAGGCATCGCGCAGCGCTTCCTGCTCGCTGGCGACGCGCTCGATCACCTGGCTCCAGGCGGTCTCGGCGCTGGCGCCTTCGGCCAGGCGCGACTGCACCTCGTCGGTCAGTTCCGGGTCCTCCAGCAGCGCCTGGTGAGTGACGAAGATGTCGCGGATCGCCTTGACCTGGGTGCGCGTCACCAGCGCCTCGATCTCGGCGGAAATCGCCGTGCGCGCCTCATCCAGACGCTGCCGCTCCACCTCGACGGATTCCCCGCGCTCGGCAAACTGGAAGCGACGTTCGACCTGCAGATAGGCCGGACCGCTGGCGATGCCGGGGGACGCGGCGATGGCCTGCAGGCGGCTGCCCGCTTCCGGCGCGGCGGGCGTTTGCGCTTCGACGACCTCGACAACCGGCTCCGGCGTTTCGGGCAGCGGCTCGACCTCCTCGCCCAGCCCCTGCTCCACCGCCAGGCGCACCGCCGCCAGTGCGCGCTCGGCGATCGCCGGCTCGGCGAAGAACTCCAGCACCTGCCCACGCCGCGCGCCGAGGCTGAGCAGCTTGCTCAGGCTGCGGATCGACACCGGCGCGCTACCGGCCTCGGCGATGCGCACGCGAATCTCGCCCTCGAAATCCCGCGCCAGCAGCATCAGCACCTGCGACGGGCGGGCATGCAGGCCGTGGGGATTGGCCAGCGCAACCCGGACGCTCGGCCAGTCCACCGGCAATTCGCCGCCCAGGGCTTCCAGCACCTGGCGGCTGGACGTGACCCGCGCCAGCTCGGCGGCGCGGCCGTCCACCAGCAGGTCGCACAGGCGCTCGAACATCGCCCGGTGCGCATCGCCCTGGCTGGCCAGGCAGAACAGCCCGCGCACCGGCAGGCCGGCATGGTTCAGCTCGCGCGTGGGGGTGACGAAGACAAGGCCGGGACGCGTGACGCACTGCCCGCTGTCCTGCCACCACAGCCCGGCCCCCAGCGGCAGGGCTTCCCGGTCGTGCAGCGCGGCGGCGAAGCCGGGGACCACGCAGCCGGCCTTCTTCAGGCGTCGGGCGCCGGCCAGCGCCAGTTCGTCGAAGTCCTCGGCGGCGACGCCCAGCCCGACCAGGTGCTCGTCGAACAGCAACGGCTGCGGCGCGCCACCCTGCAGCAACTGCAGCAGGTCCTCGGGCCTCTCCGCCGCACGCAGCGCCGCACCCACCTCCCCGTCACCCAGCGCGCGGGTGAGCAGTTGCAGCAGGTGCAGGTGTTCGTCGGACTTGGCCGCGATGGCGATGGCCAGGTGCACTACCTGGCCATCGCCCCAGGCAACGCCCTCGGGGAAGTGCAGCAGGCGCACGCCAGTGCGCTGCACCAGGTGGCGGGTATCCGGTGTACCGTGGGGAATCGCGATGCCCTGCCCCAGGTAGGTGGAGCCCTGCGCTTCGCGGGCCTGCAAGCCGGCGAGGTAGCCGGCGGCGACCAGCCCGTCGTCCTCCAGGGCCGCGCCGAGCAACGCCAGGGCGGCCTGCTTGTCGGCGGCGCGCTGGTCCATGCGAACCTGCTGCGCGTTCAGTTCGAGCATCGCGATCTCCTCGCCGGCGTTCTGGCACGTCGGCGCTTGGGGCGGTCATCCGCTTGTATGGTGAACAGCTTAGAACCTGTGGCTTTCTCGACCGCCGAGCGGTCTTCAGGCAATGTCCACGGGCAATGCTGAATCGTTTCACCTTTTGAGACTGGAACGTTACTCGATAATGCGTGATCCTTGAAGCCCCCAATTGTCGGCAGCCCATTGCGTTGAAACTCAGTGATATCGCCCGCCTGGCCGGTGTTTCGGTCACCACCGCCAGCTATGTGATCAATGGCAAGGCCGTGCAGCGACGCATCAGCGCCGCCACGGTGGAGCGCGTGCGCGCAGTGATCGAAGAACACGGCTACCACCCGGACCAGCAGGCCGCCAGCCTGCGACGCGGGCAGACCCGCACCCTCGGCTTCGTCCTCCCGGACCTGGAAAACCCCAGCTACGCCAAGCTGGCCAAGCTGCTCGAACAGGGCGCCCGGGCTCGCGGCTACCAACTGCTGATCGCCAGCTCCGACGACGAGCCCGACACCGAGCGCCAGGTGCTCAATCTGTTCCGCGCGCGGCGGTGCGATGCGCTGATCGTCGCCAGTTGCCTGCCGGGCAACGACGACAGCCTGGCCCGCCTGCAAGGCATCGGCGTGCCGGTGATCGCGGTGGACCGCCAGCTCGATCCGCAGCGCTTCTGCTCGGTGGTCAGCGATGACCGCGACGCCTGCCAGCGCCTCACCGCCAGCCTGCTGCAACCCGCGCCGCGGAGTATCGCCCTGCTCGGCGCGCGCTCGGAGCTGATCATCAGCCAGGAGCGCGCCGCGGGCTTTCGCAGTGCGCTGCGCGAGTTCAAGGGACAGGTCCTCGTCGAGCACGGCGAAACCTTCAGCCGCGACTGCGGCCGCCGCCTGATGGAAGAATTGCTGGCGCGCCAGGGCCGCTTGCCCGACGCGCTGATCACCACCTCCTACGTGCTGCTCGAAGGCGTGTTCGACGTGCTCCAGGCGCTGCCCGAAGGCTGGCCGGCAGGGCTGCGCATCGCCACCTTCGGCGACACCCAACTGCTGGACTTCGTGCCGCTGAAGGTCAACGCGATCTCCCAGCAGCACGCACTGATCGCCGAGCGTGCCCTGGACCTGGCGCTGAGCGCGGTCGAACAGAACAGCTACACCCCCGGCGTTCATCCCGTGGCGCGCACCCTGAAGCTGCGCACGGAGTAAGACCATGCAACTGATCGACACCCACAACCATCTCGACTGCCCGGACTTCGCCGACGACCGTCAGGCGGTGCTACGGCGCAGCCGCGAGCGCGGGGTGATCCGTCAGGTGCTGCTGGGGGTGTTCCGCGAGAACTGGGAGGACGTCTGGACGCTGGTCGAGCAGGAGCCGGACCTGTATGCCGCCCTCGGCCTGCACCCGATCTACCTGGCGCGCCATCGCGCCGAACACCTGGCGGCGCTGCGCGAGTGGCTGGAACGCCTGGCGGGCCACCCCAAGCTCTGCGCGGTGGGCGAGATCGGCCTGGACTACTACCTGGAAGACCTCGACCGCGACGGCCAGCAGGCGATCTTCGAGGACCAGCTGCGCGCCGCCATCGACTTCGAACTGCCGGTGCTGCTGCACGTGCGCCGCTCCCACGCGGCGGTGATCGCCACCCTCAAGCGCTTCAAGCCCCCGCGCCAGGGCATCATCCACGCCTTCGCCGGCAGCCGCGAGGAGGCCCGCGAATACCTCCGGCTGGGCTTTCGCCTGGGCCTGGGCGGCGCGCCGACCTGGCCGCAGGCCAATCGCCTGCGCAAGGTGGTGCCGGAGATTCCGCTGGAATCCATCGTGCTGGAGACCGACTCGCCGGACATGGCGCCGGCCATGTACCCCGGCCAGCGCAACAGCCCCGAACACCTGCCGGAGATCTGCGCAGCACTGGCAGAGCTGAAGGGAGTCAGCCCGGAAGAGCTGGCCAGCGCCAGCACGCGCAATGCGATGGAGTTGTTCGGCTGGACCTGAGCACGCGCTTTTCGTAGGAGCGAGCTTGCTCGCGAACCGCCCAACGATGGAGCGACAAGGAAAGCCCGTTCGCGAGCAAGCTCGCTCCTACAGGATCAAAAGCCGCTCGACTGAAATCCTGAATTCACCGACAACCCGGTATCCGCGAGATGGGGAAGCGTCCTTGCGCTCGCGCGGATACCGGGCTGCTGGTGAAAACCCTTCCTCAGACCCGGAACGCGCCGATCAGGCGCTTGAGCTCCACCACCTGCCCGCCGAGCTCGCGGCTGGCGCGCTCGGTCTCGCTGGCGCCCTCGGCGGTGCGCTCGCCGGCCTGGTTGATCTGCACGATGTTCTGGTCAATGTCGTGGGCGACCGCCGTCTGCTGTTCGGCGGCGGCGGCGATCTGCTGGTTCTGGTCGACGATGGCGCCCACCGCCTGGAGGATGTTTTCCAGCGCCAGCTGCACCCGCGCCGACTGGCTGACGGTGCCGTCGGCGGTCTGGTGGCTGCTGCCCATTGCCTTCACCGCCGCGCCGACGCCGCTTTGCAGGCGGGCGATCATCTGCTCGATTTCCTCGGTGGACTGCTGGGTGCGCTTGGCCAGCGTGCGCACCTCGTCGGCCACCACGGCGAAGCCTCGGCCCTGCTCGCCCGCCCGCGCCGCCTCGATGGCGGCGTTGAGCGCGAGCAGGTTGGTCTGCTCGGCGATGCCCTTGATCACATCCAGCACGCGGCTGATGGACGCACTGTCGGCCGCCAGCTGGTTGATCACCGCCACCGATTCGTCGATCTCGCCGGCCAGGCGCTGGATGCTGCCCACCTGCGACTCCACCAGGGCACGGCCGCTGGCGGTTTCCTGGTTGACGTTGTGCGCGCTGCCCACCGCGACGGCGGCGCTGCGCGCCACTTCCTGGGCGGTGGCGGCCATCTGGTTCATCGCCGTGGCGACCTGCTCGATCTGGTTGCGCTGGCCGGTCACCGCCTGGTTGCTCTCGGCGGACACCGACTCGACGCGCACGGTCTGCCGCTCGACCTCGGCGACGGTGCGGCCGACCTGCTCGATGAGGTCGTGGATCTTCGCCACCGTCTGGTTGAACGCCTGCCCGAGTTCGCCGAGTTCGTCCCGGCTCTGCGCGCGGAAGGTGACCGTCATGTCGCCGGAGGCGACGCGTTCCATCATCTGCCCCAGGTTCTTGAGGGTGGTGCGGGTGGACACATAGAAGCCGCCGTAGAGGTAGCCGATGGCGAGGAATACCACCAGCAGCGCCACCACCAGCAACAGCATCTGCCGCTGCTTGCTGGCCAGGCGCTCCTGCAGGGCGCCGTCGATGAAGGCCAGCACCTGGTCGTCGAGGCGATAGGTCTTGTCCATCGCCCGGCTGACCTGCTCGTAGAAATCGGCCCACGGCATGTCGAAGGTATCGGCCATCACCACCTTGTCCTCGAAGAACTTGCCCAGGCTCTTGAGGGTGTCGCGGCTGGCATCGGCGTCGGCGGCCAGCGCAGCCTGCGCGGCGGCGCTGCCGCCCAGGGCGTCCTGCAGCTTCAGGCCATACTCGGCGTGGAGCTTTTCCAGCTCCTGCTGCAAGTCGTTGAACCTGTCGCTGGAGGACGAATTGAGGAAGCCCTGCCCCAGCGCACTGGAGCCGAGGGTACGGCCGACGCTGACGGTCCCGGTGACCTGCGGGGTGACCGCGCTGATCAGCTCGGCGAGCTGGCGCACGTCGCGGGCGTCGTCCTGGCTCAGGCCGGCCTGGGACACCAGCAGTTTGTTGAAGACCTGGACCTGGTTGAGCAGGCGCGCCGCCATCGCCGCCTTGCTCTGCAGCGAGCCTTCGGACTCGACCCCCTTGAAGGAACTGAGCAGCTCATCGCGCTTGGCGTTGAACTCGGCAACCTGCTCGGCATCCTGGGTGACCGGCTGCAGCGCATCGATCTGCGCCTGCAGGTCCTTGTGCAACCGGGCGATGCGCTCCTCGATACCGCCGCCCTTGCCGGACTGGCCGAGCACGC
This sequence comes from Pseudomonas sp. ATCC 13867, assembly GCF_000349845.1. Taxonomy (NCBI): domain Bacteria; kingdom Pseudomonadati; phylum Pseudomonadota; class Gammaproteobacteria; order Pseudomonadales; family Pseudomonadaceae; genus Pseudomonas; species Pseudomonas sp. ATCC 13867. The sequence continues at coordinate 1,087,172 of NC_020829.1, read as the reverse complement.
CGTTGATCTGCAACAGATCGTTGTAGGCCTCGACGTTGCGGCGGATCTGCTGGCCATTGCCGATCAGTTGCAGGCTTTCCAGTTCGGCACGGGTACTGACGAACTGGCGATAGGAATCACGCACCAGATAGAAATTGGTGATCAGCATCGGCAGGAAAAACAGCACGCTGATCAGGCTGAACTTCATGCCGAAGCTCAGGCGATTCATCAGCGCGATGGCCGGATAGAGCACAGTCCTCACAAAGACGTCTCCTGTTCCCTTTATTGTTATGTCGCTTGTCGGGGATGGCAGGCGCGCGCCTGGACTGGCACACACCCCCACGCGCTCGCCGGGACGGTTCGTGATGGGCATCACAGACAGCAACGGCGCGCACGGGCTTCTGTGTACCTGATATCGGCGGGGAGTTCTGTAACTTAAGGTTAAAATGCCATCATCGGACCAACGGCAGGGAGGCCGGCGTCAGGCCCTTGCAGCAGTCCTACCTATCCGACGAAGCCGAGCCAAACCTGCAGGAACGAGGGGAACGCCCAGTCCCTGCTCGCGCACCTCCAGCCGCGGAGCTGCCCGGCGAAATCCATTCGCGAGCGAGCTCGCTCCTACACGTCAGTCCATGCAGGGGCATGGTTATTCGCCTTACGGCCCCGGAACGTGCAGGCACCGGCCGGGCAGCGCGGACAGCCTTTCTGTAGGAGCGAGCTTGCTCGCGAACCAGCCCCGCAGCGGAATCCGTTCGCGAGCAAGCTCGCTCCTACGAGAGATATCTGCGCTCGGGGGCGGTCCTCTCCCTGAGGGAGAGGGGGAAGCGCAGGCACAGATCGTCCAGAAATAGACAGTTGCTCCTACCGTCATGCCGACAGAGACGGGCTCTTACAGCAGTAGAGTCCAGATGGCGAAAACGGCGTACCACAGCACTGCCGAGCGCACCAGCAACTGCCAGAGCGCATCCAGGCTGGCGACGCCCTTGGCGCCCAGTCCGCCCTCGTTGAAATCCTCGGCCACGTAGCCGGCCCGCGCCAGCAGCCGGGCGGCGGGCACGTCCCAGGCCAGCAGGTCATGCAACAGGCTGCGGCTGACGGCGACGAAGTTGCCCACCAGGGCGAAACTCAGCACCAGCGCCCGCGCCGGCAGCCAATCGAGCGCATGCCGCAGCTGGACGGCGCGCTCGCGCAACTCCGCCTGCCGGCCCTGCTCCGCCGCGATGGCCAGCAGACGGTAGGTCAGCGCCGCCACCGGGCCCAGCAGCGCATACCAGAAGATCACCGCGAAGAACGCCTGGTAGGCCTGCCACACCAGCGTGCCCTGCACCTGCGCCAGCAGCTCGTCGTCGTTGTCGGCCTGCACGCCGAGGTCGCGCCGGGCAACGTGATAGGCGCCCTGGGCATCCTCGCGCCGCCAGGCATCGCGGAAGGGGCCGACGGCCCGCAGGATATCGCCGCGTCCCAGGCTCCAGACCACCACCAGCAGGTGCACCGGCAGCGCCAGCAGCCCATAGGCGACGGGTTCCAGCAGGGTCAGCAGCAGGGCCAGCAACAGCAGCGGCGGCAGTACCGCCACCAGCAGCCCGAGCCAGGGACGCGCGGTCAGCGACGGCGCACCGCCCACGCTGTCCAGCCAGCCGAGCCACAGGCTGTCGCGCTGCAGGCGCGCGCGCCAGGATGAAAGTTTCTCCACCAGCAGGACCAGCAACAACACCAGGAAACTCATATCGACTCCTTCGCTCCGAGGGCGGCGAAATAGCGCGCCCAGTCGAACGCCTCGCCCGGATCAGTCTTGCGCTCGGGCGCAATATCGCAGTGTCCCTGGATACGCACCGGGGTGATGGCCGGGTAGCTCGCCATCAGTTGCCGGGTCAGCTCCGCCAGCACCTCGTACTGACGGTCGCTATAGGGATCGCAATCGGTCCCTTCCAGCTCGATGCCGATGGAAAAATCGTTGCAGTTCTCCCGCCCGTCGAAACGCGACACGCCGGCATGCCAGGCGCGCTCGTTGCACGACACGAACTGGAACAGCGAACCGTCGCGCTCGATCAGGAAATGCGCGGAAACGGTCATGGCGGCGATGCTGGCGAAATAGGGATGCTCGTCGGCGTCGAGACGGTTCTGGAAAAACGCCTGGACCTTGCAGGTGCCGAACTGGCCCGGCGGCAGGCTGATGTTGTGGATCACCAGCAACGACACCACCTCGCCGTCGGGGCGGGCGTTGAAGTTCGGCGAGGGACAATGCTGGGCGCCTTGGCACCAGCCGGTACGGGGATCGAGCTGCATGGGGGCTCCTTGGCAGAACCCCACTCTAAAGCAGCCGCACGGGGAAATGAACTCGCCGGCTCAACCCCGCAGGCTCAGAACCTTCTGGAGGATATGCCCAGCGACGAACTTGAGTGTCTTTTGTAGGAGCGAGCTTGCTCGCGAACCTGCAAGGCACGGTGCTATACCGTTCGCGAGCAAGCTCGCTCCTACAAGAGCAGCCCGCCCTATGGGTGGCTTTGCAACCGTGCGGCAGGTCGTAGGCAGGCTCTCAGGCGTTCTTCAGGCGGCGCAGATTGCCGATCACCGACTCCAGGGCGCGGTCGAACAGCAGGGCGTCATCGAGCAGGCGCACGGCGTTGCGACGGAACTCCAGAGCCAGGCCCATGCGGGTCTTCTCCAGCACCTTCATGCCGGTGCGGTTGACGAAGATGTAACGGCAACTCGGGCGGATCACCGCCGCCAGCTTGCAGCGCAGCTTGTGCTCTTCGTCCTCCTGGATCTCCACCCAACTGCCGACGCGCAAGCCATCGACCCGGCGCAGCGACTCGTCGTCATCGGCGAGCACTTCCTCCGGCTCCGCAGGGCGGCTTTCGTCGGGAGTGGCGAGAACGATTTCCGCCACCACGGCCACCATCGCCGGCTGCGCCGCCGAGGCAACCGCCGCCGGGGCGTCCAGCGGCTCGTCGAGCAGCGGCAGGTCGTCGTCCAGCTCGGCCGCCGCCCGGCGTTCCTCGGCCTGCTTGTAGCGCTGGAAGGCCTGCACATGCAGCCCTTCCAGACGGCTGAAGAACTCACCGGTGGAGAACGGATCGAACGCCGCGGAGGACAACCCATCGCGCAGCGACTTGAGCAGTTGCGGGACTATCTCCAGCAGGCGCAGGCGCGAGTCCGGGTCCTCGTGGGGCTCCACGCTCCAGATCAGGTCGTCCATCGTCGCCAGCGCGGCGTCCCACTCGGTGGACGTAGTGCCGTGCTTGAGGCAGGTGAGCAGCAGCACCTTGCTCCAGGCTTCCTGCAGCAGACGCACCACCACCTCCGGCAGCGTGCGACCGAGCAGGCGCTCGTTGAGCACCCGCTCCACGTCCTGGCGCGCCAGCTCGGCGCGGGCGCGGCCTTCCTCGGCGTCGCGGGTGCGCTGTTCGAGCAGATCGCTACGACGGCGCTCGTCACCGGTGAAGACGATGAACTCATCGAGCAGTTCGGAGAAGATCGCCGGGTCGTCGACGAAATCGTTCAGCAGGCGCATCACCACCTGCTCGATCCTCTGGTACAGATAGTCGCGCTGGCCGTCGGTCTGCTCGCCCCAGCCCAGGGCCGCCGAGGCGATCTCGTTGAGCAGGCGACGCGCCGGGTGGCTGCCGCGGCTGAAGAAGGTCTTGTCGAGCACCGCGACCTTGAGCATCGGAATCTGCATGCGGCCGATCAGGGCCTTCAGCGAGTCCGGCAGGGTGCGGTCGTCGAGAATGAATTCGAAGAGCATGGAGACGAGGTTGATGACGTCCTCGTCGACCTGGCCGACCACGCGGGAGCGGCCACTCTTGGTGCTGACGCGGGTCAGCAGGTGATCCAGGTGCTGGCGTACGTCGACTTCATCGATGGTCTGCGCCGGCAGGTGCGACTGCAGGTGGGAGAGCAGGCGCATCAGGTCATTGCTGGTGATCGGCAGCGCATCGGCGGGCATCGCGCGGGTGGGCGCGACGGCGCTGCCGCGCACCTGCGAGAGCAGTTCCTGCAGGGCGGAGAAAGCCGCCTGGGACTCGGAGTCCAGGTACTGCATGCCGGCCTGCTCCACCGCAGCCGGCGCCGACGATGCCGCGCCGCCCTGGCTGGGCACAGCGCGTTGCGGCGGACGGCGCAGCGGCACGTTCTTGAGCTCCGGCAGCACGCCGAGAGCGACCAGCGTCTGATTGGCCTCGGCGTACAGCTGCTCGGCCTCGGCCAGCACATACTTGTCGAACAGCTTGAGGATGATCAGCTTGACCTTGATCTCCACCCCCAACCCCTGGCACGCCTCGAGGAACGCCTCGCAGAGCAGGCGCGGCCCCAGCGGGTTGGTCTTGTCTTCGACCTTCTTGCTGACCAGCGTGTTGAAACGGGCCGTGAGGTGCCCGAGGGCGATGCCATCGCGGCTCACCACCTTGGCGACCATAGCGTCCAGCGCTACGGACTCTTCCAGCTCATCGTTCTGGACCAGGGAGAGGTTGTCGTAGGAAACGGAGTCCAGCGGCGGCTTGCCGATCTCGTACTGGCAGAGGCTGGCGAATTGCTCGAAGACTTTCTGCAGGAAGCCGCGCTCGATGCTCTTGCGCTTGAGGCGCAGGTCGCGCATGGCCTCGAAATAGGCGCTCTGCTCGGAGTTGTTGGAGGCCCGGTCGGCCATCTCGAACAGGGTGTCGTCGGCGTTGTCGAACAACGCCTGCATGGCTTGACGCAGCTGAAGGGCGACCTTGTCGCGCACACTGACCAGCGCCGCCGGCAGACGACCGGCGAACGAATTCGGCGATTGTTCGGGAGCGGCCGGCTTGTTCAGCGGCACTACATTCGCGTTGGCGTCCTTCTGCATCGCAAGTCTCCTGCCGTCAGCCCTGGCGGGGCTGGCTGGCGGTACCAACAGTCATCGAGGCGTCATCCGTAACGTCAAATTCGTGGCGTCAAAAAGTAGGAAATTTCCGCATCATTATAGGGAAGCTTTTTGAACAACCAAGAGTCATTTCTCGCATTCTTGAAGAAATTCACGTCGATTTAGATGCCGCTTGTCTGACAGACGATTCACCGCCCGACAACGCCAATCGATACCCGCAAAGTTCCGTCGACCGTATAATCCCGGCACTGCGAACAGGAGTCCTCCATGCCGAACCTCACCCTCGCCGAGCTTTCCGGGGAAATCCAGGCCAACGTCCGCGCCGCCCTGGCCGAAGACGTCGGCAGCGGCGACATCACCGCCCAACTGATTCCCGCCGAGCGCGACGCTTCCGCGCGCATCATCACCCGCGAGAACGCCACCGTGGCCGGCAGCGCCTGGGTCGACGAGGTCTTCCGCCAGGTCGATCCCCGCGTCCAGGTGAAATGGCAGGCCCGCGATGGCGACCGGGTCAGCGCCGACCAGACCTTGTTCACCCTCGAAGGCCCGGCCCGCGCCCTGCTCACCGGCGAGCGCAGCGCCCTGAACTTCCTCCAGCTGCTCTCCGGCACCGCCACCCGCGCCCGCCACTACGCCGACCTGGTCGACGGCACCGGCGTGAAGCTGCTCGACACCCGCAAGACCCTGCCCGGCCTGCGCCTGGCGCAGAAGTACGCGATCACCTGCGGCGGCTGCCACAACCACCGGATCGGCCTGTACGACGCCTTCCTGATCAAGGAAAACCACATCGCCGCCTGCGGCGGCATCGCCCAGGCCATCGCCACCGCCCAGCGCATCGCGCCCGGCAAGCCGGTGGAAATCGAAGTGGAAGACCTCGCCGAACTGCGCCAGGCCCTGGATGCCGGCGCCGACATCATCATGCTCGACGAACTGAGCCTGGACGACATGCGCACCGCCGTCGCCCTCACCGCCGGCCGCGCCAGGCTGGAAGCCTCCGGCGGCATCACCGAGGCGACCCTGCGCAGCGTCGCCGAAACGGGGGTGGACTACATCTCCATCGGCACCCTGACCAAGGACGTCACGGCGCTGGATCTGTCGATGCGGCTGAGCCCCTGACTCCTGCTCGTGATGGAGTCCCGGTTCGCCGACTCGGTCACGCCGACCTCAATGGTCCCAATTCGGCCGCGTCTGACATAATCAGTCGCGTTCGAATCGACAGGCGAGTGAAGGGAGTACAGCGCGAACATGGCGAAGCGAATTCTGTTGACCGGGGGCTGCGGTTACATTGGCTCGCACATCTGCCTGGAACTGATCGAGCAGGGCTACCAACCCGTGGTGCTCGACAACCTGAGCAATAGCTCGACCACTCCGCTGCAGCGCATCGAGCAACTCACTGGCCAGCACATCCCCTTCATCGAAGGCGATGTTCGCGACGAAGCCATACTCGACCACATTTTCAGCACATACGAGCTCAGTGCGACCATCCACCTCGCAGGCCTCAAGTCTGTCGCGGAATCGGTCGCTGCCCCCATCGCCTACTACCAGACCAACTTTGGCGGCACCGTTGCCCTGTGCCAGGCCATGCAGCGCCATCGTGTGAAGCACTTCATCTATAGTTCCTCGGCCACCGTCTATGGCTTGACGGCCCAGAGCCCGATCCGCGAGGACGCCCCCACCGCCCCGGCCAGCCCCTATGGCCAGTCGAAACTCATGGCGGAGATTGCCCTGCGCGACATCGCCCACGCCGACCCGCAATGGAAAATCGCCATTCTGCGCTACTTCAACCCCGTCGGCGCCCATGCATGCGGGCAGATTGGCGAAGACCCCTGTGGCGTTCCGAACAACCTGATGCCGTACGTCTCCCAGGTTGCAGCCGGCAAGCAGCCCAAAATCCGGATTTTCGGCAACGACTATCCCACTCCGGATGGCACTGGCATGCGTGACTACCTGCATGTATGCGACCTGGCCCACGCCCACCTCTGCGCCCTGCGCTGGCTGGATGGAGCTAGCGGCGCGAAGGTCTTCAATCTCGGAACTGGCCGCGGCTACAGCGTGCTTGAAATCATCCGGGCCTATGAAAAGGCCTGCGGCCACGCCCTCCCCTTCCAGTTCCTTCCCCGGCGCGACGGCGACATCGCCAGTTACCACGCCGAGCCGGCGCTAGCTACCAGGGAGCTGCGCTGGTCCGCGACCCGCACGATTGAAGATATGTGCCGCGATGCCTGGAACTGGCAAAGCCGGAATCCCAACGGCTACACCTGATCCCGGATGACAGAAAACAAAAAGCCCCGCAATTGCAGGGCTTTTTGTTGAGGCTGGTGCCGGTAAGAGGAATCGAACCCCCGACCTTCTCATTACGAATGAGCTGCTCTACCGACTGAGCTACACCGGCGGCGGAGCGCACTGTATCAGTGGAAAAGTGCGCAAGCAACACGCCCTTCACACTGCAGGGGCATGGGCTTCTGGCAGCAAGAGCCCCTGTCCGGTAACTACTTTTCCTCGTGATACTCGTCATCCACATTGATGGCCCAGATCCGCTCCTTGTCGACTTGCCCGGAGACGATCTGTTCAACCGCTTCCTTGGCCGTCAGCATGGAGTGGTCCTGATTGTTGTAGCGATGCATGCCATTACGTCCGACAAGGAAGAGATTTCGCACTTCATCCAGTTCCTTGCGAAGGACGTCGAATCGTTTGTACGCCTCACCGAAATATCCGGGATACGCCTTGGGCACTCTGATTGCCACGGAGTCAATGGCCTGGGCCGCACTTACCAGACCGATTTCACACATTTCCTTCTGCGCCAGCGCTCTCAAGGCATCATCGTCCATCAGCCATAGGCTGTCGGTTTCCTTGCAGAAGAACTCAAGCCCGAGCCATACCGTATTCTGGTCGGCCACCATGTAGGGGCTCCAATTGTTGAATATCTGCACCCGCCCAACTTTCACTCCGGGCTCTTGGATGTAGATCCAATTGTCATTCAGCGTCCTGACCAGGTCTTCCCGGGCATAGAGCAGCCCGACGGTGATGAAATCCCTGTACTGCAGCGTTTTCGCAACACCTCGAGCCTCAACGGAGAAGCGATCCCGAGACGCAGCCACCAGGTCCTTGATCGGCATCGTCGAAATGACCTGATCGCACTCCAGACGGTGGAAATCACCATTGGCATCGACAAATCCCACGGACTCCACGAGCTCCCCGGAATAACCGATATCCACCACCCGGCTATTCATCTCCAACCGTCCACCAGCGGCGACAAAACTCGCAGCCACCTGCTCCCACATCTGCCCCGGGCCGAACTTGGGATAAATGAACCGCTCAATCAGAGAGGTGTGGGCCGCCTTGCCTTCAAGGCCAAGCATCTTCTTCAATGCATGGGCCAAGGCTCCGAGGATGGACAGGCTCTTGATACGTTGCCCCCCCCATTCTGCACTGATTTCATCACAACTAACGCCCCAGACCTTTTCCGTGTACTCCTTGAAGAACTGGCGGTACAGCTTCTCCCCGAATCGGTTGATCAGGAAATCCTGCAGGGAAACCTCCGGCTTGACCGGACGCAACTTCGCCGCCACGTAACTGAGCCCGTAGGTGAAGACTTTCACCAACCCCAGCTTGCGCAGACTGTCCAGATTCAGCTTCAGCGGATAGTCGAAGAACTGCTTGCCGAAGTAGATTCTGGACAAGCGATCCCGCAGCAACATTACGCTATCCGGATCCTGCTCCCGCGAAGCTACCGCATGAATAGGCAGGGCACTGGATTTACCCTGATACTGCAACAAGGTATCTGCAGCCCCCTCACCATCGGCAAGCGGCATGACATCTTGCCACCAGCGCATGACCCAATCGGACTTCGAGAAGAATCGGTGCCCACCGATATCGATGCGATTCCCCTTGTACTGGACAGTACGAGAAATACCACCGACCAGATTATCCGCCTCGATGATGGTGATATCTGTAAACCCGGACTCTTGTAGCTCCAATGCAGCTGTAAGTCCGGCGGGCCCAGCACCCACTATGACCACTTTATTATTTGACATGAAGGACACCGTCCTGAGTGGCGAGCGCTTCTCTGCCTCCGAAAAGCACATACTTACGGAGCAAGAAATTAAGGATGAAGCTGACCACTGCTGCTGCCAGCTTGACGAGCTCCGGATTCAAGCTCCAAAGCTCCGTTCCCAGGTAAAGCATCCCTCTTGCCACACAGGCGCCACAGACACCCAAAGCCATGAAGATCAGAAACTCCAGCATCGGGCTTCTTCTAAGAACCCGGGTTGGGAAGACCCAAAGCACGCTCAAGAAATAGGCTACAAGCACACCAACCAGAAAACTGGTAACTACGGCGGCGTTCATGGAGTGACTGAAGACCCGAATACACAGTGAAAAAGTTGCAATATCACATAACAACGCGACCAGCGAGACAAGGAAATATCGAAGCGGCTCCATCAATCGTGCAGCAATATGATTTACCGATTTATACGCTGGCCTTCCTGGCCATTTATTTTCGGACAACATTTTCCAGAACCCCGCTACAGCTATACAGATGAAAGGTAATGTCCTGGCCTTCCTTGTTATGTTTAGGGACCATCCACCACCCCAACTCCGGAACTGCCAACTCGGTCTGCAGTACAATATAAGAGAGCTCATGACCAGCAGATATACACATATCGCGTACGGCGTATATATCCAACGAGCAGCTATCCACCTGACCGGTCACCACCCCTATTGCATTACAAAATTCGGCCTGCACTGCCAAGCGCTGTAAAATCATCTTGCGCCGATATGCTTCCTCAGCCGTTTTACGCTCGAACAGCAACCCGGCCTGCTGCTCTTCACTGAAATAGCTTGCCCGTCGCAGGAGCAACCAAGGGGCCAACAACTCTTTCTCCCAGTAGACCTGTGCGCCACGCTCCAACTGCACACCGAAGGGATTGGACTCGCCTGCACGCTCTTCAACGTAACGATTCCAGATGCTTCGACTGTCCCAGCTATAGAGGGAATAGATGAGTGACGCACTCAAGCCACAAAGTAGCACCCCCTTGAATGCTCCACTCGGACGCCCCCAAGCACGCATCCCCCCCAGCAACAGCAGAGCAAGGACCAGCGGGTGGCCCAAGAGTATCGAGTCCAGTCGAAAGCTTCCCAGGTCCGCCCCCTGCTTCAAAAATGCCGTCACTGTGGTGACTATCATCAGCAGAAGGCCGAGCATGAGCCCAAGAGCAACAAAAATAATCATTGCTCGCGAAAATGCTGGGCGCGCCTTTCGAACCAACGCTCCCCAGAACACAAACAACGGAATAACCAGGGCAACCAACCACGGTGAAGGACTAATCTGTCCGGCCGGCATCGCCCAGACCACACAGGCCACTAGCAACAAGAGTCGCTCACGCCCGTACTCCCGGTTATAGATACTCCAGGCCAGCAAAGGCAGCGCAGCCATCGCAAACCAGTGGGCCACCCATTGGACCCGCCACAACTGAAGGCTGGTCATGAATGCAAGCCGCATGAGGTCCGCCAGCACGATACTCGCGAGGCAGGAGCAGATCAGCGCCAAAAACACCGCTTTGGCGAAGACCTGCAAGCGCCCGGAAAAATACTGAATGGAAAGAACCAGAAGGAAACTATCCGACAGCAGCGCCATCCAGGACTTGACGGGCCACTTGAGCATGAATACGTTTCTATTTGGGCTCGCAATCCATGAGTACCACTCCGCATCATACTTAAGAGCGATGAAAGCAAGGCTCTTAACTCCCAATGCGGCAAGTAACAGCACCAGCACAACCGGAATCAACAACAGCAACCAGCGCCTATTCTGAAGTACTAGCCAGAACCAGATCACGATCCAAACAGCCAGGGCTTGCAAGGGATGGAGAAGCGCCGCCATAAGCCATAGGACGGTACAAATTAGCCAACGCCCTGACAACAGCGCAGCAAGCGCCATCAGCCCCAATGGCTCGGCCAGTGTTCTACCGGTAAAAAAAGGCTCACTGTAGCTGAATACTAGGAAACCACCATATACCGACGGCAGCGCTAGCACCGCCAATAGCGCATACACCTGAGTACGCACACCGTTTTCACGAAAGAGGGCTCGGACTAGCAGCCCGGCGGCGACCAGATAAAGGACTCGCCCCAGAAATGTTGCAACGATGAATATATCTGCAACAGAAAAGTGCTTCAGCAACCAAGCTAGGAGTTGTGGAAAAACGGTAAATTCGGCCTGCCCACCATAAGCGAAGAAAAGATCATGAGAAAACTCACTGGGCTGCCATCTCAGGAACCCTTGTCCCAGATACAGGATGGCATCATGCCGGATACCGGAATACGGACGCAGAACAAGCAGAAGCGAGACTGCCAAAATCCCGAAGGCAATCTTGTTGATTAATGGTGACCGATGCGCCACGTCCATGTCACGAAGCTCACTCATACTCAAGACTCGATCTTTACAGCCAATAACCGACGAAAAAACAAAAAAGAAACCCCGGAGAGACCGGGGTTTCCTTCACACCAACTGGCTATCAGCCGCGGCAGGAGCCCGGCAGGAACTTTTGCGGAATAGTGGTGGTAGAGGAATCGCCACAAACCCAGCGATTAATAGTGCCACCAGCAGTAGGCGCAGTAATAGTAGTAGCCGAGGAAGATGGGGTCAAAGTCAGCACCTTACCATCAACATCGGAGTTGATGCCGGTGCCCGCAGTAACACTCACCACGCCATTGGCATCAGTTTCGATCTTAGCAACATACTTAGAAGTAGCAGTAGAGCTCTCGCACCCCCAGGCATTCGCTGCCGGCAGCGTAGTGGCGGATTGAACAACCTCAGTAATAGTGGTGCGACAAGCGGAAGCAGCCAGTACAACCTCAGAAACCTTGGCACGGGCGGTGTAATCTTGGTATGCCGGCAGCGCGATGGCGGCCAGGATGCCGATGATCGCAACCACGATCATCAGTTCGATCAGGGTAAAGCCTTTTTGAGCGTTCATAATTCTCTCCAGGTTTTTAGGTGCGGTCCTGAGACCTGACCTGGAGAAAGCAGCTTCCGTGCCAGAACTCCTACACCCAAAAATACAGTATCCGCAGACAGTTTCAGGCAACCAGCAGCGAAATTACGCACGAAGTGACAAATTTTGACAGCTCCCACTGTCGAATTTGGCACGTCCTGCCAACTGCGTTATAAGGCTTAATACCCATCTTCCGGCTACCTCCTTATGAACGATCAAGTCGTCCTGTCCGGCCTTGCCCGGCAGCTGGTGTTGTCTCAACTGCTCGATGAGAACAGCGCGCGGCAAGCCCAGCTACAGGCGCAACGCAATAAGCTGTCGTTGGTGACCTATCTCGTACAGAACAAATTGATAAAAAGCCGTCCATTGATGGAGTTGGCCGCCGACCAGTTCGGTGTCGCCTTCTGCGATCTGAGTAGCCTGGACCGCGAGAGCTTTCCCAAGGAGCTGGTCAGCGAGAAACTCGTTCGCCAGCACCGAGTCCTCCCCTTGTGGCGGAGAGGTAATAAGCTCTTTGTTGGACTGTCAGACCCTACCAACCATCAGGCAATCACCGACATCCAATTCAGCACCGGACTGACCACCGAAGCCATCCTGGTCGAAGACGACCGGCTCGGCGATGCCATCGAAAAGCTCTTCGAGAGCGTTACCGGCGGATTGGATGACCTGGGCGACGTCGATCTGGAAGGCTTGGATATCGAGAGCGGCAATGCCGAGCGCAAGGAGGAAGCCATCGGCGGCGACGCCGACGACGCCCCGGTGGTGCGCTTCGTGAACAAGATGCTGCTGGATGCCATCAAGGGCGGCTCGTCCGACCTGCACTTCGAGCCCTACGAGAAGATCTACCGCGTTCGCTTCCGCACCGACGGCATGCTCCAGGAAGTCGCCAAGCCGCCGGTCCAACTGGTCAGCCGCATCTCCGCCCGCCTCAAGGTCATGGCTGGCCTGGATATCTCCGAGCGCCGCAAGCCCCAGGACGGTCGGATCAAGATGCGCGTATCCAAGACCAAGTCCATCGACTTCCGCGTCAATACCCTGCCCACGCTGTGGGGCGAAAAGATCGTGATGCGTATCCTCGACTCGGCCAGTGCGCAAATGGGCATCGACGCTCTGGGCTATGAGGAAGAGCAGAAGCAGCTTTATCTTTCGGCACTCAAGCAGCCGCAGGGCATGATCCTGGTGACCGGCCCCACCGGCTCGGGCAAGACAGTATCCCTGTATACCGGCCTGAATATCCTCAACACCCCGGACATCAACATCTCGACCGCGGAAGACCCGGTGGAGATCAACCTGGAAGGCATCAACCAGGTCAACGTCAACCCGAAGACAGGCCTGGACTTCGCCCAGGCACTGCGTGCCTTCCTGCGCCAGGACCCTGACGTGATCATGGTGGGCGAGATCCGCGACCTCGAGACCGCAGAAATCGCCATCAAGGCAGCCCAGACCGGGCACATGGTGATGTCCACCCTGCACACCAACAGCGCCGCGGAAACCCTCACCCGCCTGCTGAACATGGGCGTGGCTTCCTTCAACCTCGCCACCTCCACCAACCTGATCATTGCCCAGCGCCTGGCCAGAAAACTGTGCCCGGCCTGCAAGAAGGAGCACGACGTTCCACGCGAAACGCTGCTCCATGAAGGCTTCCCGGAAGCCAGGATCGGTTCGTTCAAGCTCTACGCCCCGGTCGGGTGCGAAAACTGCAAGAACGGTTACAAGGGGCGTGTAGGTATTTATGAAGTGGTTAAAATCACGCCGGCGCTACAGCGGATTATCATGGAAGAAGGCAATTCCATTCAGATCGCCGAACAAGCCCGCAAAGAAGGCTTCAACGATCTGCGCACCTCGGGCCTGCTGAAAGCCATGCAGGGAATTACCAGCCTCGAGGAAATCAACCGCGTGACCAAGGATTAATCCATGGCGGAAAAAGCATTGAGGACCAGTGTCTTTACCTGGGAAGGCACTGATCGCAAGGGCGGGAAAGTCAAAGGGGAGCTTTCCGGGACCAACACGGCGCTGGTCAAGGCTCAACTGCGCAAGCAGGGGATCAACCCGACCAAGGTTCGCAAGAAAGGCATCTCACTGCTGAGCAAGGGCAAGGCGATCAAGCCAATGGACATCGCCCTGTTCACCCGGCAGATGGCGACCATGATGGGCTCGGGCGTTCCGCTGCTGCAGTCCTTCGACATCATCGGTGAGGGCTTCGACAATCCGAACATGCGTAAGCTGGTGGACGATATCAAGCAGGAGGTCGCAGCCGGTAACAGCCTGGCCAACTCCCTGCGCAAAAAGCCACAATATTTCGACGATCTATACTGCAACTTGGTGGATGCCGGCGAACAGTCCGGCGCCCTGGAGACCCTGCTCGACCGCGTGGCGACCTACAAGGAAAAGACCGAGTCGCTCAAGGCCAAGATCAAGAAGGCCATGACCTACCCCATTGCAGTGGTCGTCGTCGCCATCATTGTGTCAGCCATCTTGTTGATCAAGGTAGTGCCGCAGTTCCAGTCGGTATTCGCCAACTTCGGCGCGGAACTACCGGCCTTCACCCTCTTCGTCATTTCCATTTCGGAAGCGTTGCAGCAATGGTGGTTTATTGTCCTGATCGCCATGTTCGCAGCGGCATTCACCCTCAGAGAATTCCACAGGCGCTCCGAAAAGTTCAGAGACTCAATGGATCGTGGTGTACTGAAACTGCCCATTGTCGGCGACATCCTCTACAAGTCCTCGGTCGCCCGTTACGCCCGCACACTGTCCACCACCTTCGCCGCCGGCGTACCGCTAGTAGAAGCGCTGGACTCAGTCTCCGGCGCCACTGGCAACGTGGTGTTCCGCAATGCGGTCAACAGGATCAAACAGGACGTCTCCTCCGGTACCCAACTGAACTTCTCCATGCGCACCACCGGCGTCTTCCCCAGCATGGCCATCCAGATGGCGGCCATCGGCGAGGAGTCCGGTTCACTGGATTCCATGCTGGACAAGGTCGCCAACTACTACGAGGAAGAGGTCGACAACGCCGTCGACAACCTGACCACACTGATGGAGCCGATGATCATGGCCGTGCTCGGCGTACTGGTCGGCGGCCTGATCATCGCCATGTACCTTCCGATCTTCCAACTGGGCAACGTCGTATAAGCCACATGCCAGTCCTGAACTTCCTGGCCAGCACCCCGCTGGCCTTTGTTTTATGCGCCCTGCTGATCGGCCTGCTGGTCGGCAGCTTCCTCAACGTGGTCATCCACCGCCTGCCGCGGATGATGCAGCGCGACTGGCAACGCGAGGCGCGCGAAGCGCTGGAGCTGCCCGCAGGCGAGCCGCAGCCCACCTACAACCTGGTTCTGCCGAACTCCCAGTGCCCGCATTGCGGCCACGAGATCAGGGCCTGGGAAAACATCCCGGTGGTGAGCTACCTGGCGCTGGGCGGCAAGTGCTCGTCCTGCAAGACGCCCATCAGCAAGCGCTATCCGCTGATCGAACTGGCCTGTGGCGCGCTCTCGGCCTTCATCGCCTGGCACTACGGTTTCGGCTGGCAGGCCGGCGCCATGCTGCTGCTTGGCTGGGGTCTGCTGGCGATGAGCATGATCGACGTCGATCACCAGTTGCTGCCGGATGCGCTGGTGCTGCCGTTGCTGTGGCTGGGACTGATCGCCAACTACTTCGGGCTGTTCACCAACCTGGGTGATGCGCTCTGGGGCGCGGTGTTCGGCTACCTGAGCCTGTGGTCGGTGTACTGGCTGTTCAAGCTGCTCACCGGCAAGGAAGGCATGGGCTACGGCGACTTCAAGCTGCTGGCGATGGTCGGCGCCTGGGGTGGCTGGCAGGTGCTGCCGCTGACCATTCTGCTGTCGTCGCTGGTGGGCGCCATTCTCGGCGTAATCACCCTGCGCCTGCGCAAGGCCGAAACCGGCACGCCGATCCCCTTCGGGCCCTATCTCGCCATTGCCGGCTGGATTGCGCTGCTCTGGGGTGATCAAATAACCGCGACTTATCTGCAGTTTGCCGGTTTCCACTAGCCTTCTCCCGCGCCGAATCCGTTCGGCGCGCTGTGACGGCCACGGGGCCGGCAAGAAGGAGTGCCATGAAACCCTGGATCCTGGGCCTGACGGGCGGTATCGGCAGCGGCAAGAGCGCCGCCGCCGAGCATTTTGCCGCGCTGGGCGTGCACATGGTGGACGCCGATCATGCCGCGCGCTGGGTGGTCGAACCCGGCCGCCCAGCCCTTGCCAAGATTGTCGACCGCTTCGGTGACGCGGTGCTGCTGCCGGACGGCCAGCTCAACCGCGCGGCGCTGCGCGAGCGGATTTTCACCTCGGAAGAGGAGCGCCGCTGGCTGGAGCAACTACTGCACCCGCTGATCGGCGAGGAAATCGCCGCCAACCTGGCGCGCGCCGAATCGCCGTATGCCATCCTGGTTTCACCACTGCTGGTGGAGTCCGGGCAGCGCCGGATGGCCCAGCGGGTGCTGGTGGTGGATACCCCGGAACACCTGCAACTCGAACGCACCATGCGTCGGGACAAGGTGTCCGAAGAACAGGTCCGCGCGATCCTCAAGGCTCAGGCCGTGCGCGAAGACCGACTCAGGCACGCGGACGACGTGCTGCTCAACGATGGCGATCTCGCGCACCTGCACCAGCAGGTCGAGCGCCTGCATCAGTTCTATCTCGGCCTGCGTGGAGGACAACCATGAGCCAACCTATGACCGTGGAATGCCCCACCTGCGGCGCCCCCGTGGAGTGGAGCGCGAAGAGCGAGTTCCGTCCTTTCTGCTCGCATCGCTGCAAGCTGATCGACCTTGGCGCCTGGGCGGCGGAGGAACATGCCATCCCCGGCGACAACCTGGAAGACGAGCTGTTCTCCGGCGACCTGGAAAAACCGCGCGGGCACTGACCGGGCAACGCGGACAGCCTTTCCGTAGGAGCGAGCTTGCTCGCGAACGGATTCCGCTGCGGGGCTGGTTCGCGAGCAAGCTCGCTCCTACGAAAAGCAACGAAGAGAAAAAAGCCGCCTTTCGAGGCGGCATTTTCATTCAGGGGCGCATGAAGCTGTAGTCGCGCTCCTCATCCAGATTGTCGGCGAGGAAGTGCAGCTCGTGCCCCAGGTCTTCCTCGGTACGCACCTGCGCGTTGGCCTGTACCACCGCGCTGAGCAGCGCGCGCACCACCAATTGCGGGTCCTGCCCCGCCGCTTCCGCCTCGATCAGCAACTCGTGAAGGCGTTGCTCTGCCCAGCTGTGAATGCTCATCGACAATCTCCTCGCGAATGGGGGGCCAGCTTCCCCGATCGCAGGGCGCATCCGAACTGACCTGGATCAACCGACGGCGGCGATGCACCTGGCCGATGGCCGAACATCAGCGCGACTCATCGTCGTCCTTCCACGGAGCCTGCAGGTAGCGCGTACGGTTGAAGGTTTCCAGCCAGTCCGGATAGAACACCACCAGACCGGTGACGATGGTGCCGTTGATGAAGGCCTCGGGGAACATGATCAGCCAGAGGTAGCCGATGAAGTCCTCGATCCACGGCGGCATGGGGAACAGTCCGTCCATCCACAGCAGCCCCAGCCCGAGCAGCAGGCTGCAGACCGCCGCCAGCGCCGCGGGGAAGAACCCCGAGCAGAAGATGTAGACGAACAGGTTCCGCGGTTGCCGGCGTTCGACGAAGATCGCCGCCAGCTCGGTGATCAGCACCGGAATCAGCACCAGCAGAATGCCGTTGATGCCGATGGCCGCCCAGTCCTGCCGACCCATCACGCACAGGCCGACCTGCGCCACCAGCCCGACGATGATCGCCAGCGGCCAGTCGAGCAGCAGCGTCACGGCGGTCATGCCGATGAAGTGGAAGGACACGCCCGAGGCGAAATCCCGGCGCACCAGCCACAGCAGGAACAGGGCGAGCATGGTACCGAACACCAGGTGCTGGCGGCGGAAGTCGCTGATCAGTTCCAGCCAGGGTGCGCGCCAGGCGGCCCAGGCGACGATGGGCAGATAGATCGCCCAGCCCAGCTCCAGGGTTTCCTCGGACAGCAGCTGTGCGGCGATCACGGCGCACCCTGCTCCAGCGCCTGGCGCAGCGCCTCGGCATTATCGAAACGGCGGGTATCGACCACCTTGCCCTGCTCCAGCCGCAGCCAGGTCACGACGTCCGGTTGAGCGCTGAAGCGGCTGGCGATGCGCGCGTCGCGGTCGAGCAGAACGCGGTAGAGGTAATTGCGCATGGCGGGCACGGCGAACATCGCCGAAATAGGCGCCGGCATGCGGCTGATGTCCGCGACGAACACGGCGTGCCGGGCCTCGAGGTAGCCGGCGGGGCGACCTTCGAGCGCGGACTTGACCAGCTTGTTGCCGGTCATGTCACGGGCGATCAGGACCACCTGCAATCCGGCGTCGGCCGTGTAGGGCTTGTCGAACTGGTCCAGCAACGTCCAGCCGCTCGCCATGCCCGCGTCCTGCGCCAGCGCGGCGCTCGACAGCAGCAGGAACAGCACTCCGCTCAGCAATCGTTTCACGCTCAACCTCCAACGGAAAAAACCTGTAGATCCTCGCGCCGTCCCCATCCGCTCTGGGCATCCCAGAATGCCAGGGCCTGGGGAGCGTCGCGGAGTACGAAGACGTGGGACTTGCCAATGCCTTCGCGCGCCAGGCGGGCCAAGGCTTCGTCGAGCAGCGCCCGCGCCAGCCCCCGCCCACGGAAAGCCTCGTCGACCGCCAGATGCTGGAGATAACCCCGGCGCCCGTCATGGCCGGCCAACAGGCTGCCGATCACCTGGCCCCCGTCCTCCAGCACCAGGCTCAGGCCGGGATTACGCCGCAGGTAGGCGGCGAAAGGTTCGTAGTCGTCGTCACGGCGCAACTGGATGCCCGGCGTGCGCTCCCACAGGGCGTGCAGGGCGGCGTGATCGTCGGGAACGGCGGAGCGAAGCAGCATCTGCAACCTCGGTGTCATGGCTCGCGACAGTCTACACCGGGCACCCGTCCCATCGCCGCCCCGTCGACTGGCTGAAGCCCTCTCGATGCGTAGCAACTATGCTGAAGGCATGAATGAGTCCGACTACCTGCGCCTGCTGACCCGCCAGGCGGAACAAGCCAACGACCTTCTCTCCAATGCCCGCAAGTGGGAGCGGGAGTGCTGGGCCTGCCAGCGTCTGCTGCAGGCGCTGAAGGTGCCGTATCGCCAGGAAGACTTCATCGAGCCGACGCAACAGCCGCCGGACGTGCTGTTCCGCGATGCCAGCTTCGAGGTGTTCTTCGTGCTCGATCAGGGCCGCCGGCTCAACGAGGAATGGCGCGAGGAGCTGCTGCGCCGGCGCATGGCGCAGAGCCTCAACCAGTTGATTCGGCGCGAGCAGCGTCCACGGCGGATCCCCTGCGCAGACCTGCAGGCACGCCTGGCGCCGACGCTGCGCAAGAAGGCGCACAACTACAGCGAGCGCGGCATCGACCTGAGCGATCTGGACCTGCTCGCCTTCGTCAGCCTCAAGCGCGAGACGGCGGACTTCAACACCCCTTTTCCGCCACCCACGGAATACCTGCGCCAGGGCTGGCGTTCGCTGTCGATCGTTGGCCCCACCTTTGCCCGGGTGCTGTTCGCCCATACCGATGCCCCGGATTTCCTGCGCGGCAGCCTTGGCCGCACGGTGCTGTTCGACATGGGCATGGGGCTCTGATGTCCCGAGTGCATTGAGGGGCCGTCCAAGCCCTACTAGAATGCTCGACATTATAAACGGAGGCCGCCCATGCCCAGTCGCCTGAGCCCCGAAGACCAGCAGAAGGTCGATCAGTACCTCAGTTCCCCCGTCCACCAGGTCGAACGCCAGCCGTTCAAGCCCTGGCTGATGATGAGCGCGCTACTGGGGGTCGTTATCGCCCTGGGCCTGCTGAGCCGCCTCCTGGCCTACCTTGCGTGAGCGCCGTGCCGCCACGGGCCGATACAGGATTCCTTAAGCTATGAGAATGCAACATGTCCCATCGTATCGTGATCGTCGGCGGCGGCGCCGGCGGGCTGGAGCTCGCGACCCGTCTCGGCCGCACCCTGGGTAAAAAGGGCCGCGCGCGCATTACGCTCGTCGACGCCAACCTCACCCACATCTGGAAACCCCTGCTGCACGAAGTCGCCGCCGGCTCGCTCAACTCCTCCGAGGATGAGCTGAACTACGTCGCCCAGGCGAAATGGAACCACTTCGAATTCCAGCTCGGCCGCCTGATTGGCCTGGACCGCGCGAGCCAGCGCATCCAGCTCGCCGCGACGCTGGACGAGCAGGGCGAGGAACTGGTGCCGGCGCGCGCTCTGGAGTACGACACCCTGGTCCTGGCAGTCGGCAGCACCACCAATGACTTCGGCACCCAGGGCGCCGCGGACCACTGCATCTTCCTGGACACCCGCGAGCAGGCCGAGCGCTTCCACAAGCAGTTGCTGACCCACTACCTGCGCGCCCACGCCGGGCAGGACAAGGACGACCAGATCAGCGTCGCCATCGTCGGCGCGGGTGCTACGGGCGTCGAGCTGTCCGCCGAGCTGCACCACGCCGCGCAGGAGCTGGCGGCCTACGGCCTGACCGGCATCCAGCCGCAGAACATGCGCATCACCCTGATCGAGGCCGGCCCGCGCGTACTGCCGGCATTGCCCGAGCGCATCAGCCGCCCGGTGCATCAGACGCTGGAGAAACTCGGCGTGCGCGTGCTCACCGGTTCGGCGGTGCAGGAAGTGACTGTAGAAGGCCTGCGCACGGCGGTGGGCGAGTTCATTCCGGCGAGCCTTAAGGTCTGGGCGGCGGGCATCCGCGCGCCGAGCCTGCTCAAGGACATCGACGGGCTGGAGACCAACCGCATCAACCAACTGGTGGTCCGCCCTACCCTGCAGACCACCCGCGACGACAACATCTTCGCCTTCGGCGACTGTGCCGCCTGCCCGATGGGCGATGGCAGCGAACGCAGCGTGCCGCCGCGCGCCCAGGCTGCGCACCAGCAGGCTTCGCTGCTGGCCAAGGCCATCGTCGCGCGCCTGGACGGCAAGCCGCTGCCGGAGTACCGCTACACCGACTACGGCTCGCTGATCTCGCTGTCGCGTTTCAGCGCGGTAGGTAACCTGATGGGTAACCTGATGGGCAGCGTGAAGCTCGAGGGCTGGCTGGCGCGGATGTTCTACGTGTCGCTGTACCGCATGCACCAGATGGCGCTGTACGGACCGTTCCGCACGGCGCTGCTGATGATTGCGGACCGCATCGGGCGCAGTACGGAGCCGCGCTTGAAGCTGCACTGAGGCTTGACCCCATCCTACGTACCACCTAATACCGTTCGGTGGTGCCCCCTGTAGGAGCGAGCTTGCTCGCGAACGCTCTTCCCGGCCGCTCCTACGCTCGGGCGGTTCGCGAGCAAGCTCGCTCCTACAACCGCACGTTGCCTGGAATGCCAGGCACAAAAAAGCCGCCCCGAAGGGCGGCTTTTTCGTTGCAGCTGTCCCGTCCTGAATAAGGTTTACACCTTCGCCCTTATTTTCAGGAGAACTCCGATGGCAGAAGGTGTGCGTCGTAGTCAGCGTGATTACACGCTGGCTTTTAAACTGGCGGTGGTCGAGCAGGTCGAAAAAGGCGAAATGAGTTACAAGCAGGCCCAGGCCCGCTACGGTATCCAGGGGCGCTCGACGGTGTTGGTGTGGCTACGCAAGCACGGCCGACAGAACTGGAGCCAGGGCGCATCCATTCGCTCTAGTCGGAGGGGTTCGATGACTGATGAGAAAACACCGCTGACGCCGGAGCAGCGAATCAAGGAGCTTGAGCAGCAGCTTGAGGTCATGAGCCAAAAGGCTCAGTTCTTCGAGGCGGTGGTGGATGTCCTGAAGAATGACTACGGCGTCTCCATCGTAAAAAAGCGTCCCGGCAAGTCCTCACGCAAAGGCAAGTCCAAGGGCTGAGCATTAGCAGGGCTTGCCAGTTTCTGGGCGTCAGTCGCCAGGCCTATTACCAGCGCAACCGCGCGGCGGATCGGCGCTCCCAGCAGGATCGACAGATTGTTCAGTTTGTCCGGGAGGTGCGGATGCGTCAGCCTCGGCTGGGCACGCGCAAGCTGCATTTTCTGCTTCAGGAACAGGCCCGCGCAGAGCTTCGCGTGGGGCGGGATCGCTTGTTTCGCGTCCTGGCGGAGCAGCGCCTACTGGTTGCGCCCAAGCGGGCGTACCACAAGACCACTCACAGCTTTCACCGCTTCTACCGCCACCCCAATCTGCTCAAGCCTGGCCCGCAACAGGTGTTGCCCAGCGCTCCGGAGCGCGTCTGGGTGGCCGATATCACCTACCTGCCAAGCCTGAGCGGCCCGCTGTATCTGAGCCTGGTCACCGACGCCTATTCGCGCAAGATCGTCGGTCACCATGTCCATGACAGCCTGCATGCCGAGTCGGTGGCCCGCGCGTTCAGCCTGGCGTTACAGCGACGCAGGACGCGGCATGCCCTGGTGCATCACTCGGACCGCGGTATCCAGTACTGCTCTGCGCATTACCAGCGCCTGCATGCACGACACGGCATCACCTGCTCGATGACCGATGGTTATGACTGCTACCAGAATGCGCTGGCCGAACGGGTCAACGGCATCCTGAAGAATGAGCTACTGATACAGCCCCCGGCAGACCTGGCCCAGGCGCGTCGAATGGTGCACGAGGCCGTCGATATCTATAACCGGGAGCGTCCCCACCACGCTCTGAAATACAAAACGCCCGATGCAATGCATCGGGCGTTTTTGAGGTCTGGTGCCAACCCTCAGAGGTGTAAACCTATTTCAGGACTAGACAAGCACAGCAGCCTTACAGCGCCGCCAGCATCGACGGGGCCGGGATGGCCTGGAAGTCGATGGACATCATCAGGCTCAGCACGCTGATCGCGATGATGGAGAAGGCGAACAACTGGCGGGCCCAGCGGCGGTCGTCTTCGGCACTGAAGCCTTTCACCGCGATGAACAGCCACCAGGCGCTGACGGCCAGCGCCACCACCAGGTAACCGTAGCCGGCGAAGCCGGTCACGGTCAGCAGCAGGGTCGCCAGACCGAAGGCCACGACGTAGTAGAGGATCTGCTTCTTGGTCGCTTCGATGCCGCGCTCCACCGGCAGCACGGGAATCCCGGCAGCGCGGTAGTCGTTGAGGCGGAAGATCGCGATGGCGTAGCTGTGCGGCATCTGCCAGAGGCAGAAGATCAGCAGCAGCACCGCCGCGCCCATGTCGAACTGACCGCTGGCGGCGCAATAGCCCACCACCGGCGGCATGGCTCCGGAGAGACTGCCGACCAGCGTGCCGTAGACCGAGCTGCGCTTGAGCCAGAGGCTGTAGAGCACGACGTAGACGAAGAAGCCGAACGCGGCGAGCAGGGTCGCCTGCACGTTGGTCTTCCACATCAGCAGGCCGAAGCCCGCCACGCCCAGCACCAGGCCATGGGCCAGGGCCGCCGTGAGCGAGATCTGCCCGGTCACGGTGACACGGCTGCGGGTACGCTCCATGAAGCGATCGATGTCGCGGTCGATGCAGTTGTTGAACACGCAACCACTGGCAACGACCAGGGACAGGCCGATCACGGTGGCCAGCAGCAGCATCGGGTCAACGCTGCCGCGGGCGGCGAGGAAGTATCCCCCCGCCACCGCGATCAGGTTTCCGAAGATGATGCCCGGCTTGGCGACCAGCAGATAACGCTTGAGTTTCACGGCATCGGCCCTCAGGGCATCGGCATCATCAGGGTGTCTGCGGTGTAGATGATCCACAGCGACAGACCGACCACCAACAGGATGATGATGGCGGTGAAGATAAATGCCATGACGTTCCAGCGGCCTTCGGAGCTGAAGTTCATGTGCAGGAAGCAGATCAGGTGCACGACGACCTGAACCAGACCCAGAATCACCATGGTCAGCAGGGTGGCGTGACGCGAGAAGCCACCGTCGATGACCATGTAGAACGGGATCGCGGTCAGGATCACCGAGAGCACGAAGCCGATGGCGTACGAACCCAGGCTGCCGTGACCGGCGCCGTGGTTGTCGTGGCCGGCACCGTGGGAGTCGTGATGATGTGCAGCAGCGGTCATTACAGGGCCCCCATCAGGTAGACGACGGTGAATACGCAGATCCAGACGATGTCCAGGAAGTGCCAGAACAGGCTCAGGCACATCATGCGGGTGTTGTTCTGCGCGGTCAGGCCGCGGGTGCCGATCTGCGCCATCAGCACCAGCATCCACAGCAGGCCGGCACTTACGTGCAGGCCATGCATGCCGACCAGGGTGAAGAAGGACGACAGGAAGGCGCTGCGGCTCGGGCCGAAGCCTTCGACGATCAGGTGATGGAACTCGTTGAGTTCCATACCGATGAACGCGGCGCCGCAGAGGAAGGTCACGCCCAGCCAGGCGATGGCCTTGCCCTTGGCGCCCTTGTGCGCAGCCAGCATGGCCAGGCCATAGGTGCAGGAGGAGATCAGCAGGATCGCGGTTTCGACGGCCACATAGGGCAGTTCGAAGATGTCCTTGCCGCTCGGGCCGCCGGCCGTGTGGTTGACCAGCACGGCGTAGGTGGCGAAGACGCTCGCGAACAGGATGCAGTCGGTCATCAGGTACAGCCAGAAGCCGAAGACCGTCATGCCGCCGCTATCGTGGGCGTGGTCGTGGTCATGCGCCGCTTCGTGCGTATCGACCAGGTGTTGATTCAGTACTGCCGTGGACATGGTTTATACCTGCGCAGTGGCGAGTTTCTGGAAGTTGGCGTTTTCGATGCGCTCGATCTCATCCGGCTGGACGTAGTAGTCCAGGTCGGTGACGTAGCTGCGCACGATGACCGAGGCGATCATGCCGACGAAGCCAACGCCCACCAGCCACCAGATGTGCCAGATGGCGGCGAAGCCGAAGAGGAAGGCGAACACGGCGATGGAGAAGCCAGCGGCGGTGTTCTTCGGCATGTGGATCGGCGCGTAGGCCGGCAGCTTGCGGTACGCGGTACCGGTCTGCTTCATCTCGTGGAACGCGTCGACGTCGTTGACGTGCGGCAGCTCGGCGAAGTTGTAGTACGGCGGCGGCGAGGAAGTGGACCACTCCAGGGTACGGCCGCCCCACGGGTCGCCGGTCACATCGGCCAGTTGCTTGCGGTTCCTGATCGACACCAGCAGCTGGATCAGTTGGCAGGCGATACCGAAGAAGATCAGCACGGCGCCGCAGAACGCCACCACCATGTACGGCTGCCACATCGGGTTTTCGTAGTGGTTCAGGCGACGGGTCATGCCCATGAAGCCGAGGACGTACAGCGGCATGAAGGCCATGTAGAAGCCGACCAGCCAGCACCAGAACGAACGCTTGCCCCACTTCTCGTCCAGCTTGAAGCCGAAGGCTTTCGGGAACCAGAAGACGAAGCCGGCCAGGTAGCCGAACACCGCACCACCGATGATGGTGTTGTGGAAGTGAGCGATCAGGAACAGGCTGTTGTGCAGCAGGTAGTCAGCACCCGGAATGGCCAGCAGAACGCCGGTCATGCCACCGATGGTGAAGGTGACGATGAAGCCCAGGGTCCACAGGATCGGGGTGTCGAAGCGCAGGCGGCCACGGTAGATGGTGAACAGCCAGTTGAACAGCTTCACCCCGGTGGGGATGGAGATCAGCATGGTCGCCACGCCGAAGAAGCCATTGACGTCGCCACCCGAGCCCATGGTGAAGAAGTGGTGCAGCCAAACGGTGAAGCCGAGGAAGGTGATCGCGGCGCTCGCCCACACCATCGAGGTGTAGCCGAACATTTTCTTGCCAGCGAAGGTCGCGGTGACTTCGGAGAAGATACCGAAAGCCGGCAGGATCAGGATGTACACCTCAGGATGGCCCCAGGCCCAGAAGAGGTTGATGTACATCATGGCGTTGCCGCCCAGCTCGTTGGTGAAGAAGTGCATGTCGAAGTAGCGGTCCAGCGACAGCAGGCCCAGGGCCGCGGTCAGGATCGGGAACGACGCAACGATCAGGATGTTGGCGAAGGTGCAGGTCCAGGTGAAGATCGGCATCTGCATCAGCTTCATGCCGGGGGTGCGCATCTTGAACACGGTCACCAGGAAGTTGATGCCCGTGAGCAAGGTGCCCATGCCCGATATCTGTAGCGCCCAGATGTAGTAGTCCACACCCACGCCCGGACTGTAGGCCAGCTCGGACAGCGGCGGGTAGGCGACCCAGCCGGTACGGGCGAACTCACCCAGGCCCAGGGAGACGTTCACCAGCATGGCGCTGACGACCAGCAGCCAGAAGCTCAGGGAGTTCAGGAAGGGGAACGCCACGTCGCGTGCGCCGATCTGCAGCGGCACGGCCAGGTTCATCAGACCGGTCATGAAGGGCATGGCCATGAAGATGATCATGATCACGCCGTGCGCGGTGAAGATCTGGTCGTAGTGTTCCGGCGGCAGGTAGCCGTGGTTGGCGCCTTCAGCCAGCGCGAGCTGGCCGCGCATCATGATGGCGTCGGCGAAGCCGCGCAGGAGCATGATCAGCGCGACGATGATGTACATCACGCCGATCTTCTTGTGGTCGATGGACGTCAGCCATTCGGTCCACAGGTAGGTCCACTTGCGGTAGTAGGTGATCGCGCCGAACACACCGAGGCCCAACAGGGCGACGACGGCCAGCGTGATGACGATGATCGGCTCGTGATACGGCACGGCCGACAGTGTCAGTTTCCCGAACATCTGCGCTTACTCCTGGCTCGGATTCGTTTGCATGCCAGGCATGCCTTGCATGTTGCTCATGTCGTGGCCCGCCATGGCGGTCTCGTCATGCGCTGCTTCGCCGTGCTCGCCCTTCTCGGCCTGTTCTTTGGCCTCGTGGGCCTTGGCCATCGCGTGGCCAGCGTGTTCCCACTTGTTCAGCACGTGGGAGAACAGCTCGGGGCTGACGGTTGCGAAGTAGGTCGCCGGGACGTTCTCGGTCGGCTTGACCAGCTCCGGGTACTGCTCCAGGTTCAGGGTCTGCTGCGAGGCCTTGACCTTCGCGACCCACTCCTGGAAGCCCTGCTCGGAGGTGGAGATGGCCTTGAACTTCATGCCCGAGAAGCCACCGCCGCTGTAGTTCGCGGAGATGCCGTCGAACACGCCTTCTTCGTTGGCGATCAGGTGCAGCTTGGTCATCATTCCGGCCATGGAGTAGATCTGGCTGCCCAGCTGCGGAATGAAGAAGGAGTTCATCACCGAATCCGAGGTGATCTGGAAGTTCACCGGGGTGTCTTTCGGGAAGGCGATTTCGTTGACGGTGGCGATACCCTGTTCCGGGTAGATGAACAGCCACTTCCAGTCCAGCGAGATGGCCTGGATGGTCACCGGCTTGACCTCGGAGTCCAGCGGACGGTACGGGTCCAGCTTGTGGGTGCTCTCCCAGGTGATCCAGCCGAGCACGGCGATGATCAGGCAGGGAACCAGCCAGACCACCAGCTCGATCCTGGTCGAGTGAGACCAGTC
Organism: Pseudomonas sp. ATCC 13867; assembly: GCF_000349845.1. Lineage (NCBI taxonomy): Bacteria > Pseudomonadati > Pseudomonadota > Gammaproteobacteria > Pseudomonadales > Pseudomonadaceae > Pseudomonas > Pseudomonas sp. ATCC 13867. The sequence continues at coordinate 1,059,934 of NC_020829.1, read as the reverse complement.
CGGCATGTAGGTGGCCTTGGTGTTCGAAGCCCGGTATTTCCAGGCGAACGCGAAGGTCATCAGGATGACCGGCACCACCACGATCAGCATCAGCAGGGTTGCCGTGATGATCAGGGACTTCTCGTCGGCGCCGACCTGCCCTTTCGGGTCGAACAGCGCCATGTTGCAACCGCCGAGCATCAGCATCGGCAGCCACGCAAGTCTCTTCAAAATTCCTGTGTACTGCTCTTTTTTCATCTTGCGGCCTTAGTGGATGAAAATCGCTTCACCGCCCACGAATCCTCGCCATGCACTGCTCGACGACTCGTTACCCGCGACTTTTCCAAGCCGCCTGCCAGGGCTGTCATGGATTCACGAACGCGGCCGCACGGATTCCAGGCAAAGAGAGGCCGCCCGGTCTTCGCGATGCGAAACCGATTTCGTCAGCTGATTCGTTCCGTGTTATTCAGCGTGTGGTGTCTGGACTGGCGGCTCGTGAGAACGCGCGCGTCGCACACCGGATGCACGAGCGGATTGCCCGACTCGTCTTATGACAGGAGCCCACCGATGGCAGCCCCCTGTTGTTATGCCGCTGCACCAAAGGATGAACACTGGCCATGATCTGCGTCAGTGCGACTCAGCGATTTGGGGGTAGGAAATGGACGGCAGGTATTACAAAGCATTTCAGAAATGCCTTTCAAGGCCCCGACCTTTCATTTTTAACAAGATATTTTCTCAATTCGAGAAACAGTCTCGCCCCGAATCGCTCACGAAACGAACAATTCACGCAAGATTTGAAAGGATATTATTCCCAGTCAGCAGCCGGCCCACACCTGCCACAGATATGTGTCAATTCCATGAATCATGCGGGTTTCAGCGCGGTGGCAAGAAAGCGGGAAGCCACCCCTAAGCATCCGGCAAAGACCTTGCCATGACGGCGATCAAGAACCTTTCCGAAAGTTGTTGAAACGCCCTGCGCAGCCTGCGACACATCGACGCATCGAAACTTTTGCAAGCGACAAACTGGTTCAAATTATGACGAGCGTACCGGCATGCTCGCCCATCGCAGGGACACGCCGCCCGGTCGTAAGCAGCGAAGTGGGCATGCCGGGGATGTCTCCTGATCCGCTCAACGAGAGAAGCCCATGTTCCGCGCCGGATAGACCAGGGCGCAGCGTGCACCGGTGTTGATGCTCCCGTCATGCACCCGCACCAGCTGGTAGAACTCGCTCAGGCGCGGGATCAGCCAGCGCGCGGCCATGCTCGGGGCGCGCGCTGGCTGACGCTGCGGCCCTCGCTGGCGAGCCTCTGCGAGACGCCCTCGGCCGTCGACACAATGACCTGTCAGGTCGAATGCAAACGGATGGTCCGGTTGATAGGGGCGAGTCCAGCCTGCCACAACGAACTCGCTGTCATTACGACTCATCAAGTGTCAATTTGACCAATACAAATCAGAGTCATAATGACCATATAAAAATAATAACTTATTGATTTTAAACACAAAAATAATTGGCACGATTACTGATAAGACGTGGATGGGCAACATTGCCAAGCAGAGAGCGGCAAGCCCACCATTCAATCAGGAGGACACAATGCAGGGGGACACAATGACAGACGTATTCGCAAACTGCTTCGCGGTGGTGACGGGCGCTAGCTCCGGCATAGGTCTGGCCGCGACACGGGCACTGTTGGGTCGCGGAGCCAAGGTGCTGACAATGAGCCGTCACCTCGGTGAATTGGAAGAGTTGCAATTGACGCATGGCGACAGGCTGATATGGCTCCAGGGCGATGTCACCTGTAGCGCCGATCTCGATGCCCTCGCCGAGTGCGCACGCCAGCACGGAGAGATCGACTGTCTACTACCGAATGCGGGCATCGCTCAGCTTGCGGATGGGCTGGATGTCACGGCATTCGATCGGCAGTGGGCGGTCAATGGCGCTGGTGCGCTGAACACCCTGGCCGTGCTGCGCGAGCAGTTTGCCAAATCAGCCTCAGTGGTATTCATCGGAACATTCCTGTCCGCACTGAGCTTCCCTGGTCTGGCTGCATATATAGCCTCCAAGAGCGCGCTGAAGGCCCAGGTGCGAACCTTGGCCGTGGAGATGGCATGCCAGGGGGTTCGGATCAACCTTGTGTCGCCCGGGCCTACGGCGACGCCAATCTGGTCCACCCTGGGGTTACCCGACGATCAGTTGGCAGAAGTCGCCACCGGCGTTAACCGGCGGCTACTCGGCGGAGCATTCCTGGAGCCGGATGCCGTGGCCGACAGTATCCTCTTCCTCTTGTCGTCGGCATCGCGCGGAATCTATGGTCAGGACCTGGTAGTCGATAACGGCTATACCTTGCAGTAACCAGGCTGCAACTGGGCGTATTCGATTACGCCCAGTGGTCCGCTATCGGCGAAGCCCCCGCGCAACGGCAGCTGTGCAGTCAATATCCCCCGGCAAAGTCGAGGTTTGACCTCGACACTCGCCCCGGACGAAACGCTGCATGGACTGCCTCCGCCATAACTGCCGATGGCAGGATAACGAGAGGACTGGCCAAGTTCTTACGCAGCCAAGGCCGGTAGCAGACGCTCTCTTCCGCGTAGCGTTCGGCAAGTAGAGCAAAGTAGCGTCGCATCCTTTCCAGCAGCGGGTCTTACGCTCAGTAGATCGATGAGATCGCATAAGTCCCCCAGTCCCGGGGCGCTCCTCCGCGAAACCTAGGTATGGTGGCGCGATACCTATGGACGATGGTGAGAGCCGCCAGCAACCGAATAGGGTTTGCCTACCGGCAATCCGGCCTTCGCAGCGACCGCAGAGTCGCTTCGAGCGCGGATTGGACCAGCCCCCACTCGCCGTGCGAGCGGTACCCTGACGAGAGCATCCACCATGACCGACGAGACCCAAGGAACCACCCGCCGCGCCCTGATGAGCGCTGGCGTAGCCGCCGCCACTCTGGCGGTGGCCGTCCCCATGCTGGCGGGCCAGGCGAGCGCCGCCCTGGCCCCGCCCCCAACGGGTGCACGCCGCAAGGAGCAAGGGTCGGGCTATCTCACCCTGCGCGACGGCACCCAGCTGTTCTACAAGGATTGGGGCAGCGGCCAGCCCATCGTGTTCCACCACGGTTGGCCGCTCTCGGGGGATGACTGGGATAACCAGATGCTGTTCTTCCTCGCCAGAGGCTACCGCGTGATCGCCCATGACCGTCGTGGCCACGGCCGCTCCACACAGACGGCGCAAGGCAATGACATGGATACCTATGCCGCCGACCTGGCTGAACTGGCGGCGCACCTGGACCTGAAGAACGCCGTGCACATCGGTCACTCCACCGGTGGCGGCGAGGTCGCCCGTTACGTCGCACGTCATGGTGCCGGCCGCGTCGCCAAGGCGGTGCTGATCGGCGCCGTCCCGCCGATCATGCTGCAAACCGAGAAGAACCCTGGCGGCCTGCCACTGAAGGTGTTCGATGGCTTCCGCGAAGCACTCGCCGCCAGTCGTTCGAACTTCTACCGCGAGGTGGCAGCGGGTCCCTTCTATGGTTTCAACCGTCCGGGCGCCAAGGTCTCCGAAGCGGTGATCGACAACTGGTGGCGCCAAGGCATGAACGGCGGCGCCAAGGCCCATTACGACTGTATTGCGGCCTTCTCGGAAACCGACTTTACCGAAGACCTGAAGCAGATCGCCGTACCGACCCTGGTGCTGCACGGGGAAGACGACCAGATCGTCCCCATCGACGACTCGGCGCGCCTCTCCATCAAACTGCTGCGGCACGGCACGCTGAAGACCTATCCCGGCCTGCCCCACGGCATGTGCACCACCCACGCCGACACCATCAACGCCGACCTGCTGGCCTTCATCAAGGACTGATCGACTGGCCTCGGGCACGGTGAACGGACCCGGAGCCCGAGGCTCCGGGTCCGTTCGCTGTCAGAGCTGGGACAGCCCGCCGTCGACGCAGAGGTCGACTCCGGTGATGAAACTGCTGTCGTCCGAAGCCAGGAACAGCGCGGCATTCGCCAGCTCCTCCGGGCGGCCGAGCCGGCCGAGGGGAATCAGCTGCGCCAACTGCTTTTCGAACGCATCGAACTGCGCCTCGCCGATGCCCATCTTGCCGATGATCGGCGTGAGCACGGGACCGGGGCTCAGGCAATTGACGCGAATGTTCCTGTGCTTGAGTTCGGCGGCCCAGCTGCGCGCGAAGGAGCGAACCGCCGCCTTGGTGGCGGCATAGACCACATGGGCCTCCAGCGCCTTCAGGTGGGCAATGGACGATACCAGCACGATGGACGCGCCATCGCGCAGCAGCGGCAACGCTTTTTGAATGGTGTAGAAAACACCTTTGACGTTGACGTCGAACTGTTCGTCGAACTGCCTTTCATCGACCTGATCGCCGGGCGCGGGCCGGATGATGCCGGCGTTGGCGACCAGCACGTCGAGCCGCCCGAAACGCTCGCCAACCTGCCGGTACAGCGCATCGAGGTCCTCCAGCCGGCCGGCATCGGCGCAGATGCCAATGGCGTTCGCACCGATCAGCCCAACCGCCTCCTCCACCACCTGCCGGCGGCGTCCGGTGATGACCACCTCTGCCCCTTCCTGCGCGAATCGTTGCGCGGTGGCCAGGCCGATACCGCTGTTGCCGCCGGTGACCAGCGCGACCTTGTTGCTCAGCTTTCCCATCATGTCTCCAACGTGGCTTGCCAATGAGCTCGTTCGAGAGACTGCAAATCAGGTACGCGCGCCAGGCCTGCCCGCAGTGGCAGGTAGCGTTCGATCTTCTGGGCCAGACGCTCGCGGCGCCCGGCCAGCTCGGCCTGGAGCGCATCCAGGGCGACCAGCTTTTCCAGGTGCTGCTGCAGGCAGGCGAGAAAACCCTCGCTGTCTTCTTCCTCCTCGAGGTACTGCAACAGGCCGTGGATCTGCCGGGTACTGAAGCCGCAGTCGAGCAGCTCGCGGATCCACAGCACGCGTTGCAGCATGGATGAGGAGTAATCGCGATAGCCGTTGTCCAGGCGCGATGACTCGATCAGTTGCCGCGACTCGTAATGGCGAAGTGCGCGCGTACTCACACCGGCACGCGATGCCAGCTCTCCGATTTGCATGTCTACCTCCGATGGACGGAACTCTAGGGGCTTGACGCTAGCGTCAAGGTCAAGCCCCTCCGGCTTCAGTTGCTCGCGCAGGAAGCGCCGGCAGGATGAACTGCACCACCGCCCCACGCGGCTGGTTGGCGCAGGCCCACAGGCGGCCGCCATGACTGTCGATGATCGAGCGGCAGATCGACAGGCCCATGCCCAGGCCACTGGCCTTGGTGCTGTAGAACGGCGTGAAAAGCAGCTCGGCATTGCCTTCGGCGAAGCCCGGTCCGCTGTCGCCCACCCTCACCCGCACGCCATCCGCCTCGCGCTCAGTGCTGACCAGCAGTTGGCGTTCGCCGGCGGATACGCTGCCCATTGCTTCGAGCGCATTGATGATCAGGTTGAGCATCACCTGCTGCAGTTCGACCCGGTCTCCCTCGACTTCCGGAAGGCCCTCGGCGAACCGGGTACGGACCAGCGCGCCGCCCTTGGCGGCTTCGGCGCGGGTGAACTCGATGATCTCCCGGATCGCCCCGTTGAGATCCACCGCCTGCTTTTGCGGCGGGGCCTTGCGGATCAGTTGGCGTATGCGCCCCAACACCTCGGAAGCGCGGTTGGCGTCCCGGATGATGCGTCCCAGCACCTGGCTGACCTCGCCCAGTTCCGGCGGCTGCGCCCCCAGCCAGCGCAGTGCGGCATTGGCGTTGGTCACGGTGGCGGCGATCGGCTGGTTCACCTCGTGGGCGATGGAAGCCGCCAGTTGGCCCATGGTCGCCACGCGGTTGGCGTGGGCCAGCTCGGCCTGCACTTCGCGGTATCGCCGCTCGCTCTCGCGCACCTGTTCCTCGGCCTGTTTGCGTTCGCTCAGGTCGAGGACGAAGGCCACGCCTTCGCGCTGGCCACCTTCGAAGCCGGCAAGGCCGACGATCACCGGCACCCGGCTGCCGTCCTTGCGGATGTACTCCTTCTCCAGGGGGCGCGTGCAGCCGCTGCGCACGGCCGTGGCCAGGGTCTCCCGGCTCTGCGCGTGCTGCTCGGGCGGGGTCAGGTCCTGCCAGTGCACGCAACCGGCGGGCAGCTCCCCGCGCTGGTAGCCGAGCATGCGCAGGAAGGCGTCGTTGGCCTCGAGGATCCGGCCCTCGGCGCTCCAGAGCACGATGCCGATGATGTTGGAGTCCACCAGCCGGCGGATCTTCGCCTCGCGCGCGGCGAGGTCGCGGTACAGCCGCGCGTTCTCCAGCGAGATCGCCGCCTGCGAGGCCAGCAGTCGCAGCACGGCGATCCGGGCGGGGCTGAACACGCCGGCCGAGAGGTTGTTCTCCAGGTACAGCGCGCCGCTGAGCCTGGCCTGGTTCGCCAGCGGCATGCACAGGACCGAGCGCACACCGTGCTGACGGACATAAGGGTCGACGGCGAACGCCGGCTCGGACATGGCATCGTCCAGGCACAGGCTCTCGCCGGTGCGCAGCACCTGGTAGAGCAGCGTTTCGGCCAGGCCGACCGCACTGACGGGCTCGTTGCACAACAGCGTCGCGCCGCCGACCGTCGCCTGCGCCGCGATGCGCGGTTCGCCCGCCTCGCTCAGGACCAGCACCCCGCGCTCGGCGCCAGCCTGTTCGATGGCCGTGCGCATCACCCTGTCGATCAGCTTGTCCAGCACGATCGCCTCCGAGGCGGCCTGGGACACCTTGAGCACGGTGGCCAGGTCCAGGTGCTCCACCGGGGCGGCGATGGTCGCGGTCGGACCGGGCGCCGGCTCCTCGCTGCGCAGGTGGCGATGGCGCCCCTCAAGTTGACGCACCTTGCCCTCGGCTCCCCAGCGCAGGTAGCCGTAGCGGGCGTCCTGCAGGTACACGCGGGAGATCCTGGCCAGGCCGCGGGCGCCGTAGAAGCGCCCCGCCAGCTCACTGGCCAGCGCTTCGATCTGCACGAAGCCGTTGTCCCGCGCCTGGCCGATGGCCTCCTCGTAGAGCAGCTCCGCCTCGACCAACCGGCCCTCGACGCGGGCGATCTCCGCGCCCACCAGCGCCACCCGGCAGGCGAAGGACTCCGCGCACTGCCGCGCCCACTGCTGCAATTGCGCGTGATGGCCGGCCAGTTCCCGCAGTTGGGCGGGGCGCCGCTCGGCCGCGTCCGAGTCGACCGTCTCCGCCAGGAGCAGCGCTGCGTGGAAGTGGTACTCGGCCTCCTCTATGAAGGACTCCACGCTTCGCAGCAGCGCCTTCGCGCACGCCGCGCACTGCAGCGCCACCGCGTAATCGCCTGCCAGGTAGCGCGCCTGCAGCTTGCGCACCCAGTACTTGCAGGCGGCCAGCGTCAGGTCCGGTGTGCTGCCCAGGTGCGCCTCGAAGCGCGCCTCGTCGAAGCCGTCGTCGTCGAAGCAGCCGAAGACCGGCGTCTGCCCGCGGAGGGTGCGGATCAGCGCCAGCTGCGTGCCGATGAAGTCCGCCACCAGCCCGAAGCGCACCTTCCGCGCGTAGGCCAGGCCTTGCCCGGCCTCCTCATGCACCCGCGCCAGGGGCTCGCCGAGGAACAGCACATCGGAGATATGGCCGTTGCCGGCATAGGCGGCGTAAGGCAGGTCGCCGACGCGGTTGGCCGCGACGAAGGCCCGACGCAGCAGTTCCCGGCATTCGCCGACCGGCCGCATCCAGCGCGCCACGAACATCGAGAAGCACAGGTAGGTCCGCGCTTCATGGCGCTTCAGGCCGCGCCGGTCGACCAGCTCGCAGCCCAGCCGACCGAAGCGGTAGCCGGCCTCGTGGTCGCCGAAGCGGCGCCCGGCGACCCGCCCCACGTTCGCATAGAGCATGCACGAGGCGTCGCAGTTGCCCCGCTCCAGGCTCAGGCTCACGGCCTTGCAGACAGTCAGGCTGGCGAGGTTGACGTCGCTCTGCACGGCGGGGGCGAACAGCTTGCCGAGGGCGTCCATGGTGGCCAGGGAGGCGGCATCCTCCATCAGCGGCAGGTCGATGAGCTGCTCGATGCTGCGCTCGCCCAGTCGTTCCCAGATCCGCTGGTATTCCTCGCGCACCTGCTCGTCGCCGGGGTGCGCCGTCCAGTGGATGCCGACCGTCTGCAGGTAGTCCAGGCACACGGCGACCGCCTGGTCGCTGCGGTCCTGCAGCAGGCACACATCCATCTGCAGGCAGGCCACCGCCGCCCGCTCCACCGTGCTGGCGGCGCGCACGGCCAGGCCGGCGAGGCGCGCATCGGCCCGGGCCAGCTGGCCGGTGAGGAATTCGCACTCGGCGCGGTTGAGCTCCAGGGCGAAGCACAGCTCGTGACGGCGCTCCCGGCAATCGTCGTCGAGCAGTTCAGCCCCGGCGCCCAGGTAGGTCAGCGCCGAGGCGTAGGCGCTGGAGGCCTTGGCGCGCTGCCCGGCGAGCAGGTTGTACTCGGCCAGTTGTTCGCGCTCGGCGCGCGCCTCGATCAGCCCGGCGCCGCGATTGAGCTGGCCGACGATCTCGAAGATGGCCTCTTCACGCTGCTCCGGCGGCATCCGCTCGGCCAGCAGGCGACCGATGCGCAGGTGTGCCGCGGCGCGGGCCTCCCCGGGAATCAGCGAATAGGCCGCCTCGTGGATGCGGTCATGGGCGAAGGCACAGGCGCCCTCCTGGCGTTCCACCAGTTCCTGGTACACCGCCGGCCAGAGCATCGCCTGGACCCGCGCCGGCGGCACGCCGAGCACGCTGGCAAGGCTGTCGATCGGCGCCGCGTTGCCCAGGCAGGCCAGTTGCTGCAGGGCCTGGCGGGTGTCCAGCGGCAGCCGCGCCAGCTTGCCGAGCATGAGGTCGACGACGTTGTCGGTGTAGCCCTTGGCATGGATCCTCTCCGCCTCCCAGCACCAGCGCCGGGCCGCGTGGTCGTAGGCCAGCAGCCCCTCCTCGGCCAGCGACTGGAGGAACTGGATGACGAAGAACGGGTTGCCGGCGGTCTTGTCGTGTACCAGCCGGGCCAGCGCCACGATGCTCGGCGGCGGACAGCGCAGGGCCTCGGCGATCAGTTGCTCGATGTGCACGCGGGCCAGCGGAGCCAGGTGGATCTCGTCGATGCGCACGCCGGCCTGGCGGATGGACTGCAGCTTGAGCGCCAGCGGATGGCTGGCGTCCACCTCGTTGTCGCGGTAGGCGCCCACCAGCATCAGGTGGCGCAGGTCCGAATGGGCGAGCAGGTCTTCCAGCAGATCGAGGGTCGCCGCATCCAGCCATTGCAGGTCGTCGAGGAACAGCGCCAGCGGGTGTTCGGCGCGGGCGAAAACCCCGATGAAGCGGCGCAGCACCAGCAGGAAGCGGCGCTGCGCCTGCTGCGGCTCCAGTTCCGGCACCGGCGGCGGCTCGCCGATGATCAGCCGCAGTTCGGGAATCAGGTCGGTGATCAACCGCGCGTTGGGCTCCAGCGCTTCGAGCAGGGCGCTGCGCCAGCCGGCCAGCAGCTCGTCGTTCTTGCCCAGCAGCGTGCGCACCAGGCCCTGGAAGGCCTGCACCAGCGTCGAGTAGGGAATGTCGCGCTTGTACTGGTCGAACTTGCCGGAAGCGAACAACCCGCGCGGCGGCACCAGCAGTCTGTGCAGCTCGTTGACCACCGAGGACTTGCCGATCCCGGAATAGCCCGACACCAGTACCAGCTCGGGAGTGCTGCTGGCGACGATGCGCGCGAAGGCCTCGACCAACACCTCGACCTCGAGTTCGCGGCCATAGAGCTTCTCGGGTACCAGCAGGCGGTCAGGCGTCCCCTGCTCGTCCAGGCTGAAGGCTTCGATGCGCCCTCCCCGCTGCCAGTCGTCCAGACAGCGACGCAGGTCGTGCTCCACGCCGACGGCGCTCTGGTAGCGCTCTTCGGCGGTCTTGGCCAGCAGCTTGAGGACGATCTGCGAGAGCATCGGCGGCACGCCGGCGACCCGTTCGCCGGGCGGCGGCGGCTTGCGCGCGATGTGGCAATGCACCCACTCCATCGGGTCGCTGGCGGTGAATGGCAGCGTGCCGGTGAGCATCTGGTAGAGGACCACGCCAAAGGCATAGAGGTCGCTGCGCGAGTCGATCGAGCGGTTCATCCGTCCGGTCTGTTCCGGCGCCATGTAGGCCAGGGTGCCAGCGATGGTCTCCGGCGGCTCGGGGGCCTGGCGCTCGCGCGGCAACCGCGAGGCCAGACCGAACCCGGTCAGGCGTACCTGGCCATCGGTGCAGTTGACCTGGATGTGGTTGGGCTTGAGGTCCTTGTGCACCAGGCCGCGCTGGTGCAGGTGGCGCAGTGCCACGGCGATGTCCACGGCCAGGCGCAGGCAGGTTTCGCTCTCCAGAGGCTGGCGCAGCAGGCAGGACAACGGCTCGCCGCCGGGATCGTCGAGCAACAGTCGGGTCTGTCCGCCCTCGCGATGCAGCGCCTGCGGGCGCAGCGCCCAGGCGCTGTGCAGTTCGTCGCGCAGGCTGTACTCGTGGGCCAGCCGTTCGAGCGTGGCGGGCAAGGGATGTTCGGCGGCCGGGCGGACCAGAAGCACGCTGGCGCCGCGGTCACCGGATGGGTAGGCGCGGCAGAACACCCGCTCGCCGTCGTCCCACAAGATCTTCTGTTTGCTGGCCATCGGCGCGGCAACCTCTGACGGGAATTCCGCTGCCCCCGAGCGGTGGTCAGCGACTGTTATGCGATATGCGTGACGGTGCTCAGGTCGTCCGCTGCAACGGCTCGACACCCAATGCCTCGGCCATGCGCACCAGGTCGGCGACCGAGCGCGCGGCCAGCTTCTTCATCACCTGGCCGCGGTGCACCTTCACGGTCACCTCGCTGAGGTTGAGCTCGGCGGCGATCTGCTTGTTCATCAGCCCCGCGACGACGAAGCGCAATACCTCGCGCTCCCGCTGGGTCAGCGCCTCGAAGGCCTGGCGCAGCGCAGCGCCGGACTGCTCGGCCTGCAACCGCTCGCCATCGCGGGCCAGGGCGCTGGCCACGGCGTCGAGCATGTCCTGGTCGCGGAAAGGCTTGGCGAGAAAATCCACGGCGCCGGCCTTCATGGCCTTGACCGTCATGGCGATATCGCCGTGGCCGGTCATGAACACGATGGGCATGCGCACCCCGCTCTTCTCCATCTGCTCCTGGAACGCCAGGCCGCTCTCGCCGCGCAGGCGCACGTCAAGCACCAGGCAACTGGGAGCATCACTCCGGGGAAAAGACAGAAAAGCCTGGGTGGAATCGAAAGTCTGCGCCTGCAAGCCGATGGAACGCAGCAGACCATCGAGGGCGAGGCGCATGGACTCGTCGTCGTCGACCACATAGACCACCGGCTCCTTCGGGCCGTGCGGCGGATTGGAATGCGACGACGAGCTCATATTGCCTCCTTGAGGAACGCGACACTCGCGGTGTGCAGGTCAAAAAATCTAGTCCATGATGGGGCACGCGGCAAAACGCCAGCCCAATGGTCATAGGAGCCGGGCCGGTGTCTTCAGAATGTCGGCCATGACGATGCTGCGAGCAAGGCTAGCCTGACGGAGCGAAGCGCCGCCAGGACAGAAACCCCTGAATATCGGCCACACCCGCGCCCCTTGAAGCATCCGGCCGTCGCCCCAGTTTCACCCAGCCACCCGAACAGGCAGAACCCCGATGGCAAGCGCCTTTGCTCCCCCTCACCCGCTCCCCGCGACGACGCCGATAACCATCGCCTTCGTCGCCTACCCGCAGATGGGTCTGCTCGACCTCAGCGGCGCCCAGACCGTGTTCTGGGCCGCCGGCAAGGCCCTGGCCCAGAGCGGCCGGCCCGGCTACCGCCTGCTGACGGCGAGCCTGCGCGGCGGGCTGACGAGCACCGTCGAAGGACTGTCGGTGGACACCAGCGCCCTGCATGAACTCGACCTCGCCGAGATCGATACCCTGGTCGTCCCCGGCGCTCCGGACATCTGCGACACCCTCGACAGCCACAGCGAACTGGCGGCCTGGCTCAACCACGCGGCCCCCAAAGTGCGCCGGGTGGCGTCTGTGTGCAGCGGCGCCTTCCTACTGGCCAAGGCCGGGCTGCTCGACGGCTGCCGCGCCGCGACCCACTGGGCCATGTGTGACACCCTGCAACAGCGCTTCCCGGCCCTGGAGGTGGATGCCGATGCGCTCTTCATCCAGCAGGGTGCGGTCTGGACCTCCGCGGGTGTCACCGCCGGCATAGACCTGGCACTGGCGCTGGTGGAAGCCGACTGCGGCCGCGAGGTCAGCATGCAGGCGGCGCGCGAACTGGTGGTCTACCTCAAGCGCCCTGGCGGACAGGCGCAGTACAGCACCTTGCTGCAATTGCAGACCCAGGACAGCTCGGCATTCGATGAGCTGCACCTGTGGCTGGCGGAGAACCTGGACGACCCGGAACTGACCGTGGAACGCCTCGCCGAACAGGCGAAGATGAGCCTGCGTAACTTCTCCCGCGTATACAAGGAACGCACCGGGCGCACGCCGGCCAAGGCCATCGAACTGTTCCGCCTGGAAGCGGCGAAGCGCCTGCTGGAAAACTCCTCGCGCAACATCGAGCAGATCGCCCGCGCCTGCGGCTTCGCTGACGAGGAGCGGCTGCGCACCACCTTCCGGCGCCACCTGACGATCTCTCCGCGCGACTATCGCAGCCGCTTCACCCGCTGAGCCTTACCCATCGAGTCAGCCTCGCTCAGGCCGCGGACAGCGCCAGCGAACGCTCCGGCTGCCGGGCCAGGTGACGGGCGAAGCAGGAACGCAGCCAGCGCTCGCGCGGGTCGGCATGGCTGGTGCCGCGCCAGGCCATGGAGAGGTCCGGGCTCGACAGCGGCAGCGGCGCGTATTCAGCACGCAGTCCTTCTACCCGCGCCATCACCTGGGCCACGTAGTCGGGCACGATGGCGAGCATATCGCTGCCGGCCAGCAGCGCCGGCAAGGCACTGAACTGCGGCACCGCCAGCACCACCCTGCGCTTCCGGTCATGGCGCGCCAGGGTACGATCGATGTCGTCGATCATCTTGCCCTGCGCGGACACCGCCACATGGGGGCGCCGGCAGAACTCATCGAGGCTCACCGGTCCCGCCGACAAATCAGCGCGCAGCAGCATCGGCTGTACCGGGCGCAGGCTGCGGCAATGGGCACTGGCCGGCAGTTCCTGCGCCTGGCCGATCCCCAGGGAGATATCCCCGGCGACCAACAGTTGTGGCAGTTGCCACGCATCCACCCGCCGCACGACGAGCGTGACATTCGGCGCCTCGGTGCGAAGCTGCTGCATCAGCCGGGGCAGCAGCACGTATTCGACTTCGTCGCACAGCCCGACATGGAAGATCTCTTCGCTGGTGCGCGGGTCGAACTCCTGGGTGCAGCTCAGGGCCAGGGCAATGCCGTCCAGGGCTGGCCCCAGGCGCGCGTGGATTTCCTCGGCCCGCGCGGTGGGCTCCATCGCCCGCCCGCTGCGAATGAACAACGGATCGTCGAACATTGCCCGCAACCGGTTCAGCGCGCTGCTGACAGTGGTCTGGCAGAGAAACAGACGTTCACCCGCCCGGGTCACGTTGCGCTCGCGCATCATGGTCTCGAAGACAACCAGCAAGTTGATATCGGCATGTCGCAGATCATTTCTGTTCATGGGTCCGCCCTCCAGGTGAAGTTGGATTCGAACAGCTTTTCGCTGTGCCCGCTCACTTCTCCAGGCTTGCGATGTGACTCCAGATTATTCAGGCGTAACCATGGGGTCAGTTGTACATGGGTGCAATATCACCATCCGTTGGCTATCCGAACCGATACCTGGGTATTGCTACGGCAAACTTATCGCAGCGAACATCATCGAGATCAGACTGTATACCGGAATATTCATACCCAAGCATTGCCCATCTATACCTAGGTATACTTCTCCGACTTGTTCGATGGCGTATCTTGCAAGTACGGCAGGCGCCGCCACGAGCGCCCCAGAGGAAGCAAATGCGCAATAAGGCTGTCATTGCAGTAGTCGACGACGATGAGTCCCTTCGCACCGCGCTGGAAGGCCTGCTGCGCGCCACCGGTTATCTGGCACGCACCTATGGCGGAGCCCGCGAATTCCTGGGCTCCGACGGCCTGGAACTGGCCAACTGCCTGATCTCCGATATCCAGATGCCGGACATGTGTGGCGTGGAGCTCTATGAGACGCTGCGTACCCGTGGCCTGGACCTTCCGGTGATATTCATTACCGCATACCCCAGCGAGCGGCCGCGCATCAGCACGGACATGCCCGGCGTGATCGCCTGCCTGCCCAAGCCGTTCGAAGCCGAACAGTTGCTGGACTGCATCGAGACCGCCCTGCTCTTGAAACCCTGAACAGCCGAACTTCTGAAAGTTACGGTTCGCGCCTACTGCACGACAAGTCACTGCCCGACAAAGTGCTGCGCGCAGCTCCTCTTCGATACCTTCGTATAGTTCCCTTCAACACATGCGTAATTCCCGCACACCGATGTAGAAGTGCGCCTGGAAATTCTCCTCCCTAGCATGGATTCACAGCGGACGACTGCAGATAGAACAACGCGAACCGCAGTTTTCGACAACCAGTCAGCGTCACGCCGAACTTGAAGCAGTTACTTCAAGGCAATTCATCCATTCGAGTCAGGAGCACATGATGAAACAGCAACTTCTGGTTATTGGCGCGGGCTTCGGTGGACTGTGGAGCACCCTGAGCGCCGCCCGCCTGCTGGACATGCACGGCCGCAACGATGTGGATATCACCCTGCTGGCGCCGCAGGCTGAACTACGCATTCGCCCGCGCTTCTACGAACCCGACGTGCACAGCATGTTCGCGCCACTGGATGAACTGTTCGGCGCGGTGGGCGTGCGCTTCGTCAAGGGCACCGCTGAAAGCATCGACGAGCAGGCCCGCAAGGTCGGCTACCGCGACGATGCCGGCCGCGTCGCCGAACTGAGTTACGACCGCCTGGTGCTGGCAAGCGGCAGCCAGCTGTCCCGCCCGCCGGTGCCGGGCCTGAAGGAATATGCCTTCGACGTCGACCAGATCGAGTCGGCGGCGCACCTGGAAAGCCACCTGCTGTCGCTGCGCAACCAGCCGGCCAGCCGCGCACGCGACACCGTGGTGGTCTGCGGCGGCGGTTTCACCGGTATCGAGACCGCCACCGAAATGCCGGCCCGCCTGCGTGCGGTGCTGGGTGACGACCAGGATGTGCGGGTGATCATCGTCGATCGCGGCGAGCGCATCGGCGCGGTGATGGGCGAAGGCATCCGCCCGCCGATCATCGAGGCCTCCGCCAGCCTGGGTATCGAGTGGATCACCGGCGCCACGGTCTCCGCCGTGGACGCCCAAGGCGTGACCCTCGACGACGGCCGCCACATCGAGAGCCACACGGTGATCTGGACCGTGGGTTTCCGCGCCAGCCCGCTGACCGAACAGCTGACTGCCCAGCGCGATGGCCAGGGCCGCCTGCACGTGGACGGCAACCTCAAGGTGCGTGGCCTGCCGGACGTGTTCGCCGCCGGCGACGTGGCCTACGCCGCCACCGACGACCTCGGCAACTTCGCCGCGATGTCCTGCCAGCATGCGATCAGCCTTGGCCGCTACGCCGGCAACAACGCCGCCGCCGACCTGCTCGGGATCGACCCATTGCAGTACCGCCAGCCCAAGTACGTCACCTGCCTCGACCTGGGCGCGTGGGGCGCCGTGTACACCGAAGGCTGGGACCGCCAGCTGAAGCTGGTGAAAGCCGAGGCCAAGGAGCTCAAGACGCAGATCAACACCGTGTGGATCTACCCACCGGCGGCCGACCGCCGGACCGCCCTGGCTGCCGCCGACCCGCTGATCCCGGTGGCCTGACCGCCTCCCGCACTCCCTCGCCCGGAGGGAGTGCCCTCCGCCTGATGGACTCGATCGACAAACAACAGGAGAAGCACCATGACCATGCACCTGAATACCTTCGCCCAGCCCAATGCCGCCAACCCAAGCCAGGAGCTGGTGCCTTCGCGCTATGCCCTGCGCCTGGGCGAGATCGAGGTGCTTGTGGTCAGCGACGGAGTGCTGCCGCTGCCGACCGAGACCATGTCCACCAACGCCACCCCGGAAGAACGTGCGGCCTGGTTCAAGGAGATGTACCTGGGTCCGGACATGTTCGACTGGGCTCTGAACGTGTTAGTGGTGCGCAGCGGTGAGCAGACTATCCTGGTCGACGCCGGCCTGGGCAACCAGTTCCCCGGTTTTCCCCGCGCCGGGCAGTTCCCCAGGCGCCTGAAGGATGCAGGCATCGAGTTGTCGTCGATCACCGATATCGTGATCACCCACATGCACATGGACCACATCGGCGGGCTGCTCACCGACACCGTGAAGAACGGCCTGAGCCCTGAGGTGCGCATCCACGTCACGGCCACCGAAGTCGACTTCTGGAAGATCCCCGACTTCAGCCTGACCGAGATGCCGCAGCCAGTGCCGGACGTCCTGCGGCGCACCGCCAACGAGTTCATGGCCCACTACCAGAGCCGCCTGCGCATCTTCGAAGAGGAGTACCAGGTGGCGCCAGGCGTGGTGGCGAAACTCACCGGCGGCCACACCCCCGGCCACTGCATCGTCTACGTCGACTCCGCCGGAGAGCGCCTGACCTTCGCAGGCGACGCACTTTTCCCGGTGGCCTTCGACCACCCGGAATGGCACAACGGCTTCGAGCACAATCCGGAAGAATCAGTCCATGTGCGGGTACGCCTGCTACGCGAAGCGGCGGCCAGCGGCGAGCTGTTCGTCGCCACCCATCTGCCCTTCCCCTCGGTTGGCCGCGTAGCCATCAACGGTGACGCCTTCCGCTGGATCGCCGGCTTCTGGGACTATTGATAGCCCAGGTGCCACAGCCCTTTGTTCCGATCGGCCGCGCCTTTCGAGCGCCCGCCGGAACAGGGGCTCTCATTTCCAGTGGCAGCTATCGGCTGATTAAGCCCCGCAGCAACTCCTACCCACGAATCTGCTCGCTCATCGTCGGTTCGGCCTGACCGAATCAGGGCGAGTGCCCGTGCTCACCCTTTCAAGCCTGGAGCCATCGAGATGACCGACACACGCTCACCCGACAACGGCGCGCTGCCTACCCTGACCCATGCCACCGGTGCTCCGGTAGCGGACAACCTCAACACAATGACCGCCGGCCCTCGCGGCCCGGCGTTATTGCAGGATATCTGGCTGATCGAGAAACTGGCTCACTTCGACCGCGAAGTGATCCCTGAGCGGCGCATGCATGCCAAGGGATGGGGCGCCCATGGCACCTTCACAGTCACCCAGGATATTGCCCTGGGCTTGCCGCCTGCCTGAGAGACCGCCCTGATAGCACCGGTACAGATGGAGCCGTGGGTAATCGCATGGGCCGGAGCCTTGCTGAGCTACTCGATGAGGCTCGGGTCCAGCGGGGCGTCGGACAAGGAGGGACCGCCGGTGACCAGCAGGATATCGAACATCCCGGTAGCCTGGGCGAATGTGAGGTCTGCCCGCAACTGCATGCTGCCCTACGCCCAAATAGCTGATTCCACTGGCCTGGAAACGAAAAAGCCCGCCTTGGAAGGCGGGCTATTTCATATCACAAGGAGCGAGCCCAAGGTTCACTCCTGGCGGCTGCAAGACCAGAAATTCCTGGTACCGTACAACCGCTGCGAAACTGGTGGGTCGTGTAGGATTCGAACCTACGACCAATTGGTTAAAAGCCAACTGCTCTACCGACTGAGCTAACGACCCAAATTTGGTCGGGGTAGAGAGATTCGAACTCCCGACATCCTGCTCCCAAAGCAGGCGCGCTACCGGACTGCGCTATACCCCGCTTGGAAGTTGGCTCCGCGACCTGGACTCGAACCAGGGACCCAATGATTAACAGTCATTTGCTCTACCGACTGAGCTATCGCGGAACGACGAGCCTTCCAATCCCTTCTACGCTTCCGGTTTCACCGGATTCCCGTATCAGAGGCGCGCCATTTTACGTATATCGAAACGTCTGTCAACACTCTGATCCAAAAAGTTTTTCTCTGCTTTGCAGGGGCGCAGGCGGATTGCTATATCTGCATGAATGACATGAGTGATCACCGCGGGTGTAACGGACCGATCACGGACAGGAAGGCCATGAGCACCAAGGACACTCCTCCGCCCTCGTCGATCGCCAGCCGCATGATCCAGCCGCGGTTCGGCGAGCTGGTGCAAGTCTGTCGCCAGTTGGTGATGAACCGACTGGCCGAGCTGCTCGGCAATGTCTTTTCCCAGGTCGACGACACGCTGTTCGAGGGTGCTGAAAAGGCCGAGAACAATCAGGTCCAGGCGCTGTTCTTCGATGCCATGAGGGAAATCCGCAAGGAACGGCCGGCACTCGAGCGCTTCTATCACCAGCGCATCGCTCAGGGGCTGAGCGACTTCCTCGAAGGCCGGTTGCCGGCAGACGATCCCTATGAAGAGCTGGATGCCGACCATCTGACGCTGGTCGAACACGACGAATATGAAGAGACCCTGCTCATCATCAATATGGTGAACCAGGTAAAGGCGCAATGCGTCCAGCCACTGTTCGCCCTTGGCCAACGCCTGGCGCTGCTCAACAACGGCAGCAAGATCGGCGAGGACCGCAACCCCTTCGGCCCCCAGGCCATTGTCCGGGCCTATAGCGAGACCCTGGCGCAGGCCGCTTTTCCGCTGCGCGTCAAAACCATCCTTTATGTCCTGTTCGAACAGCAGGTGATGCAACACCTGGCGCCGCTCTACGAACAGCTCAACCAGCGCCTGGCCGACGCAGGTATCCTGCCGAACCTCAAGTACCGCGCCCCCGACGACCGCCCCGCTCCGACAGCGCGGCCCGCCACTCCCGAGAAAGACACGGCACCGCCCTTGCAGCCACACCACTACGATGTCGGTGACCTGCCGGACCTCCCGCCGGCCGACCGCAACGCCCTGTTCGGTGGGCTGGCCGTCCTGTTGGCCGAACACCGCCGGCGCGGCGACAAGGCCACGCTGTTCGGCAACAGCCACAGCATCGCCAGCTTCGGTCCCTCCTCCGACGCCGCTACCACGACCTACAGCGCCAGGGAGTTGCTCGAAGCACTGAACCGCCTGCAACGCGAGTCCGCCCAGGAACTGGCCCAGCGCCTGCGCCAACCGCAGCCGGTAGAGGCTCTGAAAGCCGACCTGCAGCGCCAGTTGGAGGCCGGCGCCGCATACCCGGCCAATACCCGCCTGACCGACCAGGAGGCCGACGTCATCGACCTGGTGGGCATGGTCTTCGACTTCATTCTCGACGACGAGAACCTGCCCGATAGTTGCAAGACCACCCTCTCCCACCTGCACACGCCCTATCTGAAGGTCGCCCTGCAGGACAAGCAGCTGTTCACCCAGCACCACCATCCCGCGCGCAAACTGCTCAACGCGATGGCCCAGGCCGGCGTGATCTACGGTGGCGAGGATGAGGAGCGCAGCCTGCTGGCGAAGATGCACTGGGTCGTGGAACAGGTAGTCCAGGGTTTCGTCGGCGACTTCAGCCTGTTCGACGCGCTGCTGGGCGAGTTCAACGAGTACGTCGCCAACCTGCGGCAGAAGGTGGAGCTGCGCGAGCGGCGCGCGATGGAAGCGGCGCGCGGACGCGACCGTTTATTGGCTGCCCGCGAGCAGGCACTGGAAGTCATTGCCGGCATCACCGGAGGACGCGACCTGCCACCCCTGGTGCGCAACTTCCTCGAACTCAGCTGGTGCGATGCGCTGACCTTCATTGCATTGCGCGCCGGCGAGCACAGCGACGAGTGGAAGCGCGCCTGCGAGGTGGGCGAGCAACTGGCCTGGAGCGTCACCCCGCTGGACGCGGCGGGACGCGAGCATCTGCAGGCGCTGCGTCTCGGTCTTCTGGATGAGCTGCGCAAGGGGCTGGAGCTGCTCGGTGGTTACCATGAGGATGGCATCCGCCGTCTGCTGCAGGACCTGGTCGCCTGCCAGCACGCGATCCAGACCCAGCAGCCGCAAGTCGCGGCGCAATTCCGCCAGGACCTGCCGGAAAGCCCGCTGGGCGTCATGCTTGGCGCGGAAGTCCACAGCCTCGACCTGAGCGCCGGAGAGCCCCTGCCCGAGCGTGTGCGCGAGCTGATCAAGGAACTGGCTCAGGTGGAGTTCGGCACCTGGTTCGAATTTCGCGACGTCACGCCGCCCCGTCGGCTCAAGCTGTCGTGGTTCAGCCCGACCACTCGCAACTATATGTTCGTCGATCAAACCGGCCAGCGCGTGGCCGTCAAACCGTTGGTGCAGTTGGCGCGGGAAATCGAGTCTGGCACGGTTCGCCTGATCCCCGCGGAACATGCCGTCCCGCTGATGGATCGCGCACTGAATGCGATCTACCGGGTCCTGCAACGCATTACCGGGCGCGCCCCGGCACAACACTGAGGAACACTCGATGGGAGAACGTCGCCAGCACAACCGGCAGCAGACCGGGCTGACCGTGGAGGTCTTCGACCGCCACTCCGGGCGCAGTCTCGGACGCCTTGCCGATCTGTCCAGCGAAGGCTTCATGCTCTGCGGTGTGGGCGTGCCGGACGTCGATTCGGTCTGGGACTGCCGGCTCGTGCCGGCGCCACCGTTGGATGAGATCGGCGAGATCCACCTGGGCGCCGACTGCCTGTGGAGCCGCGCGGGCGTCGACGGCCAACTGGGCTGGGCGGGCTTCCACATCATCGATATCGCCGAGGATCAGGCCGATCTGATCGAGCAGTTGCTGGTCATGCTCCGTGGCGCCCGCGAGACCGGCTGATTCGACGTTCTGTAGGAGCGAGCTTGCTCGCGCCCCCTGGCCCACTGCAGAGTTTGTTCGCGAGCAAGCTCGCTCCTACGCAAAGCCATGAAAAAGCCCGCCAATTGGCGGGCTTTTTCATGGGGTTTGGATCAGGAGAAGACGATCTCGTCGTTCTCCACCTTGGCGTGGATCTGCGTGCCAGGGTTGAACTTGCCGGCGAGGATCAGTTGCGCCAGCGGGTTCTCGATCCAGCGCTGGATCGCACGCTTGAGTGGCCGCGCGCCATACACCGGGTCGAAGCCGACGGCGATCAGCTTGTCCATCGCCTCGCGACTCAGCTCCAGGCTCAGCTCGCGCTCGGCCAGGCGCTTGCGCAGACGGCCCATCTGGATCTCGGCGATCCCGGCGATCTGCTCGCGGGCCAACGGTTCGAAGACCACCACTTCGTCGATCCGGTTGATGAACTCCGGACGGAAGTGCGAGTTCACCGCGTCCATGACTGCCGCATGCTGGGCTTCGCGGTCGCCGACCAGCTCCTGGATCTGCGCCGAGCCGAGGTTCGAGGTCATCACCACCACGGTGTTGCGGAAGTCCACGGTGCGCCCGTGGCTGTCGGTCAGGCGGCCGTCTTCGAGCACCTGCAGCAGGATGTTGAAGACGTCCGGGTGGGCTTTCTCCACCTCGTCCATCAGCACCACGGAGTACGGCTTGCGGCGTACGGCCTCGGTCAGGTAGCCGCCCTCTTCGTAGCCGACGTAGCCCGGCGGGGCGCCGATCAGGCGAGCCACGGAGTGTTTCTCCATGAACTCCGACATGTCGATGCGCACCAGCGCTTCCTCGGTGTCGAAGAGGAACTCGGCCAGCGCCTTGCACAGCTCGGTCTTGCCCACCCCGGTCGGGCCGAGGAAGAGGAACGAGCCGCTGGGACGGTTCGGATCGGCAAGGCCCGCGCGGGAACGGCGCACGGCGTTGGATACGGCCACCACGGCCTCGTGCTGGCCGATGACGCGCTTGTGCAGTTCGTCTTCCATGCGCAGCAGCTTCTCGCGCTCGCCTTCGAGCATCTTGGACACCGGGATGCCGGTCCACTTGGCGACGACCTCGGCGATTTCCTCGTCCGTCACCTTGTTGCGCAGCAGTTGCTTCTCGGTCTGGCCGTGCTGGTCGACCATCTGCAGGCTGCGTTCCAGGTCCGGGATGGTCTGGTACTGGATGCGCGCCATGCTTTCCAGGTCGCCCTTGCGCCGGGCCGTTTCCATTTCCTGCTTGGCCTGCTCGATCTTCTGCTGGATCTGCGCGGAACCCTGGACCTCGGCTTTCTCCGACTTCCAGATTTCCTCGAGGTCGGCGTACTCGCGCTCGAGCTTGGCGATGTCTTCTTCCAGCTTGGCGAGGCGCTTCTTGGTGGCCTCGTCGTCTTCCTTCTTCAGCGCCTCGCGCTCGATCTTCAGCTGGATCAGGCGGCGGTCCAGGCGATCGAGTTCCTCCGGCTTGGAGTCGATCTCCATGCGGATGCGGCTGGCGGCCTCGTCGATCAGGTCGATGGCCTTGTCCGGCAACTGGCGGTCGGTGATGTAGCGGTGGCTGAGCTTGGCCGCGGCGATGATCGCGCCGTCGGTGATGGTCACACCGTGGTGCACCTCGTAGCGCTCTTTCAGGCCACGCAGGATGGCGATGGTGTCTTCCTCGCTCGGCTCGTCCACCAGGACTTTCTGGAAGCGGCGCTCCAGCGCGGCGTCCTTCTCGATGTACTGGCGGTATTCGTCCAGGGTGGTGGCTCCGACACAGTGCAATTCACCACGGGCCAGGGCCGGCTTGAGCATGTTGCCGGCGTCCATCGCACCCTCGGCCTTGCCGGCGCCGACCATCGTGTGCAGTTCGTCGATGAACAGGATGATCCGGCCTTCCTGCTTGGACAGCTCGTTGAGCACCGCCTTCAGACGCTCCTCGAACTCGCCGCGGAACTTGGCGCCGGCGATCAGCGCGCCCATGTCCAGCGCCAGCAGGCGCTTGTCCTTCAGGCCATCGGGCACTTCGCCGTTGACGATACGCTGGGCCAGGCCCTCGACGATCGCAGTCTTGCCCACGCCGGGCTCGCCGATCAGTACCGGGTTGTTCTTGGTGCGGCGCTGCAGGACCTGGATGGTCCGGCGGATTTCGTCGTCACGGCCGATCACCGGGTCGAGCTTGCCGTCCTCGGCGCGCTTGGTCATGTCGACGGTGTACTTGTCCAGCGCCTGGCGCGACTCTTCGGCGTTCGGGTCGTTGACCGCTTCGCCGCCGCGCAGGTTGGCCACCGCGTTTTCCAGGGCCTTCCTGGACACGCCCTGGCTGCCCAGCAGCTTGCCGAGTCGGGTGTTGTCGTCCATCGCGGCCAGCAGGACCAACTCGCTGGAGATGAACTGGTCGCCCTTCTGCTGGGCCAGGCGGTCGGCCTGGTTGAGCAGGCGCGCCAGGTCCTGCGACAGGTTCACGTCGCCGGTGGGGTTCTGGATCTTCGGCAACGTATCCAGCTCTTTATCGAGCGCGACACGCAGCGCGGGGATATCGAAGCCGACCTGCATCAGCAGGGGCTTGATCGAACCGCCCTGCTGCTCCAGCAGGGCGGAAATCAGGTGCACCGGCTCGATGGCCGGGTGGTCATGTCCCACGGCCAGGGACTGGGCATCGGAGAGTGCAAGCTGCAGCTTGCTGGTCAAACGGTCGATTCGCATGGGGTCGTCCTTCCTTTCTATAGCGAGCCGGAGCGATGGGTGCCCCTGGTCACGACAAAGCCCGCCGGGATGTCAGATAGATAAGGACGATTTTGGTCGGTTCAAGCCATTTGGCCATGACACCCGTCAGTTCGAGGCATTTGCCGGGCGTCTGGGCGAGGTTTGCCGTGGACGTTCATGGCAATGCGCGTGCTCTTCGCAGGAGCGAGCTTGCTCGCGCCTACAGGAAGGCGCCGGTGCGGCCCCGGCTCAAGCGAGCCAGATCAGGCTGGCCAGGCGGCCGGTGCGGGGGTTGCGGCGGTAGGAATAGAAGCGTTCGGTGTCAGTGAAGGTGCACAGACCGCCACCGTAGACCGCCGTCACGCCCTTTGCGACGAGGCGAATGCGCGCCAGTTCATAGATGTCGGCCATGAACCTGCCGGCATTGGCGCTGGGTACGAAGGCGCACCCGGCCTCGGCGTGATCCGCAAGGAAGGCTTCGCGCACCTCCGGACCGACCTCGAACGCCTGCGGGCCGATGGACGGCCCCAGCCAGACCAGCAGTTCATCCGGCGCACTCCCCAGGGCGTCGAGCGTGGCTTCCAGCACACCACCGGCCAGTCCGCGCCAGCCGGCATGGGCGGCGGCAACGCGGGTGCCGGCGCGGTCGCAGAACAGCGCCGGCAGACAGTCGGCGGTCATGATGCTGCAGGCGATCCCCGGCGTGGCGCTCCAGCTGGCGTCCGCCGTGGCGACGCGCGACGGATCGGCCTCGACCACCGCCAGACCATGCACCTGGCTCAGCCAGGCCGGCTGACAACCCAGTTCGGCGGTCAGCCGGCGGCGATTCTCGGCGACCGCGGCCGGCTCGTCGCCGACGTGGTCGCCCAGGTTGAGGCCGTCGAAGGGTTCTGCGCTGACGCCCCCGGCACGCGTGGTCACGCAGGCGCGGACATTGGCCGGCGCCGGCCAGTCGGGCGTCAGCCAGGGGTTCATACGAAGGACTCGTTATCCTGCCGCAGCAGGCTCAGCAGCCAGGTGAAATCATCCGGCAGCGGCGATTCCCACTTCATCCGCACGTTGGTATGCGGGTGATCCAGCTCGAGAAAGCGCGCGTGCAGGGCCTGGCGCGGGAAGTCGCGTAGGGATTCGATCAGGGTCGGGCTGGCGCCCGGCGGGATGCGGAAACGCCCGCCGTAGGTCGGGTCGCCCACCAACGGATGGCCGATATGCGTCATATGGACGCGGATCTGGTGGGTACGGCCGGTCTCCAGCTTCACCCGCACGTGGGTGTGGGCGCGGAAGCGGTCCAGCACGCGGTAATGGCTGATCGCGACCTTGCCGGCATCGACCACCGCCATCTTCTGCCGCTGCACGCCGTGACGACCGATGGGGGCATCGACGGTGCCGCCGGAAACGATCACGCCGGTGACGATGGCTTCATAGATCCGACTGACGGAACGGGCCTGCAACTGCGCCACCAGGTTGGTGTGGGCCTCGAGGGTCTTGGCCACCACCATCAGGCCGGTGGTGTCCTTGTCCAGGCGGTGCACGATGCCGGCGCGCGGCACGTTGGCCAGGTGCGGCACGTGATGCAGCAGCGCATTGAGCAGGGTACCGTCCTGGTGGCCGGCGGCAGGGTGAACCACCAGACCGGTCGGCTTGTCGATGATCAGGATGTGGTCGTCTTCATAGACGATGTCCAGCTCGATGTCCTGGGCCTTCCACTCGCCCTGGGCCTCCAGTTCCACCTGCAGTTCCAGGCGCGAGCCGGCGTGAACGGTGTCACGCGGGCGCAGCACGGCGCCATCGACCGTCAGGCGGCCGTCCTTGATCCAGCCGGACAGGCGCGAGCGGGAGTGATCGGAGAAGAGCTGGGCGGCGACCTGGTCGAGACGCTGACCACCGAGGTCGAACGGCACTTCTGCCGCGAGTTGAATGATATCGGACATGGCGGGACACGAAGGGCGCGCGGCCTTTTGGTTCGGCTGCACGCTGTGGTTAAATACGGGGCCTTTGTCCCAGGGTAACCCCCTGGGGCGCCAATCATAACAGACGGTTGCGGCCGCGACAGCCGACCGTCCAGGGACGCAAGCCGCCATGCAAGTGAAACACCTGCTGCTGATCGCCATCCTCGCCTTCGTCACCGCCTGCTCCTCCAAGGGCGAGAAGGTGGATGAGAACCTGAGCGAAAGCCAGCTGTACCAGCAGGCCCAGGACGATCTGAACAACAAGAGCTACACCAACGCCGTGACCAAGCTGAAGGCGCTGGAGTCCCGCTATCCGTTCGGTCGTTACGCGGAACAGGCCCAGTTGGAGCTGATCTACGCCAACTACAAGAACATGGAGCCCGAGGCCGCGCGTTCCGCCGCCGAGCGTTTCATCCGCCTGCACCCGCAACACCCGAACGTCGACTACGCCTACTACCTGAAGGGCCTGGCCTCCTTCGACCAGGACCGTGGCCTGCTGGCGCGCTTCCTGCCGCTGGACATGACCAAGCGCGACCCCGGCGCCGCCCGCGACTCCTTCAACGAGTTCGCACAGCTGGTCAGCCGCTTCCCGAACAGCCGTTACGCGCCGGACGCCAAGGCGCGCATGATCTACCTGCGCAACCTGCTGGCCGCCTACGAAGTGCACGTCGGCCACTACTACCTCAAGCGCCAGGCCTATGTCGCCGCCGCCAACCGTGGCCGCTACGTGGTGGAAAACTTCCAGGAAACCCCGGCCGTCGGCGATGGCCTGGCGATCATGGTCGAAGCCTACCAGCGCCTGGGCCTGAACGACCTGGCCGACTCCAGCCTGCAGACCCTGAAGCTGAACTATCCGGACAACCCGAGCCTGAAGGACGGTCAGTTCGTCCCGCGCGAGGACGAGGCCGACAACCGCTCCTGGCTGGCCAAGGCGACCCTGGGCCTGATCGAGACCAACGACGCCCCGCCGCACATGGAAACCCAGGCGAGCAAGGACGTGATCAAGCAGTACGAGGACGCCGAACAGCAGATCCCGGCCGAGCTCAAGCCCGAAAACCAGTCCGACGTGCAGGAAGAAGAGCACGAGGCCGAAGGCAACAGCGACAGCGGTCGTTCCTGGTTCAGCTACATGACCTTCGGCATCTTCGACTGAGTGCCGAACGTCCTGGACCCCTGATCAAGGGAGGCTTCGGCCTCCCTTTTTCGTGGGTGATCGTCCGCCTGCGCGGACCACGTCTCTGTGCGCGAAGGCACGCCTTGGATACACTGCGGCTCTCGACGAAATAAGGGAATGCCATGACCCGCCTGCTGTTCTGGATCGCACTGTTCGCCCTGGCCTGGTGGCTGTGGCGCAAGGCCACCCGCCCTTCCCGTCCCAGCACACCGGCATCCGGCGAGGAACAGACCGTGCCGATGGTCCGCTGCGCCCAGTGCGGAGTGCACGTTCCGCGCAGCAATGCCCTGCAGGACGAGAGCAACTGGTACTGCAGCCGCGCGCACCTCGAGCAGGACCGCACAGACCGTGGGCACTGACGGCATCTCGCTCACCGGGCAGGGACTGCGCGTCCTGCGCCTGTACCACCTGTACCGCCTGACCATCGGCCTGGCGCTGGTACTGCTGATTTCCAGCAATTACGACGACGATATCCTCAAGCTCGCCCACACCGAGCTGTTCCATATCGGCTGCTGGACCTATCTGGTGGTCAACATTCTGGTCGCGGTCCTGATGCCGGCGCCCCGGAAGCTGATGCCGCTGTTCGTGCTGGCGGCATGCGACGTGCTGATGCTCAGCGGGTTGTTCTACGCCGCCGGCGGCGTTCCCAGCGGCATCGGCAACCTGATGGTGGTTTCCGTCGCCATCGCCAACATCCTGCTGCGCGGCCGCGTTGGCCTGCTGATCGCCGCACTGGCCTCCATCGGCCTGATCTACCTGACGTTCTATCTCAGCCTCACCCAGACGCTGGCCCTCAACTACTACGTGCAAGCGGGTAGCCTGGGCGCCATGTGCTTCGCCTCGGCGCTGCTGATCCAGGCCCTGGCGCGCCGCCAGCAGATCGTCGAGAACCTTGCGGAACAGCGGGCCACCACGGTCGCCAACCTCGAAGAACTCAACGCCCTGATTCTCCAGCGCATGCGTACCGGCATCCTGGTACTGGACGACCAGCAGCGTGTGCTGCTGGCCAACCAGAGCGCCACCACCCTGCTCGGCGGGCAGGAACTGACCGGCCACTCGCTGGCCGAGCACACCCCGGCGCTGCTCGCCAGCCTGCAGCAATGGCAGCAGAACCCCGCGCTGCGGCCGCCCAGCCTGCAGCCACGCGAGACCGCGCCCAGCGTGCAGCCCGCCTTCATCCCCCTGCACCGTGGCAACGAACAGCACATCCTGATGTTCCTCGAGGACATCTCGCAGATCGCCCAGCAGGCGCAACAGCTCAAGCTGGTGGCCCTCGGCCGGCTGACCGCCGGCATCGCCCATGAGGTCCGCAACCCCCTGGGCGCCATCAGCCACGCTGCACAACTGCTGCTGGAATCCGAAGAGCTCGACCCGCCGGATCGGCGGCTGACGCAGATCATCCAGGACCAGTCGCGGCGGATGAACCTGGTGATCGAGAACGTCCTGCAACTGTCCCGCCGCCGCCAGGCCGAACCGCAACTGCTCGACCTGAAGTACTGGCTGCAGCGCTTCTCCGGCGAAATGCGCGAAGGGCTGCGGGACGGCCAGCAACTGCACGTCGAAACCGGACCGGGCACCGTGCAGACGCGCATGGACCCCCATCAGTTGACGCAGGTGCTGACCAACCTTGTGCAGAATGGGTTACGGTACAGCGCCAAGAAGAACGACACCGGCCAGGTGTGGCTGCGCCTGTTCCGCGATAGCGAAACCGACCTGCCGATCCTGGAAGTGCTGGACGACGGCCAGGGCATCGCCGCCGAACAGCGGGTGAAGCTGTTCGAGCCATTCTTTACCACCGAGAGCAAAGGCACCGGTCTTGGGCTGTACATCTCCCGGGAGCTGTGCGAAAGCAACCAGGCGCGCCTGGACTATAAAACGCGTGACGAAGGAGGCAGTTGTTTCCGCATCACCTTCGCCCATCCACGCAAACAAAGCTAAGAACACGCAAAGAGCATGAGTCGTCAAAAAGCCCTGATCGTCGATGACGAACCCGATATCCGCGAGCTGCTGGAGATCACCCTCGGTCGCATGAAGCTCGATACCCGCAGCGCCCGCAACGTCAAGGAAGCGCGTGAGCTCCTGGCCCGCGAGCCGTTCGACTTCTGCCTCACCGACATGCGCCTGCCCGACGGTACCGGCCTGGATCTGGTGCAGTACATCCAGCAGCGCCATCCGCAGACACCGGTGGCGATGATCACCGCGTTCGGCAGCCTGGACACCGCGGTCCAGGCGCTAAAAGCCGGCGCCTTCGACTTTCTCACCAAGCCCGTCGACCTCGCGCGCCTGCGCGAACTGGTCGGCACGGCGCTGC
The DNA here is from genome assembly GCF_000349845.1 of Pseudomonas sp. ATCC 13867. NCBI lineage: Bacteria > Pseudomonadati > Pseudomonadota > Gammaproteobacteria > Pseudomonadales > Pseudomonadaceae > Pseudomonas > Pseudomonas sp. ATCC 13867. Next base: position 1,031,077 of record NC_020829.1, on the reverse strand, counting down.
GCCTGCGCTTCCCCGATGCCGAGGAAGCCCCGGTGGACAACCGCCTGCTCGGCGACTCGCCGCCGATGCGCCAGATGCGCAACCAGATCGCCAAGCTGGCGCGCAGCCAGGCACCGGTCTACATCAGCGGCGAATCGGGCAGCGGCAAGGAACTGGTCGCCCGACTGATCCATGAACAGGGTCCGCGCGCGAATATCGCCTTCGTCCCGGTGAACTGCGGGGCGATTCCGTCAGAGCTGATGGAAAGCGAGTTCTTCGGCCACAGGAAAGGCAGCTTCACCGGCGCGGTAGAGGACAAGCTGGGACTGTTCCAGGCCGCCAACGGCGGCACCCTCTTCCTCGACGAGGTCGCCGACCTGCCGCTGCCCATGCAGGTCAAGCTGCTGCGCGCGATCCAGGAAAAAGCCGTGCGCGCCGTCGGCGGCCAGCAGGAAAACGCGGTGGACGTACGCATCCTCTGCGCGACCCACAAGGATCTCGCCACGGAAGTCTCCGCCGGCCGCTTCCGCCAGGACCTCTACTACCGCCTGAATGTCATCGAGCTGCGCGTACCGCCACTGCGCGAGCGCCGCGAAGACATTCCGCTGCTCACCGACCGCGTGCTCAAGCGCCTGGCCGGCGATGTCGGACTGCCCGTGGCGACGGTCAGTTCCGATGCCGTGGAGAAGCTCAAGAGCTACCGTTTCCCCGGCAACGTGCGCGAACTGGAGAACATGCTCGAGCGCGCCTACACGCTGTGCGAGAACGACGTGATCCAGTCCCATGACCTGCGCCTGGCCGAGACCACCAGCAGCGGCGACAACGGCGGCCCGGCGAGCCTCGCGCAGATCGACAACCTCGAGGACTACCTCGAAGACATCGAGCGCAAGCTGATCATGCAAGCCCTGGAGGAAACCCGCTGGAACCGCACCGCGGCTGCGCAGCGCCTGGGGCTCACCTTCCGCTCGATGCGCTACCGGCTGAAGAAGCTGGGGATCGACTGAGAACAGCGACTCCTGGTTCGCGAGCAAGCTCGCTACAGTCGTGTGTAGATGGCTCTTCGTAGGAGCGCGCTTGCTCGCGAACCGCACGGCACCGGGCAACATCCGGCTCGACGCCAGATCGCGGACGGAGTCCGCTGCTACGAGCGCGACAACATGCCTCGTTACCCGTAGCGAGCTCCGTCCGCGATGCTCCCGCCCTTTGCAGGGCGGGCTCTTCGTACAAAATAAATCTGCCGTGACGGGTATCGCTTCGCTCCACGCCATCCTGCGGAGCAACCGAAGACAGCCGCTCCGGCAAGCCAAGCGGCGATGCCCCGCTGGAAACGCTCAATCCAGCGGTGTAGCAACCAGACGCCCTTCCGCCGCATAAGGCGTCGCCTCGATGATCGGCTGACGCCGCTGCATCAGGTCCGCCAGCAACTGGCAGGACGCCGGCGCCAGCACCAGGCCGTTGCGGTAATGCCCGGTGTTCAACCACAGGCCGCGATGCCCCGGCACCTCGCCAATGAACGGAATGCCCTGCGGCGATCCCGGACGCAGGCCCGCCCAGTGCTTGATCGGCTCCATTCCCGCCAGCGCCGGAATCAGTTCCTCTGCCGACGCGCGCAGGCTGGCCAGCGCCTCGTCCGATGGGGTCTTGTCGAAGCCGGCATGCTCCAGGGTGCTGCCCACCAGGATGTGCCCGTCGCGCCGCGGAATCGCGTAGCGCCCTTTCGCCAGCACCATGCTGGAAAGGAAGTCCGGGGCGCAGCGATAGAGGATCATCTGCCCCTTCACCGGCTCCACCGGCAGCTCCAGCCCCAGCGTCGCCAGCAACTGGCCGCTCCAGGCACCGGCCGCCAGCACGACCGAGTCCGCCGTGAAATCGCCCTGCGCGGTGCGCACGCCCCGTATTTCATCGCCGTCCCGCAGGAAGCCGCTCACCTCGACCTGCTCGCGTACCGAAACGTTCGGCAGGCGCACCAGCGCCTCCCGCAGTGACTTGGCCAGACGCGGGTTGCGCACGTTGGCGACGCCCGCCATGTACACCGCTCGGTTGAAGCCCTGCCCCAGCACGGGCACGGCGTCATGCACGGCGGAAATCGCCACCTCCGACAGCGGGCGGCCGTGGGCGCGGGCCCAGGCCAGGGCATCGTCCTGGTCGTCCAGATCCAGCCAGTACAGACCGGTCACGTGCACTTCCGGATCGACGCCGGTGTCCGCCAGCAGCCGCTGGCCCAGGTCGGGATAAAAGTCCTGCGACCAGTGCGCCAGGTTGGCCACGGCCCGGCTGTAACGCCAGGGATAGAGCGGCGAGACGATCCCGCCCCCCGCCCAGGAAGCCTCGCGCCCGGTCTCGCCCCGCTCCAGCAGGAGCACCTCGGCCCCGGCCTGTCCCAGGGTCCAGGCCGACAACAGCCCCACGACCCCGCCGCCCACCACGATCACATCCGGCATACAACGCCCCACATCTCTAATGGAAAACCAAAGGGAAATCGCCAGTCGCCCACTATACCGGGCGCCAGGATGAACAGGGTGACGGACGACAACTACACGCAGCGCGGAAGCGTCCTACCCAAGCATCGGAGCTGACGGCAGGTGCTCCCAGGCTCACCATCAATACTCCCTGGCGACATCACCACCCAGGGACGGATCATGCTCAAACGCACGGGTTTCAGCCTCATCGAACTGCTGGTGGCCCTGGCCATCCTGGCCATCGCCCTCTCCATCGCCGCACCAGGCTTCGGCCAGCTCATCGAAGAGCACCGGCTGCAGGTCGCGACTCAGGAGTTGCAGAGCGCCCTGAATCAAGCGCGCGCGACAGCCGCGCTGAGCGGACAGCCCGTCAGCATCGCCGCGCTCGAAGGCAACTGGGCCCAGGGCTGGACACTGTTCGTCGACAGCAACAACAACGGCGTTCGCGAACCCTCCGAGCCCCTGCTGTCCACCCACGCAGCCCTCGCGCACATCACCGTCGTCCCGGATGCCACCTCCCTGCGCTACCTCCACTACACACCGGGTGGCTACAGCATCCAGCCCAGCGGCGCCTTCCATTCCGGGCATTTCGTGCTCTGCGCCAATACGCCATCAGCCGCTCGGATCGTGATCAACAGAGCCGGAAGAATTCGCCGGGAGGCCGGCGATGCAAACTCGCTCTGCCCTCGATGACCCGCATCACACTCGCGGCGCGATCGGCTTCACATATATGCAGATCGCATGACCGAACATCGCGCTATAGCGAACGGTCATCTGTCTATATAGGACTTTTCAGACGACAGACGGCAGCATGGCCGCGACTTAAAACGCGAGGAATGCGCTATGTCGCGCCCCAAGGAATCAGCTGGATTTACGCTGATCGAATTGATGATCGTGGTGACCCTGCTGGCGATTTTCGCCACGCTGGCCGTCCCGAGCTTCACCGCGACCATCGAACGCAATCGCCTGCAAACCCAGGCGGATGAACTGAAATCCTTCCTGCTCTACGCCCGTGGCGAAGCCGTGAGCCAGAAGGCCACGCTCATCGTGGCCGCCGACGGCGATGACCTCTGGAACGTCAAGCGCGGCGATGCCGACGATGCACTCCGTCAGCTCAAGCACGACCCTGAACTCGCGCAGATCCGCGCCAGCGCCGATGAAATCAAGTTCAGGAGCAACGGTACGGCAACGGCGACCGCCTTCACTGTCTGCCACAACGACGACACCGCCACGGGGCTTTACCTGGAGGTCCAGGCAAGCGGCGCCGTCAAGCTGTTCCGCCAGGGGACGAAGGATGCCGACGACACTGCCCTGGACAGTTGCACCCTGTGAGAAACGCCATGACGACCGACAAAGGCTTCAGCCTGATCGAGGTGCTTGTGGCACTCCTCCTGACCACCGTCGGCGTGCTCGGCATGCTGGCGCTGCAGGGGCGCAGCATCCAGTACACCCAGGACTCCGTGCAACGCAACACAGCCGTCGAACTGGCGAATGACCTGATCGAGATCGTCAGGGCCAATCCGCAGGAGCTGTTCAGCGACACGCCCCCCAAAAACCCCATGAACAGCGGGATGAAGGCGAGTTCGCTGTTCTACAAAGGGGCCGGGCAGGACTTCTCCGACCGTCAGGACTGCGTCGCCAGCTCGACCCGTATCGCGAGAACGGCACAGGAGCAGCGCGATTGCTGGGCCGACAAGGTCGAGAGCGTGCTTCCCGGCGGCGAGGACCTGTTCACCAGCGACATGTACATCTGCCGCAGCCCCGCCCCTGGCGAGTGCGATGAGGACGCCGGCTCGATGATCGAGATTCATCTGGCCTGGCAGGTTCGCGAAGGCGCCTGCCTGGACGACGCCGACACCGACGCCACCGTCTGCACCTACACCGTGCGAGTAGAGCCATGAACACGATGAAGCGCCAGCTCGGCCTGTCGATGGTCGAACTGCTGATCGCGCTGGCAATCAGCAGCTTCCTGATCCTTGGCATCACCCAGGTCTACATCGACAACAAGCGCAGTTACGTCTTCCAGCAGAATCAGGCCAACAACCTGGAAAATGGCCGATTCGCCACGCTGACCCTCAACCATTACCTGGGCAAGGCAGGCTACCGCCGCAACCCGTCGTCATTGCTGGAAATCGTCTTCCCCAGCCGTGCCGCCGCGGACGGGTGCCAGGCCTTCGACGCAGGCCACGCCATCACCGGACTCGCCACCGACCAGGGCGCCGGGTTCTGCATCCGCTACCAGCCGCAAGTCAGCGGGGAGCTGGATTGCCAGGGTGAGGCCAGTTCCGTCGAGTACGACGAAGCCTTTCCTTCGACCCCCGCCGTCGAGGACGACCTGACCGTATTGGCCTTCAAGTACGAGCCGGGCGCCGCCCTGCAGCAAGGGCGCCTGCTGTGCAAGAGCCTGAACGCTGCCTCCCCGCAGTACAGCGAACTGCTCGCCGGCATTGCCGATCTGCGCCTGGACTTCGGAATCGGCAGCGCGGACGTGCTGGAAAAGGAAGTGTCGTCGTACATCCCGCAAGCGGATTGGACGCCGGACGACGGTGCCATTCGCAGCGTGCGCTACGCCTTGCTGCTCGCCAGCCGCGAAGGCCAGCGCGACAGCGACGACTCGAAAGTGCTCAGCGACTGGCTGGCCGTCGCCTCGACCGCCACCCGGACCCGTCTGCAGAAAGCGGACAAGAAGAGCATCTATCAGGTCGCCAGCAGTACCCAGACCGTCAGGAACTTCATGCCATGACAGCCCATTCCCGCAAAACCCAGGGCGGCGCGGTACTGCTCGTCGCCCTCGTCATGCTGCTGCTGCTCACACTGCTGGCCGTCGGCAGCATGCGCGGCGTAACCCTTGAAACGCGCATCACCGCCAACCGCGCCCACGACACGAAACTTCAGAATGTCGCCGATGCGGGCCTGCGCGAGGCCGAGTTCCGTTTCTACGGTCCGGGCTACCTGGCCGACAAGCTGGAAGCCAACGCCGACAACTGCAGCACGGCGAACACCCTGAAAACCAACGGTCTGAACAAGCCCTGCCTCCTGGCAATCGACGACGACCACCTGCTCGCCTTCGTCGACTCGCCCGCAGATGCCGACGAGGACTTCCTCAAGGCCGAATCGCAGGACGGTCTGCTCTGGATGCCCTACCGCGGTACGGACCCCGCGAACACGACAGAATCCAACGCCGACTATCCGGCGTCCTGGAACAGCACCCTGGCGGTCGAAACCGGCAACGCGGCGATCAACGCGGAATACGGCATGGCCGCCGAAGGCCAGGGCACGTACTTCTATCTCAACAATGGCAAGGCCGGCGACGCCCTCTACCTCCAGTCGACACACGCCAACATCTACCTTGGCCTGAACAACTAAGAGCCGACATCATGCACCGCTCCCGTCTTCACACCTGCATCAAGACGCTCTCGTGCGCAGCCTTTGGCGTAACCCTGCTCAGTGCGGCCGACGCCTACGCGAGTGTTTCCCAGAGCCCTTTGAGCCTGACCGTGGGCGTCCCGCCGAACATGCTGCTGACGCTCGACGACTCGGGCAGCATGCGCTGGGCCTTCGCGCCGGATAACAAAAGCAGCACCGGGGCAACACGGCGTGCAAAGTCCAGTGTCTTCAACCCGCTTTACTACAACCCAGCCGTCAGCTATCGCGCACCGATCGTGTTCGATACCTTGGGCAACGAAAACCAACTATCGACCAGCTTCACCTCCGCCCGGATCAACGGTTACAACAGCACTCGGGGCACTATCAATCTGTCCAACGACTACAAGGTCACCTGGACCTACGTGCTGGAGGAAGGACAGGCCTCGAATTACGGCTACAGCAGTACCTCCAACCGACTGGCGGAGAACCCCTCGGCCGACTTCAGCGCTTCAGCGGTCCGCTCCAGCAACGGCAGCTCAACCGTCACCACGCCGGCCGGGATCGTTTTCACCATCAACCGGACAGGACGCAACAGTTGTACAGCCACTGCCAGCTATTCCGGCGCGTTCAGCAACAAGACCGCCAGTTGCGACCGCACGACAACCAACACCTACACGGCTAACCTGACCCAGGACGGCGTACCTGCGTACTACTACCTCTACGACGCCACCAAGGCCAACAACTGCACCACCACCAATGACGATTGCTACACCCTGAAGTTCGTCAGCGCCAGTGAGCAACAGAACTTCGCCAACTGGTATTCCTTCTACCGGAACCGCGCCCTGGCCACCATTTCCGCCGCAGCCCTGGCCTTCTACGACTTGTCCCCTTCCGTACGCCTGAGCTGGCAGGGATTGGGACGCTGCACCACCTTCGACGGCACTGACAGCAACTGCCGGAACAACGCATTCAAGGCCTACACTCCCGAACATAAGGGGCAACTGTATGCCTGGCTGCAAAATATCAACTTCAACCAGAGCACCTATCTGCCGGCAGCCCTGAAACGTGCCGGCGAGTTCCTCAGAACCGCAACTCCCTGGCAAAAGAACCCCGGCGGTACTGGCAACAGCACCCAGAACACCTACGCCTGCCGCGCCAGCTATCACATCATGATGACTGACGGCTTGTGGAACGAAACGGTCTCCAACCCGGGTACCTTCCGCCACGATGCAACCAACTTCACCCTGCCGGACAACCGCGCCTATAGCCAGCAGCATCCCTATTACGATAAACAGAGCAGTACCCTGGCCGACTTGGCCATGCATTACTGGGCCACGGACTTGAATCCGGACCTGGCCAACAATGTGCCGGCCTATACTCCCTTCAAGAGCAACGACACTACGACCGACTACTGGGACCCGCGCAACGATCCGGCGACCTGGCAGCACATGACCAACTTCACGATGGGGCTGGGCCTGACCGAAGCCTTGAACCGCACGGACATCCCCTGGGAGGGCGCAACCCACAAGGGCGACGGCTACACGGCCCTGGTCGCGGGCAACGTGAGCTGGCCGCCCGCCACCTCCGGCAGCGATAACAACGTGTATGACCTGTGGCACGCGGCGATCAACTCCCGTGGCGAGTTCTTCAGCGTCGATAGCCCGGAAAGCATGATCCAGGCCTTCGATGACATCCTCTCGCGCATCGCCGACCGCAAGTCCACCGCCGCCCGACCGGCCATCAACTCCGGCCAGATCAGCACGGACGAAAATGACAACGGCACGGTCAAGACCGTCTCCTACCAGACCTCCTACGCCAGCGACGACAACTGGTCCGGTGACGTGAAGCGCTTCGAGAAAGCCTGGAACGCCCAGACCAACGCCTTCGAGACCATGCAGATCTGGAGCGCCAAGGCCCAGGTCCCCGGCTGGCAGAACCGATCCATCAAGATCGCCGGCAACAGCAACAGCGGGCTGGTCGACTTCGCCTGGGACAACGCAGGCTCCGCCGACACCAACGGCAGCCTCGCCAACCTCCTCAGCCGGGACCCGGAGAACGCCAATGCCGCCGACTCCCTGGGCCAGCAGCGCCTGGAATACCTGCAGGGCAGCCGCACTGGCGAAGGCACCACATTCCGTCAACGCAGCGGCGTGCTGGGTGACTTCTACTCATCCAGCCCCGCTGTCGTGAGCGGCCCCCGTTACCTGGTCAACTTCAGCGACCACCTGGAAGGCAACACCGACTACACCACCTTCGCCAGCAGCGTCGCCGACCGTTCGCCCCGCGTTTACGTGGGTGGCAACGATGGCATGCTGCACGGCTTCAACGCCCTGACCGGTGCCGAAGAGTTCGCCTTCATCCCCAGCGCCGTGTTTGGCAAGCTGAACAAACTGACGGGCGCCAACTACACCCACGAGTTCTATGTGGAAGGCAGCCCCGTCGTCGCCGACGTGTACAACGGCAGCGAATGGCGCACCATTCTGGTCGGCACCCTGAAGGGCGGCGGCAAGGCCATCTTCGCCCTGGACATCACCACGCCCGGAAGCGAGGAGCTGCTGTGGGAGTTCGACGACAGCAGCCTCCCCAGCGATGCGGCGGTGAAGATGGGCTACAGCTTCTCCCAGCCAACCATCGCCCGGCTGCATACCGGCGAGTGGGCCGTCGTCTTCGGCAACGGCTACGAAAGCGCCGGCAACACCAACGGCAAGGCCGCCCTGTTCATCGTCGATGCGATGGAAGGCACCCTGCTCAAGAGCCTGGAAGTCGAGGGTACCGACGGCATCGCCAACGGCCTTTCCACCCCCAAGCTGGGCGACTACAACGCTGACGGCGTGGCCGACTACGCCTACGCGGGCGACCTGCAAGGCAACGTCTGGCGCTTCGATCTGCTGCGCAACGGCCGCAGCGACGCCACCCCGTTCACCTCCGAGGACGACGGCGAGACCGCCATCGACGCCTTCGAAGTGGCGTATGGCGGCAACCCGCTGTTCAGCGCGGTTTCGAGTAACGATCGCCGGCAACCCATCACCTCTGCTCCCAGCCTGGTACGCCACCCCACCGGCGTCGGCTACCTGGTGATCTTCGGCACCGGCAAGTTCTTCGATACCGACGACAAGGAAGGCGACAAGAGCATGGCCCAGAGCGTCTACGGCATCTGGGACAAGCAGACCCTGGGCGAGGAAGCCGGCAACCCCAGCATCACCCGCAGCAGCCTGCAGGAGCAGAGCATCGAGACGCAGACCACCGTCTCCGCCGATGGCTCGAGCCGGCAAGGCCGCGTGATCAGCGATAATAACGTGCGCTGGCAGGCTTCCGGCAGCCAGTCCGCACAGAACGGCTGGTACCTGAACCTGAAGCAGAGCGACGGTGAAATGGTGGTGGAAAACATGTCGCAACTGGGAAGGACCATTTTCTTCCAGTCACTGGTGCCCAATGACGATCCTTGCGGCGACGGCGCCAGCAACTGGACCTACGCGATCAACCCCTTCACCGGCGGCAGGACGCCCCAGCACGCCTTCGACTACAAGCCCACGGACGACGTCGGCACCGACAACATCTCCGCGATCCGGCAGGACGGCGAAGGCGGCGGCACCATTTCCCAGAACTCGGACAGTTCGTACCAGTACTGCACCGGCCAGGAATGCGTAAACATCTACCCGGACCCGACCAGCCAGGGTCGGCAGAGCTGGCGCAGAGTGGAGCAGGAATGAGCCGTTACCCAGCCTCGATGGAGTATTCGATGAAACGTGTTCAGACCGGCTTCACCCTGCTCGAAGTCATGATCGTAGTGGTCATCATCGGCATCCTCGCCGCCATCGCCTATCCGAGCTACGAGGAATACATCAAGCGCGGGAAACGGGCGGAAGGCCAGGCCATGCTGAACGATGCGGCGGCGCGCCAGGAGCGCTACTACGCCCAGAACAACGCCTACGTGACCGCCACCGACGACCTCGACAAACTGGGCATGCGGACCAGCGGCAGCAACGTCGTCTCCGAGACAGGCCAATACACGCTGCAGGTGGCGGGAGGCGGAGGCGGTTACACGCTGACCGCCGTCCAGCAGTTCAACGACAGCCAGTGCGGCAACCTGACCCTGACCGCCCAGGGCGAGAAGGAGCGAACCGGCAGCGGCAAGAGCGTTGCGGAGTGCTGGCGCTGAGCCCATGAAAAAGCCCGCCTTGCGGCGGGCTCTTTTGTGTCACACAGCCTTCACCCGCAATTCCTTGGGCATGGAGAAGGTGATGTTCTCTTCCCGGCCGTCCAGCTCCACCTCGGGCTCCGCCCCCCACTCGCGCAACTGCTCGATCACGCCGCGCACCAGGACTTCCGGTGCCGAGGCGCCAGCCGTGATGCCGATGCGCTGCACACCGTCGAACCACTCTTTCTTCAGGTCCTCGGCGCCATCGATCAGATAGCCCGGCGTCCCCATGCGCTCGGCCAGCTCGCGCAGGCGGTTGGAGTTGGAGCTGTTCGGGCTGCCCACCACCAGTACCAGGTCGCACTGGTCGGCCAGTTCCTTCACCGCGTCCTGGCGGTTCTGGGTGGCGTAGCAGATGTCGTTCTTGCGCGGGCCCTGGATGTGCGGGAATTTCGCGCGCAGGGCGTCGATGACCTTGGAGGTGTCGTCCATCGACAGGGTGGTCTGGGTGACGAAATGCAGCGCCTCGGGATTGCGAACCGCCAGCGCGGCCACATCCTCTTCGTCCTCCACCAGGTAGATGGAGCCACCGTTGGACGCATCGTACTGGCCCATCGTGCCTTCCACTTCCGGGTGGCCTTCGTGGCCGATCAGGATGCATTCATGGCCGTCGCGGCTGTAGCGCACCACTTCCATATGCACCTTGGTCACCAGCGGGCAGGTCGCATCGAAGACCTTCAGGCCGCGGTTCTCGGCTTCCTTGCGTACCGCCTGGGAAACGCCGTGGGCGCTGAAGATGACGATGGTGTCGTCCGGCACCTGGTCGAGTTCCTCGACGAACACGGCGCCGCGGTTGCGCAGGTTTTCCACCACGAACTTGTTGTGCACCACTTCATGGCGCACGTAGATCGGCGGGCCGAACACGTCGAGGGCGCGGTTGACGATCTCGATCGCCCGGTCGACGCCGGCGCAGAAGCCGCGGGGATTGGCGAGTTTGATTTGCATGGTGGCCTCGGGTGCTACGCAAGCCGGCCCACGAAGGGCCGGTAGGAATACTTCGCCTCAAGTGCAACGGCCCGCCGATGGCGGGCCGCGCAGCCAGTCAGGCTGATTGTACGTCGATGATATCCACTTCGAACGACAGGGTCTTGCCGGCCAGCGGGTGGTTGAAGTCGATGGTGACGTGCTGCTCGTCGAAGGCTTTCACGATGCCCGGCAGTTCGGTCTTGGCGGCATCGTTGAAGATCACCAGCAGGCCCTCGGCCAGTTCCATGTCCTGGAACTGGTCACGCGGCATCACCTGCACGTTGGCCGGGTTCGGCTGGCCGAAGCCCTGCTCCGGCTCGATGCTCAGCGTGCGCTTGTCGCCGGCCTTGAGGCCGAACAGCGCCTGCTCGAAGCCCGGCAGCAGGTTGCCGTCGCCGACCTTGAAGGTCGCCGGCTGCTTGTCGAAGGTACTGTCGACGACATTGCCGTCTTCCAGCTTAAGGGCGAAATGCAGGGTGACCTGGCTATCTGCACCAATGCGCTGAATGTTTTCAGAAGCCTCAGCCATGTGCGGTTTCTCCGGATTTCTTCGATTTGAACATGTCCAGCGCCAGCATGACGGCGCCGACGGTAATGGCGCTGTCCGCCAGGTTGAACGCCGGGAAGTACCAGCGGTTCTGCCAGTGCACCAGGATGAAGTCCACTACGTGGCCAAGCAGCATGCGGTCGTACAGGTTGCCCAGCGCACCGCCCAGCACCAAGGCCAGGGCGATGGCCAGCCAGGTCTCGCCGCGCTTGAGGCGCTTGAGCCAGACCACCAGCACGATGCTGACCACGATGGCGATCAGGGCGAACAGCCAGCGCTGCCAGCCCGAGCTGTCGGCCAGGAAGCTGAAGGCCGCGCCGGTGTTGTAGGCCAGGGTCCAGCTGAACAGGTCGGGGATGACCACGATCTGCTGGTACATGGTCAGCTCGGCCTGGAAGAACGCCTTGCTGACCTGGTCCAGTACGAACACCAGTACGGTGATCCACAGCCAGGGGAGACGGCCGAAACGATCGGCGTTAGGCATAGTGGCGAACCTCGCCGGCGCCATCGATGTTCTCGACACAACGACCGCACAGTTCCGGGTGCGCGGCATCGCTGCCGACATCGGTGCGGAAGTGCCAGCAACGGCCGCACTTGGCATGGGTGGACTTGACCACCTTCAGCTTCAGCCCCGGCAGCTCGCTGTCCATCGCATCGGCCGGTGCATCGGCCAGCGGCGCGACGGTGGCGGCGGAGGTGATCAGCACGAAGCGCAGCTCGTTGCCCAGCTTCTCCAGGCGCTTGGCCAGGGAGTCTTCGGCGTAGAGGGTGATCTCGGCCTGCAGATTGCCGCCGATGGTCTTGGCGCTGCGCTGGTTCTCCAGCTCCTTGTTCACGGCGGCCTTGGCGGCCATGACTTCGTCCCAGTAGGCGCGGTCCAGCTCGGCGTCGGCCGGCAGCTCGGAGAGGCCGTCGTACCAGGTGGTCAGCATCACCGATTGAGCGCGCTCGCCCGGCAGGAAGCTCCAGATTTCCTCGGCGGTGAACGCCAGGATCGGCGCGATCCAGCGCACCAGAGCCTCGGCGATGTGGAACAGCGCGGTCTGGCAGGAACGGCGGGCGACGCTGTTTTCCTGGGTGGTGTACTGGCGGTCCTTGATGATGTCCAGGTAGAAGCCGCCCAGCTCCTGCACGCAGAAGTTGTGCACCTTGGAGTAGACGTTCCAGAAGCGGTAGTCGCGGTAGGCCTCTTCCAGCTCGCGCTGCAGCAGCAGGGCGCGGTCGATGGCCCAGCGGTCCAGGGCCAGCAACTGGTCGTTGGGCAGCAGGTCCTTGGCCGGGTCGAAGCCGGACAGGTTGGACAGCAGGAAGCGCGCGGTGTTGCGGATGCGCCGATAGGCATCGGCGCTGCGCTGCAGGATGGTCTGGGAAACCGCCATCTCGCCCGAGTAGTCGGTGGCGGAAACCCACAGGCGCAGGATGTCGGCGCCCAGGGTGTCGGTGACCTGCTGCGGGGCGATCACGTTGCCCAGGGACTTGGACATCTTGCGGCCGGACTCGTCCACGGTGAAGCCGTGGGTCAGCAGCTGGCGGTACGGCGCGTGGCCGTCGATGGCGCAGCCGGTCAGCAGGGACGAGTGGAACCAGCCGCGGTGCTGGTCGGAGCCTTCCAGGTAGAGGTCGGCGGCCGGACCGCTGGCGTGGCCCAGCTCGGCGTGGGAGCCGCGCAGCACGTGCCAGTGAGTGGTGCCGGAGTCGAACCAGACGTCCAGGGTGTCGTTGATCTTGTCGTACTGCGCGGCTTCATTGCCCAGCAGTTCGGCGGCGTCGAGCTTGAACCAGGCCTCGATGCCTTCCTTCTCGACGCGCTGGGCGACGGCTTCCATCAGTTCGACGGTGCGCGGGTGCAGTTCACCGGTGGCCTTGTGCAGGAAGAACGGGATCGGTACGCCCCAGTTGCGCTGGCGCGAGATGCACCAGTCCGGACGGCCGGCGATCATGCCGTGCAGGCGCGCCTGGCCCCAGTTGGGCACGAAGTCGGTTTCGGTGATGGCCTGCAGCGCGCGCGCGCGCAGGGTATCGCCGGCTTCCGGCTGCTTGTCCATGCCGACGAACCACTGCGCGGTGGCGCGGTAGATCAGCGGAGTCTTGTGGCGCCAGCAGTGCATGTAGCTGTGACTGATGCTGGCGTGCTTGAGCAGCGCGCCCACTTCGTCGAGCTTGGCGACGATGGCCGGGTTGGCCTTCCAGATGAACTGGCCGCCAAAGAACGGCAGGTCGGCCACATAGACGCCATTGCTCTGCACCGGGCTGAGAATGTCGTCGTTGCTCATGCCGTACTGCTTGCAGGTACGGAAGTCGTCCTCGCCGTAGGCCGGGGCGGAGTGAACCACGCCAGTACCGGCGCCCAGCTCGACGTACTCGGCCAGGTAGACCGGCGAGAAGCGCTCGTAGAACGGGTGGCGGAAGCGGATCAGGTCCAGCGACTCGCCCTGGGCGGTGGCGATGACCTGGCCTTCCAGGCCGTAGCGTTGCAGGCAGGACTCGACCAGTTCCTCGGCCAGCACCAGCAGGCGCTCGCCGGTGTCGACCAGCGCATAGGTGAATTCGGGGTGGACGTTCAACGCCTGGTTGGCCGGAATGGTCCAGGGGGTGGTGGTCCAGATGACGATGGCGGCAGGCTTGGGCAGGCTGGCCAGGCCGAAGGCGGCGGCCAGCTTGTCGGCATCTTCCACCGGGAAGGCGACGTCGATGGCGTCGGATTTCTTGTCGGCGTACTCGACTTCCGCCTCGGCCAGGGCCGAGCCGCAGTCGAAGCACCAGTTCACCGGCTTCAGGCCCTTGAACACGAAGCCCTGCTTGACCATCTCGGCGAGCGCGCGGATTTCACCGGCCTCGTTGGAGAAGTTCATGGTCTTGTAGGGGTTGTCCCACTCGCCCAGCACGCCCAGGCGGATGAAGTCGGCCTTCTGCCCTTCGATCTGCTCGGCGGCGTATTCGCGGCACAGCTCGCGGGTCTTGTCCGCCGGCAGGTTCTTGCCGTGGGTGGTCTCGACCTTGTGCTCGATCGGCAGGCCGTGGCAGTCCCAGCCCGGCACATAGGGGGCGTCGTAGCCGGCCAGAGTCTTGGAACGGACGATGATGTCCTTGAGGATCTTGTTGACCGCGTGACCGATGTGAATGCTGCCGTTGGCGTAGGGCGGGCCATCGTGCAGGATGAATTTCGGGCGACCTTCGCCAATCTTCCGCAGTTGCTGGTACAGGCCAATATCGTTCCAGAACTTCAGGGTATGCGGCTCGCGCTGCGGCAGGCCGGCTTTCATCGGGAAGTCGGTTTCGGGAAGGTTCAGAGTGGCTTTGTAATCGGTCATCTCAGGGCCTGTTCAGGATCTTCAATCAAGCGGTTGGCCCAGCCAATAGGCCCGGGCGGCGGCGATGTCGGCGAGGATGGCCGCCTTGAGTGCCTCGAGCGAGGCAAAACGCTGCTCATCACGCAGCTTCTGGTGGAAAGTGATGTCCAGATGCTGGCCGTAAAGGTCGCCAGCGAAGTCCAGCAGATGCACTTCCAGGTGGGGCCGGCCATCGCCATTCACAGACGGCCGGGTGCCGATGTTGGCAACCCCGTTGCAGCGCTGGCCAGCCACCATCGTGCTGACCAGGTAAACCCCATTGAGCGGCGCCTTGCGGCGCTTGAGCTGGATGTTCGCGGTGGGCGAACCCAGCGTACGGCCCAGCTTCTGCCCGTGCAGCACGCGGCCGCTCAGGCGGTATGGACGGCCCAGCAGGCGCTCGGCCATGTGCAGGTCGCCGTCGGCCAGGTCCTTGCGGATGCGCGAACTGCTCACGCGCATGCCGTCGACTTCCACGGTGGTCGCGGCTTCGACGGTGAAGCCCTGCTCCGCGCTGGCGTTGACCAGGAAGGCGAAGTCGCCGGAACGGTCGCAGCCGAAGCGGAAATCGTCACCCACTTCCAGATGACGGACCCGCAGGCCCTCCACCAGCACCTGGCGGACGAACTCGGCGGCCGACAGTTCGCGCAGGCGGCGGTTGAAGGCCAGGCAGAGAACGAAGTCGACGCCGTACTGGCGCAGCAGCTCGAGCTTCTCGCGCAGGCGGGCCAGGCGCACCGGCGCGGCATCCGGGGCGAAGTACTCGCGCGGCTGCGGCTCGAAGATCACCACGCAACTGGGCACGCCCAGCTCCAGCGAACGCTCGCGCAGACGCCCCAGGATCGCCTGGTGGCCGAGATGGACGCCGTCGAAGTTACCGATGGTGGCGACACAGCCCCCGGACAGGGGCCGCAGGTTGTGAAGGCCTCGAAGCAGCTGCATAGCGCGCGTATTGCTCAGAAAGTGGTCGATTATACCCACACCCGCCGCCGTGCGACAGGCAAAATGCCGTCGCCGAAAGCGGATGCAACCCTTTGCCGCTGACTCAGGATACCGCCCGCCGGGAAAAGTCCCGGATGCGGAAGCCGAGAAGTGCCAGCATACCGAAATAGGCGACGACGCCGGCCATCACCAGGCCGCCAAGACGCAGCAGGCGCCAGAGCATATCGCCCTGGCCCCAGGCCGGCATCACGATCATCAGCCCCACCAGCACGACGCACATCACCAGCACCGCCACCACCAGCTTGACGATGAACGCGCCCCAGCCCGGCTGCGGCTCGAACAGGCGATGCTTGCGCAGTTGCCAGTACAGCAGGCCGGCGTTGAGGCAGGCCGCCAGGCTGATCGCCAGGGCCAGGCCGGCATGCTTGAGCGGACCGATGAACACCAGGTTCATCAACTGCGTGGAAACCAGGGTGAACAGCGCGATCTTCACCGGCGTCTTGATGTTCTGCCGCGCATAGAAACCCGGCGCCAGCACCTTCACCAGAATGATGCCGAGCAGGCCGACGGCGTAGGCGATCAGCGCGCGCTGGGTCATCAGCGCGTCATGGGCACTGAACTTGCCGTACTGGAACAGCGAAACGGTCAGCGGCTCGGCGATCACCGCCAGCGCCAGGGAACACGGCAGCGCCAGCAGGAAGCACAGGCGCAGGCCCCAGTCCATCAGCCGCGAATACTCGTGGCGGTCATCGCTGGCGTAGGTCTTGGCCAGCGACGGCAGCAGGATGGTGCCCAGCGCCACGCCCAGCACGCCGGACGGCAGCTCCATCAGGCGATCGGCGTAATACATCCAGGACACGGAACCGGCCACCAGGAAGGAGGCGAAGATAGTGTTGATGATCAGCGAGATCTGGCTGACCGAAACGCCGAGGATCGCCGGCCCCATCTGCTTGAGCACACGCCACACGCCGGAATCGCGCAGGTTGATGCGCGGCAGCACCAGCATGCCGATCTTCTTCAGGTGCGGCAGTTGGTAGAGCAGTTGCGCCAGCCCACCGGCCAGCACCGCCCAACCCAGCGCCATGATCGGCGGGTCGAAGTACGGCGTCAGGAACAGCGCGAAGAGAATCATGCTGACGTTCAGCAGGGTCGGCACGAAGGCCGGCACCGAGAAGCGGTTCCAGGTATTGAGGATCGCCCCCGCCAGCGAGGCCAGCGAGATCAGCAGGATGTAAGGAAAGGTCACCCGCAGCAAGGAACTGGTGAGCTGGAACTTCTCCGGCGAATCGACGAAACCGGGTGCCGTCACCCAGATCACCCAGGGCGCGGCGAGAATCCCCAGCGCGGTGACCAGCGCCAGGATCAGGGTCAGCAGACCGGATACGTAGGCGATGAAGGTACGGGTCGCCTCCTCGCCCTGCTGGGTCTTGTACTCGGCCAGGATCGGCACGAAGGCCTGGGAAAACGCGCCCTCGGCGAAGATCCGGCGCAGCAGGTTGGGCAGCTTGAAGGCGACGAAGAAGGCGTCGGTGGCCATGCCGGCGCCGAACATGCGCGCGACGATGGTATCGCGCACGAAGCCGAGCACCCGCGAGATCATGGTCATCGAGCTGACCGCGGCCAGCGACTTGAGTAGGTTCATAGCGTCCAGAACTGGTAGAATGGCCGCCCCTGCCGGGCGCGGCACTGGCCTGGAGCGATTGCTCGACCGCCAGGCGAAGCGCAGCAGTGTAGGGCCGCGGGGCGAATAAATCACCCCATCCGCCGGACAGCGTGCGCCCGTCGCACCACTCGTCGGAGGCCGCGCACACCCTTGACAAGGCCCTGATGCAACGGCATTATTCGCGGCCTTAATTTATTCGCAACATCCCAAGTTTTTTTCGAGGAGCTCGACGGTGGCCAACACACCTTCCGCCAAAAAACGCGCCAAACAGGCTGAGAAGCGTCGCAGCCACAACGCCAGCCTGCGTTCCATGGTTCGTACCTACATCAAGAACGTAGTCAAAGCAGTCGACGCCAAGGACCTGCCGAAGGCCCAGGCCGCTCTGGTTGCCGCCGTACCGGTCATCGACCGCATGGCTGACAAAGGCATCATCCACAAGAACAAGGCCGCTCGTCACAAGAGCCGCCTGAACGCCCACGTGAAGGCCCTGGCCACCGCGTAAGCGTTCCGTTCTTGAAGAACCGGCCTCAGGGCCGGTTTTTTATTGCCCGCAGAAACCCGTAGGAGCGAGCTCGCTCGCGAACAGCGCTCCTCCAAACCTGCGAGACCTGAGGGCACCTCCATTCGCGAGCAAGCTCGCTCCTACGAAGAGCCTTTCATTTCTCAGGCCACGGCATGATCGGAATCGCCGTCACCGCATTCTGCGGACTGCCTTCGATCACCCGGTCGCTATAGACCAGATAAACCAGCGCATTGCGCTTCTTGTCGAAGAAACGCACCACCTGCATGGTCTTGAACACCAGCGAAGTGCGCTGCTGGAACACCACCTCGCCGTCTTTCAACTCACCAGCGAAGCGGATCGGCCCGACCTGACGGCAGGAGATCGACGCCTCGGCACGATCCTCTGCCAGACCCAGTCCACCCTTCACGCCGCCGGTCTTCGCGCGAGACAGGTAGCAGCTGACACCCTGCACCTTCGGATCATCGAAAGCCTCGACGACGATCTTGTCGTTCGGCCCGACCCACTTGAAGACGGTGGACACCTCGCCAACCACATCGGCCCGGGCCAGCACCGGCAGCAACATCAGCGCCGCCATCAATCCCTTGCACATGAAGAATTTCCTCAGACGAGCACCAGGTTGTCGCGATGCACCAGCTCCGGACCATCGACATAGCCAAGCATGCCTTCGATGGCATCGGTCGGCTGGCCGATGATCTTCTGCGCCTCGAGAGCACTGTAGTTAGCCAGGCCGCGAGCAATCTCGCGCCCCTGCCGATCCACACAGACCACCATTTCACCGCGACGGAAGCTGCCCTGTACGGCCTTCACACCGACCGGCAGCAAGCTCTTGTGATCCTGAGCCACCGCCTTCACCGCACCATCATCCAGCACCAGGGTGCCACGCATCTGCAGATGGCCGGCCAGCCACTGCTTGCGGGCCGCCTTGCGGCTCTGCTCGGGCGTCAGCAAGGTACCCAGGCGCTCACCGGCACGCAGGCGATCCAGCACGCGCTCGATGCGTCCACCGACGATCACCGTGTGCGCACCGGAACGCGCCGCCAGGCGCGCCGCGCGCAGCTTGGTCTGCATGCCGCCACGACCCAGCGCCCCGCCAGTGCCACCCGCCACTGCATCCAGGGCCGGATCATCGGCGCGAGCCTCGAAGATCAGCTCGGCGTCGGGATTGTTGCGCGGGTCAGCGTCGAACATGCCGTCGCGATCGGTGAGAATCACCAACAGGTCGGCCTCGACCAGGTTGGCCACCAGCGCCGCCAGGGTGTCGTTGTCGCCGAAGCGGATCTCGTCGGTGACCACGGTGTCGTTCTCGTTGATCACCGGGATCACGCCGAGGTCGACCAGCGTGCGCAGGGTGTTGCGCCCATTCAGGTAGCGCTTGCGGTCCGAGAGGTCGTCATGGGTCAGCAGCACCTGGGCGGTCTGCAGGCTATGCACGCCGAAGCTGGACTCCCAGGCCTGCACCAGGCCCATCTGCCCCACCGCGGCGGCCGCCTGCAGTTCGTGCATGTCGCTAGGCCGGGAAACCCAGCCCAGGCGACTCATGCCCGCCGCGACGGCGCCCGAGGACACCAGCACCAGTTCGACACCCGCGCAATGCAGCGCGACCATCTGCTCGACCCACACAGCCATAGCATCGCGATCCAGACCGCGACCGTCGGCGGTCAGCAACGCACTGCCAATCTTGACTACCCAGCGCTTGGCGCCAGTGACCTTCTCACGCATACCCTCAACCTTAGAAGTCAGGCTTCACACGTTTCATCCGGACCGGCGAGCGCCGCTCCGATCAAGGCACGTAGAAGATTTCCGGCCCGTCGCCGTCGTCTTCGTCATCCTCGAAATCATCGTCATCCACATCGTCGGCATTCTTCAGGCCGGCGCGACGCAGTGCACGGGCATCGTCCAGCGCCTGCAGACGGGCACGGGCCTCGTCTTCGATGCGCTGATCCAGCGCCGCCAGGGCTTCGCCGTAGGCCGGTTCTTCCTCGATGCGCAGGGTGCGCTCGTCGAGGTACTTCATGATGTCCTGGCTCAGCGCCTCGGTGCCTTCACGCTCCAGGGCGGAGATCACGTAGACCGGACCTTCCCAGCCCAGGCGCTCGACCACGGCCTGTTTGCGACGCTCCTGCTCCTCGGGCTCGAGGATCTGGTCCATCTTGTTCAGCACCAGCCAGCGGTCACGCTCGGTCAGCGCCGGGCTGAACTTCTCCAGCTCGTGGACGATGGTTTCCGCGGCATCGGCCGGGTCGCTCTCGTCCAGCGGCGCCATGTCGACGATGTGCAGCAGCAGGCGGGTACGCGCCAGGTGCTTGAGGAAGCGGATACCCAGGCCGGCGCCTTCGGCGGCACCTTCGATCAGACCAGGGATATCGGCAACCACGAAACTCTTGAAGCGGCCGACACTGACCACGCCCAGGTTCGGCACCAGGGTGGTGAAGGGGTAATCGGCGACTTTCGGCTTGGCGGCGGACACCGCGCGAATGAAGGTGCTCTTGCCGGCGTTCGGCAGGCCGAGCAGGCCTACGTCCGCCAGTACTTTCAGCTCCAGCTTGAGGTCACGCGCCTCGCCGGGCTTGCCCGGAGTGGTCTGGCGCGGTGCACGGTTGGTACTGGACTTGAAGCGGGTATTGCCCAGGCCGTGCCAGCCGCCCTGGGCCACCATGATGCGCTGACCGGCAGCGGTCAGGTCGCCGATGATTTCCTGGGTGCTTGCATCGATGATGGTGGTACCGACCGGCACGGGCAGGACGAGATCGTCGCCCTTGGCGCCGGTGCAATCCTTGCTGCCGCCGTTCTCGCCACGCTGGGCATCGAAACGACGGGTGTAGCGGTAGTCCACCAGGGTATTCAGGTTCTCGTCGGCCTCGAGGAACACCGAGCCGCCGTCACCACCGTCACCGCCGTTGGGACCGCCTTTCTCGATGAACTTCTCGCGGCGGAAGCTCATGAGGCCGTTGCCGCCGTCACCGGCTTTCACGTGGATGGATACTTCGTCGACGAATTTCATTGCGAACGCCTCCCGCAGAGCCTGCGGGTTGAAAATAAGAAAAGGAGCATAGGATACAGCCAAGTCCGCGCAAACGCCCGAACCGACAGCACCTCGCCTGGAAACGCCAGAAACAAAAAAGCCCCGTCGCGAGACAGGGCTTTTTCAGTGAGAGCTCGCTTAGGCAGCGACAACGCTTACATAGCGACGGCCAAAGGCGCCTTTCACTTCGAACTTGATCACGCCGTCGATTTTCGCGAACAGGGTGTGATCCTTGCCCATGCCAACGCCGTAACCAGCGTGGAACTGGGTACCGCGCTGACGCACGATGATGTTGCCTGCTTTGACAGCCTGGCTACCGAACAGCTTCACGCCAAGGCGTTTACTTTCGGAATCGCGGCCGTTGCGGGTACTACCGCCAGCTTTTTTGTGTGCCATGAGTCAATCTCCTGAAAAGGAATTAGGCCTGGATGCCGGTGATTTTGATTTCAGTGAACCACTGGCGGTGGCCCTGACGCTTCATGTGGTGCTTGCGGCGGCGGAACTTGATGATGCGCACTTTGTCGTGACGACCGTGGGAAACCACTTCTGCGGTCACTTTCGCGCCTTCTACCACCGGCAGGCCGATCTTGACGTCATCGCCGTTGGCGACCAGCAGGATGCGATCCAGGTTGATCGCTTCGCCGGTGGCGACGTCGAGTTTCTCGACCTTGAGGAATTCGCCTTCGGTGACTTTGTATTGCTTGCCACCAGTAACAATTACTGCGTACATCTGGATGTCTCCGTTAGACCTGCTCACCCGACGCTTTATAGAAAGAGGAATCGGTCGGCATGGCTGCATGGGGCCGGAAGGGACGCCCGTGCAATTGCGTAAGGCAGGGTATGCCAGGGAAGTTCGGGGCCGCGATTGTACGCAAACCAATGCCCCGGATCAAGCCTCATGGGGCCTTGCCTTGACAGCCCCAACCCCGGCACCTAGCATGCCGCGCAATCTACGAGGAGCGCTGTCTTTGATGCAACCCCAGGCTTTCTATCGCGTGGTGGCGGACGACTTCACCGCCGTCGACGGCATCATTCGTCGCCAACTCACTTCCCGCGTTCCCCTGGTGGAAAAGATCGGCGACTACATCATCTCCGCCGGCGGCAAGCGGCTGCGTCCGCTGCTGGTGCTGCTCTCGGGCAAGGCCCTGGGCTACTCGGGCGATGACCTGCAACTGCTGGCCGCCACCATCGAGTTCCTGCACACCTCCACCCTGCTGCACGACGACGTGGTCGACGCCTCCGGCCTGCGCCGCGGCCGCGCTACCGCCAACGCCCAGTGGGGCAACGCACCGAGCGTACTGGTGGGCGACTTCCTTTATGCACGCTCCTTCGAAATGATGGTCGAACTGGGCTCCATGCCGGTCATGCGCATCATTTCCCAGGCCACCCGCGTGATCGCCGAGGGCGAAGTGCTGCAGTTGTCCAAGGTCCGCGACGCCAGCACCACCGAAGAAACCTACATGGAAGTCATCCGCGGCAAGACCGCGATGCTCTTCGAAGCCTCCACCCACAGCGCCGCCGCGCTGGCCAACGCCCAGCCGGAGCAATCCGAGGCGCTGCGCCTGTTCGGTGATGCCCTGGGTATCGCCTTCCAGTTGGTGGACGACCTGCTCGACTACCGTGGCGACGCCGCCAGCCTGGGCAAGAACGTCGGCGACGACCTCGCCGAAGGCAAGCCCACCCTGCCGCTGATCGTCACCATGCGCGACGGTACGCCGGAACAGGCCAGCCTGGTGCGCAAGGCCATCCAGCAAGGCGGCAGCCAGGACCTGGAAGGCATCCGCGCTGCCGTCGAGGCCGCCGGCGCCCTGGACTACACCGCCAACCTCGCCCGCGAGTACGCGGCCCGCGCCATCGACTGCCTGAAGGCGCTGCCGGACAACGAGTACCGCGCCGCGCTGACCGAACTGGCCGAGTTCGCCGTCGCCCGCACGCACTGATCCAACGCTCCGCAAAAGCCCGCCCCGGTTCGCCGCGGCGGGCTTTTTATTGCCGCTCCGTTGATCGGGAGCCACAGATCGTCGCCCGTCGCCCAGGTGAAATTTTTCCAATTCAGGCTTGCTATTAAGATAATAAGAATTATTCTCATCAAACGATCTACACGGAGGAACTTGCCATGACCTACATGATCGACGCTTGGCTGGATCGCCCGCACCCGTATTTGCGCATCCTGCATCGGGATACCGGGGAAGTCTGCGCGGTGCTGGAAGAAGACGCGCTGGACGAGTTGCGCGAACAGGGTGGCCTGGAGCTGTCGGAACTCTCCACCAGCGAGCCGCTGGTGCTCAAGGAGCTGGTGCGCAATCTGTTCCTGTTCTGTTACGCCCGCGCGTTGCGCTGAGAGCGACGCCAGACTGTAGGACCGAGGGGGGGCGCCTAGCCCTTGCTCGCGAACCTCTCACGCTGGCGCAGGGCTGTTCGCGAGCAAGCTCGCTCCTACAGCAGCACTACGAGACCGCGTTTGCGATGGCGCAGGAAGCGCCATCGGTGCAGTCGCCGCCCGGGAGGCGGCTGCACAAAGGGGCGCCGAAGCGCCCCTTTTCCTGCGCAGTCGCCAGGGACGGCACTGCGCAGCGAACCATTCGGAAATCAGAGGATTTCCAGCAGTTCGACGTCGAACACCAGCACGCTGTGCGGCGGGATGCTGCCGACGGCCTGGCCGCCGTAGGCCAGCTCGCTCGGCACGTGCAGGCGCCACTTGCTGCCGGCGTTCATCAGTTGCAGGGCCTCGACCCAGCCGGCGATCACGCCGCCCACCGGGAACTCGGCCGGCTGACCGCGCTCGTAGGAGCTGTCGAACACGGTACCATCGACCAGGGTGCCGTGGTAATGGGTACGCACGGTGTCCTCGCGGGACGGCTTGGCGCCCTCGCCTGCCACCAGCACTTCGTACTGCAGGCCGGATGGCAGGACGGTCACGCCTTCGCGCTTGGCGTTTTCCACCAGGTACTCGCGGCCAACGGCGGCGGCGGCTTCGGCTTGCGCCTGGGCTTCGGCCTGCATGCGCTCGCGGATCACCTGGAAGCTGGCGGACAGGGCTTCGCCCGGCACGCGGCTTTCGACGCCTGCAAAGGCGTCGGACAGGCCGGCCAGGACGGCGTCGAGGGTCATACCCGGAACCGGGTTCGAGCGCAGTTGGTCGCCGAGCTGGCGGCCGATGCCGTAGCTGACGCGGGCTTCGTCGGTGGAAAGGTTGAGTTCGCTCATGGCGGCGCTCCGCTGGGGGGTCAAAAAAGGGCCGCCAGCCTAGCACAGATGATCCGCCGCCCCCACCGCTGCCGGCCTAGTGCAGCGGGATGGGCACGCCGTCACCGATGTCGAGCTCATCCTGCAGGCCGACCATCTCGTCATGCACCACCGCATGCACCAGTTGGAACGGCACCGCCGGCAAGGCATGCAGCACCTCGCGGGCATGGGCGACGGAGCGCACGCTGAGCACATGCCCCATCACGTCCTGGATCGGATAGAAGCGTCCGCCCATCCGGGCTTCGAGCACATAGATATCGCCTTCCAGCGACACCAGGTTGATTTCGTCGATATCCCCGGCGAGGGAGCGATTGGTCAGTTCCTCGAGATTCATGGGGCACCTCCTGCACATGGCGTCATGCAAAAGTCTTGTACAGCCACCCGTCACCGCAAGCCGGAAACGCAGCCGCCCGTCCGTTTCACAACGGACGGGCGGCTGGAGGAACGCCTGTCGGGGCTCAGTGGTCGTGGCGCGTGGCCTTGTCCAGGTAACCCATAGCGAACGCGGACAGGACGAAGGTGAGGTGGATGATCACGTACCACATCAGTTTGTTGTCCGGGACGTTCTTGGCGTCCATGAAGATGCGCAGCAGGTGGATCGAGGAGATCGCCACGATGGAGGCGGCGACCTTGTTCTTCAGCGAACTGGCGTCCATCTTGCCCAGCCAGTTGAGCTTCTCCTTGTTTTCGTCGATGTCCAGCTGCGACACGAAGTTCTCGTAGCCGGAGAACATCACCATTACCAGCAGGCCGCCGACCAGCGCCATGTCGATCAACGACAGCAGCACCAGGACCAGATCCGCCTCGGCAATCGTGAAGATGCTCGGCAGGATGTGGACGATTTCCTGGAAGAACTTGATGGTCAGGGCCAGCAGCGCCAGCGACAGGCCGATGTAGATCGGCGCCAGCAGCCAGCGGGCGGCGTACAGGGAGTTTTCGACGAAGCGTTCCATGATACTCGTGGGATTAGTCTGGAGGGTCGAAGTATAACTGAAGGAAATTTCAGCATTGCTCCGCATTTTTGTGGACAAATATGTAACCCGCCACGGGGCCGCCCGGCGACAGCCAGACACCTCGAATGCCCCGCGACTCAGGCCACGTTCTGTATCAGGACTCCGGGCGGAACTGATAATTCCCCAGGTGGCGACAGCGCTCACCGTTCAAACGGCGCAGCTCGGCCTGCAGGTGCAGTTGCCAGATCGGTGGGTCGGACGCCTCGATGTAACCCTGCTGGGCCAGGCAATCGGAAATCGCGTCGAGCACCCCCTCCGCGACGAAGGGCCCGAAGAACGGGCCTTGCGCCTTGATGGCGGTAGGTTGCGCACCGGCCATGCCGGCGGCACACAACAGCGTCCAGAGTCCATTCTCTCCGGCCAGCGGCCTGATCGCGCATTCGATTCGCGTGGTCAGCCCCAGACAGGGGCGGATAAGGCAGAGGTTACGCGGCATAGCGGCACCCTCGCGGTGGTCCTGATTTTGAGACTACACCCAGGTTCCGACACGCGAAAGCGCCGTTTTATCCACGCCGGCTGTGGATAAGCATGTGAACTGCGCGGGGGCAGGAGCGCCAGGGCGACGCCCCGCGCGGCGTGGAGGCGGCTGGTCAGGTTCTGCTCAGTCGGTGTCCTTCTTCTTCCGCACGCGCTCCTTCTCCACCGGCGACTTGGCCGCCTTGGCCTTCGCCGCGGCTTCCTTGAGCGGTTTTTCCTTCTCGTCTTCTTCCATGCCGAGCTCGGAGATTTCCTTCAAACGCTCGACGACACGGGCATTCACGCTGCCTTTCGGGAAATTGCCCTTGGCGTCCGGCGCACCGGCCGGCTGGCCGACCAGCAGGCTCAGCGCCTCGTCGGCCTGGCGCACGGCGTAGATATGGAACTGGCCATTGCGCACCGCCTGCAGCACGCGCTCATCCAGCATCAGGGTGCTGACGTTGGAGCGCGGGATGATCACCCCTTGCTCACCGGTCAGGCCGCGCGCTTCGCAGAGACGGAAGAAGCCCTCGATCTTCTCGTTGACCCCGCCGACCGCCTGCACTTCGCCGAACTGGTTGATCGAACCGGTGATGGCGAAGCACTGCCGCAGCGGCGTGCGCGACAGCGCGGAGATCAGCGTGCAGACCTCGCCCAGCGAGGCACTGTCACCGTCCACGTAACCGTAGGACTGCTCCAGGGCGATGCTCGCGGAAATCTCCAGCGGGAACTCCTGCGCATAACGGCTGCCAAGGTAACCGGTGAGGATCATCACGCCCTTGGAGTGGATCGGCTGGCCGAGGCTCACCTCGCGCTCGATGTCGACGATGCCGCTGCCGCCGGGATAGACGGTGGCGGAAATCCGCGCCGGCACGCCGAAGGCCGAATCGCCGACCTCCAGCACGGTCAGGCCGTTGCACTTGCCGACGGCGGCGCCTTCGGTATCGATCAGGATGATCCCGGCCAGCATGTCGTCGAGGATGCGCCCGGACACCCGTCCGGTGCGGGTCTCCTTGGCTTTCAGGGCGCGCTCGATGTGGCCGAGGTCGGTCATCTCTTCGCTCGCCAGCTGACGGATGAAGTCCGCCTCGCTGACCAGTTGGAACAGATCGCTGATGCGCGCCGACAGGCGCCCCTGGTGTTCGGCCAGGCGCGCGCTGTAGGTCGCCAGGCGGGCGACGGCGGCGCTGCTCAGCGGCGCCAGGCCCTCTTCGGAGGTGCGGGTCTTCAGCAACTGGGCGAACTGTTCGAGGCTGTCCTCGCCCAGCGGGATGTCCTCGTCGAAGTCCACCAGGACGCGGAACATCTCCTGGAAGTCCGGATCCAGGTCCTGCAGCGTGTAATAGATCTGCCGCGAACCGATGATGATCACCTTGATGTTCAGCGGGATCACTTGCGGCGTCAGGCTCATGGCCGCCAGGCGGCCCAGTTCGGCCAGCGGCGACTCCATCTTCAGCTGGCGCGAATGCAGCGCGCGCTTCAGCGCATCCCAGACGAACGGCTCGCTGAGCAGCTTCTCCGCCTCCAGCACCAGGAAGCCGCCATTGGCGCGATGCAGCGCGCCCGAACGCAGCTGGCGGTAGCTGGTATACAGCGCGCCCTGGTCGGAGGCGTATTCGATACGGCCGAACAGGTTGTCGTAGGTCGGATGCGACTCGAAGATCACCGGCGCGCCGCTGGTGGAATGGTGGCCGATCACCTGGTTGGGGGCGTACTGCTCCTGCAGCCCCTGCTTGCGCTGCGGGTCGGTGCGGTCCGAGTCCACCAACTGGTCGACCACGGTCTTCAGCAGGTTCAGCTGCATCGCCTGCAGGTAGGCGCTGACACCGGAGTTGTTGTTGTACTTCTCCACCAGTGGCGCCAGCAGCGGCTGCAGGGCCAGGGTGATGGTTTCCTCGTTGAGCTGGCGCAGTTGGTTGCTGGACTCGCGTTTCCACTGCGGCAGGCTGGCCAGTTCCTCGTTGAGGTGCTCTTCCAGCGTGGCGATATCGGCGTGGAAGCGTTCGCGCTCGGCCTCGGGCAGTTGGGCGAAGTCCGCCTCGTCCAGCGCCTTGCCCTCGCTCATCGGGGTGAAGGCGATGTTGGCGCTGTCGCGGTACAGCGCGACGTCCTTCTCCAGCGCCAGGCGCTCGACGGTGTCCAGGGCCTTGTCGTAGCGCTGGTTGAAGGCGCGGTCGATGGCGCTCTTCTTCTGCTGGTAGGCCGGATTCTCGAACACCGAGGGGAAGGTGGCGAGCAGGTTGTCGATCAGGTGATCGAAGTCAGCGCCGAAATCCGCCGCGCTGCCCGGCGGCAGCTCGATGGCGCGCGGCTCGCGGGACTCGTCGAAATTGTTGACGTAGACCCAGTCCGCCGGCGTGGGCAGACGCTTGCCCTCGGCCTTCAGGTAGCGCTGCACGAACGAGAAGCGACCGGTGCCCGGCTCGCCCATGACGAACACGTTGTATCCCGGACGCGGCATCGCCACGCCGAACTGCAATGCCTCCACCGCGCGCTCCTGGCCGAGTACGCCGAGGAAGGGCTCCAGTTCGTCGGTGGTGGTGAAGGGGAATTGTTCGGGGGAGAAGGGACGGGTCAGTTCATCGGGCGCCAGGCGCAGGCCTGCAGCAACGGAATCGGGCATCGGAAGTCCTTGCTTCGGGCGGCGCGAGGCCGCGGAGAGTTGTCCGCATTCTCGCGCCCCCCGCGCGCCACTGGCAAGGCAGTATTGGTGACAGTATCAGTCCACTTCATCGGCGCAGCGCAGGCAATGCTCCGCCGCCGGCAGCGCCTGCAGACGGCGCGCTTCGATCGGTTCTCCGCAGCGCGCACAGAGGCCGTAGGTGCCGTCCGCCAGGCGCAGGCGTGCCAGCCCGACCAGCCGCATGCCCGCCTCCGCTTCCGCCAGCAGCGCGCGCAGGACGTCGTCGTTCTGCCGCTGCTGGGCCTGCTCGGCGAAGTCCGGCGAATGGGTCCGACCGAGATCGCGACGGATCGCCTCGGCACGCCGGGAATACTCCACCGCCAGTTGATCCAGGGTCGGACGCGGATCGAAATCGGCCATGACGACCTCCTTGCAAGGGGAACTCCTTCCAGTGTGGCCCGTTCCAAGACAACCGCCGCTGATGCCGATCAATAACCTGCCGGCGAGCGGCGGCAAGCCCGAATGCGCCGCACAGGAGCGCATCGGCTTCCTTGACACCCCGTGCTCATTCCTAAAAGCTTCAGGCGGCGCTGTTTGCTGTCAGCGACACCTGCCCGTATTCAAGAAAAGAGAGAAAACACGATGAAAAGGATTCTGATCGGTACCCTCCTCGCCACCGCCTCCCTCAGCGCTCTGGCCGACGCTCCCGGCAGCGACGGCTGCGGCTGGGGCAACATGCTCTTCAAGGGCCAGCGCGGCACCGCCACTCACGTCCTGGCGGCCACCACCAACGGCACCAGCGGCAACAACACCTTCGGCATGACCACCGGCACCAACGGCTGCCACACCAATGGCGCGCTGACCTACGGCGGCAAGCCGATGATCGTGCTCAGCAGCATGATGGACGAGCTGTCCGAAGACATGGCCAAGGGTAACGGCGAAGCCCTGACCACCTACGCCGTAGTCCTGGGCGTGCAGCCGCAGGATCGCGCGCACTTCGCCGAAGTGGCCCACCAGCACTTCGCCCAGATCTTCAACAAGTCCGACGTCACCGCGGAAGACGTGTACGCCAACACCCAGGCTGTCCTGAAGCAGGACGCCCAGCTGGCCAAGTACGCCGAACAGGCCTGACGGCCACGCGCGAGCCCACCGTCACGGTGGGCTCTCTCCTCTCCTTCCAGTAGTCCCCTCCATGCCCAAACGCCTGTTGCCCTGGATGGCGCTGTGCGCCTGCTCCTCACTGTTCGCCGCACCACAGATCGCCCCGCAGCGCCTGCAGGCACTGGCCAGCGAACCCTACTGGCTCGCCCTGGGCCACTACGAGCCCGCCAGGCTGGGCGGCTGGCGCAGCTTCGTCGACGACCCGAAGTTCTTCCTCGCCGCCGATGGCGAGCAGCACCCCGACGCCGAACTGGCCGCTACCGTGAAGGCGCTCTACGCCCCTGCCGAACTCGGCGACAAGCACGCTCAGTGCGTCTACCCGGCGCGCACCCGCTGGCTGCGCCAGCAACTGCAACTCGACGACCTGCCGTCCGTGGCCTGCCAGGAGTACAAGACCTGGTACACCGACATCAATCCGCACAGCGCGGTGCTGGTGTTCCCCGCGGCCTACCTGAACAGTCCGTCTTCGATGTTCGGCCACACCCTGCTGCGCATCGACCAGGCCGACGTCGACTCCGACAACACCGCCCTGCTGAGCTATGCCCTGAACTTCGGCGCCTACATCGAGGGCATGGACAACAGTATTCTCTACGCCTGGAAGGGCCTGATGGGCGGCTACCCTGGCCTGTTCGCCCTGGTGCCGTACCGCGAGAAGCTCTCCGAATACAGCCGCCTGGAGAACCGCGACCTCTGGGAATACCGGCTCAACCTGAGCCCTGAAGAAACCGGGCGGATGGTCGAGCACGTCTGGGAGCTCAAACAGGTTCGCTTCAAGTACTACTTCTTCGACGAGAACTGCTCGTTCCGTCTGCTGGAGCTGTTGGAAATCGCCCGCCCCGGCACCGAACTCACCGACCAGTTCCCGCTCACCGCCATTCCCACCGACACCGTGCGCGCGGTGAAGAACGCCGGGATGATCGAGCGCATCGACTACCGCCCCTCCCGCGAGCGCGAACTGCTCGCCCGCGGCGCGCCGCTGAGCCATGAGGAAAAACGCCTGGCGCGCCGGATGGCGGACGACGACCGGCTGCTCGACAGCCCCGACTTCAAGGCCCTGCCCGCCGAGCGCCAGGCGCTGGTGCAGGACACCGCCTTCCGCCTGGTGCGCTACCGCGCCACCGGTCAGGAGCGCGACAAGGCCATCGCCTCGCGCAGCTACAACCTGCTCAAGGCCATCAATCAGAACCCACCGCCCGCGCTGACCGTGGAGCGCCCCGGCCAGCCGGAAGACGGCCATGAATCGCGCACCTGGCAACTGGGCGCCGGCAGCCGCGATGGCGAAGCCTTCGCCCAGTACGGCCTGCGCATGGCCTATCACGACCTCGCCGACAACCAGTACGGCTTCCCCCTCGGTGCGCAGATCGAGCTCGGCCAGCTGAAGCTGCGCCAGTACGAGGGCAATCGCTGGCAGCTGCAGCAGCTCGACCTGGTCACCATCCGCTCGATGACGCCACGCAACGAACTGCTGCAGCCGCTCTCCTGGCAGGTTTCCGGCGGCTGGGAGCGCGTGCTCGGCAAGCACAGCGAGAATGACCACGACACCCTGGTCGGCCATCTCAACGGCGGCGCCGGCGGTAGTTGGAAACTCAGCGACGAGCTGCAGGCCTATGCCCTGGGCACCGCGCGGATCGAGAACAACCAGGACTTCGCCGCGACCATCGCCCCGGCGCTGGGCTTCGACACCGGCCTGCTGTGGAGCAATCCGCTGGGCAACCTGACCCTCGAGGCCAAGGGCGACTACTTCCACAACGGCGAAGTCCGCCGCAGCCTGAGCCTCGGCCAGCAGGTCGAACTGGGCCGCAACCTCGGCCTGCGTCTGTCGGCCCAGCGCGAGTTCAGCCACCTGGCCACGCCGGTCAACGAAGTAATGCTGGAGCTGCGCTGGTACCACTACTGAGCCCGGCGGTTCCGGCGCACAATGGAGAGCCTGCTGAACGCCGGAATCGCCCATGAGCAGCACGCCCTATCAACTGCTGGAAGTCGCCCACGGCAAGCCGATCAAGCTGTGGACTGCCGGCGTACCGGTGGAGGACGACGCGCGCCGGCAACTGCTGAACACCGCGAAGATGCCCTTCATCTTCAGACACCTGGCCGTGATGCCGGACGTTCACCTGGGCAAGGGCTCGACCATCGGCAGCGTGATCCCTACCCAGGGCGCGATCATCCCGGCCGCCGTCGGCGTGGACATTGGCTGCGGCATGATCGCGGCGCGCACCTCGCTGGTGGCTTCCGACCTGCCGGACAATCTGCACGGCCTGCGCAGCGCCATCGAGAAGGCCGTGCCCCACGGCAAGACCTTCGGCCGCCGCGACCAGGGCGCCTGGGAACACGTGCCGGCGCACGCCGATGAGGCGTGGAGATCACTGGCCGGGCGCTTCAAGGCAATCACCGGCAAGTACCCGAGGCTGGAAAAGACCAACAACCGCCATCACCTGGGCACCCTGGGAACCGGCAACCATTTCATCGAAGTCTGCCTCGACGAGGCCGACCGCGTCTGGTTCATGCTGCACAGCGGCTCGCGCGGCGTCGGCAACGCCATCGGCAATCTGTTCATCGAGCTGGCCCAGGCCGACATGCGCCAGCACATCGCCAACCTGCCTGACCGGGACCTGGCGTACTTCGAGGAAGGCAGTCGGCATTTCGACGACTACGTGGAAGCCGTGGGCTGGGCCCAGGACTTCGCCCGGCAGAACCGCGAACTGATGATGCGCGCCGTGATCGCCGCCGCGAGGCAGGTGATCCGCAAACCGTTCGATGCCAGCCTGGAAGCGGTGAACTGCCACCACAACTACGTGCAGAAGGAGCGTCACTTCGGCGAAGAGGTACTGGTGACTCGCAAGGGCGCGGTGTCCGCGCAGAAGGGCCAGCTCGGTATCATCCCCGGTTCGATGGGCGCCCGGAGCTTCATCGTCCGTGGCCTGGGCAACGAAGAGGCCTTCTGCTCCTGCAGCCACGGCGCCGGCCGGACCATGAGCCGGACCCAGGCGAAGAAACGCTTCAGCGTGGCGGACCAGGTGCGCGCCACCGCGCATGTCGAATGTCGCAAGGACAAGGACGTGATCGACGAGATCCCGATGGCCTACAAGGACATCGAGGCGGTGATGAACGCCCAGCGCGACCTGGTGGAGGTGCTGCACACCCTGCGCCAGGTGGTCTGCGTGAAAGGCTGAGACCGGCTTCAGCGGACGGAAGGACCGGTAGCACAGGGGGATCACACCGGCTTGACGCTTTCCTCACACACCGCCCGATAGAGTGCCGCCACGCCACCCTGCCGGTGGCGAATCTCTCCATCCGGCGCGTGCGCCCGCCCATTGGCACACGGGAGTTTTCATGGCGCCCCGCGCCATCTTCATCCTGCTTTTGCTCGCCCCGCTGGCCGGCTGCGAAACCACTCACCAGACACTGATCGCCCAGGGCTATCCGCCCGCCTACGCCGACGGTTTCGACGACGGCTGCGGCAGTGGCCGTCAGGCGGCTGGCGCCATCACCGGTGAGTTCCGCAAGAACGTGCCGCGCTACCTGGCCGACAAGCAGTACGCCCTGGGCTGGGGCGACGGTTTCCAGCAATGCCAGGCCCAGTCCGTCAGCCAGGACCGCCAGCGCTATGAGTCGCAGCGCAACAGCGACCGTGAGCGCGACTGGGAACAAGAGAAAGACCGTGCCCTGGGGCGCGCCTTGCGCGGCAACTGAAACTGCGGCAAAGCCCCGCACCAGACGCGTCCCTTGTCCTTGACCCCGATCAAGCCGGCCTTGCGCCGGCTGGCCTCTCCTAGAACGTGGAACAGAAGACTATCCGCCTGAGAAAGGAGAACGCCTCATGCAGCCACTGAAATGGGTCCTGGGCAGCCTGGTAATGCTCGCCAGCACCTCGGCCGCCCACGCCGACGCCCTGCGCGACCACGCCAACGGTCTCTTCAAGCCCATTCCGGAGCAAGCCAGCGACACGCTCGACCCCAACCAGGTCGAACTGGGCCGGCAGCTGTTCTTCGAGCCACGCCTGTCCGCCAGCCACGTGATCAGTTGCAATACCTGCCACAACGTCGGCACCGGCGGCGCCGACAACGTCCCCGCGTCCAGCGGTCACGCCTGGCAGAAAGGCGCGCGCAACTCGCCCACCGTGTTCAACGCGGTGTTCAACGTTGCGCAGTTCTGGGATGGCCGCGCCAAGGACCTGGAAGAACAGGCCAAGGGCCCGGTGCAGAACCCGGTGGAGATGCACAACACACCGAACAACGTCGAGGCCACGCTGCGCAGCATGCCGGAGTACGTCGCCTCCTTCGAAAAGGCCTTCCCCAGCGACAAGCAACCGGTCAGCTTCGACAACATGGCGCGCGCCCTGCAGGCCTTCGAATCGACCCTGATCACCCCCGACTCGCGCTTCGACCTGTACCTCAAGGGCGACGACAATGCCCTCGACGCCCGTGAGAAGAAGGGCCTGCAGACCTTCATGAGCTCGGGCTGCATCAGTTGCCACAACGGCGTGAACCTGGGCGGCCAGGCGTACTTCCCGTTCGGCCTGGTGAAGAAGCCCGACGGCAAGGTCCTGCCCAGCGGCGACAAGGGCCGCTTCGAGGTGACCAAGACGCAGAACGACGCGTACGTGTTCCGCGCCGCGCCGCTGCGCAACGTCGCCCTCACCGCGCCGTACTTCCACAGCGGACAGGTCTGGGATCTGGAGGAAGCCGTGGCGATCATGGGCACCGCGCAGTTGGGCAAGCAGCTCAACACCGAGGAAGTCGGTGACATCGTCGCCTTCCTCAAGACCGTCACCGGCAAGCAGCCGAAGGTGGAATACCCGCTGCTGCCGCCGAGCACCGCGACCACGCCGCGACCGGTGGATTGACGATGGGCCTGTAGGACCGAGGGGGGCGCCCAGCCCTTGCTCACGAACCAGCCTAACGTCGAAGTCATCGGGCGGTTTTTCGCGAGCAAGCTCGCTCCTACGAAGAGCAGCCCGCGCTTCGCCGGCTGAAAAGAAAAACGGGCCCGATGGGCCCGTTCTTCATGCAGGGGAAGCGGTCAGACCACGCCCTGGGCCAGCATGGCGTCGGCGACCTTGACGAAACCGGCGATGTTGGCGCCCTTCACGTAGTTGATCCGGCCGTTCTCCTCACCGTAGTGCTCACAGGCGTGGTGGATGTTCTGCATGATGCCGTGCAGACGCTGGTCCACCTCGCCGGCGGTCCAGTGCAGGCGCATGGCGTTCTGGCTCATCTCCAGGCCGCTGGTGGCCACGCCGCCGGCGTTGGAGGCCTTGCCCGGCGCGTAGAGGATGCCGGCCTCGAGGAAGATATCCACAGCCTCCAGGGTCGACGGCATGTTCGCGCCTTCGGCCACGCAGATGCAGCCGTTGGCCAGCAGGGTGCGCGCGTCGCTGGCGTCCAGCTCGTTCTGGGTGGCGCAGGGCAGCGCGATGTCGCAGGCGAGCGCCCACGGACGCTGGCCGGCGAGGAAACGCAGGCCGGGACCGGTCATCTCGCTGAGACGGCCGCGACGCACGTTCTTCAGCTCCATCACCGCTTCCCACTGTTCCGAGGTCAGCCCGGCTTCGGCGAACAGGGTGCCTTCGGAGTCGGACAGCGAGATCACCTTGCCGCCCAGTTCCATCACCTTCTGCGCCGCGTACTGGGCCACGTTGCCGGAGCCGGAGATCGCCACGCGCTGGCCATCGAAGCCGCTGTTGCGCGCCTTGAGCATTTCCTGGGCGAAATAGACGCAGCCGAAGCCGGTCGCTTCCGGGCGGATCAGGCTGCCGCCGTACGCCAGGCCCTTGCCGGTCAACACCGAGGTGAACTCGTTGGACAGGCGCTTGTACTGGCCGAACAGGTAGCCGATCTCGCGGGCGCCGACGCCGATGTCACCGGCGGGCACGTCGAGATCCGCACCGACGTGACGGAACAGCTCGCTCATGAACGACTGGCAGAAGCGCATGACTTCGGCATCGCTCTTGCCCTTGGGATCGAAGTCTGAGCCGCCCTTGCCGCCACCCATTGGCAGCGAGGTCAGGGAGTTCTTGAACACCTGCTCGAAGGCCAGGAACTTGAGCACGCCCAGGTTCACCGACGGGTGGAAACGCAGACCGCCCTTGTACGGACCGATGGCGCTGCTCATCTGCACGCGGAAACCACGGTTGACTCGCACCCGGCCGGCGTCATCCACCCACGGCACGCGGAACAGGATCGCGCGTTCGGGCTCGACGATGCGCTCAACGATGCCGGCTTCCAGGTAATGCGGGTTGGCTTCGAGGAACGGCCAGAGGGAGCGCAGCACCTCTTCCACCGCCTGGTGGAACTCGGGCTGATCGGGGTCGCGCCGCTTGAGGCGCTCGAGGAACGAGTCAACGGATTGGGTCATGTCTACACCGGTACATTTTCTGGTTATGTGATGCTTTTTGCCGGCAGACTCTATCAATCCATGTCGCACTCAGATAGTGCAACGTGACGCTTTTCTGAATCTTTATGGTGCAATTATGTAAATCGCATCCTCGCCGGCCCGGAAGAAAACCAGATTTTTGTATACAAAATCAATAGAAAATCGCACTCGTCCTTGACTCCACAGGAGCGCCCCGATGTCTCCCCACCCCCTCACACTGCTTTCCGCGCTCGTCTGCAGCCTTGCCCTGCCCGCCCATGCGGCCATGAAACTGGGCGATTTCACCGAGTCCGGCGCGCTGCTCGTGGCGGATACATTCGACAGCGAAGTGATCCACAAGTCGAACTTCAGCACCGACGACCTGCAACGCATGTCACGCCAGTTGGAAGAACAGCAACGCACGCTGCAGGACCAGGCGCGGCAAATCGACACACTGCAGCGCCAACTGGAAGAACAGCGCCGCGCCCTGGACGATCTCAAGCGCAACCGCTGAAGCCGGCCAGCCAAAGGCACGGAAACGAAAACGGGGCCCGAAGGCCCCGTTTTCAGTCAGAAGCGGCTTACGCCAGCTTCTTGTAGCGCACACGGTGCGGCTGCGAAGCAGCGTCGCCCAGGCGCTTCTTGCGATCGGCTTCGAACTCGGTGTAGTTGCCTTCGAAGAAGACCACCTTGCCGTCGTCCTCATAGGAGAGGATGTGGGTCGCGATACGGTCCAGGAACCAGCGATCGTGGGAAATCACGATGGCGGAGCCGGGGAAGTCCAGCAGCGCTTCTTCCAGTGCGCGCAGGGTTTCCACGTCGAGGTCGTTGGACGGTTCGTCGAGCAGCAGCACGTTGCCGCCCTGCTTCAGCGTCAGGGCCAGGTGCAGACGGCCGCGCTCACCACCGGAGAGGTCCTTGACGAACTTCTGCTGGTCGCCGCCCTTGAAGTTGAAGCGGCCGACGTAGCTGCGCGACGGGACTTCGTAGTTGCCGATCTTGATCTGCTCGAAGCCGTCGGACACCTGCTCCCACACGGTCTTGTTGCCTTCGAGGATTTCGCGGCTCTGGTCGACGCTGGCGATCTGCACGGTTTCGCCGATCTCGATGGTGCCCGAGTCCGGTTGCTCCTTGCCGGTCAGCATGCGGAACAGGGTGGATTTACCCGCACCGTTGCCGCCGATCACGCCGACGATGGCGCCCTTGGGAATGCTCAGCGACAGGTTGTCGATCAGCTCGCGGTCGCCGTAGCCCTTGCAGACGTTGTGCAGCTCGATGACCTTGTCGCCCAGACGCGGACCGGCCGGGATGTAGATCTCGTTGGTCTCGCTGCGCTTCTGGAATTCCTGCGACTGCAGTTCCTCGAAGCGTTGCAGACGGGCCTTGGACTTGGCTTGGCGGCCCTTGGCGCCCTGGCGTACCCACTCCAGTTCGGCCTTCATGGCCTTGGCGTGGGAGGCTTCCTGCTTGGCTTCCTGGGCCAGGCGGTTGGCCTTGGATTCCAGCCAGCCGGAGTAGTTGCCTTCGAACGGGATACCGTGGCCACGGTCGAGTTCCAGGATCCAGCCGGCGACGTTGTCGAGGAAGTAGCGGTCGTGGGTGATCGCTACCACGGTGCCCGGGAAGTCGTGGAGGAAGTGTTCCAGCCAGGCGACGGAGTCGGCGTCCAGGTGGTTGGTCGGTTCGTCCAGCAGCAGCATGTCCGGGGCGGACAGCAGCAGGCGGCAGAGGGCCACGCGGCGCTTTTCGCCACCGGAGAGGTGTTCGATCTTCGCGTCCCACGGCGGCAGGCGCAGGGCGTCGGCGGCGACTTCCAGCTGGCGCTCCAGGTTGTGACCGTCGGATGCCTGGAGGATGGCTTCCAGCTTGGCCTGCTCGGCGGCCAGGGCGTCGAAGTCGGCGTCCGGCTCGGCGTAGGCGGCATAGACCTCGTCCAGGCGCGCCTGGGCGGCCTTGATCTGGCCGACGGCCTCTTCGACGATGTCGCGCACCGTGGCCTGCGGGTCGAGCTTGGGCTCCTGCGGCAGGTAACCGACGTTGATGCCGGGCATCGGGCGGGCTTCACCTTCGATCTCGGTGTCGACACCGGCCATGATGCGCAGCAGGGTGGATTTACCCGCGCCGTTCAGGCCGAGCACGCCGATCTTGGCGCCGGGGAAGAACGACAGGGAGATGTCCTTGAGGATTTCACGCTTGGGCGGTACGACTTTGCCGACCCGATGCATGGTATAGACGTAAGAGCCTGTTTTGCCTGTTTTGTCACTTTTGGACATGCTTTGATTCGCCTTTAGTCCTGTCTCTTCAGTGCTTGAATGGTAGCGACAAGCGCTAAAATTCGGGAAAGTAAAACGTTAGGTTTTGCGCTGACCAGTCGATGCCCATGACTATACTTAAAAAAGTTATGTTTTATGAGAGGGCAACATGGGTTTCCAGGTCACAGAGCAGGTGGTGAATGCTGCTCGAAGAAAGCTGCTGGTACAAGACTACATCCCGATCTACTACCCCAACCTATACATCACCATGGAGCACTCGGGCAGAGCCCTCGAAACGACCAAGAAGTACCTTGAGCATCTGGCTGTGTTTGAGGAGTTTCTGGCCTTTTCCTCCATTGATTTGATTTCTCACCTCGAACAGCGCCCTCACAGCCAATACCTGACAGACAGTGAGCTTTCTAGGTTTGTGTCGGACGCGGGGTTCAGCAAGGAAACCTTGGCCATGAAGTATGCGGGGATGCATTTGCATCCGACTGCCTACAAATCCGTTGGCAAAGTCCATGCGCAGCAGCGAATCGAGGCGGTACGCGACTATCTGGCCTTCCTCTATGACAAGTTGGGTGATCACTCAACACGATATGAGGCGGTTGACGACCTGAAGAAGCGCATCAACCGCAAGATCAAAGCGGCCAGCCCTGCGTGGAAAAAAACGCGAACGGACGAAATGAAAGGGCTTACCAGCCCGGAGCGAACTCGATTGCTGGAAATCATGCATCCGGATAGCTCCGAGAACCCCTTTTCAGATGAAGCCATCAGGCTGCGTAACTACATCATTTTGCTGCTGGGTCTCGACATGGGGCTGCGCCGTTCCGAGATGCTGCTGATCAAGACCAGCGATATTCACTGGCACAGTCGTCAACTAGCGGTGGTTAACCTGGAGGATGAGAGCCTCGATCCACGAACCATGGCCCCGCAATTCAAAACCCACGAGCGCATGCTGGTGATGACCGATGACCTGTATGACGCAATTACTGAATACGAATCGAAATATCGCCACAGAAAGCCCCGTAACGGCGCATCGCAAGCGAGAAGGCATCCGTTTTTGCTGGTGGCGCACAAGCGAAATGAGGGCGGACCTCTGACCATCAAGGCAGTGGATGGCGTTCTGTCCAGGGTCCGAGAAATAGCGCCGGAACTGGCTCATGTGCACCCGCATATTCTGAGGCATGACGCGGTCTACACGATGCTGGAAAGCATGCGTGAGGAACTGGCAGTGCTCACGCCGGAGGATCGCACCACGCAAGTACAAAAGACCCTCACATGGATGTTCGGCTGGAGTCCCGATTCGAACATGCCAGGCCACTACGGCGCGAAATTCTGGAAGGAAGAGGCAGACAAAGCGATACAGAAACGGGCCGAGCGATTTACGTTCAGCCGTCAGAAGGCCGGCACGACACAAAGAGGTTCAGAGTGAGCATCGCCGTCGAAGCACTGCAGGCACCCACGAAGGACAGCCTCGATGCATGGCTGAACACGCCTCGCCTGGCGAAATGTGGGAACGTGTTCACACCCGCCGAACCGATGTGGAAACCGGATAAATCGGCTTGTCATTCAGTCAACTGGGAAGCGGCTATTGCCGGCGTCTCGCCGGATTGGCAGCCCTGGTTGCACGCCGCCCTGGCGTACCGAATGGCCGATCAGGCAGCGATGTCGGTTTCTAAACTCGCCAGTGTGTTGTCGCGGGCTGCTCAGGCCGGGCTTGACCCGCTCAACGAGGGTCAACTGATAGATCTGCGAGAGCGCTTCAATCTTGGTGAGTTTAGTTGCACTGCCACTTTCATGGCGTTTTGGCACGACTGCGAATCCCTCGAACAGCGTCCGTCGCAATCCCTGATCAATGCCTACCAGACGCTGCCCAGGAATAAGCGCTCCAGCAACGATGTGATCCTCAGCCTTGACCCCGAGAAAGGTCCTTTGACGCAGGTGGAGCAGGACGCGCTGCATCAATGGATACATGAGCAGTTTGGTCACGGGCAGTTAGAGTTCGAGGAGTATCTTTACCTGCGCATATTGATGATTTACGGGCAGCGTGGCTCTCAGATGCGAATGATGGTTTTTGGTGATTTCACCAAAAGCGATCAGGGATGCAAGGTGAAGTTTCATTGGGCAAAGCGAAAAGACAACGAGGCGGGTTGGCGAGCAAAGGCCGAAACATTCAGTCTGGATGAGGACCTCTACAACACCGTGAAGGCCTACAAGGCAATGGTTCTGGCGCAACTCTGGCAAACGTATCCAGACGGCGCCGACTGGAATGCAGCCATTGAGAATGTGCCCCTCTTTCGTCGGAAGCTGGATGATGAAGCAGAACATTGGGGGGCGCGGAATGCCCCTGTTTTACTCGACAGCCCCCTTCAAAAAGGCCTCGAAGACGCGCCGCAGCCGATCTTTCATGCCGGATCAGGCACGATCAAATGTTGGCTTGAGCGCATCGAGCGAAGGAGGGACTTTCCGATTTCACCTCGCACCCATCAGCCGCTGAAAGTGACGCGGGGGCACCGGTTCAAACACACCTTAGGTACCGACCTTTCCAATGCGGGGCTGGATGAATGGACGATGGCCCGCGCATTGATGCACAACGATACTCGGACAGTGCGAAAGTACCGCGCCGTGTCGCCGGAGTTGCTGGCGTTGATCGACGCGAAGATGAGCGACCATATGGCCTTGGTTGTGAATGCGTTCACCGGGATCATCGTCACGGATCGCACCTCTGCGATAAACGGGGATCGAGCGGATCGACTAATCGAGGATGTGGCAGTTTGCGGTGCCACTGCCACCTGCCATCTCGATGCGCCTTACACCTGTTATGCATGCGGAAAATTTCAACCTCTTCTGCACGCCAATCATCGCGAGGTCCTTGAGCGATTGGAACGTCGTCGGGAGCAAACCATTGCCACGGATAAAACGACCGGAGTGCTCTGGGATCGGGCCATTCTGGCCTGCCGTAAGGTGATTTTGGATTGTGAGGCCATGCTACGGTCAGGGAGGAACAGCGAATGACCGATGCTTTTCATTCTGAATCAACGAACAACAACATTGTCGACTTTAAGCCCAGAAGCCAACTGGCTGCGGAGGCTCAGCTCGCGGCGTTTATCGAATGGGCAAAACAGACCCTGCCCAAAGGCATTCCCAATCGAGTTCACGCGAGCATTCGCTGGGAAGATGGCAGTTGGCACCTACATGGCTTCCAAAGCTGTAGCTTCTCGGCGCTCGGATCGACCTCAGTTGCCCCAGTGGCGATGCAGGCACCCTTCACGGATTTTGCCAAAGCCATACTTGTGTACCGAAAGGTTTTCTCGCAGAAAAAGGCGACAAGTGGCTGGCTGAATGCCCTGAAGGGGCTGGAAGCCGCCCTGTTCGAGTTGACCGGCACGCGGGATGTGACGCGGGTGTCAGCCGCTGTCTGTAATACAGCGTGCGAGCACATGAATCGTCACTGGACAAAAGGCAATACCGCATACGGTTTCAGTAAGGCACTTGAGGTCATCATCACCCTGATGCGGAACAAAAAACTGCTCAGGTCGGATTTCCGGTGGACCTCTCCGCTGACGCTGAGGCCGTCTGGCACGCTCAAGCAGCAAAAGCAGGATCGGGAACAGAAGCTGCCCAGCCCTGACGCAATCAGAGCCCTCGGGGAAGTGTTCACTAACGAATTGACCCGCCCCCTCGATATCGTTGTGACATCCGCCTGTGCGCTGTTGCTGAGTGCACCCAGTCGCGTGGGTGAACTGGCAGATATTGAATTGGATTGCCTAGTATTCAAAGAGGATAGCCAGGGCAATCGGCGCATGTTCCTGCGCTGGTACGCGGAAAAGATAAACCAGGTGATGCTGAAGCCCGTCGTTAAGCCTGAGATGGAGCCGGTCGTCGAGCGGGTCATCACATTACTGAAACCGATCACCGATGAGGCGCGGGCTTACGCCGCCTGGCTGGAAGACCATCCCGATGAGTTTCCGCCCCATGAAGGATTGCCATCCAAGGGGCCTGATGAACCGCTCACGTTCGCCGAAGCCTGTGCCGCGCTGAAACTCGCCTATAAAGAGGGCGGAGCGCGATCCTGCTTCAATGACAATTTACTGAAATCTTTGGAGAAGCGAAAGGCGCTCAGCCCCGCCGCCCGAACCCTCTTGGCCGAGATCCGTGACGGGTGGGATTCCAGCGTAGGTAAGCGCATATATGTTAAGGGCAAGCATGGAGTCCAGGGTTATGAGTTTGACGACCGGTGTGTGATCACACTGCACAAGCTCAATGTGCTGTTGCGGATGAAGTATCTTCCAAAGGATTTTCCCTACACCACGCCCTACACAGAGGGCAAGGCTCGGGTGAAGTACCGTGATGCGTTGTTCACCGTGCGCACGGGAGCACTAGCTGAAGAC
Source organism: Pseudomonas sp. ATCC 13867 (assembly GCF_000349845.1). Taxonomy (NCBI): domain Bacteria; kingdom Pseudomonadati; phylum Pseudomonadota; class Gammaproteobacteria; order Pseudomonadales; family Pseudomonadaceae; genus Pseudomonas; species Pseudomonas sp. ATCC 13867. The sequence goes on along the minus strand of NC_020829.1, from coordinate 988,587 downwards.
TCAGGTACAGCTCATGCGACACTCGGGTTTGGCGTGGAGATCGCGGCGAACTCTGGCCGACTTACCGGGCAATTAGGCGGTTCGAAAAACCCGGCATTGAAAAGCCTGTTCGAGCGCTTCGGCTACCCCGGCGTCAAGGTCAACACGCATGCGTTTCGGCACGAATTGAACACGCGGATGCACCAGGCCGGTCTGTCGCAGCTCCTGATTGACGCCTTCTCTGGGCGCACGACGATGGGATCGGTCTACAACCATGAAACCATCGAGGACCGCACCCAGAGGGTTGCGGATTACCACCCAAAAACGAAGCACAGCAACGCTGCTCAGCTTATGGAAAAGGTCAAAACCAATCAGCCTCTGAATCTTGCTGATCTGATGGAACTGCGCAAGGGCGAGCAGGACCGCATTATCCATCAAACCCATATCGGCGTTTGCCTGCACAACTTCGCATCCGAGCCCTGCCCGAAAATGGGTGCCTGTTTGGACTGCGGGCGGCTCGGTTGCGTCAAAGGGGATGACGTAAAGCTGGGCAATCTCAGAGAAGAACGCGACAACCTTAAACGTCGTCTCGATAAAGCCCTGGATGCGCAGTCTCGGGGCGTGTTTGGGGCATCGGAGTCGGCCAAAAAACTGGGTGAGAAGCTCTTTAAGTGCGAGGCGCTCATCCAAACGCTGGAAAACCCCGAACTCGAAAACGGTGCCATTGTGTGGAACGCCGATAACGGTTGGACGCTGACCAAGAACGCCGCTGCAATGTCGGGGCTGATCGAAGTCAGGTTCATTGAAGAGAACCAGGCGCAAGAGGCGTTACCATCGTTGGACGACGTCTTGGCTTTGCTGGATGAGATCGAGGGTTAACGATGGGGCATTTAACGCCAAAGGATGAGAAGCGCATCATTAAGCTGATTGAGGAATGGTCAGAGCCGAAGCTGACCTGGCCTTTGCTCGTTGAGGCCTGCAAAGAAAAATTGGGTATCAGTCGTGCTCGCCAGTCCCTGATGAAACTACCTGCCGTGGATTTAGCGATGAAGAATTGCAAGGCGGCATTGAAGGCTCAGAAGCTGAAGCCGGGCTGGATTAGCGATATTCAGGCAGCCAACGAGCACATTGAGAAACTGACAGCGACCAATCAGAAGCTGTTAGCTGCTGTTCGAGATATGCATAGCCGTTTTTTGATCTGGCAAGCCAATGCGGATATGCACGGGCTAACGCAATCGATGTTGGAGCGGCCGGTTTCACAGCTTCAAAAGAAACTGTCTCCATAAGTGTTCCGTTCAAAGCTAAATAGGACAGAATTTGGCCCGATGACTGAGGCGCATGCAGCCAACGGACGCGCCCTCGGCTCTTGGGTGCGAAAGCCTCCCCGATCTGCCGATCACCAGGATGTCGATGTTGTTCGGACCGGTCGGAAGCCGCACTCCCGTTTCAAGCTCGAGCTCCGCTGACTCATCGCGCGCATGCAGGATCAACGGAAGAATTTGTTTCAGCATGAAGGCGTACTGCAGTTGCATGCTCGCCTCTTTGTTGACCGCGATGAGTCCACCGCCAACCTTTCGACTGGCGGATAACGCCATGCTCCGTATAGCCTTCTGCTTCGCTTAACAGCATCGGCATCCCGGATTCCTGATTACGCGGCTCAATGGCTGGCCCATCGGTTTCCCCTGTCAACGCTTCACCCACGGTGCAACATGCATGACTCGGGGTCTGGTTGATTCGCCATTTCTTACCAGTATCGAACTTTCATCGACTATCCTCCGCCAGCTTTAACTGGCGCACTAAGCGTCCAGCCAAGTCACCTTCCGGTTACGGTGCTGCAGACTAGTTTCACGAACCTGCCAACCGCCAAGTGCGTAATTGCATCGCATTTGACCGCCCAATTGCATTGCCGCTGACCACCGTTTGCATCCGACTTGACCAGTCTCGCCGAAGAGGCGACAGGCAGAAAACGGCCACAAGCGGTCAATCAATCACCCTCTTGAAGCCAACCTCTCGCGCAGGAACTCGATGAACCGCTGCGTCTTGGCCGGCAGCAGACGTGTCTCAGTGATGGCGTACACTGGCATCGGCAGTCCCCGCCAGTTCGGCATGATGCGGCGCAGCCTGCCGTTTTCTAGTTCATCCGCGACTATTTCTTCTGGCATCAGGACGATGCCCTGATTGAGCGTCGCCAGACGCCGAATCATCCCCACGCTATTCAATTGGTAGCGCCCACCCACTGACACGCTGACTGTTTGCAGGCCATCCAGTAGCGTCCAGGCCCCGGTTTTCAGGATGCCCAAACACTGATGTGCTTCCAGGTCGGCCGGGCTGGAGGGTTCCCCTTCACGCTGCAGATAGCCCGGCGAGGCATACAAGTTGGGCGTCAGAGACGCCAGCAGCCGCGCGATAAGTTGCGAGTTTTCCGGCTCGCCCATGCGGATGGCCACATCGAAGGGTTCGCTGACCAGGTCGACGCGTCTCGGGGTGAGGTCGAAATCGAAGGTGATGCCTGGGTACAGGTCGGCGAACTCGGCGATTAACGGCGCGAGGTAAGTTACCGCGAAATCCACCGGCAGCGAGGCACGCAGCACTCCGCTGGGCTGCGCCAGCATTTCGCCCAGTTGCTCATGGGCCAGTCGCGCCTCGTCGACGATGCGTTTGCAGCGCTCGAAGTAGAGCTGGCCGGCTTCCGTCACCTCGACCTTGCGCGTCGTGCGATGCAGCAGGCGCAGGCCTATAGCTTTTTCCAGGGTGCTAATGCGCCGCGACAGCGTCGAGTTGGGCACCCCGGTCGCCTCGGAGGCACCGCGAAAGCCCTTGGCCTTCACCACCTCGACGAATAGGGCCATGTCATTCAGGAGCTCCATGACTATTGCCTCAAAATTGGATCAATCCTCTCCAATATAACGTATTTATTCCATGATGCGCGAAGCAGAAGATAGCTCCAAGCGAATCCCCATTCCCCCGCTTCGAGGAATTCACCATGCAGCAGTTGTTCACCCCCATCCACGTAGGCCGCTACTCCCTGCGCAATCGCCTGGTCATGGCGCCCATGACCCGCAGTCGCGCGCAAGCGGACGGCACACCAGGAGAACTGGCCGTCGAATACTACGCACAGCGTGCCGGTCTCGGCCTGATCGTAAGTGAGGGCACCCAGCCGTCGGATGATGGCCAGGGCTATCTCACCACCCCGGGCATCTACACCGACGCCCATGTTGCGGGCTGGAGGAAAGTCACCGAGCAGGTGCATGCCAAGGGCGGCCACCTCTTCATTCAGCTGATGCATGCCGGGCGTATGTCGCACCCGGACAACACACCACACCATCGTCAGGGCGTCGCCCCCTCGGCAATCGCGCCGAACACCCAGATGTTCACCCCGACGGGTATGCAGGACATTCCCGCCCCCCGCGCGCTTAGCCGCGAAGAGATTCGCCAGACCGTCGTCGACTTCCGCTTCGCCGCCCGCCGCGCCATCGAGGCCGGGGCCGACGGCGTCGAGATTCATGCTGCCAACGCCTACCTGATCCAGCAGTTCTTTGCCCCGAGTGCCAACACCCGCACCGACGAGTATGGCGGCTCCATCGAGAATCGCGCCCGCTTCGCCATTGAGGTGGCAAGTGCCATCGCCGAGGAAATCGGCGCCGATCGTACGGCCATCCGCCTGTCGCCTGGCACCACGCTGTGGGGCATCGACGAGGGAGCCGAGGGCCCCGACCTGTACCGCTACCTGGTAGCTGAACTCGACAAGCTGAGCCTGGCCTACCTGCATGTCATGCAGCAGGGTGACGAACCTCTGCTGGCCGACATTCGAAAGCTGTGGCGGCACACGCTGATTCTCAACCGACCAGGGCGGCCACGCGAAGAGATCGGTGCCGACTTGTCAGCAGGGCTGGCCGATCTGGAAGCCTATGGCCAGATGGTTCTGGCCAACCCTGATTTCGTCGAGCGGCTGTACCATGCTGCCCCGTTGAACGAAGCCAATCGAGCGGCTTATTTCGGCGGCGACGCACAGGGCTATATCGACTACCCGGCGCTGTACGGCGCGGCGGCGAACTGAGGTTGCGGATATGACAACCCTCGCCACGCTACAGCGGGCCAGCAAGGGCAATTATTTCCGGGTCTACGCACTGCGCGGCCAGGAGCAACTGCTCGATCCGTTCCTCGGCATCGATCACGCCTGGATGAGCGCGCCCACCTTCGCGCCCCACCCGCATGCCGGTTTCTCGGCGGTGTCCTATGTGTTTCTCGACTCGGAGACGGGTATCGAGAACAAGGACTCGCTCGGCAACCACAACCTGATCCAGCCGGGTGGGCTGCACTGGGCGGCGGCAGGCAGCGGGATAGTCCATGAGGAAATCCCTGCCGAGCCGGACATGACGGTGCATTCGCTGCAGATATTCGTCGCTTTGCCGCCCGAACATCGGGACGGCCCTCCATTCGCCTTGAGCCTGGAGCCGCAGGACATACCCGTGGTGCGCCTGCCGGGTGCCAAGGTGCGAGTGGCCGCTGGCAGGTTCGGCCAAGCCGCTTCACCGCTGCGACCGCCAACCGAGGTGACACTGCTCGATGTATCTCTGGATGACGGCGCCGCGCTGACGGTTCCGTTGGCGGCCGGGCATGTCGTCATCGTCATGCCGATCCATGGCGCTCTGTCGGTAGACGGTCAGCTGTTCGAGCGGGACTCCATCAAACTGCCTGTTTTTCAACCCGACAGCAGCGAGCGCGTCCTGCTGCTGCAGGCCCCCCAGGGGGCCGCCAAGGCGATGATCTTCGCCGGCGTGCCCCTTTATCCCAGTGCCACCTAGCGAGAGGTAACGACCATGGCTTTTCAACGTTTCGATGCTGCCAATTCCGCCCTGCTGCTGATCGACCATCAGGTCGGCACCATGGGCTGGGTCAAGTCCATCCCCTTCGAGGAGATGAAGCGCAACGCGCTGATGCTGGCGAAGACCGCTCGCATCCTCAAGATGCCCGTGGTGCTGACGTCCAGCATGGAGGAATACGCTCAAGGGCCGCTGCTGGCCGAGCTGGAAAGCATATTACCGGCCGAGTTCGCCGCCCGTATCAAGCGGGTCGGCATCGTCAATGCGATGGACGACGAAAACTTTGCAGCGGCTGTTCGTGCGACCGGGCGACGCAAAATCATCATCGCCGGCGTGACCAATGACGTTTGCACAGTCTTCCCGGCTCTGAGCCTGGTGGGCGATGGCTACGAAGTACAGGTGATTGCCGATGCCGGTGGCTCACCGAGCGCGATTGGCGACGACATGGCTCTGCGCCGCATGGAGAAGGCTGGCGTCACGCTCTCCAGCACCAATCAGGTGATCGCCGAGCTGGCCGGCAGCTGGAGTACACCGGAGGGCGGTGAGATCGTGCAGCAAGTGGTGATGCCGGCACTACAAGGCTAGCTATGCGAGGGGGCGGCGGGTATGCCCTCTCTTTTGCCGCTTTCAACGACCGCTTCTGGCCGCATAGCGACGGTCTGGTCTCGACCGTCGCTATGCGTGGTTAGACCTCGGTCTGTTCCGCCATTTCCAAGGCGTCATCGACCTCAATTCCCAGGTATCGGATGGTGCTTTCAAGCTTCGTATGGCCGAGAAGGAGTTGGACTGCCCTCAGGTTCTTCGTCCTGCGGTAGATCAGGGATGCCTTCGTACGCCGCAGAGTGTGGGTGCCGTACATGGCCGGATCAAGGCCAATGGCTGTCACCCAGGATTTAACGATTCGAGCGTATTGCCTGGTGGAGAGATGATCTGAGCCTCGCAACCGGCTCGGAAACAGGCAATCCTCGCTGCGGAGCTGGGCCTGATGTATCCAGACCGCCAAAGCCGCCCGGGTTTGCTCTGTGATCTCAAACTGCACTGGTCGCTGTGTTTTCTGCTGCATCACGATGGCTCGCGGCGACACGTGTTCTCCATGGGCTATGTCCCGCACACGAAGCTTGGTTAAGTCGCAGGCTCGCAGCTTGCTGTCGATGGCCAAGTCGAATAGAGCAAGATCCCGGGTTCTCTCCGCAATCTGGAGCCTTACCCTGATGGCCCATATATCGCTGAGCCGGAGCGGGGCTTTCTGTCCGACTAGCTTTCCTTTGTTCCAAGGCTGGTGGCTGAAGGTGGCAGTGGTGTTCATGGCTTGTCCTCCACGTGAAGGGAGGACAAGGGTGGACCAGCAATAGCAATGGGCGCTAACCGGCCAAGAGCAGACGTTCCCACCACCTAGGAACGACCGCTAAGTTGCTGTACATCCAGGGCAGTTTGGGCTATCAGCCAGTCTACGAACTGAACCACTCCTGTTATGTGCCGTTGCTCTTCAGGACATAGGCAGTAGTAACCGAGGCCAGCAGGTACTTCAAGATTGAAGGGCCGCACGAGCAGACCCTGATCTAGATCCCGGCGCGAGTTAAACTCATCCGAGAGGGCCACTCCGTAACCGTCGCGGGCAGCTTGCAAGGCCATGCTAAAGCTCTCGATATGCAGATCTGACTCACCTGGGTAGGGTACGCGCGCTTCCAGCAGCCAACGACGCCAGAGGGTGCCGTCATCCTCATGCAGTAGTCGGTGATGTACTAGGTCGTACGGATTAGACAATGCGTTGGGCCCCCGCAACAGTTGTGGGCTACACACCGGAAACATGTGAAGGGTGCGTAGAGGGCGCCACCACAGCCCCTCCCAGGGCGGGGCTGCGTACAGCAGAGCGACATTAGCTCTCTTCCAATCCACTTCCGTGACATGGTTGGCGGCGATAATGCGAAGGCGGATGTGCGGATAGGCCTCCTTGAACCCTAACAAACTAGGTATCAGCCAAGACGAACCAAATACCGGTTCGGTCGAAATGGTCAGAGTTGTCGTCGGTATGGCCTGTTGCGACTGGCTAATGATCTGATTGAGTCCATCGTTAATCTCATGCATGCCCTTGGCAACCGAGCGGTGTAGCGCCAACCCCGCCTGCGTGAGAACTATGTTTCTCCCTTGGCGACTGAATAGTTCCACACCCAGAGCAGATTGCAGGCTCTTGAGCTGCTGGCTGACGGCACCTGGAGTGATGTGCAGCTCCGCAGCCGCAGCCCCCACATGACCAAGACGGGCGACGGACTCAAACACACGCAAGTTATTTAGTGCAGGAATGTGCATGGGAATCGTTTAGCCAGCCTCAACAATAAATCATTAAAATATATAGCTTGTCTGATCTTATTACGCTTGCGAAGAATTGGCTACCACTCCCGATCTGGAGCATTGCCGATGGAAAGCCTGCGATTCGCTTCACTTGTTACAACAGCGACTGGAATGTTGCTAATCGCCTCAAACTCTGTGGCGGCCGATGCCGTACGAACAGTCAACGTCTACGCCTGGGCGAGTTATCTCGCACCAGAGACTCTGGCTCGCTTTGAAAAACAGACTGGCATCAAGGTTAAGTACGACAGCTTTGATAGCGCGGACGTCCTAGAAGCTAAGTTGATGACCGGACACACCGGTTACGACGTAGTCCAACCGGGCGTCGCCATGCTTGATCGCTTGATTCGGGCCAAAGCGCTACAGCCATCGGGCATGCAGCAATATAAAACGAAAGAGCAGTACGATCCCCAGTTGCTCGCTCAGCTCGAGAAGGTCGACCCCGGGAACCTCTATGCTGTGCCCTATGCTTGGGGCACTACTGGCCTTGCATACAACAAGGACGCCATCGAGAAACGCATTCCAAATGCACCGCTAAACAGCTTTGACCTACTGTTCAAGCCGGAATACACCAGCAAGCTGAAGGACTGTGGCATCGCTATCATCGACTCCCCCCAAGAAGTCATGAGTATCGCCCTGCACTACCTCGGAAAGAATCCTTACAGCCAAAATTCGGCCGATTATATAGCCGCCAAACAATTGCTCGACAAGCTGCGGCCGAACCTTCGTTATATTGCATTCGGCAAGCAGAGCAATGATCTGGCTAACGGTGACCTATGCCTGGCTCTGTCTTATAACGGTGACGCCATGACTGCCAAGGGGCAGGCTGTCGCGGCCAATAAACCATTCGCTATCGGCTATCAGATTCCCAAAGAAGGAACCCTGGCCTGGATTGATAACTTCGCAATCCCCGCAGACGCCCCCCACGTTGAGGAAGCGAAGGAATTTATCGAATTTGTGACCGAGGCCGAGGGAATGGCAGAGATGACGAACACTCTGTACTACGCCAATGCCAATCGGGCATCACTCGACAAGGTCAACCCGGTACTACGCAACGACGAAACTCTGTTCCCATCCGCCGAAAGCCGCAAGACATTGTTCGGCGAGGAACCGTTGCCGGCCCGGACATTACGCGAGCGGACTCGGACCTGGGCAAGTTTCAGAACCAATGTCGGGAACTAGCGACATGACGCTCAAAGTGGCAGACGCTTGGTTCGAGAAAAGGACATTTGATGATGGAGTCACGTTGCTATGGGAACCTCATGTACATCCCATGTTGCGCTGCAATATCTGGCATGTCCCTGGGCGCGATCGCGACCTGCTAATCGATACCGGACTAGGTGTTGCCAGCCTTCGCGAAGCAGCACGCAACCTATTTCTGAAACCGGTGTGCGCAGTAGCAACTCATAGCCATCTCGACCACATGGGAGGTCTGCACGAGTTCGAATGCAGGCTATGTCACGCCGCAGAGGCAGAGTATTTTTCTCAGCCAAACAGCGATAACCGCTTGGTTATCAATGATGATCATTGGCTAGCGACGTACATGTCAGACTTGGGCTGCGACCGCCTGGTAATCGATGCCCTCCCAGGGCCTGGCTTCGACCCCGCGAAGTGGGCACTGCTACCGGCGCCGCCTACCGGACTTTTAGTAGACCAAGACATCATCGATCTGGGCGACCGTCATTTCGAGGTGCTCCATCTGCCCGGACACTCCCCAGGCAGCATTGCCTTGTACGAGCAGAGTACGAGAACGCTGTTTTCTGGAGATGTGGTGTACGACGCCGATCTGCTTGATTCCATTCCGCACGCGAATATTGGCGACTACGCGGCGTCCCTAGAACGCCTGCGGGGGCTTCAGGTTGATGTTGTGCATGCCGGACACGAAGCCAGCTTCGGCCGCGAAAGATTGCTAGCCATCATCGATACGTACTTGGAACGCTGGAATAAAGATATAGGGGGCTGAAGGCTGCACTAGTCCACTTGGGTCAGTTGTTGGGTTGGGGCTCACCAACTACAGCAGGCTTTAATCAGCCATTAACGAACTTCCTAGTGTTTGCGACTCACCTGCTCGCGCGAGCTCTCATGCCCAAAAAGTACCAGGTGGTCGTACACGGCAGCCGGGGCGATAAGACTCTCGCGAAGCAAGAAGAAACATCGGCACCTTCTAGTGATGGGGCTTTTAGTCGGAAGGCGTCGTTACAAAACTAGAAAATAAAAGTAGGGAGCACTGCATGAATCACATATCAAAGCTTTGCATTGCTGGCATATTGCTGGCGCCGTGGGGGGCGAGCCAAGCATTCCAGTTGAATGATGACCTTAGCCTAGATTTGAATATTGGCGCTTACAGTGACTACCACAGTCGTGGTATGTCACAAACCCAGAACGATCCAGCCATTCAGGGTTCCGTCACGCTTTCTCACTCCAGTGGGCTGTACGCCGGAGTATGGAGCTCCAACGTCGATTTCGGTTATGGCAGTAAGACTCGCCAAGAAATAGACTATTACGCAGGCTATTACTGGAAAATAACCGACAATGTATCCCTCGACCTTGCTTATTTCGAGTATGAGTACCCGAAAGAAAGCAAGCTTAACTACAGCGAAACCTACGCAAAGCTTTCCGCATACGGGATCTATGCAGGAGGATATTACTCAGGTGATATGGGAGGCGACCAGAGTTACTTGTACAGCTTTGTCGGCTATGAAACCGCACTCCCTATGGATATTGGACTTAATATCCGTTACGGTTTGGTTGACTTCAAAGATGACATCTTGGTTGATGGAAACGGCAGCACTGCCTCCACCTACAATGAATGGCAGGTTTCGCTAAGCAAGAAATTACTTGGTCTTGACTGGTCGCTAGCCTATGTAGACTCCAACTTGTCGAATGATGAGTGCGCTAGTTACAACGGTTTCGACGATGTCTGTGGCTCAAACCTAGTACTTGGCGTGAGCAAGTCCTTCTGATTTATCGCGTTGCGTGTTACTCCTCTGGCTTGCCTCGATGAACTATGTTCGTCGAGGCTTTTTTTAGGCAAATATCTAAATCCCCAAGAGTTACTGAGCGCAAGGCTTAGATCCCTGTCAGTCATATGCCAGTTTTTCGTTCCGCATGTCCGTATATGGACTCCCCCTCATTGCAAGCCCCTTCGCTTTGGCCCCCGTGCCGACTGCACACGTATATTCGGCCTCTGACTTCGGCATCTCTTTGATGCTGGGCCATGATGGGCTATTCGCGCGCTGGCTCCCAATCGCTTCTACGTGCTTTTCGCACATGGACATTTGAGGGTTTTGCCAGCGCCGGTTCGACCGGTTTGCCATCGTTCAGGTTGCTTCGCAATCGTGGGTGACGGTTACTCTCTTGCTGAGCGTGCTGGTTGGTGGGTCAGGCAGCAGCCCGATCCGGTTGGTAATCGGTGCCGTTACGCAGTATCGCCCAAGCCATGCGCGCGGTTTTGTTGGCCAGCGCGATTGCTGCCACGTTGGCATGTGATCGCTCAGCCAGGCGGACGATCCACTGGCTAAGTCGGTCGTCTTTGGAATTGGCTGTACGTAACGCTGATCGAGCGCCATGAACCATCAGTGTCCGTAAGTAGGCATCGCCGCGTTTACTAATGCCGAGCAATCGATCTTTGCCGCCGGAGCTATGTTGTTTGGGCGTTAATCCCAGCGAAGCAGCAAACTGCCGGCCATTGGCAAACTGACGAGCGTCACCGATGGCAGCGACGAGTGCAGTGGCGATCATCGGGCCGACACCACGCAGTTGCTGTAGACATAGAGCGTCAGGCTCATTTGCCGCGATCACGGATATCTCGCTATCAAGCTCTCTCACCCGTGCATCCAGTGCGCGCAGATCGCCCCACAAGCCATCCAGTAGATGTCGGAAACGCGGCGTTAAACCGTTGTCTGCATCTTCCAGCCAGCACGGTATTGCTCGACGCAGCGAGAGCAATTCTTTCGGTGCAATTAGACCGTACTCAGCGACCAGCCCACGGATCTGATTGGCTTTTGCCGTACGCTGCTCAATTAACCCGGCACGAATTCGATGGGTCGCCTGAATGTCCTGCTGCTCGACTGTTTTGATAGCTACGAAACGCATGCTGGGCCGGCTCATCGCCTCACAGATTGCTTCAGCATCATTGGCGTCATTCTTGTTGCTTTTGACGTAGGGTTTGACGAATTGGGGAGCAATTAACTTGACCTGGAATCCACGAGCCTCAAGTTGCCGCGCCCAATGGTGAGCACCGCCACAACTTTCCATGCCAATTACACAGCCTGGCTCAGCCTGCTCAAGCAAGGCTTGTAGCCATAGATCGCGTTGTAAGCGCTGCCGCCAAATCGGCTTCTCGTGACAGTCAACGCCATGGATCTGAAACACGTTCTTGGCCAAGTCGACCCCAATGCGCATAAGCTTCATGTGTGGACTCCTTCTAGCTGTTAACTGTGGTTCGCACCTTCAGTCTGGCACTCAGATGCCGAGGCGAGGGGGAGTCCATCCCATTGCTTCGGGTCGGGAGCCGCCGACCGAGACAGGCGGGTGTCGGCCAGAAGCGGACATAACGGGCAAAATGGAACCGATCCCGTTGTTTTCCACCTACTACGTCAATCGCAACGCCTCGAGTACAAGAGCGAAGGCCGGCGAAGGTTGCCTGCGGCTGGGGTAGTAGAGGTTATAGCCGGAAAACGGCTCGCACCAGTCTTCCAGCACTCGAATCAACCGGCCCTCTTCAAGGTGAGGGTCAAACTCATCTTCGGGCAGGTAGGCGATGCCCAAGCCTGCGACGGCGGCGTCGGCGATGTGGGTGGTGGTGTTGAACACCAGCTGCCCGTCGACCCTCACCCTCAGTTTCTTGCCTTTGCGCTCGAACTCCCAGGCATCCACTCCGCCGTAGGTGGGAAAGCGGATATCGATGCACCTATGCGCAGCCAGGTCGTTAGGATGCCTGGGTATGGGGTGCTCGGCGAAATAGCTGGGGGCGGCCACCACGGCCATGCGCAGATCGCCGCCGATGGGCATGGCAATCATGTCTTGCGCCACCGTACCGCTGAAGCTCACGCCGGCATCGAAACGGTCAGCCACGATATCTCGGAAACCGTAGTTGATATCGAATTCGAGCTTGATGTCTGGATAGGCCGCCAGAAGGGGGATCAGCTTGGGCAGCAAGGTCGTCTTGATGATGTTGTCGCCACAAGTGATACGAACCTTGCCCGCCGGCTTGTCGCGCAGCTCGGTCAGGGCATCCAGCTCGGCTTCGATCTCATCGAAACGGTGGCCGATGGCGTCCATGAGCCGTTCACCCGCCGCCGTCAGCGAAACACTGCGGGTGGTGCGTGTGAGCAGACGAATCTGCAGCCGTGCCTCCAACGCCGACACAACCTGACTCACCGCAGATTGGGTTATGCCCAGGTGTGCTGCTGCACGGGTAAAACTGCCCTCGCGCGCCACCGTCACGAAGGCTTGCAGGTCGTTGAAATTATGCCGAGGCATGCTTCCATCCTCTTATTCAGTAGCAGAGGTTATAGCGGCTTTCAGCATTCATTAGCTAGTCAAAGCCTCACTCTGGTCTGTCCCGGGCTGAGTGGACACTGACTTAAGGTGGATAATGTCCACCGCAAGGAGTGTTCATGACCCAGACCAGACGACGTTTTCCCGAATCTTTCAAACGCGAGGCGGTAGACCAGGTGCTTGCCGGTACGCCGCTTCGTCATGTAGCCGAGACGCTCGGCATCGCTGAAAGCCTGCTGGGCAATTGGAAGCGCCAGTACGAGCAGCAAGGTGAGGATGCCTTTCCGGGCAATGGCAAGCAGCGGGGCGAGAGCGCGGAGCTGCGTCGCCTACGCCAGCAACTGGCTCAAGTCACCATGGAGCGCGATGTTTTAAAAAAGGCGCTCGCCATCTTCTCGCAGCCCACGAAGTGAAGTTCCGCGCCATCGAGGCGTTGGCCGGTCGCTATCCCGTAGCGCCGATGTGCCGGCTGCTGCAGGTATCCCGCAGCGGTTTCTATGCCTGGCAGCAGCGGCCTCCCTCGGCGAGAGAGATGGCGAATCGGCGTCTGAGCCAGGAGATCCGCACCATCCACCACGAGGTGAATGGGATCTATGGCCATCGCCGAATCAAGGCCGAGTTGGCGGCCATGGGGCATGCGTGTGGTCGACACCGAGTCGCTCGACTGATGCGCGAAGCCGGCCTGCGTGTTCGTTCGCGCAAGCGTTGGCGGCTGGTTTCCAGCAGTCGTCATGCTCTGCCGATTGCCCCGAACCACCTGGATCGCCAGTTCGCCTCGGATCGCGCCAATCGGCACTGGGTCTCGGACATGACCTACGTGCGGACGGCCCAAGGCTGGCTGTATCTGGCCGTCGTGCTCGATCTCTATTCACGCGCTGTCGTCGGTTGGGCGATGCACCACCGCATGCAGCAGGCCCTGGTGCATGCTGCTCTGGAGATGGCCGTTGCACGCCGACAGCCGAAAGAAGAAGTGCTGCTGCACTCGGATCGTGGCAGCCAATACTGCGCGTACGACTACCAGGCCTTGCTTCGGCGACATCGAATCGTGCCCAGCCATTCACGTCCGGGGACTGCTGGGACAACGCCGCGATGGAGAGCTTCTTCCGTTCGCTGAAGGCCGAGCGGGTGTACCTGACTCGCTACGCCAGCTACCAGGAGGCGAAAACCGACCTGTTCGACTACATCCGCTTTTACAATCACCGCCGTCGCCACTCGACGTTGGGTTATCTCAGTCCGATGGAGTTTGAGCGGCGAAATGCGAGCAGTAGCTCTTAACTACTTGTCCACCAGTTCCGGGACAGACCACTGGTACTATTCCACTGGCCACCGACGCCCAAATCTGGCGAAGACAAAGATTCATCCTCCCTTCCGCAACCAGAAATCAATCATGTCCGACCAGTCAGCAAATCTGCCCTCCCGCAACCTTGCCGACAGCGAGCCAAACGTCAGCCGTGCACGGCGCTTCTACCATTCTCGCTGGCGGCTCTGGCGACAACATCTGGCGTTCTGGGTCGGGGCTCTGCTGGTAGGCCTGTTGGCGCTGGCCTTCGCCTGGCTGGCGGACCAGTCCTTCGCCCTGTTCAAGCGCACGCTCGGCGTCGCCCCCTGGCTGCCGCTGCTGGTCACCCCCGCGGGTTTCGCCCTGCTGGCCTGGGTCACCCAGCGCTGGTTCGTCGAGGCCAAGGGCAGCGGCATTCCCCAGGTGATCGCCGCGCTGGAGTCGCCTTCGCGGCGCTTCCGCGCCCAGGTGCTGGCGCTGCCGGTGGCCGCCGTGCGCATGGTCTTCACCCTGGGCGCGCTGCTGGTGGGCGGCTCGGTGGGCCGCGAAGGGCCCACGGTGCACGTCGGCGCCGCGGTCATCTACGCCTTCGGCCGGCGCCTGGGGCTGCACGGCCGGCGCACCATCGCCGGGCTGATCCTCGCCGGCGGCGCGGCCGGCATCGCCGCGGCCTTCAACACGCCGCTGGCCGGCATCGTGTTCGCCATCGAGGAGCTCAGCCGCACCTTCGAACAGCGCTTCAGCGGCCTGGTGCTGACCGCGGTGCTGATCGGCGGCGCCGTCACCCTCGGGCTGATGGGCCACTACTCCTACTTCGGCGAGATCGGCGGCAGCCTGCCGGCGGGCTGGGGCTGGAGCGAGGTGCCGGCCTGCGCGCTGCTCGGCGGCCTGCTGGGCGGGCTCTACGTCAAGCTGGTGCTGCCCACCCGGGTCGGCTGGCTGGGCCGCATGTGCCGCCTGCGCGAGCGCTTCCCGGTGCGCTTCGCCGGTGCCTGCGGGCTGCTGCTGGCGCTGCTGGGGCTGGCCTCGGGCAACCACGTGTTCGGCACCGGCTACGAGGAGACCCGCGCCCTGCTGGAGGGCCAGCCGATGACCGAGCAGAGCTTCCTGCTGTGGAAGTTCCTGGCCAACGTGGTGTCCTACCTCGCCGGCATCCCCGGCGGCCTGTTCTCGCCCTCGCTGAGCATAGGCGCGGCCTTCGCCCCGCTGCTGGCCCAGTTGCCCGACGTCAACCCGCAGACCTGCGCGCTGCTGGGCATGGGCGCCTACCTCGCCGGGGTGACGCGCTCGCCGCTGACCGCCTCGGTGATCGTCCTGGAACTCTCCCACAGCCCCGACCTGCTCATCCCCATGCTGGCGGCCACGGTCATGGCCGCCACCGTCTCCGGCTGGATCGCACCGGTCTCGCTGTACCACGCCCTGGCGCGGCAGATCCTCGACAAGCTGGCACCAAATAAACCCTGAGCTAAAAGCAGTCGCGCGCTCTTAGACTTTCGGCTAAAAACCTGGGCAAGCCGGGCGCAAGCGTTCTACGGTTAGTCATTCAGGCACAAGAACAAGAACCTGGAGACCCAGCCATGATCCGACGCACCCGCCTGGCGCTGGCCGGCGCCGCCTTCCTCGCCGTCTGCGCCACCGCCCAGGCCGCCCCTGTCTTCATCAACATCCTCACCGGCGGCACCAGCGGTGTGTACTACCCCGTGGGCGTCGGCCTGTCGCAGATCTACAGCCACGGCATCGAGGGCAGCAAGACCTCGGTGCAGGCCACCAAGGCCTCGGTGGAGAACCTCAACCTGCTGCAGGCCGGCCGCGGCGAACTGGCCTTCGCCCTTGGCGACTCGGTGGCCGACGCCTGGAAGGGCGAGGCCGACGCCGGCTTCAAGACGCCGCTGAAGAAGCTGCGGGCCATCGCCGGCACCTACCCCAACTACATCCAAATCGTCGCCAGCAAGGAGTCGGGGATCACCTCCCTGGCCGACCTCAAGGGCAAGCGTATCTCCGTCGGCGCGCCCAAGTCCGGCACCGAGCTGAACGCCCGTGCGATCTTCAAGGCCGCCGGGCTGAGCTACGAGGACATGGGCAAGGTCGAGTACCTGCCCTTCGCCGAGTCGGTGGAGCTGATCAAGAACCGCCAGCTCGACGCCACCCTGCAGTCCTCGGGCCTGGGCCAGGCATCGATCCGCGACCTGGCCTCGACCATGCCGGTGAGCTTCGTGGCGATCCCCGCCGAGGTGGTGGCGAAGATCGGCAACAACGCCTACCTGCCGGCGACCATCCCGGCCAAGACCTACGACGGCCAGGACGCCGACGTGCCCACCGCCGCCATCGTCAATATCCTGGTAACCCATGAAGGGGTGAGTGACGAGTTGGCCTACCAGATGACCAAGCAGTTGTTCGATAACCTGCCGCGCCTGGTCACCGCCCATGCGGCGGCCAAGGACATCAGCCTGGACAAGGCGGCGAAGAACCTGCCGATTCCGCTGCACCCCGGCGCCGAGCGCTTCTACAAGGAAAAAGGTCTGCTTCCCTGAGCCATGGGCCGGCCCCACGCCGGGGCCGGCCACCGCAGGAGACCCCGAATGAGCGATACCGCCCACGGCCTGCATGCCGACACCGAGCGCTGGCCCACCAGCCTGTTCGCCGTCGCCCTGGCCTTTTCGATCTTCCAGGTCGCCACCGCGGCCTTTCCGCTGATCTCCACCCAGGTCCTGCGCGCGGTGCACGTGGGCTTCCTGCTGCTGGTGGTCTACCTGTGCTACCCGGCGCGCGGCCATGGCCGTCCCTGGCAGCCGCTAGCCTGGCTGCTGGGCCTGGGGGGCATGGCCACGGCGGCCTACCAGTGGTTCTTCGAGGCCGACCTGATCCAGCGCTCCGGCGAACTGACCCACGGCGACATGCTCATCGGCCTGGTACTGATCGTGCTGGTGTTCGAGGCCGCCCGGCGCGTCATGGGCATCGCCCTGCCGATCATCTGCGCCCTGTTCCTCGTCTACGGTCTGCTCGGCCAGTACCTGCCGGGCGACCTGGCGCACCGCGGCTATGGCTTCGACCAAATCGTCAACCAGCTATCCTTCGGCACGGAGGGCCTGTACGGCACGCCCACCTATGTGTCGGCCACCTACATCTATCTGTTCATCCTATTCGGCGCCTTCCTCGAACAGGCCGGGATGATCCGCCTGTTCACCGACTTCGCCATGGGCCTGTTCGGCCACCGCAGCGGCGGACCGGCCAAGGTCTCGGTGTTCTCCTCGGCGCTGATGGGTACCATCACCGGCTCCGGGGTGGCTAATGTGGTCACCACCGGGCAGTTCACCATTCCGCTGATGAAACGCTTCGGTTACTCGCCGGCCTTCGCTGGCGGCGTCGAAGCCACCTCCAGCATGGGCAGCCAGATCATGCCCCCGGTGATGGGGGCGGTGGCCTTCATCATGGCCGAGACCATCAACGTGCCCTACGCAGAGGTGGCCAAGGCGGCGCTGATCCCGGCCCTGCTGTATTTCGGCTCGGTGTACTGGATGGTCCACCTGGAGGCCCGGCGCAGCCATTTGCACGGCCTGCCGCCGGAGCAATGCCCAAGCGCCTGGGGCGCGCTGCGCCAGCGCTGGTTCCTGCTGATCCCGCTGCTGGTGCTGATCGCCCTGCTGTTTTCCGGGCGTACCCCGCTGTACTCGGGCATGGTCGGCCTAGCGCTGACTGCCATTGTCATCCTCGGCTCGGCGATCATCCTGCGCGCCGGCAACACCTGGCTGCGCATCGCCTTCTGGGTGGCGCTAGGGGTGCTCTGCTCGGGGTTCTTCCGCCTGGGTATCGGCATCGTCTTCCTGGTCATCGCCGCCCTGGCACTGGCCTGCTTCTTCATCCGCGGCGGCCACGCCACCCTGCGGGCCTGCGTCATGGCCCTGGCCGAAGGCGCCCGCCATGCTGTGCCGGTGGGCATCGCCTGCACCCTGGTCGGGGTGATCATCGGCGTCATCTCGCTGACCGGGGTAGCCACCACCTTCGCCGGCTACATCCTCGACCTGGGTCGCGACAACCTGTTTCTCTCACTGGTGCTGACCATGCTCACCTGCCTGGTGCTGGGCATGGGCATCCCGACCATCCCCAACTACATCATCACCAGTTCCATCGCGGCCCCGGCCCTGCTGGAGCTGGGCGTGCCGCTGATCGTCTCGCACATGTTCGTGTTCTATTTCGGCATCCTCGCCGACCTCACCCCGCCGGTGGCCCTGGCCTGCTTCGCCGCCGCCCCCATCGCCCAGGAGAAGGGGCTGAAGATCAGCTTCTGGGCGGTGCGCATCGCCCTGGCCGGCTTCGTCGTGCCCTTCATGGCGGTCTACGACCCGGCGCTGATGATGCAGGGCGACAGTTGGGCGGCCACGCTCTACATGCTGGTCAAGGCGATCTTCGCGGTGGTGCTCTGGGGCATGGCCTCCATCGGCCACCTCAGTGCACCCATGCCATGGTGGGAGCGCGGCCTGGCGTTCGCCGCCGGCCTGTTGCTGATCCTCGCCCTGCCGATCAGCGACGAAGCCGGCTTCGCCCTGGGCGCGGCGGTGCTCGGCTGGCACCTGTGGCGCCATCGCGGCGCGGCCGGGCAGCCGGCATGACCGGCCTGTGCCTGGGGCTGGCCGGGGTGGTCTGGGCCAGCCTGCCGCTGCAGCACTTTACCCTGGCCTGGCAGCACAGCATCGAGAAGATCCGCTGGGAGGAGGACTACCAGGTAACCTCTGCCGGCCTGCTGCTGGGCGAGGCGAGAGTGCGCGGCAACGGCGCCGGCATGGAAATTCCGGACGGTGCGGTCCTGCGCGACGGCGCCTGGCACTACCGGCGCCACCTTCCACCGTTGCAACCGCTGCACGCCGGGCGCACGCCCGAGGCCGGCGACTACCAACTGTGCACCGAACACGGATGCCAGGCGCTGGCGCACTGGCTGGGGCCACCGACGACGAAGACCCCGGCCATGGATTTCTGGGCCTGCGAGACGACCACCGAAACGTCCCGGCCCCTCTAGCGCAGCGAATCGCGCTCATTCAGCCGACGACGTGCAGGTAGTGCAGGTGCCTTTCGTACTGATCGAGAATGTCGCTGATCACGTCATCGCGGCTCCAGCCCATGATGTCGTAGTCCTGGCCACCCTCGCGCAGATGCACCTCGGCACGGAAGTATTTGCGCGCATCGCTGCTCTCCTCGGTGTCACGCATGACGAAACTGGGTGTGGTGAACGCGCGCGGTCGCACTTCGTAGAGGAAGCGGCCTTCGCCGGCGTGGTCCAGCTCCAGGCTCACACGGCCGTCTTCGCGTTCGCTCACCGTTACCTCGTAGCCCTGCTTGCGCAATTCGACGGCGACCTCCTCGCACGCCGGCCTCGCCACCTCGGCGATGAAGCGCGTCACGTGGGCACGCCGCGGCAACATGGCGATGTTGCGCAGACGCCGCTGCCAGCCGCCATGGGCATGGGGCGCCTGGCGCGGCGACGGCAGTGCCTGGTTGCGCAGGCCCCGGCGGGTTGCGTCCAGGTGCAACGCACGGAACAATCCCCAGATCGACGCCAGGAGGATGATGGAGAACGGCAACGCACTGGCGATGGTCGCGGTCTGCAGTGCCTTCAGTCCGTTGGCCAGCAGCAGCGCAATCGCCACCACGCCGATGCTCACCGACCAGAAGATGCGCTGCCACAGCGGCGAGTGGTCATGCCCGGACGAGGCCAGCATGTCCACCACCAGGGCACCGGAATCGGCGGAAGTGACGAAGAACACCACCACCATCAGTACCGCGACCATGGACACCACGCTCGACAGCGGGAAATGCTCGAGGAAGGCGAACAGCGCCAGTGAGCTGTCCTGGTCGACTATCGCCGCCAGGTCCTGCACGCCATCGGTGAGGATCATGTGGATCGCCGAGTCACCGAACACCGTCATCCACAACAGGGTGAAACCGGCCGGCACGAACAGCACGCCGCAGACGAACTCGCGAATCGTCCGGCCACGCGAGATGCGCGCGATGAACAGACCCACGAAAGGCGACCAGGACAACCACCAGCCCCAGTACAGCAGAGTCCAACCACCGATCCAGTCCGTGGGCTGGTAGGCGTAGAGATTGAACGTCTTGTAGACGATATCGGACAGGTAGGCGCCGGTATTCTGTACGTAGGTCTGCAGCAGGAAGACCGTGGGGCCCAGCAACAGCACGAAGAGCAGCAGCACCGCCGCCAATCCCAGGTTGAGCTCCGAAAGAATGCGGATTCCCTTATCCAGGCCGCTGGCCACCGAAAGCGTGGCCAGGCCGCAGGTAATGGCGATCAGGACGATCTGCACGGAGGGGTTCACCGGCAAACCGAACAGATGGTGGAAACCACTGTTGATCTGCAACACGCCATAGCCCAGCGAAGTGGCGACGCCGAACACGGTGCCGAGGATGGCGAAAATGTCCACGGCATGGCCGATGGGCCCATGGATGCGCTCGCCGATCAGCGGATAGAGCGCCGAGCGCAGCGTGAGCGGCAAGCCCTTGCGGAAGCTGAAGTAAGCCAGGATCAGCCCGACCATCGCATAGATCGCCCAGGCATGCAGGCCCCAGTGGAAGAAGGTGATCTTCATCGCTTCGCGCGCGGCGGCTACCGTGCCCGGTTCACCCACCGGCGGCGTGGTGAAATGCATGACCGGCTCGGCGACGCCGAAGAACATCAGGCCGATGCCCATGCCGGCGGAAAACAGCATGGCGAACCAACTGCTGCTTCGGTACTCCGGCTCGCTGTGGTCGGGGCCGAGCTTGATATCGCCATAGCGACTGACCGCCAGGAACACGACGCTGATCAGGATCAGCGCCACCGCGAGGATGTAGAACCAACTGGCATTGGTGATGATCCATTGCTGCACGTCGTTGAACAACGCTTGTGCCTGCTCCTGGAAAACGGAGGCATAGAGCACCAGTACCAGGATAAGCACTGCACTGCTGTAGAACACCGGTGGATTCAGGGTACTCCTTGGCTTGGATGGGGCATTCATTGCGGGTTTTCTCCTTTGAATCTGTGTGCCGAAGCACAGCGGAAAACCTATCAAGGGTAACAAGCATGGCCTGCTATCCCTACCGCAAATGGGAAATGGGCGCTTTTTTCGCCGAGCGAATCCTGACACTCCAGCCAGCGTGATGACGCTTACGCAACGGTGCGAACGTGAAGCGCTGGAACTTCACTGACCGCGAAAGGGTCCTGTAGACTTGCGCTCCGGGTGTCTGCTGCAAGGGTGGCGAGACAGGTCAATGCGCAGGTCGGGCCGCCGCGCGGAGAGCTTGTGCGCATGCAACAGAATCCCCTGCCCCGTGCCCAGCGAATGGCCGAACGCGCCTTCGCCAACCTTGAACGTTTCCTGCATATCGAAGCCGTCAGTGGCGCCGTCCTGCTGGTCGCAGCCGTCATCGCCCTGCTGTGGGCGAACTCCCCGGCCGCTCATAGCTACGACGCCCTATGGCACGCTCCGCTGTCCATCGGAATCGGCTCCTTCACGTTCTCGCGTTCGCTCCACTTCTGGATAAACGATGGGTTGATGACCGTGTTCTTCCTGGTCGTCGGCATGGAAATCCGCCGGGAAATCCATGAGGGTGCCCTGGCCAACCTGCGCCAGGCGGCATTACCCATGATAGCGGCTGTTGGTGGTGTCCTGGCGCCGGCAGCGATCTACCTGGCGATAAACCACACCCCCGCCGCGCACTCGGGCTGGGCCATACCGACGGCCACCGACATCGCCTTCGCGGTGGGCGTGCTGGCGTTGCTGGGCAAATCCATCCCCGCCAACGTCAGGGTGTTCCTGCTGGCGCTGGCCGTCATCGACGACATCATCGCGGTCCTGATCATCGCCGTCTTCTACTCTGGAGGCCTCGACTACAGTGGCTTCGCCATCGCGGCAGTGGGCATCCTGCTCGTGCTCGGCCTGCAGAAGATCGGCGTCGGAACCGCCTACGCCTATGTGCTTCCGGGTGCGGTGACCTGGGCCGGCCTGCTCATGACCGGGGCGCATCCCAGCCTGGCTGGCGTGGTGCTCGGCCTGATGACACCGGTGTACAGCATGCCGATGCGGGAGCGCCCCCTGGAGCGTGTTTCGCGCATTACCGGCGAACTGATCGGCCGGGCTCAATCGCCGGAACAGGACGCAAGCGACCTGATGCCACCCCTGAAGAGCCTGCGCCATGCACAACGCGAACTGGTCCCGCCCGTGGTACGCGTTCAGCAGGCCCTGCATCCCTGGGTCGCCTACGGCATCATGCCCCTGTTCGCCCTTGCCAACGCCGGGGTCAGCCTCCAGGGCATCGACCTGGCTGCCGAGGCGCCGCATTGGGTCCTGCTGGGCGTGGCCACCGCGCTCATCGTCGGGAAACCACTCGGCATCATCAGCATCACCTGGTTGATGGTGCGCCTGGGCTGGTGTGCGTTGCCGAGCGGGGTCACCTGGCGAGGCGTCATCCTGATCGGGCTGCTCGCGGGTATCGGCTTCACCATGTCGATCTTCATCGCCATGCTCGGCTTCTCCGAGCCCAGTCTGCTCGGCCCCGCGAAGCTCGGCGTACTGATCGGCTCCACCTTCGCCGCGGCGCTGGGGCTGGCCTGGGGGGCTTTCGTCATGCGTCAGGACAAGGGAAGGGAGCCTGCGCGCGCGAAGTGAACGATCCGATCCAGGATCCGCCTCAGGGTCATCCGGCGCCATTCAGCACATGCATAGGCCTTGACCACCCAACTCGCTCGGCAGCAACGTCATCCCCACCCCTTCCGGAGCGACGCCATGCCCAGCCTGAATCCAAGCCGCGAACAACTTGCCCGGTTCACCGAGGAAATGCCGGCCGGCAAGCCGATACTGATGCTCAATCTGCTGCGTTACCGGACCGAAGCCGACTATCCGCCAGATGAGGGAGCGTCCCCCTGCACCGGCCGCGAGGCCTATGCCCGCTATGCCCGCGTCGCCGGGGCGAAAGTCGCCGCAGTCGGCGGATCGGTTCGGCTGCTGGCAGACGCCCATGTGGCGCTCATCGCTCCGGATGACGAGCGATGGGACGAAATTCTGCTGGTGCGCTACCCCTCGAGGGAAGCGTTCCTGAGCATGCTGGCCGATAGCGAATATCGTGCGGCAACGGTGCATCGCACAGCCGCCCTGGCCGACTCGCGACTCATCGCCAGCACCGAACGCGAGGCCTGAGCCCCCAAGGCACCGATTGCATCCGCTACCGGTGCCCGAGACTTCAGGCTGCCATCCGCTCGCAAGCCTCGGCGCAGAGTCGGCAAGCCGCCGCGCACTGGTGGCAATGCTCATGCTCGTGCTTGCCGCACTCCTCGCCACATGCCCTGCAAATCCATGCACAGAGCCGGCAGGCGTCTTTGGCCAACGAGCTGTTTCTGGCCATGAGCAATGCGGCGAGACGGCAAGTATCGGCACAATCGCGATCCAGCTCGATGCATCGAGCCATCGACCGCACATTTTCTTCGCCCAGGCATGCACTGGCACATCGCTCACAAGCGACGGCGCAGTCTGTGCACGCCTGCAAACAGGCCTCGTAGTCTTGAGTCTGCATGGGTTGATCCTCGCTTCGTTGTCGTGTTTGAAGTAATCGCTGAACCGCCCGTTTAATCGTGCTGGATACGGCGACAATCCGGTCGACCGACTGCTGACAGTGGGGTTCAGGATTTCGGTCGACCGCCCGAGTGACCATGCGTAACGACAGGGCCTGCCAGCCGGCGCTCGGCCCAACGCACAACGACCGTCAGCCTCGCGGGCCGAACGCCCGAAGCAGGCCAGTCCGGATGACGTGGTACATTGCCCCCCTTTCAGCGCCCCAGGTCGACAGATAGCCCAGTGAAACGCCCGGACAGCGTCGCCCAATGAACATTCCACCCAGCCTCAGCCACCCCTGGCGCCTGCGCCTGGTCATCCTGCTCTTCGGCCTTCTTTCGGCCGTGCTCTGCTGGCGCCTGCTCGAACTGCAATTGCATCAGCGCGAGTTCCTGCAGGCCCATGGCGATGCGCGTAGCCTGCGTTATCTGAAGATTCCCGCCCATCGCGGCGAGATCACCGACCGCCGGGGAGAGCCCCTGGCGGTGAGCACGCCGATGCTCACCCTCTGGGCCAACGGCAGGGAACTGGCCGCGGCCCCCGAGCGCTGGGCGGAACTCGCCAATGCCCTGGGCCAAACGCCTGCGGCCTTCGCGGCGCGCCTGCAGGCCAACCGCGAACGCGAGTTCTTCTACCTGGAGCGGGGCCTGCCGCCGGTGGTCGGGCAGGCCATCCTGGCGCGCAAGGTGCCGGGCGTCTATGCGCGGGAAGAGTATCGGCGCTTCTACCCGGCCAGCGATACGACGTCCCAGGTGGTCGGCTTCACCGATATCGACGGCCACGGCCAGGAGGGCGTGGAATATGCCTTCGACAGTTGGCTGTCCGGGGTGCCCGGCCGACGCCTGGTGCTCAAGGACCTGTACGGGCGCGTGGTGAAGAACCTGCAGGTCGTGCGCAACGCCAAGCCCGGCAAGGACCTGGCGTTGTCGCTGGACCTGCGCCTGCAATACCTCGCCAACCGCGAACTGAGGCGGGCGCTGGACCAGTTCGGCGCCAAGGCCGGCAGCCTGGTGATGATCGACGTGCGTACCGGTGAGTTGCTGGCGATGGCCAACCAGCCCAGCTTCAACCCGAACAACCGCCAGGGCCTGGATCCCGCGGCCATCCGCAACCGCGCGCTGACCGACGTGTTCGAGCCAGGCTCCACCGTCAAGCCCATTTCCATGTGCGCCGCCCTAGAAAGCGGCCGCTGGCGGCCGTCTGACCAGGTCGAAGTGTGGCCCGGCAGCCTACGCATCGGCCACTACACCATTCGCGACGTGACCCGCAGCGAGGGCCGCATACTCGACCTCACCGGCATCCTCATCAACTCCAGCAACGTCGGCATGAGCAAGGTGGCGTTCGACATCGGCGGCCAAGCCATCCACGACGTGATGCAACGGATGGGCCTGGGCCAGTACACTGGTCTGGGCTTCCCCGGCGAGCGCGTCGGCAACCTGCCAGCCTATCCGCGCTGGCGGCCAGCGGAGACGGCCACGCTTTCGTACGGTTACGGCCTGTCGATAACCGCCGTGCAGCTGGCCCACGCCTATGCCACCCTGGCCAATGGCGGGAGCATGATGCCCCTGTCGCTGGTGCGCCGCGAGCGCGCGCCGCGCCCCGAGCAGGTCATTCCGGAAAAGGTCGCGCACACCGTGACGGCCATGCTCGAACAGGTGGTCGAATCGCCCCGCGGCATCCATCGCGCCCGGGTGCCCGGCTATCACGTGGCCGGCAAGAGCGGCACAGCGCGCAAGGCCGCCACCGGTGCGCGCGGCTACCGGGAAAACGCCTACCGCTCGATGTTCGTCGGCTTCGGCCCGGTCAGCGCTCCGCGCATCGCCATCTCAGTGATGATCGACGAGCCCAGCCGCGACGGCTACTTCGGCGGCAAGGTTGCCGCGCCGGTTTTCAGTCGTGTGATGAGTGGGGCCCTGCGCATTCTCGAGGTTGCGCCCGATAACCTTCCGCAGCCGCCGTTGCACGAGGCGACAGAGGATTCTCGAGCACTGGCGTCCGGTTGAAATGAGGGCCGAAAGCATTTCACTGAACCTCTTCCGATCTGGTTCGAGCACATCTGCTCGCTCCCTCATCGGATCGGAAGCATTCAATGAAAGGTTAAGAGCTACTGCCGCTCTGGCATCCTCAGCCATTTGCTAGGGGATAGCTTCTGCTTTACCCGCGAAGATGATAGCAGCGCTCAAGCGTGGCCAAGACCATAACCGCGGAGTTTGGCAGGTCCCAACTGAAACTGGCCAACAAAAAAAGAAACCCGGCCGAAGCCGGGTAGTTAAAGGAAACATTCATCATTCGGATGCTCAGCAGGAGATGGGGTTCAGGCAGAGCAGCCACAATGGTGACATCCCGATAATCCCAGATTTTCACGGCCCGAACAATTCAGTATCACCATTCGCATGGACAATTGCCCTTAGTCCAATCGAGACAACGGCCGTGACAGCCAAATGATGCCTTGGAGGCGCAATTGAATTGGTCAGTATCGGGTAGAACAGTCCCGCATACGCCATAGATGATCAGCACGCTTACGGCGTAGATGCGATCGACTGACATCAGCATGAAGGGAAACACTGCACCTAACGGGACTCTGAGCGACGGGTAGCGTCTACTCATAATTCACTCCATGATCGTTACCCCTCCTGCGAGCATACGCTATCGCGGTAAGCAGTTCCCGGCAGAAGCAGCCGCGCAGCGAAGGGGGTGATGGAGAGAATGGCTTCCTGCCTTTCCTTGCCATGATGTCCGCTTTGGGTCCAGGCTGTGTGAAAACTGCGAAGTGCGTACACCAGAGCCGCATACGGGATTGGGCCACGAAGGAGCGTGCGACAGGATCGACCACAGGCTGTTAACCGCTGCCAGTGCCTTCTGAGGCGGTCTACGGCAGTTTGTGGTGGAGAGGCGTAGGAAAATGGCCGGTCTCAGGCCCGCAGTGCCTCCATCGCACCGGTAACGCCAAAGATGCTCATCAGCCGCTTGAAGTTGTAGGCCAGCACATGCAGGCTCATTTCCGTGCTGACTCGGGGCAGTGTTCGGGTCAGGAAGTGCGTCGCGCCCATCCAATATTTGAGCGTGCCAAACGGGTGCTCCACGGTCTGGCGGCGCACGCTCATCATCTCTGGTTCGCGATCCAGCCGCTGCTGCATGGCCTCCAGTACCGCCTCGTGCCGCCAGCGTTTGAGTCGGCGATAACTGCTCGTGGTGCAGCTGCTGCGTATCGGGCAGCTCGGGCAGGCAGAACTCCAGTAAGCATCCAGCTCGAGGCCATCTTCCACCGTCGAGAAGCGCTTGATTGCACGCTGCCCAGCAGGGCATTGGTACTCATCATCAGCGGCTATGTAGACGAAGTCCTGTTTACCAAAACGCCCTTCAGCCTTGCTGCTGGAGGTCATCGGCTTGGGCACGAAGGGAGTAATGCCCGCCTGCTCGCACGCGAGGATTTCCACCCCGCTGAAGTAGCCTCGATCGGCAACGACGCTAAGGCGTTCAGACCCGGTGGCTTCGCGAGCCTGCTTGGCCATCGTGGCGAGCGCTGCACGGTCATGGCCGACGTTGGTGACTTCGTGCGCAACGATCAGGTGGTTCCGGGTGTCGACCGCCGTCTGCACGTTGTAGCCGACTACGCCAGTACCTTTGCCACTGGTGGCCATGGAGCGTGCATCCGGATCGGTGAGCGAGACTTGCCCATCCGGTGCTTCACGTAGCTGCTGCTCCATCTCCTTGAGCGCCTGCATCTGCTGGCGGAGTTTCTCGATTTTTTCCTGGAGGCGGCTGGTTTTGGCTTCGGCGACATCGGATTGAGTTCGGTCGGCAGTGTCCAGCGCTGCCAGATAACGGTCGATGCTTTTTTCAATCTGCTCCATCCGGGCGCGCAGCTTGCCGTGGGTGAAGTTGCGATCACGGTTGTTGACCGCTTTGAACTTGCTGCCGTCGATGGCCACGAGCGACTGGGAGAACAAATCGAGTTGGCGACACAGCACGACGAACTGCCGGCAGACATTGCGAATAGCTTTGCCGTTGTCGCGCCGGAAGTCGGCAATGGTTTTGAAGTCCGGAGCCAGTCGCCCAGTCAGCCACATCAGCTCGAGGTTGCGCTGGCATTCGCGCTCCAGGCGACGGCTGGATTGAATGCGGTTGAGGTAGCCGTAGATGTAGACCTTCAACATCACGGCGGGGTGATAGGACGGTCGCCCAGTTACGGCAGGAGTGACCCCATCGAACTCCAGGGCCACCAAATCCAGTTGCTCGACGAAGGCTTCGACCACGCGGATCGGGTTGTCTTCGGCGACGAAGTCATCCAGGCATTCGGGAAGCAAGCTGACTTGTGCCCGGCTCACCTCTTCGATGAATCGCTTCATACGCCGCCCCCGCTGAGGTTGCTCCAGCAACTCTAGGCGAGGACGACGTTTTCACACAGCCTGGGTCGATTGCAGCCGGTCGTGACTACGATGTGACTGGTTAAGCCGCATGCAAGCGGAGGTCAGCACGAATGCACATGCTTGGTCAGGAGGAATGCAATCGGGTGGTCAAGTCAGTGCGATTACGCAGCCAAGCACGCCGCCGCGCTCTAAGCCACAGGTGCAACAGCGGCCTGAACAGCCCCACCCCATAACGGCAAAGGCATCTTGACTACAAGTTCATCCTCGACCACGAAAGCCAAGCTATAGCGGGCCCGGGTGATGGCCACATAGAGCTTGTTCCGAGACTCTTCCGTTTTATCCTTATCAAACGCCTTGCCGTCGCCAGACAGATACTTGAGATGCTTCTCCGGGGAAAAGATCAAAACCCGATCAAAACCTAGCCCCTTGCTAGAACCAAAAGTGTGACAGGACAAGTTCGGTGGCAAGTAGTTGTTACCCATCGACGATGACCAGCGCAAGACCTGGGGCTTGAATGCGGCAATGTACTCGCCCACCTGGGAATGCTTGACAACAAATGCGCCGTAGTGATGTACCACCTCGTCAGGAATCTGCTTCATCTCTGACACAGTCTTATCATAGAGACCAGGGTGTATCGTGTCGGATAGATCGCAGATCTCCTGAATGCATCTACGATTCCTCGGTAGCGAATGCTGGTGGAATTTTAAGCCTTGGAAATATTCGATTTTTTCTACCGGAGTCTGAGGTGCCTTGTGCCCGAAAGTGGTGGTGTAGATGGTCTGACGAAAATCGCCAACGCAGCAAATTGAGTCAGGCATCACCTTGCTCAATGCCTTAATAACATCGTAATCCCAACCGACTAGATCCTGGACTTCATCGAAGAACACTCGCTGATAGATGTCTTTCAGCCGCTTGGCAGGAGCGTTTTTCGTCTGTTTCGCGATCAATGTCGCCAGCTTTGCCAAGAAACCTGTATAGGCCTTGGTCTTGCAAGAGGTGAGATAATGCAGAGGGTTCAGCACTCCTTTTATTTTCTCTCCTCGGTTGGGTAGCCACTTGGTCGTACCAGGTCTCAAGTGGGGATTGTGCTCAGTGAATGCTGTAGTCGTGATCCGATCGGGAAACACTACGTTTTGGTAGGGCCTTACCAAGTCTTCGAGGTAGAAAGAAAACAGGCCCTTTACGACAAAATTATCACTGCTCCTGCCGTACACCTTGACGAAACGAGAGCGCAGCTCAGCCTGATTGCTCGTGGTGTAGGTAACAACCAAGACTCGGCCACCAGCATCGATGACCTCGATGGCGTCCTGGATGATTTTGTGCGTTTTGCCCGATCCTGCGCCTGCGATCCAGAGTTCGTTAGCCAAAATCGAACACCTCATCTAGAAAGGCCGGATACTTGAAATCCAATGTCCCATCGAACAGCCTGATCGCCGAATCGACTTTTCGCGCTCCCTTGCCATTACCCCTGACGCTTCGGAACCAATCGATTAGAAATTCGCGTCGCTCCTCCAAAGTGCCGACCACTTTGTAGAGGTTGTACGTCTGCGTGGATAGAACCTCCTCCGCAAAGGCATCCAGCGTCTTCAGATCGGCGGCGTTGGCGTAAATCATCGCGGGCTCAAGCGAAAACGCCAGATCGTTGTCTGAGGAGATAAGCTTGATATTCGGGAATGCTGCGTACTCCTGACGAGCCTTCACAACGTTATCCTGGTAAGCGCCATCGTTATCCCTGAGCACGTTGATCCGGGTGCCAATCTCTTTGCCAACGGCGATAAAAGTATCGAACCCTACCCCTCGCACCACGATGATATCTATGCCGTCCTGTTCAGGAAGACGGTCATGCTTACGGTAGTAAATCTTCTTGAGCACCAACTCGTCAGACGGTCCCTCCACCAAGATCACCTTGCCTGAGAGCGCCACACGTAAGGTGTCATAGCCTGGCAACCGCTTAAGGGTCTTGACGACCTTGGGATCCAGCTTGTGAAGCCGCTGGTACGCCGACTGAACGAGACAGATCTTGTTGATGCTTAGCTTGTTGAGGACATACGAACTGTGGGTGGTCAGGAAGAGCTGTTTGGTTCCACGCTGGTTCTCGATGTAGTGCACCAGTTTGTTCAGGTTGCTGTAAGAGAGGTGATTTTCAGGCTCCTCCATCATCACCAAGTCAATGTCCTTGGACTTGTTCTGAATCGCGAGCTTGATCTGCACATTGCTCTGCTCGCCCTTACCGATGAACTGAAACGGTACGTCATCCACCTCAAGTTGCAGCCCGGTCTGAATTGATCCGGCAGGCAAGGTGCTTGCGGCGATGGAGAGCTTCTTGTCGGTGATGAGGTGCTCAGCATCAAGTCCGTCGTTAACCGCCTTGACCTCACCAGATTGATTGAATACCTGCTGGTTCTCGCGGTAGTTGAGCGTCAGCTTGACCAACTCTTCCTTTTCCAACGCAGTGTTCAGGATGGTCGAAATGTACTGGTTCTTACCCATGGTTGGGTGGATGCGTGTCGGGTCGATGTACAACGCCCTGAATTTCTTGGCCACCGCCTTGATCTGATTCCAGCCGAAATCAAGCCACTCCAATTTATAGAACTCGATCGGAATGCTGGTGATGCTTGGGTTTGTCTTCAGATAATCGGCATAGACGTCCTGAAGTGAGGTATCGAAACACGCTTGCACAATTACGCCTTGAGCATCAATCTGCAGGCTATTGTTCGCACCTCGGTAGTCTGGAACGCCATCAATGAATGCCTCTATAACAAGGCGAGGCAGATGCGCCGATGATCGATCGGAATCCAGGAATTGCTGCACTGCACTCTTGTTGAACAGATCAGGCGTGAATTCGGTGTTAAAGGGGCGACCACGGTAGTTATAATTGAGTGCGATCTCCAGCGCTTCCAGTATCGTACTCTTGCCCGCGTTATTATCACCCACAAATATATTCACATCATCGTTAAACTCAAGATGATCATCTTTGAATTTTTTGAAATTGATCAGCCTAATTGATTTAACGTGCACTCTAAATCCCTCTAGAAACTGCCAAATAATGGCCTATAGCCACCCGGAATGGACCATATCTCGGGCCTCGGGAGTTGTCTATCTATATTTCCGACGCAGAGCTAAAAAGTACTCAATGGGACAGCGCTTGGGAGTTCGCAGCGCCATCGGCGACCACATCCGATTCTTTTATGGATAACCGGACGCTTCACGCTAGCCCATCGGCTCGCGGTATCTTGCAGATTATTTTTCAACGCCGTCGGTTGGTAGCGTGCCTTCGAGAATCGCCGCTACGAGCCATTTAGCACCCAGATAAAGGTAGTACCCAGACGGGTATTGAAATCGAGCAAGCCTTCTCAAGGCTAGAACCGCCAGTCTTGGCGCTCTGAACTATCGTCATGATGACTTGCTTCGGCTTCGTAACGTCTGGCGAGCATTTCAAGCACTTTAGCCGTGTAAGGATTCGCCGACTCAAGCGCTTTTGCCCACTTCCGATATTTTTCTACTTCGGTCCGCTCGAGTGCACCACCATCGCGAAGTAGCCTGGTCGTTGCGCCGCGCCGATTGAGCTTGCCGATATAGAAGCCGTTCAGAAGCGTCTTACTCTCGAGATCATCAATGACATCCCGCACCGCTTCTGCCGGCCAAACGCCATCCGCACCAACGGGAGAGGCAGACAGAATTGTCCCTATCTGATCCAGCGCGACGTCCTTACGGTGTTTTTCTTTGGCCAAGCGAAGCACTTCATCAATCCACGCGCTCAGCGCTTTCTTATCAATGGTTCCATCGCTCTGTGTGCCAGGAACTCGATTCCAAACCTGGAGCAGCCGATAGGCTTGACGCGCAACACTGGTTGATCGCTGATCCTGATGCTCCTCGGCCTCTTGTGATTCCTCACTAGGCGAGAAGGCGGCTGTCAGCATGTGAACGAACATCCGAGGTTGTGTCGAAAGAGACTCCAAGATCACCTTAGGAGGCCGCCGCGAATGCTCTAGAACCTGCAGGTACTTCCACTCGAGGAGGGCCAGCACACTCTCTTCAAGGTCATCACGTTCATCGAGACTCTTGAATATCTCGCCGACGTAGTACTGGAACATCGTCCCTTCATTCGCGTCAGCTGTAGCTTCCTCAGGTTGCATGACTGCTTGGTTCAGCAGCTCAACAAGCATTGCCGTTGGCAGGTGGAGCGTGGTGTCGCGACCCGCAAACGCTACTGCGGCCCTGGCTCTGCCTACTGAAATGAGCTTGTCGATGGCATAGCAGACATCCTGCTTCTGTTCCTTCGACCAGAACACCGGAACGGCCTTCCAGTAGCGCTCTTCTAGCTTGGTTCCAGCCCGTCGCGCCTGCTCCCACGTCCAAGCTTGAGTCGGAAGGGCTAGCAAAATTGCGAGGACTGCCGAACTGTCCCATCCAGCGGTGAGAGCCTTGGTTACCAGCAGGTCTCCCCATTCCTTCCCTTTGAAATAGAAACTCGGCGCAATGAGGCCGCGGGCAAGTTCCCGCTCTTGAGTGCTGCCGCTCAGCAGAGCAGCCTCCAGCAATGACTGGAGATCAGGCTCAGACAGCCCACTCTCATATAAAGCCTTGCCAAGAATGGTCGGGAGTTCGATCTGCCGAGCGAGCTCCAGGACTGCGCTCACCCCACCATCACGAAATAGGCTATCCGCTGCTTGCTTCCTGAGCTCATCTATATCGCGCTGCTCAGACTCCCAGCCAGACGACGGCCTGGGGACTACAACGCCGCCCGCAAAGAGCCAACTAACCCTTTGGAACTTGTCAGATGGGGTGAGGCGCTCGTAGATCTCCTCAAGCGGACTGAGGAATTCTTCCGCCATTGCCCACTCAGCCTCGGGAAACTGTCGATGATGATGCAGAATACGGCGAATTGCCGCCCAGAGGACTGAGCGTCCCTCCTCATCCGGTATCGACTTCTCGGCTTCATCGAGTTCCGCAATCACATCGACTGGTCCCGATACCAGGTCGGGCAGGCGTTCGATCAGATCAGCCCAACGCGGTGCACTGCTGCCGGCATCAGATATCAGCCGCTTGGTGATCTCCAGAACGCCGCGGCTTATGAGATTCCAGGTCACAGCCTCGACTTTATCAGGCGTGAAATCCCGCCAGCGCGGAGTTGGCGAGGGAATAGACGTGTCGTTCCCCCTTGGAAGAATCCCCAGCATCAACCGCCACGCGGCATCACTTTCGCGCGCCCTAAGGACGTCGAGAGTTTTGAGTCTGCTTGCCAGCGGGGCAAAGGTCTGCGGCCCCCAAAGCAGGAATATATTTCGCAGACTGTTTCGCGGCCGGTTCATGTATCGATCAGGTGTTCTGTCGATATCGTCGAGCTTTGCAAGGACGCGAGATACGCGCGTGAGCAGCGCAGGAGACCACGCTAGCGATTCAAGGGCCCAGAGGAGGTCGCATAAATGCGATGTCCCCACCCCAATCCCATCTTCGATGACAAACAGAGCGCCGAGCGGAGGATCATCACGATTAAGACTGTCTTCAAGCGCATCAAGAAACTCGCTTGGCGATGCTTCGGCGAGCAGTCTGAAATCCCCGGAAAGCGACCACCAACGTGCCTGGTCAGCATTCTCCAACAAGGTACGGACGATACGATCAGCACTATCTTTGGCGCCTTGAGCAGTAGCCGCCTTGTCTCCCCACAATGCGAGCAGAATGAGCGTTTGCCCGACACCTTGCCTGAGCATTTCGGAATAGCGCGGCCTAACTTCTCGCAGGGGAGCCAGCCAACGTTCTTCGGGAGTCAGCCCGAACCGGGGATCCTCGGCTCCCAATACAGCAAGAGCCACACTTTCGAACCTGGCCACATCTGAACCGGTGAAATGGGAGGCAAGGAGCATCCACGCATCCATTGGAGACTTGACCCGCCAGGTTGATCCCAACTTCTGGAGCGGGCTGTCAAAGTTTCCTACAAGCGGAGCCAAATCTGCAGCGACCCTTTCATAGGGCAGGTCAGCTAGCTCAGAGATTTGCTTGCAGTCAGCTTCAAAGCTATCGTCCCAACCGCCCACGAGAAGCGCAGCTCGTAGTGCCGGGGACGGAGCGTCATCTGCCCATCGCGGGAGGCGGCCTGGCGCACCGAGCATGAGACGCCTGAGCACGGTTAGATTGCGCGCGCAATCACGGGCGAGCTTATCAGCCCGCGCTTCCGGAACTCCGGCCTGGGAAAGAGCGAATACGATCCCTTCACGCGATGGCCTTTCAAGCGTGCGCAGATCGCCGCGGGACACCTGCCGTTCGTCGTAGCACTGGAGCACGTAATGCCCACGTGCCACGAGAACCTTTGCCAGGCCCGGGTCAGGCTCCATCATCAACAGAATTAACGGTGCTGGTGCCTCTGAAAGAGCTCGCGCTGCGTCAGCAGTAGTGGCGACCAGGCAGCGGACTCGGTAAGCGATCGAGGCTTCCTCAGGAAGCATCCTCAGAGTGGCATGGAAGAAGGCCACAACCTCTTCGGCTGTGTTCGCTTGGAGGGACAGCATTGAAGGGCTGCGCCTCAGCCAGAGAAGAGTCTCGGCGGCGTCTTGGTCTCTATCACTCAGAACCAACTCTTCGGACAACGGTTGGACCGTTGCAAGAGACCACTCCTCCCAAACGTCATTCAGCTCTCGCACACCCACAGGTCGTTTGCTCAGACGTGAGGCGAGCCAGAGCCCAACGGATGGCGTTTGCTCGATCCAATGCACCAAGTCGTCCGCGTCGTAAGCACGGACGTCCTTCCAAACACCCTCTTTCTTCCGCTCGCTGACCCACTCATGCTTAGAAGGCCAGGGACGCGTGGAGACAAACACATAGGTGGCGTCGTGCGGATCGAGTGGCGCAGGGTTTTCTGTTCGCTTTCTGTAATCGTTTGTGGCCTTCCCCGCGATGTCCTTCCGCTGGGTTGTAATTTCCCAGCCGGCCTCCCCCTTGGGCACGTAAAGGCTGCTGGTCTGGCCTGAGGTCAAACCATCCCACCCAGAAAACCTCACGCTTTCGTCTGCGGGAAATCTTCGCCAAACACCGGCACCCTCGGTCGCATAGACCAAGTGAGAAAGCAGCGTCGGCATGCTCTCTACAGCATCGTTGCGGTTCGCCCAGTCCGCTAGATCTTCCGAAGTGACCCACCGGATGGGAATACCTGGACGCTCGGCTGGCGCAATGGGCGGCAACGCCGGGCCGATCACAGCACCTTGGGGCAGGAAGCTGATGCCTGCGGCTTCCAAGGCATTGCGGATGGCCAGAGCATTGTTGGCCATAGGTGTCCGGTGGCCTCGCTCGAAGTCGGCCACGGTGGAAGTCGCTACGCCAGCACTCTTGGCGAGCTCCTGCTGAGACCAAGCCAGAAGGGCTCGTGCTGCCCGTACGTGCCTGGGTGTCAGTTCATCGGGGGGGCTAGACTGATTCATAGTCATATGAAATATATGACGTCGTGGATTTACTCTCAAGCGTTATCTTTTGGTGACAAACTACATAAATTGCCTACGATAGATAACAAATGGCTGAAAACGATATGACTCATCGGGAGCGAGCCCTACGCCTTGTCCAGGATATGGGCATCGTACGCGCACGCGATTTCACCGCTGCCGGCATCCCTCTGGTTTACCTGAAACGCCTCTGCGACTCCGGCGATATTTTCCGCCTCGCCCGAGGGCTCTACCAAGACCCCAATCGCCTGGGTGAGGACGCCGCTCACGATCTGGCCGAAGCAGCTCGCCGAGTGCCCAATGGAGTCATCAGCCTTATCAGCGCTCTCCACTATCACCAGCTCACCACCCAGCTCCCCCACGCGGTCTGGATGACAATCCCCCACAAAGCTAGGACACCTACCCCTCAGGGACTACGACTGGAAATCGTGCGCGCCACTGGCGAGGTAATGTCCGCCGGCATTGAGCATGTCCGCGTCGAAGGCGTGGAAATACCAATCTACTGTGTAGCCAAAACCGTGGCGGATTGCTTCAAACACCGACGGCATGTGGGTGAGGACGTAGCGATAGAGGCGCTGAAAGACGCCCTTCAAAAGCAGAAAACGAATCCCAGCGATTTGATGCGGTACGCAGCTATCAATCGCGTGGCTGGACGGATTGCTCCCTACATAAGGGCCCTTCAATGAGCGTAAAAGGCGTTAAGAACGCGGCAGCGTCAATCAGTGCCCGCCTGCTGAATTTGGCCAGACAGCGAGGCGACAGTTTTCAACACATCCAAACTCGCTATGCCCTGGAGCGGTTGCTGTTTCGCATTAGCCAAACACCCGAGGCAGCGGGCTACGTGCTCAAAGGCGCGATGCTGTTCGTGACCTGGCCAGAGCACGTGTATCGCCCAACAAGGGACATTGATCTACTTGGCCACGGAGACCCCAGCCCGGATGCGATTCTTGAGCTGTTTCGGAAAATCTGCCGGGTAGAAGTCCTAGAGGACGGTATTACCTTCGATCCCACCACTCTGTCTATTCAGCCAGTGAGAGAGAGGGACAGGTACCAAGGGATCTGTCTCAGCCTGGAGGGGCAAATGGGCTCCGCAAGGATACCCGTGCAGGTCGATATCGGTTTTGGTGATCATGTGTACCCTGAACCTGAACCGCAAAACTTTCCCAATCTCCTGCCAGGGCTGCCTCAAGCCCGCATCCTGATGTATCCGCCAGAAACTGTGGTCGCGGAGAAATTCGAGGCGATGGTCCGTTTCGGTGGGCTCAACAGCAGGCTAAAAGATTTCCACGATATCTGGGTCATCATCCGTACTTTCTCCGTTGACCTGTCGACCCTGCTCCGGGCGATCACGGGAACTTTTCAGCGCCGCGATGCAACTGTCCCGGCGGACATCCCCTTGGGGCTAACCCCGGCCTTTGCTGAGACCGCCGGGGAGCTGTGGCAAGGCTTCCTACGCCGCAATCCGCCAACCTACCAGCTGCCACCATTTGAGGATCTACTAGCTGAGCTACGCCAGTTCTTCGGTCCGGCGATAGCTAGTTTCGAACGCCAGGAGTTCGCACAAGGTCTGTGGGATCCTGATCGCAGGTCATGGCTTTGAGCAACGGTTTCAGCTGACCAATTGCAAAGGACCAGGCGTGAAAGAGCTGACCGTTCCGTATCCTGAGACGGCCAAGAAAAGCGAGGTCAGGAAGCACCTATGATTTGCGTTGATTGCGTGACACCAGCTCCACTCAAAAAGTTGTTCGACACATACGGGACGGCGGGTGACTGCGAGTACTGCGGCCGACATGGGCACGTGATGGAGTCGAAGCATCTGTTCGACTACGTTTACGAGCGCGTCGCGGAGAATGTTGCCCGCAAGGACGACCTGTCCCACTACGAGCTCGGCTTGCTATATCACTGCGGGTCGGACTTTATCGCCGTTTCGGATATCGATATCGTCCTCATGGAGTGGTTTGAACTCGGTAACGAACCCTACTTTTCGGATCTCTGCGATGGCGTTCCACCTGAATTCAGGGTGGACGACGCGGAGAACGAAACGCACTTTTACGACGATGATGGCACGTTGGAGCAGAACTTCTACGAGGACCGCTGGAAGAAGTTCGTTGAGGATGTCCACTACAAGCACCGCTACTTCAATGCCGGAGCCGACCATTTCCTCGATTCCGTCTTTTCGGTGCTGGTGACCGAAGGCAACCAGCTCAAGCCGGAGGTGGTGCGTACCATCGCCCATGGTGAGTTGCTCTACCGGGCACGCCATGCCCAGAACCAAAAGCAGGCAGAGGAAATCATCGGCAATCCCGCCGGTCAGTTCGGGCCCACGCCAAAACACCTGGCCAGCAGTCAACGGATGACCCCGAATGGCATCTCCGCCCTGTATTGCGCATTGGAGCGAGAGACGTGCCTCAGCGAAATCCGCTCCATCACCGGCGACCATGTGGTCAGTGCCGCCCTGACACCCATCGGCGAGCTGAAGCTTCTGGACCTCACCGTGCTGGACCGCGTAGAGCCTCCGGCGCTCACGTTGCTGGACGAGGGATTCCGCGAGTCACTGCATCGGAAAGTGTTCCTGGGCTCGTTGGTCAAGAAGATGTCCCGGCCCAAGGCGCGCAATGACGAGTTGAGCTATTTGTCGACGCAGGTGGTCTTCGAGTACTTGCGTCTGCGTTTCGGCAAGTACGTGGATGGCCTGGTGTTCCCCTCCGTCCAAACGGGCGAGGCAGGGACCAACGTGGTTCTCTTCCCCGAAGCCAGCCGACTCTCCTACGTACCTCCGACCGATCCTGTCCCGATGGCCGTGCCACCGGAAAACCCATTTGGATCGCCGGCCAAACTGGCCGTCGTGGCGGACTCCATCCGGTTCCACAAGGTCACTGCGATTGAAACTAAGGCCCAGGAGTACAGCCATATCTACGACCTGTTCATGAGCGACTTGAACCGTAAGCGCCTGGGTCTGAACTTCGAATGAGTGAGGAGGGGGGGGGAGACTTGGTCACCCCCGTTCGCTTACTTCACGAACCTCGGAACCCGGCCCCGTTGCTGTCGGCGTATTACCTGAAACGGGGTCGGACCAGCCACTCTTAGCTACTTGCGAGATCCGCCATGGGTCGATTCCGGCCGGTTCCAGCAGGCAGCTATTGGCCGATCTCTGCTAAATGTGATCGACAAACTCCCATCCACCGCGGTCACGACTGGCTAAGCATCATCAAAAGCAAGCCAACAACTGCTGCCTGTAATGCTGGGAAAAGCTGACCTGATAAGCGGGCTCAGCTGCGAAACCAACCAGCGAAATGATGTTCACAGCCTGCGACCCAATACCCGATTCCGCGTCGCCTACGTCAGCACCATTGGTGCCTTCGATGTGGTCAAAATCACCAATTGACTCAGGCCTGGAGCCTGCAGTGAGACCTGGCATGAGCACATCACTCAAAACCGCAAGGTCATCCGGCAGATCATCCGCAATTCGCTCCGCAAAACCCTGAAGCGCCGGTTCCGCCAGCATGAATAGCCATGCTTGGTCATCCGATTCACCTGTGCGCCGCAGCACCCGCCCCAGCACTTGCCGGTAATGCAGTTCGGTGCGGATACGGCTGAGATAGCAGCACACTTGCAAGCGGGGAATGTCGGTGCCTTCGCTGATCATTCCCACGGCGACAATCCAGCGGGAGGCGCTGCTCCGGAATGCATTGATCACCTGCTGCACATCCGGGGTTTTGTTGGTCACGATGCGGCACTCTTCACCCATAGCTTCCAGAGTCACAGCTATTTGCTGGGCGTGGTCGATATCAGTGGCCACCACCAAACCGGCGGCATCAGGCTTGATCTGGCGTAGCTCGTTGAGCTTGCTGCAGCCAAGGTCGAGAATTGGATTGATCACCTCGTCATGGCGCAGCAGTTCCTCATAGGTGACAGGTGACTCCCCCAACAGCTTGGCGATGCTGGGAAAAAGCCTCACGGAGCTGTCCGCACCAAATTCTTCCGTAAGTTTCACCTTCTGGTTGTCGAGCAGGACAATACGAGGGGAACGGCACACGCCGTCGGCAATGGCCTCTTTCAGGCCGTAACGGTAGTCGCAGATCAGTTGCCCCTCGGGTGTCGAGTAGCGCGCCAGGGCAATGGCCCTGTCGTCAGAACGCCAGGGTGTACCGGAGAGTGCCAAGGTGAAGGCTGCACGGTCTTGTATCCGGTGCAGTATCTGTTGCCCCCAGGCATTGCTGAGAAGCGGGTCATGACCAGCACAGTGGTGAATTTCATCGAAGACCACGAGCACTCGATAGTCATCAAGAAGCTGCCAAAACCCCTCATCTCGGTATTCCATCGCCTGATAGGTGAACGCCGCTCCCACTGCACCTATCCGGCCATCCAGACGCCTGCCGAGCACCGCCGCAAAGGTCGAGCGAAAGCCTTCAACAACCTGGCAGGATGGCGCAAAGCACAACACCAGATCGATCTTGCCCTGCTCAAGCAGTCTGCTGGCCAGCTCTGCCGCCATACGCGTCTTGCCGGCTCCCGGCGTTGCCTGACAGAAGAAGTTTGGCGTGACGGTAAAGTGCTCCAACGCCAGGTTGATGCAGCTGAATTGCCAGTCTCGTAGCGCTCTGATCATCGTGCAGCGGAAAGCGTCTTGAGTGTCTTCTCGATAGCGCGGAGATGTCCCAGCAGGCGGGAACTGCGGTCTCTAGCCTCCAGATACTCGGCTTCGACCTTGTCACGCAGATGCGGCATATCACCCAGGAGCAGCTTGTATCGCTCCGCCTCGCCCATCGACGACAGGAAGTCCAACCGGATCTCATTATGGAGCGCTTCCAAGTGCTGCTCCGCGTCGGATGACGGCTCAAGCGGTACAGCCGCATGATCCTGCACTGACGACTCCTGCGTTGGCTCAGATGCAGTTTTGAAACTTTTCTCGAACCCGTCATCGATCAGCTCCAGCTGCAGATGGACCGGCTTGGGTTGCAGGCGGTATACCTGTCCCCGCGAACGTCGCTCCTCATCATGTACAACCCAGCCCATGCGCAGCATGCGGCGGATCTGCTCATACACATAGCGGCGCACATCGCTGATACGGAAATTCACGCCATCCAGGCGCTTGGCGTAGGCATCACGCAGTTCACGAGTCGTGAACCTTGCACGCGCTTCCTCCTGAAGCAGCTCATACAGACGCCTGTCGAAGGTAAACGAGGCCGTTTTCATTGAGGAACCAGAAGGGCTAACGCGACAGAAATGCGGATTATAATCCGTGGCTGGCGCATCCGCAAACGCACGATAGTGCCGCCTCAAGTGAAATTGAGACGGTCATGGACAACTTGGCGAAAGCGTTAGGGGAACGCATCCGGTCGCAGAGGAAGGTCTGCCGGATTTCTCAGGATGCTCTAGCATTGGCCTGCAGTATCGACCGCAGCTACATGGGGCGGATCGAGCGTGGCGAGGTCAACATCACCGTCGAGAAGCTCTACCGCATCGCAGGCGAGCTCGCCTGCGACCCCTCAAGTCTTTTGCCGAAGCCGTCTGAAATTTAGCCCGAGTACGTAATACCGGCGCGCAAGAAGGTCAGACCGCAGAGCCACTATTACTTTGCCCCAACCACCAGCCGCCGTCAGCATCTTCAAAATTACCAATGCAAACGCCCGGCTCTTGGTCTCGTTGTCCAGTACTTCCAGCGACAGCTTCTCGTGGTCGGTCATGGCGTCCAGCACGGTGTCCAGAACGCGTTTGGGGAACAGGCCATGCATCACCTGTTCAACCGAGTGGTTGTTTACCTGGGCCATCACATCCTCCTGGCGGCTGATGCGTTTGGCCATACCAGTGAGGAATTGCAGTTGGTCTTCATCACTGACTTCTGCCCCGAAAATATCGTTGAGCGCCTCGATAATCTCTGACAACCGCTTCTTCTCGGGATCATGGGCTTTGCCGCTGCCGACCGCGCTGGCCGGGTCAAGGCCATAGTCGCCTTTCTCTTCGCTCAGCCGAAGTTGATGCTCGGCCCGCTTACTCAGGCGGTAGTGGCTCAGCTGCAACTCGCCCAGGTCAACGTCTTCCTGCTCCAGACGATCCACTCGGAGCAGCGGATGCAGGTGCTTGGCGTACACGCACAGTTGCTCCAGCTCTCGATCCTCATAGGGAATGATTTGCGAGAGGAACTCGTACAGGCGGACAAAGCTCTGCAAGTTCTTCTTGAATAGATCGAGCTGATCAACCTGCTCGCCGGCTTCCTTGATTGCCGCCTCGGCCTTCTTCACACCGGCGCTGTCGCCGTTTTGTTCGGCGGTACGCTTGAAGTCCAGCGCATGCTGGCGTGATTCCTGGGCCAGCTTGTAGCGCTTGGCAAAGCGCTCCTTAGCCGGCGCGCAGTAGTAGCTGAGCTTGCTGGCAGTTGCCTTGGGGTCGAAGAAAGCGATGGCGAACGCAGCCACCTCCTCCCAGTGATAGATACCCTCCTCGATGGCCTGGCGCATGGAGTACAGGTGGAACGCCTCAGGCTTGTTGTCGGCGCTCACTGGCAACGCCGGATTGGCCGGGCGGCCAAACAGCTCCAGGGTCTTGGGCTTGGGCGTGGCGGTAAAGGCGTAGTAGCTGATGCGTTCGTTGGGCGCACGCGCAGCCACGGCGGCGTCCAGTTCTTCGGCGCTGATCTCTTCGGCGTCCGGGGCATCGCTGCCGAGAATCTGCTTCAGCTTGCTGGCCGATGAGCCGGTCTGCGAGGAATGCGCTTCATCGGCGATCACCGCATAGCGCCCGCTGGCCAGCTTGGGGTGCTTGTCCAGCGCATCGAACAGCGCCGGGAAGGTCTGGATGGTGACGATGATGATGCGCGTCTGCTCGGCCAGCGCCTCGGCCAGCTGCTCGGACTTGCTCTGGTTGCCGATATCGCGGGTGATGCACTTGACCACGCCCTGGGCATGCTCGAACTGGTAGATGGTGTCCTGCAGCTGCTTGTCCAGCACGGTGCGGTCGGTAATCACGATCACCGAGTTGAACAGCCGTTGCCCCTCGGCATCGTAGAGCGAGGCCAGTTGGTGAGCCGTCCAGGCAATCGAGTTGGACTTGCCGGAGCCGGCGCTGTGCTGGATCAGGTAACGCTTGCCCGGCCCTTCGGCGCGGGTGGTGTCGATCAGCGTGTTGACCACTTCCACTGGTGGTAGCGCGGGAAGATCAGGGTTTCCTTGGTGATGCGATCGCCATCGGCATCCTCTTTTCCGCTCTTCTGCAGGTGCAGGAAGCGGCCCAGCACCCTCAGCCAGGCATCAGGCTGGAACAAACGCTGCCACAGGTAGCCGGTGACGTAATGGCTGTCATCCGGCGCAGGCGGGTTGCCAGCACCGCCGTCGAGACTGCCGAGGTTGAACGGCAGAAAGAAGGTCTCCTTGCCGGCCAGCTTGGTGGTCATCGCCACTTCATCCTGGCTCACGGCAAAGTGCACCAGCGCGCCACGCTTGAAGGTCAGCAGCGGCTCGGGTTTGCGCGTCAGCGGGTCTTTGACCGGGCGATCCTGGCGGTACTGGCGCTTGGCGTTTTCCACGCTCTGCTTGAACTCGCTTTTCAGCTCCAGCGTGGCGGTGGGGATACCGTTGACGAACAGCACCAGATCCAGACGCGGGTTGTACTCGCCCTTGAAAGTCACGCAAAGACGCGAGTCTAACCTAGACGTCAGTGATCACTTCACCTGCACCGCTGGAATTTTCTCAATAGCGTCTTCGGAAACCGGGCTTGTAGATGCCCTGAGAAATGATGAGTTTCTTGTTATAAGAAGAACCTTATTTGCTGCCTCACAACAGGAAATCGGCTGGCGATACCTGACAGGAAGAGATCACGGGAACACTTACAAAAAGTTA
The DNA here is from genome assembly GCF_000349845.1 of Pseudomonas sp. ATCC 13867. Classification (NCBI taxonomy): domain Bacteria; kingdom Pseudomonadati; phylum Pseudomonadota; class Gammaproteobacteria; order Pseudomonadales; family Pseudomonadaceae; genus Pseudomonas; species Pseudomonas sp. ATCC 13867. The sequence continues at coordinate 945,430 of NC_020829.1, read as the reverse complement.
AGTTTTGGAGCCTAAACTTGACCCAAAACCAGCGAAACCTAACTAAAAATCCATGCGCTGACACAGGATTGAGAGGGGAATGATGCTAAGAGGGCTGGAAAGCCAGCGGACATGCAGGCTAGACCGCAGATCGCAAAACCTGACTAAACCCTAATAGGGTAGAGAAGCCTATTGAGCCATGGATACCTGACTTCTGGGATGAAAAGTGATCGGAATGGGCCGGAACGAACTGCGGCAGGTTCCGGATCGCCGGCGCTGCTGGCCGGATACGGTGGAGTGCCCCCACCGGCGGGCGCGGAGGGCCGGTTCAGGGCCTTCGCGCTAGGCGTGGCGCGGTGATTTCACCCGCGCGCGTGCGGCAAAGCTACCGGAATGGGCCAGGAAGGGCAAACGACGCTCGTCGGCGATACTGGCACATCGCCCAGCTTCCGGGCATCCTAGCTGCGCCGAATCCCGCCGTATCGCCGCCAGGTAACAGGTCCTTGTCTACAACACCCCGCCCTTCCCCGGACTCCCTGGCCAGGCCTGGCCGCGTGGCAACCCGGACCGCCCTGTTGCTGCTAGTCCTGCTGATGCTCGGCCTGCTGTTCTGGCGGCTGTACCAGGAGTTCCGCAGCCAGGAGAGCTTCGAGCGCGAGCGCGTGGTGCTGCACAGCGAGCAACTGGCCCAGCGCATGTCGCTGACCCTCGAGCTGAAGGCGCTGGCCGCGCAGGCCCTGCTTCAGCAACGCGACGAGCGTGGCGACGTCGAAGGCGAACCTGCCCTGCTCATCTGTCTGCGTCGCATCTATCCCGCCTTCCACAGCCTGGTGCGCCTGGAGCGCAATGGCCGCGCCCGGAGCGACTCCGCCATCGGCTTCAAGGATGCCGCCGCCATCGCCACCCTGCGCCAGCGCGGCGGACAGCAGGACTATCACTACGCCTTCAGCGAAGACAAGGGCGGCGTGTTCTACGTCTGGCTGCGGGCCACTGCGCCCGGCGAAGGCGACAGCATCATTCGTCTGGACGAGAAGCTCGCCCGCCGCGGCTGGCTCGCGCAGGTTCGCCCCGACACGCCGCCGTGGATCCTCGAAGACCAGGTGCGCAAGAAGGTCCTGGGCCGCTCCAGCGGTTCCCGCCCCGGCCCGCTCAGCGCCGCTTCGCCACTGGAACAGGCACAGAGCCTCGACGGGCTGCCGATCAAGAACACCGACTGGCAACTGCGCCCGCTGTTCGACGTCCAGCGCGTGCGCGCCGCGCTGCTGCCGCGCCTGAGCGGGGAACTGGCGCTGCTGCTGTTGCTCGCCGGTGTCACCGGAGGCGCCCTGCTGCGCCTGCAACGAGAGCAACAGAACCTGCGCGCGCTGACCGCCGACTCCCGGCAACGCCTGCGCCAGGCCGCCCAGGCACTGGGCGCCATCGACGAACGGGTGCTGGTGACCCGCGCCGACGGCCGCCTCGCCTACCTCAATCCGCAGGCCGAGCAGTTGTTCGGCATCCAGGCCGACCAGGCCCACCACCATCACCTGCTGGAACTCCTGCCGGGACTGGGCGCACAGCTCAATGGCGACGCCAACCTGCCGGACAGCGGCGGCACCGAGCTGGTCCGGGTCATCCACACGGGGCAGCCGCGCCTGTTCGCGGTCAGCCGGCGTCCGCTGGACGACACGCTCCACCTCCCGGACCTGCCGTGGCTGCTGCGCGGCGATCCACCGCAAGGCGACCAGGTCTGGGTGCTGCGCGACGTCACCGAGGAACAGCAGGCGCTGCACATCCTCGAAGAGACGCGGCGGCGCTACCAGGACATCTTCGACGGCGTCGGCGTCGCCCTCTGCGTGCTCGACCTGTCGGCACTGCGGCAGAGCCTGGTGGACCTCAACCTGCGCCGGCAGAGCGATCTGCAGGCGTGGATCGCCGCGCATCCCGAGCACCTGCCCCAACTGCTGCGCCAGGTGCGCATCACCGAGATCAACAACGTCGCCAAGCGCCTGATGGGCATCAGCACCACCGAACAGGCCTGGCAGATTCTCCTCGGCAGCGCCGGTATGCGCCCGGACGGTGTGCGCAGCAAGGTGCTCGACGCGGTCCTGGCCGGCCACGGCATGATCGAGCTGGAAGCCTGCATCCGCACGCGCCAGGGTGAGCAGCGCCACCTCTGGCTGCAACTGCGCGTGCCGGAGATGATCCAGGACTTCCACGCCGTCACCCTGAGCCTCTCCGACATCACCTCGCGCAAGCAGGTCGAACTGTCGCTGGTCGAGCGCGAGAAGTTCTGGTCCGACGCGGTCCGCGCGGTGCCCGACACCCTGTACATCCACGACATCGCCGCGCGCCGGGTAATCTTCAGCAACCACAACCTCGGCCACCAGCTCGGCTACAACGGCGACGAGCTGCGCGCGATGGGCGAGCGCTTCTGGGAAAAGGTGCTGCACCCGGACGACGCCGAGTACTACTGGCGCGTGCGCAACCTGCAGCAAGTGGTGGGCGATGGCCTGCTGCTCGACAGCCAGTTGCGCTGGCGCCACCGCGACGGCAGCTGGCACTGGTTCGACATCCGCGAACAAGCCTTCACCCGCGACGCCGCTGGCCGCGTGGCGCGGCTGATCGGCGTGGCCAAGGACATCACCGGCACCGTCGAGGCACACAACTCCCTGCGCGAGAGCGGGCGCCGCTATCGGATGCTGGCCGAGAGTATCAGCGACGTGATCGTCTCCACCGACGCCCAGGTCAGGCTCAACTACGTCAGCCCGTCGATCCAGCAGGTGTTCGGCTACAACGCCGAATGGGTGCGGCAGAACGGTTTCCAGCAAGTGGCCGCCAACCCGGCGCAGCTGGAACGCCTCACCGCGCTGCTGGAGCGGCTGCACGACGCCATCGGCGAGCCCACGCGCCTCGCCGAGCTGCGCGAGAACACCGAGCCGCAGTTGTTCACTCTCGACTGCATACACGCCGACGGCCACAAGATTCCGGTGGAACTGCGCATCGCCCTGATGTGGGACGATCACGGCTGCTTCGAGGGCCTGCTCGGCGTCGCCCGCGACATCAGCCAGCAGCGCCGTGCCGAACGCGAGATGCGCATGGCCGCCACGGTGTTCGAGCACTCCACGGCAGCCATCATGGTCACCGACCCGGCCGGCTACATCGTGCAGATCAACGACTCCTTCAGCCGCCTCACCGGCTACTGCGCCGAGGAAGTGCTGGACCAGTTGCCGCGCCTGCTCACCGCCGACCGCCAGGAGGCCAACCAGCTCAAGCATGTGCTGGACAGCCTGCGCAAGAGCGGCAGCTGGGAAGGCGAGATCCTGCAGAAGCGCAAGAACGGCGAGCTGTACCCGTCCTGGGTCGGCATCACCGCCGTGCACGACGAGGAAGGCGACCTGGTCAGTTTCGTCTGCTTCTTCAGCGACATCAGCGAGCGCAAGGCCAGCGAACGGCGCATCCACCGCCTGGCCTACTACGACGCCCTGACCCACCTGCCCAACCGCACGCTGTTCCAGGACCGCCTGCACACCGCGCTGCTGCAGGCCGAACGGCACCAGCAGTGGGTGGTGCTGATGTTCCTCGACCTCGACCGCTTCAAGCCGATCAACGACTCCCTGGGCCACGCCGCCGGCGACCGCATGCTCAAGGAGGTGGCCGAGCGCCTGAGCCACTGCGTCAGCGACGACGACACCGTGGCGCGCATGGGCGGCGACGAGTTCACCCTGCTGCTGCCCGGCCAGGCCGACCGCGAACGGGCACTGCGCCAGGCGATCCAGGTGGCCGAGCAGATCCTCGCCAGCCTGGCCCGCCCCTTCACCCTCGAAGGCCGCGAATTCTTCGTCACCGCCAGCATCGGCGTGGCGCTCTCGCCGCAGGACGGCGCCGAGCTCAGCCAACTGATGAAGAACGCCGACACGGCGATGTACCACGCCAAGGAGATGGGCAAGAACAACTTCCAGTTCTACCAGGCCGAGATGAACGCCCGCGCCCTGGAGCGCCTGGAGCTGGAAAGCGACCTGCGCCGCGCCATCGAGCAGGAGGAGTTCATCCTGCATTACCAGCCGCAGTTCACCGGCGACGGCCGCCGCCTGACCGGCGCCGAGGCCCTGCTGCGCTGGCAGCACCCCAAGCGCGGGCTGATCCCGCCGGCGGAGTTCGTCCCGGTCCTGGAAGAGCTCGGGCTGGTGGCCCAGGTCGGCGACTGGCTGCTGGAACAGGCCTGCCTGCAACTCAAGGCCTGGCACCGCGACAAGGTGCGGGTGCCGAAGGTTTCGGTGAACCTCTCCGCCCGGCAGTTCGCCGACGGCCAGCTCGGCGAGCGCATCGCCGGCATCCTCAAGGACACCGGCATCCCGCCGGCCTGCCTGGAGCTGGAGCTGACCGAAAGCATCCTGATGAGCGACGTGTCCCAGGCCATGCAGATCCTCTCCGGGCTGAAACGCCTGGGCCTGGCCATCGCGGTGGACGACTTCGGCACCGGCTACTCCTCGCTCAACTACCTCAAGCAGTTCCCCATCGACGTGCTGAAGATCGACCGCAGCTTCGTCGACGGCCTGCCCCACGGCGAGCAGGACGCGCAGATCGCCCGCGCCATCATCGCCATGGCCCACAGCCTGAACCTGATGGTGATCGCCGAAGGCGTGGAGAGCCACGAGCAGTTGGAGTTCCTGCGCCAGCACGGCTGCGACGAGGTGCAGGGCTTCCTCTTCGGCCGCCCGGTGCCGGCCGGCCAGTTCGCCGCGCTGTTCGCCAGCAATGCGCTGTTCCTGCTCGGCTGATCGCACGCACCCGCGCGATGCTTGGCTATGCGTCTCCGTCCGTGATCAATTCCCGGCGGCTCCGAGCCGGCCGGTGGCACATCGCGGACGGAGTCCGCTACACACCCGGCCCACCGTCGGTGCCAAACCGCTCGCAATTCCGCACACTTCCAGGCCTTGAACCCCGCTTGTCAGCCACATGACCGCCTTTCATGTGCCAGCACCGGCGCCTTGGGTTAGAATGCGCGCCTTTCCCCAGCACCCGATCCTTAAGAGGACCGCCATGTTCAGCCGTGATTTGACCCTCGCCCGCTACGATGCCGAACTCTTCGCCGCGATGGAGCAGGAAGCCCAGCGCCAGGAAGAGCACATCGAGCTCATCGCCTCCGAGAACTACACCAGCCCGGCGGTGATGGAAGCCCAGGGTTCGGTGCTGACCAACAAGTACGCCGAAGGCTACCCGGGCAAGCGCTACTACGGTGGTTGCGAGTACGTCGACGTTGTCGAGCAACTCGCCATCGACCGCGCCAAGCAACTGTTCGGCGCCGACTACGCCAACGTCCAGCCGCACGCCGGCTCCCAGGCCAACGCCGCCGTCTACCTGGCCCTGCTGTCGGCCGGTGACACCATCCTGGGCATGAGCCTGGCCCACGGCGGTCACCTGACCCACGGCGCCAGCGTCTCCTCCTCCGGCAAGCTGTACAACGCCGTTCAGTACGGCATCACCGACGCCGGCCTGATCGACTACGACGAAGTCGAGCGCCTGGCCGTCGAGCACAAGCCGAAGATGATCGTCGCCGGCTTCTCCGCCTACTCCCAGGTGCTGGACTTCGCCCGCTTCCGCGCCATCGCGGACAAGGTCGGTGCCTACCTGTTCGTCGACATGGCCCACGTGGCCGGTCTGGTCGCCGCTGGCGTCTACCCGAACCCGGTACCGTTCGCCGACGTGGTCACCACCACCACCCACAAGACCCTGCGCGGCCCGCGCGGCGGCCTGATCCTCGCTCGCAAGAACGAAGAGATCGAGAAGAAGCTGAACTCCGCCGTCTTCCCGGGCGCCCAGGGTGGCCCGCTGGAGCATGTGATCGCCGCCAAGGCCGTGTGCTTCAAGGAGGCCCTGCAGCCCGAGTTCAAGGCCTACCAGCAGCAGGTCCTGAAGAACGCCCAGACCATGGCCAGCGTGTTCATCGAGCGCGGCTTCGACGTGGTTTCCGGCGGTACCCAGAACCACCTGTTCCTGCTGTCCCTGATCAAGCAGGACATCACCGGTAAGGACGCCGACGCCGCCCTGGGTCGTGCCTTCATCACCGTGAACAAGAACAGCGTGCCGAACGATCCGCGTTCCCCGTTCGTCACCTCCGGCCTGCGCATCGGCACCCCCGCCGTGACCACCCGCGGCTTCAAGGAAGCCGAGTGCCGCGAGCTGGCCGGCTGGATCTGCGACATCCTGACCAACATGGGCGACGAGTCCGTGGTGGACGGCGTGCGCGAGAAGGTCAAGGCCATCTGCGCCAAGTTCCCGGTGTACGGCGCCTAAGCCCGAACCGCGAGTCGAAAAAGCCCGGCAGATGCCGGGCTTTTTCATGGGCGCCACACCGAGGAGGCAGGTCCGATCTGTAGGAGCGAGCTTGCTCGCGAACGGATTCCAGCTGGGTACCGGGTTGTGGGGTTCGCGAGCAAGCTCGCTCCTACGAAGCACCACCCTGCCTTTCTATGGAGCGCTATGGCTGTCCGCCGGACTTCTGCTCCGGCTGCACCGGCACATCACGCAGTTCGTTGAGCCGGCGCACCAGCGTCTCGGCCTCCACCTGGCTGGCGAAGCCCTGGAGCAGCACGCGGCCATCGGTCAGCGGGTGGTCGACCTTCGGCAACAGGCGCAACTGCCCGTCGATCACCACCGCCAGCGCCTTGCCCTGCGCCTCTCGGGTCAGGTGCGCGAGGCGCAGGCTGGCGTCGGGGGTGAACTGCACCTGCACGGCAGGCTTGCCGTCGGCAACGCTGGCCAGCTGGGCCTGCTGCACGTCGTGCTGGGTCAGGGTCGGCTGGGTCGTCACCAGCACCGCCTTGCCCTGCGGGTCGGCCAGGGTGCGAGTGCTGGCCGAGGGGCGCTCGGCCAGGGTGTGGACATCGAAACTGTGCTGCGGGATGGTCGGCGGTTCGCCGGCACAAGCGGCCAGCAGCGATGCGAAAAGGAACGGTATAGAGCGTTTCATCGAATGCGAATCAAGCGGAAGGGCCGGTCAGGCCGGGGTCATAGAGAGTCAGACCACTGTTGTGGCACAAGTTGCACTCCCTTGGTCGGCAGCCGCGACTAAGCTTGCAGACGAACGGATGCTGGCGGTCCGGTCAGAAATTCTCCGGCGCGGGACGAGCTGGTATCATGCGCGCCTTTTGCCGGTCACAAGAAAAGGCGCACAGCCCACCTGGGCATGCACCTTGCTTTTCCCGGCCAGAACGACAACGGCGCGAGCAGCGTCACGGGGAGCCAAACATGCTGGAAAAGCTGTTCCAACTCAAGGCGCACAATACCAACGTGCGCACCGAGATCCTGGCGGGTATCACCACCTTCCTGACGATGGCCTACATCCTCTTCGTCAACCCGAGCATCCTCGGCGAGACGGGCATGGACAAGGGTGCGATCTTCGTCGCCACCTGCCTGGCCGCCGCCATCGGTTCGGCGGTGATGGGCCTGATCGCCAACTACCCGATCGCCCTGGCGCCCGGCATGGGCCTGAACGCCTTCTTCACCTACACCGTGGTCCTGCACATGGGCCACACCTGGCAGGTGGCGCTCGGCGCGGTGTTTCTCTCCGCGTGCATGTTCTTCGTCATTTCGATCTTCCGTGTCCGCGAGTGGATCATCAACAGCATCCCGCTGGCGCTGCGCTCGGCGATCGCCGCCGGCATCGGCCTGTTCCTCGCGCTGATCGCGCTGAAGGAATCGGGCATCGTCGTCGCCAACCAGGCCACCCTGGTGGGCATGGGCGACCTGGCCAAGCCGGCGCCGCTGCTGGCGATCCTCGGCTTCATCCTGATCGTCGCCCTGGAAGCCCGTCGCGTGACCGGCGCGGTGATGATCGGCATCCTGGCGGTGACCTTCATCTCCATCGCCATCGGCGTCTCCCAGTTCGGTGGCGTGGTATCGATGCCGCCGTCGCTGGCGCCGACCTTCCTGCAGCTGGATATCAAGGGCGCGCTGGACATCGGCCTGTTCAGCGTGATCTTCGCCTTCCTCTTCGTCGACCTGTTCGACAACTCCGGCACCCTGATCGGCGTGGCCAAGCGCGCCGGCCTGATGGGCAAGGACGGGCACATGCCGAAGATGGGCCGTGCCCTGATCGCCGACAGCTCCGCCGCCATGGTCGGTTCGCTGCTGGGCACCTCCACCACCACCAGCTACATCGAGTCGGCGGCGGGCGTTTCCGCTGGCGGCCGCACCGGCCTGACCGCCATCGTGGTCGCCGTGCTGTTCCTGCTGGCGCTGTTCTTCGCCCCGCTGGCGGGCAACGTGCCGGCGTTCGCCACCGCACCGGCACTGTTCTTCGTCGCCGTGCTGATGGCTTCGGGCCTCGCCGAGATCGACTGGGACGACCTGACCGTCGCCGCTCCGGTGGTGGTGACCGCCCTGGCCATGCCGCTGACCTTCTCCATCGCCAACGGCATCGCCTTCGGCTTCATCACCTGGACCGCCTGCAAGCTGCTGTCCGGCCGCTTCCGCGAGCTGAACCCGGCGCTGGTCATCCTATCGATTCTGTTCGTGATCAAGCTGGGCTGGTTCAACGCTTGAGTGAAGGGGGCTGCTGCGCGTCGGCCATACTGCGTTGCCAGGTCAATCCGAAATGCTTATTTACCCTCCGCTTTCGAATCGACCTAGCGCCTTGTCTGACCTGGCTCGCGAGCCCCGATAGTTTCGAGTTGTCCCTAATTGAAAAGCGGCCCAGCGAATCCGGGCCCCTTTGAAGAGTTATCCCCATGAGCAGCCCGCGTTTCGATCCCTCCCAATACGACAGCCAACTGGCCGAAAAGGCCGCGCGCCTGCGCGAGCTGCTGGCGCCCTTCGCCGCGCCGGAGCCGGAGGTGTTCGATTCGCCCCGCGAGCATTACCGCCTGCGCGCCGAGTTCCGCCTGTGGCGCGAGGGCGAAGCCCGCCACTACGCGATGTTCGAGCAGGGCGACAAGCACACGCCGATCCTGATCGAGGAATTCCCCATCGCCAGCCAGCGCATCAACGAACTGATGCCGCGCCTGAAGGCTGCCTGGGCCGAGCCGACCCTGGGCCACAAGCTGTTCCAGGTGGAGTTCCTCACCACCCTGGCGGGCGACGCCATGATCACCCTGTGCTACCACCGCCCGGTGGACGCGGCCTGGCAGGCCGCCGCCGAGAAGCTGGCCGCCGAGCTGGGCGTGAGCATCGTCGGCCGCTCGCGCGGCAAGCGCCTGGTCGTCGGCCGTGACTACGTGAGCGAAGAACTGACCGTCGCCGGCCGCACCTTCCGCTACCGCCAGCCGGAGGGCGCCTTCACCCAGCCCAACGGCGAGGTCTGCCAGAAGATGCTCAACTGGGCGTACGAAGCCCTGGGCCAGCGCGAGGACGACCTGCTGGAGCTGTACTGCGGCAACGGCAACTTCACCCTGCCGCTGGCGACCCGCGTGCGCAAGGTGCTGGCCACCGAGATCAGCAAGACCTCGGTGAACGCCGCCCTGGCCAACCTGGCCGACAACGCCGTGGACAACGTCACCCTGGTACGCCTCTCCGCCGAGGAGCTGACCCAGGCGCTGAATGACGTACGCCCGTTCCGCCGTCTGGCCGACGTCGACCTGAAGTCCTACGCGTTCGGCAGCGTGTTCGTCGACCCGCCGCGCGCCGGCATGGACCCGGACACCTGCGAGCTGACCCGGCGCTTCGACAACATCCTGTACATCTCCTGCAACCCGGAGACCCTGGCGCAGAACATCGCCCAGCTGCACGACACCCACCAGGTGAGCCGCTGCGCGCTGTTCGACCAGTTCCCCTATACGCACCACATGGAAGCCGGCGTCCTGCTGACCCGACGCTGAAGCCTGCTCACCCGCCGCCCAACCAAGGGTTGGGCGGCGAGCCAGCGCCAGGCGGCTACGCTTGCGGGACAATGACAAGAGGCACGTCCATGTCCCGCCTGATCCTTCCCCTGTTCTGCCTGCTGCTGGCCGCCTGCGCCGGCAGCGATCCCGCCAACATCAGCGTCTCCCCCGCCGCCAACGGCCGGCAAAGCACCTTCTTCATCCAGGCCGTGCGCGCGCAGGGCCATCGCGAAGACCTCGAAGACCGCTTCGACCTGGGCGTACGCCGGGCGCTGGAAGCCAAGGGCTATCGCTATCAGGAGCGTGCGGGGGACCTGCGGGTGATCTACATGCTCGGGCTGGACAACCAGACGGGGGTGATCCAGCGGCCCATCGCGACCTCGGCCGGCGTGGTCACCCAGACGCAGATCGCCGACTCCGAACAGGCCCGGCTGGCCCTGCGGATTCTCGACGAAGCCTCAGGCGAAGTGCTGTTCCAGGCCCAGCTGGCGCGCCAGTTGCACGATCCGTCCCTGAGCCAGCAAGCATTCGACGATGGCATCGCCCAACTGCTGAAGGATTTCCCCGCGCACGTCGGACGCTGAGTATCAACTGTAGTTGGATGGCGACTTGCGGACGAACTTGATGCTGTACTTGAAGTCGGCCTTGCGCGTCACGCTGATGGCGCGGCGGGTCACGGTGTCGATGGTGACGTTCCAGTAGCCGGTGCTGGGCACCTTGATCCTGGCCGGGAAGCGGTCGAACGCACCGCCGTGGTAGACGTGGCGACCGCCATTCTTGAAGCTGCGGAAGGCGGCATCGGTCATCAGGCGGATGTTGCAGGTCATGGAGCACTCGATGACGACCAGGTCGCCTTCGTTCAGGTGTTCACGTTGATGTACGAACTTCATGCTGGCTCCACGCTGCTTCTACCGCAAAATCAATACGATAGCACGAGAGCCAAGGCGCCTCGCAGCGACGATGCCGCGAAGCGCCGCCACTCATCCGAAGTCAGTCCAGCGCACGCAGGCGATCGCCGCTGACCGCCACCTGCTGGCCGACGTGGAATTCGGCATTGGGCGAGCGCACGGTCCGCTCATGCCCGGCGGCATCGCGGACGACGTAGGACGTCTGACTGCCGCCGGAGACCTCCTGCGCCGCCGAACCACCGAAAAGACCGACCCCCGCTCCCACCAGCGCCCCGAACGGCCCGCCCAGCGCGCCGCCCAGCAACACCCCGGCGCCAGCGCCAAAACCGCCGCCGACGGTATTGTCAGGGACCTCGGCAACCACCTCGTCGGCCAGTACAGCGACACAGGAAAACGCGCTGAACAACACGACCGCAACACGCATGACACTCATGGTTCTCTCCGTTGGCAATGAAACAGCACTCAAGCCATTCCAGCTTTCATGCCAACTTAAGAACCCAATAAAAACAATTAGTTACGAAAACAGGATGTCATTAAGACCTCATCCACCGCAGTCCTTATGACTTCACTCGGAGTCAAAACAACCCTGGCGCCGGCGCTCAGAGCCCTTCGAAGTCCGCGCGCCGCTCCTCCGGTTCATCGGGCTCCTTTGCCGGACTGGCCGTCACCCGGTTCCGCGACTGCCGCTCCAGCCAGTAGAGGGCGAAGATCGACAGCGCGGAAATCACCCCGCGATAGACGACACCGGCCAACTGGGCGTCCATCGCCATCCCGCCTTCGGTCCAGGCAATCAGCAGGCGCGACAGGGTCAGGGTCAACTGCACCAGGATCACCAGGATCAGCGCCGGGCGCACCAGCAGGCGGCGACGCAGGGCGAACACCAGGAACAGCGCGAGGGCGAACTGGTGCCCGCCGTAGAACACCCGGGCATCGCTCACCGAGGACGGCTCCATCAGCAGCATGCCGCTGAGGTTGGCCATTTCGTAGGGACGAATCCAATAGAGCAGCCCCAGGCCGCCCCATACCAGGGCCTGGACCAGCAGGACGAGACGGGCGAAGAGCATCCTCTTTCTCCTTGGCCGAACAGCCATTTCCAGCGCGTCCACACCTGCGACCCAGTGCCGCGGACGCATCACCGATCAGCTAGAGACCCCGGAAGGTGCGGCAAGTTCTGGCCTCTCGTCATATATGGATACAGCTGGTCGATGGGGTGGTCCCACCGCCGGGAGTATCCTCGGGCGCATCTGGTTTCCGAGGTTTCCCACCATGCGTACCCTGCTTCTGCTCACCGCCCTCGTCGCCGGCGCCGCCCAGGCCGCCGAACCGCCGACCATCGACGTTCATCGCGATGCCAACTGCAGTTGCTGCAAGGACTGGATCAAGCACCTGGAAAACAACGGATTCACCGTCAAGGATCACGTCGAAGCCGACATGAGCGCGGTGAAGACCCGTCTCGGCGTGCCCTACAGCATGGGCTCGTGCCACACCGGGGTGATCGACGGCAAGTTCGTCGAGGGCCACGTCCCGGCCGCCGACGTACTCAAACTGCGCGAGCGCGCGGATCTGGTCGGCGCCGCCGCGCCGGGCATGCCGGTGGGTTCGCCGGGCATGGAAATGGGCGACCGCCACGATGCCTACCAGGTGCTGGGCCTGACCAAGACCGGCAAGCGCGAAGTACTGGCGGATTATCCCGCCCACTGAAACCGTTGCGGCAGGACCGAGGAAAACACCTGGCTCCTGCTCGCGAGCAAGCCCGCTCCTGCAACGACGAATAAGCCCGTACAAACGAAAGGGGCGGCCATCTGGCCGCCCCTTTTGCGTTAGTCCGCCTTCGCCGGCAACAGGCCGTCGGCGCGGAACATCGCCTTAATCCCGCGCACGGCCTGGCGCAGGCGGTCGCGGTTCTCGATCAGGGCGAAGCGCACGTGATCATCACCGTAGTCGCCGAAGCCGATGCCCGGCGACACCGAGACCTTGGCGTCCTTGAGCAGCTTCTTGGCGAACTCCAGCGAACCCAGGTGCGCGTAGGGCTCGGGGATCTTCGCCCAGATGTACATGGAGGCCTTGGGGTTCTCCACCATCCAGCCGGCCTCGTGCAGGCCCTTCACCAGCACGTCGCGGCGCTTCTGGTACTGCTCGGCGATGTCGCGCACGCACTGCTGGTCGCCTTCCAGCGCGGCGATGGCCGCCACCTGCAGCGGGGTGAAGGTGCCGTAGTCGTGGTAACTCTTGATCCGCGCCAGGGCCGAGACCAGCTCCGGGTTGCCGACCATGAAGCCGATGCGCCAGCCGGCCATGTTGTAGCTCTTGGACAGGGTGAAAAACTCCACCGCGATGTCCTTGGCACCGGGCACCTGCATGATCGACGGGGCCTTCCAGCCGTCGAAGGTGATGTCCGCATAGGCCAGATCATGCACCACCAGCACGTCGTAGCGCTTGGCGAGGTCGACCACGCGCTCGAAGAAGTCCAGCTCCACGCACTGCGCGGTGGGGTTGGAAGGGAAGCCGAGGATCATCATCTTCGGCTTGGGAATCGATTCGCGGATCGCCCGCTCCAGCTCGTTGAAGAAGTCGATCCCCGGCACCAGCGGCACCGAGCGCACCTGGGCGCCGGCGATCACCGCGCCGTAGATGTGGATCGGGTAGCTGGGGTTCGGCACCAGGATGGTGTCGCCGTGGTCCAGGGTAGCGAGCATCAGGTGCGCCAGGCCTTCCTTGGAGCCGATGGTGACGATGGCCTCGGATTCCGGGTCGATCTGCACGTCGTAGCGGTCACGGTACCAATGCGAGATGGCGCGGCGCAGACGGGGAATGCCACGGGAGGTGGAATAGCCGTGGGTGTCTTCGCGCTGGGCGACCTGGCAGAGTTTTTCGACGATGTGCGGCGGCGTGGCCCCGTCCGGGTTGCCCATGGACAGGTCGATGATGTCCTCGCCACGGCGGCGGGCGGCCATCTTCAGTTCGGCGGTGATGTTGAAAACGTAGGGGGGCAGGCGATCGATGCGCGCAAAGCGACGAGCTGAACGGGGTTCAGTCATGGTGTCCTCTGATGAACGTAGGCGCCCGGAACCGTCCGAGCGACGCCGGCCACTGCGGTGGCCTGGAAAGCGCGGCGCTGTGACCTGCGCTTTCTTGTCGGCGAACATATAGCTCGCTAGGCTGGCTGTCGAGTTTTTCTTATCGCGCCGCTCAAACGCGGCCCCTGGAGTCCCATGTCACCCCTTCAGTACTGGCAGCTCGACGTCTTCGCGCAGCAACCGCTGACCGGCAACGGCCTGGCGGTGTTCCCCGACGCACGCGGCCTGGCGGAGTCGACATTGCAGGCGCTGACGCAGGAGTTGCGCCAGTTCGAGTCGATCTTCCTGTTCCCCTCCGCCTCGCTGGATACCTACTCGGCGCGCATTTTCACCGTCGACGAGGAACTGCCCTTCGCCGGCCACCCGGTGCTGGGCGCCGCCGCGCTGCTGCACCACCTGCACCAGCGCGGCGAGGAAGAACTCTGGACCCTGCAACTGGCCGCCAAGGACGTGAAAGTCGCCACCCGCCGACGCGGCGCCGGCTTCCACGCCGAGATGAACCAGGGCGTGGCGGACTTCGGCGCCGTGCTGGACGACGAGGCGCGACGCGGGTTCGCCGAAGCCTTCTCGCTGTCCGTCGCCGACCTCGCCGACTATCCCGCCGCCGTGGTCAGCACCGGCCTGCCCTACCTGCTGCTGCCGGTGCGCGCCGAAGCGCTGGGGCGAGTCCGCCAGCGAGCGGACCTGGGCGTCGAACTGGCCAAGCTCAACGCCGCCTTCGTCTTCGTGCTGGATGTGGATAACCGCGAGGGTCGCACCTGGGATGGCGCCGGCATCATCGAGGACGTCGCCACCGGCAGCGCCGCCGGCCCCGTCGCCGCCTACCTGGTGGAGCTGGGCAAGGCCCGCCGCGGCGAACAGTTCCACCTTTCCCAGGGTCGCTTTGCCGGCCGTCCCAGCCGCCTCGACGTGCAGGTCGGCCAGGACGACGACGTCCGCGTCGGCGGCGACGTGCAACTGCTCGCCCGCGCCGAACTGCTGCACCGCCTGGCCTGACGACCGGGCTGGCGGTGCACGCCAGCGGCAGCAACACTGAATCAACCCCTTCAAGGAGACGCCGCCATGCTCTGGCGCAAAGGACGACGCAGCGACAACGTAGTGGATGCGCGGGACGAAACCGGTGGCGGCATGGGTGGTGGCGGCCGGCGTATCGGCGGGCGCGGCCTGAGCCTGGGCGGCGTGGCCATCGTGGTGGTGATCGGCCTGCTGTCGGGCCAGGACCCGATGACCATCCTCGGCTCGCTGCTCGGCCAGATGGATGTCTCGCAGCAGGCGCCAAGCCGCCCGGCGCAGGGCAAGCCGGCCACCGGCAACGACCCGCAGGTGGACTTCGTCCGCTCGATCCTTGGCGACACCGAGGACACCTGGGGCGAGATTTTCGCCCGCAGCAACCAGCAATACGAGCAGCCCAAGCTGATCCTGTTCAACGGCGGGGTGAACTCGGCGTGCGGCTTCGCCTCCTCGGCGGTCGGCCCGTTCTATTGCCCGGGTGATCGCCGGGTCTACCTGGACCTCGGCTTCTTCCGCGAGATGGAGCAGAAGTTCGCCGCCGCCGGCGACTTCGCCCAGGCCTACGTGATCGCCCACGAAGTCGGCCACCACGTGCAGAACCTGCTGGGCATCTCCGCGAAGATCAATGCCGCCCGCCAGCGCGGCGCGCGCATGGAAGGCGCCAATGGCCTTTCGGTGCGCCAGGAGCTGCAGGCCGACTGCTTCGCCGGCGTCTGGGCCAACCACGCCCAGCAGCGCCTGAACTGGCTGGAGCCGGGCGACGTGGAGGAAGCGCTGAACGCCGCCAACGCCATCGGCGACGACCACCTGCAACGCCAGGCGCGCGGCACGGTGATGCCCGACTCCTTCACCCACGGCTCGTCGGCGCAGCGCGTGCGCTGGTTCAAGGTCGGTTTCGAAGGCGGCTCGCCGGGCAAGTGCGACACGTTCAAGGCGCAGACGCTCTGAACCGTCCCGACTGACCTGGCTCAGCCCGCGCCGCCGTCCGTTCGGGTATAGAGGACCGGCATGCGCCGGTCCCGGCGCCCGTTGTCCCCTTGCGGAGCGCCGATGAGCCAGCTCGACTCCACTATCGCCAACGACATTTCCAAACTCGCCCGCACTGTGGAGGTGCCGGCGGGCACCCGCCTGTTCGCCCACGGCGCGGACTGCGCGCACTTCGTGCGGCTGCGCAGCGGGCAGGTCCGCGTCCAGACCGTCTCGCCCCAGGGCCGTGAAATCGTGCTCTACCGCGTGCATCCGGGCGAAAGCTGCATCATGACCAACGCCTGCCTGATGTCCCGCCGCCCCTATGCCGCCGAGGGTGTCACGGAAACCGCCTGCACCCTGGAGATGCTCGCGCAGCCCGACTTCGACCGGCTCATGCAGGAGTCCGCGGCGTTCCGCCAGTGGTTGTTCGCCAGCTGCGGCGAGCGCCTGGTGGAGCTGATGCTGCTGTTCGAGAATGTCGCCTTCCAGCGCATCGACATACGCCTGGCCGCGCGCTTGCTGGAAAGCGGTGAGCACAGCCTGGCCCTGACGCACCAGCAACTGGCTAGCGACCTGGGCAGCTCCCGCGAAGTCATCAGCCGCCAGCTCAAGGAATTCGAGCGGCGCGGCTGGCTGCGCCTGGGCCGTGCCAGCCTGGAGCTGCTCGACCCGCAGGCCCTGCGGGCGTTGGCCGCCACTGTGTGACCAAGTCACTGAACACTGCTGCGCACCTGCCTTACAACTGCAGTCTCCATCTCCATGAGGACAACGACATGTTGTGCAGAAACGTCAGTATGCCGGACCGTATCGTCCGCATCATTCTCGGCCTGGGGCTGCTCGCCCTGGTATTCGTAGGCCCGCAAACGGCCTGGGGCTGGATCGGCCTGGTCCCGCTGCTCACCGGCGCACTCGGCAGCTGCCCGGTCTACCGGCTGCTCGGCCGCAACAGCTGCAGCCGCTAGCCGCAGATTATCGTCGACCAACGGTGAAGCTCCCGCTCCCGGGCGGAGATAAAAAAGGGCCGCAGGAATGCGGCCCTGGAAAGACGCCGGCAAGGCCGGCGCGTGGGATCAGCTCGCCTTCGCCAGCCCGACAGCGCCCAGGCGCTCGGCGATCTCGCCGAGGATGGCCGGGTCGTCGATGGTCGACGGCGGTGCATACTCCTCGCCATCGGCGATCTTGCGCAGCACGGCACGCAGGATCTTGCCGGAGCGGGTCTTGGGCAGCCGCTTGACCACCACCACGCGCTGGAAGCAGGCCAGCGCGCCGATGCGCTCGCGCACCAGCGCCACCAGGTCGCGCTGCAGGGCGTCCTCGGCGACTTTCGCGTCGTCCTTGAGCACCACCAGACCCAGCGGCACGTGCCCCTTGAGATTGTCCGTCAGCGAAATCACCGCGCACTCGGCCACGGCATCGTGCAGCGCCAGCAACTCCTCCATCTCGCCGGTGGAGAGGCGATGCCCGGAGACGTTAATCACGTCATCGGTGCGGCCCATGATGTAGACGAAACCATCCTCGTCCACATAGCCGCCGTCACCGGTGTGGTAGTAGCCGGGATAGGTCTTCAGGTAGGCCTGCAGGTAGCGCGGATGGTCGTTCCACAGGGTCTGCGCGCAACCGGGCGGCAGCGGCAGGGCGATGACGATGGAGCCCTGTTCGTTCGGCCCCAGCACGCGGCCTTCGTCGTCCACCACCTGCACGTGATAGCCGGGCACCGCGCGGTTGGTGGAGCCGGCGCGCAGGTCGTGGCCACCCAGCCCGGCACAGGGCGCGGTCACCGGCCAGCCAGTCTCGGTCTGCCACCAGTGGTCGTGCACCGGCTTGCCGGTCAGCTCCTCCAGCCAGTGCTGGGTGCTGCTGTCGAGCTTCTCGCCGGCGAGGAACAGGTGGCGCAGCGAACTCAGGTCATAGCGCTTGAGCAGTTCGCCGTGGGGGTCTTCCTTGCGGATCGCGCGGATCGCCGTGGGTGCGCAGAACAGGCTGTTGACCTTGTATTCCTCGATCACCCGCCAGTAGCTGCCGGCGTCCGGCGTGCGCACCGGCTTGCCCTCGTAGAACACCGTGGTGCAACCGTTCATCAGCGGACCATAGACGATCAGCGAGTGGCCGACCACCCAGCCGACGTCCGACACGCCCCACCAGATGTCGCCCGGCTGCAGGCCGAAGATGGTCGGCAACGCGTAGCTCAGCGCCACCGCATGGCCACCGTTGTCGCGCACGATGCCCTTGGGTTTCCCGGTGGTGCCGGAGGTGTACATGATGTACAGCGGGTCGCCGCTGGCCAGTTCCACCGGCTCCGCCGGCTGGGCGTGGGCCAGGGTTTCGCGCCAGTCCAGGTCGCGTCCGGCGTGCAGCTCGGCCATTGCCTGCGGGCGCTGCAGTACCAGGACATGGGCCGGCTGGTGGATGGCCAGTTCCAGCGCCTTGTCCACCAGCGGCTTGTATTCGATGATCCGCTCGAACTCCAGCCCGCAGGAGGCCGTGAGCACCAGCTTGGGCTTGGCGTCGTCGATGCGCAGTGCCAGTTCATAGGGCGCGAAGCCGCCGAACACCACCGAGTGCACCGCGCCGATGCGCGCACAGGCCAGCATCGCCATCGCGGCCTGCGGCACCATCGGCATGTAGATGATCACCCCATCGCCCTTCTCCACCCCCAGCGCGCGCAAGGCACCGGCCAGGCGAGCGACTTCGTCGCGCAGTTGCAGGAAGGTGAAACGCTGCCGGGTGTTGGTGACGGGGGAGTCGTAGATCAGCGCGGCCTGCTCGCCGCGGCCCAGCTCGATCTGCCGGTCGAGGGCGAGGTAGCTGGAGTTCAGCCGGCCATCGGCGAACCAGCGGTGGCTGCCATCGGGCAGGGACTGCAGGACATCCTGCGGGGCGTGGTACCAGGCCACGCGGCGGGCCTGCTCGGCCCAGAAAGCGGACGGCTCCGCGATGGAGCGGTCGTAGCACTGCCGGTAGTTCATCATCTGAGCCTCTTATTGTTGTTATCGAGGTCGAACAACGAGTATGGCCGGGGTTCGCTCCCGCACCATCAACCTTTGGTCGCATACCGGCCAACTTCAGGCATAAGCCGGCTTTTATTGCGGGAGAGACAGCAGAACACTCCAGGCAAGGGCAAAGCTATCACCGGCACACAGCCCCGAAGATCGACTAAATTGTGCTCTTGCTGGATTAAATTGCTGAGCGAGCTACCCGTATGTCGAGAACCTCGGACTGGCCCCTTCCCGCCGACAGCCTACGCCTGGTGCTGCCACCGACGCTGCTGCAGAAGCTCGCCACGCACCCGCTCAGCCGCGATCTCTATCCCAGTTCCCTGGGCCACTACCGCCGCGCCCGCGACCACCAGATGAGCCGCGAGCAGCATGACGACCATCTGTTGATCTATTGCAGCGAAGGCCAGGGCTGGCTTGTCGCCCAGGGACAGTCCCAGGCGGTGGGCTGCGGCGACCTGATCTGGCTACCGCCGGGCATGGCCCATGCCTACCACGCCGACCCCGCCAGCCCCTGGACGATTCACTGGGTACACCTGCGCGGCGGCGGCGCCGACTGGCTGCGCCTTGCCGCCGGCTACGGGGACTCGCCGGTGCGCCATTGGGGCCCGCAGCACATCCTGATCAGCGGCTTCGCCCAACTGCTGGAGGCACACCACAGCGGCTACCGCTTCCAGCCCTTCCTGCTCGCCGCCAGCCGCCTGCGCGCCCTGCTCTGCCAACTGCCGCTGCTGCGCCCGGTGCGCGATGCCGGGCTCGACCTGGACGGCCTGCACGCCTACATGCGCGACAACCTGCACCAGCGCCTGGAGCTGCCGCAACTGGCGGCGTTCTGCAACCTGTCGAAGTTCCATTTCGTCAATCGCTACCGCGCGCTGACTGGGCGCACGCCGATCCAGCACTTCCTGCACCTGAAGATCGAGTACGCCTGCCAGTTGCTGGACAGCAGCCCCTGCGGCATCGCCCAGGTCAGCCAGGCCGTGGGGTACGACGACAGCTATTACTTTTCAAGACTTTTCAGCAAGGTCATGGGCCTGTCGCCCAGCGCCTACCGCAGACGCCTGAGCCAGGGCCGCGGCGGCGCGTGAGACGTGGGCGGGCCGGTTGTCGGCGACCCTGCGTCGCATCCTTTACCGTTCGGCGACGGGTCTACACTGAGATTCCTTCAAACGACCGTTCAGGGGTGCCCAGTCATGAACATCCTCGTTCGCCCATCCTCCGCCAACAAGAATCAGCCTTGGGAAGTCTGCCTGGATCAGCAGGCCGTCGGCTTCCGCAGCGAGCGGGAAGCTCGCCACTTCGTCGCCACCCTGGAAGCCCGGCTGCGGGCCCCGCACCAGTTGCCGGAGCTGCGCCAGCGCGTCGCCGGTTGACGCTACTCAGGCGGCGCGTTCACTGATCTGCCCGCTGGACCATCCCAGCAGCGCGGCGGCCAGGCCGCAGGTGGTGATCACGGCGGCCATCGGCAGCGCCGAACCGTCGTGCAGCGCGCCGACCAGCGCCGAAGCGCCCGCCGCCACGGTGAACTGCAGGCTGCCCATCAGGGCCGATGCGCTGCCGGCGTGGCGTCCCTGGCTGGCCATCGCACAGGCTGCGGTGTTGGGCAGCAGGAAGCCCAGGCAGGCGATGGCGCCGAACAGCGGAATCAGCATCGGCCATAGCTGCGCCGGCCTGGCCAGGGTGATCGCCAGCAGCGCCACGCCGCAGGCGAAGTACACCCACACCGCCCTGCGCAGCCAGAAGCCCGGCCCGCGATAGCGCAACAGTCGCGCATTCACCTGCGCCATCAGGATGAAGCCCGCCGCGTTACTGCCGAAGATCCAGCCGTAGTGTTCGGCCGGCACGCCATAGAGCTGGATGAAGACGAAGGGCGAACCGGCGATGTAGGAGAACATCCCGGCAACGGCGACCCCGCCGGTCAGCGCGTAGATGAGGAAGGAACGGTCGGAGAACAGCGTCAGGTATTGCCGCCCTGCCCCACGCAGGGGCGCGCGCGGGCCGGCCGGGATGGTTTCCGGCAGCCACAGGGCGATGGCCGCGCCCGCCAGCGCGCTGAACAGCGTCAGGCAATAGAAGATCGACTGCCAGCCGGACAGGTTCAGCAGCAGCCCGCCGCCCAGCGGCGCGAGGATCGGCGCCAACCCCATCACCAGCATCAGTTGCGAGAAGGCCTTGGCGGCGGCGATCGGGTCGCACAGGTCACGTACCACCGCCCGCGAAATCACCATGCCGGCGCAACCGCCCAGCGCCTGGACGAAACGCGCGCCGACCAGCCACTCCAGGCTCGGCGCGAATGCGCAGGCCACCGAGGCCAGCGTGAAGATGCTCACCCCCAACAGCAGCGGAATCCGCCGGCCGACGCGATCCGCCAGAGGGCCGTAGAGCAGTTGGCCAATCGCCAGCCCGGCGAAGTACGCCGACAGGCTCAGCTGAATGTGCTCGACATCGGTACCGAAAGCCTGCGCCAGCGCCGGGAAGCTGGGCAGATAGAAGTCGATGGCCATCGGCCCGAAGGCGCTGAGGGCGCCGAGGATCAGCAGGATACGGAGGGTCATGTGTCACCTGGGCACGCACCGGTCGCGGCGGACCAGGCGCCAGGACGGACGGGGCGTAAGGTTCTGCCGCGCCTGTGCCGCGCGACGAAGCCTTGCATTGTGACAATGGGCGGGAAATTAGCAAGCTCGCTAAGCAGTTCCCGAAAAGATGCCAGGGCGGACCGGCCCACGGCCGGTCCGCCCCGGCGTCAGGCCTCGTGGGCCCCGCCCTCCACGGGCTTGTCCTTGTTCTTGCGAGCGGAAAGCTTGTCGGCCGCGGACTCCACCAGCATGTAGAACATCGGGATGAGGAAGGTCGCCAGCAGCGTCGCGGCAAGCATCCCGCCGATCACCCCGGTACCGATCGAGTGACGGCTCGCGGAGCCGGCGCCGGTGCTGATGGCCAACGGCACGCAGCCCAGGATGAAGGCCAGCGAGGTCATCACGATGGGACGGAAGCGCAGCTTGGCTGCCTCCAGCGCCGCCTCCACCGGTCCCATGCCCTGCTCTTCGCGGCACAGCACGGCGAACTCGATGATCAGGATGGCGTTCTTCGCCGCCAGGCCGATCAGGGTCACCAGGCCGACCTGGAAGTACACGTCGTTATCCAGCCCGCGCAGCCAGATCGCCAGGATCGCCCCGAACACCGCGAAGGGCACCGCAGTGACCACGGCCAGCGGCAGGGTCCAGCGCTCGTACTGGGCAGCGAGGATGAGGAACACCAGGATCAGGCCGAAGATGAACGCGGTACTGCCCGAGCCCTGAGTCGCCAGTTCCTGGTAGGCCGAACCGATCCAGGCCAGCGAGTAGTCTTCACCCAGTACCTGGTCCGCCACTTCCTGCATCGCCGCCAGCGCCTGGCCGGAGCTGTAGCCCGGGGCCGGGCCGCCGAGCAGCTTGGCCGCCGGGAAGACGTTGAAGCGGGCGTAGGAGTCCGGGCCGAGGATACGCTTGACCGACACCAGCGTGGTCAGCGGCACCAGATCCCCCGTGGACGAACGCACGAAGACCTGGCTCAGGTCGTCCGGCTTGCGGCGGAACTCCGGCTCCGACTCCAGGGAAACCTGCCAGGTACGCCCATACAGGGTGAAGTCGTTGACGTAGTAGCTGCCGAAGGTCGACTGCATCGCGGTGAACACATCGTCGATCGCCACGCCCAGCGAGCGGGCCTTGGTGCGGTCGAGGTCGATATAGTACTGCGGCACATTGGCGTTGAAGGTGGTATTCAACCCCGCCAGTTCCGGCCGCTTGGCGGCGGCGGCGAGGAACTTCGTGGTCACCTCCTCCAACTGCTCGGAGGTGCCGCCACTGCGGTCCTGGATGTAGGCCTCGAAGCCGCCGGTAGTACTCATGCCGGTGATCGGCGGCGGGTTGAAGGACATCACGACGCCGTCTTCCTGGCCGGCACCCATTTTCATGAACTCATGGGTGAGGTTGCGTGCATCCAGCTCGGGCGTGTTGCGCTCCTTCCAGTCCTTGAGCGTGACGAAGGATACCCCGGCGTTGCTGCGAGTGCCGTTGGTGAGGATATCGAAGCCGGCGAAGGTCACCACGTCGGCGACTGCCGGGTGCTTCATCAACTCGTGGGTCACGTCGCCGGTGAGCTTCTCGGTACGACTCAGCGAGGCCGCCGGCGGCAGGAAGTAGGCGTTGAGCACGTAGCCCTGGTCTTCGTCAGGCACCAGCGAGCCGGGCACCCGGCCGAACAGGACGATCAGCAGGCCGACCATGCCGCCGAACAGTACCAGGCCGAGGATGGCCCGCTTGAGGAAGAACTGCACACCCGCGCCGTAGCCGTTGGTGATGCGCTCGAAGGCGCGGTTGAACCAGCGGAACGGCGCCGCCGGCTCCTTGTGCTCGGGCTTGAGGATCAGCGCGCAGAGCGCGGGCGAGAGCGTCAGGGCGACGATGCCGGAAATCACCACCGACACCGCGATGGTGATCGCGAACTGCTGGTACATCTGGCCGGCCAGGCCACCGAGGAAGCCGACCGGGATGAACACCGCACAGAGCACCAGCACGATGGCGACGATCGGCCCTGTCACCTCTTCCATCGCCTTGATCGCCGCTTCCTTCGGACTGAGCTTTTCGGTGCGCATGACCCGCTCGACGTTCTCCAGTACCACGATGGCGTCGTCCACCACGATGCCGATCGCCAGCACCATGCCGAACAGCGACAGCAGGTTGATGGAGAAGCCCAGCAGGTACATGCCGGCGAAGGTGCCGACCAGCGACACCGGGATCGCCAGCACCGGGATCAGCGTGGCGCGCAGGTTCTGCAGGAAGACGAAGACCACCACCATGACCAGGATCAGCGCCTCGATGAAGGTGTGGATCACCTCCTCGATGGAGACCTTCACGAAGGTCGTGGTGTCGTACGGGATCTTGTAGGCGATGCCTTGCGGGAAACGCTTGGCCAGGACCGCCATGTGGTCACGCACGGCCTGGGCGGTATCCAGCGCGTTGGCCCCCGGTTGCAGGTAGATGCCGAAGGCGGCGTTCTGCTGGCCGTTCAGGGACGTCACCAGGGAATAGTCCTGCGCCCCCAGTTCGACCCGCGCCACGTCCTTGAGCAACAGGCTGGCGCCGGTGGAATCGCTGCGCAGGATGACGCTTTCGAACTCCTTGGGATCGGTGAAGCGGCCCTGAGCGGTGGCCATGTAGGTGAAGTCCTGCGGCTCCTTCATCGGCTGCTGGCCGAAGCTGCCGGCGGCGAACTGCGAGTTCTGCTCGCGGATCGCGTTCACCACGTCGGTGGGTGTCAGGTTGTACTGCGCCAGCTTGTCCGGGCGCAGCCAGATGCGCATGGAGTAGTCCTTGGAACCGAACTGGCTGACGTCACCGACGCCGGGAATCCGCTTGAGGTCGTCGATCACGTTGATCAGCGCGTAGTTGCTGATGAAGATCGGATCGCGGGAGTTGTCCGGGGAGAACAGGGTCACCACCTGCAGGATGTCGGAGGATTTCTTCTCCACCTTCACCCCTTGCCGGCGCACCTCTTCAGGCAGTTTGGCAAGCGCGGCCTGCACCTTGTTGTTGACGTCGATGGTGGCCTGGTCAGGGTCGGTACCCACCTCGAAGTACACGGTCAGTTGCATGGCGCCGCTACTGTCGGAGTTGGACAGCTGGTAGATCATGCCCTCCACGCCGTTGATTTCCTGCTCCAGCGGCGCGGCCACGGTCTCGGCGATGACCTGCGAGCTGGCGCCCGGATAGGAAGCGGTCACCGAAACCTCGGGCGGCACGATTTCCGGGTACTGGGCAACGGGCAATGCGCGCATGGCCACCAGGCCTGCGAGCAGGATCACGATGGAGATCACCATCGCGAATACGGGACGCTCGATGAAGAAGCGCGAAATCACGATAAGCGCTCCTTATGACGGGGTCTGGGCGGGATTGGCCGCCGGTTCCTGCGCGCCACCTTCGACGGCTCGGACCGGCTGGTCGGGACGAACCTTGAGCAGGCCGTCGACGATGACCTTGTCGCCGTCATCCACGCCAGCGTCGATGATCCAGCGGCCGTTCACGGTCTGCGAGGTCGTCACCTGGCGCACGCGGGCGAAACCGTCCTTGTCCACAACATAGACGAAGGTACCGCGCGGCCCCTGGGCCAATGCGCGCTCGGGCAGCGTCACCGCGTTCTTGTGGGCGATGCCCTTGATCAGCACACGGACGAACTGCCCCGGAATCAACTGGTTCTTCGGGTTGGGTACCACGGCGCGGGCATTCACCGTGCCGGTGCCGGTATTGACGAAGCTGTCGGTGAAGTCGACCACGCCATCGACGGGATACTTGGAACCATCGCCGAAGCGCAACTCGGCGCTCAGCTTGCCGTCCGCGGGCAGGCTCAGCCTGCCGCTCTGCACGCCATCGCGCAGGCGCGCGGCCTCGGTATCGGGATAGGCGAAGTTGACGTACACCGGATCCAGTTGCGTGAGCTTGGTCAGCAGGCTGGAGTTCGGGTCGTTCGCCGCCACCAGGCTGCCCTCGGAACGGGTTTCCTTGCTCGCCATGCCGGAAATGGGCGCGGTCACCGTGGTGTAGTTCAGGTCGATCTGCTTGGCATCGACGTTGGCGCGAGCAGCCTCGACATCCGCCTTGGCCTGCTCGAAGTCGGAAATGTAGCGGTCCAGTTCGCTTTCGCTGGCGAAGCCCTTCTTCTGCAGTTCGCGGATACGCTTGAGATCGCGTTCGGTCTGCCGATAGCGCGCCTGGGCCTGTGCCAGCGAGCCCTTGGCCTGCCCCAGTGCCGCCTGGTAGGGGCGCGGATCGATACGGAACAGCACCTGCCCTTCCTTCACCGGGCGACCTTCTTCATAGGTACGGCGCTGCAGGATGCCGCTGACCTGGGCGCGCACTTCCACCTCACGGTAACCAGCGGTCCGGGCAGCATACTCCAGGGTCACGGGGACGGTCCCACTCTTGGCCACTTCCACGGTTACCGCCGGCGGAGGCGGTGCAGCAGCGGCGGGTTTGTCCTCAGCCTGCAGCACCGTGGCGAACAAGGCAGGCAAGCCAAAAACAGCAAGCGCAACGGGCAAACGGCGGACAAACTGCATGTAACCTCTCCATGGAATGACAGAAAAAGCTGAATGAAATGGATATTGACCGAGAGGAGTTCACTTGCGCCAGTGTCTGTAAGGCACTGTTCACACATTAAAATCAGTAAACTACCAATGAATAGTGATCCTAGCCTGTATACCAGCATGCGCCATGCGAAGAACTAAAGAAGATTCGGAAAAGACGCGTCAGACGATACTCGATTCAGCCGAGCAGATTTTTCTTGCCAAAGGCGTCTCCAACACGAGTCTGGAAGAGATTGCCCGAAGCGCCGGCGTGACCCGCGGCGCGGTGTACTGGCACTTCCAGAACAAGGCCCATCTGTTCAACGAACTGCTCAACCAGGTACGCCTGCCACCGGAGCAATTGGCGCAGCGTCTCTCCGGCTGCGACGGGCACGACCCGATCCAGTCGCTGTTCGAACTGAGCGTGGAAGTCATCGAGAACCTGGCGCGCCATCCGCAGCGCCGACGCATCCTCACCATCCTGCTGCAACGCTGCGAGTTCACCGACGAATTGCGCGATGCGGAAGAGCGGCACAACCACTTCATCCGTCAGTTCATCGAACTGTGCGAACAGCTGTTCACCCGCGAGAGCTGCCGTAGCCGGCTGATGCCGGGCGTGTCTCCGCAGATCGCCTCGCGCGCGGTGCATGCGATGATTTTCGGCCTGCTCAGCGACTGGCTGCGCGACCCGGAGCTGTTCGACGCGGAGCGGGAAACCCGCCTCCTGTTCGATGCCCTGTTCAGAGGGCTGGTGCGCGACTGGAGCGCGCCCCAAACCTGATGGGCCGGCGTGATGCCGGCCCGGAAGGAAAGAAGACTCGGAGCCTGTTTACGATCTCGCGGGCTAGGACCGTAGTAGGCGCAAAGCGTCCGAAGAGTGGAACTTACCTGCTGTAAATGAGCATCTGAGGGCGCTTTGCAACGCCCTGTGGCCGACGCGCAGCAGATCGTAGACAGGCTCTCAGGCCGCCTCGGCCTCGTAGCCTTCCTCGCGGATCGCGGCGAGAATCGCCGACTCGTCCAGGCGGCTGGCAACCCGCACTTCGCCGTGGCCCAGGTCGACCTGAACGTCCGCCGCCGCGTCGAGCGCCTGCACCGCCTGGGTGATGGCGCGTACGCAGTGGCCGCAGCTCATGCCTTTGACTTGGAAGGTATGCATGGAAATTCTCCTGTCGCGTGATGAGTCGTTGCGTGCAGTCTCCACCTTCCCCTCGTGACAAGGTCAAGCCCCCTGGCGATTTGTTCCCACGCGCTTGTCCTGCGTCAGTCTCTCGGCCAAGCTGCGCTCATGATCCCCGTCCCGGAGAACGCCCCATGTGCCGCTCCCTCCTGCTGGCCGCCAGCCTGCTGATCTCCGTCCTGGCACAGGCCGACGGCATGCCCTACGCACCGCCCGCCCCGACGCCCCCCGTACCGTCGACACCGCCACCGGCCACGCCCGGCTCCTGGCCGGTGCCCGACGCCCAGCCCGTGGCCTATGCCGTACTGATCGTCAGCCGCGCGCGGCTGGACACCGGCACCGCCTGCGACATCGACCTCTATGTGCAGGACCAGAAGGTCTCGCGCCTGCAACCCGAGGGCGAGATAGCCCTCAACCTCCCGCCGGGCGAAACCTCCCTGCGTCTCGTCACCGCCAATTCCGGGCTCTGCCACGGCGGCCTGGAGCCCCTGCGCGCGCAGTCGGTACTGCTGCGCGCCGGCGAAGTGCGCAAGTTCCGTATTGCCAACAGCGAGAGCGGCCTCTATCTGATGCCGGTCTCCAGCGGCAGTTGAGCGGGATGCGCTGACCTGCGGCAAGGGACCGCGGGGAAAAGCTTGACCTTACCCTTATGTCAAGGTTGATTCTGTCGGGGAACTTCAGGGAGAGTCCCCCATGAGCAGCGCAACCCCCATCGAACTCGACCTTCCCGTTTCCGGGATGACCTGCGCCAGCTGCGCCGGCCGCGTGGAGCGCGCCCTGCGCAAGGTGCCCGGGGTGCAGGAGGCGAGCGTCAACCTCGCCAGCGAGCAGGCCCGCATCCAACTGGCCCGGGCTCCCAGCGACGACGCCTTGCCGGCCCTGGTGGCGGCCGTCGAGCAGGCCGGCTACGCCGTGCCCGCCCATAGCCTGGAACTGGCCATCGACGGCATGACCTGCGCCAGTTGCGTCGGCCGCGTCGAGCGCGCCCTGCGCAAGGTACCCGGCGTGCGCGAGGTGAGCGTGAACCTCGCCAGCGAGCGCGCCCACCTCGACCTGCTCGGCACGGTGGACATCGCCGACCTGGTCACCGTCGTCGACAAGGCCGGCTACAAGGCCCGCCCCATTGCATCCGAGCACCCCGAGGTCGATCCGCAGATAGCGCGCCTGGCCCGCGAGCGCTGGTGGCTGATAGCGGCCATCGTCCTGTCAGTGCCGCTGGTGCTGCCAATGATCGGCGACTGGCTCGGCCAGCACTGGATGCTGCCGGCCTGGGTGCAGTTCCTGCTCGCCACCCCCGTGCAATTCATCATCGGCGCACGCTTCTATGTATCCGCGTTCAAGGCCGTGCGCGCCCGCAGCGGCAACATGGACCTGCTGGTCGCCCTCGGCACCAGCGCCGGCTACGGCCTGAGCCTGTACCTCTGGTACGCCGCAACGCCCGGGCAGATGCCGCACCTGTACTTCGAAGCCAGCGCCGTGGTGATCACCCTGATCCTGCTCGGCAAGTACCTGGAAAGCCGCGCCAAGCGCCAGACCGCCGCCGCCATCCGGGCCCTGGAAGCGCTGCGCCCAGAGCGCGCCACCCGCATCCGTGACGGCGTGGAAGAAGATGTCGCCATCGCCGAACTGCGCCTGGGCGACGAAGTGCTGGTACGCCCCGGCGAGCGCTTCCCGGTGGACGGTGAAGTGCTCGACGGCCAGAGCCACGCCGACGAGGCGCTGATCACCGGCGAGAGCGTACCGGTGGCCAAGGGCGTGGGCGACGCCGTCACCGGCGGCGCCATCAACGGCGAAGGCGTGCTGCGGGTGAAAACCACCGCCCTGGGTGGTGAAACCGTACTGGCGCGGATCATTCGCCTGGTGGAAGACGCCCAGGCCGCCAAGGCGCCGATCCAGAAACTGGTCGACAAGGTCAGCAACGTCTTCGTCCCGGTGGTGATCTGTATCGCCCTGGCGACCCTGGTCGGCTGGCTGATCGCCGGTGCCGGCTGGGAACACGCGCTGATCAACGCCGTCGCCGTGCTGGTGATCGCCTGTCCGTGCGCCCTCGGCCTGGCGACTCCCACCGCGATCATGGCCGGCACCGGCGTGGCGGCGAAACACGGCATCCTGATCAAGGACGCCGAAGCGCTGGAAGTCGCCCACGCGGTCGATGCCGTGGCCTTCGACAAGACCGGCACCCTGACCTCCGGCCAACCGCGCATCACCAACCTCGCCGCCAGCGACGAAGCCCAGGCCCTCGCCCTGGCCGGCGCCCTGCAGCGCGGCAGCGAACACCCGCTAGCCCGCGCCGTGCTCGACGCCTGCGCCGAACGCGGCCTGTCCCCGACCGCCGCCGACGCCACCCAGGCCCTGGCCGGACGCGGTATCCAGGGCCGTGTGGACGGCCGCCTGCTGGCCTTGGGCAACCGCCGCCTGCTGGACGAGCTGCAACTGCTGCCCGGCGATCTGGCGGAGTCCGCACAGCGCTGGGAAGCCGAAGGGCGGACCCTGTCCTGGTTGGTCGAACGCGAGCCGCAAGCCCGCGTGGTGGCCCTGTTCGCCTTCGGCGACAGCCTCAAGGACGGCGCCAGGCCCGCCATCGACGCCCTGCGCGGACGCGGTATCGCCAGCCACCTGATCACCGGCGACAACCGTGGCAGCGCCAAGGTGGTCGCCGATGCGCTGGGCCTGGACGACGTGCATGCCGAAGTACTGCCCGGCGACAAGGCCGAGGTGGTCGGCGCCCTGCGCAAGCGCGGGAAAGTGGTCGCGATGGTCGGCGACGGCATCAACGACGCCCCGGCGCTGGCCGCCGCTGATGTCGGTATTGCGATGGGTGGCGGCACCGACGTGGCCATGCACGCCGCCGGCATCACCCTGATGCGCGGCGATCCGCGGCTGGTCCCGGCGGCGCTGGACATCTCCCGGCGCACCTACGCGAAGATTCGCCAGAACCTGTTCTGGGCCTTCATCTATAACCTGGTGGGCATCCCGCTGGCCGCCTTCGGCCTGCTCAACCCGATGGTCGCCGGCGCCGCGATGGTCGCCTCCAGCGTCAGCGTGGTGAGCAACGCCCTGCTGCTCAAGCGCTGGAAACCGCAGGATCACCAGTGACACCCACGCCCCGCGCAAGCGGGGGCGTTCGATCGAGAGGAATCGGCATGAACATCGGCGAAGCGGCGAAGAAGAGCGGCCTGACCGCGAAGATGATCCGCTACTACGAATCCATCGGCCTGCTCGCCCCCGCCGGCCGCAGCGCCAGCGGCTATCGGCACTACAGCGAGCAGGACCTGCACACCCTGGCCTTCATCCGCCGCTCGCGGGACTTCGGCTTCTCGCTGGAGGAAGTCGGCCAACTGCTCGCCCTCTGGCAGGACCGCCAACGCGCCAGCGCCGACGTGAAGGCCCTGGCCGCTCGGCATATCGAAGAGTTGAACCGCAAGATCGCCGAACTCAGCAGCCTGCGCGACACCCTGCAGGAACTGAGCGACCACTGCCAGGGCGATCACCGGCCGGACTGCCCGATCCTGAAGGACCTGGAGTCGGGGAATTGCTGTCATTGAGGAGCTTTCGGACGGGGCTAAGCGCCCCGTTCGACTTGTGGTCATCGCGGTTACTGATAGATACCAAAGCCCGAGGGCAGAACGACTGCCCAACAGAGCGGGACAATTCCTTCATGAGATATCAAGGCTACGCCGCCCGCATCGAATACAGCGATGACGACGGGCTGTTCATCGGCCACATCGCCGGTATCCGCGACGTGATTGGTTTTCACGGCGAGTCGGTGAGCGAGTTGCGCGGGGCGTTCGAAGAGGCCGTGGACGACTACCTGGCCACCTGCGAGAAACTCGGCCGCGAACCGCAGCGGCCAGTCTCTCACTGACGACCCAAGACAACTGGTGATGGATCACCGCGGTGCAGCAATCTGACGCTTTTGTAGGAGCGAGCTTGCTCGCGAACACAGCCTGCAGCGGGGTTGGTTCGCGAGCAAGCTCGCTCCTACAGGTACGGGTCAGCCTTGGGCGCTCACTGTCGTACGGCGACGCCACAGCGACGCCGGCAGCACGGTCACGGCCAGGCCAACGAAGACCAGCACGCAAGCCATCCAGTCCTGGGCGGTCAGCGCTTCGCCGAGGAACAGCCAGCCCGACAGCAGACCTGAAACAGGCACCGCCAGCGCGAACGGCGTGACCTGGCTGGCCGGGTAGCGGCGCAGCAGGAAGCTCCACAGGCCGAAGCCGACGGTGGTGGCGAGGAAAGCGATATAGAGCAGCGCGCCGGCGCCGGTCCAGTTGATATTCAGCACGGCGTGCCCGATCGCCTCGGGACCTTCGAAGATCCATGACAGCACCAGCAGTGGTAGCGGCGGGATCAGGCTGACCCAACTGATCAGGCGCAGCATGTCGCTGGCGCCGGAGCGCTTGGTGGCGATGTTGGAGAAGGCCCAGGCGAGCGCGGCGGCGATCACCAGCAGGAAGGCCAGCAGGCTGTCGCCCAGCGGCCGCTCCAGGCCGATCAGCAGCAGGCCGCCGGCAGCCAGCGCCAGGCCCAGCAGCGCACGTGGAGTAGGCCTTTCGCCCAGCAGCGCGGCGGCGATCAGCACGGTGAAGAACACTTGGCTCTGCAGCACCAGCGAGGACAGCCCGGCCGGCATGCCCAGGTGCATGCCGACGAACAGCAGCCCGAACTTCACCACGCCCAGCAGCACGCCGATCTGCACGATGCGCCAGAACGGCGCCGGCAGCGGGCCGCGCAGGAAAACCAGTGGCAGTGCGGCCAGGGCGAAGCGCAGGGCGCAGAACAGCAACGGCGGGAAGTCGTGCAGGCCGATCTTGATCACGACGAAGTTGATGCCCCAGATCAGGGTGACCAGCAGAGCGAGCAGGATATGGCGCAAGGGCATGGCGTAGAACTCGCAGTGGAGTGGAGCAACGCTACCAGCCCCGGCGTGCGATGTATGGATACAGTTGGTGCCGTACAGTTGTACGCCGCTCAGGGAATCGGCTCTCGTAGGAACAACTGTCTTCTATCGGGGAAATCCGCGCCTGCGATTCCCCCTCACCCCAGCCCTCTCCCTCAGGGAGAGGGGGCAGTCCGTACCGGCTGACACCGTGGCTTCCTCCTGCACCGAACGGTTCCCTCTCCCGCTTGCGGGAGAGGGTGAGGGGATCTTGATCTCGTAGGAGCGGAGCTTCTCCGCGATCCCCGGCAGGGCCGGTGCCGGGCCGGTTCGCGAGCAAGCTCGCTCCTACCGGGGTGACGGGACAGCTCTTCGTAGGAGCGAGCTTGCTCGCGAACCGCACAGCACCGCACAGCACGAAGCAGATCGCGGACGGAGTCCGCTCCTACAGGGGGTCGATCTGCAGCTTTGGCCAGCGCGCCAGCCAGTTCTTGGCGGCGATGCGCTGGCGGTAGAGATCGGGCTTTGCGCGAAAGCGTTCGGTTGGCCGAACGCGCAGGTCCAGCAGGTCGTCGCCCCACAGCGGCGCCAGCAACTCCAGTCGGTCGCCGCGCAAACGCACCGCCACCGCGGTACAGGTTTCCGCCCAGTGCCGCAGCGCATCGGCGCAGTCGCGGTAAGGCGCGTCGCCATTGCGCAGGTGCATGCGCGCCTGGTTACGCACCGACCAGGGCACGCCCGGGCAGGCCTCCAGAAGCCGGCGCTCCCAGTCGGAGTCCGCCTCGGCTTCCAGGCGGTCAGCGGCGAAATACAGGACATCCACATCGGCCAGCGGCGTGCTTTCGGCATAGCCGTGCAGCGCATCCCACACGGCGTTGCGCACGAAGCCGGCGCCGATCCAGGCATCGGCCGGTCCGTCATCGCGCACGCCTCGCAGCAGGCGCATGCGCTCGGGTTGCGCGGCGATCAGCGTCAGGATGTCAGAGGGGGCGCTCACTCCGCTCAAGCCTGCTCCCACGGCGGAGGCGGCTCGTCGCGGGTCTGCGGCGCATCCTGGGCGACGCGGCCGGCCTCGCGGCGGGCCTGCTCACGCAGGGCCTCGGCGATTTCGCGCAACACCGAATCGACATCCGCCTCGTCCTCGGGATCGTCGAAATGGCCGGTCAGCGGAGTGTCCGGCAACAGCTTCCCTTCTTCGTACAGCGCCCACATTTCCTTGGCGTAGTGGGTGTACTTGAGTTCCGGGGCGAAGCGGCCGAAGTAGGCGGCCATGTTGCCGACGTCGCGCTCGAGCATGCGGAAGGCGTGGTTGTTGCCGGCAGCGTCGACCGCCTGGGGCAGGTCGATGATCACCGGGCCGTCCGGCCCGACCAGCACGTTGAACTCGGACAGGTCGCCATGCACCAGACCGGCGCAGAGCATCATCACGATCTGGCGGATCAGGAAGGCGTGGAATTCCCGCGCCAGCTCCGGCTCCATCACCACGTCGTTCAGGCGTGGCGCCGCATCGCCGTCCTCGTCGGCGATCATCTCCATGAGCAGCACGCCATCGAGGAAATCATAGGGCTTGGGCACCCGCACGCCGGCATTGGCCAGGCGGAACAGCGCGGCGACCTCGGCGTTCTGCCAGGCCTCCTCCTGCTCCTTGCGGCCGTACTTGCTGCCCTTGGCCATCGCGCGCGCCTGCCGGCTGTTGCGCACCTTGCGCCCCTCCTGGTACTCGGCGGCCTGGCGGAAGCTGCGCTTGTTGGCTTCCTTGTAGACCTTGGCGCAGCGCAGCTCGTCGCCGCAGCGCACCACATAGACCGCCGCTTCCTTGCCACTCATCAGCGGGCGCAGCACTTCGTCGATCAGTCCGTCTTCGATCAGCGGCTCAATGCGTTTCGGGGTCTTCATCGGGCTTCCTGGCATACCTCTCTACGGGCGCTGCGCACCTTATACGGCAATCCCCGGCGGCCGCCCAGCGCGATCAGGGGGTCGGCGGCGTCAGTTCGATGCTTTCGATAACCGCGTCTTCCAGCCGCAGCAACTCCAGCCCCAGGGCCTCGTCGCTATCGGCATAGCGCAGGGCGATGCTGGCGAAGCCTTCGGCGGCCTCGCTGAAGGCTTCCACCATGCGCGGGTCGAACTGGCTGCCGGCGCCGGCCTTGATCCGCGCCGCCGCCTCGTCTGGGCCCAGCGAGGTACGGTAGGCATGGCGGCTGGTGAGTTCGTCGTAGCAGTCGATCAGCGTCAGCATCCGCGCGGCCATCGGTATGCGTTCGCCGGCCAGGCCTTCCGGATAACCGCCACCATCCCAGCGCTCGTGGTGGCTGTAGGCGATCTCCTTGGCGTAGCGCAGGAAGTCGGCCGGATAGCCGAGCTTGCGTTCGGCCGCCGCCAGCGCGTCGTGGCCAACCGTGGTGTGGCTCTGCATGATCAGCCGGTCGGCCTCGTCGAGCTGACCGGGGCTGTGCAGGATGCGGTCGGGCACCGCGACCTTGCCGATGTCGTGCAGTTGCGCCGAGCGCGCCAGCAGCTCGATATTCTCCACCGAGAGTTCGCCGGAAAATTCGTTGCGCAGGGCCAGAGTGCAGCAGAGCAGGCGCATGTAGTGCTCGATGCGCACCAGATGCTGGCTGTGCGGGTTGTCACGCAGGTCGCACAGGGTCGCCATCGCCTCCAGCGTGGCGTCCTGGATGGCCTGCAGCTCGCGGGCGCGGCGGCGCACTTCCAGCTCCAGGTATTCGCTCTTGTCGCGCAGGAAATCGGCATTGGCCTTGAGGTTGAGGTGCGCGCGAATGCGCGCCAGGGTCACCGGCGGGCTGATCGGCTTGGTGATGTAGTCCACCGCGCCCAGGTCGAGGCCTTTCTGCTCATCGGCGGCGTTGACCATGCCGGTGAGGAAGATCACCGGGATATCGCGGGTGAAGGGGTCGGCCTTGAGCTGCCGGCAGACTTCGTAGCCATCCATCTCCGGCATCATGATGTCGAGCAGCACCAGGTCCGGGCGCGGATCGCTCTGCACCAGGCGCAGCGCCTTGGCGCCGCTGGCGGCGACGCGCACCTGGTAGCGGTCCATCAGCAGCTCGCTCATCAGCATCAGATTATCCGGCTGGTCATCCACCACCAGGATCAATTCCTGTTCCGGCCGGTCCAACATGCTATCCATTGCATTCCCCTTATTGTTCAGACTGCCACGCGGCACCGGATCGGACCTTCCTTCCGCGCCGGCGTTCAGATCCTGATGTCGCGCTCCCTCGCGAGGTTCACCAGGTTTTCCAGGGCGCGCTCGAACTCGAAACGCCTGACGTTCGTCGCGATGCCCTCGTACCCCTCATTGAAGACGCTGCGCAGCAGGCTTGCACGCTCGCCCAGCAGACGCCCCGCACGCGGGTCGTCGGCGGCCAGCAGTTGCGCCAGGCGCCGGCAGACACGCTCGATCTCCACCCTGTCGCCGCTCGGCTCCGGCAGGGGCGCCGCTTCCGCCGCCGGTAGCGCGGGCAGCGGAGGCGCGGCATGGCTGATGCTGTCCAGGTTCACCTCCAGCGCATCGTCCACCCGCCCCATCGGCAGGCGGCACCAGAACAGGCTGCCCTGCCCCGCTTCGCTTTCCACACCGACGCTGCCGCCCATCGCCTCGGCCAGGTGCTTGCAGATCGCCAGCCCCAGCCCCGAGCCGCCGTAGCGTCGGGTAATCGAGCTGTCAGCCTGGCGGAACGACTCGAACAGGCGGTCCTGCTGCGTCGCGGAGATGCCGATGCCGGTATCGCGCAGACCGAAGTACAGCTGCAGGCTGTCCTCGTCTTCGTGCTCCAGGTCGACGATCAGCTCCAGCTCGCCGCGCTCGGTGAACTTCAGCGCGTTGTTGGCGTAGTTCATCAGGATCTGCCGCAGGCGCAGCGAGTCGCCGACCACCTGGGCCGGCACCCTCGGGTCGATCTGGCAACGCACCGCCAGTCCCTTGCCCGCCGCGCGGATGCTGAGCAGGTCGAACAGCTCGCCGAGCAGGCGTTCGAGGTCGAATGCGATGCGCTCGAACTCCAGCCTGCCGGCCTCCACCCGCGACAGGTCGAGGATGTCGCTGATCAGCTCCAGCAGGTACTGGCCCGAACCCTGGATCTTGCCCAGGTAGTCCAGTTGCTGCTGATCCAGGGTGGTTTCCTGCAACAGGTGGGCAAGGCCGATGATGATATTCATCGGCGTGCGGATTTCGTGACTCATGTTGGCGAGGAAGTCGCTCTTGAGCTGCGCGGCTTCCTCGGCGAGATCGCGGGCCTGGGCCAGCGCGACCTCGGTGGACTTGCGCGCAGTGACGTCGCGGCTCACGCCGACCAGTCCCAGCAGGCGTCCGCGGTCGTCATGGAAGGCGCTGCGCAGGGTATCGAACAGTACCTGGCGACCATCCGGATAGATCACCCAGCCCTCGCTGGCGTACGGCTCGCTGCCGGTCAGCGCCTGCTGGTCGCGCTCGTGCCGGCCGGCGCCGGCGGCGCGGCTGAACAGCTGGCGGTCGCTACGCCCGACGATCTCCTCCGGGAGCCGCCCCAGGCAGTCGGCGAACGCCTGGTTGACCCCCAGGTAGCGACCCTGGGTGTCCTTGAACCAGATCGGGTCGGGAATGGCGTTGATCAGCGCCAGCAGAGTACTGCGCTGGCGGCGCTCCTCGGCTTCGGCGCGGGCGCGCTCGGCGACCTGGATGGACAGCCGCCGGTTCCACACCAGCACGAAGGCCAGCAGGGCGAGCACACCCACCACCCAGGGCCAGGCGATCTGCAGCAGGTGCATCCAGTCGAACACGTCCAGCGACGGCAGCCAGCGCGCCTGGATGTCCTCCTGCTCGCCGCGGCTGATGTCACCCAGGGCGCGGTCGAGCAGCGGCACCAGCGGCTCCAGCGCCTTGCGCACGGCGAAACGCACCTGGCTGTTGCCCAGGCCGCTGTCGCCGCGGACTTCCAGGTTGCTCAGGCTCAGTTGCTCGATCAGGTAGCTGGAGGTGATCAGGTTGCCGACATAGGCATCGGCCCTGCCGATGGACACCGCCTTCAGGGCGCCGGCCGAATCCTCGCTGACCACGAAGACCACGCCGGGCACGGCCTTCGCCAGCAACTCCTGCACGGCATAGCCCTGCTCCACCGCCACCCGCCGCCCGGACAGGTCGTCGAGCGTGCGGATGGTACTGTCGCGCCGGGCGAAGATCAGGCTGCTGGTCAACAGGTACGGCTGGCTGAAGCTGAGGAAGCGCTTGCGCTCGTCGGTCATCGCCACCGACGGCACCAGGTCCACCTCGCCGGCGTGCACGGCGGCGAGCACGTCGTCCCAGGTGTTGTAGATCACCGGCCGGACCTGCATGCCCAACCGTTCGGAAATCAGTTGCAGGTAGTCGGCGCTGATACCGTGGAACTGGTCGAACTCGTCGATCACCTCGAACGGCGGCCAGCCGGCGCGGAACAGCCCGACGCGGATCGGTTCGTGGGCGCTGATGACGGCCCGCTCCTGATCGGTCAACGCAAGGCTCGCCGCGTGCGCCGGGACATACAGCAGGGCGAGCAGCAGGTAACAGAAGCAGAATCGAAGCAAGGCAACGCTCTCTGAAGTCGGACATCGGCAAGCGTAGTCCGCAGTTTGAAAACGCGATGCGGATTGCCCGCCCGCAGCGTCGGACAGACAATTCCCCCATCGCCCCATTCCGTGGAGACACACCATGATGAGCATCGAGCTGAACCCTGAGCGCTGCTGGCAGGCAGTCTGCGAGCGGGACGCGCGCTTCGAGGGGCGTTTCGTCTTCAGCGTGCGCTCCACCGGTGTCTACTGCCGCCCCAATTGCCCGGCCCGCCGCCCCTCGCGCGGCAACGTGGCCTTCCACGAAAACCCGGCCGCCGCCGAGGCCGCGGGGTTCCGCCCGTGCAAGCGCTGTTCGCCGCAAGGCCCGAGCCCCCGCGAGCAGTTGGACACGCTGGTCGCCGCGGCCTGCGACCTGCTCGACCGGGCGGAAAAACCGCTGACCCTGGACGAACTGGCCAGCCGCATCGGCCTCTCCGCCTCGCACCTGGCTCGCGCCTTCAAGGCCCGAACCGGTCTGACGCCGCGCGCCTGGGCCGAATCACGTCGGGAACAACGCCTGGCCGCCGCCCTGCCGCAAGCGCGCTCCGTGCTGGATGCCGCCCTGGAAGCCGGTTACTCCGGCACCCGCGCCCTCTACGAGAACGCCACCCCGCTGAGCCCGGCGCAGCGCCGGCAGAAGGG
Source organism: Pseudomonas sp. ATCC 13867 (assembly GCF_000349845.1). Lineage (NCBI taxonomy): Bacteria > Pseudomonadati > Pseudomonadota > Gammaproteobacteria > Pseudomonadales > Pseudomonadaceae > Pseudomonas > Pseudomonas sp. ATCC 13867. The sequence goes on along the minus strand of NC_020829.1, from coordinate 907,307 downwards.
CGCCGGCGAACGCCTGCGCTATGTCATCGCGCCCTGCCCGCTGGGGCGGATGCTGCTGGCGGCCACCGACAAGGGGGTCTGCGCGTTGCTGTTCGCCGATGACGCCGGCGAGCTGGAGGAACAGTTGGCCGAGCGTTTCGGCGCCGCCGAGCGCGTGCGCGACGACGCGGGCCTGGGCGACTGGTTGAATCAGGTGCTGGCGCAACTGGCGGAGCCCGAGCAGGCCGCCCACTTGCCGCTGGACTTGCACGGCAGCGCCTTCCAGTTGCGCGTCTGGCGCGCCCTCACGCGCATCCCCAGCGGCGAGACACGGCGCTACGGCGAGCTGGCCGCGCAGCTCGACAGCCATCCGCGCGCCATCGCCCGCGCCTGCGCCAGCAACAGCATCGGCCTGCTGGTGCCCTGCCACCGGGTGGTCGGCAGTACGGGCGAAGGCGGCTACCGCTGGGGCCTGCCGCGCAAGCGGGAACTGCTGCGCCGCGAGGGAGCCGCCGGTCAGCCCAGCGACAACGAATGAGACCGGCCACGCATGGACCGGCGACCGGCGTGCTAAGGTGCCCGCCACTCCCCTGTGCTGCGGCGCACCATGAACCTCTGGCCCCTGATCACCCGGCTCGGCGATAGCGCGCTGCTGCTGCCCGCGGCAGCCTTCCTCTTCGCCTGGCTGCTGTACCGCGGCGAAGCGGCCAAGGCCGTGCTCTGGCTGGCGGTGTTCGGCCTGGCATGCGCCCTGGTGGTGTTCTCCAAGCTAGCGTTCATGGGCTGGGGCATCGGTATTCCAGCCTGGAACTTCACCGGTATTTCCGGCCATAGCATGATGGCCGGCTGCCTGTTGCCCGCTCTCGCCGCCCAACTCTGCGGCACTCGCCCCCGGGCGCTGGCCGCCGCCGGGCTGGCCGGGGGGCTGGCGGTACTGGTCGGCCTCTCGCGGCTGGCGATCGGCGTGCACTCCCCGGCGGAGGTCTACGCCGGCCTTGCCTTGGGGCTGGGGGCCAGCGCGGTCTTCCTCGGCGCGACCCGCCTGCGCCTGCCGGCCTTCACTCCAGCGGTACTGGCGCTGGTCCTGGCCCTCGGCGCCGCGCAGGGCCTCACTGGCGTGCGCGCGCCCACTCATCACCTGCTGGAACGCCTGGCCGCGCACCTGGCCGACCGCGAACTGCCGTTTCAGCGCGGACAATGGGCCGACCAGCCGGACGTCTGACATTACCTCGTTCGGATTTCCGAACGACAATTCGGAAAATTTTCGGATAACCGAACATCGTCCAGCTTCAGGCGCACCGGAAAAATACAAAATATCGTTTTAATTCAATAAGTTAAAAACAATACTAGAAGTTGGCACAGAGCCTGCTCCTTTTCACCCCGAGCATGCGGCATGGCTACCCTCGCCGGTCGCAGGACTGAATAACAAACACAACCAGTCGAGGTAGATTCCATGCGTTTCGCACCCCGTGCGTTGGGCGCCGCCATTGTCGCAGCCCTGCTCGCCACTCCCGTCGTCGCCGAAGAGCTCACCGGTACCCTGAAGAAGATCAAGGACTCCGGCACCGTCGTCCTCGGCCACCGTGACGCCTCCATCCCCTTCTCCTACCTCGCCACCAATCCGCGCCAGCCGGTGGGCTACTCCCACGACCTGCAACTGAAGGTCGTCGATGCCCTGAAGAAAGAGCTGAACCTGCCCGACCTGAAGGTGCGCTACAACCTGGTCACCTCCCAGACCCGCATTCCGCTGGTGCAGAACGGCACCGTGGACATCGAGTGCGGCTCCACCACCAACAACCTGGAGCGCCAGAAGCAGGTCGACTTCTCCGTCGGCATCTTCGAAGTGGGCACCCGCCTGCTGACCAAGACCACCTCGGGCATCAACGACTTCTCCGACCTGAACGGCAAGAACGTGGTGACCACCGCCGGCACCACCTCCGAACGTCTGCTCAAGCAGATGAACGCCGAGAAGAAGATGGGCATGAACATCATCTCGGCCAAGGACCACGGCGAGTCCTTCCTGATGCTCGAATCCGGCCGCGCCGTGGCCTTCATGATGGACGATGCGCTGCTCTACGGCGAAATGGCCAAGGCCAAGAAACCGGACGACTGGCACGTGGTCGGCAAGCCGCAGTCCTACGAGATCTACGCGTGCATGGTGCGCAAGGGCGACGCGCCGTTCAAGAAGGTGGTCGACAAGGCCATCTCCGATACCTTTGCCTCGGGTGAAGTGAACAAGATCTACGACAAGTGGTTCATGCAGCCGATCCCGCCGAAGAACCTGAACCTCAATTTCCCGATGAGCGATGAGCTCAAGAAGCTGATCGCCACTCCGACCGACAAGGCTGCCGAGCAGATGTAACGGTCGCGCGCGGCTGCGTTCACAAGGCGTAGCCACGCGGGGATCGGGAGCGCAAGCCATGCGCTCCCGGCCCACTACTCCTGATGACGATGCCGGAACACCCGCTACCCGCGGGTGGCGGGCGGCCTTGCGCCCGCGTCCGGTCGCGTAGCGTACTAAAGCAACCGTGCAAAGCAACCGAGGGGAAACCCGTCATGGATTACAACTGGGACTGGGGCGTGTTCTTCAAGTCCACCGGGATTGGCGACGAGCGCTACCTGGACTGGTACGTCACCGGCCTGGGCTGGACCATCGCCGTCTCGCTCGCGGCCTGGGTCATCGCGCTGACGCTCGGCTCGCTGCTGGGCGTGATGCGCACCCTGCCCAACCGCTGGCTGTCCGGCATCGCCACCGCCTACGTGGAACTGTTCCGCAACGTGCCGCTGCTGGTGCAATTGTTCATCTGGTACTTCCTGGTGCCGGACTACCTGCCGCAGCCGATCCAGGACTGGTTCAAGCTGGGGCTGGCGCCGGAAACCTCGGCCTTCATCAGCGTGGTCGTATGCCTGGGGCTATTCACCGCCGCGCGGGTCTGCGAGCAGGTGCGCACCGGCATCCAGGCGCTGCCCAAGGGCCAGCTCGCCGCCGCCAGCGCGATGGGTTTCCGCCTGCCGGCGATCTACCGCCACGTACTGCTGCCGCAGGCCTTCCGGATCATCATTCCGCCGCTCACCTCCGAGTTCCTCAACGTCTTCAAGAACTCCTCGGTGGCCTCGCTGATCGGCCTCATGGAACTGCTGGCGCAGACCAAGCAGACCGCCGAGTTCAGCGCCAACCTGTTCGAGGCCTTCACCCTGGCCACGCTGATCTACTTCACCCTGAACATGAGCCTGATGCTCGGCATGCGCTTCATCGAGAAGAAGGTCGCGGTCCCGGGCCTGATTTCCGTGGGAGGTAAATGATGGACTTCAGTCAGATCGTCCCCGCCCTCCCCGGCCTGTGGGAAGGCATGCTCAGCACCCTGCAACTGATGGTGCTGGGCGTGCTGGGCGGCGTGGTGCTGGGCACCATCCTGGCGCTGATGCGGCTGTCCAACAGCAAGCTGCTGTCGAACATCGCCGGCTTCTACGTGAACTACTTCCGTTCGATCCCGCTGCTGCTGGTGATCACCTGGTTCTACTTCGCGGTGCCCTTCATCCTGCGCTGGATCACCGGCCAGGACACCCCGGTCGGTGCGTTCACCTCGTGCCTGGTGGCCTTCATGATGTTCGAGGCGGCCTACTACTGCGAGATCGTCCGCGCCGGCATCCAGGCCATCCCGAAAGGCCAGATCGGCGCGTCCTACGCCCTGGGCATGACCTACGGCCAGGCCATGCGCCTGATCATCCTGCCCCAGGCGTTCCGCAAGATGACCCCGCTGCTGCTGCAGCAGAGCATCATCCTGTTCCAGGACACCTCGCTGGTCTACTCGGTGGGCCTGATGGACTTCCTCAACGCCGCCCGTTCCCGTGGCGACATCATCGGCCAACCCCATGAGTTCCTGATCTTCGCCGGTCTCGTCTACTTCGTCATCAGCTTCGCCGCGTCCTTCGGCGTGAAGCGCCTGCAGAAAAGGTTAACCGTATGATCTCCATCGATAACGTCAGCAAGTGGTATGGCGACTTCCAGGTGCTCACCGACTGCAACACCAAGGTGTCCAAGGGTGAAGTGGTGGTGGTCTGCGGGCCGTCCGGCTCGGGCAAGTCGACCCTGATCAAGTGCGTCAACGCGCTGGAGCCCTTCCAGAAGGGCGACATCACCGTCGACGGCACCTCCATCGCCAACCCCAAGACCGACCTGCCGAAACTGCGCTCCCGCGTCGGCATGGTGTTCCAGCACTTCGAACTGTTCCCGCACCTGACCATCACCGAGAACCTCACCATCGCCCAGCGCAAGGTGCTGGGGCGGAGCAAGGAAGAGGCGATGGACAAGGGCATGAAGCTGCTCGACCGCGTCGGCCTCAAGGAACACGCGCACAAGCACCCCGGCCAGCTCTCCGGCGGCCAGCAGCAGCGCGTGGCCATCGCCCGTGCCCTGGCGATGGACCCGATCGTGATGCTGTTCGACGAACCGACCTCGGCGCTCGACCCGGAGATGGTCAACGAGGTGCTCGACGTGATGGTCCAGCTCGCCCACGAAGGCATGACCATGATGTGCGTGACCCACGAGATGGGCTTCGCGCGCAAGGTCGCCGACCGGGTGATCTTCATGGACCGCGGGCAGATCGTCGAGGACTGCCCGAAGGAGGAGTTCTTCGGCGACCTGCAGAACCGCGCCGAGCGTACCCAGCAGTTCCTCGCCAAGATCCTGCCCCACTGATCCACCGAAGCCTCCGGTCTTCCGGGCGCCTCACCTCACCGCAAACACAAGAATAAATAAGGAAGCTCCATGCGCGTGTTCCACTTCAGCAAGCTGCCCCTGGGCGTCGCGATCCTCGCCGCCAGTTCCTCGGTGTTCGCCGCCAGCCTCGACGGCGGCGCGGTCGCAGCACCGGACCAGTACGGCGCCAAGGTCGCCGCCGACGTCCTGAAGAAAGGCGGCAACGCCGTCGACGCCGCGGTCGCTACCGCCTTCACCCTCGCGGTCACCTACCCCGAAGCCGGCAACATCGGCGGCGGTGGCTTCATGACCCTGTACGTCGACGGCAAGCCCTACTTCCTCGACTACCGCGAGATCGCCCCCAAGGCCGCGACCAAGACCATGTACCTGAACGACAAGGGCGAGGTGATCGAGAACCTCAGCCTGGTGGGCACCAAGGCCGCCGGCGTGCCCGGCACCGTGATGGGCCTGTGGGAAGCGCACAAGCGCTTCGGCAAGCTGAAGTGGAGCGAACTGCTGACCCCGGCCATCGGCTACGCCAGGACCGGCTTCAAGGTCGCCGACCAGCAGTACCAGTACCGCCAGGACGCCATCGCGCTGTTCAACGGCAAGACCAACTTCGGCGACTACTTCGGCACCCTGTCGCCGGGCGAAACCTTCAAGCAGCCGGAGCTGGCCAAGACCCTGGAGCGCATCGCCGACAAGGGGCCGGACGACTTCTACAAGGGCGAGACCGCCAAGCTGCTGGTCGCGCAGATGAAGCACGACGGCGGCCTGATCACCCAGGAAGACCTCTCCGGCTACGAGGCCAAGTGGCGCGAACCGATGCGCATCGACTGGCAGGGCAACACCCTGTACACCGCACCGCTGCCGAGCTCAGGCGGCATCGCCCTGGCCCAGCTGATCGGCATCAAGGAACAGCGCGCCGCCGACTTCAAGGGCGTGGAGCTGAACTCCGCCAAGTACATCCACCTGCTCGCGGAAATCGAGAAGCGCGTGTTCGCCGACCGCGCCGACTACCTGGGCGACCCGGACTTCTCCAAGGTGCCCGAGGCCCAACTGACCGCCCCGGCCTACATCGCCAAGCGCGCCACCGAGGTCAACCCGAACGCCATCTCGCCCACCGAGAAGGTCCGTCCGGGCCTGGAGCCGCACCAGACCACGCACTTCTCCATCGTCGACAAGGACGGCAACGCCGTCAGCAACACCTACACCCTCAACTGGGACTTCGGCAGCGGCGTGGTGGTCAAGGGCGCCGGCTTCCTGCTCAACGACGAGATGGACGACTTCAGCGCCAAGCCGGGCGTGGCCAACGCCTTCGGTGTGGTCGGCAGCGACGCCAACGCCATCGAGCCGGGCAAGCGCATGCTCTCCTCCATGAGCCCGAGCATCGTCACCCGCGACGGCCAGGTCAGCCTGGTGCTGGGCACCCCCGGCGGCTCGCGGATCTTCACCTCGATCTTCCAGGTGCTGAACAACGTCTACGACTTCCACCTGCCCCTGGAAAAGGCCGTGGCCGCGCAACGCGTGCATCACCAACTGCTGCCCAAGGACACTATCTACTACGACGCCTACGCACCGCTCACCGGCAAGGTCGCCGACGAGCTCAAAGGCATGGGTTACACCCTGGAAGACCAGGGCTGGAACATGGGTGACATCCAGGCCATCCGTGTGAACGGCAAGGCCCTGGAAACCGCCTCCGATCCGCGTGGCCGCGGCGTCGGACTGGTGGTTGCCCAGTAACTCGCGCGAGGCGCACCGTGTGGTACCCGAGCCAGTCCATCGCCGCCCCCCGGCGTCGGGCTGGTTCGGTCCCGGCGACTGTGCTGCAATGCGCGTCCAGCCCATTGCCATCATCGCTTACCGTGAAGCCACGCCTGCTGCGCAACTTCCTGTTGCCTATCCTGCTGCTCCTGCTCACCCTGGGCTTCGGCTATGGCGGCTACCTGATCAGCGACGGCGCCGGCACCCGCGCCCTGATCGGCAGCGGCGAACGCCAGCTCGAACTGCACGCCCGCGGCGTGGAGAGCGAGATGAGCCGCTACACCTACCTGCCCAGCGTGCTGGAGCTGGAAAAGAACGTCACGCGCCTGCTGCTCGATCCCTCCCCCTACAACCGCAACCTGGTCAATGCCTACCTCGAAGGCTTGAACCGCCGCGCCGGCAGCCGTGCCATCTACCTGCTGGACACCTCCGGACGAGTGCTGGCCACCAGCAACTGGCAGAACGTGGAAAGCTACCAGGGCGAGGACCAGTCGTTCCGCGCCTACTTCCAGGACGCAATGGCCGGCCGCCCCGGACGCTTCTACGGCATGGACAGCACCTCCGGCGAGCCGGGCTACTACCTGGCCCACGGCCTGGTCAGCGGCGACAGGATCATCGGCGTGGCGGTGGTCAAGGTGAAGATGGAGGCGCTCGAAGAGCGCTGGGAAAAAGCCCGCCTGCAAGCCTTCGTCAGCGACGAGAACGGCATCATCATCCTCTCCAGCGATCCCGCCCTGCGCCTGAAGGCGGTACGCCCGCTGAGCGCCGACGACAAGGAGCGCCTGGCGCGCAGCCTGCAGTACTACTGGTGGGCGCTCAACGAATGGCAGCCGCTGGCCCGCCGTCCCCTGGGCGAGGGCGTGGAAGAAATCAGCTTCCCGCCGCAATCGCCCGAAGCCGACGGCCACAACCCCGTCAGCTACCTGATGCAGACCCGCCGGCTGAAGGACACCTCGTGGAACTTCACCCTGCTCAGCCCGCTCCACGACGTACGCCGCGAAGCCATGATCCACGGCATGCTCGCCGCCCTGGGCTTCGCCCTGCTGGCCTTCCTGCTGATCGCCTGGAACGAGCGGCGCAAGGTCATCGCCACCCGCCTCGCCGCCCGTGAGGCGCTGGAGCAGGCCAACAACGCCCTGGAGCGGCGCATCGCCGAGCGCACCAGCGATCTGCGCGCCAGCAACCAGCACCTGCGTGAACAGATCCGCGAACGCCGCCAGGCCGAAGACACCCTGCGCAAGGCCCAGGACCGCCTGGTGCAGGCCGGCAAGCTGGCGGTGATCGGGCAGATGTCCACCAGCATCGCCCACGAGCTCAACCAGCCGCTGGCGGCATTGCGCACCCTTTCGGGCAACACCGTGCGCTTCCTGGCGCGCGGCAAGCTGGACATCGCCAGCAGCAACCTGGTCGCCATCAACGAAATGGTTGACCGCATGGGCCGCATCACCGCCAGCCTGCGCGCCTTCGCCCGGCGCGCCGACGACCACGGCCAGGCCAGCCTGGGCAAGGCGGTGGATGCCGCGGTGATGGTCCTGCAGGTGCGCCTCAAGCAGGTGCCGGTGAGCCTGCACCGCGACTTCCCCGACGCCCGCCTGGCTATCGACCAGACCCGCCTGGAGCAGATCCTGGTCAACCTGGTCGCCAACGCGCTGGACGCCATGAGCCCGCAGGACGACCGCCAGCTCTGGCTGGAAGGCCGCATCGAGGGCGACGACCACTACCGCCTGGTGGTCCGCGACAACGGCCCCGGCATACCGCAGGACGCGCGAGCGCACCTGTTCGAACCCTTCTTCACCACCAAGCCCGGCGAACTCGGCCTGGGCCTGGGCCTGACCCTTTCGGCCAGCCTCGCCACCGCCGCCGGCGGCAGCCTGAGCGTGGCCTACCCGGAGGCCGGCGGCACCGCCTTCGAGCTCTACCTGCCGCTGCTGCCTGCCCTGGAGAACCCTGCATGAGCGAAGAATCCCTGCGCGTCCTGGTCGTCGAGGATGACCCGCACGTATTGCTCGGCTGCCAACAGGCGCTGGCCCTGGAAGACATCGACAGCGATGGCGTCGGCAGCGCCGAGGAAGCGCTGAAAAAGGTTGGCGTAGACTTCCCCGGCATCGTCGTCAGCGACATCCGCATGCCCGGCATGGACGGCCTGCAACTGCTGGAACGGCTCAAGGCGCTGGACCCCAGCCTGCCGGTGGTGCTGATCACCGGACACGGCGACATCGCGATGGCGGTCAAGGCCATGCGCGACGGCGCCTACGACTTCATGGAGAAACCCTTCTCCCCCGAGCGCCTGGTCGACACCGCGCGCCGGGCGCTGGCCCAGCGTGCGCTGACCCGTGAAGTCAGCCAGCTGCGCCGCCAGCTCGCCGGCCGCCAGGCCCTGGAAAGCCGGCTGATCGGCCGCTCGCCGGCCATGCAGGCGCTGCGCGAGCTGATCGCCAACGTCGCCGATACCTCGGCCAATGTACTCATCGAAGGCGAAACCGGCACCGGCAAGGAGCTGGTCGCCCGTTGCCTGCACGACTCCAGCCGGCGCCAAGCCAAGCCCTTCGTCGCACTCAACTGCGGCGGCCTGCCGGAAAGCCTGATCGACAGCGAGATCTTCGGCCACGAGGCCCACGCCTTCACCGGCGCCGGCAAGCGGCGGATCGGCAAGATCGAGCACGCCAACGGTGGCAGCCTGTTCCTCGACGAGATCGAGAGCATGCCGCTGAACCTGCAGATCAAGCTGCTGCGCGTGCTGCAGGAACAGCAGCTGGAACGCCTGGGTTCCAACGAACTGATCCGCGTGGATTGCCGGGTGATCGCCGCGACCAAATCCGACCTCGCCGCCATGGGCCGCGACGGCAGCTTCCGCAGCGATCTCTACTACCGCCTCAACGTCGTCACCCTCAACCTGCCGCCGCTGCGCGAACGGCGCGAAGACATCCTGATGCTCTTCGAACACTTCCTGCAGCAGTCCTCGCTGCGCTTCGACCGCGCAGCGCCCACCATCGACAACGCCACCGCCGCCACCCTGATGGCCCACGACTGGCCGGGCAACGTGCGCGAACTGCGCAACGTCGCCGAACGCTTCGCCCTCGGCCTGCCGGTGCTGGCCGGCGGAAACCTCGGCCCGGACGCGGGCGAACCGCGCTTCGCCGAAGCCGTGGAGGCCTTCGAGAAGAGCCTGCTGTCCACCGCCCTGGAGCGCCACGCCGGCAACCTCAGCCAGGCGGCGCACGCCCTGGGCATGGCCAAGACCACGCTGTTCGACAAGGTGAAGAAGTACGGCCTGAAGGGCGAGTGAACGACGCAATCGGCTCTTCGTAGGAGCGAGCTTGCCCGCGAACCCGCCCTATATCGTGATCCCCGGCGAAAAGCGTTCGCGAGCAAGCTCGCTCCTACAATCGAAAAGCCACGCGGCGGAGCGCCCCATTGATCTGAAGTGAAGTGTCCCGGACACTATCGCCCTTTCCACCGGCCGCACGAGCGGGAGCCCCCATGTCCACCCAAGCCGAAACCCTCTGGAACCAGCTCTGTGCCGACGCCGGCGTCGACCCGCAGCAGCGCATGGCCGCTCGCCGCGCCATCCTCGCCAGTACCGAGGCGCTGGACGCCAACGTCTACCGCCCGGACGACAACGACCCGGACGCCGAAGAACTCGACATGGGCGACGCCAAGGTCCTCTTCCTCGGTCCCTTCGAAGCCCCCGTCGAGTGGGACGCCGCCGAGCGCGAAGAGTTCTTCGACGACGCCGACCCGGCGCTGTTCTTCAACGCCCGCCTGGAGGCCGAAGCCGAGCCGGGCACGCCGGCCTTCTTCGTTCCGGAAGTGGGCGATTTCCTGGCCGTCATGGATGCCGGCAAGATCCAGATGTACTTCCTCCACGACTGGCGCGAAGACAACGACGGCTGCACCTGCGTACTGATCCGCGACGATATCCAGCTCTGATCAGCGCGCCTTCTTGGGAGCGGCCTCCGGCTGCACTGGCCATCGTGCCGTGCGGTTCGCGAGCAAGCTCACTCCTACAGGCCAACTCTGCACGACGGTGCTCTTCGTAGGAGCGAGCTTGCTCGCGAACCTGCCCCGGAAGGCTGACTCCGTCATTCCCCGTCACGTACGCGCGATCGCACGACCCTACAGGCTGCGCCGCACGCTCCCCGGCGAAACACCGATACAGCGCTTGAACGCCCGGCTGAACGCAGCCTCGGACTGGTAGCCCAGACGCTCGGCCAATTCCGCCACGGCGATCTCGCGCTCCTGCAGCCAGCCCAGCGCCACATGCATGCGCCAGCGGGTGACGTAGTGCATGGCCGGCATGCCGACCTGCTCGGCGAAACGCGCGGCGAAGGCCGAGCGGGACATGGCCGCCGCTTCGGCCAGCGCCACCAGGCTCCAGTCCCGCGCCGGCTCTCGGTGGATCAGGCTCAGCGCACGGCCGAGCTGGCGATCCTGCAATGCGCCAAGCCAGCCGATCTGCGCCGCCGGGTCCTGCTCGATCCAGACGCGGATGGCCTGGATCACCAGGATGTCGGCCAGCCGGGTGATCACCGTCTCTCCGCCCGGCCGCATCGCCCGCGCCTCGTCCTCCATCAGCCGCAGCGTGCTCAGCAGCCAGTCGCGCTGCCCGGGATCGCTGATCCGCGCCTCCAGCACACGCGGCAGCAAACGCACCAGTTGCAGCGCGGCGGGATGGTCGAAACGCACCGCGCCGCAGATCATCGCCGTCGGCTCGCCCCCGCCGCCCTGGCGCAGCACTTCGTAGCGGTCGCTGGCGTAGGCGCGTGGCAGGCCGAACAGCCCCGCCGCTGCTTCGCCCGGGGCGCTGACCAAGCGGTGCCCTTCGCCGTGGGGCACCAGCAGCAGATCGCCGGGCGCCAACCGGCGCGGCGCCTCACCGTCCGCCTCCAGCCAGCACTCGCCCACGGTCAGCACGTGGAACATCAGGCACTGCGGCATGGCCGGCAGCTCCAGGCCCCAGGGCGCGGTAAATTCCGAGCGGCAGTAGAAGGTCCCGCTCATACGCAGGAAATGCAGGGCCTCGCCCAGGGGATCGATGGAGGCCCAGGCATCGGTCGGCTCGGCAAAAGCGGGCGACGGTTTCATGGAGTCGAGACTGGCCCGCCGCGCCGCCAACGTCCAACACCTCTGGACGAATGAGCATGAAATAGCGACTCCCAGGCATTAACCGTCCGGCCCTTCCGCGTGAGACTGGCCCTAAGCCAACGAACCCACGGCGGGCGCCGCGGGACAGGCCCACCACGAGGACATCGCCATGATCACCGTAATGGGCGCCACCGGTCGCACCGGTTCAAGAATCTGCCAGACCCTGCTCAATGCCGGCGTGCCGGTCCGCGCCCTCGGGCGCAATGCCGAACGCCTGGCGCCACTGGCCGAAGCCGGCGCGCAGATCGCCATCGGCGAGCCGGACGACGCCGACTTCCTCGGCAAGGCCTTCCAGGGCGCCGAGGCGGTCTACACGCTGCTCGCCTACGGGCCGGACACCGAGGATTACCGCAACCGGCAGGCCGCCCAGGGCGAGGCCATCCTGCACGCCATCCGCAGCAGCGGCGTGCGCCGTGTGGTGTTCCTCAGCAGCGTCGGGGCGGATCTGTCGTCCGGCAGCGGGCCGATCATCAGCATGCACGACCAGGAACAGCGCCTGCGCACGCTGCCGGCGGAGGTGAACGTACTGATGCTGCGTTCCGGCGCGCTGTTCGAGAACCTCTACGGCGCGCTGGAAATCGTCCGCGCCTGCGGCTGCTACAGCGACGCGGTGGCGCCGGACGTGCCGGTCCCCATGATTGCCACCGCCGACGTAGCCGATGCCGCCAGCCGCGCCCTGCTCGAACGGGACTGGCAGGGCGTGGCGACTCGCGAACTGCTCGGCCAGCGCGACCTCGGCTACGCCGAAGCCACCCGCCTGCTCGGCGCCGCCATCGGCAAACCGCAGTTGCCCTATGTCCAGGTGTCGCCGGAGGAACTGGCCACGGCCCTGCAGGAGGCCGGTTGCTCCGCCAGCGTGGCGGGCTGCTACGCGGAACTGGCCGAGGCGATCAACAGCGGGCGAGTGCGTGCGCGGGAGGCTCGCTCGCCGGCCAATACCACGACGACACCGTTCGAAGCCTTCGCCAAGGACTGGGCGGCCGCTTTTGCAGCATTGCCGTAGGGCGAGCACCCCAGATGAACATAATTTCCTACAAATTTATCGGAGGTCCCCGATGAATTTGGTCCAGATCCGCTGTCTAGAGTAGGTACCCCATTTTTCCCACCGGACCATCCGCCATGCATCACGATCCCGATAGCCTCTGGGTCGAAGTGGAGACCTGGTCTCCCTACCGCCCGCAACGCATCCTTCACGGCCGCATCAGCCGGGAAGACTTCCTGGCCCTGCACGAAGGCCATGCGCCCGTCATGGTGCGCCTGGACGACTGCCAGAACGGCGAAGCGCCCAGCGGCGCGGTACAGGACCTGTTCCTCGCCAGTTCGCACATCCTCAGCGTCACCCCGCTGCATCGCGCCGCCTGAGAGCCTGTTCACGATCTCCCGAACCAGGACAGAACAAGGCACAGCGAACAACGGGAGTAGCGAGCGCCAGCGAGTCAAACAGGCTCCGAGCCAGCTCAGTCGGCCACGCCGCGGTAGACATAGGTCATCGGCCGGGGGCCCGGCAGGTAGTCCTGGACCAGCTCGCGCAGCGTGAAGCCGCCGGCCTGGAGCAGCGCCGGCATGTCGCGGTCGAGGTGACAGCCGCCGGCCAGCGGCTTCCACACCGGCGTCAGCCGGTGCTGCCAGGCGCGCACGCTGGCGTCCGGCGCCAGGCCGTGTTCGCAGAAAAAAAGCTCGCCGCCCGGCTTGAGCACCCGGCGCATTTCCTTCAGCGCCGCCAGCGCATCGGGGATGCTGCACAGGGTGAAGGTACAGACGATGCTGTCGAAACTGCCGGCCTCGGCGCGGATCTCGCCCAGCTCCAGCGCCACCATCTCCACCGGGATGCCGATGCGCGCGGCGCGCTCGCGGGCCAGCTTCTGCATCTGCGCCGCCGGATCGACGCCGACGATTGTCGACACTTTCGCCGGATCGTAGAACGACAGGTTCAGCCCGGTACCCAGGCCGATCTCCAGCACCCGGCCGTGGGCGCGGGGCACCAGCAGCGAGCGCTGCTTCATCACATCGCCCATGCCGCAGGCGAAATCGATCAGCCGGGGCAGGATATAGCGGTCGTAGAGTTCCATGCGCAGTCTCCGTTTTTCCGCCGATCCTAGCGGGCCTGGGCGGCGCCGGCACAGGTCCTGACGAGGGGATATCCGCCATTCTCGCGGACAACGCCTCCGGCTGACCGGCCCGGCCGGGCATAAACCCAGGGGCTTGTTAGACGATTGTCGACAATTCATCAGTTCTTCATTGACCAAGGCGCCCTGGAGGGGTAGCTTTCGCCGCACATCAAGAAGATTGTCGACACCATGAACGATAGCCTGCCCCTGCCAAGCCTTGTTGCGGACGACAGCGAAACTCTGTCGGAACACGTGTTCCGCAAGATCCAGTCGGCCATCGTCAAAGGCGAGATCGCCCCCGGCAGCAAGATTTCCGAGCCGGAACTGGCGCGCACCTACGGCATCAGCCGCGGCCCGCTGCGCGAGGCGATCCACCGCCTGGAAGGCCAGAAACTGCTGGTGCGCGTGCCGCACGTCGGCGCGCGGGTGGTGTCGCTGAGCCACGAAGAGCTGCTGGAGCTCTACGAGATCCGCGAGTCCCTCGAAGGCATGGCCTGCCGCCTCGCCGCCGAGCGCATGAGCCAGGCCGAGATCGACGAGCTGCGCCGGGTGCTCGACACCCACGAGCGCGACGAGGCGTTCCAGGCCGGCCGCGGCTACTACCAGCAGGAAGGCGACTACGACTTCCACTATCGGATCATCCAGGGCAGCGGCAACCGCACCCTCACCCGCATGCTCTGCGGCGAGCTGTACCAGCTGGTGCGCATGTACCGTCTGCAGTTCTCGGCGACGCCCAACCGGCCGCGCCAGGCCTTCGCCGAGCACCACCGGATTCTCGATGCCATCGCCGACCGTGACGGCGAACTGGCCGAGTTGCTGATGCGCCGTCACATCGGCGCCTCGAAACGCAATGTGGAGCGTCACTACCTGGACGCCCACCAACAAACGAGGTGAACAATGAGCTACAAGACCGCCGGTCAACGTTTCCGTGAAGCCCTTGCCGAAGAAAAGCCGCTGCAGGTGATCGGCGCGATCAACGCCAACCACGCGCTGCTGGCCAAGCGCGCCGGCTTCAAGGCCATCTACCTCTCCGGTGGCGGCGTGGCGGCGGGCTCCCTCGGCCTGCCGGACCTGGGCATCAATACCCTGGACGACGTGCTCACCGACGTGCGCCGCATCACCGACGTCTGCGACCTGCCGCTGCTGGTGGACATCGACACCGGCTTCGGCCCCAGCGCCTTCAACATCGAGCGCACCGTGAAGAACCTGATCAAGGCCGGCGCCGCTGCCGCCCACATCGAGGACCAGGTTGGCGCCAAGCGCTGCGGTCACCGTCCGGGCAAGGAAATCGTCTCCGTCGAGGAAATGGCCGACCGCGTGAAAGCCGCCGCCGACGCCAAGACCGACCCGAACTTCTTCCTGATCGCCCGCACCGACGCCATCCAGGCCGAAGGCGTGGACGCCGCCATCGAACGCTGCCAGCGCTACGTCGAGGCCGGCGCCGATGCGATCTTCGCCGAAGCCGCCTACGACCTGCCGACCTACAAGCGCTTCGTCGATGCGCTGAACGTGCCGATCCTGGCCAACATCACCGAGTTCGGCGCCACCCCGCTGTTCACCCGCGACGAGCTGGCCTCGGTCGGCGTGGCCATCCAGCTGTATCCGCTGTCCGCCTTCCGCGCCGCCAACAAGGCCGCCGAAGCCGTGTACACCGCGATCCGCCAGGAAGGCCACCAGCAGAACGTGATCGAGCTGATGCAGACCCGTGCCGAGCTGTACGACCGCATCGGCTACCACGCCTTCGAGCAGAAGCTCGACGCGCTGTTCGCAGCCGGCAAGAAGTAAGCACGAGACTGAACGATGAGTAGGGCGCATAACGCCAAGGGCGTTATCCGCCAACCAGATTCGAACCGATACCCCGCCCTGTGCCGGGGGACAAGAACAAGCAACCGGATTTGATGAGGAGACACGCGATGAGCGCTACCGCAGAAACCACCACCGGCTTCAAGCCGAAGAAGTCCGTGGCCCTGAGTGGCACCGCCGCTGGCAACACCGCCCTGTGCACCGTCGGCCGTACCGGCAACGACCTGCACTACCGTGGCTATGACGTCCTGGACTTCGCCAACCGCTGCGACTTCGAGGAAATCGCCCACCTGCTGGTCCACGGCAAGCTGCCCAACGCTGCCGAACTGGCCGGCTACAAGGCCAAGCTCAAAGCCCTGCGCGGCCTGCCGGCCGGCGTCAAGGCCGCCCTGGAAACCCTGCCGCCCTCGGCCCACCCGATGGACGTGATGCGCACCGCCGTGTCCGTGCTCGGCTGCCTGTCGCCGGAGAAGGACGACCACAACCATCCGGGCGCCCGCGACATCGCCGACAAGCTGATGGCGTCCCTGGGCTCCGCGCTGCTCTACTGGTACCACTTCAGCCACAACGGCAAGCGCATCGACGTCGAGACCGACGACGACTCCATCGGCGGCCACTTCCTGCACCTGCTGCACGGCGAGAAGCCCCGCGAGTCCTGGGTGCGCGCCATGCACACCTCGCTCAACCTGTACGCCGAGCACGAGTTCAACGCCTCCACCTTCACCTCCCGCGTGATCGCCGGTACCGGTTCGGACATGTTCTCCTGCATCGCCGGCGCCATCGGCGCGCTGCGCGGCCCGAAACACGGCGGCGCCAACGAGGTGGCCTTCGAGATCCAGAAGCGCTACGACAACCCGAACGAAGCCGAGGCGGACATCCGTGCCCGCGTCGAGCGCAAGGAAGTGGTGATCGGCTTCGGCCACCCGGTCTACACCGTGTCCGACCCGCGCAACAAGGTGATCAAGGAAGTCGCTCACCAGCTGTCGAACGAGCAGTCCAACACCAAGATGTATGACATCGCCGAGCGCCTGGAAAGCGTGATGTGGGAAATCAAGAAGATGTTCCCCAACCTCGACTGGTTCAGCGCCGTCAGCTACCACATGATGGGCGTGCCGACCGCCATGTTCACCCCGCTGTTCGTGATCGCCCGTACCGCCGGCTGGTCCGCCCACGTCATCGAGCAGCGCATCGACGGCAAGATCATCCGCCCGAGCGCCAACTACGTCGGCCCGGAAGATCTGCAGTTCGTGCCGCTCAAGGACCGGGCTTAATTAGGAACAGCATGATGAACACTCAATTCCGCAAACGCCTGCCCGGCACCGCACTGGATTACTTCGACGCCCGCGAGGCCGTCGACGCGATCCAGGCCGGCGCCTGGGACAAACTCCCCTACACCTCCCGCGTGCTGGCCGAACAGCTGGTGCGCCGCTGCGATCCGCAGGACCTGACCGCCTCCCTGGAGCAGTTGGTCTACCGCAAGCGCGACCTGGACTTCCCCTGGTACCCGGCGCGCGTGGTCTGCCACGACATCCTCGGCCAGACCGCGCTGGTCGACCTGGCCGGCCTGCGTGACGCCATCGCAGAGAAAGGCGGCGACCCGTCCAAGGTCAACCCGGTGGTGCCGACCCAGTTGATCGTCGACCACTCGCTGGCCGTGGAAGCCGCGGGCTTCGACCCGGATGCCTTCGAGAAGAACCGCGCCATCGAGGACCGCCGCAACGAGGATCGCTTCCACTTCATCGACTGGACCAAGACCGCGTTCAAGAACGTCGACGTGATCCCGGCCGGCAACGGCATCATGCACCAGATCAACCTGGAGAAAATGAGCCCGGTGGTCCAGGCGCGCGGTGGCGTGGCCTTCCCCGACACCTGCGTCGGCACCGACTCGCACACCCCGCACGTGGACGCCCTGGGCGTGATCGCCATCGGCGTCGGTGGCCTCGAAGCCGAGACCGTGATGCTGGGCCACCCGTCGATGATGCGCCTGCCCGACATCGTCGGCGTCAAGCTCACCGGCAAGCGCAAGCCGGGCATCACCGCCACCGACATCGTCCTGGCGATCACCGAGTTCCTGCGCAAGGAGCGCGTGGTCGGCGCCTACGTCGAGTTCTTCGGCGAAGGGGCGGACAGCCTGACCATCGGCGACCGCGCGACCATCTCCAACATGTGCCCGGAATACGGCGCCACCGCCTCGATGTTCTACATCGACGGCCAGACCATCGACTACCTCAAGCTCACCGGCCGCGAGCCCGAGCAGGTGGCGCTGGTGGAAAACTACGCCAAGACCCTCGGCCTCTGGAGCACCGCTCTGGAAACCGCCGAGTACGAGCGCGTGCTGGAGTTCGACCTGGGCAGCGTCGTGCGCAACATGGCCGGCCCGTCCAACCCGCACCGCCGCCTGCCGACCTCGGCGCTGGCCGAGCGCGGCATCGCCGACGAAGCCAAGCTGCAAGCCGGCAAGGGTGAAGAAGCCCAGGGCCTGATGCCCGACGGCGCGGTGATCATCGCCGCCATCACCAGCTGCACCAACACTTCCAACCCGCGTAACGTCATCGCCGCCGGCCTGGTGGCGAAGAAGGCCAACGCGCTGGGCATGATCCGCAAGCCGTGGGTGAAGACCTCCTTCGCGCCGGGTTCGAAAGTCGCCAAGCTGTACCTGGAAGAAGCCGGCCTGCTGCCGGAGCTGGAGAAGCTCGGCTTCGGCATCGTCGCCTATGCCTGCACCACTTGTAACGGCATGTCCGGCGCGCTGGACCCGGTGATCCAGAAAGAGATCATCGACCGCGACCTGTACGCCACCGCCGTGCTCTCGGGCAACCGCAACTTCGACGGGCGCATCCACCCCTACGCCAAGCAGGCCTTCCTCGCCTCGCCGCCGCTGGTGGTCGCCTACGCCATCGCCGGCACCGTGCGCTTCGACATCGAGCAGGACCCGCTGGGCACCGACAAGAACGGCAACCCGGTCACCCTGAAGGACCTCTGGCCGTCCGACGAGGAGATCGACGCCATCGTCGCCGCCAGCGTCAAGCCCGAGCAGTTCAAGCAGGTCTACATCCCGATGTTCGACCTGGGCAGTGTGCAGGAAGCGGAAAGCCCGTTGTACGACTGGCGCCCGATGTCCACCTACATCCGCCGTCCGCCGTACTGGGAAGGCGCACTCGCGGGCGAGCGCACGCTGAAAGGCATGCGTCCGCTGGCAATCCTGCCGGACAACATCACCACCGATCACCTGTCGCCGTCCAACGCCATCCTGGCGGACTCGGCCGCCGGTGAGTACCTGGCGAAAATGGGCCTGCCGGAGGAGGACTTCAACTCCTACGCCACCCACCGCGGCGACCACCTGACCGCCCAGCGCGCCACCTTCGCCAACCCGCAGCTGGTCAACGAAATGGCCGTGGTCAACGGTGAGGTGAAGAAGGGTTCGCTGGCCCGCGTCGAGCCGGAAGGCAAGGTGATGCGCATGTGGGAAGCCATCGAAACCTACATGAACCGCAAGCAGAACCTGATCATCGTGGCCGGCGCCGACTACGGCCAGGGCTCGTCCCGCGACTGGGCGGCCAAGGGCGTTCGCCTGGCGGGCGTGGAAGTGATCGTGGCCGAAGGCTTCGAGCGCATCCACCGCACCAACCTGGTGGGCATGGGCGTGCTGCCGGTGGAGTTCAAGCCGGGCACCACCCGCCTGACCCTGGGCCTGGACGGCACCGAGACCTACGACATCAAGGGCGACGTCTCGCCGCGCTGCGACCTGACCCTGGTGGTCAATCGCCGCAATGGTGAAGTGGTCGAAGTTCCGGTCACCTGCCGCCTGGACACCGCCGCCGAAGTGAAGGTGTACAACGCCGGCGGCGTGCTGCAGCGCTTCGCCAAGGACTTCCTCGAGTCGTCCGTGGCGTGATGTAACCCGCGCGGGCCGGATCCACCGGCCCGCGCCATGACTACCTGTAGGAGCGAGCTTGCTCGCGAACCCACCCCCGCAGCGGGGCTGTTCGCGAGCAAGCTCGCTCCTACGAAAAGCAGACAGGACCAAGTCCCATGCCCCACGTACCCCAAGTGAAGATCCCCGCCACCTACATCCGCGGCGGCACCAGCAAGGGCGTGTTCTTCCGCCTGCAGGACCTGCCCGAGCGCTGCCAGGTGCCCGGCGCGGCCCGCGACAAGCTGTTCATGCGCGTGATCGGCAGCCCCGATCCGTACAGCGCGCACATCGACGGCATGGGCGGCGCGACCTCCAGCACCAGCAAGTGCGTGATCCTGTCGAAAAGCACCCAGCCGGACCACGACGTCGACTACCTCTACGGGCAGATTTCCATCGACAAGGCCTTCGTCGACTGGAGCGGCAACTGCGGCAACCTCTCCACCGCCGCCGGCTCCTTCGCCATCCACGCCGGCCTGGTCGATCCGTCGCGCATCCCGGACAACGGCACCTGCGTGGTGCGCATCTGGCAGGCCAACATCCAGAAGACCATCATCGCCCACGTGCCCGTCACCAACGGCCAGGTGCAGGAGACCGGCGACTTCGAGCTGGACGGCGTGACCTTCCCCGCCGCCGAGATCGTGCTGGAGTTCCTCGACCCGTCCGACGACGGTGAAGACGGCGGCGCCATGTTCCCCACCGGCAACCTGGTGGACGACCTGGAGGTTCCGGGCATCGGCACCTTCAAGGCGACCATGATCACCGCCGGCATCCCGACCATCTTCGTCAACGCCCAGGACATCGGCTACACCGGCGCCGAGCTGCGCGAAGCGATCAATGGCGACCCCGAGCAACTGGCGCGCTTCGAGAAATTCCGCATCGCCGGCGCCCTGCGCATGGGCCTGATCAAGACCCCGGAAGAAGCCGCGACCCGCCAGCACACGCCGAAGATCGCCTTCGTCGCGCCGGCGAAGGACTACGTCACTTCCAGCGGCAAGCAAGTCCAGGCCGGCGACGTCGACCTGCTGGTGCGCGCACTCTCGATGGGCAAGCTGCACCACGCGATGATGGGCACCGCCGCCGTGGCCATCGGCACCGCTGCGGCCATCCCCGGCACCCTGGTGAACCTCGCCGCCGGCGGTGGCGAGCGCAGCGCCGTACGCTTCGGCCACCCCTCCGGCACCCTGCGCGTGGGTGCGGAGGCGAAGCAGGTGAACGGTGAATGGACCGTGACCAAGGCCATCATGAGCCGCAGCTCGCGCATCCTTATGGAAGGCTGGGTACGGGTGCCGGGCGATTCGTTCTGATCGCTGGATTTACCCGTGAAAGCACAAGGCCCGCATCAGCGGGCCTTGTCGTTTCAGAGCGGATTCATGCACGGCATCCCCTTGTAGGAGCGAGCTTGCTCGCGAACAGAGTGAACCGGTGGTGACGGAGCTGGGCGGATTCGCGAGCAAGCTCGCTCCTACAAAAAGCATCAGGCGACGAAGTCGCCCTGCAACTGTTCCAGCAGCACCTGAATCCGCGCCAGGCGCACGGTCGGGTCGTCCATCTCCAGCAGCACCTGCTTCTGCTCGGGATCGAAGGGCAGCAGGTAGGCGAGCTGGCAGGCCAATTCCTGCTGTCCGCTGACTTCCCCGCCCATCTCCAGCGCGGAAACCATCGGATGCATGGACAACGCCTCCAGCAGCGCCGCCAGGTCGTCGTGCTCCTTGGTCAGCGGTTGGTCGGGCTGCTCGTCCAACCACTCCACCTCGGCCACGGTCAACTGATCCGGCTGCACATTGGCGGAAAGCACGCGGAAACGCCGGCCACCCTCGACGCGGATGCCCAGCAAGCCATTGGGCCGCTGCTGCCAGTCGCGGATGCGCGCCTCGCAGCCCACCAGGCTGTAGCGCTCCGGCGCATCGCCGACCTCCTCGCCCTCGACGATGGCCACCACACCGAAACCCGCGCCCTGCTTCATACAGCGGCCGATCATGTCCAGGTAGCGCGCCTCGAAGATCTGCAGGTCGAGACGGCAGCCGGGAAACAGCACGGTGTTGAGGGGGAACAGCGGGAAACTCATGGACACTCCGTCGATTCGTCAGGCAATCAGCGCTACCGCCAACGGTAGCAGCACAGCAGTGGCCACGCCCATCAGGCTCATCGCCAGGGCGGCAAAGGCACCGCATTCCTCGCCTTCCTGCAGTGCGCGGGAGGTGCCCACGGCGTGGGCGGTCATGCCCAGCGCCATGCCCTGCGCGGCCGGGTGATGCACGCCGACGCGGCGCAGCAGTTCCGGACCGAGGATGGCGCCGAGCACGCCGGTGATCAGCACGAACACCGCCGCCAGCGCCGCCACGCCGCCGATCTGGCTGGCCACCAGCATGGCGATCGGCGAGGTCACCGACTTGGGCGCCAGGCTCATCAGCATTTCGTGATCGATGCCGAACAGCCAGCCCAGGCCGATCCCCAGCGTGGTGGCGAACAGACCGGCCACCACCAGGGTGATCAGGGTCGGCCAGAACAGCTGGCGAATGCGCTTGAGGTTGAGGAACAGCGGCACCGCCAGGGCCACGGTGGACGGGCCGAGCAGGATGGTCAGCACCTTGGCGCTGGTGCTGTATTCGGCATAGTCGATGCCGCAGGCCAGCAACACCGCGATGACGATCAGCATCGACACCAGCACCGGCTGCAGGAACACCCAACGGGTGCGCTCGTAGGCGGCCAGCGCCAGTTGGTAGGCACCCAGGGTAACGCCGACGCAGAACAATGGATGATGAATGACGGACGACACCGCACCTTGCCAGTCGAACATCAGGCGCCCTCCTTCTGCTTGCGCTGGCGGTCGATGAGCTTCTGCATCAACCAGCCGGCAAAGATGAAGGACAGCACCAGCGACAGCGACAAGGCACCGACGATGGCCCAGAAATCCGCGGCAATCTGCTTCGCGTAGACCATCACCCCCACCGCCGCCGGCACCAGCAGCAACGGCAGGTAGCGCAGCAGCGAGGCGGCCGCCTCGTTCACCGGGTTGCTCACCTCGCCGTTCCACACCAGGAAGGCGAACAGCAGCACCAGCCCAATGATGGGGCCGGGAATCATATGCAGGATGAGAGCATTCAGGCCCGTGCCGAGCAGTTGGAACAGCACCAGCCAGGTCAGGCCGCGTAACAACATCAGGGACATCTCCAGCGCAAGGAGGCGCCATTATGCCCAGCCGGGCACTGCTATGGCACGGCATTCGCCCAAAGCATGAAAGCCGGACCGGCTTGACCGCATCCGATGCCCATGCTGATCTACCGGCTGCTTTACGATCTGCTGGACGCCTTAGAAGAACAACGCATTCCCCGGAGGAAACATGGCATTCGTACCCGTAAGCGCACTGAAGGACTACATCGGCAAGGACCTGGGCCATTCGCAGTGGCTCACCATCGACCAGGAGCGCATCAACCAGTTCGCCGAGTGCACCGAGGACCACCAGTTCATCCACGTCGACCCGGAGAAGGCGAAGAAGACCCCGTTCGGGAGCACCATCGCCCACGGCTTCCTCTCCCTGTCGCTGATCCCGAAACTCTGCGAAGGTCTGCTGGTGCTGCCGGAAAACCCCAAGATGGTGGTCAACT
The DNA here is from genome assembly GCF_000349845.1 of Pseudomonas sp. ATCC 13867. NCBI lineage: Bacteria > Pseudomonadati > Pseudomonadota > Gammaproteobacteria > Pseudomonadales > Pseudomonadaceae > Pseudomonas > Pseudomonas sp. ATCC 13867. Next base: position 884,288 of record NC_020829.1, on the reverse strand, counting down.
ACGGCCTGGACAGCGTGCGCTTCATCCAGCCGGTGCCGGTCAATTCCCGCGTGCGCCTGCAAGTGACCATCAGCGACATCACCGAGAAGAATCCCGGCCAATGGCTGATCAAGGCGCGCTGCACCCTGGAGATCGACGGACAGGCCAAGCCCGCCTACATCGCCGAATCCCTGAGCCTGTGCTTCGTCTGACGGCCGTTGCCGCATCGCTGTGAAAAAAGCCCGCGTCCGCGGGCTTTTTTGCGTCACACTGGCATCGCGTCCCTCCGCCGATTCGAGATGTCCATGCCACGCCACCTCCTGCCCCTCGGCCTCGCCCTGCTCCTTGCAGCCTGTGGCGAAGGCGAGCCTCTGACTCCCCCCGACGGCCGCCTGCCCGATGGCGCGCGCTACCGCGGCGAGCTGGTGGATGGTCAGTTGCAGGGCAAGGGCCGCCTGGACTACCCCAACGGCGCCTGGTACGACGGTGAGTTCGACAAGGGCCTGCAGAGCGGCCAGGGCACGTGGCACGGCGGTGACGGCTCGACCTATGTCGGCAGCTTCCGCGAGGGCCTGTTCGATGGGCGGGGGCATCTGCAGTTCGCCGACGGCAGCGTCTACGACGGCCAGTTCAAACAAGGCGAGTTCGACGGCGAAGGACGTCTGAGGCAAGGCCAGACCCAGTACAGCGGCGGCTTCCGCAAGGGTCGCTACGACGGCGCGGGCACCCTCGAACTGCCCGACGGCACCCGCCACCAGGGCTGGTTCGCGGGCGGCGAGGCCAGTGGCGAGGGTTCGCGCCTGGACAGCCTCGGCAACCAGTACACCGGCCACTTCAAGAACGGCACGCTCAACGGCAAGGGCACCTTCCGCGACGATGCCGGCGACCACTACAGCGGCGAGTTCCGCAACGACCAGTTCGACGGCAAGGGGCGCTTCCAGAACCTCTCCGGCGACGTCTGGCTCGGCCGCTTCCGGGAAGGCTCGCTGGACGGCCCGGGCGAGTTCATCGGCAGCGACGGCAGCCGATACCTGGGTGAGTTCCGCCAGTGGCGCTTCGATGGCAAGGGCACCCTCAGCCAGGCCGACGGTCAGGTCTACAGCGGTGCGTTCTCCCGTGGCGAATACGCCGGCGAAGGCACCCTCACCCGCAGCGACGGCAGCATCCAGCGCGGCAGCTGGAGCAACGGCCAACGCATCCGCGACGAGCACGGCGCGCTGCTGCCCAATGCGCTGGAAGTCGGCCTGCTGGAACAGGGAACGTTGCTGGACAAGGCGCTGGCCGCCATCCCGCGCTCCACCCCGGCCATCGAACTCTACGGCCTGAGCGTCGGTGGCGACGGCAAGCAGAGCGTCTTCCTGCGCGAGGCCGACTACGTCGCCAAGCTGCTGGGCAAACGCTTCGGCGGCCAGGGCGTGGTGACGCTGGTGAACCACCGCGACCACCTCACCGACCGCCCGATGGCCACCCGCGAAAGCCTCGCCCGTACCCTGCGCACGCTGGCCGAGCGCAGCGGACCGGAAGACCTGGTGTTCATCTACCTGACCAGCCACGGCTCCCACGACCACCAGTTGGTGCTGGACATGCCGGGGCTCAAGCTCAACGACCTGCCGGCCAGCGAACTGGCCACCCTGCTCGCGCCATTGAAGGATCGTCACAAGGTTCTGGTGATATCGGCCTGCTACAGCGGTGGCTTCATCCCCGCGCTCAAGGACGACAAGACACTGATCATGACCGCCGCGCGCAGCGACCGGGTATCCTTCGGCTGCTCCGAGGAGGCCGATTTCACCTACTTCGGCGACGCGCTGTTCGCCAAGGCCCTCCAGCAGACCGACGACCTCGAGAAAGCCTTCGCGCTGGCCAGCGACACGGTCGCGCGGCGCGAGAAGGAGGAACAGTTCGAGCCCTCGGAACCGCAACTCTGGGCACCGGCGGCGGTCCTATCGCGCTGGAAGGCGCTGCGTACGCAGCAACGCCCTGCGGTGTTCGATACGAAGAATGCCGCCGCACAAGCAAAACAATAGGCCGGCAACTAAGCTTGTCAGTGTGTCAGGGAGAAACACAGATGTACTCAACACCGACGAATGTCCTGCTTGCTGGCGCTACCGGTCTGACCGGTGAGCACCTGCTCGACCGCATGCTCAACGAGCCCACCGTCAAGCGCGTACTCGCGCCGACCCGGCGAAAGCTGGCCGAACATCCACGCCTGGAAAACCCCATCGGCCCGCTGGCCGAACTGATTCCGGCGCTGACCCGACCGGTCGATACCGTGTTCTGCTGCCTGGGCACAACCATCAAGGAGGCCGGCTCCGAAGAGGCCTTCCGCAGCATCGACTTCGACCTGCCATTGGCCCTGGGCGCACGCGGCCTGGAGCTGGGCGCGCGGCACTACGTGGTGATCAGTGCGCTGGGCGCCGACAGCAAGTCGTCGATCTTCTACAGCCGGGTCAAGGGCGAACTGGAAGACGCCCTGCGCCAGCAAGGCTGGCCGCAACTGACCATCGCCCGCCCCTCGCTGCTGCTGGGCCAGCGCGAAGAGGTACGTCTGGCCGAACTGCTCGCCGCCCCCTTCGCCCGCATCCTGCCGGGCAAGCTGCACGGCATCGAAGCCTGTGCCCTGGCCCGCGCGCTCTGGCGCCTGGCGCTGGAAACCGGCAAGGGCACCCGCGTCGTCGAATCGGACGAGTTGCGCCGGCTGGGTAAGTAATCTTTCGCAGGTGCAGGACATGCGTCCGTTCGCGGCCGTACGCCCCGGACCATGCTCAACCGCTTTCCGTAGGAGCGAGCTTGCTCGCGAACCGGACCCGCTGCGGGGCTGTTCGCGAGCAAGCTCGCTCCTACAGGGTCAGCGTGGGCGCCCAGGATACGCGCCGTCAGTTCCCGCCGCGCACCTGCAGGCCGACGCCCAGCTCCGCCGCGATGGAAAACGGCAGCAACAGCGTATCCAGCAGCGCGCTGCCCGGCAGGTCCAGCCCCGGATACGCCGGCGCCTCGACGCCGAAGCGGTCCATCGGGCAACAGCCACCCTGGAGCGAATACCAGTCCAGTCGAGTGCCGGCATAGATCAGCGGCGCGTCGGGCTTGCCGGCATTGAGGGTCTTCACGGTGGCGCAGCCGCCCAGTTGCAACAGCAGCAAGGCGGCGAGAAGCTTATTCGTCACTGACAAGATGGTGTTCGCCCCAGCGCGGCAGCATGTCCTGGGGAATGCCCAGTTGATTGAGGATGCGCGCGACGACGAAGTCGATCAGATCGTCGACCGTCTGCGGCTGGTGATAGAAGCCTGGAGCGGCCGGCAGGATCACCGCGCCCAGGTTGGACAGCTTGAGCATGTTCTCCAGGTGGATGCTGGAGAACGGCGCTTCGCGCGGCACCAGGATCAACTGGCGGCGCTCCTTCAGCGCCACGTCGGCGGCGCGCTCGATCAGATTGTTGCAGGCGCCGGTGGCGATGGCCGAGAGCGTCCCGGTCGAACAGGGCACCACCACCATCGCGCTGGGCGCGCCGGAGCCGGAGGCCACCGGGGCCATCCAGTCTTCCTTGCCGTACACGCGAATCTGCCCCGGCGCGGCGCCGGTGTATTCGCTGAGGAAAGCCTGCATCGCCTGCGGCTTGCCCGGCAGGGTCACGTCGGTCTCGGTGGCCACCACCAGTTGTGCGGCCTTGGAGATCAGGAAGTGCACCTCGCGGTCTTCCTGAACCAGGCAGTCGAGCAGGCGCAGGCCGTACTGGGCGCCCGAGGCACCGGTCATGGCGAGGGTGACGCGTTCGGCTCCGGCCATGTTCAGCCCTCCAGCGCCTGGGCCAGCTTGCCGTGCAGGCCGCCGAATCCGCCGTTGCTCATGACCACCACCTGGGTGCCTGGCGTGGCGATGGCTTTCACGCCCGCGATGATGGCGTCCAGCGAGTCGCACACCTGGGTCGGCACGGTGGAGCTGGCGACGGTGGCGGCCAGGTCCCAGCCGAGGTTCGGCGGCGCGTACCAGAACACCGTGTCGGCCTGCACCACGGACTCCGGCAGGCCGTCGCGGTGGGCGCCGAGCTTCATGGAGTTGGAGCGCGGTTCGACCACGGCGATCACCTTCGCATCGCCGACGCTCTTGCGCAGGCCGTCGAGGGTGGTGGCGATGGCGGTCGGGTGGTGGGCGAAGTCGTCATAAATGGTCACGCCGTTGACCTCGGCAACCTTCTCCATGCGCCGCTTGACGCTCTTGAAGGCCGACAACGCGGCGCAGCCCAACTCCGGCACCACGCCGACATGGCGGGCCGCCGCGAGGCAGGCCAGGGCATTGGCGACGTTGTGCTGGCCGGTCAGTTCCCAGTCCACGGTGCCCTGGGCCTTGCCGTCGAACAGCACCTCGAAGTGCGAGCCGTCTTCGCTGAGCAGGCGCGCCTGCCACTGGCCGCCTTCGCCGGTGGTCTGCACCGGGGTCCAGCAGCCCATGTCGATCACGCGCTTGAGCGCGGTTTCGGAGGTCGGATGGATGACCAGGCCTTCGCCGGGGATGGTGCGCACCAGGTGGTGGAACTGCCGCTCGATGGCCGCGAGGTCGGGGAAGATGTCGGCGTGGTCGAATTCCAGGTTGTTCAGGATCGCCGTGCGCGGGTGGTAGTGGACGAACTTGGAGCGCTTGTCGAAGAAGGCGCTGTCGTACTCATCGGCCTCGACCACGAAGAACGGAGTGCCGCCCAGGCGCGCAGAGACGCCAAAGTTCTGCGGCACGCCGCCGATCAGGAAGCCCGGGCTCATGCCGGCGTGCTCCAGTACCCAGGCCAGCATGCTGCTGGTGGTGGTCTTGCCGTGGGTGCCGGCAGCCGCCAGGACCCAGCGGCCCTGCAGCACGTGGTCGGCCAGCCACTGCGGGCCGGAGACGTAGGGCAGGCCCTTGTTCAGCACGTATTCCACCGCCGGGTTGCCGCGCGACAGGGCGTTGCCGACCACCACCAGGTCCGGGGCCGGCTCCAGGTGCGCGGGATCGTAGCCCTGCATCAGCTCGATGCCCTGGGCTTGCAGCTGGGTGCTCATAGGCGGGTAGACGTTGGCGTCGGAACCGGTCACACGGTGGCCCAGCTCCTTGGCCAGGACGGCCAGCGACCCCATGAAGGTGCCGCAGATGCCGAGAATGTGGATATGCATGCAGACTCCTGCAATCAAGCCTTTGAAGGCGCTTCGAATGGGCGGCAGAGTAGCACAGCGCGCCCCCGCGCGGCCCGCCGCCGGGGCATCGGACGACGAGGCGGGGAGGCAGTTCCCGGCAGGGAGTGAGGGGGATCGCTTTTCCATCGTCGGCTGGCGATTACGGAGCGCCTGCAATCAGTCCCGATATCCGTGCCTGCCTCGGTTCGCGAGCAAGCTCGCTCCTACAGGTCTGGCACGCGGGCTCTTCGTAGGAGCGAGCTTGCTCGCGAACCGCAGCCGAGTGAAAGACAGTTGTCCCTACGAGATTGCCCCTCTCAGCTCCGGCGGCTCAGGCCGTGGCGATTGAGCTTGCGGTAGAGCGTATTGCGGCTGATGCCCAAGTGCTGCGCCACCCGGCTGACATGCCAGTGATGCGCCTCCAGCACTTCCAGCAGCGCCACGCGTTCGGCGTTGCCCAGCGCATCGCCGCTCGTCTCGCTCGCAACGATCGTCGCGACAACAGCGGGAGACGACGCACGACGCAAATCCGGCGGCAGGTCGGCCATCTGGATGCGCCCGCCCTCGCACAGCGCGCACAGTGTGCGCAGCACATTGCGCAACTGGCGCACGTTGCCCGGCCAGGGGTAGTCGAGCAGGTGGCGGCGCACGTCGTCGTCCAGGCGCACGGCGCGGCCCTTGCTCTCCTCGGCGAGCAGATGCTCGAGCAGCGCTTCGCGGTCCTCGCGCTCGCGCAGCGGCGGCAGCGCGACCACCAGGCCGTTGAGACGGTAGTAGAGGTCTTCGCGGAACTGCCCGGCAGCCACCAGCGCTTCGAGATCGCGGTGGCTGGCGCTGATCAGGCGGATGTCCACATCCTGCGGCTCACCGCCGATGGGCACCACCTGGCGCTCTTCCAGCACGCGCAGCAGGCGCGTCTGCAGGGCCAGCGGCATGTCGCCGATCTCGTCGAGGAACAGCGTGCCGCCATCGGCCTGCTGCAGCTTGCCGCGCATGCCTTCCTTGCGCGCACCGGTGAAGCTGCCGCCGCGATAGCCGAACAGTTCGCTCTCGATCAGGGTTTCGGGAATCGCCGCGCAGTTCAGCGCGACGAAGGCTTTGCCGGCACGCTCACCGCCCAGGTGCACGGCGCGGGCGAAGGCCTCCTTGCCGGTGCCGGTCTCGCCCTGCAGCAGCAGCGGCACGTCATGGGCGTAGACCTTCAGCGCACGGCGGAAATCATGGGCCAGTTGCGGATCGTCGATGCACAGCCCCTTGGCCAGGGGCACCCGCGGCAGCACCGGAGCAGCCGGCACGGCGCGCTGTCCGCGCAGCAGGGCAAACAGCGTGCGGCCGGAATGCGTGCGCAACGGCCAACTGGCCGTGGGCTGCGGATCGGCGCGCCTGAGCAGGTCATCCAGCCGGCAGTCGAAGAATTGCTCCAGCGCACGTCCCAGCAGACTCTCGCGATGGCTGCCGAGCAGGTTGATGGCGCTCTGGTTCGCCGCCTGGATGCGCCCGTCGCCGTCGAAGGCCAGCATGCCCTCGCTGAACAGGCCAAGACCGTCCGGCTGCAGGTGGAAGCGCAGCAGCCACTGCTCCTCGAAATGGCGCAGGAAGTAGCAACCCTCGATGGCCTTGGCCGACAGATTGACCAGCGCCATCGTGTGGAACTGGCTCTGCCGCGACACCTCGCGGCGCGCTGAGGAAACGTCGAGCACCGCGAGCAGTTCGCCCTGCGGGTCGAACACCGGGCTGGCCGAGCAGGTCAGTCCGGTGTGGCGGCTGCGGAAGTGTTCGTCCTGGTGGATGGTCAGCGCCTGGCGCTCGACCAGGCAGGTGCCGATGCCATTGGTGCCTTCGCGTGCCTCGCTCCAGTCGGCGCCGAGCCACAGCCCGGCCTGTTCGAAGGTGCGGCGGTCGACGTCCTCGCTGACGCAGTTGAGGATGATGCCGCGCGAGTCGGTGAGCAGCACTGCATGGCCGGCACCGGAAAGCTGCTGGTGCAGGCTGCTCATCTCGCCGCTGGCGATTTCCAGCACCTGCTGCAAACGCTCGCGGCGCTCCAGCATGCGGGCGTGTTCCAGTACGGTGGGCGCCTGGGTCTGGGCCGGATCCAGGTGGTGCTGCTCCAGGCAGCGCAACCAGGAACGGGCAATCGACGGATCGGCGCCGGGAGCGCCGGCACGGACACGGCCCTCGGCGACGGTCATGACCTGGCGGGCGTGGCGACTCATATCGTTGGCACGCATTCTTGTTGTTCTCCGCAAAGGGGACGGGGAGGCAGCCCCGAAGGTCCGTCGCCGTCATGAATCGGCCACGAACCTCGGACAGCATCCTCCACGTGTCCGGGCAATGCAACGCCTGTCCGACCGTCAGGTCACGACTGTCACGCATACGGGACAAAGTGTCACCACGCACTGTCCCAGGCCTGCCACAGCGGGCGTTTCAGCACCCCCGACGGAATCCCCGAGGCCTTGTGCGGCGCGGCTTGCGCTGGCATGGCCCGGCCCTTGCTCTACGCTTGTTCAACGTCCTCCCCAACAAGCACAAGACCCAGGAGATCCGACCATGCGTTATGCCCATCCCGGTAGCGAAGGCGCCATCGTTTCGTTCAAGGCGCGCTACGGCAACTACATCGGCGGCGAATTCGTCCCGCCGGTGAAGGGTCAGTACTTCACCAACACCTCGCCGGTGAATGGCCAACCCATCGCCGAGTTCCCCCGTTCCACCGCCGAGGATATCGACAAGGCGCTGGACGCCGCCCACGCCGCCGCCGATGCCTGGGGCCGCACTTCAGTGCAGGACCGCTCGCTGGTGCTGCTGAAGATCGCCGACCGCATCGAACAGAACCTGGAACTGCTGGCCATCACCGAAACCTGGGACAACGGCAAGCCGATCCGCGAAACCCTCAACGCCGACATCCCGCTGGCCGCCGACCACTTCCGCTACTTCGCCGGCTGCATCCGCGCCCAGGAAGGCTCCGCCGCCGAGATCAACGACAGCACCGTGGCCTATCACATCCACGAGCCGCTGGGCGTGGTCGGACAGATCATCCCGTGGAACTTCCCGCTGCTGATGGCCGCGTGGAAACTCGCCCCGGCCCTGGCCGCCGGCAACTGCGTGGTGCTCAAGCCGGCCGAGCAGACCCCGCTGGGCATCTGCGTGCTGATGGAAATGATCGGCGACCTGCTGCCGCCGGGCGTGCTCAACGTCGTCCAGGGCTTCGGCCGCGAGGCCGGCGAGGCGCTGGCCACCAGCAAGCGCATCGCCAAGATCGCCTTCACCGGCTCGACCCCGGTGGGCTCGCACATCCTCAAGTGCGCCGCCGAGAACATCATTCCGTCTACCGTGGAACTGGGCGGCAAGAGCCCGAACATCTACTTCGAAGACATCATGCAGGCCGAACCCTCGTTCATCGAGAAAGCCGCCGAAGGCCTGGTGCTGGCCTTCTTCAACCAGGGCGAGGTGTGCACCTGCCCGTCCCGCGCCCTGGTGCAGGAATCCATCTACCCGCAGTTCATGGATGTGGTGATGAAGAAGGTCAAGGCGATCAAGCGCGGCGACCCGCTGGACACCGACACCATGGTCGGCGCCCAGGCCTCGCAGCAGCAATACGAGAAGATTCTCTCCTACCTCGACATCGCCCAGCAGGAAGGCGCGCAGATTCTCACCGGCGGCCAGGTCGAGCGCCTGAGCGGCGACCTCGCCAGCGGCTATTACATCCAGCCGACCCTGCTCAAGGGCAACAACAAGATGCGCGTGTTCCAGGAGGAAATCTTCGGTCCGGTGGTGGGCGTCACCACCTTCAAGGACGAAGCCGAAGCGCTGGCGATCGCCAACGACACCGAGTACGGCCTGGGCGCCGGCCTGTGGACCCGCGACATCAACCGCGCGTACCGCATGGGCCGTGGCATCAAGGCCGGCCGCGTGTGGACCAACTGCTACCACCTGTACCCGGCGCACGCCGCGTTTGGTGGCTACAAGAAGTCCGGCGTGGGCCGCGAGACCCACAAGATGATGCTCGACCACTACCAGCAGACCAAGAACCTGCTGGTGAGCTACGACATCAACCCGCTGGGCTTCTTCTGAGTCTCTCCTGATCCATCCGCCCGGTTCGCGCCGGGCGCGTCCTCACATCGATCCTTGCGCGGCCCACGGGCCGCGCTTTTTTTGCCTGGGGAAAAGCGGCTTTTCGTAGCGAGCTTGCTCGCGAACCTGCCAGGCTGCAGAGCTGCCGGGGAATTCGTTCGCGAGCAAGCTCGCTCCTACAGATGAGCCTCAGTTGGCGTCGCTACGCCACTGCCGCGGACTGACCCCGAACCAGCGGCGGAAGGCGCGGGAAAATGCGCTGGTCTCGGAGTAACCGAGCAGCGGCGCCAGCTCGGAGATGGGCCGCTGGCGCTGGCGCAGGTAGTGCAGTGCCAGCTCGCGACGGGTGTTTTCCACCAGTTGGCTGAAGCTCAGGCCAGCCTCGCGCAGGCGCCGCTGCAGGCCGGCGGTGGTGAGCTCCAACTGCTCGGCGACGGCCTCCAGGGACGGCTCGCCATCCGCCAGCGCCAGGCGAATCTGCGTACCGGCATCCTCCACCAGGTTCGGCGCGCCGCCCTGCTCGCCCAGGCGACGGATCACGTCCTGCACCAGGAACAGCAGGTTGGCGTCACGCTCGGGCATCCGCCGGTCGTAAAGATCGCGCTTGGGGATCAACATCGAGTTGCAGCCACGCTGGAACAGCACCGGCGCATCGAACACCCGCGAGTGTTCCTGCCAGCTTTCCGGGCGGGCGTGCTCGAAGCTCACCGCACGCGGCGCCCAGTCCTGGCCAAGCGCATGGCGCATCAGGTTCAGCGCCATGCCCAGGGTCAGCTCGGCGTCCTGGCGGCGCTCGAGGATGGCGCCGTGGCGCACCTGGTAATCGAAGCGATAGCACTCGCCGCAATCCACCAGGCGGATCAGGGTATCGTGCTGGTGATAGGGGAAGGCCGCGGCGAAATTCCTCAACGCGTCTTCCAGGGTTTCCGAACAGAGGCCCACATAGCCCAGCAGGCCCAGCTCGCGCGGGCGGAACTGCTCGCCGTAGCGCAGACCGAAGTTGTCGCAACCCGACTGTCGCGCGGCCTCCTCGAGTACCTGGCAGTAGTTGGTCAGCGCCAGGCTCAGGGTCGGATGCAGCAGACGCTCCGGGTCGATGCCGGCGCGGCCGAAGACGCGATCGATGTCACCACCCTGGTCGCCGATGAAGCGACCCAGGCCGCTGGCGGCGGCGGACAACACGCCGATGTTGCTGGCCAGGGGCAGGCTCAGGCCGGACGGGGAAAACAGAGGCTGGCTCATGTCGGTTACCGATCTTGTTATGAAACACGCAGGGCACGTCGGACTCATCCACGAAGCAAATCCCGTGCCTCGCCCCTCATCGTCCCGGCAGTCACACACCGCGCCCTGCCTGGCCGGCAGTTGCCACCGCATGGGGCATCCGGCCCAATTTCGGCACCGTAATCGGGCGCGGCGCCCTGGGTGGGGCGATGGGTAACAGCCAGTTGACCTTGCGCGGCGAAAGCCGGTTCCAGCAGTCAAGTCTCGCGGGGCCTTGCGCCACTACCATCGAAGCTCGGGTATCCGTCCACGCCCTTGCGGCCCGCCCCCTTGCGGCCTATCCCTTGCGGAGAGAGGAATAACAACAATGAGCGCATCACAACTCAAACCAACGCTTGGCACCCTGCACCTCTGGGGGCTCGCCGTGGGCCTGGTGATCTCCGGCGAATACTTCGGCTGGAGCTACGGCTGGGCCGCCGCCGGCACCCTGGGTTTTCTCGTCACCACGCTGATCGTGGCGGTGATGTACACCTGCTTCATCTTCAGCTACACCGAGCTGACCACCGCCATCCCCCACGCCGGCGGCCCCTTCGCCTACAGCCTGCGGGCCTTCGGCAAGACCGGCGGGATGATCGCCGGCGTCGCCACCCTGATCGAGTTCGTCTTCGCCCCGCCGGCCATCGCCATGGCCATCGGCGCCTACCTCAACGTGCAGTTCCCCGGTCTCGATCCGAAGTGGGCGGCCACCGGCGCCTACGTGATCTTCATGACCCTGAACATCCTCGGCGTGAGCATCGCCGCCACCTTCGAGCTGGTGGTGACCGTGCTGGCGGTAGCCGAGCTGCTGGTCTTCATGGGCGTGGTGGCGCCGGGCTTCAGCTTCAGCAACTTCGTGCTCAACGGCTGGGCCGGCTCGGACGTCTTCGGCGCCCCGGCGATGGCCGGTATCTTCGCCGCGATCCCCTTCGCCATCTGGTTCTTCCTCGCCATCGAGGGTGCGGCGATGGCCGCCGAGGAGGCCAAGGATCCGAAACGCACCATCCCGCGCGCCTACATCGCCGGCATCCTGACCCTGGTGTCGCTGGCCATCGGCGTGATGATCTTCGCCGGCGGCGTCGGCGACTGGCGCGCCCTGTCGAACATCAACGACCCGCTGCCGCAGGCGATGAAAGCCGTGGTGGGCAACGACTCCACCTGGATGCACATGCTGGTGTGGATCGGCCTGTTCGGTCTGGTGGCGAGCTTCCACGGCATCATCCTGGGCTACTCGCGGCAGTTCTTCGCCCTGGCTCGCGCGGGCTTCCTGCCGCGCGGCCTGGCCAAGCTGTCGCGCTTCCAGACCCCGCACCGCGCCATCCTCGCCGGCGGCGCCGTGGGCATCGCGGCGATCTTCAGCGACAGCCTGATCAGCCTGCAGGGCATGACCCTGACGGCGGCGATGATCACCATGAGCGTGTTCGGCGCCATCGTCATGTACATCATGAGCATGTTCAGCCTGTTCAAGCTGCGCCGCAGCGAGCCGGACCTGGAGCGCAGCTTCCGTGCGCCGGGCTACCCGGTGGTGCCGGCCATCGCGCTGGTCCTGGCGCTGGTCTGCCTGGCCGCGATGCTATGGTTCAATAGCGTGATCGCCTCGGTGTTCCTGGTGCTGATGATCGGCGGCTGCTCCTGCTGCAGCATCGTCATCAGCCTCAATCGCGGCACCGACGCCTCGTTCGCCAGCCAGGGTTGAGGAGAAGCGCCATGTCCGGATTCGTCCACAGCGTCGGTGGCCAGACCTGGCGCTTCGACAGCCTGCGCGAGGTGATGGCCAAGGCCAGCCCGGCGCGCTCCGGCGACCGCCTCGCCGGGGTCGCCGCCGGCAGCGACGCCGAGCGCGTCGCCGCGCAGATGGCGCTGGCCGACATCCCGCTCAAACGCTTCCTCGACGAAGCGCTGATCCCCTACGAAAGCGATGAAGTCACCCGGCTGATCATCGACAGCCACGACCGCCAGGCCTTCGCCCCGGTCAGCCACCTCACCGTGGGTGGCCTGCGCGACTGGCTGCTCGGCGATGCGGCCGACGAAACCAGCCTGCGCGCCCTGGCGCCAGGGCTGACGCCGGAGATGGCGGCAGCGGTGTCGAAGATCATGCGCGTACAGGACCTGGTGCTGGTCGCGCAGAAGATCCGCGTGGTGACCCGCTTTCGCAACACCATGGGGCTGCGCGGGCGCATGTCCACGCGCCTGCAACCCAACCACCCGACGGACGACCCGGCCGGAATCGCCGCCAGCGTGCTCGACGGGCTGCTCTACGGCAACGGCGACGCCATGCTCGGCATCAACCCGGCCACCGACAGCCTGCAGTCGATCTGCACCCTGCTGGAGATGCTCGACGCGATCATCCAGCGCTACGAGATTCCCACCCAGTCCTGCGTGCTGACCCACGTCACCAGCTCCATCGAGGCGATCAACCGCGGCGCGCCGCTGGACCTGGTGTTCCAGTCCATCGCCGGCACCGAAGCGGCCAACGCCAGCTTCGGCGTGAGCCTGTCGATCCTCAAGGAAGGCTACGAGGCCGGGCTGTCGCAGAAGCGCGGCACGCTCGGCGACAACCTCATGTACTTCGAGACCGGCCAGGGCAGCGCGCTATCGGCCAACGCCCACCACGGCGTCGACCAGCAGACCTGCGAGACCCGTGCCTACGCGGTGGCGCGGCACTTCAAGCCGTTCCTGGTGAACACCGTGGTCGGCTTCATCGGCCCGGAGTACCTGTACAACGGCAAGCAGATCATCCGCGCCGGACTGGAAGACCACTTCTGCGCCAAGCTGCTCGGCGTGCCCATGGGTTGCGACATCTGCTACACCAACCACGCCGAGGCCGACCAGGACGACATGGACATGCTCCTGACCCTGCTGGGCGTGGCCGGCATCAACTTCATCATGGGCATCCCCGGCTCCGACGACGTGATGCTCAACTACCAGACCACCTCCTTCCACGACGCGCTCTACGCGCGCCAGACGCTGGGCCTGAGGCCGGCGCCGGAATTCGAGGCGTGGCTTGCGCGCATGGAAATCCTCCGCCAGCAGGACGGCCGCGTGCAGATGGCCGGCCAACTGCCCGGCGCCTTCCGCCACGCACTCGCGCAACTGTCCTGAGTTGAGGAGTTTTCGATGAGCGACAGCTTCACCCCCAACCCCTGGCAGGAACTGCGCCGCCTGACCTCAGCGCGAATCGCCCTGGGTCGCGCCGGCACCAGCCTGCCGACCGGCGCCCAGCTGGACTTCCAGTTCGCCCACGCCCAGGCGCGCGACGCCGTGCACCTGCCCTTCGACCGCGACGGCCTCGCCGCGCAACTGGCCGAGCGCGGCCGCGACACCCTGCTCCTGCACAGCGCCGCCGCCGACCGCGATACCTATTTGCAACGGCCCGACCTGGGTCGCCGGCTGAATGAGGAATCGGCGGACATCCTGCGCCGCCATGCCGACCGCCATCCGCAGGGCTATGACCTCGCCGTGGTGATCGCCGACGGCCTCTCCTCGCTGGCGGTGCAGCGGCACAGCCTGCCCTTCCTCGAACGCATGGAGGAACAGGCACGCAACGAAGGCTGGAGCCTGTCGCCGGTGGCTCTGGTGCAGCAGGGCCGCGTCGCCGTAGCCGACGAGGTCGCCGAACTGCTGCGGGCGAAGATGGTGGTGATCCTGATCGGCGAGCGCCCCGGCCTGTCGTCGCCGGACAGCCTCGGCCTGTACTTCACCTGGGCGCCGAAGGTCGGCCTGAACGATGCCTATCGCAACTGCATCTCCAACGTGCGCCTGGAAGGCCTGAGCTACGGCCTGGCCACGCACCGGCTGCTGTACCTGATGCGCGAGGCGTGCCGTCGGCAACTGTCGGGAGTGAACCTGAAGGACGAGGCGGAACTGCCGGCACTGGAAGGCACAGGGCCTGGGGCGAATTTCCTGCTGACCTGAGGCGCCACCCGCGGCGTGATGCTCTCTTTTTGTAGGAGCGAGCTTGCTCGCGAACCGCCCAGGTACCGGAGCTGTCGGAAAATACGATTCGCGAGCAAGCTCGCTCCTACAGTCGGTCTCCCCCTGACGAATCAGCCTTCCTGTCACCCCCCGCAAAACTACGCAAGCAAGCTTGCTCCTGCAGACTGCGCAGACCCGTCTGCCATGCATTCCAGATCAAACGCTTGCTTGGATTGCGCTTTCAACAATTTCTGGTGCAGCATCGGATACATTGCTTATCCGCTGGCATAACCCCTGCATTGCCCTGCCAGCCTATCCACACCACACCGAGGCCCGCCCATGCGTATCGTGCAAGCCACGCTCGACCACCTCGATCTGCTCGCCCCGCTGTTCGTCAAATACCGCGAGTTCTACGGCATGCTCCCCTACCCCGAGTCCTCGCGGAAATTCCTGGAAAAGCGCCTGCGCCGCAAGGAATCGGTGATCTACCTGGCCCTGGCCGACGACAGCGACGACAAGCTGCTGGGCTTCTGCCAGCTCTATCCGAGCTTCTCCTCCCTGTCCCTCAAGCGCGTGTGGATCCTCAACGACATCTACGTCGCCGAGGAATCGCGCCGCCAACTGGTGGCCGACCACCTGCTGCAAACCGCGCGGCAGATGGCCCGCGAGACCCAGGCCGTGCGCATGCGCGTCTCCACCAGCGTCAACAACGAAGTGGCGCAAAAGGTCTACGAGTCCATCGGTTTCCGCGAAGACAGCGAGTTCAAGAACTACATCCTGCCGATCAGCGACGACCTGGTCTGACGGCTATCCCGGGGCCCGCCAGTATCAGTGGGCCGGTCGCACGCGAGTGAAGGCCGGCCATCGACTCGCCACCCGGCGCGCCGTACTTCGACCACGGCCTGAAGCCCCGCCCCGAGGCTTGACCAGCGCCCGAACGGAGGGCTCCTGCGCATTTGTCACACGGCATTTCAGCCATCGTTCCAACCGAATTTTCACCTTCGACCTGTAATATCCTGAGCTGACGTTCGTCGCAGGACGCGATGAAGCGCGTTTCCGGCACGCAACCGCCCCTATAATGCGCACCCCGGCCGCTCACCCCGCTGTCAACACAGGCTTCTCATGGATTTCAACCCGATCGACCTGATTCTCCATCTCGACACCTACCTGTCCCTGCTAGTGAGCAACTACGGTGTCTGGATCTACGCCATCCTGTTCCTGGTGATCTTCTGCGAGACCGGCCTGGTCGTAACGCCCTTCCTCCCCGGCGACTCGCTGCTGTTCATCGCCGGCGCCATCTGCGCCACCGGCGGCATGGACCCCTGGCTGCTCGGCGGCCTGCTGCTGGTCGCCGCCATCACCGGCGACAGCACCAACTACGTGATCGGCCGAACCCTGGGCAAACGCCTGTTCAGCAAGCCGGACTCGAAAATCTTCCGCCGCGACTACCTCGACCAGACCCACGCCTTCTACGAACGTCACGGCGGCAAGACCGTGACCCTGGCGCGCTTCCTGCCCATCGTGCGGACCTTCGCACCGTTCGTCGCCGGCATGGCCTACATGCCCTACCTGCGCTTCCTGTTCTTCAGTGTGGCCGGCAGCGTGGCCTGGGTCGGCGGCCTGGTGACCCTGGGCTACTTCTTCGGCAACGTGCCGTTCATCAAGCAGAACCTCTCGCTGATGATCATCGGCATCATCGCCTTCTCCCTGCTGCCCATGATCATCGGCTTCATCCGCCACAAGATGCGCCCGTCGGCCAAGGCCCAGACCAGCGAGCACTGAGCCGGCCATGTGGTCCTTCAGCGACTGGCGCCGCCGACGCTTCCTCGCCCGCCACCCGCTCGACGCGCAGTTGTGGGCACAGGTACGCCGGCGCCTGCCGATCCTCGATGGCCTGAACGATGACGAACTGCGCCTGCTCGGCGAGCGGGCGCTGCTGTTCCTGCGCGACAAGCACCTCTCCGCCCTGCCCGGTGTCGAGCTCGACGACCTCCGCCGCCTGCTGCTCGCCACCCAGGCGCAACTGCCGCTGCTGCACCTGCCGGAGCTGAACTGGTACCAGGGCTTCCACGAACTGGTGCTGTACCCCGACGACTTCGTCAGCCCGCAGAAGCACCGGGACCCGGCCGGCGTCGTCCACGAGTTCGACGACGAGCGCGCTGGCGAAACCTCGCTGCAGGGCCCGGTGATCCTCGCCTGGCCCGGCGTGGAAAGCGGCGGCGGTTGGGACGCCTACAACCTGGTGATCCACGAACTGGCGCACAAGCTGGACATGCTCAACGGCGACGCCAACGGCCTGCCGCCGCTGCACCGCGACATGCGCGTCGCCGACTGGGCCACCGCGATGCAGAGCGCCTACGACGACATGAACCGCCAGCTCGACCGCGATCCGCGAGCTCACACCGCCATCGACCCCTACGCGGCAGAGAATCCGGCGGAGTTTTTCGCTGTCACCAGCGAATACTTCTTCACCGCACCCGACCTGCTGCACGAGGCCTATCCGAAGGTCTACGAGCAGCTCGCACTGTTCTACCGGCAAGATCCGCTCTCGCGCCTCAAGCAGCTTCAGCGCGAGCACCCCGAATATCAGGAAACTCAGGCGCAGTAAGCGATGTCTGTGGCTTGGCCACGGCAATCTCACTATAATCCGCCGCACTTTTTCGGCCCGACAACCCCCTGGAGTCGTCCATGAGCTACAGCAGCATCCCGGCTGGCAAAGACCTGCCGAACGACATTTACGTCGCCATCGAGATCCCGGCCAACCACGCGCCGATCAAGTACGAAATCGACAAGGACACCGACTGCCTGTTCGTCGACCGGTTCATGGCCACCCCGATGTTCTACCCGGCCAACTACGGCTTCATCCCGAACACCCTGGCCGACGACGGCGACCCTCTGGACGTGCTGGTCGTGACCCCCTACCCGGTCGCTCCGGGCTCCGTGATCCGCGCCCGTCCGGTTGGCGTGCTGAACATGAGCGACGAAGCCGGCGGCGACGCCAAGCTGATCGCCGTACCGCACGACAAGCTGAGCGTCCTGTACAAGGACGTGAAGGAATACACCGACCTGCCGGCCCTGCTGCTGGAACAGATCAAGCACTTCTTCGAGAACTACAAGGATCTCGAGAAGGGCAAGTGGGTGAAGGTCGAAGGCTGGGGCGACACCGCCCAGGCCCACGACTACATCAACAAGGCCGTCGCTGCCTTCCAGGCCAAGTGATGGTGGCGCGGGTGACCGCGCCGTGAAGAGCCCCGCCCAGGCGGGGCTTTTTCATGACCGGGATTAGGCTTTTCGTCCCGACTTTGCTACCATCTGCGCCCCGCACGCAGCTCGCTGCGCTGCCACAGAATCAAGGCGGTCCGCCGTACCAGAAGTAAGGTTGGACCACCCCCTGAAAGCCGGCCACAAGCCGGCTTTTTTAATGCCTACGGAAATCCACTGGCAGCCATAAGGCTCTATAAAATCAAGGGCTTGAGGCCTAGCATTGTCTCGAGACATCCGACGAAGACTGGCAGAATCCATCGCCAAAGTGTGGGTGAAGGTGTGGGTAAGGTGAGAGGTCCCTCTTCCCAGGCCCTGGACCTCATTCGCCAGCACGAAGGTTTCGGCCGCCGCTCCCCGACGCCGAGGGCAATGGCGACTTCCTGGTGGCCTTGCGCTCGCCCATTCTGCACGAGCGGCATCGCCACCTGTTCGCCGGCTGCGGCATTGTCGAGAACTCAGGGCCCGAGAACGGGGACGAAGAGAGCGAGGCCAAGCGGCGCAGCATTTTTCACGCCCTGGAGATCGAGTCGTAATAGCCACGACGAAGCACCGGACCCGCACTTTCGTTCAAGGAAAATGCCGTTTCCCATGCTGGAGAAACGGCATTCTCCACCTTATCGCCCCACCTGTCCGCGCATGAAGATACGAATCACCGTATCCAGGTGGGCTTGCATCGAGATACGCGCCGCTTCCGGGTCTCGGCGCTCGATGGCATCGAGTATCCTGCGGTGCTCGTTTTCCGAGCGGTGCGGCATGTCCTCTGGCGTGTAGTGAGCTTGCAGGCGCTGGAACATCGAGCCGTAACGGTGCCCGAGCAAATGCTGGATCAACAGGCCATACGCTGGATTGCCGCTCGCCTGGGCGATACGGATGTGGAAGAGCCGGTCCCCTGGGTGGGTCTGGGAACGCCCGAGGTTATCCTCGACGTTGCGTTCGAACGCCTCGCGAATCCCCCGAAGCTCCTCGTCGCTCGCCAGCTCCGCCGCCAATGCCGCGCATTCGGGCTCGACCAGGCGGCGCGCCTGCAACAGTGAGAACGGGGGGATTTCCGCGTTGAAGTCGACCTCTATACCCAGTTCCGGGTCGATCTCGCGCCACTGATCACGTGAAGCCAACTCCATCACGGGAGCATCGACCAGTTCCATCGGCGGTTCACAGACGATCACCCCGTTGCCGACGCGCACATCCACCAGGCCAATGACCTCCAGGGCGATCAGCGCCTCGCGCACCGAAGCGCGACTGACGCCAAGCTGCTTGGCCAAATCACGCTCGGCAGGCAAGCGGCTGCCGGGTGGAAACTCGCCACTTTCGATCAAGGCTCTGAGCTGGTCGGCTATCTGACGGTAAAGTCTTTTGTTATCAACAACTTGTAATGGCATCTAGAGACTCGACAGGCAAGTGTGTGACGACTCATCGGCGAAAAATTTCTATGCCTGAACTTGTAGGAATATTTTTCACGTGCTAACTATTGGCTCAATGGTCAGGCCATTGAGCCCTGGAGTCCGAGTCATCATAGCAAAGATGAAGCCAGAATCCGGGGCTTGCCGCACCTCAAATGGCCTGACCTTTGATCCATTAATAATAAATATCAGGAGTCAGTATGGACCTTGCCGGTAAAAGGGTTCTCCTTACCGCCGCAGCTCAGGGCATCGGCCGCGCCAGCGCCGAAGCCTTCCTTGCCGCCGGTGCCGAAGTGATCGCGACCGATGTCAACGGCGACGCTCTCGCCAGCCTGGCCGGCGCCCAGCAGGAAATCCTCGATGTCACCGATCCCCAGGCCATCGTTGCGCTCGCTCAGCGCGTGGGCCAGATCGATGTGCTGTTCAACTGCGCCGGCTATGTGCACAGCGGCACGATTCTCGAGTGCGATGAGAAAGACTGGAATTTCTCTTTCGAACTCAACGTCAACGCCATGTACCGCATGATCCGTGCTTTCCTCCCCGGCATGCTGGCCAAGGGCGCCGGCTCGATCATCAACATGGCCTCGGTGGCATCCAGCGTGAAAGGCGTGCCCAATCGCTTCGCCTACTGTGCGAGCAAGGCCGCGGTGATCGGCATGAGCAAGGCCATTGCCGCGGACTACATCGGCCAAGGCATTCGCTGCAACGCCATCTGCCCCGGCACCGTCGAGTCGCCCTCCCTGCGCCAGCGCATCGCTGCGCAAGCCCTCGCGGAGTCGCGTAGCGAGAGTGATGTCTACGCCAGCTTCGTCGGCCGCCAGCCCTTGGGGCGCATCGGCACGCCCGAGGAAATCGCCCAGTTGGCGCTGTACCTCGCTGCCGACGCCTCGGCCTTCACCACCGGGACCGTGCAGGTCATCGATGGCGGCTGGAGCAACTGACCCAATCTGTGGAGTGACCCGATGAAACTTCTACGATATGGCGCCAAGGGCGCCGAACGCCCCGGACTGCTCGACGCGGACGGCCGGCTCCGCGACCTTTCCCAGCACATCGGTGATATCGCCGGTAACGTGCTGACCCCGGAGGGTCTCGACGGCCTGCGCCAGCTCGATCCGCGAAGCCTGCCGCTGGTGGATGGGACGCCGCGCCTCGGCGCCTGCGTCGGCCAGGTCGGCAAGTTCATCTGCATCGGCCTGAACTATGCCGACCATGCCGCCGAATCGGGCATGGAAGTGCCCGCCGAGCCGGTGATATTCAACAAGTGGACCAGTGCCATCTGCGGCCCCGACGATGACGTGGAAATCCCCCGCCAGTCGACCAAGACCGACTGGGAAGTGGAACTGGGCGTGGTGATCGGCCGTGGCGGCCACTACATCGACGAACGCCGGGCGCTGGAGCATGTGGCCGGTTATTGCGTGATCAACGATATCTCCGAGCGTGAGTACCAGTTGGAACGCGGCGGCACCTGGGACAAGGGCAAGGGCTGCGATACCTTCGGCCCGCTCGGTCCGTGGCTGGTGACCGCCGACGAGATCACCGACCCGCACCAGCTGGACATCTGGCTGGAAGTCGACGGCAAGCGCTACCAGAACGGCAATACCCGCACCATGATCTTCCGGGTACCGCAGATCATCGCCTACCTCAGTCGCTTCATGAGCCTGCAACCGGGCGACGTGATCTCCACCGGGACCCCACCGGGCGTTGGTCTGGGCCTGAAGCCTCCAGTCTATCTGCGCCCTGGCCAGCACATGCGCCTGGGTATCGATGGCCTGGGCGAACAGAACCAGCGCACGGTACAAGCCGACTGACCCAGCGGTCGGCACGCTGCCGGCCGTACCAGAACAAGAACCTGTTTACGGTCTCGCGAGCTAGAGCGGAACAAGGCGAGGACACGGAGTCTACGAGTTGTAAATGGCACGTACTCGCTTCGCGAGCCCCCACGGGGCCGCACTGAAGTGCGTTAGCCAAAAGCGGCTTTCCGAGCCTGTTTCCAATGCAGTTCCGCCAGCGCACAGCAGAGCCTAGACAGGTTCAAAGAGAGAGCACCTACATGACCCGCATTACCCGCGTTCGCGTCGAGGACATCCGCTTCCCCACTTCGCTCGCCCTGGACGGCTCCGACGCGATGAATCCGGACCCGGACTACTCCGCCGCCTATGTCATCCTGGAAACCGACACCCCCGGCCTGGAAGGCCACGGCCTGACCTTCACCATCGGCCGCGGCAACGAAATCTGCTGCACCGCCATCGCCGCCCTGGAACCATTGCTGGTCGGCCTGGAGCTGGAATGGATCGCCGCCGATATGGGACGCTTCTGGCGCCATGTCACCAGCGACAGCCAGTTACGCTGGATCGGCCCGGACAAGGGCGCCATCCACCTGGCCACCGGTGCCGTGGTCAACGCTGCCTGGGACCTCTGGGCCAAGGCCGAGGGCAAGCCGTTGTGGCGCCTGGTAGCGGACATGAGCCCAGAGGAACTGGTGCGCTGCGTCGACTTCCGCTACCTCACCGACTGCATCACCGCCGAGGAAGCCCTCGAACTGCTGCGCGAGCGCGCCCACGGCAAGGACGAGCGCATCCAGGTCCTGCAGGACGAAGGCTACCCCTGCTACACCACCTCCGCCGGCTGGCTCGGTTACTCGGACGAGAAGCTCCGCCGCCTGTGCCAGGAGGCGGTGGACGCTGGCTTCTCGCACATCAAGCTCAAGGTCGGCCGCGACCTCGACGACGATATCCGCCGGGTACGCATCGCCCGCGAAGTCATCGGCCCGCAGCGCAACCTGATGATCGACGCCAACCAGGTCTGGGAAGTCGGCCAGGCGGTGGACTGGGTGCGCGAGCTGGCCTTCGCCAAACCCTGGTTCATCGAGGAACCCACCAGCCCCGACGATGTGGAAGGCCACCGGGTCATCCGCGAGGGCGTCGCCCCGGTGAAGGTCGCCACCGGCGAGATGTGCCAGAACCGCATCCTCTTCAAGCAGTTCATCATGCGCGGCGCCATCGACGTGGTGCAGATCGACTCCTGCCGCCTGGGCGGGGTCAACGAAGTCCTGGCGGTGCTGCTGATGGCGGCCAAGTACGACTTGCCGGTATGCCCGCACGCCGGCGGCGTGGGCCTGTGCGAGTACGTCCAGCACCTGTCGATGATCGACTACCTGTGCATCTCCGGCACCCGCGAGGGCCGCGTGATCGAGTACGTGGACCACCTCCACGAGCACTTCGAAGATCCCTGCGTCGTCCGCGCTGCCGCGTACATGCCGCCGCAGGCGCCAGGCTTCTCGATCACCATGAAGCGTGCGTCGCGGGAACAGTATCGTCGGCGCCCCGCCATCCAACCGACCTAATGAGCTCTTGATGCAACAGGGCCTCGCAGGCCCTGTTCGGGAACAGAACAACAATGACGCCCCGTATCGACGCCCATCAGCACTTCTGGCGCTTTGACCCAGCCCGCTATCGCTGGATCGGCGCGCACATGCCGCAACTACGCCAGGACTATTTGCCCGAGCATCTGGCGCCCTTGCTCGCCGCACACGGCCTGGATGGCTCCATCGCCGTGCAGGCCCGCGCCGACAGCGAGGAGACCGACGAACTCCTGGCGCTCGCCGCCAACAGCCCCTGGATACGCGCGGTGGTCGGCTGGGCCGATCTGCGCTCGCCAGGCCTGGCCAGTCAATTGCAGCGCTGGAGCACGAACCCGCTCCTGCGTGGCTTTCGCCACCAGGTACAAGACGAGCCATCGCCATCCGCCTGGCTGGAGGACGCCGCCGCCAATCGCGGCGTGGCGCTCCTGCAAGCACACGGCTATGTCTACGAACTGCTGGTCCACGCCAGGGACCTGGCCGCCGCTGCCGACTTCTGTCGCCGCCACGCTGCCCATTGGCTGGTGCTCGACCACCTGGGCAAACCCGACCTCGGCCATGAGTCGCCGGACCAGTGGCGACGCCGGATCGCCCCTCTGGCGGAGCTACCGCACGTGGCCTGCAAGCTCTCCGGCCTGGTCACCGAGGCCGACTGGCAGGGCTGGTCAACGGCACAGCTCAGGCCCTATCTCGAGATCGCCCTGGAGCTTTTCGGCCCACACCGCCTGCTGCTGGCTTCGGACTGGCCGGTGTGTTTGCTGGCCGCCGACTACGCACAGGTCATCGAGCTGCAACGCAGCCTGCTCGACGAGTTGAGCACGGACGAGCGCGCGGCCATTAGCGGAGGCACCGCCTGCCGCCTCTACGAATTCGGAGAAACACGATGAATCTGCAATTGAACGACAAGGTGGTGATAGTCACCGGTGGTGCTTCGGGCATCGGCGCGGCCATCTCTCTGGGCCTGGCCGCCGAGGGCGCGATTCCGGTGATCCTCGGCCACAGCGAGCCGAAGGCCGAGTTCGCCCAGCGCCTGGACGCCCTGCAAGCGCAGGCGCTGTTCATCCGCACCGAGCTGCGTGACGAAGACTCCTGCCGCGCAGCGGTCGAGCAGACCCTGGAGCGCTTCGGTCACATCGATGGCCTGGTCAACAATGCCGGCATCAACGATGGCGTCGACCTCGAGGCCGGACGTAGCGCCTTCATGCATTCCCTGGAGAAGAATCTCATCCACTACTACCTGATGGCGCACTTCTGCCTGCCGGCCCTGCGCGCCAGCCGCGGCGCCATCGTCAACATCAGCTCCAAGACCGCGCTCACCGGCCAGGGTGGCACCAGTGGCTACACGGCCGCCAAGGGTGCGCAACTGGCCCTGACCCGCGAATGGGCCACCTCGCTGCTGGAGGATGGCATCCGGGTCAACGCCGTGGTCCCGGCGGAAGTCATGACGCCGTTGTACCGCCGCTGGATCGACAGCTTCGACGACCCGCAGGCCAAGCTCGACTCCATCGTCAGCAAGATCCCGCTGGGCAGGCGCATGACCACCGCCGAGGAAATCGCCGACAGCGTTCTGTTCCTGCTGTCCTCCCGCGCCTCGCACACCACCGGGCAATGGCTGGTGGTGGACGGCGGCTACACCCACCTGGACCGGGCACTGACATGAGCCAGCGGCATTGCCTGGCGCTGGACCTGGCCGACGATCCGCAGCTGATCGCGCAATACCGGCAGGCGCACCAGCGTATCTGGCCGGAGGTGGCCGCCAACCTGCGCGCCAATGGCGTCCTGGACATGCAGATCTGGCAGTTGGGCACCCGCCTGTTCATGGTCATGGAGGTGAGCGAGCGCTTCAGTTTCCAGGCTCTCGACCAGGCCAGCGCCAATTCTCCACGCATCCAGGAATGGGAGACGCTCATGTGGCGCTACCAGAGATCCACGCCCTGGAATGCCCCGGGGCAGAAGTGGGTGCCAATGGACTGCATCTTCAGTCTGGCCGAACAGCCCCAGGCGCCACCTTGACCCACGGCCTGGCCTCCAGCCCCACGCATCATGCTCGAAACAATAACAACGCGAGACAGCATCATGAGCAACGACCCGAGTCTTACCGGCCGCCTATCGGCCAGCCGCACTGCAAACCCGTATCGTTGGGCCTTCATTCTGATCACCAGCCTCTTCTTCATGTGGGGACTGTCGTACGGCCTGCTGGATGTGCTCAACAAACACTTCCAGGAGGCGCTGCATGTCAACAAGGCGCAATCCGGCCTGCTCCAGGCCGCCTATTTCGGTGCCTACTTCCTCGTCGCCCTGCCTGTCGGGATCTTCATGGACAAGCATGGCTACAAGGCCGGTATCCTCGTTGGCCTGTGCCTTTACGCGGCGGGGGCCCTGCTGTTCATGCCGGCCGCCAGCGTGGCGAGCTTCCCACTGTTCCTCTTCGCCTTGTTCGTCATCGCCTGCGGCCTGGGCTGCCTGGAAACGGCGGCCAACCCCTACGTTACCGTCCTGGGCGAAGCCGATAGCGCCGAGCGCCGCCTCAATCTGTCGCAGTCGTTCAATGGGCTGGGGCAATTCTTCGGCCCACTGATCGGCGGCATGCTGTTCTTCTCCACGACAGAAACCCAGCCGTCGCAAGACCTAGGCTCGGTCAAGCTGACCTACCTGCTGATCGCCGCCCTGGTACTGCTCATCGCCGTGGCCATCGCGCGTACCTCGCTGCCGGATATCCGCGGCAACGAAGACGGCCCACAGACCTCCAGCAGCCGTACGCTCTGGCAGCACAAGCACTTCGTCGCCGGGGTGGCCACGCAATTCTTCTATGTCGCGGCCCAGGTCGGTGTCGGTGCGTTCTTCATCAACTACGTCACCGAGCACTGGGCCGGCATCGGCAGCCAGAAAGCCTCTTTCCTGTTGTCGATGGCCATGCTCAGCTTCATGTTCGGGCGCTTCTTCACCACCTGGCTGATGGGCTACATCGCGGCGGCACGCCTCCTGACGATATACGCCTTGATCAGCATGGCGCTCTGCGGGCTGGTCGTAGCGGGTGTCGACGGCGCGGCGGTGATCGCCCTGATCGCCCTGTTCTTCTTCATGTCGATCATGTTCCCGACCATCTTCGCGATAGGGCTCAAGAACCTCGGCCCACATACCAAGCGCGCCAGTTCGTTCATGATCATGGCCATCGTCGGCGGAGCCCTGATGCCTTATCTGATGGGCAGCATCGCCGACCAGATGAATACCGCAGCCGCCTATAGCCTGCCGCTGGCATGTTTCGCCATCGTCGCCTGGTTCGGCTGGAGCCACCGGGCGCACTGACTCCCCCTCGACACAATGACCAGGTCCGGCCTCTACGACAGGCCAGGGAGCCGGCTGTCTGTAAAAACGGCTCATGCCCATAAGACCCAGGGAACAATAATGAAAAAACTACCCGTACTACCTTTGCTAACCTCATTCGGCCTACTGATCGGCGCCTTGCCCCTGCATGCCGCCGAAGCCTTTTCCAGCGACTCGCCGTGGATGCTCGGCGACTGGGGTGGAACACGCAGCAAGCTGCTCGAACAGGGCTACGACTTCACCTTCGGCTACACCGGCGAGGCGGCGGCCAACCTCGGCGGCGGCTACGATAACGACCGCACCGCCCGCTACACCGATCAGGTAACCCTGGGTACGCACCTCGACCTGCAAAAGATCTTCGGCTGGAACGCCACGGACTTTCAGTTGACCGTCACCGAGCGCAATGGCAACAGCCTCTCCAGCGATCGCATCAACGACCCCCGCGCCGCCGGCTTCAGCCAGGTGCAGGAAGTCTACGGGCGCGGCCAGACCTGGCGGCTGACGCAGATGTGGATGAGCAGACGCTTCTTCGACGACCGCCTGGATATCAAGGCCGGGCGCATGGGCGAGGCGGAAGACTTCAACAGCTTCCCCTGCGATTTCCAGAACCTCGCGTTCTGCGGCTCGCAGATTGGCGCCTGGGATGGCGGCGTCTGGTACAACTGGCCGGTCAGCCAGTGGGGCCTGCGGATCAAGTATGAGTTCGCTCCCCAATGGTTCGTGCAGATCGGCGCCTACGAGCAAAACCCCTCCAACCTGGAAACCGGCAACGGCTTCAAACTCAGCGGCAGCGGTACCAAAGGCACGCTGATTCCCGTGGAGCTGCTGTGGAAGCCCAGTTTCGCCGGGCTGCCTGGCGAGTATCGGATCGGTGCCTTCCACAGCAGCGCCGATGCCGATGACGTGCTCGAAGGCACCGATGGCCGCCCGCAGCCACTGAGCGGCGGCGACTTCCGCCAGCACAGCAGCAAACGGGCCTACTGGTTGGTGGCGCAACAGCAGATCACTTCGCGCGGTGGTAGCAACGCCCGCGGGCTCAGCCTGTTCGCCAACCTCACGGTGCATGACGAGGAAAGCAATCCCATCAGTCGCTTCATCCAGTTCGGCGCGACCTACGCCGGCCCCTTCGATGCCCGTCCCAAGGACACTCTGGGCCTGGGCTTCTCGCAAATCCACGCCAGCTCCGACTATCGCCAGCGCCAGGCCATCGCCAATCAGGTCAACGGCGTCTCCGACTACTCCGACCCTCGCTACCTGCCGCTCCCGCATGACGAGTACAACGCCGAATTGTTCTACGGTATCCATGCCACCAACTGGTTGACCATCCGCCCGAACCTTCAGTACGTCCGCTACCCCGGTGGCGTAAAGGAGATCGACGATGCCTGGGTCGCGGGCCTGAAATTCAGCAGTACGTTCTGAGGCCACCGAGGCAGGCAACCGGCGACGCCTCTCCAGCCGTAGGTATACGGCGAGAACGATAAGCGCAGACCAGCGACGCTATCCGGATGGCGCTCGCTGGTCCGCTCATGCATCTGCTGGGTTATTGCGTTTCGGCAGCTTCAGCCCACGGTGGCGGTACGAACCTTGCCCCAAATCCTCATGCAGCCACTGAATCATGCCATCCAGTTGGATCGCGTCCCAGGAGGTGGTGTAACTGCCAAGGCTCCGGCAATCGAGCTTGCGGGGATTCAGTTGATCACAGCGGACAACTCCTATGGCAGACGGTGTGCGCCGTGGTCAGCGCGATTACACGCTGACTTTTTAACTGGCGATGGTCGGGCAGATCGAAATAGGCGAAAGAAGCGCATGGCGTCCACGTCTCCTCAGCACGGAGCTCGGCTCGCGCTACAAGAGTTTCCGTGGCGTTACCCTGGTGAAGGCCGATGTCGCCACCCTGGGGAGCCGCTCTATGCCTGAGCGCGGATGCGCCTGCTCAAGTACAGCGACGAAGCCATCTGGGTTACCTGGACCCCAAGCTCCCCTGACCCGCGGGCCCCTCGACCCGGTGCTACAGGTGACCACCGAAGAAACCCCGGACGGCGGCATGAGTCGCCACCTGCAGGCGGCGCCAGACTACATCCTGCCGGTGCAAGGCCGTATCCGCGTGCCGGTACTGCCCGGCTCCTGGCGGATGCTCCCCGGAGTTCGAAGCTCACCGAAGTCACCTACCAGATGCGCGGCGAACCCGGCGGCAACCTGCCATCGTGGCTGGCGAACTGGTTCGTGGTGGATGCGCCGTTCGAATCGCTGAGGATGCTCAAGCTGGTGGCAGAGCATCAGGGGATCAGCAACCGGGCTATTGACGCTCAGGCGGCCGTCATAGACCACTCAGCCACGATGGATATCGTCGAAATCATCCCCTTTGGGCGTCGCGACGATACCCTTGGCCTCCTGGCTTCGGTAATAGGCTTCGACGCTGAGTTGCGGGGCGACATGGGGCTCGCGGATACAGGGTTCCTGCTGCCAGGGATAAGCCGCCACCTTGGCACGCAGGTCCCGCCCCGCTCCCCGCGACCAGGCCTTGGCATCGATGTTGCGCCAGTAGCGGGGCGGACGCTGGATGGCCGCATCGTGGGCAGCGGTAACCGGATCAAGATGGCGGCTCTGTTCCAGGATGGGCAGGTCCGGCAGCGGCTGTTCGACGTCCATGTAGCGCTGCAGGGTGTCCCAGACGGCCAGGGTGTTTTCCCGGTCCAGGCCCAGGCTGTGGATCTTGAACGCCAGGCAGAGCTTGTTGCTGGTGTAGCGGTGCCGCAGCCACAGCACGTAGTCCCGGCCACCGTGGGGCAGAATCTGCAGTTGCAGCGTGGGGTCGAATTCGTAGAAGGGCGCCACGAAGGGCTTGCGCCACCAGCTGCGGGCCATGCGCAGCATGCCGTCGCGGCGGTTAAATTCGCTGCCGTCGTGGCGGTAGCAGAAGGCGTACAGGGTCATCAAGGCATCTGTGCCGACGCCCCCCATCAGACCTAGAGCTACACCCCACCAGAAAGCCGACTGCTCGGACCAATAGCCCCCAAGAGCCTGTTGCTGCCACGCAATGAAAGAGGCCGTAAGCAGCGCTCCCAAGGATAAAGCCAGCAAGGCGTAGAGCCTTCGCGCACCCATCAATGCAATTCCCAGGAACGCTCCGGCCACTCCAATGAACGTGGCCAGCGACTCCCACCCTGCGTTCTGCTCACGGAGAATCATCGCGACCTTGACACTCCAGCAAACCCAAGGGAAACCAGCGCAGGCCAGTTTGAGCAGAAAGATCAGTTTGGGAATGATCGTCGACCCTGTGTTGTCGAAGCGCCAGCGCTCGGCGTCGCAAGGTGAGAGCAGTGGTCTCCCGTCCTTCTCCTGCTTCTCATAGAGCAAGTGTTTACCGTCCTCCAATTGCAGTTGGTTCTCTACGGGCGAGTCCAGCCTGGCGTAATGTCCCCACTTCAGCGGAATGTCGAAAACGCCGCTCGGCTCATCGACGGCAGGCGCCAGCGATGGGATGCTCTTGGCACGATGTGCCGCTGGACCGTAGAGGGTGCAGGATTCCTGTGCACTCACGCTTTGAACTCCGTAATTCCCTGGCAAAGCAAATTGCCGACAGTTGGCGGAATAAGACGTCATCAGGGGCGGCAACTACTGAGAAATCAATCAGGCGTTTGATGCTCAAGATCGATCAGCCGAGTAGTAGGACCATCAGGACGGAGACGCTCCCGCACCACTTCCGGCCATCCCTTACGAGGACGACGCTTAGCGACACGATTGGTGAATTCGTGAACCCAATTAATGGGATAGAAGAACAGGTTGCCAATCAGCATTGCAGCATCCAGTCCGCCCAGATAGTTCTTACCCTGATTTTCACTCTTGTCCTTGCGGATTTTCTCCAGAGTGTATTTGTGCCAGTCGGTACGTTTGATCCGCACTGACAACAGGCTCTTCACGTAGGCATCGGACTCGCTGTGCTGGCCGTCCTTGTCGAACCACGGACCGTTGTTCATATAAGCCCGGATGTATTCCCAGAGGCTCTTCTGCAGCGATAGCGTCTTGCCCATTGGCAACCCGAGGCTGACCAGAATCTGCTCCTGGGGATGCTCGAAGCGGTGCATCAGCACCTCCAGTGAGGCGCAACGCATACCACCCATCTGTGGGCCGACAATCATGAACTCGCCGGCTATCGCACGGATATCGTCCCATGGCGTGTGATAGAGCACGTCGCCTTGCTCGAAATAAACCTCACGAGTGCGGCGATTGAAGATGATAGGAAGCGACAAGGGCCGCAGAGTTTCCCAAGCAAAAGGAATCAGGAACATCGGAAGACCAAGAGCTAGCAGCAGCGATAAGGCATACCACTTTCCACCGAGGATCATGGCAAGCGATAGTCCACCGCAAACCATTAGGCTGCCTCCGCCCATCACCCCGGTTAGGAGACCTCTATCCGACTCCCCTCCAGTGCTGATCGCCAGATACTCGGGAGAGTGCTGTTCAACCAGAAACAACTCCATCGGGGTCTCGCCAGTAGGCTGATTGGCCGCCAGAATCTCCATCGGGTTTGGGCCGAACTTCAAACGAGCTTGCTGTAGCAATTGGCTGAAACTCATATCCACGCAGCTTCCTCGATGGTAATCGGCGGCAAGGCCATCCCTGGGACAGGATAATAAGTGAGTTGCCCATTGATCTGATTGAGCTCCTGCCCTTTTTCCTCGTGATAGACACGTCGGTACGTCGCTACGCCCGGTTCAGTGTGTACGCGAGTCCCGCCATGCAGGTCAAAATCGCTGCCGCTCCACTCAACGGACTTCTTTCGACTACCGAAGCCAAAAAAGCCGCCCCAGACTTCTTCCCCTTTGAAGTGGATCATTTCATCAGTCAACGATACTTGCCCGGGGAGGCGTAGAAGCAGGTAAGTGCTTTGCACCATTCCGGTATAGGGATTGAGCTCATTGAGACGATAAGCGTCAAAACTTACCGGGAACACCACTTTGTAGAACTCCAGCATGCACTTGGTGTAGCTGCCTGCCCACTCGGCAGGGCTCGTGCCGAAGCGGGTGCCTTTTACCCACGCTTCCAAGGGGGTGTCCTTTGTATAAAGGCGAACAAATACACCCGCAAAAATTGTCAGCGCCAGACCCAGCGCCTTCGGCGCAAGATGGGGCATTACACCAAGCCCTCGCGCCATGGCTACGGCCTCTCCGGCTAGAACTGCGGCACGAGCAGCACGGTAAGCCCGGAAGGCCTGTACCATCAGCGTCAGGTTGGCGGCAGAGGCAACTGCCAGCCCGGCATTGATCGCTGCGGTGTCGAGATCGCCGGCGCGATAAGCCTCCAGCACTTCCATGCCGTAGATTACGGTATCCAATCCAGAAACGATGCCTTGCAAGGCCAGAGTGCCAGCCCCTACTCCCAGCGCATTGGCCAAGGTCACTTGGGCGGAGACTGACATTTTTCCTGAAGCCTTTACCGCGGCCTCCCAGTTCAGCTCAACAACCTTTTGGAGAGTCGCACTCCCAGCGGAAAGCACCCCAAAGCCACTACTAGCAGCATTGAACAGCCCCTTAACCGAGGCCGAATCATAGAGCTGCTTACCGCTCACTGTCAGATTCCACCCGGCCATCATCACTAGTAGACATTTGAGCGGAGCCCGATTCACAGCCTCCTTACTCATACTAAGCAAATCCCGAGGATGGACTGCGGCCAGTTGCGAATTCAAAGGCAGCAACTTGGCCGTCTGCGCCGCCTGAGCCGGAACCAGATGGAAGAACGGCAGCGCTTCCTTCACCGCTCCCGCCAGCGGTGTGAGTTTGAATTTCTTCGGTAGCTGGGAGCGGGTTCCCATCTGCTCGCTGAACCACTCGCCGATCTGGCGCGGCTCGGCGGCATGTACGGCAAGCCTCTGGCCACTACGCGCAAGAGAAGCCACCATGAACGCCTTGGCCGCAGCATTCAATGGTTGCTCACCATTGGCGTTGTGCAGATACACACCTGCCACCGGCGATAGCGCGATGAGCAACGCCTCCGAAGCATCGGCCAGCTTTCGTTGAGAGAGCTTGTTGGCGGCATGGTTGATCATCGCCGTGAAGGCCAATGCGCGCCCCATCTGAGCACCGGACTGAGTCGTGGCGCCAAGGTTGTCGTTGAGGTTGTCCCCGGTATCGAGCAGCGTCTTGAGTTCAGGCACGCTCGCGCGCTCGTAGAGTCCCAGGACTGCCCAGAGCAACCAAGGTTTTGCGCCACCGAGCGTGGAGTAGTCCAGTGCACTGGTCAGAGACTTTACCCCCAGGGAAGTCTCTGCGGGCCCCAGACAGCCAGCTGCGAAATTAGCCTCCAGCAAGGCGCGGGCCTCCGGCTGGCTAATATCGAAGTGGCCGCACGCCGTTTCAAGACTCGCCGGAGTCTTCTGACCCAACGTCTCGAACCAACTTACCCAGAGCCCGGCCAGACGACGCATGTCGGCCGTATAGGCGGCCTCTTCATCCTGCTGCTGCTTCCAGGCAGCCTGGAGTTTGTCGTAGCGGGTCATGCTCGGCATGTTCTTGCGCAACTGACCGTCGCTGTCGCTGAGTTGCTTGAGTACATCGGCGATCGCCCACTCTTCGGAGTGCTGGGTACGAAACGCATCGAATCCGGTTTTGCGCAACCGCAGCAATGAGGCCAGATCGAGCAACACCCCCCATGCGTCGTCCACCACTGCATAAGCCTGCTGCTCGCAACGCCCCATATCAGCCAAGGTTCGCTCCCAGATCGGCGCCTTGGAGGATGCCTCGCAGCTCCACAGGAAGCCTTTGGGCAACAGGTAATCGCCCAGGGAAGAGCGTATTGCCTCGGGTTTTCCACTGAACGGGGCCGCGCCGGGCGTCAGGGTTCGCATGATCCGCTGGCGAACCTTGGAATCGTTTTTTGTCGCATTGAACTGTGCATCGCTCCACTGTGCAGGAGACCAGACAAGGCCTAGCGGTGCGCCGGCAGGAGCCAGAAGATAAGGACGGGCGCTGGCATCAATGACTTTTCCGCCGCGAGGCGTTTCCGTCAGTTGAGCGGCCTTGACCTGATACTCCAGCAAGCGTTTTTGTCCTTGTTGCCAGACATAAAGCCAACCGTCCCTCAGCAATCTCGCGGTGTAGTTCAGCGGTTGCCCCGCCCCGCCGCCATAGGCATCGCCCAACGGCGGGAAGTTGCCCGTCAGGGGCGGCAAGGAGAAGGCGGAAGTATCGACGGCAGGAGTCGTACCGATTGCATACCTCACCGGCCAGACGGCACTCAACAGCGGACATGCTGCAGGCTTGAAGTTGTTGGTAGCGGCCATTAGTCCACCTCCTGTGGATCAGTCACTGAAAGAGCCTGGAGCAGGGGCCAGTCGAGAACTAATTGCGCCTCCAACGGGTTAGTGGTTGGCCGTGTACAGTCGAATCGAGGTATTGGATTGTCCCAGGCACAATGCGTGATCCCCTCGTGATGCAGCCAGACCCGGCTAACCCCGTACCAGAAGCCATCCGGCCATTGCAGCCCTGCTTTCCATGCGTTGCGCAATGGACCAGCAATCCCCAGCCGAAGCCAGAATTCGCGTCCATCCGGAGCCAACACGCGCGAGCGTCTTTGCAGCGATGCGAAGAGCACCTGCGTCGGCGTCGTGCTTTCCAGCCAAACCGCATCCGAAAGCCCGTTGCTACCTGACTGCCAGTGGCGATGGATTGGACTGCCCGGTGAGGTGCCGATAAGGACAGGTCCCGCCTCGGCGATTGGCGCGTAATCGGTCCCGCGAAACAGGAGTAGCGGAGTAACGTCGGAATAATGGTCATAGGTCCACCGCGTTACGTCGTCGAAAGCCGCTCCGTCCAACAACAGGGCTCCCGAAAAATGCTTGTCGCTCATCCTTGTGCTCCCTGCGCCTTGGCGGCTTCACACACCTCACAAATGCCAGACCGACTTTGTCTGAATACCAGCATCTGCTTCACCAACGCCTCAAGGGGAAGTCCGGGCTTGTCCGCATCCGCCTGCTGCAATGGCCCCGGCAACAACGGCACCGCCGGCGCCCCGCTTCCGGGACTGCCGCCACTGTTCACCTTCACCGTGGCGCCGCTGAGCGTGATGCCGCCGGCATCCAGCTTGACGAAGCTGCCGCCGGCCTTGAGCGTCAGTTCGCTGCCCGCTTCCATCACCACTTTCAGGCCGCCGGACAGATGAATCTCCTGGCCGGCCTCGACGAACTGGCCGGTGCCGATCTTGAGGTGCTGGTTGTTACCGACGGTGAGATGATCGTCGCTGCGCAGTTCGACCTTGCGGTCGCCGTGGGTGGTGTGGTGCTCTTCGGCCCTGAACTCGCTGTAGGTGTTCGCCTCGACCGTGTCGTGGCGTTCATGGCCGATGCGGATGCGCTGGTCGTGCTCGATGTTCTCGTCCCAGTCGCGCTGGGCGTGGACGAATATCTGCTCCTGGCCCTTGCGGTCCTCGATACGCAGTTCGTTGAAACCATCGCCGCCAGGGTAGCTGTTGGTCTTGAACAGGCTGCGGGTCTTGTTCGCCGGCAGCTCGTACGGCACCTGATTCTCGGCATGGTAGAGGCAGCCGGATACCAGCGGCTGGTCCGGATCACCCTCGAGGAAACTGACCAGCACCTCCATACCCACGCGCGGAATGGCGATGGCGCCGAACTGCTTGCCGGCCCAACTGGAGGCGACACGCAGCCAGCAACTGGTCTTGTCGTCGGCCTGCCCCTCGCGGTCCCAGAAGAACTGCACCTTGACCCGGCCGTACGGGTCGCAATGAATTTCCTCCCCGGCGGGACCGGTCACTACGGCGCTCTGGCTGCCGAGGATGCGCGGCTTCGGATGCTCCAGCGGCGGGCGATAGGGCACGTTCCAAGGCGTGGCGGCGAAACGGTTGCGATAGCCCTGATGGAAGTCGTCCTTGAGCTCGGTGGTGTCACTGCTGATGGATTCTTCCAGCACCTGGGGCTGCTTGCCTTCGTGGTGGATTTCGGTGAGCAGCCAGAGGTCGTTCCAGTCGGCGCGCGGGTGCCCGGTCAACGAGAGGAAATGCCCGCTGCGCAGGCTGGGCTGGTCACTGCGCCCTTCGCAGAGGACGAAGTCGCTGCGGTGGCGCTCCAGCGCGCGCTGGCTGAGGTGCTTGCCGCGCTCGCGGTCGGTGAAGCGGCCGGGGTAGTCGTAGTCTTCGAGGTCCGGCTTGACGTCGCTGCGGGCGGCGCTTTCGAGGTCGAGCCGAGGCTTCTCGAAATGGTAGTCGCGGCGGGTCGTGCGGCTGGTGCGGGTTTCCAGGCGCTGGCCGAAGCGGCGGACCACCGGTACGTCGGCCACCAGGCCGGAATCCTGCTGGTAGGCCAGTGGGGCCAGTTTCGGGAAGCAGGTCTGGTCGTCGCCGAAGACCAGCAAGTGCTGCTGGGCGCTGTGCTCGAAGTGGTAGTGAATGCCCTCCTCTTCGCACAGGCGCTGAATGAAGTGCAGGTCGGACTCGTCGTACTGCGTGCAATAGTCACGCTTGGGATAGACGGTCGGGCCGAGCTGGAAGCGATAGGCGTCGGCGAGGATGCCATGCTCTTCCAGTACCTTGCCGATGATCTGCGGCACGCTCAGTTGCTGGAATATCCGCTGGTTGAAGCGATGGGCCAGGTAGGCCAGGCGCGGCACCAGGCTGACCTGGTAGCGGGTCAGGCGCTTGCCGGACTCGCCCTGGGACACCCGGTAGACCTGGCCATGAATGCCGGCTCCATCCTGCCCGATGGCCAGGTAGGCGGCCTTGTGCAGCAGGCTTTCCAGCTCCAGCGCAGGGTTGTCGCTGACCAGTTCGAGTTCGAAGTGAAAGGGCTGGTTCAGGGCCTCTCGCCCGGTGAACTCGAGCACCTGCAGATCGCTGCTGGCGTCTTCGATGCTCAGGCTGAAATGAGTCTGGTTGGCCGGGGCGAACATCCGCTGTTCCTCTGCGCAGGTGGCCGGTCATCCGAGCTGCCATCCTGGCGGGGGCATGCCGGTAACGCGGGCCGGTAAAGAGCACCGGCCAGGAAAGCCTGGCCGATGCGTGGGACGTCGATCGCTGCGGATCAGGCAGAGATCGGGGTGCGCCAGTCGTCGGAGCCGGAGGTGCCGGAGACTTCGTGGGTCCAGACGATCTTGCGGTAGGTGAAGTAGACGTCTTCCAGGTGAGTGAAGTGCGCCATGTTCGGGTCCTGGCAGTTCGGCATGCGCGACTGCACGTCGACGATCACCGCATCTTCCAGCTCGATGGTGAAGTAGTGCTCCTGGGTACCGGTGGAGGAGGTGCGGTACCACTCCAGGCGGCACTTGTTCAGACGCTCGCCGGAGGTCAGGGCGTTGAAGATCAGCGGCGAGGACTTGTCGAAAACCTTGGTGATCATCAGCGGCTTGTGCACGCGCTGACCGGTCGGCTGGCCGGACTGCGGGTCACGCGGAATGATGACCTGGTGGTTGAAGGCCTGAACCAGAACCTGGTCTTCGTGACCTTCCTGGAAGATGTTGCCGACCGAGTCCTCGGTGAAGGTGCCGGCGGTGATCAGGCCTTGCTTGGTGCCTTCGAGGGACAGATACGCGGGTGTTGGCATGAAAGCGCTCCTTGCCATGATGAAGTGATGGGCCCAGGGGTCACATGACACCGTGGGTAACCAAGCCTCTAACAAGTTGCATGCCAGAAAGATCGAAAGCGCCTGAACACTAGCGATCCAGAGTTATCACAAACAATATCTTCAGGTTTTCCGCCTTAAAATCTTAACTTTCTAGCAATAACTTGCCGACAGCTGTGCAACTTTTTGCCATACCCCCGAGAGGCCCCGAAAACACTGATCGGCGACCTGATAAGACACCCAACCGGCTGGCAGAAAGTTGCACAGAACAACCCACATGATTCTCTTCAGAAGACGAGCAGAAGAATTATTACAACCGCCCTGATCCATACATTCTCAAGAAGGCAAATCATGAAATCAGGGCTGGCTCAGACCATCAAAAATCATCTGAAGATCGCTGCAAGCACCGTCCTAGAGCCATCACTCAAATACTGGCACTTTGCCAAAGCGCTCACAGTCATTATGTGAAGCACCGCAGGACTACAGATAAAATAGCAAATATCTTACACGCCATCATGTGCAAAAAACTGCACTATGCGCACCGCAGTATCTCTCCATCAGAGAACGATGGACCATCCGAAACTGCTCCTTTTCCGTATCGCAAATCGGAAACTTCCTATATCCAGAGTTCTGCCGCATCAGGGACGATCGCAGAGATGAGCCATTCCAAGAAACTCGTATCGCATTATCTCGAGCTGGCCGCTACTCCAATATCGGCAGGAGATTTCGCGGGCGAGGACGTACGCTACTCGCCCGAATACGAGAGTCTGGAGACGGAGCTCGCGAAGACCTCGTCTCTGCATGGCAACGGTCTGGTGGACTGGCAGAAGGTCATCGATGTCAGCGAGGGCATTCTCCGTACCCAGTCCAAGGATCTGCGCATCGCCGCCTGGATGACCTGGGCCCTGCAGCAACGCGAATCCTTCGCTGGCCTGCAGGCTGGCCTGGCCACGCTTCTGCAGCTATGCGAGAAGCACTGGGACGAGGTGCACCCACGCAAGGACAGGACCCGCGCCGCCGCTATCGGCTGGCTGATTCCACGACTGGAGCCACTGTTCAACGAGAGTCTGGCGATCAAGGAACAATTGCAGCTGTTCCGTCAGTTGGCGGAACAGCTGCGGAGCCTGGACGAATGCCTGACGGCACGCCTGAACAGCGAAGCGCCGCTGATGCTGCCACTATGCCGGCGAGTGGACGAGATGATCCAGCGCGCTTCCCAGGGCCAGCCCGAACCGGGCTCGGTGGGAGCAGTGGTCGCCCAGGTCAAGCAAGCGGCCACCAACCTCCTTGCCCCAGTGAGCGCCATCGAGAACGAGAAGGACGCACACAAGGCGCTGCGTATCCAGCAGGACAACGCCCGCCCCCTGTGCAGTTGGTGGCTGCGCCAGAAGGCCACCGACCTGCGCGCCCTACGCCTGAACCGAACATTGCTCTGGCTGCCGATTGACAGCCTTCCCGAGCGCAACGCCGAGCAGACCACCGCGTTGCGCAGCCTGCCCCCCGACA
This sequence comes from Pseudomonas sp. ATCC 13867, assembly GCF_000349845.1. Classification (NCBI taxonomy): domain Bacteria; kingdom Pseudomonadati; phylum Pseudomonadota; class Gammaproteobacteria; order Pseudomonadales; family Pseudomonadaceae; genus Pseudomonas; species Pseudomonas sp. ATCC 13867. The sequence continues at coordinate 846,515 of NC_020829.1, read as the reverse complement.
AGCTGCGTTCCTACAGCGAACGCTTCGAGCAGGGCCACTACGCCGACCTGCTGGTCGATCTGGAAACCAGCCTGGCGCGCGCGCCCTTCTGGTTCGACGGCCAGCGCCTGGCCTGGGAATGCCTGCAGGCGCTCGATGCCGAGGCGGCGATGCGCGAGGTGGAGATCCAGTTCGCGCTGTTTCTGCAGCGATTGCCCGGTGTCGTCGAGCTGAAGTTCTTCGACGGCAACCCCTTCGCCGAGCCGGCCACTCGCGCCTGGATCAGTTCCCATGTGATGCCGCACCTGCAGACCCCCTCCGCGCCACGCGAAGTCGCCACCACCACGGAGTCGTCCGCCTGGGAACTGGCCCTGGAAGAGGCTGTGCCGCTACTGCGCAGGGAAGGGCTCAAAAGCGCCGTGCAACGCCTCAAACAAGGCCTGCAGGGCGCCCAGGGCGGCCGTGAACGTTTCTTCTGGCACTTGAGCATGGCGCGCCTGTGCCAGCAGGCGAAGAAGTACGAGCTGGCCAAGACCCAGCTGGAGGCCCTCGACGAACAACTGCAGGAATCCGCCCTGCACCAATGGGAACCCGATCTCGCCCTCGAGGTGCTGCACTTGCTGCACACCTGCTGCGAGTTGCTGCCGCAGAACCACAGCGTTCGCGAACGCAAGGACGAGGTCTATCGCAGGCTGTGCCACCTCGATCTCGAAGTGGTGCTCGACTAGGCCCTAGGGCCGCTAACGCAAAGGAGAAAAGTCCATGGCCAAAGAAGGCTCGGTCGCCCCCAAGGAACGCGTCAACATCACTTTCAAGCCCGCCACCGGCAACGCTCAGGAAGAGCTCGAGCTCCCCCTGAAGCTGCTGGTTCTCGGCGACTTCACTCAGCGCGCCGACGACCGCAAGGTCGAGGATCGCAAGCCGATCGGCATCGACAAGAACAACTTCGACGAAGTGCTGGCCAAGCAGGAACTGAGCCTGACCCTCAACGTCCCCAACCGTCTGCAGGACGAAGCCGCCGGCGAAGAGCTGGGCGTCTCGCTGAAGGTCAACTCGATGAAGGACTTCAACCCGGCGAGCCTGGTGGAACAGGTACCGGAGCTGAAGAAACTGATGGAGCTACGCGACGCCCTGGTCGCCCTCAAGGGCCCGCTGGGCAATGCGCCGGCCTTCCGCAAGGCCATCGAAAGCGTGCTCGCCGACGACGATTCGCGCGACCGCGTACTGGGTGAGCTGGGCCTCACCGATAAGCAGGACGCCTGAGCCAGCAACTGAAAAGGAAGCCAACACATGAGCACTAGCGCAGTACAGGAAACCACCGGGGCCGGCGTCGAGTACGGCATTCTCGACCGCATCATCGCCGAGACCAGCCTGACCCCCGACGACGAAGCCTATGGCATCGCCAAGCGCGGCGTATCGGCCTTCATCGAAGAACTGCTCAAGCCGCAGAACCAGGGCGAGCAGGTCAAGAAGGCGCTGGTCGACCGCATGATCGCCGAGATCGACGCCAAGCTCAGCCAGCAGATGGACGAGATCCTCCACCACGCCGAGTTCCAGGCCCTGGAATCCTCCTGGCGCGGCCTCAAGCTGCTGATCGACCGCACCAACTTCCGCGAGAACATCAAGGTCGAGATCCTCAACGTCTCCAAGCAGGACCTGCTGGACGACTTCGAGGACTCCCCGGAAGTGGTCCAGTCCGGCCTCTACAAGCACATCTACACCGCCGAGTACGGCCAGTTCGGTGGCCAGCCGGTCGGCGCCATCGTCGCCAACTACTACTTCTCGCCGAGCGCTCCTGACGTCAAGACCATGCAGTACGTGGCCAGCGTCTCGAGCATGTCCCACGCGCCGTTCATCTCCGCCGCCGGTCCGAAGTTCTTCGGCCTGGACAGCTTCACCGGCCTGCCGGACCTGAAGGACCTGAAGGACCATTTCGAAGGCCCGCAATTCGCCAAGTGGCAGAGCTTCCGCGAACAGGAGGACTCCCGCTACGTCGGCCTGACCGTGCCGCGCTTCCTGCTGCGCAACCCGTACGATCCGGAAGACAACCCGGTGAAGACCTTCGTCTACAAGGAGAACGTCGCCAACGACCACGAGCATTACCTGTGGGGCAACACGGCGTTCACCTTCGCCAGCAAGCTGACCGACTCCTTCGCCAAGTTCCGCTGGTGTCCGAACATCATCGGCCCGCAGAGCGGTGGCGCGGTGGAAGACCTGCCGTTGCACCACTTCGAAAGCATGGGTGAGATCGAGACCAAGATCCCCACCGAGGTGCTGGTCTCCGACCGCCGCGAGTACGAGCTGGCCGAGGAAGGCTTCATCTCCCTGACCATGCGCAAGGGCAGCGACAACGCCGCGTTCTTCTCCGCCAACTCGGTGCAGAAGCCGAAATTCTTCGGCATCAGCGAGGAAGGCAAGACCGCGGAGCTGAACTACAAGCTCGGCACCCAGCTGCCTTACCTGTTCATCGTCAACCGCCTGGCCCACTACCTGAAGGTGCTGCAGCGCGAGCAGATCGGCGCGTGGAAAGAGCGTACCGACCTGGAGCTTGAGCTGAACAAGTGGATCCGCCAGTACGTGGCCGACCAGGAGAACCCCAGCGCCGAAGTCCGCAGCCGCCGTCCGCTGCGCGCCGCCCAGGTGATCGTCAGTGACGTCGAGGGCGAACCGGGCTGGTACCGCGTCAGCCTGAGCGTGCGCCCGCACTTCAAGTACATGGGTGCGGACTTCACGCTGTCGCTGGTCGGCAAGCTCGACAAGGAATGAGCAGGAACTGAGCGATGAAAGGATACGGCAGTCTGTTCGAGCGCCTGGGCGGCGAAGCCGCCGAGCGTTCCGGCTGGAGCCCGGAGGTGGCCGCCATGGCCTCGGTGGCTGCCCATCTGGCCAAAATGCTCAGCACCCGTGCGGGCAGCGTGCAGACGCTGCCCGACTACGGGCTGCCCGACCTGAACGACATGCGCCTGAGCCTGCACGATTCGCTGAACCAGGCGCGCACGGCCATCGAGCGCTTCATCGAAGCGTACGAGCCCCGCCTATCCGCGGTTCGCGTCATATCCCTGCCACGCGACCACGACCCGCTGAACCTGGCCTTCGCCATCGAAGGCCTGCTGGAGGTCGACGGTCTCCGCCGCCAGGTCAGCTTCTCCGCCAGCCTAGACGGCAGCGGACAGGTCAAGGTCCAGTAAGGAGCACCCCATGTCCGGAAAACCCGCCGCCCGCCTCAGTGATCCGACGGCTTGCCCGCTGCCGGGGCACGGCACCAACCCGATCGCCGCCGGCTCGCCCGACGTGCTGTTCGAGGGCCTGCCCGCCGCGCGCCAGGGCGACCCATCCGCCTGTGGCGGCGCCATGGCGAGCAACGTGATCCCCAATGTGCTGATCAATGGCATGCCGGCGGCCACGGTCGGGACCGTCGGCAGCCATGGGAACGTGGTGGTGAGTGGATCGGGGACGGTGGTGATCGGGACGAGCCATGCGGCGGCGCCTTTCACTCCCCCTTCGCCATTGAGCCTCGGGGGATTCGATTGCCAGTGCCTGCTGCATGACGATTCCGGGCAAGGCCTCGCCAATCTGAGCTACCGCTTCTTGTCCTCCAACGGTAAGGAACAGATCGGGGTGACCTGTTCCCAGGGGAAAACAAGCCTGATCAGTACTGGCGAAAGCGCCGATACGCTGACTCTGTACGTCTGGGGAGAGTGAGCCTATGGAAACTCAGATCCCGTTGGGCGGCCGCCTGTACACCTTCGAAACCGACACGGCAACGCAAAGGACCGCGCTCAAGCTCAAGGCCGACTCGACACCGGCTCAGAGTAAACAGCCCAAGATGCAACCGATGCCATCGGTCTGGTTGGTCACCGCGTCCAGCGGCCTGCCGCTGTTCGCACTGACGCCAAATCCGGGTGATCAGAGCTTTCGCATTCTGACAGCCAGGCAACTGTACGCGACCCGGACACAGTGGTTTGAACCGCTCGCAGACAACTACCGCGCCCGAGTCTGGACCAACCCCGAGTCGACCACGCCAGGAACACCGACCTACCAGTCATATAAGCACTTTACCTGGCAGCAGATCATCGATTTCGCGAAGGTCGACCGCCCATCAATGAAGTACTACAGCGGACTTTCCGGGGACTGGAAGCAGGCTCCTGACGGCGGCGCAGGCTACCTGCTGGTGATGGTCGGAGGTGATCCGTACTGGACTGACGCCATCGGACAGATACCGTTCGCGGTCGACACCTACAAGATGTACTACGCGCGCCAGGGCAGCGCGGACGATGCCATTAGGGAAACCGTCAAGACCGGCATTTCCTGGGGAGATGGCACACTCTTCGGGTCGAGCGATCCCACCAACGAATATGACAATTACATGGTCCTCCGAGGGGCCTTGTGGGCGAAGGAAAACCACCGTCTGGTCAAGAGAGAATTGACCACCATGGGCGCGGATTACCCCCAGACCTACGAAGTGAATGAAGCCGTTTTCGCACCCACCGGGAATGCCCATCTGACCAGCCCCGTCGATGCGACATCGGTCAGCCTCTATGGAATCTGGAAGTAGACGAAATGAAGCGTTCCACCTTGCTCATCATCGCCCTTGCCTGCCATCTGCTGGCCTGCGTGCTGTTCCTGTTTGCCAACGATCTCGGCCTGTTTCTCTACAAGCAGCTGCAGGGTGCTGCTGACACCCGTGGATATGCCCCTGGAGCAGTTACCCGCCTGGCGCTGCTGCATGTCGTAGTTGCCAACCTGCTCATGGCACTCACCCCCAAGCGGGCGCTGAAGATTGGTATTGCCTTGCTGATGTGTGGCTCGCTGGCCTGGATGCTGCTACCGCATTACCCGCTTCGCGCATCGTTCTATTGCGGACTTCTCCTGGCTCTGAGCTTGGGCGCGATGATGGCGTCGAGCTGGATCGGGCAATGGCACCACAACAGCCGTAGCCCTGACTGAACTCTGCGAACCAAGCGCTAAGGATCGCCCCATGTCACACGCTCAAAACTACCAGAGCAAGCACAAGGCCATCGACGAGTTTGCCGAGCCGGGCTATGTCGACAAGGATGACACCAACACCTGGTGCCAGGTTCAGACGCGCACCAGCCAAACCGCAATGAAGACAAGCCGGTGAAGTACGTCCAGCGGCTGTTCACCGCCCTGGGCATTCTTGCCCTTACCGCTCTTGCCGCGGCCTTTCTGGTAATGGACTTCTCCGCAGACACAGAGCATTCACTCAGTGCCTATCCCAATGCGCAATGGCGCGGCGGTCCGGATGGCGGCGCTTACTTCGAGATCACTCAGGAGCAGCTCCCATATTTTCACGTACAGATCCGCCATGAGAACGGAGACCTATGGAAGGAAGGCTGGTTCAGGCTCAATGCAGCAACCAAGGAGAAGGCGCTGAGCAGCATCATCGGCTATGACGGTGGCGACGCACTTTCGCTGCATCAAAACGCCGAGCTTTTTCCTCAGAGACCTCTGCAGAAAGCCAGTGAGCTAGAAAAGCCATGAACGCTGCTGACGCTTGGACGATTGCTCGCGCCACGTGTCTAGCACGTCTGCCGCCGTCATTTCTCTTTTTGATGCTGTGTGGCTGCATTCCGCCCCCGCAATGCACCAGTGCCTGCAACGGCTCAGGCACCTGGCGGAAAAGTATGCCAGTGACGCGATGGATCTCTTGGAACGCGCCAAGACCGGCGCCTCGACTCTGTATTTCTATGAACGCTAAACGAACTGCCCTGCTGCTCCTCGCCATTGCGCTGCTGGGTGTCCTGCTGTTCACGCGGCTGGCCAGCAACGCTCTGATGCTGCTCATGGATCGAAATAACTTCATTCCCGCAGAAGCCTCGATCCTGACCCTCGCCCCCTACGTCATCAACGAGGGATCGAGCTCCTACTGGCTTTATGCCGAGGATGGCAGCAACTACTACCACTTCACCTACGAGCCCGGTCGGGAATACCTGGTCATGAGCAAAAGCCAGCACTGTCCTGCTTTCGAAAAGGAAGATGTCAGGACCTGGTGCCATGCCCAGATACACAGCGCCCCATGATCGGCCAACGGCAACTAAGCGCCCCCTCGACATAGGCCCTAGCAAATGACCAGACGCAAAGAACGACCAGACACGCATTTCCCTTACCTGCCGGAAAACCCGGATATCACCAGGGGTGGGGAGCAGTTTCATGCCTATCCAGCCAAGAGTTTTCTGGGGGAGCAGGGTGTCTTCGCGTACTACGTGATCATGCTACTCGGGCATGAAGAATTATCTGCATTCTTAGCTCTCTTACAGTCACGCTTCTCGACCACCGAGCTACTCAATGAGTCAATAGTCGACAACGAATATCAGGAGTCACTGGCCCTTTCCTACCGCGAGGAGTTCGGTGGATATCTCGTAGAGGCAACCACCAACTCAATCTCCCTGCTTCGATCATTTGACACCCTGTTCACCGCCCCCCCGGCTCCATGGGTCGTATTCCCGGGCATGGATCCCATCGAGGCGAATCTGCCCAAGCAAGGTAGCCTCGAATACTGGTGGGAGAACATCTGGGTTCCCTTCTGGACAAGCCGTTCAGAGAGCGAGAGAGAGCTGTTTCTCCAGACGGCCCCCGATGACTGGCGGGAGGTTCTCTAGTGAAGCTCTCTTACCCGTCTAACCGGGCCATCTACCCGACGAGCAACGGATATCAAGGTTGGGTAATCAATGAATGCCGTTGAGCTGCCACGCGGCTCTTGCCGACCTGAAGCCCTTCTCCTGGCTCTACTGCCCGTTGCCGTCCTGCTGGCGCTTTTCGCCTCGGTCCGGTCGATCATTACCCGCGAGCCCCAACTGTCGATCCAAAGCCCATCGGGAAGATTCCAGATGCAGAAGGTCTCACTGGGGCCGTTGAGCAATCTCGTCTACCTGCGCATCAGAGATAGCCAGGCCCCACATACCGTATTCAGAACCCCGCTCTTCGAGGACCGCTACACAGACATGCGGCCGCATGAAGACGACACCACTGTCGGCACCTACTGGATCGACTTCGACAAGCAGAAGCGGAGCTTCGAGATCGGTGTTCCCGAGTGGCGGGAAAACTGGCTGAACACCTTCATCAGCAACGCTCCGTACAGCATCAACGAGAACTGACCTCAACCAAGGAAGAGTCCGGCAGACCACCGGAGAGTCAAGGATCGACCATGTCATTCAACCACTACTACCAGAGCGAACTCACCGCCCTGCGCCAACTGGGACGCCGCTTCTCCGAGCGCAGTCCGGCGCTGGCGCCGTTCCTTGCGCAGGCGGGGCGCGACCCGGATGTCGAGCGCCTGCTCGAGGGCTTCGCCTTCCTCACCGGGCGCCTGCGGCAGAAGCTCGATGACGAACTGCCCGAGCTGACCCACTCGCTGATGCACCTGCTGTGGCCGAACTACATGCGGCCGCTGCCGGCGTTCAGCATTCTGCAGTTCGACCCGCAGGCCAACGCCGGCCCGGCTCTGCAGGTGCCGCGCGAGACGCCGGTGGAAAGCAAGCCGATCGACGACGTCAGCTGCCGCTTCCGCACCTGCTTCCCCACCGAAGTCACCGCGCTGCAAACCGCCGGCGTGAACTACTCGGTCAAGGGTGAAGGCGCGATCCTCAGCCTGCGCCTGGAAATGAGCTGCCCCGGCCACCTGGGCGAGCTGGACCTCCAGCGCCTGCGCCTGTACCTGGCGGGCGAGCGCTACATCAGCCAGATGCTCTACCTGTGCCTGCTGAACAACCTCGACAGCATCGAACTGGTGCCGCTCGACGAGCGTCAGCAACCTCTGCTCGACGCCCAGGATCGTCCCCTGACCTTGCGCCTGCCAGGCGAGCGCGTGCAGCCGGTGGGCTTCGCCGAAGACGAGGCGATGATTCCCTACCCGCTCAACACCTTCCGCGGCTATCGCTTCCTGCAGGAATACTTCGCCTTCCAGGACAAGTTCCTGTTCGTCGACCTGCTCGGCCTGGACCGCCTGAACGAGCTGACCGAAGCGCAGCTCAAGGAAACCCGTGGCCTGGAAATCCGCTTCGACATCCATCGCAGCGGCATCCAGCGCCTGCGTCCGACCCTGGACAACCTCAAGCTGCACTGCACGCCCATCGTCAACCTGTTCAAGCATGACGCGCTGCCGATTCGCCTGGACGGCAAGCAGGACGAATACCTGCTGCTGCCGGCCGAGTTCGATGCCCAGCACTGCGGCGTGTTCGCCGTGGAAAGCGTCACCGGCTGGAGCCCCGGCGGCATCGGCCACCAGGACTACGTGTTGTTCGAATCCTTCGAGCACGATGCCAGCTTCGACGTACCCACCGCTCGCCCGCACTACAGCGTGCGCCAGCGCACCTCGCTGCTGCACGAGGGCCTGGACACCTACCTGAGCTTCGGCATCCGCGACCACGAGTCCCACGAGACGCTTTCCATCGAGCTCACCTGCACCAACCAGAACCTGCCGCGCCGCCTGAAGCTGGGCGACATCTGCCTGCCCAGTGACCAGACGCCGGACTCGCTGCGCTTCCGCAACATCACGCCCGTCACGCCCAGCTATGCGCCACCGCTGAACCGCGACTTCCTCTGGAAGCTGATCAGCAACATGTCGCTGAACTACCTGTCGCTGGCTAACGTCGAGGCACTCAAGGTGATCCTCGAAACCTATGACCTGCCGCGCTACTACGACCAGCACGCGGAAAAAGTCAGCAAGCGCCTGCTCGGCGGCCTCAAATCGATCAACCACCAGCACGTCGACCGCCTGCACCGGGGACTGCCGGTGCGCGGGCTGCGCACCGAGCTGACGGTCGATCCCGAGGGCTACATCTGCGAGGGCGATTTGTTCGTCTTCGCCTCGGTCCTCAACGAATTCTTCGCGCTCTACGCCAGCCTCAACTCGTACCACGAGCTGAGGGTCAAAAGCACACAGGGAGAGGTGTACCAATGGACGCCGCGCATGGGGCAGCAGCCCCTGCTCTGAGCAGGCTGCGCCGCGACATCCGCGAATACTCGCTGTTCCAGGCGGTGCAGTTGGTCATCGAGCGCCTGCGTGAGGCCGGCGCGGCGGAAGATGAAGAAGCACTCTACGACCGCCTCGAATTCCAGGCCAACCCGAGCCTGGGCTTCCCCGGCAGCGATATCCACAGTGTGCAGTTCTTCGAGGAGAACGGCGTGTTGCGCGCTCGCCTGCGCATCAATCTGATCGGCCTGTTCGGCTCGGGCTCGCCGCTACCGGCGTTCTACGGCGAACAGGCGCTGGGCGACAGCGAGGACGGCAACCCGACGCGGGACTTCCTCGACCTCTTCCATCACCGCCTGCAGCGCCTGCTGCTGCCGGTCTGGCAGAAGTACCGCTACCACGCGCGCTTCCGCAGCGGCGCCATCGACGCGCTGTCCGAGCGCCTGTTCGCCCTGATCGGCCTGGGTGGCGCGCAGCTGCGCCAGGCCGAGGAACTGAACTGGAAGCGCCTGCTGCCCTACCTCGGCCTGCTCAGCCTGCGCGCCCACTCGGCAGCCCTGATCGAAGCCGTACTGCGCTACTACTTCAAGCACGCCGACCTGTTCATCGAGCAATGCCTGGAGCGCCAGGTGGAAATCCTCGAAGAACAGCGCAACCGCCTGGGCCTGGCCAACAGTCGGCTCGGCGAGGACCTGGTGCTCGGCGAACAGGTGCGCGACCGCAGCGGCAAGTTCCGCGTGCACATCCGCGAGCTGGACTGGGAGCGCTTCCACGAATTCCTGCCCATCGGCACCGGCTACCAGCCGCTCTGTGCCCTGGTGCGCTTCACCCTGCGCGATCCCCTGGACTACGACCTGCGCCTGGAGTTGCGCCACGACGCCATTCGCGAACTGCGCATCGGCGCCGACAACCCCTGCCGCCTTGGCTGGACCAGTTGGCTCGGCCGCGAGCACGCCGACGGCATCGTCACTCTCGGCAGCCGCATTCATTAAGGAACGATGAATCCATGATCAACCTCGACCTGCAACAACTCGTCCAGGCGCTGGACGCCGAAACCCGCCGCGACCTGGAAGGCGCCGCCGAGCGCTGCGTCGCCCGTGGCGGCAGCAAGATCCTCGTCGAGGACCTCCTGCTGGCCCTGCTGGAACGCCCGCAAGGCCTGCTGCAGCGCGCCCTGCAGGACGCCGACGTCGACGCCGGCGAGCTGGCCGCCGCCTTGGTGCCGCGCGCTGAAAGCAGCGCCTCGCGCAACCCGGTGTTCGCCGCCGAGCTGATGCAGTGGCTGCAGGACGCCCTGCTGGTCGCCAATCTGGAACTGCGCGAAAGCCAGATCGACCAGGCCGCGCTGATCCTCGCCCTGCTGCGCAACCCGATGCGCTATGCCGGCAGCCACTACCAGCCGCTGCTGGCACGCCTGAACGCGGACCGCCTGCGTGACTTCGCCCTGGCGCAGAAGCCTGAGGACGGCAACGCGCCGGCCAGCGGCAAGGGCGAGTCGATGCTCGAACGCTTCACCCACAACCTCACGCGCCAGGCCCGCGACGGCAAGCTCGATCCGGTGCTGTGCCGGGACAGCGCGATCCGCCAGATGATCGACATCCTCGCCCGCCGCCGGAAGAACAACCCGATCGTGGTCGGCGAGGCCGGGGTCGGCAAGACGGCGGTGGTCGAAGGGCTGGCCGCGCGGATCGCTACCGGCGAAGTGCCGCATGCCTTGCAAGGCGTCGAGCTGCTGTCGCTGGACATGGGCCTGCTGCAGGCCGGCGCCAGCGTGAAAGGCGAATTCGAGCGCCGCCTCAAGGGCGTGATCGAGGAAGTGAAGGCGTCCGCCAAACCGATCATCCTGTTCATCGACGAAGCCCACACGCTGATCGGCGCAGGCGCCCAGGCCGGTGGCTCGGATGCCGCCAACCTGCTCAAGCCCGCGCTGGCGCGCGGCGAACTGCGCACCATCGCCGCCACCACCTGGGCGGAGTACAAGAAGTACTTCGAGAAGGACCCGGCGCTGGCCCGGCGCTTCCAGCCGGTGCAACTGCACGAGCCCACGGTCGGTGAGGCAGTCACCATCCTGCGCGGGCTGGCGAAGGTCTACGAGGCCAGCCACGGCATCTACCTGCGCGACGACGCGGTGGTCGCCGCCGCAGAACTGTCCGCCCGCTACCTCGCCGGCCGCCAATTGCCAGACAAAGCCGTCGACGTGCTCGATACCGCCTGCGCTCGCGTGCGCATCAGCCTGGCCGCCGCGCCGGAAAGCCTGGAGAAACTGCGCGGCGAACTGGCCGAAGGCGAGCGCCAGCGCCAGGCGCTGCGCCGCGACCAGGAAGCAGGGCTGAGCATCGACCGGGAAGCACTGCAAGCACTGGAAGCCCGGCTCGAAGAAGCCGCCACCCAGGAGCTCGAATTGCAGCAGCGCTGGCAGCAGCAGCGCGACCTCGCTAGCGAACTGCTCGATCTGCGCCAGCAACTGGCTGCCGCCCGTGTCGACGCAGAGCGCCGGGAGCAAAGCGCTGAGCTCGAACAGCGCCTGCACGACGTGCATGCCTCGCTGCGCTATGCGCAGGAACAGGAACGCCTGGTCAGCTTCGAAGTCTGCCCACGACTGGTTTCCGAAGTGATCAGCCACTGGACAGGCGTACCGCTGTCGCAACTGGCCCGCGAGCACAATGCCAAGGTCGCCAGCTTCGCCACCGACCTGCGCCAGCGTGTACGCGGCCAGGAGCAGGCGGTACAGGCGCTGGACCGCGCCATGCGCGCCACCGCTGCCGGCCTGAACAAGCCCGATGCGCCGGTGGGCGTGTTCCTGCTGGTCGGCCCCAGCGGCGTCGGCAAGACCGAGACCGCCATCGCCCTGGCCGACCTGCTGTACGGCGGCGAGCGCTTCCTCACCACCATCAACATGTCCGAGTTCCAGGAGAAGCACACCGTCTCGCGCCTGATCGGCGCTCCTCCGGGCTACGTCGGCTACGGCGAGGGCGGCATGCTCACCGAGGCGGTGCGGCAGAAGCCCTACTCGGTGGTGCTGCTCGATGAGGTGGAGAAGGCCGACCCGGACGTGCTCAACCTCTTCTACCAGATCTTCGACAAGGGCATCGCCAACGATGGCGAAGGCCGCGAGATCGACTTCCGCAACACGCTGATCCTGATGACCTCCAACCTCGCCAGCGAGCGCATCTCCGCACTCTGCGCCGACGGCCAGCGCCCGGACGCCGAGGACCTGGAAGAAGCCATCCGGCCGGCGCTCAGCCGCCACTTCAAGCCAGCCCTGCTGGCGCGCATGCGCGTGGTGCCCTACTACCCGGTAAGCGGCGACGTGCTGCGTGAGCTGGTGCAGCTCAAGCTCGGCCGCCTGGGCGAGCGCATGCAGCGCCGTCAGCTCGGCTTCAGCCACTGCCAGGCACTGGTCGAACACCTGGCCGAACGCTGCACCCGGAGTGAGAGCGGCGCGCGGCTGATCGACCAGTTGATGGACGCCCACCTGTTGCCACAAATCGCCGACCGTCTGCTCGACGCCATGGCCGCCGGCGAGACCCTGCGCCAGGTTCACGCCACGCTGGACAGCGATGCTCGTCCGGTCTGCGAGTTCAGTTGAGGTGACCGACATGTTCCTGCGCATTCCCCAGCCGTTGAACTACGCCGAGACGCTCCTCGAGCAGTACGCCAACCTTGCGCGTGCCGCCGATGTCGATAGCCTGCTCGGCCAGTTCGTCGGTGCCGCCAGCGAACTGGCGGACTGCGAGCTGGTCCAGCTCTACCTGCTGGATGCCGGCCACAGCGCGCTCGGGCTGAACGCCGAATGCCTCGATGGCCTGCTGCAACCGCGCGAAGCCACCAGCCTGCCCGCCGACTACAAGGACGAGCAGCTGCTGCAGTACAGCCTGTGCCAGAACCGTGTGCTGAGCCTGGCCGAACTCAACGACAGCCTGCACGACACCAGCTTCCTGCCGGCCAGCGGCAAGCCCTGGCGCGCCCTGCTCTGCCTGCCGCTGCTCGACTCGCAACAGGCCGTCCAGGGCCTGCTGCTCTGCGCCAGCCATGCCACCGGCGACCTCGTCGGCTTCGCCCGCTCCCTTGGCCAGCTCGGTACCTTCGTCCACGCCCAACTGCAGTTGCTGCTTCGCCTGCGCCGCCCACAGCGCGATAGCCAACCCGCGGCACCAGGCCCCTGCACCAGTGGCTACGGGATGATCGGCGAAAGCCCGGCGATGCGTCGCACCTACCAGTTGATCAGCAAGGTGCTGCACAGCCCCTACACCGTCCTGCTCACCGGCGAGACTGGCACCGGCAAGGAACTGGTCGCCCGAGCCATCCATGACTGCGGCGCACGCCGCACCGCCAACTTCGTGGTGCAGAACTGTTCCGCACTGCCCGAGCACCTGCTGGAGAGCGAGCTGTTCGGCTACCGCAAGGGCGCCTTCACCGGCGCCGACCGCGACCGTCGCGGCCTGTTCGATGCCGCCGACGGCGGCACCCTGTTCCTCGACGAAATCGGCGACATGCCCCTGGCCCTGCAGGCCAAGCTGCTGCGTGTACTGCAGGAAGGCGAGATACGCCCGCTGGGCAGCAACGATACCCATCGCATCGACGTACGCATCGTCGCCGCGACCCACCGCGACCTGGAAGCAATGGTCAGCACCGGCGCCTTCCGCGAGGACCTCTACTACCGCCTGGCGCAGTTCCCCATCGAACTGCCGCCGCTGCGCCAGCGTGGCGAGGACATCCTCGAGCTGGCCCGCCACTTCGCGGGCAAGGCCTGCTCCTTCCTCCAGCGCGACCCTTGCAACTGGTCCGCCGCCGCGCTCGATCGCCTGGCCGGCTATGGCTTCCCCGGCAACGTCCGAGAACTCAAGGGCATGGTCGAGCGCGCGGTCCTGCTGTGCGAGACCGGCGAGCTGCTGCCCTCGCACTTCAACCTGCGCGACGTACCGCTGGAAAGCAGCGGCACCTCGAACCTGCGTGAACGCCTGGAGCAGGTCGAGCGTTCGATGCTGCTCGAATGCCTGCGCAAGAACGGCGGCAACCGCACCCTGGCCGCCCGCGAGCTGGGGCTGCCGCGCCGCACCCTGCTGTACCGCTTGGAGCGCCTGAACATCCACACCAACGAGACATGAGCGAACCCATCATGAATCGTCTACAGCCCCTTTCCCCCATCGATCACACCCCAACGGAGGTCGTCTGATGCCCCCACTTCGCTGGCGCGCCGCCCTGCTCGCCCTCGCCACCCTGCTCGCCCTCGGTGGTTGCAGCGGCAACTACAAGTTCAACGACAAGGACTACCGCCCGCTGGGCGAGCCACAGACGGTCAACCGCCGTAACTGAGCCAGGAGCACAAGACCATGGAACTGGTATTCGAAATGGTGAGCGCCCAGCAGTTCGTGCCCGGCCTGCTGACCAGCAAGACCTTCAAGGAGGCCGGTGGCGTGATCGGCCGCGCCGAGGACTGCGACTGGGTGATCCCCGATGCCCGCCGCCACCTGTCCAACCACCACGCACAGATCAGCTATCGCGAAGGCGGGTTCTACCTGACCGACAACAGCAGCAACGGCGTCCAGCTCAAGGCCAGCGGCGCGCGCCTGCAGAAGGGCCTGCCGCAGCGCATCGAGCATGGCGCGGTCTACTGCCTGGGTGACTTCGAGATCCGCGCGCGCCTGGTGCAGGACCCGGCCATCTTCGGTGAAGAAATCGGCCGCCCACGCGCCGCCGGCAGCATCATTCCCGACGACGCCTTCCTCGACCTCGATCCGCTGACCGCCATCGACCAGCAGGAGCGCATCTACGCCCAGAGCGAAGACTACGGGATGCTCGGTGCCCAGCACGCCGACATCCGCTACCAGGCCGACTACGCGCCCATCGACATGGAAAGCCTGCCGCTGCCGCAACTGGTGGAACCGCCAGCGCAGCTTGCCGACGCTCCTGCCGCCGAGGTGGAGCGCCAACCCGACGGCTTCTGGCAGCGCTTCGGCGAGCAACTGGGTGTGAACCTCGATGGCCTCGACCAGGACGCCCGCGAAGCCCTGGCGATCCAGGCTGCACGACTGCTGCGCCAGTGCGTCGGCGGCCTGCAGCAGAGCCTGCGCACCCGCACCGAGCTGAAGAACGAACTGCGCCTGGCGCTGACCAGCGTGCCAGGCCACAGCGGCAACCCGCTCAAATCCAGTGCCGACAGCCGCGAAGCGCTGAACGCGCTGCTGCTTGGCGCACGGCCCGGCCAGGCAAGTGCCGAGCAGTCCATCTCGCGCACCTTCCGTGACCTCCAGGCCCACCAGGTGGCGCTGCTCAGCGCCAGCCGCGCCGCAGTGCGCGGCACCCTCGAACACTTCGCTCCGGAGCAGCTGGCGTTGCGCTTCGAGCGCGACGGCCAGGTCTCCCGCCTCACCGGCGCAGCCGGCCGCTGGCGCGCCTACGGGCGCTACCACCACTCCCTGCGCCAGGACGATGAATGGGGCGAGCGCCTGCTCGCCCGCGATTTTGCCCAGGCCTACGAGGAACAGGTCCGGCTGATCGCCACCCTCAACAGCGAACCCCAAGGATGAACCGCATGTCAGCTCTCCGCTCCTTCGCCCTGCTCGCCCTGGTCCTGCTGACCAGCGCCTGCTCGGTGCTCTCGCCCTACTCGAAGATGACCAAGCTGGACCTGACCCTGAGCGCCAGCGACCAGTTGAACCCGGACCTCGACGGCCGTCCCTCGCCCATCGTGGTGCGCCTGATCGAACTGAAGAACCCGGTGGCCTTCGAGAACGCCGACTTCTTCAGCCTCTACGAGCGCTCGAAGGAATCCCTGGCGCCGGACCTGGTCGCCAGCGAAGAGATCGAACTGCGCCCCGGCGAGACCCGCGAGCTCAAGCTCACCGTCCAGGATGGCAGCCGCTACGTCGGCGTGCTGGCGGCCTACCGCGACCTGCCGGAAACCCGCTGGCGCTACGTGGTGGCCCTGACCCCGGTACAGCTCAACCGCGCCGACCTGCGCCTGGACCAGACCGGCATCCAGACCCTCGCCGACGCCAGCCCGGCCAAGGGGGAATGAGATGATCGCGCACAAAGTCATCTGGCGTGAGGGCATGCTCCTGCGCCCGCAGCACTTTCAGCAGAACGACCGCTACCACGACCACCAGCTCAAGTCCCGTACCCGCCTGCTCGGCCGTTACGCCTGGGGCTTCTTCGGCCTGGAGATCGACAGCCAGTTCCTCGCCACCGGCAAGCTGGTGCTCAGCCGAGCCTCCGGCGTGCTGCCGGACGGCACCCTGTTCGACCTCGCCAGTCGCGATGAACCACTGGCCCTGGACATCCCGCCGAACACCAGCAACACCCCGGTCTACCTGGCCTTGCCGCTGGTCACCGGCAACCACATCGAGGCCCGCCGCCCCGAGCAGATCGACGTGCTGGCACGCTACACCACCCGCGACCAGGAAGTGGCCGACTCCAACGCCGGCGACAGCGCCAGCAGCCAGGTCACCTGCGGCCACGCCGACTTCCGCCTGTTGCTGGGCGAGCAACGCAACGATCAGGCCTACGTACGCCTGAAGGTCTGCGACGTACTCGATACCTCGCCGGACGGACGCATCACTCTCGACCCGGACTTCATTCCCAGCCACCTGCACTTCCACGAGAGCGGCTACCTGCTGTCGTGCCTGAAGGAAGTGATCAGCATGCTCGGCCACCGCGGCGACACCCTGGCCGAGCGCATTCGCTCCACCGGCAAGGTGGGCGGCGCCGAGGTCGGCGACTTCATGATGCTGCAGCTGATCAACCGTACCGAGCTGGTGCTGCGCCACAACCTGGACCTGGAGCAGGTACACCCCGAAGAGGTGTACCGCACGCTGCTGGCGATGCTCGGCGACCTGGCCACCTTCTCCAGCGAAACCAAGCGCCCGCGACTGGACGGCCGCTACCAGCACAGCGACCAGGGCGCCAGCTTCCGCAAGCTGATGGAAGCCATCCGTCAGGTGCTGTCGATGGTGCTCGAGCAGCACGCCATCGAGCTGGTCCTGCAGCAACGCCAGTACGGCATCCTGGTCTCGCCGCTGCACGATCACAAGCTGCTCGGCAACTCCTCCTTCGTGCTCGCCGCCAGCGCCCAGTGCGAGTCCGAGGAGCTGCGCCAGCGCCTGCCGGCGCACCTCAAGGCCGGTCCGGTGGAGCGCATCCGCCAGCTGGTCAACCTGCACCTGCCGGGTATCCGCGTGAAGCCATTGCCGGTGGCTCCACGGCAGATCCCGTTCCACGCCAACAAGACCTACTTCATCCTCGAACTCAACCCGGAAGAGCAGGCGCAACTGGAGCGATCCGGCGGCTTCGCCTTCCATGTGTCCGGCGAATTCGCCGGGCTCGAACTGAAGTTCTGGGCTATCAGGAACTGAGCGCATGATCAAGGAAATGGATTACCGGCAGGACGACAAGACCGTCCTGGTCGACCGCGAGGGCGACAGCCACTCGCGCAGCCCACTCACCGACTTCGCCGAGCCGCCGCGTTTCGAACAGTTGGAAGCACGGATGATCTACGCCGCGCGGCTGCGCCCGGAAGAGACCTTCAACATCAGTCTCAACCCGCTGGTGGCCGCCGCTGCCGAACTGCTCTCGGAAGTGGTGCGGCTCAAGCACTCCAACGGTGGCGAGGACCTGCACACGCTCAACCACCAGTTGAGCACCGGCATCAAGCAGTTCGAACTGCGCGCGCTGCACGAAGGCGCCGAGAACAGCCAGGTGATGGCGGCCCGCTACGTGCTCTGCACCGTGCTCGACGAAGCGGTGGTGACCACCGACTGGGGCAACGAAAGCGAGTGGTCGCAGATGAGCCTGCTCAGCAGCTTCCACAACGAGACCTTCGGCGGCGAGAAGTTCTTCCAGCTGCTGGAGCGTCTGTCGCGCAATCCGGTGAAGCACCTGCCGATGTTGGAGCTGATGTACCTGTGCCTGGCCCTGGGCTTCGAGGGCAAGTACCGCGTGTTGCCACGCGGCATGCTCGAGCTCGAAGCGGTGCGCGACAGCCTGTACCGGCAGATCCGCCAGTTGCGCGGCGACGTGCCCCGCGAGCTGTCGCCGCATTGGGAAGGCCTGCGTGACTCGCGCCGGCGCCTGGTGCGCATCGTGCCCTGGTGGCTGGTGGCGCTCTTCACCCTGGTCTGCCTGGTGGTGATGTATTCGGGCTTCGCCTGGGTACTCGATGACCAGCGCGAAAGCGTCCTGCAACCCTATCAGCAGCTCGACCCGGCGGCGGTCGAGCCCACGTCGTAACACAGGGATAGTGTGATGAAGAACTTCTTCAAGAAAGCCGGCGCCTTCCTGCGCCGGACCTGGGTCTGGAGCCTGCTGCTGGTGCTCCTGCTGGCGCTGCTGGTGTGGTTTGCCGGCCCGTTGCTGGCGGTGAACGAACACAAGTTCTGGGAGAGTGCCAGCGCCCGCCTGCTGAGCATCGCTGTACTCTTCCTCGGCTGGGGCCTGTTCATGGTCTTCGCCAGTTGGCGCGCCATGCGCCGCAAGAAGGCCGAGGAGGAAAGCGAGGACGGCCAGGAACGCCTGCGTCGCCAGGAGCTGATCAGCGACGAGCAGCAGGAACTGCGCTCACGCTTCCAGGACGCCCTGCGCATCCTCAAGACCTCCAGCCTGTATCGCGGGCGTGGCGAGCGCTGGCGCAACGAGCTGCCCTGGTACCTGATGCTCGGCCCGCAGGGCAGCGGCAAGACCAGCCTGCTGGACTTCTCCGGGCTGGAGTTCCCGATCAACAAGATCGAGCGCAAGCTGACCCGCGACACCAGCGGCACCCGTTACTGCGACTGGTACTTCGCCGAACACGGCGTGCTGGTCGACGCCACCGGCCGCTACCTGAGCCAGGGCGACGCCGAAGTCGACGCCAGCGGCTGGAGCACCCTGCTCGACCTGCTGCGCAAACGCCGCCGCGCCCGCCCGCTCAACGGCGTGGTGGTCAACATCCCGGTGGACCTGCTGCTGGCCGGCGACGAACAGGGCCTGGAAGCCCTCGGCCGGCAGATCCGCGCGCGCCTGCAGGACGTGCACCGCAATCTGCATATCGACCTGCCCATCTACCTGGTGCTGGGCAAGGCCGACAAACTGCTGGGCTTCGACGAATTCTTCGACCAGCTCTCCCGCGAGGAAAGCGACCAGGTGCTGGGCGTCAGCTTCCGCAAGGAGCAGAACGGCACCGACGCCGGCGTGCTGCGCCAGGAGTTCGAAGAACTGCTGCGCCGCCTGAACAGCCAGGTCATCCTGCGCATGCACCAGGAGCGCAACACCCAGCGCCGTGGTCGCATCCTCGACTTCCCGCACCAGTTGGCGCAGATCGGCGACCGCCTGAGCCTGCTGGTCGAGTTCGCCTTCACCGGCAACCGCTACCAGCGCGCCAGCCAGCTTCGCGGCTTCTACCTCACCAGTGCACCGCACCTGACCCAGCAGATGGATGCGGACACTGCCGCCATCGGCGCCAACCTGGGCATGGCCAGCGTCAAGCTGCCGACCCTGCGTCAGGGTCGCCCACGCTTCATCCATCACCTGTTCAGCCAGGTGATCTTCCCCGAGTCCGAACTGGCCGGCCTGGACAAGCGCGAGAGCGCGCGCATCCACTGGGGCCAGCGCGCGGTCTACGCTGCCTCGCTGGCGCTGCTGGCGGTATTCGGCCTGGTCTGGACCAATGGCTTCTCGGCCAACAACGGCCGCCTGGACCAGGTCCGCGACCTCGGCCAGAAGCTCGCCCGCGAACATGCCGCACTCACCCCGCAGGACGACGCTCGCGCAACCCTCAAGGCGCTCGATACCAGCTACGCCGCCAGCCAGGTATTCCCGTCCAAGGGCGATGTTTCCTTCACTGAACGTGCCGGTCTCTACCAGGGCGAGGACAGCACCCCGACCCTGACCGCGGCTTACCAGCGCGAACTGCAGGCACAATTGCTGCCGCGCGTGGCGCGGACCCTCGAAGGCCAGATCCGCGCCAACCTGAATGACCGCGAGCGCCTGCTCGGCAGCCTGCGTGCCTATCTCATGCTGAACCTGCCCGAGCGCCGCGACGCTGACTTCCTCAAGGACTGGATCGGCGCCGACTGGTCCGTGCGCTACAGCGGTGACGCGGTGGTGCAGAACGGCCTGGGTACGCACTTCGCCCGCCTGCTCGAACAACCCTTCGTCTACCCGCTGAACGAACCACTGGTAGCCCAGGCACGCCAGGTACTGCGCAGCGAGTCCCTGGCCAGCGTGGTCTACCGCGTCCTGCGCGAGCAGGCCCGCAGCCTGCCCGAATACCGCTTCGACCAGCACCTGGGACCGCAAGGCGCACTGTTCTCCGGCACCGACTACATCATCCCCGGCTTCTACACCCTGCGCGGCTACCAGCAATACTTCGTCGCCCAGGGCGCGCCGATGGTCCGCGAGATCCTGCGCGACAACTGGGTGCTGGGCGAAGGCAACAGCCTCAGCGGCCAGGACCTCAGCCGCCTGATGGTGGAGCTGCAGCAACTGTACTTCCGTGACTACGCCAACCTGTGGAGCGAAGCGGTCAACCGCGTCCAGCTGCAGCCGATCACCGAGTTCGACAGGGGGGCAGACGAAGTGGCCGGCCTCACCGCCGCCAACTCGCCGCTGCTGCAACTGCTGGTGGAAGTCCGCGAGAACACCCGCATTCCGGGCATCGCCGAAAGCACCGAGGCCGCCGGCGATCTCGCCAGTGCCGCTGCCGATGCCGGCGGCAAGATCGGCAAGGTGGGCAAGGTCGCGGCAGCCGCCGCCGAGCAGGCCCAGGACGCCCTCGCCAAGAGCCTTCCGGACACCGCCCGGCAAGCCATGCAGCGCCGCTTCGAACCACTGCACCGCCTGCTCGACGACAACGGCGGCCCGGCGGCCGACCTCGCCCCGGTGATGCAGGCACTCAACGGCCTGCAGCTGCAACTGAGCAGCCTGGCCCGCGCCAGCCAGCCGGAACAGGTCGCCTTCGAACTGGCCCGTGGCCGCATGGGCGGCCAGGTCGATGCTCTGGCCACCCTGCGCAGCGCGGCCGTGCGCCTGCCGCAACCGGTGAGCGGCTGGTTCAACCTGTTGGCCGAGGACAGCTGGACCCTGGTGCTGGGCGACGCCTACCGCTACCTCAACCAGCGCTACCAGGCCGAGCTGTACAGCTTCTACTTCAAGGCCATCAATCAGCGCTATCCGTTCAACGCCAGGAGCAACAGCGACGTTGCCATCGCCGACTTCCGCGAGTTCTTCAAGGCCCAGGGCATCGCCGACCGCTTCTTCGACAGCTATCTGAAATCGTTCGTCAGTGGCGATCCGGGTAACTACCGTCTGCGCAGCGTCGACGGCCACAGCCTGCCGATGTCACGCGCCTTCCTCGACCAGATGGGCTACGCCCAGGCGATTCGCCGCAGCTTCTTCGCCGACAACCCGGCCGAGCCGCAGGTGCAGTTCAAGCTGGAGCCCTACTCCATCGACTCCAGCCTGAGCCGCGCCGACTTCCGCTTCGGCGACCAGCAACTGGAGTACCGTCATGGCCCGATCGTGCCAGTCGCCTTCCGCTGGCCGACCGACGCCGACGACGGACGCACCAGCCTGGTCCTGGAAGAACTCGGCGGTCGCCGCGTCAGCCTGGAGAAGAATACCGGCCCCTGGTCGCTGTTCCGCCTCTTCGACCAGATGCAGAGCGAGTACCTGCGCGGGCGTGACGTGCTGATGCTCAAGGCCGATCTCGGCGGTCTTCGCGCCAACTACCTGGTGCTGGCCCAGCGTTCGCCGAACCCGTTCGACCTCGGCAACCTGCGCAGTTTCCGGCTGCCGGTCTCGCTCTGATGCAAGTCGCGACACGCTGGCGCAGCCAGGCGCGCACGGACGCGGGCAAGGTCCGTGCGCGCAACGAGGACGCCTTCCTCGACTGTCCGGAGCTCGGTCTCTGGGCAGTCGCCGACGGCATGGGCGGCCACGCCCGTGGCGATCGCGCCAGCCGCATGATTGTCGATGCCCTTGCACGTATCCCGTCTGACGCGGAGCACGACAGCCGCGAGCAGCAGGTCCGCCAGCAATTGCACTGGCTCAACCGGCGCTTCGTCATGGAGCTGACCCAAGCCGCCGACCAGCCACCGCAGGTCATGGGTAGCACCGTCGTGGCGCTGCTTCTGCAATCGCACCGCGCGACCTGCGTCTGGGCCGGCGACAGCCGCTGCTACCTGTGGCGCGATGGCCGTCTGTACCAGCTCACCCGCGACCACTCGCTGCAACAACAACTGATGGAAGAACAGGGGCTGAGCGCCGAGCAGGCCCGGCGCCACCCTTCGGCCCATGCGCTCACCCGCGCAGTAGGCGTCGGCGACAAGTTTGCCCTCGACACCCTGGAACTGACCGTCCACCCCGGCGATACCTTCCTGCTCTGCAGCGATGGCCTCTACAACGGCCACAGCGAGCAATCACTCTGCGCCGCGCTGGGCCACAGCTCCATCGAGCACGCGCTGGAACAACTGTTCAGCCACGCCCTGGAAGGCTCGGCGCGAGACAACCTGACTGCCGTGGTGATACGCCGATGACAGCCGAAAGCCTCGCACCCACGCTCAGCGGCCAGCCCACCGGAGCCGACAACTGCACCTACTTCGCCTTCGTCGGAGAGCCCACCGCGCCACCGGCGCCAGCGAAGAGCGAAATGGCCGAGATGCCGCCGTTGCCCGAGATCCTTGCCGGCCGCTTCCAGCTGGAGCGCCTGCTCGGCGTGGGCGGTATGGGCGCCGTCTACCGCGCGCGCGACCTGCTGCGCGAGCAGTTCGGTGATCCGGACCCATACGTCGCGGTGAAGCTGCTCAATGAGGAGTTCGCCGAATACCCCGACGCCAGCACCCTGCTCTACAGCGAGTTCGCCCTCACCATGCGCCTGCGCCACCCGCATATCGTGCGGCTGCACAGCTTCGAGGTGGACAGCATCTGTCGCCGGGCCTTCATCACCCTGGAGCTGATGCGCGGCCTGACCCTCGACCAGTTGCTCTGCGAACGCCCCAAAGGCCTGCCCTGGGACGAATGCCGCGGCATCGCCCTCAGCCTGCTCGACGCCCTGGCCTACTCCCACGACTGCGGCGTGCTGCACGGCGACCTGAAGCCCAGCAATGTGATGCTCGCCGAAGATGGCGCACGGCTCTTCGATTACGGTCTCGGCCAGCCACGGGAGGGCCTTCTGGATGGCCTTCCACGGCTCGCGCGCGAGCGCTTCAACGCCTGGACGCCACGCTATGCGGCCCTGGAGCTCCTCGATGGCGCACCGATCTCGCCCGCCAGCGATCTCTTCGCCGCCGCCTGCGTCCTGCACGAGTTGCTGACCGGTGAACACCCCTACCGCCGACTCGACGCCCGCGAGGCCAGTGCCCAGCAACTGGACCGTCAACTCAAATCGCCATCCCCGCTGGAGTCCCGCACCTGGCAGGCCCTGCGCACCGCGCTGGCGCTGAATGAAAACGAGCGACGCATCAGCGTCCGCGAACTGCGCGAGGCTTTCATCGCGCAACCCAAGGCAAAGCGCCGCTGGTTCCAACGGCGCAACGGATGATCTTCGGACAGGGAGCCTGAACATGTTCAACCCCGCCAACCAGACCCACTTCAGCCTCAGCATCGAAGGGGTCGACAGCGACCTGCAGGTCCTCGAGTTCCGTGGCAGCGAAGGCATCAGCCGGCCCTACCGGTTCGAGGTCGAGCTGGTCAGCGAGCGCTTCGACCTGAAGCTCGACGAGCTGCTGCACAAGCGCGCCTTCCTGGCCTTCGCCCCTGGCGGCGCCGGTATCCACGGGCAGATCCACCGCGTGGCCCAGGGCGATGCCGGTAAGCGTCTGTGCCGCTACCACGTGGTGCTGGTGCCGCAACTGGCCTACCTCGCCCACCGCACCAACCAGCGCATCTTCCAACAGCTGACGGTGCCCGAGATCATCGCCAGCGTGCTCGAGGAGCACGGCATCCAGGCCGACGCTTACCAGTTCAGCCTCGGCCCCACCGTCTACCCCAAGCGCGACTACTGCACCCAGTACGACGAGTCCGACCTGCACTTCATCCAGCGCCTGTGCGAAGAGGAAGGCATCCACTACCACTTCCGCCACGGCAGCGACGGTCACCGTCTGGTGTTCGGCGACGACCAGACCGCTTTCCCGCGCCTGGGCCAGCCCACGCCCTACATCCCCGACACCGGCATGGTCGCCGACCTGCCGGTGATCAAGCGCTTCAACCTCGGCCTGGAAGCGCGCACCAGCCGCGTCACCCGCCGCGACTACGACTTCCAGAAGCCGCGCCTGCTGATGGAAGCGGCCTTCAAACCGCAAGCCGCGACCGCCGAACCGGACCTGGAAGACTACGACTACCCCGGCCGCTTCACCGACCGCGAGCGCGGCAAGCACCTGAGCCAGCGCACCCTGGAACGCCACCGCGCCGACTACCGCACCGCCCGCGGCGAGGGCGACCAGCCGAAGCTCGTCAGCGGCCACTTCCTCGAACTCTCCGAGCACCCGCGCGGCGAGTGGAACGACCTCTGGCTGCTCGTCGAAGTCATCCACCAGGGCAAACAGCCGCAAGTGCTGGAAGAGTCCGTCACCAGCGACGTCACCGACGACAAGGACGATTTCCATCAGGGCTATCGCAACCGCTTCGTAGCCACCCCCTGGGACGTGCCCTACCGCCCTGCGCTGGAGCACCCCAAACCCAAGGTGCTGGGCAACCAGAGCGCCGTGGTCACCGGCCCTGCCGGGGAGGAAATCCACTGCGACCCGTACGGCCGGGTGAAGGTGCAGTTCTTCTGGGACCGTGAGGGCCAGGCGAACGACAAGACCAGCTGCTGGCTGCGCGTCGCCAGCGGCTGGGCCGGCAACGCCTTCGGCGGCGTCGCCATCCCGCGCGTGGGCATGGAGGTGCTGGTCAGTTTCCTCGAGGGCGACCCCGACCAGCCGCTGGTCTCCGGCTGCCTCTACCACGCCGAGAACCAGGTGCCCTACCCCCTGCCCGCGAACAAGACCCGCAGCCTGTTCAAGACCAACAGCTACCCCGGTGGCGGCGGTTACAACGAACTGCGCATCGAGGACCGCAAGGGCCAGGAACAGATCTTCATCCACGCCCAGCGCGATTGGGACGAAAACATCGAGCACGACCAGCGCATCCGCATCGGCCACGAACGCCACGACACCGTCGAAGCCAACACCTACAGCGAATTCAAGGCCGAGGAACACCGCACCACCCACGGCGACCGCAAGGTGGAAACGCGCATCGACGACCACCTCACCGTGGCCAACAACCAGCACATCAAAGTCGGCACCGGCCAGTTCATCGACGCCGGCCAGGAAATCCACCTCAAGGCCGGGCAGAAACTGGTCGTCGAAGCCGGCATGGAAATCACCCTCAAGGCCGGCGGCAGCTTCATCAAGCTCGACCCGGGCGGCGTCACCCTGGTCGGCGCGATGGTGAAGGTCAACGCCGGCGGCTCACCGGGCAACGGCTCGGGCATCGGCATCAAGGCGCCGCTGCAACCCAACGCGGCCGACGCGGACAAGACGGGGAAAGAGATGGAAGAGGCGCTGATCAATGCGCCGCTGGAACGCCCCGAGCCGAAAACCTTCTTCCTGTTCTCCGAATGATGGAATCGACGATGAACATGCGACGTCACACCCCGAACCCGATGCTCGCCCGGGTGCTTCTGGCGCTCTCCCTGGCAGCGCCCGCGTTATCGGTACAAGCTGCCAGTTGCCCGTCCGAGGATTTCGAAATCTTCGCCCAGGCCTATGTCACTCAGCCCAAGGTACGCCAGGCGCATACCCGCTTGCCCCTCTGGCTGCGCCAGGTTGCGCTGGAAAAGGGCAAGCTCGTCGAACACGAGAGCAACAGCAAAAGCCCCTGGGACCTCCTGAACACTGCGCTGAAGTCTCCGGAAATCGTTACCCGACTGCCGCATGCCGTGCTGCTGCGAGACCACGATGGTGAAACCCTGCGCATCCTGGCATTCGAACGCAAAGGCTGTTGGTTCCTTGACCGCCTGGAGGACTGGTCACTAGGTGCGCTGGGCGAGAAGTCGGACGCACCTCTCGGCGAACGCGCCTACCAACGCGGCAATCGCTACAAGGAATTGGCCCTCAAGGAGAGTTCCAGTACCACTGTCGCCCTCCTCGAAGCCGCCCTGGCGAGCTATCTGCAAGGCGCGCGCGAAGGGTCTGCCAAGGCCGCCTACGCCGCGGCAGGGCTCAGTCTGTCTGGAGAGGCACCGCGCCTGGACAACTCGCGTATCCAGAGCCTGCTGGAAAGTGCTGCACCGACCATTCCCGAGGCCGGCCTGACCCTTGCCAACTTCTACTGCGACCAGGGTGACTACGACACGCAGCGCCCTTGCGCCAATCCCCAGGCGTCGCTGAATGCGCTGCTTGGCGCCGCCCGCCTGGGACTGCCCGATGCGCTCGCCGAACTAGGGGGAGCTTATGCGGCCGGCACCATCGCCCCGCAGGATCCCAAGCGCGCGTTGTCCTGCTACCAGCAAGCGAGCGCCAGGGGGGGCGAGGGGCTGGAGCCTTCCATACAACGGCTGCGCAACCAAGGTGTGACCGCCGACAACACCGTTCCATGTCTTTGAAGCAGGACTGCAAACATGAGTACCGGACTACTCGAACAACGGGCTAAATACCCCAACAGCGGATATGAATACGGGTACGGCCGAAGCGGCCTTAGCGACGCCGACGGAAACGGTCGCAAGGAGGTCGATTGCTCTCACCTGCTGAACCTGATGCTCAAGGATGCGGGGTACAGCATTCCTTACCTCAGCACTTCCCAGCTGGCGGGCGCCACCACCCACTTCGACTTCATCGCCGCTGCCGACGCCCAACCCGGCGATATCGCATTGTGGACCAGCATGGGCCACACCGGCGTTGTGGAGTCGTTCGGTGAGCCGCGTATCAAAGGCACCTTTTTCGGCTCGCAAACCAGCACCGGGCCCAAGTCCGCGCGCTTCGGCGCCGGCAGCGGCTACTGGCCGATGCCCAACAAGTACCTGCGCCCCAAGCCGGAGTTCCGCACGGGGGCGCAGGCGGCCCCTGCCGCAGCACCGGCGGCGACGCCTGCGCCGGCTGCGGCCAAATCCACCGTCAAGCCGACGATCAACTTCGAGTACCCCATCCGCCAGAGCAACGGCCAGAAGTTCAATACACCCGAGCAGCTTTACGCTCTGCTGGAAAAAGAATCTTCAGGCCATTACCTCCTTGGCAGCCATGGTTTCTGGCATGGCGGTATTCACTTCAGTGAAGCAAGCGCACCGCAATGCGTGCGCCTGCAGCCGGTGCGCTGCATCGCCGATGGGGAAGTCGTCGCTTATCGACTGAACAAGGACTACCTGCAATCAAGCTACACCGGTAGCGCGCAGTGCACGAATCTGCGTTATTCCTCTTCGTTCTGCCTGGTTCGCCACACCTATAACTCGCCACCCAATCCAGCCAAAGACTCGAACAAGGACAAGCAAAACAGCCTGGCCTTCTACAGCCTGTACATGCATCTGCTGCCGTTCGCCCATTACGCTCCGGACGAAGAAAAACCGGCTCAGCGGTTCAAGGTAGTCGCTGGCGATTGGCCCGCGCGCAATGTGCCGGTAGATGAGGCCGGCAGCGAAGTGCTTGGCATGATTCCCAAGAGCACCGAATTCGAAATTCTCGACGAGCGCGACAGTGCGGATGGCAAGTATCGATTTGCCCAAGGCCGTATTACCAAAGGAAAGATCGGCAGCAAGAAGGAAGGCGACGTTGTCTGGTTCGCCAGTCACGAAAACGGCCAACCAATCAAGAACAGCGCCGGCAAACAGCGTCTCCAGAAAGTGTTGCCTCCGGAGCGTCTTCACCCGGGGTATTGGGTGGGCAAAGTACAGGCAACCGTAACTGCCGGAAGCGGAATAAAAGTCCGTGGCGCCCCGGAGGGCACCAAGGGCGGAGCACAGGTCGCGCCTAACCAGATCCTATGTACCGGCAGTGTCGTCGAGTTCGAGAGCGACAAGGTGCAATGGCTGCAGTTGGAGGATGGCAAGAACTATCCCATGGCGGAATGCACTCTCGTTCCGGGCAAAGGCGGACTGAAGGGTGAGGGCACCCTCCCTTCAACTTTCTGGATCTGCGTGGCGGATACCGGCAAGGGGAAGATGGTCAACCGCAACAGTGTCGTCCCCGACCGTTTCGACAGCGTGGTGCCTCTGGCAACGGCCATCAAGGCTGGCGACCCGATCGGATACATGGGCCTTTACGAGACCCCGACCGCCAACGGCAGCCGTACAGGAAAACACCAGGTTCACGTTGAAGTCTTCACCAGCGACACCCAGTTGCAGGCATTCCTGAGCAACGAAGCGAAGCTGCAGGATGGTCGGCAATATCTGCGACTGCCCGCCAACACCGAACTGGCGGATCGATTGGTTCTGGACAACACACCTGCCACGTTGCCGCCAAAGACCCTGCAATTGCAGCATGGGCATGTCGTCCCGTTGGATAAATGCCCTATCAGCAAGGACAGCAAAGGCCAGGAGTGGCACCAGATTGAGGTGTCCGAGGGCCGACAGAGCATAAATGGCTACCTGAAAAAAACCAACGGGGCCTCAACTGTATTGGAAACTGTCAGCCAGTACGATTTGGCCAAGCTCGGCTTTCGCATTGTCGAGGAACAGAACAGCAACAGCGACGGTTTCCTCGACAAGGACAACATGCCCATCTTTTTCAAGGACCTGTACAACGAGATTGATGCCGTGGGTGACAAGAATGGCGAGGTCACCCCGCAGGAGCTCAAGGAAGGCCTTCGCGCCCCGGATCTACGCGAGCGCTGGAGCAAACTGGTCGCCCATCACCCCACCGAGTGGCAAGCCAAGTCGTCCGAAGTCAAATGGCAAAGACTGACCTCGTTACTCAGCTCCAATCCAGAACTGCTCAAGCATGAACAGGAGCGAATCGATAATCTGGTGTTCTGGAATGATTTGAGCCCTCTAGCGCTGCCGGCAAGCGTACATCACTTCCACCCGATCGCCTTCATCGCCCAACTCACTGACAAGGTCCCGGACGATGAGTTCACCTACTTGGCAAGGACGATCTATGGGGAAGCCCGCGGTCAGAGTTACGAATCAAAGATCGCCGTTGGCTGGATTATCAGGAACCGGCTGGCGACCGGAAGATGGGGAGACTCGTACAAATCTGTCGTTACGGCGCGCCTGCAGTTCACCTGCTGGAGTCAGAGCATTGACCCCAATGGCTACGCAGCGATCCACAACCCGGTTGGCCAGCCCTGGGAGGACTGCAAGCACGCGGCGCGAGAGGTAATGAACGCCACCGACGACAGCAACCCTCTTCCTGGCGCGGTCAATTACTACAGCCCGACGGCACAGGCTCAACTTCATGCGGTGAACCCCGACGTCTACCCCGAAACCCCGCCATTTGCCATAGAAAGCAAACGAGTTCAAAACCCTACTGGTGTAAGAAATGAAGATTATCGATTCTATAAAAACTAGTATTGCACTGCTGCTCGTTGTCATGTCGACGGCCCACGCCGACACCGGGCAGCCACTGCTTAGGGGGGCCACCTGGACGTTGACCAGTTCCTGCGAGGCCAAGTACAAGTGCAGCACCATCAAGGCCGACGGCTCCACCGAACTGGCAAGGGTGGAGTTCCCTTATGAGCCCGTTTCGGCAAAGGAAAACAACGGAACAATAGAGATACTGTACTCCTGCGGAACCGAGTGTTCGGCGACCTATTTTATTCTTCCTGACAACTCGACATCAGGCCCCTACTCGTTGGTCACATCCATTGACTACGAGAAGGGAACATTGCTGAGCCTGAGCAAGAATGAAATCAGGCTATTCAGATTCGCACCGGCAGAAAAGAGCGCCATTAAATCGATACATGTCAAAATCCCCGAGAACTCGACACTTCCGTCGAGACTCGTCGATAGCCAACTGAGCAACCACACGTACTCCATAACCTACAAAGACGCCAGCAACAGAAAGACGAGTATCACTATCGAACAATAAACTCTGCTGACTGCCCGCCTGATACCCATTCACCAGGCGGGCAATCTCCGCGCTTTGCGCAAAACCGGAAACATTCAGGAATAATTATCAATCTTTGCTCCGCACGTAAAAGCTCAAGAACAGTAGAGACTCAGACGGCAACACCTCTCACACAACAGAGTAAATAACAGCATGACCCCCATCATCACCTGGGTATCATTAATCATTTCCGCGCTCATGCCGATTCATGGCTTCGCGGCCGAAGCCGATTTCGTCACAATCGTTAGCGCAGCGACGAAGGACCAGCCAATTCCGGATGCCAACGTCCACCTGCAAGGGAAAACCCATCCGAATACAAGTGCAACGACAGACTCCCTCGGAAGAGCGTTGCTTGACTCAAAGTCGCTTGCTGACAGCACCGCGCAGATCATGATTCTCAGAGAGGGGTACGCCGTCTTCCAAGACAATTGTCCCTGCGAGAACCGGACATTTGCCCTCAGTCCCAACCAGCAAGGACAGGACAGCATCCGAATCGTACTGATGTGGCAGGGAAAAGCGTGGAACCTTGAAGGCCATCTGCGTTATGCAAGTGCCCATGTTTATTATGGTAAAATGAAATCCTCCGACGCCTCGCTTGATGTCGACTCCTACAACCGCACCGGACCAGTCAGCATCAGTATTAACCCCAGGCGAAGCGGAGAAACCTACGTCTATGGAGTTTATTACAGTGGGAACATGAGGGACCTGACGGAGCAGACACGACTCACAGAAAGCAATGCAAAGGTATTTGTTTACACCGGATCAAAGCTGACCCGAACCTTTGAAGTCCCCAAAAATCAAAAAGGAAACCTGTGGACAGTCTTTCGACTCACCGAACAAGGCGCGATCGAAGATATAAATCAATTTAAAATGACCAATATCGATACCGCCGACCTCCTCGAAGACACCCTGCAGGAAGGACTGATCGCTCAAAGCATTATCGATGTCAGTGACGAACAACGCGAGCAGGCCAAGCAACTCAACAGTCAAGGTGACAAAGCTTATCGTGCGGGAAACACAAGTAAAGCCATTCAACTCTACGAACAAGCGATAAAACTCGATCCGCGCGATGGGCAAGCCTACAGCAACCTGGGTATCGCCTATCAGAAATCCGGAAAACTTGCCGAATCGATCAGTGCTAACCGTCGAGCAATCGCACTCGCCAGGGGTCCCAGTACCGGGCTGATTCGAGCTGGATCTTATTATAACGTCGGCAGGCTGTATGAGAACTCTGGGCAATTTGAGAATGCCGAGGAAAACTACCGAGCGGCTTGGCGCGAGAACAACAGAAACATAGTTTATTACGACGCAATCATTAGAGTGCGCAAACAGCTATTAGCTCTCGGAAAGAAGGTATTTTGACCCCGCATCCACCACTGCAAGCGTTGCCTGGTGGGGAACGTACCTCGCAGTACATGCAATACAACGTGATGTTCCCTGCGCAGCGGCGACAAAGCAGAAATGCTCTCGCCGCCGACTTCAGCGTGAACTGGTTACAGGCTCTGCGATGACCGCCACTATTTGCCCACACCCCCCGTCTCTGCTAGTGTCGCGAGGTTTCCGAATACCCCGCCGAGATGTCCGTATGGCCCGCAAGAAAGCTTCCCTCGACTTCGAACAGTCCCTCGCCGAGCTGCAAACGCTGGTGGAGCGCCTGGAAAGCGGCGAGCTGTCGCTGGAGGACTCGCTGGGTGCGTTCGAGCAGGGCATCCGCCTGACCCGCGACTGCCAGGCGGCGCTGACGCAGGCTGAGCAGAAGGTGCAGATCCTGCTGGAACGCGACGGCGAGCTGAGTGAAGCGCCCTTCGATCCGGAAGGCGACGAAGCATGATCGACGGGTACCAGGCGCGCTGCCAGGCGCGTGTCGATGCTGCGCTGGAAAAACTCTTCGTCGCCCCCCGTGAAGAACTCACCCGCATCTATGCCGCCATGCGCTACAGCGTGGTCAACGGCGGCAAGCGCGTGCGTCCGCTGCTGGCCTATGCGGCCTGCGAAGCCCTGGGTGGCGAGGTCGAACGTGCCGATGGCGCGGCCTGCGCGGTGGAGCTGATCCACGCCTATTCCCTGGTGCACGACGACCTGCCGGCAATGGACGACGACGATCTGCGCCGCGGCCAGCCGACCACCCACATCGCCTTCGACGAAGCCTGCGCGATCCTCGCCGGCGACGGCCTGCAGGCGCTGGCGTTCGAGGTGATCGGTAACGCCGAGCTGAATCCGCAGGAGGCCCAGACCCGCCTGGACATGCTGATGATCCTGACCCGCGCTTCCGGTTCCGCCGGGATGGTCGGCGGGCAGGCCATCGACCTGGAGTCGGTAGGCCGCATGATCGACCAGGCGGCGCTGGAGACCATGCACCGGCACAAGACCGGCGCGCTGATCGAGGCCAGCGTGCAGCTCGGCGCCCTCGCCAGCGGCCGCGCCACGACCGAGGCGCTGGAAGCCCTGCGCCGCTATGCCGAGGCCGTGGGCCTGGCGTTCCAGGTGCAGGACGACATCCTCGACGTGGAAAGCGACACCGCCACCCTCGGCAAGACCCAGGGCAAGGACCAGGCTCACGACAAGCCGACCTACCCCGCCCTGCTCGGCCTCGACGCCGCCAAGGCCTATGCCCTCGCCCTGCGCGACCAGGCGCTGGCCGCGCTGGAAGGTTTTGGCGACAACGCCGAGCCGCTGCGCGCGCTGGCCCGCTACATCGTCGAACGCCGCAACTGATCGCCCGGCACGCGCATTGCGTGTGCAAATCCCGTGAGGCACCCATTGCGATGACCGCTGGCCGGTGCTTCACTGCATGACGGGGATTTCGTATACCATATCCGACATCTGCCACCTGACCGGACCGCATCGTGCCGCTACGCAACGCCCCCAACCTGGGTATCGTTCCCTCCGCCTCGGAGACCATCGCCAAGCACCTGCGCGAGGCGATCATCTCCGGCCAGATGGCGGAGCACGAGCCGATCCGCCAGGACGACATCGCGCAGATCTTCAACGTCAGCAAGATCCCCGTGCGCGAGGCGCTCAAGCGCCTGGAAGCCGAGGGCCTGGTGGAGTTCCAGCGCAACAAGGGCGCGCTGGTGACGAAGATTTCCGAGCCGGAACTGGCGCAGATGTTCGAGGTGCGTGTGGTGCTGGAAGTCCAGGCGCTGCGCCTGGCGATCCCCAACATGAGCGACGCGACCTTCGCCCGCGCCGAGAGCATCTGTGCCGAGTTCGTCGGCGAGGATGACATCGGCCGCTGGGCCGAGCTGAACTGGCAACTGCACGCCTGCCTCTACGAGCCGGCGCAGCGGCCGTACCTGGTGGGGCTGATCCGCTCGATCCACGACAAGGTGGAACGCTACCTGCGCCTGCAGATGAGCATGTCCGACGGCAAGGAACGCGCCGACCATGAGCATCATGACATCCTCGACGCCTGCCGCGCCGGCGATGCCGACCGCGCCGCGCGACTGCTGGAAGAACACATCAACGGCGTCTGCCGCA
The DNA here is from genome assembly GCF_000349845.1 of Pseudomonas sp. ATCC 13867. Taxonomy (NCBI): domain Bacteria; kingdom Pseudomonadati; phylum Pseudomonadota; class Gammaproteobacteria; order Pseudomonadales; family Pseudomonadaceae; genus Pseudomonas; species Pseudomonas sp. ATCC 13867. The sequence continues at coordinate 813,137 of NC_020829.1, read as the reverse complement.
CGCTCTACGAGCACCTGCCGAATCGCCCCACGCCGAGCTGACCGAAAACTATCGCTGTGCCGATTTCATCATCGGCCCGGCGGAAAACCCTCAAGCTGCAATCCCCGCCTCGCGCCACCCTAGGGTCAATCGCAAGACCACCTCAGGGGGCAGCATGAAACGCATCCAGGTTCTCGATTCCCATACCGGCGGCGAACCCACGCGCCTGGTGCTCGACGGCTTCCCCGATCTGGGCAATGGCAGCATGGCCGAGCGCCGCGCGCTACTGGCCAGGGAGCACGACAGCTGGCGCGCCGCGACCGTGCTGGAGCCGCGCGGCAGCGACGTGCTGGTCGGCGCGCTGCTCTGTGAGCCGGTGGACCCGAGCGCCTGCGCCGGGGTGATCTTCTTCAACAACACCGGCTACTTGGGCATGTGCGGCCACGGCACCATCGGCCTGGTGGTTTCGCTGGCGCACCTGGGGCGCATCGGCCCGGGCACGCACAAGATCGAGACGCCGGTGGGCAGCGTCGAAGCGACCCTGCACGACGACCGCTCGGTGAGTGTGCGCAACGTCCCCTCCTACCGCTACCGCAAGCAGGCGCCGGTGGATGTGCCCGGCCACGGTCTGGTGCACGGCGACATCGCCTGGGGCGGCAACTGGTTCTTCCTGATTGCCGATCACGGCCTGCGTGTGGCCGGCGACAACCTCGACGAACTGACCGCCTACACCGTCGCCGTGCAGAAGGCGCTGGAAGACCAGGGCATCCGCGGCGAGGACGGCGGGCTGATCGACCATATCGAGCTGTTCGCCGACGATCCCGACGCGGACAGCCGCAACTATGTGCTCTGCCCCGGCAAGGCCTACGACCGCTCGCCCTGCGGCACCGGCACCAGTGCCAAGCTGGCGTGCCTGGCGGCCGACGGCAAGCTCGCCGCCGGGGAGTCCTGGCGCCAGGCCAGCGTGATCGGCAGCCAGTTCGAGGGCCGCTTCGAGTGGGCCGGCGCGCCGGGCGAAGGACGGATCATCCCGACCATCCGTGGCCGGGCCAACATCAGCGCCGAAGCCACCCTGCTGCTGGAAGAGGACGACCCGTTCGCCTGGGGCATCCGCCCGTGAGCGATGCCGACATCATCGTCATCGGCGCCGGCATAGTCGGCTCCGCTTGCGCCCACGCTCTGGCCTGCCGCGGGCTCGATGTGCTGGTGCTGGACGCACGCCTGCCCGGCGCCACCGCGGTCGGCATGGGTCACTTGCTGGTGCTCGACGACAACGCCGCCGAACTGGCGCTGAGCAACTACTCGCTGCAACGCTGGCGCGAGTGGGGCCACGACATGCCCGCCGAATGCGCCTACCGCAGCAACGGCACGATGTGGCTGGCCGCCAATGATGAAGAGATGGCCGAAGCGGAACGCAAGTTCGCCGTCCTGCGCGAGCACGGCGTCGCCGCCAGACTACTGAACAACGCCGAGCTGCAGCAGGAGGAACCCGAGCTGCGCAGCGACCTGCACGGCGGGCTGGAGATCACCGGCGACGGCATCCTCTACGCACCGCGCGCCGCCGCCTGGCTGCTGGAATCGGCGCTGAAACCGATCCGCCAGCGCCAGGCGAAAGTGGTGGAGATCGACGAACCCCGCGTGCGCCTCGACAGCGGCCAGTGGCTGAGCGCCAGGGCCGTGGTGCTGGCCAACGGCATCCAGGCCGGCGAGCTGTGCCCCGGCCTGCCCATTGAGCCGAAGAAGGGCCACCTGCTGATCACCGACCGCTACCCCGGCAAGGTGCGCCGCACCCTGGTCGAGCTGGGCTACGTGACCAGCGCACACAATGCCAGCGGCCCCTCGGTGGCCTGCAACATCCAGCCGCGCCCCACCGGCCAGCTGTTCATCGGCGCCTCGCGGCAGTTCGGCACCACCGACCCGCAGGTGGAAGGCTGGATGCTGGCGAAGATGCTGCGCCGCGCCGTGGATTACATGCCGGGCCTCGCCAACCTCAACGTGATCCGCAGCTGGGCGGGCTTTCGCGCCGCCAGTCCCGACGGCATGCCCCTGGTGGGCGAACACCCGCAGCGCCCCGGCCTGTGGCTGGCGGTCGGCCATGAAGGCCTGGGTGTGACCACCGCCCCCGGCACCGCCGACCTGCTCGCCGCGCAGCTGTGCGATGAGCCGCTGCCGCTGGCGGCCGAACCCTATTCCCCGCACCGCTTCCTCGGAGCCAATGCCCATGCCTGAGCTGATCCTCGACGGCCGCTCGCTGCGGGTCGCCGCCGGCACCACGGTCGCCGCTGCGCTCGCCCTGGGCGGTGACGGCACCACACGGACCTCGGTCAGCGGCCAGCGCCGCGCGCCACTGTGCGGCATGGGCGTCTGCCAGGAATGCCGGGTGAGCATCGACGGCCAGCGTCGCCTGGCCTGCCAGACCCTGTGCCGCGACGGCATGCAGGTGGAGACCCGCCCATGAGCGCTGCGGCCGATATCGTCATCATCGGTGCCGGCCCGGCCGGGCTGTCCGCCGCCCTCGCTGCCGCGCCGAGCAGCGCCAACATCGTCATCCTCGACGACAACCCGCTGCCCGGCGGGCAGATCTGGCGCGACGGCCCCAATGCACAGCTGCCGCGTGCCGCCGTCGAGCTGCGCGAGCAAGTTGCCGCCTGCGCCAATATCAGGATTCACAATGGGACGCGCGTGGTCGCGCTGGCTGGCGAGCGCGGCCTGTTGCTGGAAGACTTCGAGCGCGGCTGGCGGCTGGACTACCGCAAACTGATCCTCTGCACCGGCGCCCGCGAGCTGCTGCTGCCCTTCCCCGGCTGGACGCTACCCGGCGTCACCGGCGCGGGCGGCCTGCAGGTGCTGGTCAAAGGCGGCGTGCCGGTCGATGGGCAGCGCGTGGTGATCGCAGGCAGCGGCCCGTTGCTGCTCGCCAGCGCCGCCACTGCCCGCACCAACGGCGCGAAAATCCTGCGCATCGCCGAGCAGGCGTCCTGGCCTGCACTCGCGCGTTTCGCCATGAAGCTGCCGCGCTGGCCGAACAAACTGCTGCAGTCCTTCGGCCTGTACGACCCGGCCTACCGCGCTGATAGCCATGTGGTCGCCGCCCTGGGTCGCGATCAGCTGGAAAGCGTACGCATCAACCAGGGCGGCAAGCTGAAGGAAATCGCCTGCGACCGGCTAGCCTGCGGCTTTGGCCTGATTCCCAACGTGCAGCTCGGCCAGGCGCTGGGCTGCACGGTGAACGACGGCGCGATCCGCGTCGATGCCTGGCAGGCGAGCAGTCGCGATGGCATCTACGCGGCGGGCGAATGCACCGGTTTCGGCGGCTCGGAGAAAGCCCTGGTGGAGGGCCGTATCGCTGGCCACGCCGCGGTGGGGGAACACGACCGCGCCCGCGAGCTCTGGTCGCAGCGCCAGCGCTGGCAGGGCTTTGCCGACGCCCTGAAGCGCAACTTCACCCTCGACCCGCGCCTGAACCAGTTGGCCCAGCCGGACACCCTCGTCTGCCGCTGCGAAGACGTGCCCTACTCGGCGCTGGCCGACAAACCCGACTGGACTGCCGCCAAGCTCGCCAGCCGCTGCGGCATGGGCGCCTGCCAGGGCCGCGTGTGCGGCGCAGCGGCGAAGCAGCTGTTCGGCTGGCAACCGCCGTCCCCGCGCCCGCCCTTCAGCCCGGCGCGGGTAGAGACCCTGTTGCAGCTCGCCGAAGACTGAAGGAGCAGGCTACGACGTGGGAGGCTCAGCTCAGGCAGAACACGCGCAGGCGATGACCATCCGGGTCAAGCGCGGTGAAGGTGTAGCCGAAATCCATCTGCGTCGGCGCCTGGACGATCTCGACGCCATGCTGCTGCCAGTCCCGGTGCAGGCGCAGCACTTCGGCGTGGCTCTGCACCGGGATCCCCAGTTCACTGCCGCCGGCTTGCGTATCAGCACTCGGCTGCACGTCAGTACGCGTCCAGAGGCCGAATTTCAGACCACTGTCGAAGACAAACAGCGCAAAGGTCGATGCGCTTTCTACCGGATCGCGCTGCAGCAGTTCGGTGTAGAAGCCGGCGCTGCGCTCGGCACTGTCGACGTAGAAAATGAGCATGTTCGGACTGACCATGGATAACTCCTTCCTGTTAAATGAGCCGGCCTCATTGCCGGCCACTACAGGCTATGGCGAGCCACTGTCAGTTTCTGGCAGCAGTCATTCACTGCGCCGCGATGGCATGGCGCGCGTACCAGTCCTTGAGCAGCGCCTGGCGCCGGCGCGGGTAGCGCTCCGCCAGACTGCCGACCCGCTCCATACGGTCGAGCCGGAAGTGCCGCAGGTCCTCACGCAGCTCGCACCAGGCCATCACTACCCGGGCCTGCTCGAAGTAGCCCAGGCCGAACGGCCAAACCACCCGCTCGGTGAACTGGCCAGCGGCGTCCCGGTAGGCAAACTGCAGCTTGCGCTGCTGGCGGATGCAGTCCCGCACCTGGCCAAGCAATTCGTCAGATACCCCGTCCACGGGGCGGCTGCCCACCAGCAGGGCGTTGCTCTCCAGTTCCAGGCGCAGGTTGGCCGGCAGCACCGAGCCGACCTTGGCCAGCACGTCACGCGCGGCCGACGCCAAGCTCCGGTCGCCATGCCGGCTGACCCAGCGCATGCCCAGCACCAACGCCTCGATCTCTTCCAGCGAGAACATCAGCGGCGGCAGTTCGAAGCCCGGCCGCAGCACGTAGCCGACACCTGCCTCACCTTCAATATTGGCGCCCTGCTGCTGCAACGTGGCGATGTCCCGATACAGCGTGCGCAGGCTGACGCCCAACTCCTCGGCGAGCTGTCGTCCGGATACGGGCAGGCGATGGCGCCGCAGGACTTGCAGCAGGTCAAGCAGGCGCTGGGCTCGGGACATCGTCAGTACTCAGAGGGGAAAAATCGGCCCGCTACTCCAGCACGCCGACGCAGTGCGGACAACTGCAAGGAATCGACACATCCAAACCTCGTAGGGCACATAACGCCTCGAGCGTTATCCACCACTCGCCGCCGCTTCGGGGCCAAGGCGGCGGATAAAGCGTGCCGCTTTATCCGCCCTGCGAGTTGACAGCGACCCACCACCTCGCCACTTTGCACCGTACCTTTCGCCATGTTCCGACAGCCGACCCGCTTCCCGATGCACGACCTGATCCCCCAGGGCGCCCGCGACCTGGACAGCCTGCTGCAGACTTTCCGGCAGATAGCCCCGCTGCTCGATGCCATGCCCGGCGTGGTGTTCTTCATCAAGGACACCGCGGCGCGCTACGTGCTGGTCAACCAGACCCTGGCCCGGCGCTGCGGCGTGAAGGATGCCAGCGAACTGCTCGGGCGCACCGCCGAAGAGGTCTTCCCCTCGCGCTTCGGCCCGGTCTACACCGAGCAGGACCGCCGCGTACTGGAAACCGGCGGCCAGCTCAGCGACCAGTTGGAGCTGCACCTCTACCTCGGCCGCCAGCCCGGCTGGTGCCTGACCCACAAGCTGGCGCTGCGCGATGCCGGCGGCGCGGTGATCGGCATGGCGGGGATTTCCAGCGACCTGCAGGCGGCGCAATCCACGCATCCGGCCTATCAGCGCCTGGCGGCGGTGGATGCCTATATCCGCGAGCATTTCGACAAGCCGATCAATCTCGGCGAGCTGACCGAGCTGGCCGGGCTGTCCGTCGCCCAGCTCGAGCGCCACTGCAAGCGCATCTTCCAGCTCACCCCGCGGCAGATGATCCACAAGGCGCGCCTGGGCGCGGCCACCCGCCTGCTGGGCGAAGACCTGCCGATCACCGAGATCGCCCTGCGCTGCGGCTACACCGACCACAGCGCCTTCAGCCGGCAGTTCCGCGCGCTGACCGGGCTGTCGCCGACGCAGTACCGCGATTCCCAGACCGCTCCCAATCACTTGTAGGAGCGCCCCGTGGGTGCGATCGCGAGCATGGCCCATTCCGGCGGCGAATCACGAGCCCCATCGTAGGGCGGATAACTCCTACGGCGTTATCCGCCATCAGTCCAGCCGCGGAATGGCGATAGAGCGTGCCGCTTTATGCGTCCTACGAGATCCATACGGCGCATTCCTGATCGGTTCGCGAGCAAGCTCGCTCCCACGAAAAGCCATCCCTCTGTAAGAGCGAGCTTGCTCGCGAACACTTTCCACCCCGATCCGCAGAAACCCGCCGAGTGCTCCCATAAGGGGCAACGAAACGCGCTCCTGCTTCATTTGGTAACAGCGCGCAGAACCCGCCTACGGTTGATTCGCAAGGCTCCCAGCAACCAGCCCCCAAACACCGGGCTCTGCGACCCACGGGTCACGCCCGAGCGGTTTCTGGCACATGCCTTGCTCTAAAAAATATCGTATACGAAATCCATAATACAAAAACTGCTGCACAACACTGACTCAGAGAGGCCCCCATGAAATTCAGTCGAATCGCTGTCGCCCTCACCGCTGTTGCCAGTACTTTTCTCGTCGGCCAGGCCCAGGCCGACAAACTCGACGACATCATCGAGTCCGGCAAGCTGCGCTGCGCCGTCACCCTGGACTTCCCGCCCATGGGTTCGCGCGATGCGCAGAACAATCCGGTCGGCTTCGACGTGGACTACTGCAACGACCTGGCGAAGGTACTGGGCGTGACCGCCGAAGTCGTCGAGACGCCCTTCCCCGACCGTATCCCCGCGCTGGTCTCCGGCCGCGCCGACGTGATCGTCGCTTCCACCTCCGACACCCTGGAGCGCGCCAAGACGGTCGCCATGACCATCCCTTACTTCGCCTTCCAGATGGTGGTGCTGACCCGCGAGGACACCGGCATCACCAAGTACGACGACCTCAAGGACCGTCCGGTGGGCAACACCAGCGGCACCTATGAAGCTATCGCCCTGGAGAAGGACGTGAAGAAGTGGGCCGGCAAGGGCAGCTTCCGCGCCTACCAGAGCCAGAACGACACCATCCTCGCCGTCGCCCAGGGCCACATCGACGCCACCGTGGTGACCAACACCGTCGCCGCTTCCACCTTGAAGTCCGGCAAGTACAAGGGCCTGAAGGTCGTGGGCAATGCGCCCTATGTGATCGACTACGTCTCGCTGGCCGCCGCGCGCAACGAGTACGGCCTGATCCATTACCTCAACCTCTTCGTCAACCAGCAGGTCCGCACCGGCCGCTACGCCGAGCTGTACGAGAAGTGGGTGGGCGGCGCACCGGTCGATCTCACCGTTCCGAACGTGTACTACTGACAGCGGGTGCGACATGTCTTCGATGCAGGCTTCAAGGGTGCGGGACTCACGCCTTACCGGGCGGGTCCTGATGGGGGGTAGCGCCGAAGGGGCGCTGCTCCATGCCGACACCGGGCTGAGCTTCTGGGGAGGCGTCGAGCCTTTCACGGGCGAGATCATCGACCGCCACCATCCGCTTTCGGGCAGCTTCCTGCCCGGCAGGGTGCTGGCGATTCCCAGCGGACGCGGCTCCTGTACCGGCAGCAGCGTGATGCTGGAGATTCTGCTCAACGGCCATGCGCCGGCAGCGCTGCTGCTGGCCGAGCCGGATGAAATCCTCACCCTCGGTGTACTGGTGGCGCAGGCGTTGTTCGGCCGCTCCATCCCGGTGCTGTGCCTGGGTAGCGAGGGTTTCGAGCAGTTGGCCGCGGGCGGCTGGGCCCGTATCGAAGACGGTCAGGTAACACTCACCGCCGAGCGCCCTGCCGATGGTTGGCAGGGCGTAATGGCCAGCGATGCCGGCCCGCTGCCGGAAGGCCTGGCGTTGAATGCCGGCGACCACGAGCTGCTCGACGGCAAGCACGGCAAGGCCGCCCAGGCCGCCATGCAGATCGTCCTGCGCATGGCCGCGCTGCAAGGCGCAAAAGACCTGCTCGATGTCGCCCAGGCGCACATCGACGGCTGCATCTATACCGGCCCCGCGAGCCTGCGCTTCGCCCGCCAGTTGGCGGACTGGGGCGGCAAGGTGAAGGTGCCGACCACCCTCAATTCCATCTCCGTGGACCACCGCCGCTGGCGCGAGCTGGGCGTCGACAAGGCCTTCGGCGAACCCGCCGCCGCGCTGGGCGATGCCTACATGGAGATGGGCGCGCAGATGAGCTACACCTGCGCGCCCTACCTGCTGGACAGCAAGCCGAGCCTGGGCGAACAGGTGGTCTGGGCCGAGTCCAACGCCGTCGTCTACGCCAACAGCGTGCTCGGCGCGCGGACCCTGAAATACCCGGATTACCTCGACATCTGCATCGCCCTCACCGGCCGCGCGCCGAACGTCGGCAGCCACCGCGACGAAGGCCGGCTGGCCACGCTGCGGATCGATGTCGAGCTGCCGTCCACCCACGACGAGTCGATCTTCCCGCTGCTCGGCTACCACATCGGCGAGCTGTGCGGCTCGCGCATCCCGGTGGTCGACGGCCTGCAGCCGCTGGCCCCGGACAGCGATGCGCTGAAAGCCTTCGGCGCGGCCTTCGCTACCACCTCGGCCGCACCGATGTTCCATATCGCCGGGGTCACCCCGGAAGCGCCGGACGCCGCCACCGCCCTGGGCAACCAGTCGCCGCTGCAACACCTGCGCGTTACCCCGGCGGACCTGATCGCCTCCTGGCGCGAGCTGGACCACGCCAGCGAGCCGACCGTGCAACTGGTATCGCTGGGCAACCCGCACTTCTCCGCCAGCGAATGCGCCGATCTCGCCAGGCTGGTCGCCGGGCGCCGCAAGCATCCGGGCGTCGCGCTGGTCATCACCCTCGGCCGCGCCGTGCAGGAAAAGGCCCGCGCCGCCGGCGACGTGAAGGTGCTGGAGGACTTCGGCGCGCAACTGCTCAACGACACCTGCTGGTGCATGATCGGCGAGCCGGTGATCCCGCCCCAGTGCACCACGCTGATGACCAACTCGGCGAAGTACGCCCACTACGGTCCGGGCCTGGCCGGGCGCCAGGTGCATTTCGGCAGCCTGGCCGCGTGCGTCGAGGCGGCCTGCAGCGGGCGCGGTGACGGCGGTGTGCCGCACTGGCTGAGCGAGGGGGTGCGCTGATGTTCAACTACAGCTTCCACTGGCGCTCGGCCTTCAAGGCCCTGCCGGACATGCTCGGCGGCGCCTGGGTGACCCTGGAGACAGCCGCGCTGTCGATGATCCTGGGCGTGCTCATCGCGCTGCTGCTGACCGTCATGCGGCAGATGAAGAACCCGCTGCTCAAGGGCTTCGCCGACACCTGGGTGTCCATCGCGCGCAACACCCCGTCGCTGTTCCAGATCTACATCCTGTACTTCGGCCTGGGTTCCTTCGGCCTGCACGTCAGCTCCTGGGTGGCGCTGCTGGCGGGGATCACCTTCAACAACGCCGGCTACCTCGCGGAGAACTTCCGTGGCGGCCTCAAGGCCGTGCCGGACACCCAGATGCGCGCCGCGCGCTCGCTGGGCATGAGCGCCTTCCAGGCGTACCGGATGATCATCGTTCCGCAGCTCTTGCGCATCGTCTATTACCCGCTCACGAACCAGATGGTCTGGGCGGTGCTGATGACGTCGCTGGGCGTGGTGGTGGGCCTGAACAACGACCTCACCGGCGTGACCCAGGACTACAACGTGCGCACCTTCCGCACCTTCGAGTACTTCGCCCTCGCGGCGGTCCTCTACTACATCATCGCCAAGGTCATCGTGGCGGTCGCCCGCCTGTTGAGCTGGCGGTTGTTCCGCTACTAGGAGAAGCGCGCATGTTTTCCACGAGCTTCACCGTCAATGATCTGATGTTCCTGCTGCAAGGGGCCTGGGTCACCGTCAAGCTGACCGTCGGCGCCATGCTCATCGGCACCCTCGCCGGCGTCGTGCTGGGCTGGCTGCGCGCCGCCCTGCCACGCGCCACGATGCCGGTCGGCTGGTTCCTCGACATCTTCCGCAGCGTGCCGCTGCTGATCCAGTTCGTGCTGTTCAACTCGCTGAAAAGCATCGTCGGCCTGAACTGGAGCGCCTTCACCGTCGGCTGCCTGGTACTGGGCATCTACGCGGCGGCGTTCTGCACCGAGATCATCCGCAGCGGCATCCTCGCCGTCGGTCCGAACATCCGCCGGGCGAGCCGCTCGCTGGGTCTGACCTACTGGCAGGACCTGCGCTACATCGTGCTGCCGCTGGCCGCGCGGGTGGCCTTCCCCGGCTGGCTGAACCTGGTGCTGGGGGTGATGAAGGACACCGCGCTGGTCATGTGGATCGGCATCGTCGAACTGCTCCGCGCCTCGCAGACCATCGTGACGCGCATCCAGGAACCCCTGCTGGTGCTGTGCGTCGCCGGGGTCATCTATTACCTCATGAGCTGGGTCGTGGCGCGCCTCGGTGCCCGGCTGGAACAAAGGTGGCAGGAAAATGATTGAAATCGACAACGTGCACAAAGCCTACGGCGATCTGGAAGTGGTCAAGGGCGTGAGCCTGACCGTGAAGAAAGGCGAGGTGGTCTCGATCATCGGTGGCTCGGGTTCGGGCAAGTCCACCCTGCTGATGTGCATCAACGGCCTGGAGCCGATCCAGCGCGGCAAGATCCGCGTCGATGGCATCGAGGTCCACGCCAAGACCACCGACCTGAACAAGCTGCGGCAGAAGATCGGCATCGTCTTTCAGCAGTGGAACGCCTTCCCGCACCTCACCGTGCTGGAGAACGTCATGCTCGCCCCGCGCAAGGTGCTGGGCCTGTCCAAGGAAGCGGCCGAAGCGATGGCGGTGAAGCAGCTCAAGCATGTGGGCCTGGGCGACAAGCTCAAGGTGTTCCCGCAGAAGCTTTCCGGCGGGCAACAGCAGCGCATGGCGATCGCCCGCGCGCTGGCCATGTCGCCGGACTACATGCTGTTCGACGAAGCCACCTCGGCGCTCGATCCGCAACTGGTGGGCGAGGTGCTCGACACCATGCGCCTGCTGGCCGAAGAGGGCATGACGATGGTCCTGGTGACCCATGAAATCCGCTTCGCCCGCGACGTGTCCGACCGCGTGGCGTTCTTCCGCGAAGGACTGGTGCACGAGATCGGCACACCGGAGCAGGTGATCGGCAACCCGCAGCGGGCGGAGACGGCGGAGTTTCTGCGGTCGGTGAACTAGGCCGTCGGTAAACAAGAGATAGGAGCCCCTCACCCTAGCCCTCTCCCGCAAGCGGGAGAGGGGACCGTTCGGTGAAGGATGAAACCACAGCGTCAGCCAGCACGACCTGCCCCCTCTCCCTCTGGGAGAGGGCTGGGGTGAGGGAAGGCCAGCGGCACAGATTGAGGAGACAGCCATGCGTTCAAGCAAGATCATCCACGTGGTCAGCTGCCACGCCGAAGGCGAGGTCGGCGATGTCATCGTCGGCGGTGTCGCCCCGCCGCCGGGCGACACCGTGTGGGCGCAGTCGCGCTTCATCGCCAGCGACAACGTGCTGCGCAACTTCGTCCTCAACGAGCCGCGCGGCGGCGTGTTCCGCCACGTGAACCTGCTGGTGCCGCCGAAGGACCCGCGCGCGCAGATGGCCTGGATCATCATGGAGCCGGCCGACGTGCCGCCCATGTCCGGCTCCAACTCGCTGTGCGTCAGCACCGTGCTGCTCGACAGCGGCATCCTGCCGATGCAGGAGCCGCAGACGCGCCTGACCCTGGAAGCCCCCGGCGGGCTGATCGAAGCGGTGGCCGACTGCAAGGACGGCAAGGTGCAGCGCGTGGAAGTGCGCAACCTGCCCTCCTTCGCCGACAAGCTGGACGCCTGGATCGAGGTGGAAGGCCTCGGCTCGCTGCAGGTGGATACCGCCTACGGCGGCGACAGTTTCGTGCTCACCGACGCCCACAAGCTGGGCTTCACCCTGCACGCCTCGGAGGCCGCCGACCTGGTCGCCACCGGCCTGAAGATCACCCGGGCGGCGAACCAGCAACTGGGCTTCCAGCACCCGGAAAACCACGACTGGGCGCACATCTCCTTCTGCCAGCTGACCGCTCCGGTGGAACGCGTCGATGGCGTGCTGCACGGCCGCAACGCGGTGGTCATCCGCCCCGGCAAGATCGACCGCTCGCCCTGTGGCACCGGTTGCTCGGCGCGCATGGCGGTGCTGCATGCCAAGGGCCAGCTGAAGGACGGCGAACGCTTCGTCGGCCACTCGATCATCAATTCCACATTCCACTGCCGCATCGACGGCCTCACCAGCGTCGGCGGCAAACCGGCGATCCACCCGTGCATTTCCGGCCGTGCCTGGATCACCGGCACCCACCAGCACCTGCTCGACCCGTCCGACCCGTGGCCCGAAGGCTACCGGCTCTCGGACACCTGGCCGAACGGCTACTGATTCCCCCCTTTCAACCCTGACTCGCCGCGCAGCGGCATCCGACGACGAAATTTCAGGCAAACCTCACTGAACTTTCGTATACGAAATACGACAATTGGAGACAACCATGAGCAAGAAGGTCAATTGGAGTGGCGTGTTCCCCGCGGTGACCACTCAGTTCAACGACGATTTCTCGGTCAACCTGGAAGCCACCCACAAAGTGATCTCCAACCTGGTGCGCGATGGCGTGTCGGGCCTGGTGGTGTGCGGCAGCGTGGGCGAGAACACCTCGTTGTCCATCGAAGAGAAGATGGCCGTCACCGAAGTCGCCAAGGACGCTTCCGGCGGCCGCGTGCCGGTGATCTGCGGCATCGCCGAGTTCACCAGCCACGGCGCCTCGCAGGTGGCCAAGGCGGTACAGAAGGTCGGCGTCGACGGCATCATGGTGATGCCCGCGCTGGTCTACTCCTCCAAGCCACATGAAACCGCCGCGCACTTCCGCAGCGTGGCCACCAGCACCGACCTGCCGGTGATGGTCTACAACAACCCGCCGATCTACAAGAACGACGTCACTCCGGACATCCTCATCTCCCTGGCCGACTGCGAGAACATCGTCTGCTTCAAGGACAGCTCCGGCGACACCCGCCGCTTCATCGACGTGCGCAACGAAGTCGGCAACCGCTTCATCCTCTTCGCCGGCCTCGACGACGTGGTCCTGGAGAGCATCGCGGTGGGCGCCGAAGGCTGGATCTCCGGCATGTCCAACGTCTTCCCGCAGGAAGGCGAGACCATCTTCCGCCTGTGCAAGGCCGGTCGCTATGAAGAGGCCATGCCGATCTACGAATGGCTGATGCCGATCCTCCACCTCGACGCCCGCCCGGACCTGGTGCAGTGCATCAAGCTCTGCGAAGAGATCGCCGGCCGCGGCACCGCCCTCACCCGCCCGCCGCGCCTGGCGCTGCAGGGCGCTGATCGCGAGCACGTGGAGACGATCATGGCCAAGGCGCTGGCGAACCGGCCGAAGCTGCCGGATGTGGGGCTTTAACCGGACCACCCTCACCCCCGCCCTGGCTGCGCGCCCCGATCCAGAGGGAGAGGGAGTAGGTCGTGCCGGCTGACGCCCAGGCTTCAGCCGGCACGGACGGTCCCCTCGCCCTCCGGGAGAGGGGCAGGGTGAGGGGCTCTTTCGCTATCGCACCCTTCGACGATCAGAGACGCCCAACATGACCGCCCAGAACTTCATCGCCGGCCAGCGCATCGGCACCGGCACCGTCCGCCTGCAGAGCCTCGACGCCAGCACCGGCGAAGCCCTGCCCCGCGAATTCATCCAGGCCACCGAAGCCGAAGTCGACGCCGCCGCCCGCGCCGCCGAAGCCGCCTTCCCGGTCTACAACGCGCTGTCGCCGGAACGCCGCGCGCAGTTCCTCGACGCCATCGCCACTGAGCTCGAAGCCCTTGGCGATGACTTCATCGCCACCGTCTGTCGCGAGACCGCGTTGCCCGCCGCACGCATCCAGGGCGAGCGGGGCCGCACCGCTAATCAGATGCGCCTGTTCGCCAAGGTCCTGCGCCGTGGCGACTTCCTCGGCGCGCGCATCGACCGCGCATTGCCCGAGCGCCAGCCGCTGCCGCGTCCGGACCTGCGCCAGTACCGCACCGGCGTCGGCCCGGTGGCCGTGTTCGGCGCCAGCAACTTCCCGCTGGCCTTCTCCACCGCCGGTGGCGACACCGCCGCGGCGCTGGCTGCCGGCTGCCCAGTGGTGGTGAAGGCCCACAGCGGCCACATGGCCACCGCCGAACTCGTCGGCGAGGCGATCACCCGCGCGGCCGAAGCCACCGGTATGCCAGCCGGCGTGTTCAACATGATCTACGGCGCCGGCGTCGGCGAGCCGTTGGTCAGGCACCCGGCGATCCAGGCGGTCGGCTTCACCGGCTCGCTCAAGGGCGGCCGCGCACTGTGCGATCTCGCCGCCGCGCGCCCACAGCCGATCCCGGTGTTCGCCGAGATGAGCAGCATCAACCCCGTCCTCGTGTTGCCCGCCGCCCTGGAAGCACGCGGCGAGAAAATCGCCCGCGAGCTGGTGGATTCGGTGGTCATGGGCTGCGGCCAGTTCTGCACCAACCCCGGTCTGGTGATCGGCATCGCCTCGCCGGCGTTCAGCCTGTTCGTCGCCAACCTGATCGCCGAGATCGGCCAGCGCCCGGCGCAGACCATGCTCAACGCCGGCACCCTGAAGAGCTACGAGAAAGGCATCGCCCGCCTGCTTGCCCATCCCGCCGTGCGCCACCTCGCCGGCCAGCCGCAGGAGGGCAACCAGGCGCTGCCGCAGCTGTTCCAGGCCAAGGCCGAACTGCTATTGGCAGGCGAGGAGTTGCTGCAGGAAGAAGTCTTCGGCCCGACTACCATCCTCGTCGAGGTGGCCGACGAAGCCGAACTGCGCCACGCGCTGGACGGCCTGCACGGCCAGCTCACCGCCACCCTGATCGCCGAAACCGAGGACCTGACGCACCTCGCCGCATTGGTGCCGGCGCTGGAGCGCAAGGCCGGGCGCCTGCTGATCAACGGCTACCCGACCGGCGTGGAAGTCTGCGATGCGATGGTCCACGGCGGGCCGTACCCGGCGACCTCCGACGCGCGCGGCACCTCGGTCGGCAGCCTGGCCATCGACCGCTTCCTGCGCCCGGTGTGCTACCAGAACTACCCCGACGCGCTGCTGCCCGATGCGCTGAAGGACGCCAACCCGCTGGGCATCGCCCGGCTGGTGGATGGCGAGACGACGCGCAGCGCGGTGACTCGCTGAGTACGGGAATGAACTGTCGGCCAGTCCCGCGCCAATGCTCAGCCCCGGCCTTGCGCCGGGGCTTTCTTGTGCACAGCTTTTGCTCTTCGTAGGGCGCATAACGCGCCAGCGTTATCCGCCGAGCCGTGTTCTTCGCAGGAGCGAGCTTGCTCGCTAACCAACCAAGCAGCGGAGCCAAGCTGTTCGCGAGCAATATCGATGGCGTCCCCCTCGCTCCTACAAGGACGTCGCGTTATTCCAACAATTTGCGCAAATCGGCATACAGCGAATCGCTGATCTCCACACCTTCTGCCAGGCTGCGCTGGCGCGCCGCGAAACGCCGCTGCGACGGCAGGCGCGCGCCCATGTCGACGATGGAGTCGAACAGCTTCTCCGCCCGCGCCAGATGCTGCGGAGCGTCCGCGCCGAGGAAGCGCGCCGGGTCCAGCGCGATCAGCAGTTCGCCGTGATAGGGCGAGGACCTGGTGCCCTCGTCGAACACCGAGGATTCCGCGCTGGTCAGGTCGCCGATCAGCGGACCGGCAATCAGCTCGACCATGGTTGCCAGCGCCGAGCCCTTGTGTCCGCCGAAGGTCAGCATGGCGCCCTCGAGCACCGCGCTCGGGTCGGTGCTGGGGCTGCCCTGGGCATCGATACCCCAGCCCAGCGGGATCGACTTGCCCTCGCGCTCGTGCAACTGGATTTCCCCGCGCGCCACCACTGTGGTGGCGAAGTCGAAGACATAGGGATCGTTCTCGCCACGGGGCCAACCGAAGGCGATGGGATTGGTACCGAACAACGGTCGGGTTCCGCCGGCCGGCGCCACGTAGGCCTGGGCCGGGGTGACCGCCAGCGCGACCAGGCCCTGGGCGGTGATCCGCTCGATCTCCACCCACAGGGCCGAGAAATGCACGCAATGGTTGATCGCCAGCGCCGCCAGGCCCTGGCTGCGGGCCTTCTCCGCCAGCTTCGGCAGGCCCAGGTCGAAGGCGCACTGGGAAAATCCGCCCTTGGCATCCACGCGCACCAGCGCGGGCGCAGGCTCGGACAACTCCGGCACGGCATCAGGCACCACCTTGCCGGCGCGCACCGTGTGGATGCAGCCCAGCAGTCGCCAGACCCCGTGGGACGTGCAGCCATCGCGTTCGCCGGCCAGCACGGTATCGGTCACCGCCTGTACGTGGGGTTCGCTGAAGCCGTTGTGGCGCAGGATCGCCACCGCCAGTTCACGCAGTTCATCCAGACTCAATCGGATCACGCCGTCCTCCTCGATCCCTGCCAATCGTTTCCGCCCGCTGCGGCAATCCGCCACCGGGCCGGGGCTGAGTCTACAGTGGCCGCTCAGGCCCCATCCCGCTTGCGCGCAATCGGCGACCGTGACGACGATTTCGGCACAGCGGGGTAGCCACGATCCGACCATCCGGTCGTCCGAAGGATTGGCCCCACGTTGCTTGGGCCAATCCGGAGCTTCGGGTAAACTTCCGCATCTTTGCCTTCTCATAACGATCAGCCTGATGCCCACGACGTTTCACGAGATTCCCCGCGCGCGCCCTGCCACGCCCCTGCTCGACCGCGCCAGCACGCCGGTCGAGCTGCGTCGCCTGGGCGAAGCGGAGCTGCTGACCCTCGCTGACGAACTGCGCCAGTACCTGCTGTACAGCGTCGGCCAGACTGGCGGGCACTTCGGCGCAGGCCTGGGCGTCATCGAACTGACGGTCGCCCTGCACTACGTCTTCGACACCCCGGACGACCGTCTGGTGTGGGACGTCGGCCACCAGGCCTACCCGCACAAGATCCTCACCGGTCGCCGCGAGCGCATGGGCAGCCTGCGCCAGAAGGACGGCCTGGCCGCCTTCCCGCGCCGCTCGGAGAGCGAGTACGACACCTTTGGCGTCGGTCACTCCAGCACCTCCATCAGCGCCGCGCTGGGGATGGCCATCGCCGCCCGCATGCAGGGCTCGGGCCGCAAGTCGGTGGCGGTGATCGGCGACGGCGCACTGACCGCCGGCATGGCCTTCGAGGCACTCAACCACGCGTCGGAGGTCAAGGCCGACATGCTGGTGATCCTCAACGACAACGACATGTCGATCTCCAACAATGTCGGCGGCCTGTCCAACTACCTGGCCAAGATTCTCTCCAGCCGCACCTACAGCAGCATGCGCGAAGGCAGCAAGAAGGTGCTCTCGCGCCTGCCCGGCGCCTGGGAGATCGCCCGCCGCACCGAGGAATACGCCAAGGGCATGCTGGTCCCCGGCACGCTCTTCGAGGAGCTGGGCTGGAACTACATCGGCCCCATCGACGGCCACGACCTGCCGACCCTGATCGCCACCCTGCGCAACATGCGTGACCTCAAGGGCCCGCAGTTCCTCCACGTGGTGACCAAGAAGGGCAAGGGCTTCGGCCCGGCCGAGATCGACCCGATCGGCTACCACGCCATCACCAAGCTCGAACCCGAAGGCGCTCCCGCCCATGCCGTGCCGAAGAAGGCCGGCGGGCCGAAGTACTCCAGCGTGTTCGGCCAGTGGCTGTGCGACATGGCCGCCCAGGACCCGCGCCTGGTCGGCATCACCCCGGCGATGAAGGAAGGCTCGGACCTGGTCGCCTTCGCCGACAAATTCCCGGACCGCTACTTCGATGTCGCCATCGCCGAGCAGCACGCCGTGACCCTCGCGGCCGGCATGGCCTGCGACGGCGCAAAGCCCGTGGTGGCGATCTACTCCACCTTCCTGCAGCGCGGCTACGACCAGCTGATCCACGACGTCGCGGTGCAGAACCTCGACGTGCTGTTCGCCATCGACCGCGCCGGTCTGGTGGGCGAAGACGGCCCGACCCACGCCGGCAGCTTCGACCTCTCCTACCTGCGCTGCATCCCCGGCATGCTGGTGATGACCCCCAGCGACGAGAACGAACTGCGCAAGCTGCTCACCACCGGCCATCACTTCGAAGGCCCGGCGGCGGTGCGCTACCCGCGCGGCACCGGCCCCAACGCTCCCATCGAGGCGGCGCTGGCACCGGTCGAGATCGGCAAGGGCGTGGTTCGCCGTGAAGGCAAGGCCGGCAAGGTCGCCTTCCTGGTGTTCGGCGTGCAACTGGCCGAAGCGCTGAAAGTGGCGGAGCAGTTCGATGCCACGGTCGCCGACATGCGCTTCGTCAAGCCGCTGGACGAGGAACTGGTGCGCCAGCTGGCCGCCAGCCACGAGCTGCTGGTGACCGTCGAGGAGAACTCGGTGATGGGCGGCGCCGGCGCCGCCGTCAGCGAATTCCTCGCCCACGAGAACCTGCAGCAGCCGATCCTGCACCTGGGTCTGCCGGACTACTACGTCGAGCACGCCAAGCCCGCGCAGATGCTCGCGGAGTGCGGGCTAGACGCCGCCGGCATCGAAGCCTCGGTGAAGGCGCGCCTGGAGGCCCTCGGCAAGCGCTGAGGCCGATCGGCGCATCCCTCCCCTGGAGTATTGCCAGTGACGGGCGCACCGACTAAGGTGCGCCCGTTTTCGTTCGAGGTAACGGGAAGCAGGTGAAAGACCTGCGCTGCCCCCGCAACGGTAACCGACGCGCCCCTTAAGGAGCGCAGCATCGCCATCCGCCACTGCTGAATGCGGGAAGGCGGCGATGTGACGTCGGCAGCCCGGAGACCGCCCTCGACGCGATCCGACAGGTGTTGCGGAGGGCATCACCGTCAAGTGCGGTGCCCCTGTCCGCCCTTGCCACGCCCTCCTCGAAAGTCATCCGACCGCTTTTGAGGACGCTCCATGAAACTGACCCGACTCGCCCTGGCCACCAGCCTGCTGCCCGGCATGGCCTTCGCTGCCAGCGATATCTACTCGCTCTCCGACCAGGTGATCACCTCCGCACGCCAGGCCCAGCCGCGCGCCGAAGCCACTTCGGCCAACAGCGTATTCACCCGTGCCGACATCGAGCGGCTACAAGTGCGCAGCGTTCCCGCCCTGCTCGCCCGCGTGCCCGGCGTGCAGATGGGCAGCTCGGGCGGCGTGGTCTCGTACTCCGTGCGCGGCACCAGCACTGCGCAGACCCTGGTACTGGTCGACGGCCAGCGCGTCGCTTCGGCCAGCAGCGGCATCGCCCGCCTGGACTACCTGAGCATCGACAGCATCGAGCGCGTCGAAGTGACCCGCGGCCCGCGTTCCGCGCTGTACGGCGCCGACGCCATCGGCGGGGTCATCCAGATCTTCACCCGTCGCGGCGAAGCCGGCCTGCACCCCGAAGTGCGCCTGGCTGCCGGCAGCCACGGCACCTTCGAACGCAGCCTGAGCCTGTCCGGCGGCGACGAGCAGACCCGCTACAACCTCGGCGGCAGCCTCGACGAGAGCCAGGGCTGGGATCGCACCAGCGACAACGTCGGCGCCGACAACGATCACGACGCCCAGCGCAACAAGGCCGTGCACCTGAACCTGGACCACCACTTCAGCGAAGACTGGAAGGCCGGCCTGAACCTCAACGACCAGCGCGGCAAGAACGAATACGACGACGCCTACAACTTCGAGCCCGGCCGCCCGCAGGACAAATTCCGCGTCAGCAGCTACAGCGCCTACCTCGACGGCCAGATCTCGAAGATGTGGAACAGCCGCCTGGAACTGGGCCGCAGCTTCGACCGCAACAAGGCCGTGGGCGCCGCCGACAGCTGGAACAACGGCACGCTGGAAACCACCCGCCACTCGGCGAGCTGGATCAACCGCCTGCAACTGGACGACGCCAACCAGCTGGCGCTGGGCACCGACTGGTACGAAGACAAGGTCGACGGCACCACTGCCTTCGCCGACGACCAGCGCAGCAACCGCGCCTTCTTCGCCCAGCACAGCTTCAAGGGCGACAGCTTCGGCACCGAGCTGGGTATCCGCCACGACAACAACCAGGCCTACGGCAGCCAGAACAGCTGGAACGCCGCCTTCAGCCTACCGGTGGGCGACAGCCAGACCTGGATCGCCAGTTACGGCGAAGGCTTCCGCGCGCCGACCTTCAGCGACCTCTACTACCCCGGCGCGAGCAACCCGGACCTCAAGGCCGAGACCTCGAAGACCTACGAGCTGCAATGGCGTGGGGGCATCGAAGGCACGCACTTGGAAGCCTCGCTGTACCGCACCGAGATCGACGACATGATCGCCTGGGACAGCACCAGCAATCAGCCGGAGAATATCAACAAGGCGCGCATCAATGGCTTCGAAGCCAGCATCGCCCGCGACGTGCTGGGCTGGCAGGCCGCGCTCGGCCTGAGCCTGATCGACCCGCGCGACCGCGACACCGGCCACACCCTGCCGTATCGCGCGCGCCGCACCCTGAGCCTGGACCTCGATCGCCAGTTCGGCGCCATCGGCCTCGGCGGCACCTGGCGTGCGGTCAGCCAGCGCTACGACGACGCGGCCAACACCCGCGAGCTGTCCGGCTACGGCGTGCTCGACCTGCGCACCAGCTGGCTGGCCAGCGACGAGATTCGCTTCGACCTGAAGCTGGATAACGCCCTGGACCGCGACTACACCCTGGGCGACTACCTGCGCCCGACCAGTCCAATGGACTTCATGGGCGAAGCCCGCCCCTACCGCGAACCGGGGCGCACCGCGCTGCTGGCGGTGACCTGGACGCCGGAGCTGTAAGGGAAGCGGCCTGACGGCCCCTCACCCTGCCCCTGGCTACGCACCCGCTCCGGAGGGAGAGGGACTGTCCTGGCAGGCTCAAGATTCGGCGCCCTCTCCCCTTGGGAGAGGGCTGGGGTGAGGCGCACCGGTATCGAACAGAGCCTCCGTAGGAGTGGATTCATCCGCGATGCTCCTGCGTGGCCGACACCAATCGCGGACGAAGTCCGCTCCTACGCCGGGCCTGTGGAATGGTGGGAAGTCGGTTCGCGAGCAAGCTCGCTCCTACAAAAAGCGGCCCGGTGTAGCTCCGATGTCTCAGCGCGTGCTGAACCCTGTAGGAGCGAGCTTGCTCGCGAACCCGCCCAGCAGCGGGCCTAGAGCACTCCCGCCATTCGCCCCAACTGCGCGCAATCCTGCGCATGCCAGTCGGTCAGCTCGGGCCAGGGGTTCTCCGGAAGGTTGACCAACGCACTGTGCGCACCCGCCGCGCGGGCGCAGTCGAGGTCGAAGCGGTAGTCGCCGACCATCAGCATCCGCTGCGGCGCCACGTCCCAGCGCGCGGCCAGGCGCAGCAGGCCGTCCGCGCTGGGCTTGGGATCGGCCTCGCCACGGCCGAGGATGTCGCCGCTGTGGAAACAATCGCCCACCCCAATGGCGGCCAGGGTGATCAGCGCCAGCTCATGGGCGTTGCGGGTGAGGATGCCCAGGCGGTAGCCGGCCCCGTGCAACGCGCGCACCAGCGCCACCGCACCGGGCGCCGCGGTGGAGGCCACCGCCAGTTCGCGCTCATGCTCCAGCAGCCAGGCGTGCTTGGCCGCCGCCTCGTCCTCCGGCAATGCCGCGAGGTGGGAGAGGATGTCGTGTTCCTGGGGAATGCCCAAGGCCCGCTTGATCGCCGGGAAGTCGTGCACCGCCAGGGTCAGGGTGCCGTCCATGTCGAACACCCAGTGGCGGATGTCGCCGAGTTTCACGACCAATCCTCGCGATGACGAATCAGGCCTTCCTGGGTGGTGGACGTGACCAGTTGGCCGTCGCGGTTGAAGATGCTGCCGCGCACGAAGCCGCGGCCATTGCCGGCCCAGGGGCTGTCCATCGCATAGAGCAGCCACTCGTCCGCGCGCAGGTCGCGGTGGAACCACACAGAATGGTCGATGGTGGCAACCTGCATGTCCTTCTGCCACACCGAATGCCCGTGAGGCAGTAGCGAGGTGGTGAGGAAGCCGAAATCCGAGGCGTAGGCGAGGATGTACTTGTGCAGCGCCGGGATGTCCGGCAGCTTGCCGTCGGCGCGCAGCCAGAGGTACTTGATCGGCTCGCCGACCTGCGCCTCGTAGGGGTCGTTCTGGGTGACCGGGCGGATCTCGATGGGTTTGGGATACAGCAGTTTGTCGCGGATCAGTTCGGGGAACTGCTCGGCGCTGCGCTGCTTGAGCTCGAGATCCGTGGGCAGGTTCTCCGGGCCAACCACGTCAGGCATCGGGATCTGGTGCTGGAAGCCCTCCTCGTCGGTCTGGAAGGAGGTGCTCAGGGCGAAGATCGGCTGGCCCTTCTGGATCGCGGTGACGCGCCGGGTGCTGAAGGTGCCGCCGTCGCGCACGCGGTCGACCTGGTAGACGACCGGCTTGCTGGCATCCCCCGGGCGCAGGAAGTAGCCGTGCATCGAGTGCACGTGGCGCTCCGGGTCTACGGTCTGGCTGGCCGCCGACAGCGCCTGGCCGAGCACCTGCCCGCCGTACAGCTGGCGGAACCCGAGGTCCTGGCTCATGCCGCGAAACAGGTTTTCCTCGATGGGTTCCAGGCTCAACAGAGCGACCAGGTTGTCCAGGATCAGGGTCATGCGCTTTCCTCGAAAGACTCTACAGCTCGAATGGGTGACGACGCGGCGCCGGGTAGGCGGGGAGACTGGTCAGGCGAGTGTCCCATACCGCGCGGCCGATGGTGAAATGATAGAGGCTGACCGGACGGTCCGGTCCCTCGCCGAGCAATTCCTCCACCGCCGGGTCGAAGTAGCAGCCGATACCGGTGCCCGACAGCCCCGCCGCCTCGGCCTCCAGGTACAGCAGTTGGCCGATCTGCCCGCACTCCCAGTACAACCGGGGATAGCTCCAGGCGCCCTCGGCCAGGGCGGCGTCGAGGTCGGCGAGCATGGCGAAGGCGACACAGCCGTCGCTGGCGATGTCCTGCCCGCACGACAGGAAGGCGGACAGCCCGCGGGCATCGCCCTCCAGCAGGCGGTACAGCGGCAGGCCCGAGTCGCTGACCGACTGCCATTGGAAATCCCCGCGCAGGCCACCCGGCGTGCGTCCGCTGCGGCCCAGCCAGTAAAGCCCCGGCGCCAGGCCCTGGACACGGTGGACGAACAGCAGCAGGTCGACGCGCGCCGGCTCGCCGGTGCAGGCGAACGGTACCGGCGAGCGCTCCGGCAACAGGCGGCGCAGCCAGGCGTAGAGCAGTTCGGCCTGGATGCCGCTGCGGCCGTCCATCGACTGCGCGCTGCGCCGGCGGTGAAGGATCGGCCGCGCGGGCAGGCCGGGGTTATCCGCCGAGGCCTCGATGGTCTGCGCGGACCACGCCTGGGCCGGTAGCGCGGGCGCGCGGCAACACTGATGCACGCGCTCCAGTTCCGGCCAGTGGCGATAGTCTCGCGACAGGCGGTTGGGCGAACCGGCCAGTGGCAGTTCGGCGAGCCCGTTGAGCAACGCATCCGGGAGCGGAAATTCAGCGGCCCGTGGCGGCCCGATCCACAGCAGCACGTCCACGCTTTCGCGTTCGTCGAAGCCGTCGCGGTCCAGGCCGAACACGGCGTCCAATCGCGCCTCGGCGATGCCACGCAGCACACGGGCGTGCCAGCCTTGGATCGCGGCTGCGATACCCAGGCAGGCCAGCGCATGGCCAAGATCGTGCTGGCAATAGCGGTAGGCGCGCTCGCCATACTTCCAGGCTTCGCGCCAGGGAATGCTGGTCAGCGCCAGCAGGCAGCCGCCACTCGGAAGCGCCGCATCCAAGCCCGAGGCCAAGGGCACGGGCAACTCGGCGCGCACCTCCAGTACATGTTCGTCGGCACTGTAGTGCGCCAGCAGCGCGGAGTTATCCACAGCGCCGGCGGGCAGCAGCAGATAGGCCTCGGTGGGGTGCAGGTTGCCGCTGGAGGGATTGACCCGCAACGCCCAGCGGCTACCGCCGGCCTCTTTCCAGGCCGACAGCGCCAGGCTGTCGTAGAGCAGTTGCGAGACGCTTTGAAGGCTCAGAGTCGCCGGCTGGCCGATGGGCCCGGCGAACACCTCGTCGTAGCCGGGCGACTCCTCTTGCGGCCGGTGCAGCAGCTCGATGAGGCGGGCGCCGGCATAGCGGCGGAACGGTGCCGGCTGGGTCGCCCAGTCGAGCTGGCCGGGACCGGGGGCGAAGCGCTCCGGACGGTGCCGGCTCAGTTCGTGGTAGGTGCGTACGTCGTCTTCAGGAGTCATGCCTGATCTTCCCGGCTGATCCGGTACAGCACATGCTGGCGCAAGGCATGCCCCTCCGGCAGGCGTGGATGTTCGAAGTCGCCGGCCGCATCGCGTCGCATGCCCAGGCGCTGCATCAGCCCCTGCGACGGCAGGTTGGCCGGCACGGTGAAGGCGACCACTTCCGCCAGCTCCAGCGAATCGAAGGCAAAATCCAGTACCGCCCGCGCCGCTTCCAGCCCATAGCCCTGGCGCCAATAGGCGGTATTGAAGCGCCAGCCGATTTCCACCGCCGGAGTGAAGGCGGCTTCGAAGGACACATGCTGCAACCCGAGCACACCGATGAAGGCGCCATCCTCGCGGCGCTCGACGACCCACTGGCCAAAGCCGTGCGCGTCGAAATGCAGCAGGATGCGCGCGGCCAGCAGGTCACTCTCCTCGCGGCTCATGCAGGCGGGGAAGTGCCGCATCACCTCGGGGTCGGCGTTCAGCGTGGCGAACGTCGGCAGGTCATAGGCGCGCCAGGGCCGCAGCAGCAGCCGTTCGGTGGTCAGGCTGGGGATGTCCATCGCAAGGCTTCTCGATTCGTCAGGGTGTCCATGATACCTGCAGGCAGATCTGGCGAACGCAGCCCGTCCGGAACGCACAATCGTTTCAGCACAGCGCCGCCCGCTTCTGGTATTTTTATCGCACCTTCGCTGTCGGTCACTGCCTTGACCGTGCCCCGCGCAGACAGCCGCGCCACCACGGCGCACCTCGAAAAAGACCAAGGACTCCCCATGACCACCTCCCCCCCCGGACTGCACCGCAGCCCGGCCCTGGTGCTTTTCGCGCTGGCCGTCGGCGGCTTCGCCATCGGCACCACCGAATTCGCCACCATGAGCCTGCTGCCCTACTTCGCCCCGGCCCTGGGCATCGACGCCCCGACCGCCGGCCACGTGATCAGTGCCTACGCCCTGGGCGTGGTGGTCGGCGCGCCGCTGCTGGCGGTGCTCGGCGCGCGCCTGCCGCGGCGCACCCTGCTGGTGCTGCTGATGGCGCTGTTCGCCGTCGGCAACGGCCTCAGCGCCCTGGCGCCGACCTACCACTGGATGCTGCTGTTCCGCTTCATCAGCGGCCTGCCCCACGGCGCCTACTTCGGCATCGCCGCGCTGGTCGCCGCCTCCATCGTGCCGCCGCACCGGCGCACCGTGGCGGTCGGGCGGATGTTCCTCGGCCTCACCGTCGCCACCATCATCGGCGTACCGCTGGCCAACTGGCTGAGCCAGGCCGTGGGCTGGCGCTGGAGCTTCGCCCTGGTGGCCGCGCTGGGTGTGCTGACCATGATCTGTGTGCGCCTGCTGGCGCCCCATTCACCGGCCGAGCCGGACTCCAGTCCGCTGCGCGAGCTGGGCGCGCTCAGGCGCGGGCAGGTCTGGCTGACCCTGGGCATCGGCGCCATCGGCTTCGGCGGGCTGTTCGCCGTGTACACCTACCTGGCCGATATCCTCGGCGCGGTGACCCACGTGTCGCCGAGCATCGTGCCGCTGGTGATGGCGGTGTTCGGCATCGGCATGACCCTGGGCAACCTGTTCATCCCGGTGCTCGCCGACCGCGCCGTGATGCCCACCGCCGGCGGCCTGCTGGTGTGGAGCGCGGTGGTGCTGGCGATCTTCCCGTTCACTGCGGGGAACATCTGGACCATCTCGCTCTGCGTGTTCTTCGTCGGCTTCGGCGGCGCCCTCGGCACCGTGCTGCAGACCCGCCTGATGGACGTCGCCGAAGACGCCCAGGGCCTCGCCGCGGCCCTGAACCACTCGGCGTTCAACTTCGCCAATGCGCTGGGCCCGTACCTCGGCGGCCTGGCCCTGGCGGCCGGCTACGGCTGGACCTCGCCGGGCTGGGTCGGCAGCCTGCTGGCCATCGGCGGCTTCTTCCTGTGGTCGGTCTCGGTGGCCGCCAGCCGCAGCGCCCAGCGCAACGCAGCGGTTTCCACCGACTGCTGAGGCGCACACGGCCGGCGCATTGTCGGCCCTTTCGCCTGCGCCCTCCGGCGACGTACCCTGTCGCGCATCTCCCCCGCCCCGCCGACGCCATGCCGCTGCCCCTGGTCTACCACGACGACTACAGTCCGCCCTTCCCGGACAACCACCGCTTCCCGATGGAGAAGTTCCGCCTGCTGCGCGACTACCTGGTGGACAGCGGGCTGACCTGCGACACCGCGCTGCTGCGCCCGGAACTCTGCCCGGTGGAGATCCTCGCCCTGGCCCACGACCGCGCCTACATCGAACGCTACTGCGGCGGTGAGATGAGCCGCGAGGAGCTGCGCCGCCTCGGCCTGCCCTGGAGCGAAGCGCTGGCCCGGCGCACCGTGCGCGCGGTGGGCGGCTCGGTACTGAGCGCCGAACTGGCATTGCAACACGGCCTGGCCTGCCACCTGGCCGGCGGCACCCATCACGCGCATTACGACCACGCCTCGGGCTTCTGCATCTTCAACGACCTGGCTGTGATCAGCCTGTACCTGCTGGAAAGCGGCAAGGCCAATCGCGTGCTGATCTTCGACTGCGACGTGCACCAGGGCGACGGCACCGCGCGCATCCTGGAGAACGTGCCGGACGCGGTGACGGTGTCATTGCACTGTGAGAAGAACTTTCCGGCGCGCAAGGCCCAGAGCGACTGGGACATCCCCCTGCCGCTGCACCTGGGCGACGCCGGTTACCTGAAGGTGGTGGAAGAGGCACTGGACTACCTGCTGCCGCTGTACCAGCCGGACATCGTGCTCTACGACGCCGGCGTCGACGTGCACAAGGACGACGCCCTGGGCTACCTGCAACTCACCGACGCGGGGTTGGCGGCGCGCGACGAGCACGTCATCCGCCGCTGCCTGTCCAGCGACATCCCGGTGGTGGGCGTGATCGGCGGCGGCTACGACAAGGACCGCCAGGCCCTGGCGAGGCGCCACGGCATCCTGCACCACAGCGCCGGCCGGGTCGCGGCGGAGCGTCAGCTCATCCGGTAGCGCGAGTTGTTGGTGCACATGCGCGAGGGCAGGCGCTGCTGCTCCCAACGCACCCATTCGTGCTCGGAGAAGCCCAGCAGGGCCGCCGCGCGCTGCCTGCCATCCACGCCGAAGACCTTCTCGCAGACGCCCAGCACCTGCTCCGGCACATGATGCTTGAGCAGTTCCTGGGCCCGCAGGGGGCCGGCGCAATCCAGGTAGCGCGGCAGGAAGCGGCTCCAGTTGGTGTACACATAGAGGTTATGCAGCGCCACCTGCAACGAAATGCGTTCGAGCAGCTTCTGCTCGAACTTCAGCTTCGACTGCCGAAGGTTCTTTTCCAGGCGCACCAGCATATGTGCCACGGCCTCGTTCAACAGGTCGCGGATTTCATGGCTGGGCAGGCTTCGAATGACGATATCCAC
The DNA here is from genome assembly GCF_000349845.1 of Pseudomonas sp. ATCC 13867. Classification (NCBI taxonomy): domain Bacteria; kingdom Pseudomonadati; phylum Pseudomonadota; class Gammaproteobacteria; order Pseudomonadales; family Pseudomonadaceae; genus Pseudomonas; species Pseudomonas sp. ATCC 13867. The sequence continues at coordinate 785,721 of NC_020829.1, read as the reverse complement.
GCCATTGACACGCACTCGGGTATCGCTGCCCTCGCCCCACAGATGGGCCTCATGGGAACGGAGATAATCACGCACTTTCATCGACAGACACGACCGGATTTGCAACAGGCCGGCATGCTGACGGATTCACAAATGCGCCAGAATCAGGCGCACTCCCTATCCCCTGTAGGAATTGTCGCAATCGCTCCCCGCCGAGAATCCGAGAGCGCTGCGGCGAGCCGCCCCGTGGGTAACAGGCACTCCCGAGATCGCGGCCCCTGCGCCCCAGGTTGTCCACGGCAACGGTGGAGCAGCCTGTGGATAAGCTGCGGGAAAGTGCATGCAGCGCCGATGCCCGCGGCGTCCGGCGGAACTGGCTGGAAAATGTTCAATCGGGAAGCCCGGCCGCTGCGCTAGAATTGCGCCCCGTTCGCCCCCTTGCCTGGCCGCTCCATGACCGACATCCCCGCACTTGCCTCCCGCACCGCCATCGTCATCGGCGGCGGCCCCGCCGGCCTGATGGCCGCCGAAGTCCTGGCCGGCGCCGGCGTCAAAGTGGAGCTGTTCGACGCCATGCCCTCGGTCGGACGCAAGTTCCTGCTGGCCGGCGTGGGCGGCATGAACATCACCCACTCGGAGACGCGCGAGCCGTTCCTCTCGCGCTACGGGCGGCGCGCCGCGCGCCTGGCGCCGCTGATCGATGCCTTCGACAACCAGGCGCTGTGCCAATGGATCCACGGCCTGGGCATCGACACCTTCGTCGGCACCTCCGGCCGCGTCTTCCCCACCGACATGAAGGCCGCGCCGCTGCTGCGCGCCTGGCTCAAGCGCCTGCGCGACGCCGGCGTGGTCATCCACACCCGTCACCGCTGGCAGGGCTGGGACGCCGATGGCGCGCTGCTGATCGACAGCCCGGAAGGCCGCCGCAGTCTCAGCGCCGACGTCACCGTACTCGCCCTGGGTGGCGGCAGTTGGCAGCGTCTGGGCTCCGACGGCGCCTGGGTGCCGCTGCTGCGGGACAGGGATGTGGATGTGTCGCCGCTGCGCCCGGCCAACTGCGGCTTCGAGGTGGCGGGCTGGAGCGCATTCTTCCGCGACAAGTTCGCCGGCGCACCGGTCAAGCCGGTGGCCCTGTCCGTGGCCGGCAGCGAACCCCGCCAGGGCGAGTTCGTCGTTACCGCCGGCGGCATCGAGGGCAGCCTGGTCTACGCGCTGTCCGCCGCCATCCGCGAGCGCATCGAGCAGCACGGCAGCGCCACGGTGACCCTCGACCTGCTGCCCAACCGCAGCCTGGAACAGGTGGCCAAGGCCGTGGCCCAGCCACGCGGCTCCAAGTCCGTGGCCAATCACTTGCGCGGCCGCCTCGGCCTGGACGGCGTGCGCGCCGGGCTGCTGCGGGAGTTGTCCACAGCCGCCGACTATGCCGATCCGCAGCGTCTCGCCGCGCTGATCAAGGCGCTGCCACTGGCCGTGGTGCGCCCCCGTCCGCTGGACGAAGCCATCAGCAGCGCCGGCGGCGTGACCTTCGAAGCGCTGGACCAAGCCCTGATGCTCAAGGCGGCGCCCGGCGTGTTCTGCGCGGGCGAAATGCTCGACTGGGAAGCCCCCACCGGCGGCTACCTGCTCACGGCCTGCTTCGCCAGCGGCCGCGCCGCCGGACTCGGCGCCCTGCGCTGGCTGCAGAGAAGCGCCTGAGCGCCGCACAACTGGAACGATAGTGCTAGATTCCAGATTCCCACTCTGGAGTCGCCTGCATGCCACTGACCTTCCGCCGCGCCCGCCCCACCGATGTCGACGCCGCCATCCCGTTGATCTACAGCTCCGGTCCCGACGCCTTCGACTATGCCTTCGCCCGCCCCGGCCGCAGCAGCGCGACGGATTTCCTGCGCCATGCCTTCCTCCAGGGCAGCGGCCAGTTCGGCTGGCGCCAGCACTGGGTCGGCGAGCAGGACGGCCAGGTACTGGCAGCCGGCACGGCGTTCGGCGGCGAGGTGAACCTGGGCTACATGCTGGCGGCCACCCGGCAGATCCTCGGCTACTTCGGACTCGCCTCGCCGGCCGTGATGGTGCGTGGCCTGCAGTTGGAGCGGATCATCTGCCCTCCGCCCCGGCGCACGCTGTACCTGGCGCACCTGGGCGTCGCCCCCGAGCGGCGCGGCGAGGGACTGGGCAGCCAGTTGATCGACCATTTCCTGCATTGCGGCCGCCACGCCGGCCTGCCGATGGCGGCACTGGATGTCTCGGTGGCCAACCCCAGGGCCCAGGCGCTCTACGAACGCCTGGGCTTCAGCGTGCAGGTCGAGCGCCCCTCGACACTGCCCGGCGTCGCCAGCCACCGCTACATGCAGCGGCCGCTGTGAAGCCATTGGGGCGTGGGCGCGATGGTTTCTCGTAGAAGCGAGCTTGCTCGCGAAGGGATTCTCCCGGCGACCCGTGGTATTCCAGGCCGGCGTTGTTCGCGGGCAAGCGCCTACAAATGACGGTGATTCCCGGCGCTCACTTTCGACCGGTGAGAATGCTCAGCGGTTGCCCGGTTTCCTCTTCCCGGCCGGCTTGCCTGCGCCGCCGGGTTTTCCGGCCGACGGCCTGCTGCCGCCCAGGCCGAAGCCCGGCGCCTTGCGCACCGCCTTGACCTGCGGCTTGTCGTCCAGCAGCGCGCCGAGATGGACCTTGCCCGGCTTGCCCTCGGGCACCTTGGGTTGCTTGGGCTTCTTCGGCTTCTTCATCACCTGGCCGCCGGGCGCGGTGACGGGCACCCGGTGCTCCGCCTCGAAGCCATCTTCTTCCTGGCGCTGCAGGGTCTGGCCGATCAGCGTCTCGATGGCCGCCAGCTGCTGCACTTCATCGGCGCAGACCAGCGAGATCGCCTGACCGCTGGCACCGGCGCGGCCGGTCCGGCCGATGCGGTGCACGTAATCCTCGGGGACGATGGGCAGGTCGAAGTTGACCACCAGCGGCATTTCCTCGATGTCCAGGCCGCGCGCGGCGACGTCGGTGGCGACGAGGAAGTCCACCTCGCCGGCCTTGAACCGCGCCAGGGCGCGCAGACGCGAGGGCTGCGGCTTGTCGCCGTGGATCGAGTCGGCGCGGATGCCTTCGCGCTGCAGCAGGTCGACCAGTTCGTCGACGCCCTTGCGGGTCTTGGCGAACACCAGCGCCTGGCGCCAGCCCTGCTCGCGCAGCAGGTGCAGGAACAGCTCGGCCTTGCGCTTCTTGTCCACGGTGAGCAGGTGCTGCTTCACCGTCTTCGCCGCCGTGTTGCGCGGCGCCACGTCGATGGTCAGCGGGTCGAGCAGCAGGGTGCGGGCCATCTGGCGGATGGCGTCGGAGAAGGTCGCGGAGAACAGCAGGGTCTGCCGGCGCCTGGGCAGCGCGGCGAAGACTTCGTCCAGCTCGCGGGCGAAACCGAGGTCGAGCATGCGGTCGGCTTCGTCCAGCACCAGGGCCTGCAACTGGGTGAATTTCAGGGCGTTCTGCCGGTACAGGTCGAGCAGGCGGCCGGGGGTGGCCACCAGCACGTCGACGCCCTTGCGCAGCTTCATCATCTGCGGGTTGATGCTGACCCCGCCATACGCCACGGCGGTGCGCAGCGGCACGTGCTGGCCATAGGCGCGGAAGCTCTCGTGCACCTGCTCGGCCAGCTCGCGGGTCGGCACCAGCACCAGCGCGCGGATGGAATTGGCGGCCACCTGCGGGCCTTCCTGCAGCAGCTTCTGCAACAGCGGCAGGGCGAAACCGGCGGTCTTGCCGGTGCCGGTCTGGGCGGCGGCGAGCAGGTCGCGACCCTTGAGCACCGCGGGGATGGCCTGGGCCTGGACCGCCGTCGGGTTCTGGTAGCCGAGCCCGTCGAGGGCGCGCAGGAGAGGGTCGATCAGGCCGAGGGTGGCGAAGGTCATGGAGCGCTCGCAGAGAAGTCGGGAATGGGCGGCATTGTAGCCGCTGGGCTCAGTGACGCAGCAGCAGCGGGCCGTCGATGGGCACGTAGCGGCTGGCGGCGCGGATCAGCGCCTGGGCGGTGAGACCGGGTACGCCATAGGCGGTGGCGTCGGTGCCGCCGGCACGGACGCGTTCGAGCAGCAGGTCGAAGTCGCCGTCACCGGAAGCCAGGACGATTTCATCCACCTTGGGCGCGGCGTCGAGGATATCGATGGTGATACCCACGTCCCAGTCGCCCTTGGCCGAGCCATCGGCGCGCTGGATGTAGGGCTTGAGCCGCACGGTGAAGCCGAGGTTGCGCAGGATCTGCTGGAACTGCTGCTGCCTGGCATCGCCCCGCTCGATGGCGTAGGCGTAGGCCTGGACGATGGTGCCCTGGGCACTCAGCTCGGCCCACAGGGCGGCGTAGTTGAAGTGGCAGCCGTAGGCCTGACGCACGGTGTAGTAGAGGTTCTGCACGTCGGCGAACAGGGCGATGGTCTTCAACGGTGGCTCCGGGACTCGAACAGCGGGGGCGCATTATCGGCACAGCGCGCGGCCCCCGCCAGTCCCGGCGGACGGGATGAGCAGGCGGTCGGGTCAGCTGAACAGGTCGCTGTCGTCGTCGCCGAAGAAGCCCGAGTCGTCGCCGAAGCTGCCTCTGTCGTCGTAATTCGCATCGTTGAAGCCATTGTCGGCATAGCGGTCGCCGTCGGCGAAGGTATCGTCTCCTGGCGAGTCATCGAAGTTCGAAGGTTCCGGCTGCACCGGCTGCTCCTGGATCACCTCGACGATTTCCTGCGGCTGGCTGTGGTGGAACATACTGGTCAGCAGGTCCGCCACCATCACCCCGCCGGCCACGCCGGCGGCGGTCTGCAGGGCTCCGCGCATGAAGCCGCCGCCCTGGGACGCGGCCTGGGCCGGCCGGAAGTCATTGGGGTTGCTGGCGTAACTGGCGCTGCCGCCGGGCTGCGAGAAGCGCGTCTGCCCCCAGCCGTCCGGGCGTTGCTGCGCTTGCGCCGGGCGCGGCTCCTGGCCCTGGCCGCCGCCGAACAGACCGGCGAGGAAGCCGCCGCTGCTCGGACGCCTCTCCCTGGCCTGGGCCTCAAGCTCCTTGACGCGCTGGTCCAGGCGCTTGATCGCCGCTTCCTGGATCAGCATCGCCTGGGCCATGTAGTACGGCGCCGCCGGCTGCCGCACCAGGTGCCGGTTGATCTGCGCCTCGGCCTGGGCATCGCGCGGCGCTGTCTGCGCCTCGGCGTCGCGCAGGCGGACGAACAGGCCATCGATCAGGGATTGCTCTTCGGAATTCATGGCGAGCCTCGAGTGAGCGGGGTGTGCAACGGAAGATTGGATCGGGACGCTAAAAAACAAGTTCCAGTGACTGAAATGTCCTACCTTCAACTGAAGGTTTGCTTAAGTTAGAGTCGAGGCCCTTCGATCCGTCTACCATGCCGATGAATCCCATCTCCGTCCTGCGCGATACCTGGTTCTTCTTCACCCGTCACATCGGCACGCTGCTACCGCTGTGCCTGCCGTGGATCATCGTGGAAACGCTGGTCCAGCAGCAGATCGACGTCGCCACCGACTCGCAGAACTTCGCTCCCTGGGGCATGGCCGCCGGGCTGGTGTTCTATCCGCTGTACACCGCCAGCCTGATCCTCTTCCTGATCGACTGTGGCGAGGGCCGTGAACGCGGCGTCCGCGAGCTGTGGAACGCGGCGCTGCGGCTGTGGCCGGCCTTCGCCCTGCTTTCGGCGCTGAGCTCGCTGCTGATCCTGGTCGGCCTGACGCTGTATGTGCTGCCGGGCATCTTCTTCATGATCAAGATGGCCTTCTCCGAGTTTCTCCTGGTGCAACGCGGGAACTCGCCCATCGACGCCATGCGCGAGAGCTTCCGCCTGACCACCGGGCACTTCTTCCTGCTGCTCATCACAGCGCTGGTGATCCTCGCGCCGGTCTGGCTGGCCGAAGGCTGGATCACCCAGGTCGGTCAGGCGTCCCCTGGGCTGGGCGTGCTGCTGCACTCGGCCAGCGGCTTCTTCCAGTTGCTGGTGACGGTCGCGGCGTACCGCATCTTCATCCTCGGCCCCGGACGCGAAGGGCAGGAGGAACGCGAGGCCTGAGGCCGCGCAGCAATCGGCAACACTTCGCCACGGCGAACCGCCAGGCCGCCTTCTACGCTGGAGTCTTCTGCCCTCGACCGGAGACTCCCGTGAGCGACCAACCCAGCTATCCGCCCAGCTGCATTTCGCACATTTCCATCGGCACCAACGACTTCGCCCGCGCCAGGGCCTTCTATGACGCCGTGCTGCCCGCCCTGGGCTGCAGGACGATCATGCAGCACCCCGGCGCCGTGGCCTACGGCCGCGTGTTCCCCGAGTTCTGGGTGCAGACGCCGATCGACGGCCGCCCCGCCAGCGTCGGCAACGGCACGCACTTCGGCTTCATGGCCAACTCCCGCGAAGAGGTGGATGCCTTCTACCGTGCCGCGATTGCCGCCGGCGCCACCGACGACGGCGCACCGGGCCCGCGCCCGCAGTATGGCGACCCTTACTACGGCTGCTTCATCCGCGACCTGGATGGGCACAAGATCGAGGCATCGTTCTGGGACATGGCTCTGGCAGGCGGCGGTTTCGACAGCCACTCCCACTGACCCGACATACGTAGGGCGCATAACCCGGAACGGGGTATCCGCCCTACGAAGAGCGACCGTAACCCGCCTGTAGGAGCGAGGGGGACGCCATCGTTATTGCTCGCGAACCGGGATCGACCCCGGCGCCAGGGCGGTTCGCGAGCAAGCTCGCTCCTACGAAGAGCTAATGCCCGGGTTTGAGCCCCGACATCTTCGGCACCAGCAGCTTCTCGAACAGCCGCGGGAAGAAGCGCGCCAGGATCCGCGCCCGCCAGTTGACGTTGGACAGCACCAGCAACCGCCTGCGGCGCAGCGCGGCCTGGTAGATCGCCTCGGCCACGTCGCGCGGCGAGGCCACCTCGGCGCCCAGCACCACCGCCGGCTGACGAATCACCGAGCCGTCGCCCACCAGCGCGTTCTTGCGCAGGTCGGTGGCGGTGAAGCCGGGGCAGGCCAGGGTGATCGCCACACCCGTGCCTTCCAGCTCCATCCGCAGTGTGTCGAACAGCCCGTGCAAGGCATGCTTGCTGGCGTTGTAGGCGCTGCGGTAGAGCAAGGGCGCGAAGCCGGTCAGCGAGCTGAGCACGACGATCTGCCCGCGCCGCGCCAGCAGGCTGGGCAGCGCCGCCTGGGTGCAGTGCAGCGCGCCATAGAAATTCACCGCCATGACCCGCTGGAACACCGCAAGCTCGGTATCGGCGAACAGGCTGCGGTGGGTAATGCCAGCGTTATTCACCAGCACGTCGAGGCCACCGAAGCGTTCGATGGCCAGCGCCACTGATTGACGCACCGCCTCGGGGTCGGCGATGTCGCAGCGCAGACCAAGCGCCTCGACGTTCAGGTGCTCGCGCAGGTGCTGCACCAGGCTGTCCAGCGCCGCCTGGTCGAGGTCGAGGATCACCAGGTGCGAACCGGCCTGGGCGAAGCGCAACGCCAGGGCGCGGCCGATCCCCGAGCAGCCGCCGGTGACCAGCACCACCTTGTGCCGATAGGCCTGGCGGGTGAAGAATTTGCGCGGCATGCCAACCTCCTCAGAGCCTGTTCAAGGTCTCGCCGAACGCAGCTCAGGCAAGGCAAAAACAGGCGAAAAAGCGCAGCTTACGAGTTGTAAATGAGCATTTTGAGCCTGTTTTCAACGCCGCATGAGCAAGTGCAGGCAGACATTGAGCAGGCTCTCAGAGGGACGCGTGGGTCCCGTCGCAGCACGGCGGCGTGTGGCTGTGCTTGCAGCCGCAGAAGAACAGCAGCTCGTCCCGCTCGGCGTGGTACTTCAATGGCAGCAGGCCGGTGCCCTTGTGCGAGCCGTCGCAGAACGGCTGGCTGGCGCTGCGGCCGCAGCGGCACCAGAAATAGCCTTCGCCGGCGTGGACCTCCACCGCATAGGGTCCGCGCTGGGCTATCAAGGCCTCGGTCATGGGACGAACCTCCCGGCGCAACCGCGCCTCAAGGTTGCAGAATGCTTCGTGAGGGAAACGCACAGGTGAAATGCGCGGTCACAAACACTATCCTCTCGCACATCTAGGATAGTCCCTAAGCTCCATGAACCTCTCGTTGCCGCGTCGCGTCCTGTTCCTGCTGCTCATCGTCCTGCTGCTCGCCGCGACCGTCGGCGCCTGGCTGCTGGCCTGGCGTCCCGCCGAGCGGGAGCCGGTGGCCGCGCAATGCCGCTCCCCGGCGCCGCAGCTGCAACCGGGGCAGGCACTGAAGGTGATGACCTGGAACGTCCAGTACCTGGCCGGCAAGCGCTACATCTTCTGGGACGACCTGCCCGACACCACCGGACCGGACGACAAGCCCAGCGCCGAAGACATCGCCTACAGCCTCGACGAAGTGGTACGGGTGATCCGCGACGAAGCGCCGGACATCGTGCTGCTGCAGGAAGTCGACGATGGCGCGGCGGCCACCGGCAAGCAGGACCAGCAGGCCCTGCTCGGCGACCGCCTGACCGACCTCTACCCCTGCTCCACCGCCGCCTTCGACTGGAAGGCGCACTTCGATCCCAACCCCCACGTGTTCGGCAGCGCCGGGCGCAAGCTGGTGACCTTCAGCCGCTTCCAGATCAGCGGCGGCGAACGCATCGCCCTGCCGCAGCGCGCGTCGATCCCGCTGCTGCGCCTGTTCGCGCCGCAGCCGGCCTTGTTGCAGAGCGAGTTGCCGATCCGCGGCGGCGGCCGGCTCACGGTGATCAATACCCGACTGGAGCGCCCGAACGGCGACGACACCCCGCAGCGCCAGGTCGAAGCCCTGGAAGCCCACCTCAGCCGCCTGCAGGCCGCCGGCCAGCCGTGGCTGCTCGGGGGCGATCTCGGCCTGCTGCCGCTGGGCCAGTACCCCTACCTGCCCGACGTGCTGCGCGCGCCCTACCGCGCCAACAGCGAGCTGAACCTGCTGGCGGCGCGTTTCCCGGTGATCCCGGCGGTGCAGGAATCCAGCGGCGCCGAGCAGGAACAGTGGTACACCCACTTCCCCAACGACCCGCGCGTGCACAACCCCGACCGCACCCTCGACTACCTGTTCTACAGCTCCCGGCTGAACCGCATCGACGCGGGTGTGCGGCGCAACGATACCCTGCGCATCTCCAACCACCTGCCGCTCAACGGGCGCTTCCTGCTGCCACACTGAGCGCTGCCGCACGCCCTCGCCGGCCAAGGCTGGACAAGAGCGCCGGCCCCGACGCATGCTGCGCCAGCGACATACGACAACGATAATCCTCGCCCCAGGTAGCCATGCTCCTTCGCCGTATCGCCTGGCTGATCGCCATGCTGTTCTGCCTCCAGGCCAGTGCCCGTGACAACCCCGGCCTGGCCGACCGCCTGCCGCACCCGCTGCCGGTGCTGGATGTCGGTTACTACGAATTTCCGCCCTACACCTACACCGCCCCCGACGGCAGCACCCGCGGCAGCGGCGCCGAGATGGTCCGGCGCATCCTGCTCAAGGCCGGCTACCGCGCCCGCTTCCGCTCGCTGCCCAGCGCGCGCCTGTACCTCGGCCTGCAGGACGGCAGCGTACAGCTATGGGCCGGCGCCCCCGGCAAGCCCGAGCTGGTTGGCAGCACCCTGGAGTGCGAGCGCACGCTCGGCCACGCCGACCTCAACCTCTACCGCCTGCCCTCGCACGATGCGCCACAACTGCCGCAGGGACTGGCTGGCAGCCGGATCATCCTGATCAGCGGCTACAGCTACTGGAAACCGATCACCGACATGCTGGACGACCCGCACCTGAAACTGGAACTGCACCGCACCAGCACCCACGTGGCGGCGCTGCAGATGCTCGACCGCCAGCGCGGCGACTACCTGATCGACTACCAGGCGCCCGTGGAACAGGCCCGCCGCGAACTGGGGATGGCGCCGCTGGCCTTCGACCGGCTGTACAGCGTGCCGACCAAACTCATCGTCTCCCGCCGCGCGCCCCATGCCGAGGCGCTGCGCGCACAGCTCGACCGCGCCTACGACGAGTTGAAGGCGGCGGGATATGAGATGGAGTTGCCGTAAAGCGATACCCATCCTGCGAGAACAGGCGGCCCTGCATCCCGACACCTGTAGCGTCAGTGATCGGGTCTTCCCCCACGCAGGAGCATCGCGGGTGAATCCGCTCCTACAAGAGCCCTCGTGGCCCTCCCCCCTTGGGGCAGGGCTGGCGCGGCGCGCTCACACCTTGCGCGGCTTCGCCCGCGCCGTCGGCTCGGCGATCAGCGGATCATCCGGCCAGTAATGCTTGGGATAGCGCCCCTTCAGGTCCTTCTTCACCTCCGCATAGGTGCTGCGCCAGAAGTTGGCCAGATCCTGGGTCACCTGCACCGGCCGTTGCGCCGGCGACAACAGGTGCAGCTTCACCGCCAGCCGGCCGCCGGCGATACGCGGGGTGTCGGCCAGCCCGAACAGCTCCTGCAGGCGCACGGCGAGCACCGGCGGGAACTCGCTGTAGTCCAGGCGGATGTTCGAGCCGGACGGCACCTGCAAGGTACGCGGCGCCAGCTCGTCCAATCGTTGCGGCAGCGGCCAGGGCAGCACACTGTGGAGAATCCCGGCCAGCTCCAGGTTGGCGAAATGCGCCAGCCGCGAAACCTTGCCCAGGTACGGCAGCAGCCAGTCCTCCAGCGAGTCCAGTAGCGCGGCATCGCTGACGTCCGGCCACTCGCTTTCGCCCTTGCTCTCCAGGTCCAGTCTGCGCAGCAACGCGACCCGCGCCTGCCACTGGCGCAGCTCCGGCGTCCACGGCAGCAACTCCAGGCCCTTGCGCCGCACCAGGCCGAGCAACGCACGGCTGCGCGCTTCCTCGTCGAGCGAGGGCAAGGCTTCGCTGGCCAGCACCAGCTCGCCGACCTTGCGCTGGCGCTCGGCACGCAGCACGCCTTCGCGCTCGTCCCAGTCCAGCTCGTCGTGGACGCTGACCTGCTCGGCCAGGATCGATTCGAACAGCGCCGGCTCCAGCGCCGCCGCCAGATAGATGCGCTCCTCGCGCTGGCCCTGGCGGCTGCCGAGGTCGGCGATCACCAGCCAGGGCTCCTTCATCAGCGCGTCCGGCTCGCCGAACAGCGCGGCGCGGCCATTGGCCAGGCGGTACTCGCCGCCGCCGGCACGGCGCTGGCGGGCGATGCGGTCCGGATAGGCGAACGCCAGCAGACCGCCCAGCCAGCGCGGATGATCGGGATCGCTCACCGGCTCGCGGGCCGGGCCGCGCAAGTACCCCTTGAACTGCCGCGACAGCTGGCGCACCCGCTGCACCGTGCCACGACTGGCGCGCGGACCGTTCTGCTCGCCGGCCAGCAGGGCGATGCGGTGGTGCAGGTCGGCGTCGTTGCCGCGCAGGATGTCACGCTCGCCGAGCAGCGCGGCGAGGTCGCAGGCCAGCGCGCCCAGCCCGAGTGCGTGACCGCGCAGCAGCAGGTGCGCGATGCGCGGGTGCGCCGGCAGTTCGGCCATCGCCTGGCCGTGGGGCGTCAGGCTGCCGCCACCGGCGCGGGAAGCCAGCGCGCCCAGGCGCTCCAGCAGGTCGAGGGCCTGGGCATAAGCGGCGGCGGGCGGCAGGTCGAGCCAGGCCAGCTCCTGCGGGGCCACGCCCCAGCGCGCCAACTGCAAAGCGAGACCGGCAAGGTCGGCCTGGAGGATTTCCGCCGTGCCATAGGCCGGTAACTGCTCATGTTGCGCTTCCGACCACAGCCGGTAGCAGGCGCCCGGCTCCAGGCGCCCGGCGCGACCGGCGCGCTGGGTGGCGGAGGCGCGGGAGATGCGCTGGGTGTCCAGGCGGGTCATGCCGCTGCCCGGATCGAAGCGCGGCACCCGCGCCAGCCCGGCATCCACCACGACGCGCACGCCGTCGATGGTCAGGCTGGTCTCGGCGATATTGGTGGCCAGCACCACCTTGCGCTTGCCCGTCGGCGCCGGCTCGATGGCGGCGCGCTGGGCATCGAGATCGAGTTCGCCGTGCAGGGGGCAGATGAGGATTTCCGGGCGCCCGGCCAACGCTTCGCCCAGTTGCTCGGCGACCCGGCGAATCTCCGCCTGGCCGGGCAGGAACACCAGCAGGCTGCCAGACTCGTCGGCCAGCGCCTGCTGCACCGTCTGCACCACCCGCGGCTCGATGAACTCGCCAGTCTGCCAGGGGCGCCCCCAGCGGATATCCACCGGGAACATGCGGCCGTCGCTGCGCACCACCGGCGCCTCCTCGAGCAACGCGGACAGGCGCTCGCCGTCCAGCGTCGCCGACATCACCAACACCTTCAGCGGCGGCTCGTCGCGCAGCAGCGCGCGGCCGTTCAGCGTCAGCGCCAGGGCGAGGTCCGCGTCGAGGCTGCGCTCATGAAACTCGTCGAAGATCACCAGGCCGACGCCCTCCAGCGCCGGGTCGTCCTGCAGGCGACGGGCGAGGATGCCTTCGGTGACCACTTCGATGCGGGTCTTCGGGCCGACCCTGCTGTCCAGGCGGATGCGGTAGCCCACCGTTTCACCCACCCTCTCACCCCGTTCGGCGGCCAGGCGCTCGGCGGCGGCGCGGGCGGCAAGGCGGCGCGGCTCCAGCATCAGGATCGATTGCCCGGCCAGCCACGGCTCATCGAGCAGCGCCAGCGGCACCCGGGTGGTCTTGCCCGCGCCGGGCGGCGCTTCCAGCACCACCTCGTGGCGAGCGGCCAGGGCCTGGCGCAGCTCGGGAAGGACGCTGTCGATGGGAAGGAGGTTCATGCCGGCTCCGTGAGGTTCAAACGTCATGCCGCGGTAACCCGGCGGACGCGGGAGGCGGCGATTATACCGGGCGAACCACGAGGTCGACTCAGCAGTCTTAGAAACAGCGAGCGCCCACATAGTGCGAATCTGCCAGCAGCGCGGAGCGGCTCGTTGATATAGTTATCCGCATCATCCTCCCGGAGGTTATCCATGCGTCTCGCCACCCGTGTGTCCTGCGCGGTTCTTTGCGCCACCCTGTTCAGCCAACTGACGGCCTGCGGCACCCTGTTCTACCCCGACCGCCGCGGCCAGATCGACGGCCGCATCGACCCGGCCATCGTCGCCTTCGACGCCATCGGTCTGTTGTTCTACATCATCCCGGGCCTGATCGCCTTCGGCGTAGACTTCGCCACCGGCGCCATCTATCTGCCCGATGCCAAGTACTCGGTCGCGCCGGAAAAACTCAAGGATGCCGTGAGCGAAGACGGAAGCGTCGACAAGGCTAAACTCAAGGCGATCCTCGAGCGTGAAACCGGCCGCAGCCTGCCCCTGGACGACCCGCGTCTGATCCAGCGCAGCGGCGGTCTCCAACAACTCGCCAGCCTGGGTCTGCACCCGGAGGCTTGATATGCACGGCGCTCTCGCGACACATCTTCGGCAACTCCTGGTGTACCACCAGTGGGCCTACGAACGCATCCTGGAGGCCGTGGCGCCCCTGGATGAGACGGCCTATCGCGCGCCGCGCGGGCTGTTCTTCGGCAGCCTGCACGACACCCTCAATCACCTGGCGGTGGTCGATCGCATCTGGTTCGCCCGTGTGCAACGAGAGCCCTGGCAGTTCGAACGCCTGGACGCCGAGGCGGCGCCCGATCGCGCCGGCCTCGAGGCCTTCCTCAAGGAGGGCGTCGACGCCTGGCGGCTGTGGCTCGACAAACAGACCGACGCCACCCTCGGCAGCCAACTGGACTACCGCAACATGGCCGGCCAGGTGCACCGCCAGAGCCTGGCCAACATCGTCCAGCACCTAGTCAACCACGGCACCCACCACCGTGGCCAGATGAGCGCAGCGCTGACCGCCATCGGCCAGAAGGCGCCGCTGCTGGATTACATCTACTTCCTACCCAATCGCATGGACACATGATCACCCACGCCAGCCACTCCCAACTACTGCGGCTGGCGACCTTCGCGTCGCTCGGCGTGGCCATCACCCTGGTGGTGGCCAAGGCCATCGCCTGGTGGTTCAGCGGTTCGGTCAGCCTGCTCGCCGGCCTGACCGACTCGCTGCTCGACGGCGCCGCCTCCTTCCTCAATCTGCTGGCGGTGCACTACGCCATCCGCCCGGCGGACGACGACCACCGCTACGGCCACGGCAAGGCCGAATCCCTCTCGGGGCTGGCCCAGGCGTTGTTCATCGCGGTCAGTGCGGTGCTGGTCGGCACCCAGGCCATCGACCGCCTGCAGCACCCGCAGCCGGTGGAGGCCGCCGGCTGGGGCATCGCGGTGATGGCGCTGTCCCTGGCGCTCACCGCCGCCCTGCTGATGGTGCAGGGCTATGTGGTGAGGATCACCGGCTCCAATGCCATCCGCGCGGACTCGCTGCACTACCGCTCGGACCTGCTGCTCAACAGCAGCATCCTGGTCGCCCTGCTGCTGGCGCAATTCGGCTGGCAGCAGATGGACGCCATCTTCGGCCTGGGCATTGCGCTGTACATCCTCTGGAGTTCCTTCCAGATCGCCCGCGAATCCGTCGCGGTGCTGATGGACGAGGAACTGCCGCCGGACGTCAGCACGCGCATGCTCGAACTGGTGCGCGAGGTGCCCGGCGTGCTCGGCGCCCACGACCTGCGCACGCGGATTTCCGGCACCCACTGGTTCGTCCAGCTGCACCTGGAGCTGCCCGGCGAGCTGACGCTGTCCAAGGCGCATCGGCTGTGCGACGAAGCGGTGCTGGCGATCCACAAGGAGTTCCCGCGGGCCGAGGTGCTGGTGCACGCCGACCCGCAGGAAGTGGTGGGCAAAGAGACCATCAGTTGACGCTGTAGCCACGTCCGCTCAGGCAGGCGCCGAGGGCACGGCGGTAGTTGTCGGCGGTGTAGGCCGGGGGCGCGTAGCTGGCCGAAGCCGGGTCGAAGCCGCTCTGGCCGGCGGCCCAGCGGTGGCATTCGTAGCGGTCGCGGTTCTGCTGCTCCGGCCCCTGGCCGTACAACGGGTAGGCGACCACATCGTAGGCCGTCTGCGCCACCAGCGGTTGTTCCACGGGCGATGGCACCACCTCGTATTCCTGCGCGCCGGCCTGCCACAGGTAGTAGGTCCCGGCAGCCAGGAAATAACCGATGCTGCCGATCCACACTTGCTCGGCGTAAGGCGGCAGATAGCGCACCCGCACGCCATAGGGCGGCGTCACCACCACGTAGCGCGAGCCATACGGGCGATACCAGTAGCCGTCGTTGAAGAAGTAATCCACGCCGCGGTAAGGCACACGGTAATGCCCTGCCGGCACCCCGCCCACCACATACCCCGGACGCCAGTACGACGGGTGCGGCCCCCAGTTGCCGTGGGCCGGCGGCGGACGCCCCTGCCAGCCTCCGGGTGGCGGGCGCGAACCGCCTTGCCAACCGGGCCGGTCGGAATGATCGCCCTGCCAATGGGGAGTGTTGCCAATGGGACGGCCTTTCCATTGATCGCGGTCGCTCGGCGGGCGCATCCCCGGATTGAGATTGGTCGTGGGAGGACGCCCCAACCACTGCCCTCCGTTGTGGCCCGACGGGTTGCCCTGCCAGTCGTGATCGCCTGGGCGCCCGTGCCATTGCCCGCCGTTGCTGGCCGGTGGCCGGCCCTGCCAGTGTCCGCCATCGTTCTGTGCCGGACGCTGCTGCCAGCGACTCATGGGAAGACTCGGCCCCTCACGGGACATCGGCCCCCGTCCGCCCCCGGCATTACCGCCCTGGCTCGCGCCGGGCCGCCCCTGGGACGGGCCGTACTGATCCGGCGGGCTTGCCGCCAACGCCTGGGCAGCAATGGCCAGCGAGAGCACAGCGAACCCGGCGAACGGCCAGATGCCCGACTTCATGGACTCCTCACTTCGGCCTGGGCCGAAAACAGTGATGTGACACTGCCATAGACCACGGCGCAGGCCGCGTATTGCAAGGCGTTGAGTAAAGTCGGGGTAAAGATGGCGGAAAAATCGCGGGCAAGAAAAAAGGGAGGCTCGTCAGCCTCCCTTCGTGAATCTCGTCCTGCTCGTCGCTGTTGGCGCCGGCTCACCTCGCTCCGCCTTCTGGGCAGTGCGTAGCCCGGGGGCCGGCACGATCCGGTGGGATCGGCGGGCCGCGAAGCGCCTGATTGGGCGGATCGCTGGGGACGTAGTGTCCGGGCCGTGAATCTGGAAGAAATAGTACGGCGACAGAACAGGAAAATGATTGCTAATATTGCTCATATAGGCACAAGCATAGCAATGATTAACTAGAATTTACGAAAAAAGCGCAATTGATCTGAAATACGAGGCTTTCATGGACAAGCTGGACCGCTACGACCTGCGTATTCTCGCCGAACTGCAACGCGACGCGCGCATCTCCAACCAGGAGCTGGCCGAACGCATCGGCCTGTCGCCCTCGCCCTGCTCGCGGCGGGTCAAACAGCTGGAAGACGACGGCTACATCGTCCGCCAGGTCGCCCTGCTCGACAGCAGGAAGCTCGGCCTGAGCCTCACCGCCTTCGTCCTGATCGGCATGGACCGCCACACCCCGGAGCGCTTCGAGCACTTCCAGCAGATCATCGGCAAATGCCCGGAAGTGCTGGAATGCAGCCTGGTGACTGGGATGGACGCGGACTACCAGCTCAAGGTGATGGTGCCGGACATGGAACGCTACCAGCACTTCCTGCTGGGAACCTTGACCCGCATCGAGGGCGTCACCAGCGTGCGGTCGAGCTTCGTGCTGCGCAACGTGCTGGCCAGTACCGAACTGCCGCTGGATCACCTGCGGGTTTGATCGCAGAGTTGACGTTCTTCGCAGGAGCGAGCTCGCTCGCGAACCGCACTTCGCCGGTGCCTTGTCGCCTGTATCACGTCTTATCACGAATGGAGTCCGCTTGCGGGGTGAGGTCCGCACGGCTTTCGTACAAGTGGACTCTGTCCGCGATCCACCTGCAAACCCGGCACTACCCCGTTCGCGAGCAAGCTCGCTCCTGCAACATCTGCCGCACCTGCGACACAGCACCGCACCCCGCATACCGCCAGACCAATCCATTACCGGAAATTTCCCCGCCAGCCAGCCTCTGGCGGGATATTCAAGGGTGTTCCACCTCTCCCGCAGCAAGGTCTGATCAATTTATGAACACCCCTGATCATCAAACAACCAGATGCGTATAATGCGCGCCTTCTCCACCACCACCCTCAGCCCCGGCGTCCCTCGGACAACCCCCGCACCGGGCAGGAGCAGCAATGAACGAAAGTTTCGAAGACTGGATGATGTATGGCCTGGTGACCGGCCTGATCCTGTTCATGGCCTTCATCGTCTGGGACCTGGCGAAGAAGTCCAAGGCCGGCCGCATGGGCACCATGGTGCTGTTCTTCGCCCTGGGCCTGGGCGTGCTTGGCTTCCTGATCAAGTCCGTCGTCGTCGCGGGGCTCGAAGGCGGCTTCTGACGCCTTCTCCCGCACTCGCCCCGGCTCTCAGAGCTCGGGGCTGACGTCCCGCCACTGCCCCGGCGGCAAACCGTCCAGGCTCCACGGCCCGATCCGCACGCGTACCAGGCGCAGGGTCGGCAGGCCGACGGCCGCCGTCATTCGTCGCACCTGGCGGTTGCGGCCCTCGCGGATCACCAGCTCCAGCCAGGCCGTCGGCACCGACTTGCGGAAGCGCACCGGCGGGTTGCGCTCCCACAGCTGCGGCTCGTCCAGCCGCCGTGCCTCGGCCGGCAAGGTCGGGCCGTCATTGAGTTGCACGCCCTTGCGCAGTTGTTCGAGCTGCTCGTCGCTCGGCTCCCCTTCCACCTGCACCCAATATGTCTTGGGCAACTTGTGCCTGGGGTCGGCGATGCGCGCCTGCAGGCAGCCGTCGTTGGTCAGCAGCAACAGGCCTTCGCTGTCACGGTCCAGCCGTCCGGCAGGATAGACGCCCGGCACCTCGACGAAATCCTTCAGGGTCGCCCGGCCCTCGCTATCGTTGAATTGAGTCAGCACGTCGAACGGCTTGTTCAGCAGGATCAGCCGCGGCTGTGCCGGCGGCGCCTTGGCCACGCGGCGCGGCGCAGGGCGGGGAGCGGGACGGCGGGAAGCGGGACGAGGCGGACGGGACATGGCGAAAAGACTGGTAACCGGAGATGAGGGTAAAGCGAATGCCCGGCATGCTAGGTTGTGCCGAGCCCCCACCGCAAGAGCCTACCCATGAGCCATCCCACCTGGCTGATCACCCTGCGCAGCCTCAGCGGCCGCCTCGGCGCCCGCTACCGCGGCCCGCAGACCGCGAACTTCGACGGACAACGCTTCCACAACCTCGACCGCCAGCCGCACCACGGCCTGCGCGCCTTCCTCAAGTGGCAACGCGAGCGCGGCCGCCAGACGCCCTGGCTCGACCAGCCGGGCCCGGCCACGCGCCCGGACATACAGGCCCGGGTCAGCGGCGCGGAGCTGCGCGTCACCTACATCAACCACGCCACCCTGCTGATCCAGCATCGCGGACTGAACATCCTCACCGACCCGCTGTGGTGCAAGCGCACCAGCCCGTTCAGCTTCATCGGCCCGCGCCGCCATCACCCGCCGGGACTGGCGCTGGACGAACTGCCGCCGATCAACCTGATCCTGGTCAGCCACAACCATTACGACCATCTGGACATCGGCAGCCTGCGCGAACTGGCGCGGCGCTTCCCGGACGCCAAGGTGGTGACTGGGCTGGGCAACGGCGATCTCATCCGCGCCTGCGGCTTCACCGACATGGTGGAACTGGACTGGTGGCAGAGCCTGCCGATGCCCGAGGGCATGCTGCTCACCGGCGTACCGGCGCAGCACTGGTCGGCGCGCTCGCGACGCGACACCAACCGCACCCTGTGGCTGGGCTTCGTGCTGGAGTCGCCGGACGGCCCGGTGCTGTTCCCCGGCGATACCGGCCTGGGCGAGGAGTTCAAGCTGATGCACCAGCGCTTCGGCCCGATGCGCTTCGCCGCCCTGCCCATCGGCGCCTACGAACCGCGCTGGTTCATGCGCCACCACCACATGAACCCGGACGACGCCGTACAGGCACATCAGCAGCTCGATTCGCAGTGCAGCATGGCGATCCATTTCGGCACCTTCCGCCTGAGCGACGAAGGGCAGTTCACCCCGCTCAGCGACCTGGCAACAGCGCTGCAGCAACGTGGTGTGACGCCGGAGCGCTTCCGAGCGCCGAAGCCGGGGGAACAGTGGCTCGTTCCACTGATGCCGGACGCATCACTGTAGGTACAAGCCATCGCGAACAAAGTCCGCTACTACGGCCGGCCCTGGGTAGTAGCGGACTTTGTCCGCGATCGGTCGGCACCTGCACCGGTGCTTCAAGAGATCGCGAGCAGGCTCGCTCCTACAAGGAGGGTCAGTTCTCTCGCACCCGCTTGCTGCAGCAGTTGCGATAGCGCTTGCCGCTGTTGCACGGGCACGGCTTGTCGCCACGGCCACCCAGCTCCAGCCAGCTTTCCAGGCGCTGGCGCATGGAGTCACGGACTTCCCGGCACTCGTCGTCCAGCTGCGGTTTGCCCAGTTCGCGGCAGAGCCAGAGGTAGTCTTCCAGCAGCTCGTCACGCTCCAGCGCGTGCAGCTGTTCGGCCAGCGGCACACCTTCGTAGCGGCGCTTCGGGTCCGGCAGGAAGGCGATGGCTTCACCGCCCGGAAGCACGTTCCACAGGCGGCCCTGGGCGTCGCGCCAGCAGGCGCTGAAACGGGCGCGCAAGGCCAGCCCCGGCCACTCTTCCAGGCACCAGCCATCCACCCGTTCGCCGCCCAGGCCTGCCACCGCCTTGCCCACGGAGAACCAGGGTTCGCCAGCGATGCTGTCGGGCAGTGGGAGCGGCGCGGCGACTTCGGGCGTAGCGTTTTCCACCAGACGGCGGGCGAAACGGCGCAGCGGGTTGGTGAGGTGCGAAGGGGCGCGGAACGGCATGGGATCACCAGCGGAAAGGTCGGCGAAGGTCCGACCGGAGGGACGCGCCACGGTTCCCCGTGGTGCGAAAGGCGAGCATTCTAGGCTCGCCCGGGGCGGAGTCAACGCAGGGCGATCAATAGTCCCGCGTGGAGATCGGCTGCGCCTCGCCGCTCAGCTCGCGCAGCAGGTCGTCGAGCAGCGCGGATGCGCCGAAACGCAGGTGCTCCGGCTTGATCCAGGCGGCGCCGAAACGCTCCTCCGCGAGCGTCACGTAGACCTGCGCATCGGCCAGCGTGCGCAGTCCGCCGGAGACTTTCAAGCCGACCTTGCCGCCCTCCTCCTCGATGGTTTCGAGCATCACCCGCACGGCTTCGGGCGTGGCGTGAACCATAGTCTTGCCGGTGCTGGTCTTGAGGAAGTCAGCGCCGCCGGCAATGGCTTCACGGCAGGCCGAGCGGATCAGTTCCGGGTCGGCCAGCTCGCCGGTCTCCAGGATCACCTTGAGCCGGTGGTAAGGCCCGCACAGCGTCTTGCAGGTGCGGATCAGCTCCACTGCACCGGTCTCCTGGCCAGCCTTGAGCTTGCGCCAGGGGTAGACCAGGTCGATCTCGTCGGCGCCCTCGGCGAGAGTCTTGCGCACCTCCTCCACCACGTCGGCCAACGGCGCGTCGCCACTGGGGAAGTTGCACACACTGGCGACCCGCACATCGCGCCCGCCCAGGGTATTGAGCGTGCGCCGGGCAACATGCACCAGCTTCGGCCACACGCACACCGCCGCCACCTCGCCGTAGGGCGTCAGCGCGCGGCGGCAGAGGTCCACGGTGCTTTGCAGGTCATCGCCGGCATTCAGCGAAGTCAGGTCCAGCAGGGCGAGCACGCGGCCCGCCGGGGTCTTGCGAGGATCGGTCATCGGCAACAATCTCCATCGGCTTTCCTCAGGCTGCCAGGGCGATCACCATCGCCCCGGCAGGCGCTCCGCGCCCTGTCGCAGATCAGCGGAACGGCGGCTCGTCGAAGCTGCGCAGCTTGCGCGAGTGCAGCGAATTGAGCTGGGTGCGCAGCAGGTCGACGGCGGCGATGCCGATCGACAGGTGCTGGCTCACCGCGCGCTGGTAGAACGCGGTGGCCGCGCCGGGCAGCTTGATCTCGCTGTGCAGCGGCTTGTCCGACACGCACAGCAGCGTGCCGTAGGGCACCCGCAGGCGGTAGCCCTGGGCGGCGATGGTGCCGCTTTCCATGTCAACCGCAATGGCGCGCGCCAGGTTGATCAGCGGGCGCTCCTGGGCCCAGTGCAGCTCCCAGTTGCGGTCGTCGTAGGTCAGCACGGTGCCGGTGCGCAGGCGGCGCTTGAGCTGCTCGCCACGCTCGCCGGTGACCAGCGCGGCGGCCTCCTGCAGCGCCACCTGCACCTCGGCCAGCGCCGGGATCGGGATGTGCGGCGGCAGCACGCGGTCAAGGATGCCGTCGCGGCGCATGTAGGCGTGGGCCAGCACGTAGTCGCCGATGGTCTGCGACTGCCGCAGGCCGCCGCAGTGGCCGACCATCAGCCAGCAATGCGGACGCAGCACGGCCAGGTGGTCGGTGATGTTCTTCGCGTTGGACGGGCCTACGCCGATGTTCACCAGGGTCACGCCGTCGCCGTCCTCGGCGATCAGGTGGTAGGCCGGCATCTGGAAGCGGTGCCACTCGACACCGGCGACGATGGCATTGGCCTCGCCCTCGTCGGTACCACGCTCGATGATCACGTTGCCCGGCAGGACCATGCGCACGAAGCGCGGGTCGTCGCGCAGGCGTTCCAGGCCCAGGTGGATGAACTGGTCGACGTAGCGGTGGTAGTTGGTCAGCAGGATCCACGGCTGCACATGCCGCCAGTCGCTGCCGGTGTAGTGCACCAGGCGGCGCAGGGAAAAGTCGGTGCGCGCGGCGTGGAACAGCGCCAGCGGCATCGGGTCGGCGCCTTCCCATTCATACAGGCCGTCGGCGATGCCGTCGGAAGTGGCGGACAGGTCGGTGCTGGGGAACACTCGCGCCAGCTCCGCGGCGGTCACGCCGGAGCCGCCCAGCTCGTCGCCGCCCTCCACCACGTAGGGATAGGGGATGTTCTGCTGGCTGATGCCGACCTCCACCCGCACGGTGAAGTCATCCATCAGCGGGCGCAGTTGCTCCAGCAGGTATTTGCGGAAGGCCTTGGGCTGGGTGATGGTCACCGCATAGGTACCGGGCACCTGGACCTTGGCGTAGGCGCGGGTGGTGGACGGCACCTCGCCCTGGCACAGGTAGACCACCCGCAATTCCGGGTAGCGGAACAGGCTGCGCTGCTCGGCGTCGGGCACCGTGCGCTCCTTCAGGTAGCGCTTGAGCGCCTGGTTCAGGGCGCCGGTGGCTCGCTCGTGCAACACGGCCAGTTGATCGACGGCCTCTTCGGCGGTCTGGGCGACGAAGAACTCGTCACCAGTCGTAAGACTCATGGTGGGCATCCTGTCTGAACGATCAGCTCCATCTTGCCTGCTTCCGTCACAGAAAGGGATGACAGATTCCGAACCGGCAAGACGAGCGGAAGAGTTGAAGAAAGCCTATGACAGAATCCGCGACCGCGAGTGCGGATGACAGCCGGAATGAAGCGACTGCATTCCATTTTCGTATATCGCTTGTCGGGCCGTCCCAAGCTGCTGGAAGTGCCTTGTTCACCCTCCTGAGCAGGATGGCATCCCGGATAGCGCGCTCAGGCGTGCTGCTCGATGTACTCACTCAACGCCCGGCGCGTCAGGTCGTTCAACGTGATGTTCTGCTGGATGGCGGCGATGCTCGCCGCCATGTGCAGTTCGTGGCCTACGCGTACGTTGAAGGAGCCCTTGCAGGGGATTTCCGGCTCGACGCCCCTGACAGCGCAATCAGCCAGGTAGTCGTCGACCGCTGCCCTGAACGAGCCGGCCAGCTCGGCGACGGTGTCGCCTTCGTAATTGATCAGGGCGCGGATGAACAGCAGCTTGCCGAACAGGCAGTTGTCTTCCGGGCTGGCCTCGATGGACCCGTAATAGCCGCGGTGCTGCAGCAGGTTGTTCATCGTATCAGTCCTCCGCTTTTCAGGTGCTCGATCACCTGGCGCCTGGCATAGGCCTTCAATTCGTTGCCGGGATGGGGCTTGTGCAGATTGATCATCGCGCAAGGATCGCCGTTGTCGAACTTGACCCGGCTTCCATCGCCTTCGAGCTTGCGATAACCCAGCCCACCCAGCAGCACAACCAACTCCTGCCAGGTGAACACAGCCTGCCTGTTCAGCAGTTTGGCCAGCAGCTTCTCGTGCTGAGACATACCCTCTCCCAGCTGCAACTAATTTTAGTTGCAGCTATAGACCAAGGCAATCTCAACACTGAGCTGCCCGCACCGAAAGGAAGACCTGCGAGGCTCATCCCGGTCCCGGCGAAGAACACTCCTCCTGCAACCTATTGATCGACCAGCGACGGTTCAACCCGAAAACTTCTACTGAAATTTCCTCACACCAGATGCGGCGTCGCCCGCGCCACTAGCGCTTCCACATTCACCCCGCGCGGCAGGGTGCCGTAGACGCGGCCGCCATCGTCCAGGCGGCTGGCGATGAAGGCGTCGGAGACCACCGAGTTGCCCGCTTCCAGCAGCAGCTTGGCCTGCAGGGCGATGGCGACGTTCTCGGTGAGCTGGCGGGCTCGGTACTGGATGTCCTGGGTGTCGGCGAAGGAAGCCTTGAGGTTGCCGATGAACGACGCCAGACGCGCGTCGCCGTGGCCGTCGCCGAGTTCGCTGAACAGCGCGTCGAGCACGCCGGGTTCCTTCGACAGGGCACGCAGCACGTCCAGGCACTGCACGTTGCCCGAGCCTTCCCAGGTGGAGTTGACCGGCGCTTCGCGGTACAGGCGCGGGAGGATGGTGTCCTCGACGTAGCCGGCGCCGCCCAGGCATTCGGCGGCCTCGTTGATCATCGCGGGGGCGCGTTTGCAGATCCAGTACTTGCCCACGGCGGTGACCAGGCGGGCGAACTTGTCCTCCTGCTCGTCGTGCAGATTGTCCAGGGCGCGGCCCATGCGCATGGTCAGGGCCAGCGCGGCTTCGCTTTCCAGGGCGAGGTCGGCCAGCACGTTCTGCATCAGCGGCTGTTCGGCCAGCACGCGGCCGCCGACCTGGCGGTAGGCGCAGTGGTGCGCAGCCTGGGTCAGCGCCTGGCGCATCAGCGAGCTGGAGCCGACCATGCAGTCGAAGCGGGTCATGGCGACCATTTCGATGATGGTCGGTACGCCGCGGCCTTCCTCGCCGACCATCCAGGCCAGCGCACCGCGGTATTCCACTTCGCTGGAGGCGTTGGACCAGTTGCCCAGCTTGTTCTTCAGGCGCTGGATGTAGAACTCGTTGCGGCTGCCGTCCGGACGGTGGCGCGGCAGCAGGAAGCAGGTCAGGCCCTTGTCGGTGTAGGCCAGGGTGAGGAAGGCGTCGCACATGGGCGCCGAGCAGAACCACTTGTGGCCGACCAACTCGTAGGCCTGGCCCGGCCCGGGGATGCCGACCGGGTAGGCGCGCGTGGTGTTGGCGCGTACGTCGGTGCCGCCCTGCTTCTCGGTCATGGCCATGCCGATGGTGGCGCCGGACTTCTGCTCGATGGGCAGGTTGCGCGGGTCGTATTCGGTGGAGAGGATCTTCGGCAGCCATTTCTCGGCGAGGTCCGGCTGCAGGCGCAGGGCGGGCACGCTGGCGAAGGTCATGGTCAGCGGGCAGCCGGTGCCGGCCTCGGCCTGGCTGTGCAGGTAGCTCAGGCCCGCACGGGCGACGTGGGCGCCGGCACGCGGGTCGGTCCAGGGCATGGAGGGCAGGCCGGTCTCGATGGCCGCGCGCATCAGTTCGTGGTAGGCCGGGTGGAACTCCACGAGGTCGACGCGGTGGCCGAAGCGGTCGTGGGACTTGAACACCGGCTTGTTCTCGTTGGCGAGGAAGCCCGCCGCCATCAGCGGCCCGCCGGCCAGCGCGCCATAGGCGTCGAGCTTCTGCTCGGCCCAGCCGCCGCCGTAGCGGCGCACCCATTCCTGCAGCGGTAGGTCGACGCGATAGAGGTTGGCGCCGTCCAGCGGCGGTACCTGGTTGGTCACTTCGTGGGTTTCGGCGTACTGGTGCGGGATCATGGCTGGTCCTCCATAACGGGCGTGGGTTGGGCAGGCTTGGGCAAAGCAGCAGGGAACGCACCGACGGCGCGCAGGCAGAAACTGGCGAGGGCGTCGCTGACGTCCTCCAGGGAAACGCCGGAATGACCGGCATCCCGCGCGGCGCGGGCCGGCGGCGAAAGCGGGCCGATCAGGGCCTCGGCGATGGCGCCGACCAGGCAGGCGGCGGTCAGCTGCACCGGCTGGGGCTGGAATTCGCCGGATGCGATGCCTTGCTCCAGCAGGGTAACGAACAGCGCGGCGTAGGCTTCGCGGTAGATCAGGCGCTGCTCGTCGACTTCCGGGGCGACCGGCTCGGCGATCAGCGCGAAGGCCAGCTGACGGCTGCCCCAGGCGCGGGCGGCAAACTGCTGCAGGCCCAGGTTCAGTCGTTCGGAAGCGCTGCCGGGAGCTTTCAGCAGCGTGCCGAGGATATCGACCTCGCGCTGGCTGGCGCGGGCGAAAACCTCGGCGGCCAGCTCGCCCTTGCCGCTGAAGTGCCGATAGAGGCTGCCGGTGGCGATGCCGGCGGCGTCCGCCAGGCTCTGCATGGTCAGGGCGGAAAAACCGCCGTCGGCCACCCGCGCCAGCGCCAGTTCGAGGATGCGCTCGCGCAGTTCGCCGTCCTTTTGCAGCCGTGCTGGGGAGTGTCGGTAAGCCATGATCTGAATCCGGATTCACTGCATGAAATTCAGTGAATCACGGTTCAGACCTTTGCCGAAAGGGACATTCCCGCCACGGGCGGAGCGATTCTGGCCAAACCGCCACCGCCGCACGGCGGGACAACAGAGGCGGATTACCAGAGCGGCATCTGGTAGCTGACGATCACCCGCGTTTCGTCGATATCGTTGCCGAAGTCGCTGCGGAAGGCGCCGTTGCGCACCTTGAAGCCGAGGTTCTTCAGCGGGCCGTTCTGCACTACATAGCCGATATCGGTGTCGCGCTCCCACTCCTTGCCGCGCCCCTGGCCGTTCAGCAGGTCGATGTGGTCGCCCTGCAGGTAGCGGGTCATGAAGGTCAGGCCGGGCAGGCCGAGGCCGGCGAAGTCGTAGTCGTAGCGCGCCTGCCAGGAGCGTTCGTCCTTGTTGGCGAAGTCGCCGATCTGCACGAAGTTGGTCAGGTACGGGTCGGTGCCGCTGAGGTAGGCGAAACCGGTGTCGCCGGACATGCGCTGGTAACCGACGCCGAAACCGCTGCCGCCGATGCGGTAGGTGAACAGCGCATTGAGCGCGCGGTTGTCGACATTGCTGCCGCCGTCATCGGTGGAGCGCGCCCAGCGGATATCCGACTTGAGCGACTGGCCCTCGGTGATCGGCAGGGTGTGCACCACGCTCAGGTAGTGCTGGCGGTAGAAGTTTTCCAGGCCGCCGTAGTGGTAGCTGGTGCTGAGGTTGTCGGTCCAGCGGTAGGTGCCGCCGGCGAGGTTGAAGCGGTCGCTGCTGGTGTGGCTGCCAAGCACGATGTTGCGCTTGTTGCCACGGGTCATCGACAGGTCTTCGTCGTTGGTCGAGTCGCGCTGCTTGACCTGGCGCAGCTGGCCGAGCTGGGCGCTGAGGCCGTCGATCTCGTTGATCTCGGCGAGCCCACCCTGGAAGGTCTGCGGGGCCAGGCGGGTGTCGTTGTACTGCACCACCGGCAGCTTGGGCAGCAGGGTGCCGACCTTCAGGGTGCTCTTCGAGGCGCGCAGCTTGGCCGTCACGCCGAGGGAGCTGTAGTCATCGGCGGCGCGCTTGTCGCTGGCCGAGTACGGCAGCAGGCCGGAGCCGCTGCGATCAGGGCTGGAGTCCAGTTTGATCCCCAGCAAACCGAGGGCATCGACGCCCACGCCAAGCGTGCCTTCGGTGTAGCCCGACTCGAAGCGCAGCAGGAAACCCTGCGCCCACTCCTCGGATTTCGATTGCGCGGCACCGCTCTGGCGGTAGTCGCGGTTGAAGTAGAAATTGCGCAGCTCCAGGTTCGCCTTGCTGTCCGCGATGAAGTCCGCGTGGGCGAACAGGGGCAGGCAGGCGATGCTCGAAACGAGCGCCCGTACGGGAAGACTTTTCATTGTTGTTGTCTCTTCGTCAGGTGAGGTGAAGGCGGCGCCGCTCCTGAAGGCGCCGCGCTCGGGATCAATCGGAGAGCAGGCCCTCCAGTCGCTGGCGGATCAGCTGGCGCGCCTGCTCGACGATGTCGCGCAGCAGTTCCTCGCAGCTGGGTTCGTCATCGATCAGGCCCTGGACCATGCCCGCCGACCAGATTCCCAGGTCGGTGTCGCCCTGCTCGTAGACGGTGCGCCCGCGCAGGCCGCTGACCAGCGTGGCGATGTCGGCGTAGGTGGCGTTGCCGCGCGCCTCGATGGCCAGCACTTCCTGGCTGATGGCGTTGCGCGCGACCCGCGCACTGTTGCGCAACGAACGCATGATCACGTCCGTGGAGCGCTCGTCCGCCGCGCGGATGGCGGCCTTGACCTGCGGATGGATCGGGCACTCGCGGGTGCTGAGGAAGCGCGTGCCCATGTTGATCGCATCGGCCCCCAGCGCCAGCGCCGCGACCAATCCGCGCCCGTCGGCGAAACCACCGGAAGCGATGATCGGCACGCTCAGCCGATTGGCCGCCGCGGGCAGCAGCACCAGGCCGGGAATGTCGTCCTCGCCCGGATGGCCGGCGCACTCGAAGCCGTCGATGGACACCGCGTCCACGCCCAGTTGCTCGGCCTTGAGCGCATGGCGCACGGCGGTGCATTTGTGGATGACCTTGATCCCGTGCTGGCGGAACTCGGCGATGTGCTCGCCGGGATTGTTGCCGGCGGTTTCGACCACGCCGATGCCGCCCTCGATGATCGCCGCGCGGTACTCCGCGTAGGGGATCGGCTTCTGCGTCGGCAGCAGCGTGAGGTTCACGCCGAAGGGCTTGTCGGTGAGCTCGCGACAACGCGCGATCTCATCGGCCAGTGCTTGCGGGGTCGGCTGGGTCAGCGCCGAGAGCGTCGCCAGCCCGCCGGCGTTGGCCACCGCCGCGGCCATCTCGGCGCGCCCCACCCACTGCATGCCGCCCTGCATGATCGGGTGTTCGACGCCGAAGGTTTCGGTGAATCGGGTCTTGAACATGCGCCTGTCCTCCGGCGGTTCAGATCGGGTCCCAGGAGAACACGTCCGGGCTGCGCGCCAGGTCCATGAAGCTGCCGCGCAGCGCGGGCATGCCGTGCTCGGCGATGCTCTGCGGGGTCCAGCCGTTGTCGCTGTGCACGCTGCGCAGCGGACGGCTCTGGCTCATCAGGAAGATCTCGTGGTTGCGCGCGGCGAACACCTGGCCGTTGACCGCACTGGCTGCATCGGAAGCGAGGTACACGGCCAGCGGCGCGTTCTTGTCAGGGGTCATGCGCTGCAGGTTTTCCACCCGCGCCTTCTGCTCCGGCGTCTCGGCCGGGATCGAGTCGGTCATGCGGCTCCAGGCGAAGGGCGCGATGCAGTTGGAGCGCACGTTGTAGCGCTGCATGTCGAGGGCGATGGACTTGCTCAGGGCGACGATGCCCAGCTTGGCCGCCGAGTAGTTGGCCTGGCCGAAGTTGCCGATCAGCCCCGAGGTGCTGGTCATGTGCACGAAGGCGCCGCTGTTCTGCGCGCGGAAGTGCTCGGCGGCGGCGCGGCTGACGAAGAAGCTGCCGTTGAGGTGCACGTTGATCACCGACAGCCAGTCCTCGGCGCTCATCTTGTGGAAGATGGTGTCGCGCAGGATGCCGGCGTTGTTCACCACGATGTCGACGCGGCCGAAGGCGTCGATGGCGCTGGAGACGATGCGCCGGGCGCTGTCCCAGTCCGACACGCTGTCGGTGTTGATGGCGCCGTCGCCGCCACGCTGGCGGATCAGCCCGAGGGTTTCCTCGGCCGGGGAAGCCGAGCCGCCCTCGCCCTGCAGGGACACGCCGATATCGTTGATCAGCACCCGCGCGCCGCTGTCGGCCAGGGCCAGGGCGATCTCGCGGCCGATGCCGCCACCGGCGCCGGTGACGATCGCTACCTTGCCTTCGTTGAGTCGTTGGGTCATCGCTAATTCCTTACTGTTCGTTCAATCAGGGAGTTCGTTGCGCGCAGATCAGCTCGGCAGGCCGAGCACGGCCTTGGCCAGGATGTTGCGCTGGATCTCGTTGGTGCCGCCGTAGATGGTGGTAGGCCGCGACTGGATGAAGATGCCCGCCGGGTGCAGCTCGGGATCGTCGGCGAAGGGGTTCTGCAGCGCCGAATCCGCCCCGGCGATCTCCAGCCCCAGTTCGCTGATGCGCTGGTACAGCTCGGACTGGTGGATCTTCAGCAGGGAGACGTCCGGGCCCAGTTCCTCGCCGCGCCGCAGGCGTTCGGCGAAGCGTTCGTAGAGCGCCTTGTGGCAGTCCAGGTCCATGCTCAGCGCGGCGAAGCGCTGGGCGAACACCGGGTCGTCCCACAGGCCCTGGTGACGGGCCAGGCGCACCAGGCGTTCGAGGGCGAAGGTGGCCTGCTTGGGCGAGCCGAGGAAGATGCGCTCGAAGCCGAGCAGCGCCTTGGCCATGCCCCAGCCGTGATTCACCGCGCCGACGAGGTTTTCCTGCGGTACGCGCACGTCGTTGAAAAAGACTTCGCAGAACTCGCCCTGCAATTCCAGGTTGAGGATCGGCCGCACCTCGACGCCGGGGCTGTCCATCGGCACCAGCAGGAAGCTGATGCCCTGCTGCGCCTTGGCGCTGCGCTCGGTGCGCGCCAGCACGAAGATCCAGTTGGCCTCGGTGCCCATGGTGGTCCAGGTCTTCTGGCCGTTGATCACCCACTCGCCGTCACGCAGCACTGCCTCGGTGCGCAGGCTGGCGAGGTCGGAGCCGGCGTTGGGTTCGCTGTAGCCCTGGCACCAGATGTCCTCGCCGCTGAGGATGCGCGGCAGGAAGCGCTCGCGCTGGGCGTCGCTGCCGTAGCGGATCAGCAGCGGGCCGAGCATGGTGATGCCGCTGTCGGGCAGGCGCGCGCAGCCGTAGTTCTCCATCTCTTCGATCATGATCAGCTGCTTGCCGGCTGCGAGGCCCATGCCGCCGAACTGCACCGGCCAGCCGGGGCACAGCCAACCCTGTTTCGACAGTGCCTGGTACCACTCCCAGGTGTCGTCGCGGCCCAGGCGGTGGGCCGGGTTGCGGATGCGCTGCGGGTAGTTGGCGGCGACCCAGTCGCGCACCAGCCGGCGGAACTCGCCATCTTCGAGGGCGTTGTAATCGGTCATTTCAATGTCCTCGGCTCACTGGCCTTTGAAAGAGGGCGAACGTTTATCGAGGAAGGCCGCCTTGCCTTCGGCATGGTCGGCGCTGAGGAACAGCTGGCTCTGGAAATCGCCTTCGCGTTCGAGCAGCAGCTCCAGGCCGTCGGCCAGCAGGGCCTTGGTCAAGGCCAGCGGCAGCGGCGCCTGTTGCTCCACTTTCGCGGCCAGCGCGAGGGCCGCGTCCAGCGCGGCTCCCGGTGCGCAGAGCTGGTCCACCAGGCCGATGCGCAGCGCTTCCTCGGCTTCGATGACCTGGCCGAACATCAGCACCTGCCGCGCGCGGCCGACACCGATACGCGCCGGCAGGGTGTGCAGCTGGCCGAGATCGGCGAGCAGCCCGACTTTGCCGAAACCGGCGGCGAAGCGCGCCGTGCCGCCGCACACCAGGCTGTCGCAGGCCAGCGCCACCGACAGCCCGGCGCCCACCGCCCAGCCCTCGATGGCGGCGATGATCGGCTTGCCCATGCGCAGCATCTGGCGGATCAGCTCGGCATTCTTCTGCATGCGCACGCGGCCGGTATTCAGGTCGGTGACATTCATGTCGCTGAGGTCGCCGCCGGCGCTGAACACTTCCGCCGAACCGGTGAGCACCACGCTGCGCACGTTGGGGTCGGCGTCCGCTTCACGCAGCGCATCGAGCAGCGTCATGCGCAGTGCGAATGGCAACGCATTGCGCCGCGCCGGATTGTTGAAGCGCAGCAGACGCACCGAGCCGTGGGTTTCCTGCAGCAGCATCTCGCTCATCACGCCACCTCCGCATGCAGCAGGGCGATGTAGCGCGCCCGGTGGAAGGCCAGCGAGCCCTGGCTGTTGAGCAGCACCATGGCGCGGCGCAGGAACAGGCCGATGTCGGCCTCGTCGGTGTAGCCGATGCCGCCGTGCAGCTGGATCGCCTGGCGGGTCACCAGCATGGCCGCTTCGGCGGCGCGCACCTTGGCGGTGGACACCAGGCGCTGCACCTGTGCGACCGGCGCGCCTTCGTCCAGCGCGGTGGCCGCTTCGCCGACGATGGCGCGGGCCAGTTCGATCTGCAGTTTCAGGTCGACCATGCGGTGCTGCAGCGACTGGAAGCTGCCGATCTCGCGGCCGAACTGGCGGCGCACGCCGAGGTAGTCGCGGGTCTGTTCGAAGGCCGCATCCATCAGGCCGACCAGGTAGGCGGCGCAGGCCAGTGCCGACTCGTCGAGGGCAGCAGGCGCGGCGTCGACGAATTGCGCGGGCGTGCCATCGAAGCGCAGGCGCGCCAGGTGGCCGCCGTCCTGGGTCGGTTCCTGGTGAACGCTCAGGCCCTCGGCATTGTGCTGCACCAGGGCGAGGCCGGTGTTGCAGGCAACCAGCCAGGCATCGGCGGCAGCACCCAGGGCAACGTGGGCGATCTCGCCGCGCAACTGACCGTCGCAAAGCACCGGCAGCGCAGCGCCGGCTTCGTAGCCGATGCCAGCGGGCAGGATCAGTCGCTCGCCGGCCAGCAGCGCGTCGCGCTCGGCGGCGGGCAGCAAGGGAGCGACCAGGCTCGCCTCGATCAGCGGTTCGGGCAGCAGGCCGCGCCCGAGCTCTTCCAGCAGCGCGGTGTACTCGCCCATCCCCAGCCCGCTGCCGCCCAGTTCTTCGGCAAGGCGCAGGCCCGGCCAGCCCATGGCGCAGACCTCGGCCCAGGCGTCGCGGTCGATACCAGACTGCTGGAAGCGCAGGCGGCGCACCCGGCTCAAATCGCCGCCACGCGGCACCAGGGAGGCGGCGCTGTCACGGATCATCCGCAGGCGCTCTTCGCGCTCCTCGGCCATCGCGGTGTTGTCGGTCATTTCGTCATTCCCGTGTCGGTTGAACAGTGCCGGCCGCGGCGGGCCGGTACTTGAAACTGCCGGTGGCGCTGGCAACCAGCTCGCCGGCCTCATCGAAGATTTCCGCCACGCAGAAGCACAGCGTGCGGGTCCGCCGCAGCACCCGGCCGACAGCGTTGATCTCGCCGCTGGTGCTGCCCATGAAGTGGGTGGCCATGTCGATGGTGACCATCGAACAACCCGGCATCTGCGCGCGAATGGCCCCGGCCATGGCGGCATCGAGCACACTCATCAGCACGCCGCCGTGGAAGCTGCCGATGTAGTTCATCAGCTCCGGGCGGTGGCGCAGGCGCGCCCGCACCACGTCGCCATCGATCCAGCGCTCCAGGCCGAGGAACTCCTGGAAGGTGAAGCGGCCGCTGGGGAACGTCTCCAGCCCACTCTCAGCAGGTGCAGCGGCGGGGCTGGCAGTGAGATCGGTCATCGAACGCTTTCCTCCGTGGCAGGCTGGCTCGTCGGGCGAGCCACGCCCTGTACCGCCGGACGCGCAGGCGCTGCGGGTGCGGCATCGGCTTGCGGGCTGCGCGCCTCGCGGTTCGGGTCATACAGGCGGTTGGGGATCATCAGCGCCGGAACCAGGCCGGTGATGACGTAGGTGATGCCCATCACCAGGAAGCCCGCGCCGATGGACACGTGCGAAGCCAGCAGGCCGATGGCCGCCGGGGCCACCGCCGCGCCGATGCGGCCGAGGTTGTAGGCGGTGCCCACGGCGGCGCCGCGTACCTGGGTGGAGAAGCTCTCGGTCATGTAGGTGGCCAGCACGCCCACCGGCACGCCGTAGATGAAGCCGAACAGTGCGAGGATCCAGACAATGTTGTCCGGCGTGTGCCAGAACACGATCACTGGCATGAAGATGGCGGTGCCGATGGCGCCGGCGGCGAAGGTGGCGCGGCGGCCGAAGCGGTCCGAGGCGATGCCGGCGAGCACCTTGCCGAGGATCATCGCGGTGTAGGTGCCGACCATGTAGCCGGTCATGGACTTGAAGTTCATGCCCAGCTCGCTTTCCAGGTACGAAGGCATCCAGTTGTTGGTGCCGTAGTAGCCGAACAGCAGGAAGCACGAGGTGATGCTCCAGAGCAGGAACATGCGCCGCGTCGATGGATCGCCCAACAACTGGCGCATGCCGCCGCTGGGCGCGCTCTGCTGGCGGTTGCCGGCGGCCTGCTGCACCCGTTGCGCACGGGCCGCCAGCCAGGACGGCGACTCCGGCACCCAGGGCCGCAGCGCCAGGCAGATCAGCGCCGCGCCGATGGCGGTGAAGAACAGCGCGCGCCAGCCGTAGTCCGGGATGATCTGCCCGGCGAGGATGGTCGCCACCAGGTAACCCACGGTCCAGCCGGCCTGCATGGTCGCCAGGATGGTGGTGCGGTACCTGGCGGTGACGAACTCGGACATCAGGATATTGCAGGCCACGAACAGCGAGCCCAGGCCCAGCGAGGAGACGAAGCGGATCAGCGCGAAGGCCCAGAAGTTGTGAGCCATGCCCAGCAACGCGGTGCCCACGGAGAACACCAGGATGGTCCAGGTCACCACGCGCACCCGGCCGAAGCGGTCGCACGCCCAGCCGCCGTAGATGCCGCCGATGGCCATGCCGGCCAGGGTGATGCTGCCCAGCGAGCCAGCCTCGAAGTTGGACAGGCCGAACTCGGCCTTGAGGCTGTTCAGGCTGTAGGCGAGGAACATCAGGTCAGCGCCGTCGGCGAGCAGACCCAGGAAGCAGAAGAAGAAGGCAATCACCAGGGTCCGCCGGGGTATCGCGGCGTTCTGGGCCAAGCTGTCGGATGCGTTCATTGTTGTTGTTCTCGCAGGTTGGTTGAGGTCGTCGTCGCGCTAGACCCGCCCGGCTGGTTCTCCAATGTCCGGGGTCAGGCTCACGCGGCCGTTGTCCAGCACCACCACGTCGCGCTCGACGACGCGGGTGCGGAAGGAGCCGTCATTCCAGATTTCGGTACGCAGGGTTTCGCCGGGGAACACCGGTGCCGAGAAGCGCACCTGCAGGTGGGCGAAGCGCTCCGCGCGGTAGTCGGCAATGCCGCGCAGCAGTGCATGGAAGGCCACGCCGAGGGTGCACAGGCCGTGCAGGATCGGCCGCGGGAATCCACCGCGCGCGGCTGCCGCCGGACTGGCGTGGATCGGGTTGTCGTCGCCGTTCAGGCGGTAGTGCAGCGCCTGTTCGGGGCGCGTCGGCAGGTCGATGACCAGGTCCGGCGCCTGCTCGGGCAGACGGTGCGGCTGACTCAGCGACTGGCTGTCGCCGCCGAAGCCGCCGTCACCGCGCAGGAAGGTGGTGCCACGGGCAATCGCCAGCACCTCGCCGCTCTGCGCGTCGCTGACGACCTTCTCGCTGTAGAGCAGCGCGCCCTTGCCGGCGCCCTTGTCGACCAGCCCGGTGACACGGGTGCGGCCGATCACTTCCCCTTCCACCGGCAGCGGTTTCAGCCACTCGATGCTCTGCTCGCCGTGGACCAGGCGCAGGGCATCGACATCGGTGTCCGGGTTGCCCAGCCAGAAGCCGGGATGGCCGAGCACCACAGCCATGCAGGGCAGCGCCTGGAGGTCGCGGTTGGCGTCGACGAAGGTCAACTGGTGCTCGTCCATCGGGTCCGCCCCGAGGCCCACCGACAGCGCGTAGAAGGCGCTGTCGCGGCGACTGAAGCGCTGGCGTACTTCGGGAATCGGGTAGTTCAGCAGGTGCTCAGGATTCAGCGCCACGGGTCACCTCCTCCACTTCCAGCACCGCGTCGGCGGCCCAGGCGCCCTGCCCCTCGGGCATGGCGAAGACCGGGTTGAGATCGACCGAACGCAGGCGCGGACCGGCCTCGGCAGCGAATTGCGAGAGCTGCGCGAGTACCCGCGACAGCGCCTTGATGTCGGTCACCGGACGACCACGGGCCCCCAGCAGCAGCGGTGCGCCCTTGATGCTGCGGATCATCTGTTCGGCTTCGTCGACGCCGAACGGGCAGCGGCGGAACACCACATCCTTGAGTACCTCGACGAAGATGCCGCCGAGGCCAAACACTGCCACCGGTCCGAACTGCGGGTCGCGCTGGATGCCCATGAAACATTCCACACCGCCCTGCAGCTGACGCGCCACCAGCACGCCGTCGAGGCGGGCGTTCGGCGCGTGTTCGGCAGCACGTTGCAACAACAGACCGTAGCCCTCGCGCACGGCCTGGGTGCTGCCCACGTCGAGCAGCACACCACCGATTTCCGACTTGTGCAGGATGTCCGCCGAGGCGATTTTCAGCACCACCGGGAAGCCGATCTGCTCGGCGAACGCGGCGGCATCCTCTGCGCTCTTCAGCACGCGCTCGGGCGCCGATTCGATACCGGCACGCGCCAGCAGTTGTTTGGCTTCGGCCTCGCCGGGCGTGCTGGCCGGCAATTCGACGCCACCAACCACGGGAATCCTGCGCAGCGGCCGGGCGAAGGCTTCGCCCAGCTGGCCCATGGCCTGGATGGCGCGCACCGCGCGGGTCGGGTCCTCGAACAGGGCGAAGCCGGCCTTCTGATACGGCGCCAGCTCCTCGCCCTCGCCCATCACCGAGACCACGAACAGACGGTCCGGGTGATCGACCTTGATCCGCGCGAACTGCTCGGCCAGGCGCGGGCCGATGGACGCGGCGGTACCAGCCTGGGTGAAGAAGGCGATCAGCGAACGGTAGCCACCGTCCACCACCATGGATTCGGTGAAGTCGTGCACCAGGCTCAGGTCGTTGAGCGCCTGGGCGGTGCAGTCCACCGGGTTGAGCGGCGAAGCATAGGACAGGCGCTGCTTCAGGCGCGCCTGGGCCGCTTCGGGCATCGGCGGCATGGGCAGGCCGAAGTCCTCGGCGGCGTCGCTGACGATAATGCCGGCGCCGCCGCTGACGGTGATCATCCCCAGGCTGTTGTTCACCGGGTAGATGCGCTGGGTGGCGAGATAGGCGATGTCCACCAGTTCCTCGGTGGTGCGAGCGCGAACCACGGCGTAGTCGGCCAGCACCGCGTCGAGCACCTTGTCGTCGCCGGCCAGGGAAGCGGTGTGCGACATGGCCGCGCGGCCGCCCAGTTCGCTGCGCCCGACCTTGTGCAGGATCACCGGCTTGCCGGCGCGATGGGCTGCTTCGAGGGCGGCGAGGAAGCTGTCGACGTTGCGAATGGATTCGGCGTAGGCCATCACCACGTCGATCTCCGGCGATTCCACCAGCCAGCCAATGGCATCACCCAGGGTGACGTCGGCCTCGTTGCCGGTGGCGACGCAGATCGGCGTGCCCAGGCCGCGCTGCCGCGACAGGCCGAGCAGGTGCGCGCCGTAGGCGCCAGACTGGGTGGCGATGCCGACCCGCCCGGCCAGCGGAATGCCGCGCTCCAGGCTGGTGGAGAAGAACGCGTAGTAACCCAGGTTGGCATTGAACACGCCCAGCGCGTTCGGCCCCAGCAGGCGCATATTCGCCGCGCGGGCGGCTTCGACGATGGCGTCCTGCATGGCCACGCCCTCCTCGCCGACTTCGCTGAAGCCGGAGGAGAACACGATGGCGCTGCGTGCGCCCTTGCGGCCCAGCGCCTGGACGGTCTCCAGCACCTGCGGCGCCGGCACCGCGATGATCGCCACGTCCGGCGCCTCGGGCAGCGCATCGACGCTGGCGTAGGCCGGCAGGCCCTGGATCTCGGTGCGGTTGGGGTTCACCGGCAGGATGCGACCGCTGAAGCCGTTGCGCAGCATGTAGGCGATGGGGCGACCGCCGATGCGGTGCGGGTCGCTGGAAGCGCCGACCACGGCGACCGAGCGCGGCTGCACCAGGGGGGTGAGACTGGAGAAACCGGTGTGTTGCAAGTGACTCACTGACATGACGTTCCACCTGAACAAGTAGCGGGTGCCGGGCGCTTGTGTGCCGGCGCGAGGGCGAACACGTCCACGGCAGGCTGCAGGCAGCAGCCACCGGGAGCGTCGGCCCTGGTTTTCAGAGCACGGGATTTCAGAGCACCGCTTGGGTGCCGAGCAGTGCCGTAACCTGGCTGGACAAGGTGCCGCCATTGCCGTGCAGCAGCGCCACGTCAGCCTTCTTCAACTGGCGTTCACCGGCCTGGCGGCGCAGCTGGGTGACCGCTTCGATGATCAGGAACATGCCGTACATACCCGGATGCACACAGGACAGCCCGCCGCCGTTGGTGTTCACCGCCAGCTCGCCGCCGGGGGCGATGCGCCCGCCCTGGACGAAGCGGCCACCCTCGCCCTTCGGGCAGAAGCCGAGGTCTTCGAGGAACAGGAGGGTGTTGATGGTGAAAGCGTCGTAGACCATCACCAGGTCGATGTCCGAGTGCTTCACCCCGGCCATCCGCATGGCGCGCGGGCCGCTCTCGGAAGCGGCGGTGACGGTGAGGTCGGGCATGGCGACGATGGAGCGGTGCCATTGCGCACCCGCGGCGCCGAGGAAATAGATCGGTGCTTTGGGCAGGTCGCGCGCGCGGTCGGCGCGCACCATCACGCAGGCGCCGCCGCCATCGGTGACCAGGCAGCAATCGGCTTTGCTCAGCGGGTCGCTGACCATCCGTGCGGCAAGCACGTCATCGATGCTCAGCGGGCCACGGGCAAAGGCTTCGGGGTTGAGGTTGGCCCAAGCGCGCGCCGCAACGGCCACTTCGGCCAGGTGCTCGCGGGTGGTGCCGTATTGATGCATGTGACGACTGGCGGCCAGGGCGTAGGCGGTGATCGGGTGACGCGGCTGGTAGGGCGTCTCGTGCCACTGCGGCTCGCTCATCGACACCAGCTTGCCGCCGGCGGTGCGCTGGTTGGAGCCGTAGCAGATCAGCGCCGCGTCACACAGGCCGGCCTCCAGGGCCAGGGTCGCCTGCAGCAGGTGCAGCTCGAAACTGGAGCCGCCGACGTTGGTGCCGTCGACGAATTTCGGTTTGATGCCCAGGTATTCGCAGACCGAGAGGGTCGGGAAGGCGTGGGAACTGGTGGCCGAGAACACCGCGTCGATGTCCGAGAGCGCAAGCCCGGCATCGGCGATGGCCTTCAGCGAGGCCTGGCCGAGCAATTCCATGGCGCTGTAGCCGTGGGCCTCACCGATACCGGCGCTGCCGATGCCGACGATGGCGGTCTTGCCGCGCAGGACCTGGCTCATGACTGTACCTCCGTCAGGGGCTCGAAGACGACGGCGGGGCCGCTGTCCTGCTGGGCGATGCGCGCCTTGAGGCGAGTGCCGATGGGCAGGCTGAGGTGACCTTCGATACGGGACATCATGCGCACGCCTTCATCGAGGTCGACCAGGGCGACGTTGTAGTCACCGCTGCGGGCACGGTTGACGGTCAGGGCATAAAGAGTGCCCAGGCCACTGGCGGAAACCCATTCCAGGTCCGTTTCGCCGCTGCCGGGCACCTGGGTGCGCGGGTAGAACACGTGCCGGCCGGTGGAGGCGCTGCGCTGCAACATGAAGCGCCCCTGGGCGAGGAAGGCGAGGTACTGCGCCTCTGGCCCTGGCATGTTGCGGTCGGGGAAATCCACCATTGAGGTTTCTCCTTTGTTCTTGTTCTGCCTTTGTTCTTGTTCTGACTTTGCTGCAAAGTGCGTTACCGCCCACGCCAAACCAGCTTCAGGGAAGCCGTTGCAGGCGTCGTAGGGTCAGAATATATTCACAATACTGAATGTCAATCAGAATACAGAATATGCCAACTAAAAAAAAC
Organism: Pseudomonas sp. ATCC 13867; assembly: GCF_000349845.1. Taxonomy (NCBI): domain Bacteria; kingdom Pseudomonadati; phylum Pseudomonadota; class Gammaproteobacteria; order Pseudomonadales; family Pseudomonadaceae; genus Pseudomonas; species Pseudomonas sp. ATCC 13867. The sequence goes on along the minus strand of NC_020829.1, from coordinate 746,994 downwards.
ACCGAAGAAGCCAATAACAAACGCACCGGCAGCGCCAAGGATGTCGGCGCCGTGGTGAACGCCATCCAGATCCTCCGCCACCTGGCCAACGCCGAAGGCCCCGAGGGCGCGACCGCCATTGCCCGCGCCACCGGCATCAGCCCGAGCACCACCTTCAACATCCTGCGCACGCTGAGCAACGAACAGCTGACCTCGTTCGACAACGAGACCAAGACCTACCGCCTGGGCCTGGGCCTGTCGGAGCTGGCAGTGAGCTTCATCGGCCGCAGCTACGCCGACCTGATCCAGCCGGAACTGGAGCGCCTGAGCACCAGCCACCACATCCTGATCACCCTGTGGCAGGTCACCGACGACGCACACATCCGCGTGATCGCGGTATCCGCGCCGGCCGTGGCGCACGTCAACGTCGCCATCGGCTCGCGCCTGCCGGAACTGGTGGGCGCCGCCGGGCGCTGCATCGCCGGGCTGCGCAACCTTCCCGAGGATGAACTGCGCCGCCGCCTGACCCGCGTGCGCTGGGATAGCCCGCCAAGTTTCGAGGAGTACCGCAGCGATGCCGCCGCCACCCTGGAGCACGGCTGGGCCATCGATCAGGACCACCTGTACCGCGGCGTCAGCATGGCCGCCAGCGCGATCATCGACCACGATCGCCAGCCGCGCTTCATCATTTCCGGCATCGGCATCAGCGCCCAGCACAACCGCGAGAAGCTCGAGCATATCGGCGCCAGCCTGCACGAAACGGCTCGTTTCATCAGCCGCTCGCTGTTCCCGCAGAGCACCACCGCCCCGCATGAATGACAGACACTTCATTCACCATAAGAAATGACATTCATACTAAAGGATGGTTTCAACCGAAGTATCGGAAAGGATGCGATACCGGGCAGCACAGCCCCACTCGTCGCCGCCCAGGCCAGCCTGTTCTCGATGCGACTGATGGCAGCGATATTCGCAGGCCGGGGCCCACAGCCGCGAATATCGCCGGTATCATGGCAAGTCTTGATGGAGTCCTGACGGCGACCATCCCGCGGAGAACGCCGTTCCCGCCGCGCCCCGAATCCTCGACGATTCAGGCAGCGCCCGCCGCCAGAGCCCGCCAAACCCTCTGCCCGGATGCTCGCCGACCTTGCATGGCTCGCGGCAGCCGCAGGTAATCCCATTGAATTGAGGCAACCATGGAACAGAAAGACATCGATTGGGGCACGCTCGGATTCGATTACATCAAGACCGATTTCCGCTACATCTCCCATTGGCGCGATGGTCTGTGGGACGACGGCAAGCTGACCGAGGACAACACCCTGCACATCAGCGAGGGCTCCACGGCGCTGCACTACGGCCAGCAATGCTTCGAAGGCCTGAAGGCCTATCGCTGCAAGGACGGCTCGATCAACCTGTTCCGCCCCGACCAGAACGCCGCGCGCATGGCCCGCAGCTGTGCCCGCGTACTGATGCCGCAGGTATCCGAGGAGCAGTTCATCGACGCCTGCAAGCAGGTGGTCCGCGCCAACGAGCGCTTCATTCCGCCCTACGGTTCCGGCGGCGCCCTGTACCTGCGTCCGTTCGTGATCGGCGTGGGCGAAAACATCGGCGTGCGCCCGGCTCCGGAGTTCATCTTCTCGGTGTTCTGCATCCCGGTCGGCGCCTATTTCAAGGGTGGCATGAAGCCCCATGACTTCGTGATTTCCACCTACGACCGCGCCGCGCCCCACGGCACCGGCGCCGCCAAGGTCGGCGGCAACTACGCCGCCAGCCTGCTGCCGGGCGCCCAGGCCAAGAAGGAAGGCTTCGCCGACTGCATCTACCTCGACCCGGCCACCCACAGCCGCATCGAGGAAGTGGGCTCGGCCAACTTCTTCGCCATCACCCAGGACGACGAGTTCGTCACCCCGCGCTCCAGCTCGGTGCTGCCGGGCATCACCCGCCTGTCGCTGATGCAACTGGCCGAACAGCGCCTGGGCCTGAAGGTGATCGAGGGCGACGTGGAGATCAACGACCTGGCGCGCTTCAAGGAAGCCGGCGCCTGCGGTACCGCTGCGGTGATCACGCCGATCGGCGGCATCCAGTACCAGGACAAGCTGCACGTGTTCTACAGCCGCGAAGACGTAGGCCCGGTGACCCGTCGCCTCTATGAAGAGCTGACCGGCATCCAGACCGGCGACGTGGAAGGCCCGGAAGGCTGGGTCGTCAAGGTCTGAGCCTGACCGCCAGCCAAAGGCAAAGCGCCGCGAAACCGAAAGGTATCGCGGCGTTTTTCTTTATCCGGCAGAGGGGCATCCGATCACGCAGGAGCGGACTCCGTCCGCGATGGCTTCCCGCGCGGGGCGAGCCTATCGCGGACGGAGTCCACTCTTACACAAAGCCAGGCCTCAAGCGTGGCTGGGCAGCGCCGGCTGGCATAGCAGCCAGTCATGCAGCAGCGTCTGCAGTTCCTCGAACTTCACCGGCTTGGCCAGGTAGTCGCTCATCCCGGCAGCCAGGCAGCGCTCGCGATCGCCGCTGTGGCTGTGGGCGGTGATCGCCAGCACCGGCAGGTCGCCGCAGCGCGGCAGGCTGCGCAGGGCACGGCAGGTGGCAAAACCATCCATCACCGGCATCTGGCAGTCGAGCAGCACCGCGTCGACGGCCTCGCGGCGCAACAGCTCGATGGCTTCGGCGCCGTTGTCGGCGGTGCGCACGCGATAACCGAGCTTGAGCAACATGCCGCGGATCACCAGTTGGTTGATGGCGTTGTCTTCCACCACCAGCACGGTGCATTGCTCCGGGCCGCGCAATGCCTGACCACCCGCGCGGCGCGGCGGCGGCGCGACGCTCTGCACCGGTTGGCCGACCTGCAGGGTCAGGGCGAAGCAACTGCCCTGCCCCGGCATGGATTCGTGGGACAGTTCGCCGCCCAGCAGCGCGACCAGCTTGCGGCACAGCGCAAGGCCGATGCCCAGGCCGCCGTACTCGCGGGTCAGCGAGCCGTCGAGCTGATAGAAACGCTGGTAGAGCGAACCATCCGACGGTGTGGCGAAGCCGACGCCGCTGTCCTTGATCTCCAGGCGCAGCGCCAGTCCTTCGGTACTGGGCGCCCCACTGACGCGCAGGCTGACGCCGCCGTGGTGGGTGAACTTGATGGCATTGTCCAACAGATAGCCCAATGCCTGGGTCAGCTTGCCGGCGTCGCCTTCGAGGGTGTCGGGCAGGCTCTCGTCCAGTTGCAGGACGAAGCGCAGGCCCCGTTCCTCGGCACGCGGCGCGTACTGGGCGCGCAGGCCGTCGCACAGGCCGCGCAGGCTGAACGGTTCGCGGCGCGGATAGAGCTTGCCGGCCTGCAGCTCGATCAGCGCAAGGATGTCGTTGACCATGCGCATCATGTCGCGCGCCGAGCCGGTGGCGGTCTTGTGGTACTGCGCCAGCTCGATGTCCATCGGCACCGTCTGCATCAGCTCCAGCGAACCGATTACCCCGCTCATCGGCGTGCGCAGCTCGTGCGTGACGGTGGCGAGGAACTCGTCCTTCAGGCGGTTGCTGCCGGCCAGTTCGAGGTTGAGCTGTTCCAGCTTGCGGCTGGTTTCCTGGAGGATGCGCGTACGCTCTTCCTTCATCGCATTGATACGATCGGCCAGCGCCAGCGACAGCAGCCCCACTTCCAGCGCCGAGCCGATCTGGCTGGCGTACATGGTGAGGAACACGTTGGGCAGGAACCCCAGCACCATCAGGGTGTTGGCGATGCCACCGAGCAGGAAGGCGCTCCAGGCGAAGATGAAGTAGCGCGCCACGCGCATGCCGCGCAGCCAGGCGAGGATGCCGGCGGTGAAGATCACCACGGTGAAGGCCAGCGCCAGGTAAGTGGCCAGGCGCAGGGCGATGGCGTAGCTGACGGTCAGCGCCAGGGTCATCACCAGTGCGCCGACGCCCATCAGCACCAGCAGCAGACGGTCGATCCACAGGCTGTGCTCGCGGGTGTGCAGGAAGCTGCGGGCGAACTGGCAACCGAACAGGCCCGCCGAGCCGATCAGGAAGGGCGTGGCGGCATTCGCCCACCACGGGCTGTTGGGCCAGAAGTACTCGATGCCGGCGCCGTTGACCGAGATCTGGTAGAGGCCGAACGAGGCGATATAAAGGATGTAGTAGAGGTAGCTGGTGTCGCGGACGCTGAGGAAGATGAACAGGTTGTAGATCAGCATCACCAGCAGCACGCCATAGATGATGCCCAGCACATAGATGCGGCCCGGCTGCTCTTCCAGATAGGCCTTGGGCGACCAGAGGGTCAGCGGCGCCTGGATCGACCCCTGGCTTTCCAGGCGCAGGTACACGCGCAGCGGCTTGCCCGGCTCCAGCTTGAGATCGAACAGGTAGTTGTTCTGGCGGATCGGCCGGCTGTCGAACGGCAGGGTGTCGCCGGTGCGCTGGGCCAGGCGGTAGCCGCCCTTGCCGTCGGGCAGGTAGAGGTCGAGCTTGTCCAGCGGCGGATAACCCAGCTCCAGCAGCCAGTTGGCAGGGTCGTGGGATGCCCGGGGCTGGTAGTCGAGGTCCAGGCGCAGCCAGAACACCGACCGCGAGTAGCCGGCGTTGAGCACATCGTGTTCATGCCGGCGGAAGCTGGCGGCCAGCGCCGGAGAGTTGATCTCCGAAATATCGGCGGTGCCGCGCACGTCCTCGAAGACATCCATTGCCCGCCCCAGGGGCAATTGCCCGACGTGCTCGTCGAAGCTGACAGCGCTCGCCACTGGCGAGAGAAGGAAAACGATCAGGAAGATCAGCCAGTACCGCATGGTGCCCCGCAGTACCTCCGGACAGTCGCGCCGAGGAGCCCCATCTCCCGTATTGGCGCGCCCGTGGAGGCGTCGTGTTGGAATCGGCGAACTTTAGCACAGGCCTTGTGCCACGTGGCATTCGACCGCCCGCCCAGGGCCTGCCCCGGCGACGCGAATTGGACCGCTCGGTCAGCTCACGGCGGCGGTTTAGTGATAAGCTCCCGCGCCATGAAAACGCCAACCTCCCGTCCCGTAGTGCTCTGCCTGTCCGGCCACGACCCCAGTGGCGGTGCCGGCCTGCAGGCCGATATCGAAGCCCTGATCGCCCAAGGCTGCCACGCGGCGCCGACCGTCACCGCGCTGACCGTTCAGGATACCGTCAACGTTTCCGACTTCCGCGTGCTCGACCGCGAGTGGGTGCTGGCCCAGGCCAACGCCGTGATCGCCGACCTGCCGGTGGCTGCGGTCAAGCTGGGCATGCTCGGCTCGGTGCAGATGGTCGATACGGTCGTCGAGATCATGCAGTCCCTGCCGGGCATCCCGCTGGTCTGCGACCCGGTGCTGCGCGCCGGTGGCGGCGGCTCGCTGGGCAAGGACGACGTCGGCTACGCCATGCGCGAGCGGCTGCTGCCGATCGCCGCCATCGCCACACCGAACCTGCCTGAAGCACGCATCCTCGCCGAACTGCCCGAAGGCACGGCGGACGAATGCGCCGAGAAGCTACTGCCGTATATCCAGGCCTTGCTGATCACCGGCGGCCACGGCGACGAGTCCGAGGTCCACAACCGCCTCTACACCCGCGACGGCCAGCGCCACACCTTCACCTGCCAGCGCCTGCCGGGCAGCTACCACGGCTCGGGCTGCACCCTGGCGAGCACCCTCGCCGGCCGCCTGGCCCTGGGCGAGGAACTGGTGGGCGCGGTACGCAGCGCCCTGGACTACACCTGGCGCACCTTGCGCGACGCGGAAGCCCCTGGCCACGGCCAGTACGTGCCCCGCCGCCTGCCGCTGGACTACTGCAACTGATCCGATCGAGGCCTTGATGAAACTGCGCGGACTCTACGCCATCACCGACAGCCAGCTGCTCGACGGCGGCCGCCTGCTGCCCTACGTCGAAGCCGCCCTGAAAGGCGGCGCACGCCTGCTGCAGTACCGCGACAAGTCCACCGACGCCTCGCGCCGCCTGCGCGAAGCCGAGGCCCTGCGCGAACTGTGCGCGCGCTACGGCGCCACGCTGTTGATCAACGACGACGCCGAGCTGGCCGCGCGCCTGGGCGTCAGCGTGCACCTGGGCCAGACCGACGGCTCGCTAGCCGCCGCCCGCGCCCTGCTCGGCCGTGACGCGGTGATCGGCGGCACCTGCCACGCCAGCCTCGATCTGGCCGAGCAGGCCATCGCCGAAGGCGCCAGCTACGTCGCCTTCGGTCGCTTCTTCAATTCCCAGACCAAGCCGGGCGCCCCGGCCGCCAGCGTCGAGTTGCTGGAACAGGCCAAGGCCCGCTTCAACGTGCCGCGGGTGGCCATCGGCGGCGTGACCCTGGACAACGCGCCCGAGCTGATCGCCCGTGGTGCCGACATGATCGCCGTGATCCACGCCCTGTTCGCCGCCGACTCCCCGGCCGAGGTCGAACAGCGCGCCCGCGCCTTCAGCCAACTCTTCGAAACCCGCTGAGCGCCCACGCGCCCGGCACCCGACAGCTTCGCGAGGTACACCCATGTCCCGTTCCGAAACGCTTTTCGCCAATGCCCAGAAACACATCCCCGGTGGCGTGAACTCGCCGGTGCGCGCGTTCAAGAGCGTCGGCGGCACCCCGCTGTTCTTCAAGCACGCGGAAGGCGCCTACGTGGTGGACGAGGATGACAAGCGCTACGTCGACTACGTCGGCTCCTGGGGCCCGATGATCCTCGGCCACAGCCACCCGGACGTTCTCGACGCCGTGCGCAAGCAGCTCGACCACGGCCTGTCCTACGGCGCACCGACCGCGCTGGAAGTGGAAATGGCCGACCTGGTCTGCTCGCTGGTGCCGTCGATGGACATGGTGCGCATGGTCAGCTCCGGCACCGAAGCCACCATGAGCGCCATCCGCCTGGCCCGTGGCTACACCGGCCGCGACAGCATCATCAAGTTCGAAGGCTGCTACCACGGCCATTCCGACAGCCTGCTGGTGAAAGCCGGCTCCGGCGCCCTGACCTTCGGCGTGCCGAACTCCCCCGGCGTGCCGGCGGCCTTCGCCAAGCACACCCTGACCCTGCCGTTCAACGACATCGCCGCCGTGGAGAAGACCCTGGGCGAAGTCGGCAAGGAAGTGGCGTGCATCATCGTCGAGCCGGTGGCCGGCAACATGAACTGCGTGCCGCCGGCACCGGGCTTCCTCGAAGGCCTGCGCCGCCTGTGCGACCAGCACGGCGTGGTGCTGATCTTCGACGAAGTGATGACCGGCTTCCGCGTCGCCCTCGGCGGCGCCCAGGCGTTCTACGGTGTGAAGCCGGACCTGTCGACCTTCGGCAAGATCATCGGCGGCGGCATGCCGGTGGGTGCCTTCGGCGGCAAGCGCGAGATCATGGAGCAGATTTCCCCGCTCGGCCCGGTCTACCAGGCCGGCACCCTGTCGGGCAACCCGCTGGCCATGGCTGCCGGCCTGACCACCCTGCGCCTGATCAGCCGCCCCGGCTTCCACGACGAACTGACCGCCTACACCACGAAGATGCTGCAGGGCCTGCAGGAACGCGCCGACGCGGCCGGCATCCCCTTCGTGACCACCCAGGCGGGCGCCGCCATGTTCGGTCTGTACTTCACCGGTGCCGACGACATCGTCACCTTCGAGGACGTGATGGGTAGCGACGTGGAGCGCTTCAAGCGCTTCTTCCACCTGATGCTGGATGGCGGCGTCTATCTTGCTCCCAGCGCATATGAAGCCGGCTTCACCTCCATCGCCCACGGCGAAACCGAGCTGAAGCTGACCCTGGATGCGGCCGAGCGCGCATTTGCCGCACTCAAGTAAGCCCCTTGCGAAGGCGCCCGAATGGGCGCCTTCCGCTCCACCCAGCCTTTATTCCCGCGTTACGCCCTTCCCCACTGTTCTTGCCGCCACAACAGAAAAATCAGAAAAGACGGTAAAGACTTTGTAAGGAAGCGCTCGCTTATTTCATAATGTGAAAGCCGGCGCATTTCGCTGGCCGGGCATTGCCCGCCCCGATTCTGGAGGCCGCTGTTCCCCATGTACCGCACCGGTCGTACCCTGCTACTGGGTTGCCTGTTGCTCGCCTTCCCCCTGTTGACCCAGGCGGGCGGTAACTCACTGCTGATTCCGGCGACCGGCCGCTGCACCCTCAACACCGTGCCCGAGCAGTTGCAACAGGCCCTCGCCAGCTGCCAGCAGGCGGCCAATGGCGGTGATGCGGAAGCACAGTACGAACTGGGTGAGTTTTTCTACAGCGGCGAGCGCGCCCCGCGCGACTTCCAGGCCGCGCTGCACTGGTTCGAGAAAGCCTCGCTGCAAGGCCACGCCAATGCGCAACTGCGCCTGGGCACCATGTTCTTCCGTGGCGAAGGCGTGAAAGCCAACAACGTACAGGCCTACATCGTGCTGAAGATGGCCGCCGTGAACGGCGCCGAAGATGCGATGGACAGCGCCGACCTGGTCGCCGAGCAGATGAACAAGGATGAACTGGACATCGCCACCAAGGTGCTCGGGCAGATCTTCCGCAATTACCTGATCGAACTGCAGACCGCCGGCAACTCGCCGTTCTCACCGCTGCCCTGAATCACGCCTGCTCTTTGTAGGAGCGAGCTTGCTCGCGAACAGACTATTCGGCTGACTTCGATGCTGGGCGGTTCGCGAGCAAGCTCGCTCCTACGAAAATCGTCAGCTGTCCTTGCCGGGCATCGGCATGGGGAACGGCATCACGTTGCCGCTGGGCTTGGCCTCGCTGATCTTCGCGGTGCCCAGGCGCTCCACCTCATCGATGCGGATGATCGAGTGCAACGGCACGAAGCTGCGGATGACGCCGTCGAACTGCGCCTTGAGCTTCTCCTCGCTGGGATCGACCACCACCTGGGTGCGCTCGCCGAAGACGAACTCCTCGATCTCCAGGAAGCCCCACAGGTCACTCTGGTAGATCTGCTTGGCATACATCTCGTACACCTGGCCCTGGTTGAGGAAGACCACCTTGTAGATCGGGTTCTCGCGCTTGCTCATGAACGAAGGATGACAGCCTTGCAAAATGGGCACGCAGCATAGCACAAGCGCGCCCACCCCCACGCACCCACCGGTGGCACACAGCCGCGTCGAGGCATATAATGCGCGGTCATTTTTTAACCAGCCCAGAACGATTTCATGGCCAAGAAGCTTTTCATCCAGACCCACGGTTGCCAGATGAACGAGTACGACAGCTCGCGCATGGCGGATCTTCTGGGCGAACACCAGGCTCTTGAAATCACAGAGAAGGCCGAAGAAGCCGACGTGATCCTGCTCAATACCTGCTCGATCCGCGAGAAGGCGCAGGAGAAGGTGTTCTCCGAGCTGGGTGCCTGGCGCACACTCAAGCAGCAGAACCCGAACCTGGTGATCGGCGTCGGCGGTTGCGTGGCCAGCCAGGAAGGCGCGGCCATCCGCGAGCGCGCGCCTTACGTCGACGTGGTATTCGGCCCGCAGACCCTGCACCGGCTGCCGGAAATGATCGACGCCGCCCGCACCACCCGCAAGCCGCAGGTGGACGTGTCCTTCCCGGAAATCGAGAAGTTCGACCGCCTGCCCGAGCCGCGCATCGACGGTCCCACCGCCTTCGTCTCGGTGATGGAAGGCTGCAGCAAGTACTGCACCTTCTGCGTGGTGCCCTACACCCGCGGCGAGGAAGTCAGCCGCCCATTCGACGACGTGCTTGCCGAGGTGATCCACCTGGCCGAGAACGGCGTGAAGGAAGTGACCCTGCTGGGGCAGAACGTCAACGGCTACCGTGGCCCGACCCATGACGGGCGCATCGCCGACTTCGCCGAGCTGATCCGCGTGGTCGCCGAGGTCGATGGCATCGAGCGCATCCGCTACACCACTTCGCACCCGCTGGAGTTTTCCGACTCGCTGATCGCCGCCCACGCCGAAGTGCCGCAGTTGGTGAAGTTCGTTCACCTGCCGGTGCAGGCCGGATCCGACCGCATCCTCGCGGCGATGAAGCGCAACCACACCGCGCTGGAATACAAGTCGCGCATCCGCAAGCTGAAGGCCGCGGTGCCGGACATCTGCATCAGCTCGGACTTCATCATCGGCTTCCCCGGCGAGACCGACCAGGACTTCGAGCAGACCCTGAAGCTGGTAGAAGACGTCGGCTTCGACTTCTCCTTCTCCTTCATCTACAGCCCGCGCCCCGGTACCCCGGCCGCCGACCTTGCGGACGACACCCCGGACGACGTGAAGAAGCAGCGTCTGCTGACCCTCAACAGCCGCCTCAACCAGCAGGGTTTCGAGATCAGTCGACGGATGGTCGGCACCGTCCAGCGCATTCTCGTCACCGACTACTCCAAGCGCGATCCCGGCCAGCTCCAGGGCCGCACCGAGAACAACCGGGTAGTGAATTTCCGCAGCGACAATCCGCGCCTGATCGGCCAGTTCGTCGACGTGGAGATCTACGAGGCGCTGCCCAACTCCCTGCGCGCCACCCTCGTGGAAGCACCTCACTGATCATCGACCGTTGAATCCCCCGATGGCGTCCGAACTTTCGTACTCGGTCGCCTGGAGTTATTCTTCGACCATTCCCCTTTCGCAACATGGCGACTTAGACAGCACCTTGAACGCCCCCCTGGATATCCATCGCTTCATGCTCGAACCCTTCGAGGCCCGTAGCTTCGCCAACCTGTGCGGGCAGTTCGACGAGCACCTGCACCAGATCGAGAAGCGCCTCGACATCGAGATCCGCAACCGTGGCAACCAGTTCGAACTGGTCGGCGAACCGGAACGCACCCAAGCGGCCGAAAACCTTCTGCAGCGCCTCTACCGCGAAGTGCAGAACGGCACCGAACTGACTCCCGACATGGTCCACCTGTTCCTGCAGGAGTCCGGCCTGGAAGACCTCGCCGTCGAGCCCGCCGCCCCCCTGGTAACGCTCAAGACCCGCAAGGCGCACATCCGCCCGCGCGGCGCCAACCAGCAGCGCTATGTGAAGGCGATCCTCGATCACGACATCAACTTCGGCATCGGCCCGGCCGGCACCGGCAAGACCTACCTCGCCGTGGCCTGCGCCGTGGACGCCCTGGAGCGCGAGCAGATTCGCCGCATCCTGCTGGTGCGTCCGGCGGTGGAAGCCGGCGAGAAACTCGGCTTCCTGCCCGGCGACCTGTCGCAGAAGATCGACCCGTACCTGCGCCCGCTGTACGACGCGCTGTACGAAATGCTCGGCTTCGAAACCGTGGCCAAGCTGATCGAGCGCCAGGTGATCGAAGTCGCGCCGCTGGCCTACATGCGCGGCCGCACGCTGAACAACAGCTTCATCATCCTCGACGAAAGCCAGAACACCACGATGGAACAGATGAAGATGTTCCTCACCCGGATCGGCTTCGGCTCCACCGCGGTGATCACCGGCGACGTCACCCAGGTCGACCTGCCGCGCGGCACCCGCTCGGGCCTCAAGCACGTGATGGAGGTGCTGCGCGACGTGCCCGGCATCAGCTTCACCCACTTCAAGTCCAAGGACGTGGTGCGCCACCCGCTGGTGCAGCGCATCGTCGATGCCTACGACGCCTACGAAAACCGTCTGACCGGCGTCGAAAGCCAGGGCAACACGAATGCTTGAACTGGACTTGCAGGTCGCCTCCGACGCCCCCGGCCTGCCGAGCGAAGCCGCCTTCCGCCGCTGGTGCGAACTGGCCCTGCGCCAGCGCCAGAACGACTCGGAGCTGACCATCCGCCTGGTGGACGAAGGCGAAGGCCGCGAACTGAACCGCACCTGGCGGCACAAGGACTACGCCACCAACGTACTGTCCTTCCCAGCCGACGTTCCCGACGAGCTGCTGGACATCCCGCTGCTCGGCGACCTGGTGATATGCGCCCCCGTGGTCACCCGCGAGGCCGCCGAACAGGGCAAGTCCGCCGAGGCCCACTGGGCCCACCTCGTCATCCACGGCTGCCTGCACCTGCTCGGCTACGATCACATCGACGACGCCGAAGCCGAGGAAATGGAAGGCCTGGAACGGGAATTGCTGGCTGAGCTGGGTCACCCGGACCCGTATGCGGCCGATGAAGAATAAACGCCACTGAGCAAGGAAAGATGAGCGAAGACCGATCGAGCAATGGGCACAAGTCGTGGTTGGACAAGATCACCCAGGCTTTTGCCCATGAGCCGAGAAACCGCCAGGAGCTGCTTGAGCTGCTGCGCGAAGCCCACGACAACAAGCTGCTGGACAGCGAAGCGTTGTCCATCGTCGAAGGCGCAATCCAGGTGGCGGACCTCCAGGTCCGCGACATCATGATCCCGCGCTCACAGATGATCTCCATCAAATCGACGCAGAAGCCTGCCGACTTCCTCCCCGCCATCATCGAAGCGGCGCACTCGCGCTACCCGGTGATCGGCGAGAGCCTGGACGACATCATGGGCGTCCTGCTGGCCAAGGACCTGCTGCCGCTGATCCTTCACGACCAGAACCACGCCTTCAACATCAAGGACCTGCTGCGCCCGGCCACCTTCGTGCCCGAGTCCAAGCGCCTGAACGTGCTGTTGCGCGAGTTCCGCGCCAACCGCAACCACATGGCCATCGTCATCGACGAATACGGCGGCGTGGCGGGGCTGGTGACCATCGAGGACGTGCTGGAGCAGATCGTCGGCGACATCGAGGACGAGCACGACGTCGAGGAAGACAGCTACATCAAGCCGCTGCCCAGCGGCGACTTCATCGTCAAGGCGCTGACCCCGGTGGAAGCCTTCAACGACTTCTTCGGCGCGGAGTTCTCCGATGAGGAATTCGACACCGTCGGCGGCGTGGTGATGAGCGCCTTCGGCCACCTGCCCAAGCGCAACGAAACCACCGAACTGGGCGGCTTCCGCTTCCGCGTGCTCAACGCGGACAGCCGGCGCCTGCACCTGCTGCGCCTCACCCCGCTGCAGGACTAACGGCAATTACGTGCAGGAGCGAGCTCGCTCCTACAATCAGTTCCGACCTTTCCTGCAACATCCCGCCGCAGTCAGCTCATGGCTTTTGGCTTGCATCCCCATAGCCTACCGTTCGTCTCTCCATTACTCTTGCGCATCGCTCAACCGGTACAAGGATTCCCGATGCGCTGGATCACCCGTCCCGGCCTGCCAGGCCATTTGCTGGCCCTGGCCGCCGGCGCGCTCACCCCGTTGGCCCTGGCGCCGTTCGGCTACTGGCCGCTGGCGCTGCTGTCCCTCGCCCTGTTCTACCTCGGCCTGCGCGGCGCCACCGCCGGCTCGGCACTGTGGCGCGGCTGGTGGTATGGCTTTGGCGCCTTCATCGCCGGCACCAGCTGGATCTACTTCAGCATCCACGACTTCGGCGGCGCCTCCGGGCCGCTGGCCGCCTTCCTGGTGATCGGCTTCAGCGCCGGCGTGGCCTTCTTCTTCGCCCTGCCCGCCTGGGTCTGGGCACGCTTCTTCCGCCGCAACAACGCACCGGTCAGCGACGCCCTGGCCTTCGCCGCGCTGTGGGTGGCGCTGGAGCTGTTCCGCAGTTGGTTCCTCACCGGCTTCCCCTGGCTCTACGCCGGCTACAGCCAACTGGAGGGCCCGCTGGCGGGCCTCGCGCCCATTGGTGGCGTCTGGCTGGTGTCGTTCGGCATCGCCCTCTCCGGCGCGCTGATCATCAACCTCCCGGCGCTGATGCAGCGTCCGACGCGTCTGGTCACCGGCCTGATCCTGCTCATCGCCCCCTGGGCCGTGGGCCTGGGGTACAAGGGCCACGCCTGGAGCACCCCGGCCGGCTCGCCGCTGAAGGTCGCCGCGCTGCAGGGCAATATCGCCCAGGAAATGAAGTGGGACCCGAAAGCCATCACCCATCAGCTGGAGCTGTACCGCGACCTGACCGCCGAGCAGAGCGACGTCGACCTGATCGTCTGGCCGGAAACCGCCGTGCCGGTCCTCAAGGACCAGGCCACCGGCTACCTGGAGATGATCAACGGCGTCGCCAGCGCCAAGAAGGCCGCGCTGATCACCGGGGTTCCGGTACGCCAGAAGACGGCTGATGGCGTGCGCTACTACAACGGCATCACCGTGGTTGGCGAAGGCAGCGGCGACTACCTCAAGCAGAAGCTGGTGCCCTTCGGCGAATACGTGCCCATGCAGGACCTGCTGCGCGGCCTGATCGCCTTCTTCGACCTGCCGATGTCCGACTTCGCCCGCGGCCCGGCCGACCAGCCGCTGCTCAAGGCCAAGGGCTACAGCATCGCGCCGTACATCTGCTACGAAGTGGTCTACCCGGAGTTCGCCGCCGAGCTGGCGGCGCAGAGCCAGTTGCTGCTGACCATCAGCAACGATGCCTGGTTCGGTACCTCCATCGGTCCGCTGCAGCACCTGCAGATGGCGCAGATGCGCGCCCTGGAGGCCGGCCGCTGGATGGTGCGCGGCACCAACAATGGCGTCACCGCGCTGATCGATCCGTTCGGCAAGCTGGCCGTGCAGATCCCGCAGTTCCAGCAAGGCGTGCTGCGCGGCGAAGTGGTGCCGATGCAGGGCCTGACGCCCTACCTGAAGTGGCGTGTCTGGCCGCTGGCGATCCTGGGGGCGGTGCTGCTGGCCTGGGCGCTGGTCCGCCGCCGGACGCACCCGGAAGAACGCCGGTTGTTCGGCTGATGCCAACGAAAAGGGCCTCGCGAGAGGCCCTTTCTCAATTACCTGGCACTACACGGCAATCCCGTACAAGCGGACTTCGTTCGCGAGGGCCATGCGCCCGGGACTGATCGCGGACGGAGTCCGCTCCCACACAAGCCGGAAATCCGGCTTTTCGTGGATCCTCGGCGGTTCGCGAGCAGTCGTCCCCCTCCGACTCCGGCACGCTCTTCGTAGGAGCGAGCTTGCTCGCGAACCAAAGCCAGGCCTAGCGATAGAACAACCGATACCCCACCAGCCCGATCGCCTCATTGAGCAACTGCTCGCTCTGCCAGAGGGCCCGCCCCTCCGGCAGCCAGCCACCCAGCGGCCGGGCGTTGTCCACGCCGATATACCCCAGCGGCGCCGGCACCACCTCCAACCCCGCCTTCTCGAAACTCCACAGCGAGCGCGGCATGTGCAGCGCCTGGGTCACCAGGACCACCCGTCGGATACCCGCCTCGCGCAGGATCGGCGCACTGAGCCGGGCATTTTCCCAGGTCGTGCGGCTTGCCCCCTCCTGCCAGCGCACCTCGACGCCGTACTCGTCAGCCAGGCTGCGAGCCATGATGTAGGCTTCCGTCGGCGGCGTGCCATAGTGCAGGCCGCCGGACGTCAGCACCGGCAGGCCACTGGCCTTGGCCAGGCGCGCCGCATAGCGCAGCCGCTCGCCAGCCATCAGCCCGGGCTGATCCTCATCCCAGGCACGGTCGCCGCGCATCCGGCCAGCGCCCAGCACCACGATGGCATCGGCGCGCTGCGCCAGCCCGGCCCAGTCCGCCTGTTTCAACGGTTCCACCTGCTCCAACCGGCGCGCGCCCCACTCCACCGTCACCGGCAGGCTCATCGCCCACAGACCGAGAAAGCCGCCGAAGAAGCACAGGATCGAGAAACGGGGGAAACGCCGACGCAGCAGGAACGCCAGGAGCAGCAACAGAAGCAGCAGTCCTGGCGGCATCAGAATCTGTTTGAGGATGTAACGAAAGGGCATTGGCGACTCCTTGTCGAGTGCCAAGCCTAACGGATCATCGGGATATCAGCGCGCCTTTGCGTTGCGGAACAACTGGGAACCGCAGGACGTGCAGGGCAGCACACCCTGGCTGCGGCTCCAGGCCACCAGCGTGCCACACAGCGCGCATTGCAACTGCTGCGTATGCGAGCGCGACACCAGCCGCGGACGGCTGGGCGGGGTGACATGGCGTGGCGGCCGGGACGCCCGTGCGGGGCCCTGCTCCAGCAAGGCCAACTCCTGTGCGGCGGCATGCCAGCCGCGCAACCAATTCACATCCTGATCGAGATAGGCCCGGATCAACTCCATTTCCGCACTGCTCAATCCGCGCAATTCCAGCTCAACGGGGCATTCGTCTCGTAATCGCTCGGCGGTATCGGCTTCATCCAGAGCCAGCGCCAGTCGTTGCAACAACCGTTCATACAGACCGGAACCCGAAGCACTTGCGCGATGCAGCTCAGCCATCAGTCACCTCAAGACAGGCGGAAACCTCCCGCCCTCAGGCAAAGCTTAGCGGCCCACCCCGCGCCACACCGAGCGTGCGACAAACGGCGCGGGCTACCGGCTCGCGGAGGGGTCATGTATGCTACGAGGCTTTCTGTAGCCGCCCGCCCCATGTCTTCTCAGGGGCCAGCGAAGCGGAGGACCACTCGACCTCCCCGGCCGCACAATTATCTTCCGTACAGGTTCAAATCGCGCCATGCACGAGCAATACCAGCCCCTCGAGATCGAATCCCAGGCCCAGAAATTCTGGAACGAACACAACTCCTTCCGCGTCGACGAAGTCGCTGGCAAGGAGAAGTTCTACTGCCTGTCGATGTTCCCGTATCCGAGCGGCAAGCTACACATGGGGCACGTGCGCAACTACACCATCGGTGACGTGATCAGCCGCTACCAGCGCATGCAGGGCAAGAACGTCCTGCAGCCGATGGGTTGGGACGCCTTCGGCATGCCGGCGGAAAACGCCGCGATGAAGAACAACGTCGCACCGGCGGCCTGGACCTACGACAACATCGCCTACATGAAGGCCCAGTTGAACAGCCTGGGGCTGGCCATCGACTGGTCCCGCGAAGTCACCACCTGCAAGCCGGACTACTACCGCTGGGAACAGTGGCTGTTCACCCGCCTGTTCGAAAAGGGCGTGATCTATCGCAAGAACGGCACCGTGAACTGGGACCCGGCGGACCAGACCGTACTGGCCAACGAACAGGTCATCGACGGCCGTGGCTGGCGTTCGGGCGCGCTGATCGAGAAGCGCGAAATCCCGATGTACTACTTCAAGATCACCGCCTACGCCGAAGAGCTGCTGGAAAGCCTCGACCACCTGCCGGGCTGGCCCGAGCAGGTCAAGACCATGCAGCGCAACTGGATCGGCAAGTCCCGTGGCATGGAGATCGCCTTCCCCTATGACCAGGCTTCCATCGGCGAAGCCGGCCAGATGAAGGTCTTCACCACCCGCCCGGACACCCTGATGGGCGCCACCTACGTTGCCGTGGCCGCCGAGCACCACCTGGCCACCCTCGCCGCCCAGCGCGACCCGTCGCTGCAGGCGTTCATCGACGAGTGCAAGCGCGGCGGCGTCGCCGAAGCCGACATCGCCACCCAGGAGAAGAAAGGCGTTGCCACTTCCCTGTTCGTCGAGCACCCGCTGACCGGTGACAAGCTGCCGGTGTGGATCGCCAACTACGTCCTGATGACCTATGGCGAAGGCGCCGTGATGGCTGTTCCGGGCCATGACGAGCGTGACTTCGAATTCGCCAACAAGTACGCCCTGCCGATCCGGCAAGTGATCGCCCAGGTTGGCGCCGACAACGATTTCGAACCGAGCGTCTGGAAAGAGTGGTACGGCCTGAAGGACGAGAGCGTCGTCACCGTCAACTCAGGCAAGTACGACGGCCTCGGCTACCAGGCCGCGTTCGACGCCATCGGCGCCGACCTCGCCGCCAAGAACCTGGGTCAGGCCCGCACCCAGTTCCGCCTGCGCGACTGGGGCATCAGCCGCCAGCGTTACTGGGGCTGCCCGATCCCGATCATCCACTGCGACACCTGCGGCGACGTTCCGGTCCCGGCAGACCAGTTGCCGGTGGTCCTGCCCGAGGACGTGGTGCCGGACGGCGCCGGTTCGCCCCTGGCCAAGATGCCCGAGTTCTACGCGTGCAGCTGCCCAAAATGCGGCCAGCCGGCCAAGCGCGAAACCGACACGATGGACACCTTCGTCGAATCGTCCTGGTACTTCGCCCGTTACGCCTGCCCGCAGTTCGAAGACGGCATGCTGGACAAGAAGGCCGCCAACTACTGGCTGCCGGTCGACCAGTACATCGGCGGCATCGAGCACGCCATCCTCCACCTGCTCTACGCGCGCTTCTTCCACAAGCTGATGCGCGACGAAGGCCTGATCGACTCCGACGAGCCGTTCAAGAACCTGCTGACCCAGGGCATGGTGGTCGCCGAGACCTACTACCGAGTCGCCGCCAACGGTGGCAAGGAATGGTTCAACCCGGCGGACGTGGAAGTCGAGCGTGACGCCAAGGCCAAGGTCATCGGCGCACGCCTGAAGACCGACGGCCTGCCGGTGGAAATCGGCGGCACCGAGAAGATGTCCAAGTCCAAGAACAACGGCGTGGACCCGCAGGCGATGATCGACGCCTACGGCGCCGACACCTGCCGCCTGTTCATGATGTTCGCCTCGCCGCCGGACATGAGCTGCGAATGGTCCGACTCCGGCATCGAAGGCGCCAACCGCTTCCTTCGCCGCGTCTGGCGTCTGGCCCAGGCCCACGTCAACGCGGGTCCTGCCGGCGCCGTGGACAAGTCCGCGCTGGACGACGCACAGAAGGCCATTCACCGCGCCATCCACCTGGCCATCCGCCAGGCCAGCCAGGACGTGGGCCAGCACCACAAGTTCAACACCGCCATCGCCGCCGTGATGACCCTGATGAACGTGCTGGAAAAGGCCCCGGCCGAATCCGCCGCCGACCGCGCCCTGCTGCAGGAAGGCCTGGAAACCGTCACCCTGCTGCTCGCCCCGATCACCCCGCACATCTGCCACGTGGTCTGGCAGGAGCTGGGCAAGGACGGCGCCGTCATCGACGCCAGCTGGCCGCAGGTCGACGAAGCCGCCCTGGTGCAGGACAGCCTGCAACTGGTGGTACAGGTCAACGGCAAGCTGCGTGGCCACATCGAAATGCCCGCCAGCGCCAGCCGCGAGGAAGTCGAGGCCGCCGCCCGTGCCAACGAGAACGTGCTGCGCTTCACCGACGGCCTGACCATCCGTAAAGTCATCGTGGTGCCGGGCAAGCTGGTCAATATCGTCGCCAACTAAAAGCAACGCTGGAAAAGACCCATTCGCCCGTGGCACCTTCGCCACGGGCACCCCGGATCAACAGGAGTGAGGGAAGCTTGATGAAACGTATCCTGACCAGCCTCGCGCTGATCGGCCTGGCCAGCGTGCTGAGCGCCTGCGGTTTCCAACTGCGCGGCCTGGGCGATACGAACTTTGCGCTCAAGGAAGTCGACCTGACCGCGCGTAATGCCTACGGCGATACGGTCAAGCAGCTCCAGCAGGTGCTCGAAGGCAGCGGCGTGAAAGTCGTCTCGCGCGCGCCCTACCACGTCATCCTCGCCCGCGAGAACGTGACCCAGCGTACCGTCAGCTACACCAGCTCGGCGCGTAGCGCGGAAAACCAATTGACCAACACCCTGGACTACGAAATCCGTGGCACCAACGACCTGCTGCTGATGAACGGCCAGGTCCAAGTGCGCAAGGTCTACGTACAGGACGAGAACAACCTGGTCGGCTCCGACCAGGAAGCCACGCAGATCCGCGAAGAAATGCGCCGCGACCTGGTCCAGCAGATGGCCATGCGCCTGCAGATGATCACCCCGGCCCAGCTGGAAGACCTGCAACGCAAGGCCGAAGCCAAGGCCAAGGCCGAAGCGGACGCGCAGAAAGCCGCGGAGGACGCCGCCAAGGCCCAGCCGCAGCAGTCGCCGATCGAATTTCCGCAAGCCGAGTGACAGACAGGGGCCGGACACACCGGCCCCTTTTTCATCATGAAGCTCAATCCCGGACAACTCGCCAAGCACCTGCAAGGCAACCTCGCCCCCGTCTACGTCGTCAGCGGCGACGAGCCGCTGCTCTGCCAGGAAGCCTGCGACGCCATTCGCACGGCCTGCCGCCAGCATGATTTCGGCGAGCGCCAGGTGTTCAACGCCGAAGCCAACTTCGACTGGGGCCAACTGCTCGAAGCCGGCGCCAGCCTCTCGCTGTTCGCCGAAAAGCGCCTGATCGAACTGCGCCTGCCGTCTGGCAAGCCCGGCGACAAGGGCGCTGCCATCCTCCAGGAATACCTGCAGCGCCCGCCGGAGGACACCGTCCTGCTGGTCAGCCTGCCCAAGCTCGACGGCAGCACGCAGAAGACAAAATGGGCCAAGGCCCTGATCGACGGGAATGCTGCACAGTTCATCCAGATCTGGCCCATCGATGCGCACCAGTTGCCGCAATGGATTCGCCAGCGCCTGTCCCAGGCCGGCCTCGCCGCCAGCCAGGAAGCCGTGGACCTGATCGCCGCACGTGTGGAAGGCAACCTCCTGGCCGCCGCCCAGGAAATCGAAAAGCTCAAGCTGCTGGCCGACGGTCAGCAGATCGACGCCGCCACCGTCCAGGCAGCGGTAGCCGACAGCGCGCGCTTCGACGTCTTCGGCCTGATCGATGCCGCCCTGAACGGCGAAGCTGCTCACTGCCTGCGCATGCTCGAAGGTCTGCGCGGCGAAGGTGTGGAGCCGCCGGTGATCCTCTGGGCGCTGGCCCGGGAAATCCGCGTGCTGGCGGCCCTGGCCCAGCAGTTCAGCCAGGGTGTGCCGCTGGAAAAAGCCTTCAGCCAGGCCCGCCCCCCCATCTGGGACAAGCGCCGCCCGCTGATGACCAAAGCCCTGCAACGGCATACCGCGCCGCGCTGGAACCAGATGCTGCAGGACGCCCAACTGATCGATGCACAGATCAAGGGGCAAGCGCCGGGCACCCCCTGGAGCGGCCTCGCCCGCCTCGCCCTGCTGGTGGCCGGACAGCGCATCAGCCTGCCGTCGGCCTGAAGCGCCTTCAGACCTGCTGCAACCTGTAGGAGCGAGTTTGCTCGCGAACAGTGTCTAATGCCGCAGCGTCAGGCGCCCCACAGCGACAGGCTCCCTACCTCCATGAGGCTTCGGTACGACGGCATTCGCGAGCAAGCTCGCTCCTACGAAAAGCCGCGGCCGGGCGTCATCGGCTCTACTCCCACTCGCGGACTTGCCGCACCTCCACGCAGCCCAGGCGGCCCGGCGGAATCTTCGCGGCGATGCGCTGGGCCTCATCCATATCCGCCGCTTCGATCAGGTAGAAACCACCAAGCTGCTCCTTGGTTTCCGCGAACGGACCATCGGTGATCGACAGGCGCTCCCCCTGCCCTCTCAGCGTCCTGCCCGTCAGCGTCGGCAGCAAGGCGTTGGCGGCGATGTAGTTGCCGCTACGGCGTAACTGCTCACTGTAGGTCATGCATTCATCGACGATGCCCCGCAGTTCGGCCTCGGGCAGCTCAGCCGCCTTGCGCTCGTCGAAGTAGATCATGCAAAGAAACTTCATTGTTCTTGTCCTCGCGGTCATCAGATAGGCGCCGCAGCCAGAGTAGTCCCGAAAACTGCCAACTCGCCTTGGCCCATCCGCCGACTGACCAAAGGCATTGGACAAGCGTGCCAAATAGGCAGAACATGCGCGCGCCGGCACGGGGCCGGCGTCGATGAGGACACCCAGATGGCAAAGCGCTCCAAACGGCCGAACAAGGCCAAATCCCTGATCGCACAACCGCTGTTCCGCAGCCGCCAGGAAAAGCCCCTCAAAGGCAAAGGCAGCTACCGCCGCGAAGCCTCCCACAATTGGGAGGCTTCTTCGCTTCTGGCGGCCTGAAAACCTCGGACCTCCCGCTTTCAGCCGGACAGCCTCACCGCCGTGAAGCCCCACGCAGTACCGCCCTCATCATCCTTCCCTCCAGCCTTGACTGAGCCAGCGCACCCCAGGGCCGATACGGGAATTCCCCCGCCGTGACCATCCGACCGCCTCTGCATCCAACGCAGACGCGTTACAGTGGCCATGCTAAGGTGGCCGCTCCCCTGCCAATACTCGAGGAGAGCAATGCGCAAGCCCGTTTCATCTGTTGTCGGCCAACGCTGCCTGCTCGCCGTCATCCTGTCGCTGACCACCTTTGGCCTGCTGTCTTCCTGTGCCGAGGCACCACCTCAGGGTGTGTCCGGCGCGACATCCGCCGCGCAGCCCACGCAAAGTTTCGCTCAGTGGCGCGAGGGCTTTCGTGTCCAGGCCCTGGCTGCCGGCATCAGCGCGCAGACCTTCGATGCGGCCTTCGCCGGCCTCGAGCCGGATGATTCGGTGGTCGCAGCCGACCGCAGCCAGCCCGAGTTCACCCGCCCCGTCTGGCAATACTTGGAAAGCGCTGTCTCCCCGGCACGGGTGCGCAACGGGCAGGACCGGCTGCTGCAGAACACCGAGACGCTGCAACGCATCGACACCACCTACGGCGTGGACCGCGAAGCCGTGGTGGCCATCTGGGGCATGGAGAGCAACTTCGGCCAGCAGATGGGCAGCAAGAACGTGATCCGCTCGCTGGCCACCCTGGCCTACGAAGGCCGCCGCCCGGACTTCGGGCGCAACCAACTGATCGCCGCGTTGCAAATCCTCCAGCACGGCGATGTGCCGACGAGCAACATGATCGGCTCCTGGGCCGGCGCGATGGGCCAGACCCAATTCATCCCCACCACCTACAACCGCTATGCCGTGGACTTCGACGGCGACGGCCGGCGCGACATCTGGAGCTCGCCCACCGACGCCCTGGCCTCCACGGCGAATTACCTGAGTACGTCCGGCTGGCGGCGCGGGCAAAGCTGGGGCTTCGAAGTACGTCTGCCACAGGGCTTCGACTACGCGCAGGCCGATATGGATATCCGCAAACCCGTATCCGAATGGCAGCGCCAGGATGTACAACCCATGAACGGCAACCTGCCGGCCGAGCCACACGCCAGTGCCTCGTTGCTGCTACCGGCGGGCTATCGCGGGCCGGCCTTCCTGGTGACGGACAACTTCCGCGCCATCCTCAAGTACAACAACTCCACGTCCTATGCACTGGCAGTAGGACTGTTGGCGGATAGCTTCAAGGGTGGCGGTCAGTTGGTCGGGCAGTGGCCGGTGAATGACGCGCCGCTCTCCCGCACAGAGCGGATCGAGCTGCAGCAGTGCCTGGCCAAGCGCGGATTCGACCCTGGCACGGCGGATGGCATCATCGGTGCCAATACCCGCAAGGCCATCCGCGCCTACCAGCAATCCCAGGGGCTCCCGGCGGACGGGTATCCAACCCCTGTCCTGCTCGGCCGACTGCGTTCCGGTAGATAAGGACGACAACCACGGCCTGATGGGGTAGGCCGCGGAGGGCGACTGTCACTGATAATCGAAGGTGAACACCATCTGGCTCTGCACGGTCCCGGGCGAAATGGTGGTACCCGTTCTATGGTAGCGGGCGAAATACCCGAAACTGACCTGGCCGTTGGCGGAAATATTGCCCAGATCCACGCGCTGATCGAGTGGCATGGACGAGAAGTCGCTTTTCAGCAACTGAATGCCGACACCCTGGGCGGTGCCCTGGGAACCCAGTATCCCGGACTGGGAATCTACCGCCGTCACGCCAGGCGCCGCTTCCATCCTGATCCCGACCTTCAGGTTCTTGTTGCACAGCAGGCCGATATTGAAGGGCGTTCCTCCGGCGACCGAACCCACCCGGGAAAGCGCGGAGAGTCCTACCTTGGGCAACTGCACCGTACTCGGGCTGGTGACCGTGCAGGTCACGCTGGATATCTGCAGGTTTCCCGCTGGAGAGATCATGGAAGGCGCCAAGGCACCACTGCTGTAGTTGAGTACCCAAAGCGTCTCATAGACACCGAACAGCCACGCCGCGTTGGCGCTGGTCAGCATGCCGGAGTCAACCGGAGTTCCAGCCGGAGAGGTCTTGACCAGTTCCATGGCCCCGGTGAGGTTGTACAAGAGCGTGTATGGCGCCGTTCCTCCGCCCTGGAGCTGACCGAAATGGGAAGCGCACTGCTGGTTCTGTGCGTTCTGGACCCGATTGCCTGACGCATCCAGCAGGGCCATGCCCACGCCGGCTATACCGGTGGAGTACACGCCAGGAATACCCGGTACGGGGCTGGCCGTTCCACTGGCCACACAGGCCACGATCGTGGAACCGACCGCGGGTGGAGGTGCGCCGTTACCGACCCACGCGTCAGGTGTGCAGGCGCCGGTGATGGTGAAGGGGCGATAGGTGCCGGGAATGGTTGCCCCGGCAGACAGGCCCTCTGGCACCACCACGCTCATGTTGTAGTCCAGGCTCTGTGGCAGGCTGCCATTGAACGCCTTGCAGTCCGCCCGGACCGAACCGATGTGCGAAAGAACCGCCGCAAGCATGAGCAGTGCGAGAGCCCACTGCCTGCATGGCAGTTGGAAGAAATGATTGCAACGCATCCGTCAGACCTCGTTTCGATTGATGGGGACGCTCAGGTCCCGGAAAGCGCCAGGGCGCCGCCGCGGGTAACGACCTGGCAGCGCACCGCGACTTTCTGCACGACAGCCCCCTTCGCAGATTCGGAGGGCAGGCTGTAGCCGAGGCGGCAGCTCTGCCCCTCCCCTTCGCCCCAGCGAATCAGCAGCCGCCCCTGCTCCGCAATGCCGCGGAGGAAGATCTGCCCGCCCTGCCCGACCATCGACAGCGGCTTGCCATCGGCATCCAGCACCTCAGCACCGAGCGGAATGGCTATACCGTCATCCCGGGTCACCTGGAGGAGTACCGGCTTTCCCGCCACGGTCGGGTACTTGAGCATCACGATGGAACCGAAACGGGGCGCCACCGATTGCGAGGTCACCTCCAGCTCCACATCCGGAGAGATTCCCTTGGGATCGATCTCGACCTCGTTTTGCCGGTAGGGCATCAGGCCGGATACCACCGCGTAACCATTGTCGGATACCTTGGCGCCGACATTGTTGAGTACCTTCGCGCCGCCGGCGCCCTTGGCCTCGACGATGGCCATGGTTTCGCCCTGGTTCTGGGTGAAGTTGACCCCGCCAGGATGGGCCACAAGGCTGCCACGGGCACCGAAACTGGCCTGCCTGTAGTCATCGCCGTTGCTCGCAGAAGCGCTGAAGGCGGCCATCGGCGCGTTGTAGGTGGCGGACAATCCTTCGCTACCGGACCTGTCGCCGTCGCTCTTCAATGCCGAAGCAAAGAGGTTGTAGCTGAGCTGATGCTGCTCGCCCAGACTGCCGCCGAGGTTGGTCTGGAGGCTGTTGTTCCTGCTGTCGGAATAGCTGGTGGTGGTGCTCAGATACATCGGACTGGATGAGGTGGCGCCGATGGGCAGGTTCACGGTCACCATGTAGGTGCTGTCGAAATTCCCGTCCTCATTACGCGTACGCGAGGCCGACAGACCGAGGCTGCCCCAACTGAAGCCGGTGTTGTAACCGGCCTGGAAGGTGGTATTGCCTTGGCTGCGGTTCCAGTAGTCCTGCCTGGAGCCGGTGAAGTAGAAACTGCCGTACTCTCCCAGCGGCTGGGTAACACTGAGCTGGAAACGGTTGCGCTGGCGATAGACCTGGCGGTTCGGATCGTCGCTGTCTCTGAGCCATGCGTAGTCCTGCAGATTGAGAAAATCCGCACTGGAGAACCGATAGGCAGCCACGGTGAAGTTGGTGCTGGTGGCATCCAGCAGCTTGCTGTAGGTGAGCCGGTAGCTCTGTCCACTCATGGAACTGCTGGTGTCGATGCCGTCCGGCAGGCCGCTGGCCTGGGAATAAGTGACATCCGCAGCCAGTGCACCGAGCGGCGTGCTGAAAGCCAGGCCGCCCATACCGGACAGATATTTCTCGGCGACGATCCCGCCGGCGTAGGCAGTCATGAGATTGGAGACGCCGTGCTGGTAGGTGCCCTGTACGAAGCTGGGCGCATCGTGCAGGTTGTCGTCGCGATACTGACCGGCGGTGACGTTGTAGCGGGTCACCCCAGGCCGCACCAGTTGCGACACCGACGCATAGGGCACGACGAACGACTTCACGCGGCCGTCGGATTCCGTCACCACGATCGTCAGGTCGCCGGCATAGCCGGTGTTGTACAGGTCATCGATAACGAACGGGCCGGGCGCCACCGTAGTCTCGTACAGGGTGTTGTCACCCTGTTTGACCGTAACCCGCGCATTGGTATCAGCAACGCCACGGATCGTCGGCGCGAAGCCGTTCTGGGAGTCCGGACGCATGCGATCGTCCGATCCCAGCTGGACGCCGGTATAGGGAACGCTGTCAAACAGGTCGCTCGGGCTGTAGTACTCACCCAGGGTCAGTTGCGACTTCAGGGCGGTGACATCCCGCTGGGCATAGGCGTTCAGCGAGTCGAAACGGCTGGAGGAAGGAGCGCCCTGGGTCTGGCTGCGGTTGTACGAGCCGTTGTAACGCAGACGCCAGTCCTTCAGGTTCAGGCCCGCATTGACGCCGGCGTAGTACTGGGTACTGTCGGCGCCATCACGACTGTCGGTCTGGAAGACGTTGGCATTGTAGGAAAGGAAACCGGCGGTCACGCCCCTGTCCCATTCGCCAGGGTCGACATATCCACGCGCGCGACGGCCTGCATAGGCCTGCGGTACGCTTATGGTGGCACGCTGTTCGGACATGTCGACATCCAGTGTGCTACCGGGGACGGTCTGCTGGAGATCCAGGCACTCCGGCTCATGGCCGCTGCTCTGGCTGCCCTTGGGCAGCTTGGTGAAATCGATACCCATGGCCCGAAGCTGGCCGCGCTTGAAGCAGTAACCAGGCGCGGCGTTCTTGCCTTCCCCGCTGACGACCCTGACGTCCTGCCGGCCGATCCAGTTGCCATTGACATAGACATCCAGCCGGTAATTGCCCGGATCGACGGGATTGCCATTCTCGAAGCGCGAGAGATCGACCGAAGTGCCGCCCTCGCCATTGCTGAAGAAGCTGGGGTTGAAGGCAGCGAACTGGTTGGACACGTCCGCCAGCGCTTCGGCACAGATGCCGACAGCAGCAGACAGCATTCCCAGCATCAACCACGACCTGGCGGAATGCAGTCCGCACGCCCGCCTCCCAGCATTTCCAAAGCGGGAAATTCGTTGAAAACTTCTGATCCTGTTCATGGTCCCCCTTCGCCCGCCGGGCATACGGATGCCATACGGCAGGCGGGACATTCATCCCGGAAAGACGTGAGAGATAAGGAGAAAGCGATAGGCTGTAATACTTGGATCAGCGTCGCAGTAGGGACTCACCCGGGATCGACGCACCGTAGTCGTTGATCCAGTTGTAGGTGACCTTCATCTCGCCGGTTGGTGGAGTAGCAAGCCCCTTCAAAGGGAAGCTCATGGTGGAACCCGGCCTGACCATGCCGTCGGCATCGCTGGTGAAGCGTTTGCCGGCGACGAGCAATGTCACCCTGCCGAGGGACAGGTGGTAGGCGCTGGCATTGGTGCAATTCAGCGCCAGGCCGTGAGCATCCGGCGTCAGCGTCCAGGCCAGTTTCTCGGCCGCCTGCGAGGGATTGCCGGGCAAGCCCGCCGGGCGATAGAACAGCTTGATCCGGGAGCGGTAGGCCACCTGCATGTAGTTGATGTCCTTCTGCGTTGGCAGCGGCGGGACATCCAGAACATTCAGCCAGAACACGCTCTCCCTATCGCCTGGAAGAGATTCGCCGGTGAACGCAATGCGCAACGTCTGCCCCTTGCTGGCATCGAGCCTGGCAACCGGCGGCGTCACCACGAATGGAGCGTCGGATTGCTCGGGACGGGTCTTGGGATCCCCCCTGTCCACCCAGGCTTGCACCAGGGCGGGCGTTGTTCCTGCGTTGGTCAGCTTCACGGTGACTTCACGCTCAGCTGCGGGATAGACGACCCGGGTTCCGGTAATCACCACATTGGCCTGCGCCATCAGGGACGACAGGGAGGCAACGGCTACCAGGGAGGTCAGGAGGGTGCGAGAAAGGGACCTGCGCATTGCATCACCACAATTCAAATCGCGAAAACCGTCCGGGGCCAGGGCCCCGGAACGGGGCTTACTGATAGTCGAGGGTCATGTAGACGCTGGACGTTACAGGACCAGCGATTACCGGCGCGACATTGGCGAAGTACTGGGCGTAGTACTGCAGCGTCGCGCTGCCGCTGGAGGTGTCCACCGTCTGGGAACCGCCGTTGGTGGCCAGGTTGATCGGGGAGAACGAGTCATTGAGGAGTTGAATCTGCGCATTCGAACCAGCGGCGGCCTGGTTGATCAGGTTGCCGTTCGCGGTATCGATGGTCGGACCCGGCTCAAAGTGCGCCGTGGCACGCGCCGAACTGCAGTCGGTCAACTGGAAGTTGAACGGAGTGCGGCCGGCCCAGTCGCCGACGGTTGCCAGCGCGTTGACGCTTACGGTGGGCAGGTTGACGGTCTTGGTAACGGCGCTGTCGCTACCGTCGATCTTGCAGGTCTGGTCCGTCACCTCACCATTGAAGTTCACCAGTGCGTCATAGGCGAAGGCATTGCTGCCCAACCCCAGGGCGATCAGGGCGACGGCGGCATGAAGCTTTTTCATCTGAAATTTCCTCGATTTGCTCTGTGCTGGCGCCTCTCGGAGGAGGCTTGCTCGGCAGGACCGGCCCCTTAATGGGACCATCGTCCATGCCTGCACTGATTCTATTGGGGGGCAAATACGAGGAGGAGTCAGGTATTTCCAGAACCTCTGAAGGAAATTTCCTATCTGGTAATACCAATCACCCCTAAACAAGTGACAATCGCTAGCAATTCACACCAGTTACCAATGTAACTCCTTATATTCAAAAGCTTTTCAACCGCCCTACCAGGCTCCGAACGCACCCTCGCAGGGCACGAAGTAGCAGTGGGTTGTAGAGTGCACACACAAGAAAACGCCGCCTATCCTCGCGGAAAAGCGGCGTTTCCTGCAGCGACAGACCGGGCTCTGCACGAAAAGTCGTCGAGCGATGGCCAGGCGAGGAGCAACGAGGGCAACAGCCGATGGACGAGCGCCAGCGCGTCAAACCGGTGAGGAAGCGGAGTCTACGTGCTGTAAACGAGCATTCCGAACCGGTTTCAACGCAGCGTCACGCGTGCAGCCCGCGGGCGCCTTCGCCAGAACCTAGCCGATCTTCTCGCCGTGCGCCTGCTGGTCGGCATGGTAGGAGGAGCGTACCAGCGGGCCGGAGGCGACGTTCTTGAAGCCCATCTTCGCGCCTTCCTCGGCGAACCAGGCGAAGGTGTCCGGGTGGACGAAGCGCTGCACCGGAAGGTGGTTGCGCGAGGGCTGCAGGTACTGTCCGAGGGTCAGCATGTCGATGTCGTGCTCGCGCATACGGTGCATGACTTCGATGACTTCCTCGTCGGTTTCGCCCAGGCCGAGCATCAGGCCGGACTTGGTCGGTACGTGCGGGACCATCTGCTTGAACTTCTGCAGCAGGTCCAGCGACCACTCGAAGTCGGAGCCCGGACGCGAGGACTTGTACAGGCGCGGTACGGTTTCCAGGTTGTGGTTGAATACGTCCGGCGGCTCGTTGGCGGTGATTTCCAGGGCGATGTCCATGCGCCCGCGGTAGTCCGGGACCAGGGTTTCCAGCTGTACGCCGGGGGACAGCTTGCGGATCTCGCGCAGGCAGTCGGCGAAGTGCTGGGCGCCGCCGTCACGCAGGTCGTCGCGGTCCACCGAGGTGATCACCACGTACTTCAGGCGCAGGTCGGCGATGGCGATGGCGAGGTTGCTCGGCTCGTCGACATCCAGCGGCTTCGGACGGCCGTGGCCGACGTCGCAGAACGGGCAGCGACGGGTGCAGATGTCGCCCATGATCATGAAGGTCGCGGTGCCGCCGGAGAAGCACTCGCCCAGGTTCGGGCAGGAGGCCTCTTCGCAGACGCTGTGCAGCTTGTGCTTGCGCAGCAGTTGCTTGATGCGGTCGACCTCGGGAGAAACGGGGATGCGCACGCGAATCCAGTCGGGCTTCTTCGGCAGTTCCTCGGTGGGGATGATCTTCACCGGAATGCGCGCGACCTTCTCTGCGCCGCGCAGCTTGACGCCGACTTCCACCTTGCCCGGCTTGGCGGCCGGGGCTGCCTGACCTGCGTTGTCCACAACAGTGCTCATCTAGGTTGGATCCCGCCCGTTAGGGTCTTCTGTGCCGCGTAGCCAAGGCGCTGGACGAGTTCGCCACGCAGGCGCTCGCGCACATCGGCCAATGCGATGGGGCCGGCCAGCTGACTCAGCTGGGTCATGGCCATGCCTGCGTAACCGCAGGGATTGATGCGTCGAAAGGGTTCCAGGTCCATGTCCACATTGAGGGCCAGGCCGTGGAAGGAGCGGCCGTTGCGGATGCGCAGGCCGAGGGAAGCGATTTTCGCGCCGTCGACATAGACGCCCGGCGCATCGGGTTTGGACACGGCCGTGACGCCGTAGCCTTCGAGCAGGCCGATGAGGCTCTGTTCGAT
Organism: Pseudomonas sp. ATCC 13867; assembly: GCF_000349845.1. Taxonomy (NCBI): domain Bacteria; kingdom Pseudomonadati; phylum Pseudomonadota; class Gammaproteobacteria; order Pseudomonadales; family Pseudomonadaceae; genus Pseudomonas; species Pseudomonas sp. ATCC 13867. The sequence continues at coordinate 716,888 of NC_020829.1, read as the reverse complement.
GCGCGAGACGAGGTCGCGCACGCCAATGCCGGAGCGGCGCACGTCAAGCATGAGGTAGGCGACCAGTTGGCCGGGGCCGTGGTAGGTCACCTGACCGCCGCGGTCGACCTGGACCACCGGGATGTCGCCGGGGAACAGGACGTGCTCGGCCTTGCCGGCCTGGCCCTGGGTGAACACGCGCTGGTGTTCGAGCAGCCAGACTTCGTCGGGCGTGGCGGGGTCGCGCTCGGCGGTGAAGCGCTGCATGGCGTGCCAGGTTGGCTCGTAGGGCTGGATGCCCAGCTCGCGAAAGCCCAGCGTGCCGCCCATCAGATCACCATGTGAACGCGGCCGGTGGCGCGCAGGTCTTTATGAATGTTCTGCAACTGGTCGACACCGGTGGCGGTGATCAGCACCTGCACGGACAGGAAACGGCCGTTGCGGCTGTCACGGGTGACCAGGGTGGTGACGTCGAGGTCGGGCGCATGGCGCTGGATGATTTCGACGACCAGATCGGAGAAGCCTTCGCCGGCGTCGCCGATGACCTTGATCGGATAGCGTTCGCAGGGGAACTCGATCTTCGGTGCGGGTTGCTCATTCTCGGTATTGAGACGATCGACAGAATCAGGGGTATCAGTCATGGCACTCGCGGGCGGGTGGCCCGCCTCCGCATGAGCGTCCAGGGTGGGGACGCTCCGGGTGGATCGGACGACGGCTGCCGGGCCACAGGGGAACCGCGCAGTCGCAGGCGGGCATTTTACCCGAGTTTGCGACTGCGCGTAGGGCTCAATCCCGGCTTTGTATACAAAAGTACGAGGCCGGGACAGGCGGTCAGTTGAACAGGCCGTAGAAGAACAGGCGCAGGCTATCCCAGATACGGCGGAAGAAGCCGCCTTCTTCCACGGCGTTCAGGGCGACCAGGTCGGAGGTGCGAACGACCTTGTCACCCAGCTTGACCTCGACCTTGCCGATGACCTGACCCTGCTGGATCGGCGCCATCAGGCTGGGCTCGACGACCATGTTGGCCTGCAACTGCTTGAGCTGGCCGCGCGGCATGGTCATGGTCAGGTCTTCGGCCAGGCCGGCTTTGACTTCGTGCTCGGAGCCCTTCCAGACCATCGCCTTGGTCAGCTCGGCGCCCTTCTTGTAGAAGGTCTGCGATTCGAAGAAGCGGAAGCCGTAGGTCAACAGTTTCTGGGTTTCGGCGGCGCGGGCCTGCTCGCTGTTGGTGCCGAAGACGACAGCGATCATGCGCTGGCCGTCGCGCATGGCGGACGCCACCAGGCAGTAGCCGGCTTCGTCGGTGTGGCCGGTCTTCAGGCCGTCGACGGTCTTGTCGCGCCACAGCAGCAGGTTGCGGTTGGGCTGCTTGATGTTGTTCCAGAGGAACTCTTTCTGCGCGTAGATGGCGTAGTGGGTCGGCTCGCCGTAGATGATGGCGCGGGCGAGGACGGCCATGTCCTTGGCGGAGGAGTAGTGGTCCGGGTTGGGCAGGCCGGTGGCGTCCATGAAGTGGGAGTTGGTCATGCCCAGCTTCTGCGCGGTGGTGTTCATCATGTCGGCGAAGGCGTCTTCGCTGCCGGCGATGTGCTCGGCCAAGGCGACGGAGGCGTCGTTGCCGGACTGGATGATGATGCCGTGCAGCAGGTCGCTGACCGAGACCTGGGAGCCGACCTTGATGAACATGCGCGAGCCGCCGGTGCGCCAGGCGTGTTCGCTGACGGTGACCTGGTCGGATTCGGTGATGCGGCCGCCTTCGATTTCCTTGGTGGCGATGTAGGCGGTCATCAGCTTGGTCAGGCTGGCGGGCGGCAGGCGCTCGTCGCCGTTGTTCTCGACCAGGATGTTGCCGCTGGCGCCGTCCATCAGCACCCAGGCTTTGGCCGCCAGTTGCGGCGCGGCGGGAACGACTTCAGCGGCCCAACTGGCCACGGGGGCGCTGAGCAGCACAAGCAATGACAGGCGTTTGGCGAAGTTGAAGATGTTCATCCGTCTCTCTGGGTTTCACTAATGGTCAAACAAACAATCCCCCTGGGGGGAACTCGTGCCGCGGCCTCTACGGACCGCTGCGGCTCGTGCCGTGGAAACTCAGTCCAGGCGCACGAGCTTGGGTTGGCCAAGCTTGGCCACGCGGATGCTGTCCTGCATCCGGCTTGCTTCATCCTGCGTCCCGATCGGCCCCAGGCGCACCCGGTACAAGGTCTGCTGGTTGACCACGACCGAGCTGATAAAGGCCTTGGCCCCCGTCAGGCCGCCGACCTTCTCCTTGAGTAGCTCCGCAGCGTCCGGGTTGGCGAAGGCACCCACCTGGAGATACAGGCCATCGGCTGGTAATGAAGCGTTTTTTTTTGAGTCGATCTGAACCGGCGCCAGGGGCGCTGCATGCTGCGCCGGCGGCGGAGTGTAGGTTTCGATCGGTTGCGCCATCGCCACGGCCTGGGGCTGCGCGGCGGCTGGCTGCGAGGCCATCTTCGGCAGGGCCATGATCATCGGCGGCTGCTTGCCCTGGGCGGCCCACCAGCGGTCAGGGTCGATGCCCTCCACCTTCACGTGGGCGGTGCCGCTCTCGGCGTAGCCGAGCTTCTTGGCGGCGGCGAAGGACAGGTCGATCACCCGATCGGAATAGAACGGTCCGCGGTCGTTGACCCGGACGATGACGCTCTTGCCGTTGTCCAGGTTGGTCACGCGGACGTAGCTGGGCAGCGGCAGGGTCTTGTGCGCGGCGGTCATGCCGTACAGGTCGTATTGCTCGCCGTTGGCGGTGGCCTGGCCGTGGAACTTGGTGCCGTACCAGGAGGCGGTACCGACCACGCTGTAGGTATTCGAGTTGCTCAGCGGGTAGTAGGTCTTGCCCAGTACGGTGTAGGGATTGTTCTTGAACGGCCCGTTGTGCGGCATCGGCACGGCATCGGGGATGCGCGAGACGTCGACATCCCACCAGGGAGCGCCGTCGCGGTGTGGACGGCTGTAGTCGATGGGGCCGGAGATACCGCTGTTCACTGGCTGCGGCTGAGGCGCGCGGTTACCGGTGCAACTGGCGAGGAACACGGCGCTCAGGCCGATGCAGGCGACGGACCGGAGGCCGGGACTGCTGATTCGCTTGCTCAATGGACACCTCGCGCCTTGGCGATTTCGCCGGCCAGCTGATGGACCGCCATAGCGTACATGGCGCTGCGGTTGTAGCGGGTGATCACATAGAAGTTCGGCAGGCCGACCCAGTATTCGGTGCCCTGGTCACCTTCCAGGCGCATGGCGGTCACCATCAGGTCGTCGCGCAGCACGTCATGGGTGCGCCAGCCCTGAGAGCGTAGCTGACTCAGGTTCATCTGCGGCTCGAGGCCCTGGGTGAGGGCGTCCTCGGCGGTGGAGGTGCCCAGCTCGGCCTGCGACACCACCGGCTCGCCGGTGTGCCAGCCGTGCTGCTTGAAGTAGTTGGCGACGCTACCGATGGCATCGGTCGGGTCGCTCCAGATGTTGATGTGGCCATCGCCATCGAAGTCCACGGCGTAGGCGCGGAAGCTGCTCGGCATGAACTGCGGCAGCCCCATGGCGCCGGCGTAGGAGCCGGTCAGGCTGAGCGGGTCGACCTGCTGCTCGCGGGCCAGCAGGAGGAACTGCTTGAGTTCCTTGCGGAAGAAGTCGGCGCGCGGCGGGTAGTCGAAGCCCAGGGTGGCCAGCGCGTCCATCACCTTGAAGTTGCCGGTGTTGCGGCCGAAGAAGGTTTCGACGCCGATGATGGAGACGATGTACTGGGCCGGTACGCCGTATTCCTGCTCGGCGCGGGCCAGGGCTTCGGCGTTCTGGTTCCAGAAGTCCACGCCGCGATTGATGCGCGCGTCGGTGACGAAGATCGGGCGGTATTCCTTCCAGGTCTTGACCCGCTCGGCGGGACGGGAGATGGCGTCGAGGATGGACTGCTTGCGCTCCACGTCATGGAACAGGCCCATGAGCTGTTCGCCGGCGAAGCCGTAGTCACGGGTCATCTCGCTGACGAACTCCGCGACCTGGGGCGAACCATCGTAGTCGCCCGCCTGCGCGGCACCGGACATGCCGATCGCCCCCGCGAGCCCGACCCAATGCATTCCCCTGGCTGCCCATTCGCGCAGTACTTGCATTCCTTTCTTCACTCTTGTCATCAAACCTGGGCGATCCACTTGCGATGGGTATGGATCGACATCAAAACCCCGAACCCTGACATCAGGGTCACCAGCGAAGTTCCGCCGTAACTAATGAAGGGCAGCGGTACCCCCACCACTGGCAACAACCCACTGACCATACCAATGTTGACGAACACATACACGAAGAAGGTCATGGTGATGCTGCCGGCGAGCAGTTTGCCGAACAGCGTCTGCGCCTGGGCGGTGATCACCAGCCCCCGGTAGATCACCAGCAGGTACAGCACCAGCAGGAGGCTCACCCCGACCATGCCGAACTCTTCACCGAGCACGGCAATGATAAAGTCCGTGTGGCTTTCGGGCAAAAAATCCAGATGGGACTGCGTGCCCAGCAGCCAACCCTTGCCGAACACGCCGCCCGAACCGATGGCGGCCTTGGACTGGATGATGTTCCAGCCGGTGCCCAGCGGATCGCTTTCCGGATCGAGGAAGGTCAGTACGCGCTGTTTCTGGTAGTCGTGCATGACGAAGTACCACATGCCCACGGCGACCGGCACCGCGGCCGACACGGCCATGATGATCCAGCGCCAGCGCAGGCCGCCGACGAACAGGACGAAGGCACCGGAGGCCAGTACCAGCATGGCGGTGCCCAGGTCCGGCTGCTTGAGGATCAGCACGAAGGGCACCACGATCATCGCCAGTGCCACCACGCTGTGCTTGAGGCTCGGCGGCAGGGAGCGCTTGGACAGGTACCAGGCGATGGTCATGGGCATCAGCAGCTTCATGAACTCCGCCGGCTGGAAGCGGATCACCCCGGGGATGTTGATCCAGCGGGTCGCACCCATCGCGTTGTGGCCCATCACGTCCACCACCACCAGCAGCGCCACGCCGATCAGGTAGCACAGCGGCACCCAGCGGGCGAGGAAGCGCGGCTCGAATTGTGCCAGAACGAACATCGCCCCCAGACCCAGGCCGAAGGACGACGCCTGCTTGATCAGCAGGTCCCAGCTCTTGCCGCTGGCCGAGTAGAGGACGAACAGGCCGACCGAACCGAGGGTCAGCAGCAGCAGGAGCAGCAGGCCGTCGACGTGCAGGCGCTGCAGCAGGCTGGAGCGCCGCTTCATCACGTCTTCGTTGGACAGCGTGCGGTCGAAGTTACCGTTCATGGCTTGGACGCCTCCGCCGTGGCCTGGGGCGCATATTCGGGCTTGAGCTTGCCGTTCTCGTCGAGCAGCCAGGCGTCGGTCACGGCCTTGAGTACGGGGGCGGCGACGCCGGAGCCGGACTCGCCGTTCTCCACCATCACCGCCACGGCGATCTGCGGGTTGTCCGCCGGGGCGAAGCCGACGAACAGCGCGTGGTCGCGGTGGCGCTCGAGCAGCTTGGAGCGGTTGTACTTCTCGCCCTGCTTGATCGCGACGACCTGCGCGGTACCGGACTTGCCGGCGATGCGGTAGACCGACGTGGCGCCGACCTTGTGCGCGGTACCGCGGGGCCCGTGGACTACCTGCTGCATGCCGTAGTCCACCAGGTCCCAGTTGTTCGGATCCTTGAGCTTGATGTCCGGCATCGGGTTCTCGTCGAGCGGAGGCTTGCCGTCGATGGTCCTGGCCAGGTGGGGACGGATCCACTTGCCCTTGTTGGCCAGCAACGCGGTCATCTGCGCCAGCTGCAGGGGCGTGGCCTGCATGTAGCCCTGGCCGATACCGAGGATCAGCGTTTCGCCGGGGAACCAGGCCTGCCGGCGCAGGGCGCGCTTCCACTGGCGCGAGGGCATCAGGCCTTCGGCCTCGCCGAACATGTCCAGGGACACGCGCTGGCCGAAGCCGAACTCGCTCATATAGTCGTGCAAACGGTCGATGCCCAGCTTGTGGGCGAGATCGTAGAAGTAGGTGTCGTTGGAGCGCATGATCGCGGTTTCCAGGTTCACCCAACCGTCGCCCGAGCGGTTCCAGTTGCGGTATTTGTGGTCGTAGTTCGGCAACTGGTAGTAGCCGGGGTCGAATACGCGGGTGGAAGGCGTCACCACGCCGGCGTCGAGGCCGGCGATGGCCACGGCGGGTTTCACCGTCGAACCCGGCGGATAGAGACCACGCAGCACGCGGTTGTACAGCGGGCGGTCCTCGGAGTCGCGCAGGGCGGCGTAGTCCTTGAAGCTGATGCCAGTGACGAACAGGTTGGGGTCGTAGCTGGGCTGGCTGACCATCGCCAGCACATCGCCAGTGGACGGCTGGATCGCCACGATGGCGCCGCGACGGCCCGCCAGTGCGGTTTCGGCGGCGGCCTGCAGCTTGCTGTCGATGCTCAGCACGATGTCGCGGCCGGATACCGGCTCGGTGCGCTTGAGCACGCGCAGCACGCGGCCACGGGCGTTGGTCTCGACTTCCTCGTAGCCCACGGTGCCGTGCAGTTCGTTCTCGTAGAACTTCTCCACGCCGGTCTTGCCGATGTGGTGGGTGCCGGAGTAGGCCACCGGGTCGAGTTTCTTCAGCTCCGCCTCGTTGATCCGCCCGACGTAACCGACCGAGTGGGCGAAGTGCTCGCCCAGCGGGTAGTGGCGGACGAACTGCGCGGCCACGTCGACGCCGGGCAGGCGGTACTGGTTCACCGCGATGCGGGCGATCTGCTCTTCCGACAACTCGAACATGATCGGCACCGGCTCGAACGGCCGGCGCCCCTGCTTCATGCGCTTCTCGAAGATGGCCTGGTCTTCCTCGGTGAGGCCGAGGATGTCTACCAGCGCCTTGAGCGTGTCCTTGAGGTTCTCGGTGCGCTCGCGGGTGATGGTCAGGCTGAAGCTGGGGCGGTTGTCGGCGATGATCACCCCGTTGCGGTCGAAGATCAGCCCGCGGTTGGGCGGAATCGGCTGGACGTGGACGCGGTTGTTCTCCGACAGCGTCGAGTGGTAGTCGTACTGCGTCACCTGCAGGTGGTACATGCGCGCCACCAGCACCAGGGCGAGCAGGAAGATCGCCACGCCGCCGACGATAACGCGGGTGCGGACCAGACGGGCGTCCTTCTCGTGGTCCTTGAGCTGTATCGGCTGCGGCATCGAAAACGGCTACGACTACTTGTGGTAGGGGTGCCCGGACAGAACCGTCCAGGCGCGGTAGATCTGCTCGCCGACCAGGATCCGCACCAGCGGGTGCGGCAGGGTCAGCGGCGACAGCGACCAGCGCTGCTCGCTGCGCGCGCAGACCTCCGGCGCCAGGCCTTCCGGCCCGCCGACCATGAGGTTGACGGTGCGCGCGTCCAGGCGCCAGCGGTCGAGTTCCTGCGCCAGCTGGGGGGTGCTCCAGGGCTTGCCTTCGACTTCCAGGGTGACGATGCGTTCCCCCGGCTGGACCTTGCTCAGCATGGCCTCGCCTTCCTGGCGGATCAGCCGCGCCACGTCGGCATTCTTGCCACGCGTGTTCAGCGGGATTTCCACCAGTTCCAGGGACAGCTCCGAGGGCAGGCGCTTGACGTACTCCGCCCAGCCCTCTTCCACCCAGCGCGGCATGCGCGAGCCGACCGCGATCAGACGCAGACGCACGGCAGGCTTACTCGGCGCTGTGGTGAGCGCGGCTCTGCTCGGCGCCCTGCCACAGGCGCTCGAGGTCGTAGAACTGGCGGGTGGCCGGCTGCATGACGTGGACCACGACGTTGGCGAGGTCGATCAGGACCCACTCGCCGCCTTCCTGGCCTTCGCTGCCGATGGGCTTGACGCCCTGTTCCTTGACCTTTTCCAGGACGTTGTCGGCCAGCGACTTGACCTGGCGGCTGGAGGCGCCGGTGGCGATGACCATGACGTCGGTGATGCTGGTCTTCTCGCGCACGTCGATGACGGTGATGTCCTGCGCCTTGAGATCTTCCAGGGCAGCGATGGTCAGTTCGACCAGTTGTTCGGTTTGCATGTATGACTCTCTAGCTTGATCAGTGAGACGCCTGGTACAGGCCGTGCGCCTCGATATAGTTCAATACCGCATCCGGCACCAGGTAGCGCACCGAGCGCCCCTGCGACAGGAGTTGGCGGATCTGGGTGGCGGATACTGCCAGCGGCGTCTGCCAGACGAAGGTGATCTGCCCGGCGGAGCCGGTCATCGCCTTCGGGTCGGCAACACTGCGCGCCGCCAGCAGGTCGCGCAGGTCTTCCGGCGGCTCGCTGTCGGCATCCGGGCGCTGCAGCACGACGATATGACAGTGCTCCAGCAACTCTTCCCAGCGATGCCAGGTCGGCAGGCCGCAGAAAGCGTCCCAGCCGACCAGCAGGAACAACTGGTCCTGCTCATCCAGCTCCCCACGCAGCGACTCCAGGGTGTCGATGGTGTAGGAGGGTTTGTCACGCTTGAACTCGCGGTCGTCGACCGCCAGCGGGGCCACGCCGGCCACCGCCCGCTCGACCATCGCCAGCCGCTGCGCGGCGGACACCTGCGGGGTGTCGCGGTGCGGCGGGCGAGCGTTGGGTATCAGGCGCAATTCGTCGAAGGCAAACTGTTCGGCCATTTCCACCGCGCTGCGCAGGTGGCCGATGTGCACCGGGTCGAAGGTGCCGCCGAACAGGCCGATCCGCCGGGGACGCGCCTTTTTCATCAGGTGCGCACGTGCCCGTCGCCGAACACCACGTATTTCTCGCTGGTCAGGCCTTCCAGGCCGACCGGGCCGCGGGCGTGCAGCTTGTCGGTGGAAATGCCGATCTCCGCGCCCAGGCCGTACTCGAAGCCATCGGCGAAACGGGTCGAAGCGTTGACCATGACCGAGGCCGAGTCCACTTCGGTGAGGAAGCGGCGGGCGTCGGAGAAGTTTTCGGTGATGATCGCGTCGGTGTGCTGCGAGCCGTAGGTGTTGATGTGCTCGATGGCGGCGGCCAGGCCGTCGACGATGCGGATCGACAGGATCGGTGCGTTGTACTCGGTGCGCCAGTCTTCCTCGGTGGCTTCCAGCACGTCGGCGCCCAGCAGCGCGCGGGTGGCGGCATCGCCGCGCAGCTCCACGCCCTTGTCGCGATAGATGGCGGCCAGCGGCGGCAGCACGCGGTCGGCGATGCCGGCGTGGACCAGCAGCGTCTCCATGGCGTTGCACGGCGCGTAACGGTGGGTCTTGGCGTTGTCGGCGACGCGGATCGCCTTGTCCAGGTCGGCGGCGACGTCGATGTAGACGTGGCAGATACCGTCCAGGTGCTTGATCACCGGCACCTTGGCGTCGCGGCTGATGCGCTCGATCAGGCTCTTGCCGCCGCGCGGAACGATCACGTCGACGAACTCGGGCATGGCGATCAGCGCGCCGACGGCGGCGCGGTCGGTGGTTTCCACCACCTGCACGGCGCTCGCCGGCAGGCCGGCGGCGGCCAGGCCGGTCTGGATGCACGCGGCGATCGCCTGGTTGGAGTGGATCGCCTCGGAGCCCCCACGCAGGATGGTGGCGTTACCGGACTTCAGGCACAGGCTGGCGGCGTCGATGGTCACGTTGGGGCGGGACTCGTAGATGATCCCCACCACGCCCAGGGGCACGCGCATCTTGCCGATCTGGATGCCGGACGGCACGTAGCGCATGTCGCGGATCTCACCGATGGGGTCCGGCAGCGAGGCAACCTGGCGCAGGCCTTCGATCATGTCGTCGATGCGCGCCGGGGTCAGGGCCAGGCGGTCGAGCATGGCTGGCTCCAGGCCATTGGCGCGGCCGTTGGCCAAGTCCTTTTCGTTGGCTTCGGTCAACTGGGCGCGGGCGGCGTCCAGGGCGTCGGCAGCGGCCAGCAGGGCTTGGTTCTTCTGCGCGGTCGTGGCGCGCGCGACAACGCGCGACGCTTCACGGGCGGCGCGGCCCAGGCGGCTCATATAGTCGAGAACGGACTCGGTCATGATCTAACGCGTCTGCGTGAGGGAAATGCGCAAGTATAGCGGGAGCAGACCCTCAGCGGCCAGACACAGCAGCCGGCCGGTAGACAGCCCGTCTCACGCCCGCACGGGTAACGCCGTCCATGCGCACGCCCAGGCGCCCGGCGGCGAAACGGTGACACCCGGCCAGCCCTCCGCCCTCCCCGCCCCCCGAAGGTTGGGTAAACAAATTCGTATCCGCTGTTTACTTTGCTCAGGGCCTGCAGTCGTTTTGCATCGGCTTCGCCTGAACGGCGGCAGGCCCTGCTGCGATTTGCCCCCGTGCCTCCATCACACGGTGCCAGGGAAGAACAACAAGAGGCGGCCCACCGCCGGAGAACTGCCATGCGCTATCGCACCGATTACAGCGCCCAGACGCTGACCGCCGCCCCGGCGGTGCTCGACCTGGACGGTTGGCAACTGCATTACCAGGCCTTCTCCTCGCGGGAAGACGATCCACGCCCGCCCGTGCTGCTGCTGGGCGGTGCGTTCCAGAGTTTCCGCTCCTTCGCCAGCGAGGTGTCCGAACTGCTCGCCGGACACCCGGTGATCCTGCTCGACCTGCCCAGCCAGGGCGGCAACCTGCAACTGGCGCCGCAGCTGAGCCTGGAAGACCTGGCCGACCTGATCGCCGCCTTCGCCGAACACCTGCACCTGCCACCGCTGATGCCCATCGGGCTGTCCTACGGCTCCGCGCTGGCGGCGCTGTTCGCCGCGCGCCACCCGGCGCGCTGCGGCCGTCTGCTGCTGGCCGGCATCACCGCCTTCGGCCGCCCCGGCGCTCGTGCGCTGCTGGTGGAAGCCCTGGCGCGCCTGGAACTGGGCGAGCAGACACCTTTCGCCCACGGCGTGCTGACCGGCCTGATCAACCCGTTGCGCCTGGCCGATACCGGCGTGTCCCCGGTGTTCCGCAAGGCCCTGCTGCGCCAACTGCAACGCCTGACCGCGGCGGAGATCGAGCGCTACCGGCAGAACAGCCAGCGCCTGCTGGCCTTCGGCGGCTTCGACCGCCACCCGCAGTGCCCGACCCTGGTGCTGGCCGGCGAATACGACCATTTCACCCAGCCCTGGGAGCACGCCGAGTTTGCCCATGCCTGTGCGGACGCCGAGTTCGCGCTGATCCACAACGCCGACCACCTGGCCCAGTTCGAACGCCGCGACGCCTGCGCCCGGCTGTACAACCCCTTCCTGCGCGGCGAAGCGCTACCGCGCAGCGCCGCCGGCAGCACGCGCTTCCAGCGCCAGCAACTGCTGCACCTGGAACGCCGCTTCGAGCCGCGCCTGGCGCCGGCCGATACACGCGCCGTGCTGCGCAACGCCGAGGGCGGCGAGTGGCGCTGCGAGCTGGCGGAACTGGGGTATTTCGGCGGGCTGATCCGTGTCGAATTGCCGCTTGATCGCCCTGTTCGGGGCTGGAAGCTGGCGGCCGCCGGCCTGCCCGAACTGGATATCCTGCCGCTGCGGCAGACGGCGCAAGGGCTGGCCTTCATCTTCGCCCACGGCGACCCACAGGCCAGCGCGGCGCTGGCGGCGATGGTGGTGCCAATGCAGCAGGGGGCGTGTGCGGCGTGATGGGTACGCCCGTAGGGCGGGCTCCGGCGCTATCGCAATGGTTCGCGAGCAAGCTCGCTCCTACAAGCTCCCGGATGCACCGGAGTCGCTCTTCGTAGGACCGAGGGGGACGCCTAGTCCTTGCTCGCGAACCGCCCAGCCCAGGACCTACACCCGCGCCTCGATCACCCGCACCAGGCTCGGCATCCGCCCCTTGGGCATGCCCAGCCCCGCCCCCTCCACCTGCGGATCGAGCACACCCACCCGGCCGAACCCGCAACCGATGAACGCCTGTTCGATCTCTACGGCACTGCGGTAATGCAGCGGATACCCCCCGCGCGTCAGCCGCCCGATCAAGCCGACGCCCCAGCGGATCTGCCGGTAGCGCGGATGTTCGCGCAGATCGGGATACAGCTCGGTGAGGTAGGTCGCCTCCGGGAATCCCCGCAGGGCCGAAGCCAGCCGGCGCCAGAAGTCCTCGATCACCGGCCGCTGAAAGTAATTCACCAGCCCCTCGGTGATCACCACCACCGGCCGTCCCGGATCGAGCTCGGCGAGCAGGGCCGCGAGGCACTGCTCGCCTTCCCCGGCGAGGATATCCACAGGCCGCACGCGGTGCTTGCCATCCAGCCAGCCGTGCTCCCGGAGCAACGCCGACTTGCGCGCGGCCATCGGCGGCAGGTCGGCTTCGAGGTAGGTGAGCTGTGGATAACGCTGGCGGAAGCGTCGGCCACGGGGCGACAGGCCGCAGGCGATTTCCACCACCTGGGCGACTCCGCGCTGCTCGACGGCCTGGGTCAGCCGGGCATCGATCAGCAAATGGCGCTGCAACAGGAAGTCTTCGATATTCAGGCCGAAGCCGATCCGCGCACCCCAGTTGATCGGCGCCACGCAGCCGTGCACCCAACGCCCGAAGGCCGTGGCGAAAGCCGCCTCGGCCAGATGGTGGCGATACCAGACGTAACCGGTGTAGTGCGCACTGGGGGTGATATGGGCGCTGTCGGCCCGGATCCGTTCAGCCATGTTTAAGAATCTTGTTGTTATGATGCGCCAGCCTAAGACTGGCCCTCCTGGTCCGACAATCCGATGCCTGACGAACCCAACCTAAGTTTGCCCTGGCCCGACGCAATGCCGCTGCCGGACGCCTTCTTCAACCGCGACGCCCTCACCGTCGCCCGCGAGCTGCTGGGCAAGGTGATCCGCCATCGGGTCGGCGACCTCTGGCTGTCGGCGCGGATCATCGAGACCGAAGCCTATTTCCTGGCCGAGAAAGGCAGCCATGCCTCCCTCGGCTACACCGAGAAACGCAAGGCGCTGTTCCTCGATGGCGGACACATCTATATGTACTACGCGCGAGGCGGCGACTCGCTGAACTTCAGCGCCGGCGGCCCCGGCAACGCGGTGCTGATCAAGTCCGGGCACCCCTGGATGGACCGCGTCTCCGGCGACGCCGCCCTGGCCCGCATGCGCCAGTTCAACCCCGCCGCCGACGGCAGCGAGCGCGCCATCGGCAAGCTCTGCGCCGGCCAGACCCTGCTCTGCCGCGCCCTCGGCCTGAAGGTGCCGGACTGGGACGCGCAGCGCTTCGACCCGCAGCGGCTGTTCGTCGACGACCTCGGCGAGACCCCGGCGCAGGTCATCCAGGCCGCGCGCCTGGGGATTCCCCGTGGGCGCGACGAACACCTGCAATACCGCTTCGTCGATGCCTCCTTCGCGCCATTCTGCACACGCAATCCGCTGCGCCGCGGACAGCTCGAAGGACGCGACTACCACCTGCTCGGAACTCAGGACACGCCCCTGCGATGATCGATCTCGCCGCCTTCAACACCTGGATGGCCACCCACCCGCAATGGCTCGCCGGAGTCCTGTTCCTGGTTGCTTTCCTCGAATGCGCCGCCATCATCGGCATCCTCCTGCCCGGGGTGGTGATGCTCTTCGCCATCGCCGTACTGGCCGGCAGCGGCATCCTGGGGCTGGGCGAAACCCTGGCGCTGGCGTTCTTCGGCGGCCTGCTGGGCGACCTGTCGTCCTACTGGATCGGCCGTCACTTCCATCAGGACATCCGGCGCCTGCCGGTACTGCGCCATCGCCCGGAATGGCTGGCCGGCGCCGAAGGCTTCTTCGCCCGCTACGGCGTCGCCAGCCTGCTGGTGGGCCGCTTCATCGGCGCCCTGCGGCCGTTCCTGCCGATGATCGCCGGCATGCTCGACATGCCCTTCGGACGCTTCCTCGCGGTCTCTATCCTCGCCGCCGCCGGCTGGTCCATCGCCTACCTGGTGCCCGGCTGGGCCACCGGCGCGGCCATGCGCCTGCCATTGCCGGAAGGCTTCTGGGGAGAGGCCGGGGTGGTGGCTGCGTGCATCGCGGCGGTCTTCGCCCTGATCATCCACGCCGAGCTGCGCCAGGCACGCAACGCCCCGCTGATCGGCGCCCTCGGCTGCCTTGCGCTGTTGATCGCCATGCTGATCGGCTGGCCGCACCTGGATGCCCTCGACCACGGCCTGATGACTCTGGTGCAGGAGCATCGCCAGGCCTGGCTGAACGAAGTGATGGTGGCCGTCACCCGGGTCGGCGACTTCCGCACCCAGTTCATCGCCGGCGCCCTGCTCGCCTTGCTTCTCGCCGTGCTGCGCCTGTGGCGCCATGCCCTCTTCGCCGCCGGCACGCTGGCTGGCACGGCGCTGCTGAACACCACGCTCAAGCACTTCTTCGGGCGCGCACGACCCGAGGTGATCGCCGACCCGCTGTCCGCCTTCAGCATGCCCAGCGGCCACGCCTCGGCCTCCTTCGCCTTCTTCCTGGTGCTGGGCGTGCTGGCCAGCCGCGAGAAAAGCCCGCGCGTGCGCCTGACCTGGATGCTGCTGGCCGTCATCCCGGCGGCCTTCATCTCCATCTCGCGGGTCTACCTGGGCGCCCACTGGCCCAGCGACATCATCGCCGGCGCGCTGCTCGGCGCCTCGGTGTGCGCCGCCAGCCTGTGGATAAGCCAGCGCCGCGACGAGCTGCCGGCCCTGGCGCCGCGCATCTGGTGGTACCTGCTGCCGAGCGCCCTGGCGCTGCTGGCCATCGCCAGCATCTGGGGCCTGGGCGGCGCTATCCACCGCTACCAGCCCCTGTAGGGCTCAAGCCCAGGGGCGCTCGCGCATCAGCTCCGCGCAGCGCAGTTGGACGAACTCGCGCAGTTGGGTCACCGCCCGGCTGAGCTGGGCGCGGTGGGTGCAGAACAGGTTCATCGGCGTGGCCTCGCCCAGGTAGTCCGCCAGCGCCACTTCCAGCCGGCCGGCGCGCACGTCGGCCGCCACGTCCAGCCAGGACTTGTACACCAGCCCCTGCCCCGCCACGGCCCAGCGCCGCACCACGTCGGCGTCGTCGCAGAGACGGTCGCCGCGCACCGTCACTTCATGCTGCTTGCGATTGTCGCTGAAACGCCAGCGCTCATGGGCGCGCCCGCCCAGCATGTACAGCAGACAGTTGTGCCGTTGCAGCTCGTCCGGGTGCGCCGGCTTGCCGTGGCGGGCGAAGTAGTCCGGTGCGGCGCAAAGCACGCGGCGGTTGTCCGGGGCCAGCGGCAGCGCCACCAGGTTCGAATCGCCCGGCAAGCCGAGGCGGAAGGCCACATCCACCGGCTGCCGGTAGAGATCGGCCTGGCGGTCGCTGATCAGCAGGCGCAGGTTCATCCGCGGATGCAGCACCTGGAACTCGTCGAGCCAGGGTAGCAGCACGTTGCGGCCGAAGTCCGACGGCGCCGAGACCTGGAAGTTGCCGGCGATTTCGCTCTTGCCGCCGGCCAGCAACTGGCGGCCGTCGTCCAGGCTCTGCAGCGCGGCACGCGCGTGGGCCAGGTACAGCTCGCCCTCGGCGGTCAGGCGCAGGCTGCGGGTGGAGCGGGCGAACAGGCGCACGTCCAGCTCGTTTTCCAGGCGCTTGAGCGCCGCGCTGGCCACCGCGGGCGACAGCTCCAGCTCACGGGCGGCGGCGGAAAGGCTGCCGCGCTCGGCGGTGCGGACGAAGATCTGCAGGTCGTCGAATCGCAGCATTTTCAAAAATCCTTTGAAAGAGAGTCTTTCTGCAGACAGTTCCCTTTCGTAGAGAAAAAAACAAGTATTGCAACACACATTGAAGCGCCACAGTTCATGCAGTGTGCAGCCGACATTTACTTACCCAGAGCACGCCCGGAGGATGCCCACTCCATCTCACGATCGAGGAACTCCCAATGAGCCAGCCACTGAGCCTGATCGCCATCCTTCGCGCCCATCCCGGACACGCCGACAGCCTGCAGCAGCACCTGCACGACATGCTCGCACCCTCCAGAGCGGAGCCGGGGTGCTTGCAGTACGACCTCCATCGCGACCGGAAGGATCCTGACCTGATCTACATGTTCGAACGATGGCGCGATGACGCTGCGTTCGCCGACCACGAAGCAAGCTCACATTTCAAGAATTTCCTGAAAGCCGTGGAACCCGACCTCGCGGAGCTCGATATCCGCCTGATGAACCGCATCGACTGAAAGGTACCGCCATGAAAGCCATTGGTTACACCCACAGCCTGCCCAGCAGCGACCCGAACGCCCTGCTCGACATCCAACTGCCGGAGCCAACGCCCGGCCCCCGCGATCTGCTGGTGGAAGTCCGTGCCGTGTCGGTCAACCCAGTGGATACGAAAGTACGCATGCGCGCCCAGCCGGCGGAGGGGCAGCACAAGGTGCTGGGCTGGGACGCCAGCGGCGTGGTTCGCGCCACCGGCAGCGAAGTCAGCCTGTTCAAGCCTGGCGACAAGGTCTGGTACGCCGGCGACCTGACCCGCCCCGGCAGCAATGCCGAACTGCAACTGGTGGACGAGCGTATCGTCGGCGCGATGCCGACCAGCCTGGATTTCGCCCATGCCGCCGCCCTGCCATTGACGACCATTACGGCCTGGGAACTGCTGTTCGACCGTCTGCAGGTGGCCGAAGGCAGCGCCAGCGCCGGGCAGAGCCTGCTGGTCGTCGGCGCCGCCGGCGGTGTCGGCTCGATCCTCACCCAGCTGGCGCGCCAACTCACCGGCATGACCGTGATCGGCACCGCTTCGCGTCCGGAAACCCAGGAGTGGGTACGCAACCTCGGCGCGCACCATGTGATCGATCACCGCAAGCCGCTGAGCGAGGAGCTCAAGCGCATCGGCGTCGGCGAAGTCACCCACGTGGCCAGCCTCAACCAGACCGACGCGCACCTCGCCGAGATCGTCGCCAGCCTGCGCCCGCAGGGCCGCCTGGCGCTGATCGACGATCCGGAGAAGCTGGACGTGCGCCTGCTCAAGCAGAAGAGCCTGTCGCTGCACTGGGAGTTCATGTACACCCGCTCGATGTTCCAGACCGACGACATGATCGAGCAGCACAAGCTGCTGCAGCGCGTGGCCGGGCTGATCGACAGCGGCGTGCTGAAGACCACCCTGGGCGAGCACTTCGGCAGGATCGACGCGGCCAACCTGCGCCGCGCCCATGCGCTGCTGGAAAGCAACACGGCCAAGGGCAAGATCGTGCTGGAAGGGTTCTGACAGCGGGTCGCTGATCCGGCCTGTTCGCGAGCAAACTCGCCACTACGAAGAGCAGCAACTCGGCACGCCCTTGTAGGAGCGAGCTTGCTCGCGACCCCCGCCCGGCTCAGTCCGCGACCTTCGCCCCCGCCAGCAACCGGCAAAGCTTCTCGGTGGCATCGAGCATCGCGTAGCTCGGCCGCTCCAGGTTCTTGTCCGGGATCGACCAGAGCTGCCCCAGGCGGGTGGCGGTCAGTTGCGGCATCTGCGTCCAGGCTTGCAGCTCGGCATGGCTGCCGCCCAGGATCACCTCCGGGTCGCGCGCCAGCACGGCCTCCTGGCTGACCTGCGGCGCCGGCAGGCTGAGGTCGGCGAACAGATTCCGGCCGCCGCAGACGGCCAGCGCATCACTGATGATCTGGTTGCCGCCCAGCGTGTACAGCGGGCGATTCCAGACCTGATAGAACACCTTCAACGGCCGCTCCCGGCGGTACTGGCTGCGCAGCGCCTGCAAGCGCACCTCGAACTGCCGCGCCAGGGCCTGCCCCTGCTCCTGCCGGCCCAGGCGTTCGCCCAGCTCGCGCAGTTGCCGCGCGACATCTTCCAGGCGGTGGGGATCGACGATGTAGAGGGGGATACCGAAGGACTTCAGCCGGGCCAGTTGCGCTTCCGGCACCGCACCCGGCCACACCAGCAGCAGGTCGGGATGCAGGTTGAGCACCTGCTCCAGGTTCACCTGCCCGTAGCGCCCCACCGAGGCCATGCCGTTCAGCGCCGGCGGACGCGGCCCACCGTCGAGCACGCCGACCAGCCGGTCGGCCGCGCCCAGTTCGAGCACCATGTCGGTGAGGGACGGCGCCAGGCTGACCACTCGCTCCGCCGCCGCGACAGGCAGGCCGGCAAGCAGCAGGAGCAGGCAGAGAAGGCGACGCATCAGGCCAGTTGGCGCGGCAGGCGGTACAGCCAGAGGATGATCAGACTGGCGAAGCCCAGCAGCAGGACGGGGACGCCATGCAGGTCGACCAGCACCGCCACGGCACCGGTCCACGCCGGCAGGCTGCCGACCAGCCCACCACGGCGCTGCGCGGCGCCCAGCACATGCCAGGCGGCAGGTTCATCCGCGCCGTCGCGGGCCTTGCCGGCGGCAATCAGCGCATGCTTGTAGCGGCGGAACAACGGCAGGGTGAGGAACATCGACAGAAGGCCGACGACGAATACCGGCGTGGCCAGCGAGTCCGGCCAGGGCGCATCGCCCACCAGCGCCAGCATCAGTTGCTGCGGTGCCAGCGCGAGCGCCAGCAGCAGCCACCAGAGCAGATTCAGCCGGCGCCGGGCAGCGGCGCGGTTCACGAAGCGGATGCCTCGGCCTCGGCTTCGCCCTGATGCATGTTGCCCAGCATGTGGCCCAGCTTGCCTGCCTTGGTCTGCAGGTAGCGCTTGTTGTGCGGGTTCAGGCCCTTCTGCAGCGGCACGCGCTCGGCAACGGTCAGGCCGTAGCCTTCCAGCGCCTTCACCTTGCGCGGGTTGTTGGTCATCAGCTTCAGCGAGCAGACGCCCAGGTGCTTGAGCATCGGCAGGCACATCGCGTAGTCACGCTGGTCGGCGCCAAAGCCCAGGGCCAGGTTGGCTTCCACGGTGTCCGCGCCTTCGTCCTGCAGGGCGTAGGCGCGGATCTTGTTGAGCAGGCCGATACCGCGGCCTTCCTGACGCAGGTACAGCAGCACGCCGCGCCCTTCTTTGGCGATGGCCGAGAGTGCGCCTTCGAGCTGGAAACCGCAGTCGCAGCGCAGGCTGAACAGCGCATCGCCGGTCAGGCACTCGGAATGCAGACGCCCCAGCACCGGCTGGCCGTCGTCGAGCAGGCCCATCGTCAGGGCAACGTGTTCCTTGCCGGTTTCCTCATCGAGGAAGCCATGCATGGTGAACTCGCCGAAAGGGGTGGGCAGCTTGGAGGCGGCGACGAAAACGACAGACACCGGAAACTCCTGAAAGATTTATCTAGGGAAGGAGGACCGGCATTGTAGCAGCAGCGCCGGCCGCACCGTCATTGCGAATTCTGCGAGATAAGCATCGACACCATCGATGGAAGGGCTCCGCCCTCCGTCTCAGTGCTTGGCCTGGATGTACATCATGCCCTGCTCTTCGCGCCAGCCGACGCGATTGAGGTAGCTCATGCCAAGCAGGATCTCGGTGGGAAATTCGCCGTCCAGCACCACCGCCTCCACTCCCAGCACCTCGACGCCGCCGAGCTTCACGCTGTTGAGGGTCACCCGCCAGCCCTTGGCCGTGCCGCTGGCGGTGGAAGCCATCATCGGCGTGCCGACGGCGCGGTAATCGATGCCCAGGCGGCGCGCCTGACCTTCGTTCATCGCCACCGAGGTGGCGCCGGTGTCCACCAGGAACTGCGCACTCTGGTTGTTGATGGTCCCGGAAACCCAGTAATGACCGCCCGTGCCACGGGCAATGCTCATTTCGGTACGCGCCGCCGGCGCCGAATAGCCACCGCCGCTGTATTCGCGCTCCAGCGCATAGGTCTGCTCCACACCGCCGACGCGGACCACCGCCTTGTGGGCATCGGCGCTGATCAGTTGCACCCCTCCCGGGCCCACCTGGCCGACCTTGAGCAGCTTGCGCTGGCCGTCGATGTTGAGCACCGCCGCACCGGGGAACAGCCCCACCACGCGCACCTGGGGCGCAGCCAGCGCCAGCGTGGCGCAGAGGGTCAGGCAGAACAGCAGGAACAGACGCGGCATCACGATCACTCCTTGGGTGGCAGCAGCGGCTTCAGTGGGTCATAGGGCCAATGCCAGCGGGCGAACAGGCGCTCCAGCTCACCATTCTGGTAGAGCGTCTGCATGCGCGCATCGAACAGCCGCGCCAGCGCGCGGCCACGTTCGTTGTTGGCGAAGCCAAGATACAGCGGAATCGATGCGATATCGGTGATCCGGTAGGCGCTGGCATCGACGCCCTGGAGCATTTCCTCCAGCTCGGGGCGGGCGTCGATGAAATAGTCGATCCGGCGGCTGTCGAGCATCGGCAAGGCCGAGCTGCGACGCTGCAGTTCATTGCGCTGCCGCAGATGATCCAGGTAGCGGTCGAAGGCGTAGCCACGCATCCAGGCCAGGCGGAACCGACCCAGGTTGGCCAGCTTCGGCGCCGGGGAATCCCGGAGCCCCAGGGCGCCGATGGGATCGACGTCATAGGGCCAGCGCGGGTAGATCACGTTGTCGATCTCATCGCGATAGGAGCCGACCCAGGCATCCGCCTCGCCACGCTGCACCAGGCCGACCGAACGCACATACGGCTCACTGCGCGGAACCAGGCGTATGCCCTCCGGCTCGTACAGCTCTCGCAGCAGGTCCCACGCCAGCCCACGTCCGTCGGCCTGGCTGTAGTTGACCCACACCTCACTGGCGACACGGATTTCAGTGGGTGGAGCCTCCGCCCACGCCGGTAGCCACCACAGTACACAGAGCAGGTACAGCAGTCGGCGCATCGATCGTCCTCAGGCTCTCAGATCAACCAGCGGGCCCAACCCCAGATCAGCCCCTGCATCACCAGCCAGGCGAACACGCCCGCCAGCACATCATCCAGCATGATGCCCACGCCGCCGTGGACGTTGCGGTCGATCCAACTGATCGGCCACGGCTTGGAGATATCGACGATGCGGAACACCACGAAACCGACCAGCAGCCACCACCAGCCCTCCGGTACCAGCCAGAGGGTGATCCACATGCCGACCATTTCGTCCCAGACGATCCCCTCGTGATCGTGCACGCGCAGATCGTCGGCGACCTTGCCGCACAGCCAGAAGCCGAACAGCATGGTCACACCCAGCATCAGCCAGTACCCCCAGTCCGGGAGCATCTGCCACAGTGGTATGAAGGGTAGCGCAACCAGCGAGCCCCAGGTGCCGGGCGCCTTGGGCAGGGTGCCGGAGCCGAAGCCGAAGGCCAGGAAATGCCAGGGGTTGTGCCACACCGAATGGGGTACGGGTTGCGCGGGGGCCTGGTTGGGGTGTTCTGTCACGGTCACTCCATGAAATGCAGGTAGCCGCCCTGACGCGGCGTGATATCGGCGCCCTGCCCGTCCAGCACGCGGACACCGGAGCCGGCCTCCACCCTACCGACCACGCACAGCTGCGGCCAGTTCGCGGAAAGGCCGGACAAATGCTCGGGCGGCAACGTGAAGGCCAGCACGTAATCATCACCGGCGCCGAGTTTCAGTTGCCGGGCCCGCTCGGCGCCCAGCAGCGCTTCCAGCGGCGCGCTCGTCGGCAGACGCTCGGCTTCGACGATCAGCGCGACGCCGGAGGCGCGGGCGATATGCCCGCAGTCGGCGAGCAGTCCGTCGGAGATGTCCAGCGCCGCACTGGCCTTGCCGCGCAGCGCCTGGCCGAAGGCCAGTTGCGGCCGGGGCGACCAGTAGCGCGCCAGCAGCGGCTCGGCGACGGCCGGCTCGGCGGTCATCTCGCCCAGTACCAGCGGCAGCGCGCCGCCCGCCTCGCCCAACGCACCGCCGACGCAGAGCAGGTCACCCGGCCGGGCGCCGGCACGGGTAATCGCCTGTCCGGCGGGTACGCCACCGAACACGGTGATCGTCATGGACAGCGGGCCACGGGTGGTATCGCCGCCAATCAGCGCCAGGGCACACTCCTGGGCCTTCAGGTTCAGGCCACGGGCGAAACCTTCCAGCCAGGCCGGGTCGGCCTCGGGCAGGGTCAGGGCAAGGGTGAAACCGATGGGCGAGGCGCCCATCGCGGCAAGGTCGCTGGCGGACACCGCCAGGGCGCGCTGGCCGAGCAGGAAGGGATCGCAGACGGCCGGAAAATGCACGCCGACGACCAGGGTATCGGTGGAGATCGCCAGCTGTTCGCCGGCCTTGGGCGCGAGGAGCGCACAGTCGTCGCCGATCCCCAATGCCACGGCCTCGCCGCCGGCCGCACAGGCGGCCGAGGCGAAGTAGCGACGGATCAGCTCGAACTCACCCATGCTCAGAACCTGTTCAGGATCTGTAGCGAGAGGCCGTCAGCGGAACGAAGAGCAGCACAGGAACCGGAGTTTATGAGCCATAAATGAGGATTCCGGGCAGCGCATGAGTTCCGATCACGGTCTCGCAGTAAGAGCATGGACAGGTTCTCAGCGCTTGGCGCCACGCAGTTCGGCGGCGCGCAGGCGCGGAGCGAGCTTGTCCAGCACGCCGTTGACGAACTTGTGTCCGTCGGTGGCGCCGAAGGTCTTGGCCAGCTCGATACCTTCGTTGATGACGACCTTGTACGGCACGTCCAGGCGATTGCGCAGCTCGTAGGTGGCCAGGCGCAGGATCGCCAGCTCAACCGGATCGATTTCTTCCAGCGCGCGGTCCAGGCAAGGGGTGAACTCCTTGTCCAGGTCGCTCTTCAGGCGCGGTACGCCGTGCAGGATTTCGTGGAAGTAGGCGCCGTCGACATCGCTGAAATCGTTGTCGGTACGGAAGGTCGCCTCGATCTCGTTGAGCGGCTGGCCAGCCATCTGCCAGGAATACAGGGCCTGCACCGCGAGGCTGCGGGCCTTGCGACGCATGGCGATCTTGTTCGGCTTGGCGGGCTTTGCCGGAGTGTTGCCGTCCTGGGTGCTCACTTGGCCTCCAGCTGCGACAGCAGGCTCACCATTTCCAGGGCGGACAGGGCAGCTTCGGCGCCTTTGTTGCCGGCCTTGGTGCCGGAGCGCTCGATGGCTTGTTCGATGGAGTCGACAGTCAGCACGCCGAAGGCGACCGGCACGCCGAACTGCAGGGAAACCTGCGCCAGACCCTTGGTGCACTCACCGGCAACGTATTCGAAGTGCGGGGTGCCGCCACGGATTACCGCGCCGAGGGCGATGATGGCGTCGAACTCGCCGCGCTGGGCGACTTTCTGCGCTACCAGCGGGATTTCGAAGGCGCCCGGAGCGCGGATCACGGTGATGTCGCTCTGGGCGACGCCGTGGCGCACCAGCGCGTCGATGGCGCCTTCCACCAGGCTTTCCACCACGAAGCTGTTGAAGCGGCCAACCACCAGGGCGAAGCGGCCTTTGGGGGCGATGAAGGTACCTTCGATGGTCTTCAGGGTCATGGACAAGTCTCACTGTTAAAGAGCCGAAGCGTCAGCGTGACGCTCCGCAAATAGGGTAGAAGAACGGCGCCGCCGTACCAGGGCACGGCGGCGAGGTTCATTCGGGTAGCACTGAGCGCGTCGCGAGTGTAGGTCGGGCAAGGCGGGAATCGCCGAAAAAGCGCAGTTTACTGGAGTAAATGAGCATTTTAAGGCGATTCCCAACGCGGCACGACCAAGCGCAGCAGCGATCAGTGCTGCCCGTCAGCGGGCAGGTATTCTACTACCTCCAGGTCGAAACCGGATATCGCGTTGAAGCGCATCGGCGCCGACATCAGGCGCATCTTGCGAACGCCCAGGTCGCGCAGGATCTGCGAACCGGCACCCACGGTGCTGTAGGTGGTGGTCGGTTTCTGCACGGGCGCCGGGGTATTGGTGATCTCGCGGACATGCGCCAGCAGGTCGTCGCCGCCGACCTGATGGCCCAGCAGCAGGACCACGCCGGTACCGGCCTCGGCCACCTTGGCCATCGCCGCGCGCAGGCTCCAGCGACCCGCCTGGTTGACCATCAGCAGGTCGCGCAGCGGGTCGGGGTTGTGCACGCGCACTAGGGTCGGCTCTTCCGGGCAGACGTTGCCCAGGGTCAGCGCCAGGTGCACGTCGCCTTCCACGGAGTCGCGGTAGGTGATCAGCTTGAACTGGCCCAGTTCGGTATCCAGCGGCTGCTCGGCGAGGCGCTCGACGGTGCGCTCGTGGATCAGGCGGTAGTGGATCAGGTCGGCGATGGTGCCGATCTTGATGCCGTGCTGCTGGGCGAACTCTTCCAGCTCCGGGCGACGGGCCATGGTGCCGTCGTCGTTCATGATCTCGCAGATCACGCCGGACGGCTCGAAGCCGGCCATGCGTGCCAGGTCGCAGGCCGCTTCGGTGTGGCCGGCGCGAGCCAGTACGCCGCCGGGCTGCGACATCAGCGGGAAGATGTGGCCGGGGCTGACGATGTCGGCAGCGACAGCGTTCTTCGCCGCGGCGGCCTGCACGGTGCGGGCGCGGTCAGCGGCGGAGATGCCGGTGGTGACGCCTTCGGCGGCCTCGATGGAGACGGTGAACTTGGTGCCGAAGCCGGAACCGTTGCGCTGCACCATCAGCGGGATGCCCAGGCGCTCGCAGCGCTCGCGGGTCATCGGCATGCAGATCAGGCCACGGGCGAAGCGGGCCATGAAGTTGATGTCTTCGGTGCGGACACACTCGGAGGCGATGATCAGGTCGCCTTCGTTCTCACGGTCCTCGTCATCCATGAGGATGACCATCTTGCCCTGACGCATGTCGTCGAGCAGTTCTTCAATGCTGTTGAGTGCCATACGGGGACGCGCCTTATCAGTGTTTCAGGAAGCCGTTTTCGGCCAGGAATGCTTCGGTGATGCCGCCGGAACCGGCAACGGGGTCCGCCGCCTTGTCACCCAGCAGCAGACGCTCCAGGTAGCGCGCCAGCAGATCGACTTCGAGGTTGACCAGGCGACCACCGCGGTAGTCGGCCATGATCGTCTCCTGCACGGTATGCGGGACGATGGTCAGCTCGAACTCGGCGCCGTTGACCGCGTTCACCGTCAGGCTGGTGCCGTCCACGGTGATCGAGCCCTTGAGCGCGATGTACTTGGCCAGCTCGCGCGGTGCGCGCACGGTGAACTGGATGGCGCGGGCATTTTCCTCGCGCTTGACGATCTCGCCGACGCCATCGACGTGGCCGCTGACCAGATGGCCGCCCAGGCGGGTGGTCGGGGTCAGGGCCTTCTCCAGGTTCACCCGGCTGCCGATCTTGAGCTGGGCGAAGGCGGTGCGCGCCAGGGTCTCGCGGCTGACGTCGGCCCAGAAGCCGTCGCCGGGCAGTTCCACCGCCGTCAGGCAGATACCGTTGACCGCGATGCTGTCGCCGAGCTTGACGTCGGCCAGATCGAGCTTGCCGGTCTTCACGTACAGGCGCACGTCACCGCCCTTGGGGGTGATGGAGGCAATGGTGCCGATGGATTCGATTATGCCGGTGAACATGGGACCTCCCACACGGCAGGAGCGGCGTGATCGCGGACACTGGACCGCGCAGCCGACCGGGAACGATGTTGCATAGCAGCGAACTCCTGTTTCGGTTAGAAAACAGGGCGTATCGGATCGAAGGGATTACGCGGACGCGCGCGGACGCGCCCCGCTGGCTCATCCCGTTCTCTCTTCATCCGGACTATTACCGTCGGCCCCGGAATCACACCGGGTCTGCTGACCTTGCCCTCCGGCGAAGCGGTTCGGCAAGCGCTCGCGGGCTAGACGCATTGCGCGCCATTACCGCCGGTGGGGACTTGCACCCCGCCCTGAGAACGTCAATCGCGGTCGTCTACAACGCCGACCGCGTGTGGCGTTTTACCACAGGCGGGCACAAGTCGGAAGGTTCTGTTGTCTTATCGGGTTGTCCGTGCTCGCGGGGATGACCGACGATCTCAGCGGAAGGACGGGGGTATTGGCGGCCATCAGCGCGGTCTGGCGGTGACCAGCCAGTCGTCGCCCACCGCGCGGATGTCGCTGATCGTCAGCTCGCGGGACTCCGCCATGCGCTCCAGCGGCAGCTCCAGCAACGGGCGCGCGGAGGAGCCGAGCAGCTTGGGCGCCATGAAGATGCAGTACTCGTCCACCAGCCCCTGGCAGGCGAAGGCGCCGGCCAGGCGCGGCCCTGCTTCCACCAGCACCTCGTTGACGCCACGGCGGCCCAGCTCGGCCATCAGTGCCGGCAGATCGACCTGACCGTCGTTCCCGGCCAGCACCAGCAATTCGTGACCGGCCTCGGCGTAACCCGGGGCTTCCCGCGTGCTGACCACCAGCGCCGCTCCCGCCTGGAAGAAGGCCGCGCCGAGCGGCACGCGCAGACGACCATCGATCAGCACCCGCAACGGCGGGCGGCGCATCGCCAGTTCGGTCTGTTCGGCATCCAGACCGAGCTCGTCCGGTCGGACGGTCAGCCGCGCATCATCCATCAGCACGGTATCGGCGCCGGACAGCACGACGCTCGATTGCGCGCGCAGCCGCTGCACGGCCCGGCGTGCCGCCGGCCCGGTGATCCACTGGCTCTCGCCGCTGGCCATCGCGGTGCGGCCGTCCAGGCTCATGGCCAGCTTCACCCGCACGAAGGGCAGGCCGGTTTCCATGCGTTTGAGGAAACCCTTGTTGAGCGCGCGGGCTTCGTTCTCCAGTACGCCAGAGCGCACCTCGATACCCGCCTCGGCGATGCGTTTCATGCCGCTGCCGGCCACCCGCGGATTGGGGTCCTGCATGGCCGCCACCACCCGCGCCACGCCGGCCTTCACCAGCGCATCCGCGCACGGCGGCGTGCGGCCGAAGTGGCTGCAGGGCTCCAGGGTGACGTAAGCGGTCGCGCCACGGGCCTTGTCGCCGGCCTGGCGCAGGGCGTGGACTTCCGCGTGGGGTTCGCCGGCGCGCAGGTGCCAGCCTTCGCCGACCACTTCGCCGTCGCGCACGATGACGCAGCCGACCCGGGGATTGGGATGGGTGGAATACCAGCCCTTGCGCGCCAGTTCGATGGCGCGGGCCATCCAGGCTTCATCGAAGGTGTTCATGTCGTCGCGCGCGCTCATTCTTTCGACGGCTCGCGGGCCAGGCGCTCG
The DNA here is from genome assembly GCF_000349845.1 of Pseudomonas sp. ATCC 13867. Classification (NCBI taxonomy): domain Bacteria; kingdom Pseudomonadati; phylum Pseudomonadota; class Gammaproteobacteria; order Pseudomonadales; family Pseudomonadaceae; genus Pseudomonas; species Pseudomonas sp. ATCC 13867. The sequence goes on along the minus strand of NC_020829.1, from coordinate 690,151 downwards.
ATCTCCTCGCGGAACTCGTTGAGGTCCTGGAAGCGGCGGTACACCGAGGCGAAGCGGATATAGGCGACTTCATCGAGCTTCTCCAGCTCGGCCATCACCAACTCCCCCAGCACCCGCGACTTCACCTCGCGCTCGCCGGTGGCGCGCAGCTTGTGCTTGATATGCGCCAGCGCCTCCTCCAGCCGCTCGATGCTCACCGGGCGCTTCTCCAGCGCGCGCTGCATGCCGGCGCGCAACTTGTCCTCGTCGAACGGCTGGCGGCTGCCATCCTGCTTGATCAGGCGCGGCATCACCAGTTCGGCGGTCTCGAAAGTGGTGAAGCGCTCACCGCACGCCAGGCATTCGCGGCGGCGACGAACCTGATCGCCCTCGGCGACCAGGCGCGAATCGATGACTTTGGTGTCGTGGGCGCCGCAGAAGGGACAATGCATGGGCGGGTCTTGTACGCATGAGGGAAAGGCTCATGGTAGCGCATCGCTTCGCCAATGAAACCCTGGCCCCCGAGACAAGCCCGACGCTTTAGGCTATACAGGCGCCCGCCTGGAAATGTGCCGCGATGGAGTCCGCCCATGTCCGCCCGTCTTCTCTGCCTGTCCCTCATCGCCCTGCTCGCCGCCTGTTCCAGCGACAAGCCGGCGTCGCCCCCGCAGCAGACCACGCCTGTCCGCGCCGCAGTGGTCGAGCCGGTCCTGCCGGCCAACATGCGCGAGTTGACCGGCCTGCTCAGCAGCAGCCAGGGCTACCTGCCCGCTGGCGGCGAGGTGGAGCTCGCGCTGCTGGTGATCGATGAACGCGACCGCCCGCAGCGCTTGCTCTCCAGCGAAAAGCTGCTGGCCACCGGGCAGGCCCTGCCCTTCCGCCTGGTGTTCAATCCGCAGTCCTTCCCGGCCAACGCCCGCGTCGAGCTGCATGGCCGCGTCTCGCAATCCGGCCAGTTGGCCTGGCGTCTGCCACCGGTGCGCATCACCCGGCCGGAAACCCGCGCCCTGGGCGAGTTGCGTCTGGAGCGTGCACCATGAGCGCGCCCCGGCAACTGCAACAGGCCCTGAGCGAACTGCTGGGCGACGCCCGCCTGGTGGCCGAGCGCCTGCCCGGCACCGACATCGATCTCTGGCTGATCGACGCGCAGAACATGGACCGCGCCTTCAGCCCGGACGAAACCCGGCGCATTCTCGAAGAGCCGCCCTACTGGTGCTTCTGCTGGGCCAGCGGCCTGGTGCTGGCGCACTGGCTGGCCGACAAGCCGGAATGGGTGCGCGGCAAGCGCGTGCTGGATTTCGGCGCGGGCTCCGGCATCGCCGCCATCGCCGCCGCGAAAGCCGGCGCCGCCGAAGTGGTGGCCTGCGACCTCGACCCGCTGGCGCTGCAAGCCTGCCGCGCCAACGCCGAACTGAACGGCGTGGAGCTGAGCTACTCGGACGATTTCTTCAAGGAGATCGACCGCTTCGACCTGATCATCGTCGCCGACGTGCTCTACGACCGCGCCAACCTGCCGCTGCTGGACGCCTTCCTCAGCCGTGGCCGCGAAGCCCTGGTGGCCGACTCGCGGGTCCGCGACTTCAGCCACCCGCTGTATCAGCGTCTGGCGATCCTCGACGGCTGCACCTGGCCGGATCTGGCGGAGCCGGCGGAATTCAGGCACGTCAGCCTGTATCACGCGCGGCGCGGCTAGCCTCTCGCGGCCTTATCGCGGACGGAGTCCGCTCCTGCGGGTAACGGGGAACATCGTTGCTCGCGCAGGAGCGGACTCCGTCCGCGAAAGGCGGGCAAAGCCCGTCCACGCCGCCCGCCAACCGGAGGTTGTTTCCGTAAAAGAGCGCCCCCACTTATAGTGGCAACCACCCCATCGCCCCACTCGCCCGAGATTGCCCATGAGCGATACGCCCTACATCTTCGACGCCTCGATCGCCAACTTCGATCAGGTGGTCATCGAGAACTCCTTCCACAAGCCGGTCCTGGTGGACTTCTGGGCCGACTGGTGTGCCCCGTGCAAGGCGCTGATGCCGCTGCTGGCGCAGATCACCGAGTCCTACCGGGGCGAGCTGCTGCTGGCCAAGGTCAACTGCGACGTCGAGCAGGACATCGTGATGCGCTTCGGCATCCGCAGCCTGCCCACCGTGGTGCTGTTCAAGGACGGCCAGCCGGTGGACGGCTTCGCCGGCGCGCAGCCCGAATCGGCGATCCGCCAGATGCTCGAACAGCACGTGCAGCCTCCGGCTCCGGCGGCCGCCGACCCGCTGGAACTGGCGCAGGCCGCCTTCAGCGAGGGTCGCTTCGCCGAGGCCGAAGCCCAGTTGAAAGCCCTGCTGGGCGAAGACAACAGCAACGCCGCCGCACTGATCCTCTATGCCCGCTGCCTCGCCGAGCGCGGCGAACTGGGCGAAGCCGAAACCGTGCTCGGCGCGGTGAAGAGCGACGATCACAAGCAGGCGCTGGCCGCCGCCAAGGCCCAGCTGACCTTCCTCCGCCAGGCCGAAGGCCTCCCGGACGCTGCCACGCTGAAGACCCGCCTGGCTGCCGACGTCAACGACGACGAAGCCACGTACCAACTGGCCGTCCAGCAACTGGCCCGCCAGCAGTACGAGGCGGCGCTGGACGCCCTGCTCAAGCTGTTCGTGCGCAACCGCAGCTACGGCGAGGACCTGCCGCGCAAGACGCTGGTCCAGGTGTTCGACCTGCTGGGCAACGACCACCCGCTGGTGATCGCCTATCGCCGCAAGCTGGCGAACGTCCTCTACTGATCCCCTGCGGCGGAACCGCCCTTGTAGGAGCGAGCTTGCTCGCGAACCAACCCCGTGGCGGGCTGTTCGCGAGCAAGCTCGCTCCTACGAAAAGCCGTTACTCCTCGATCCAGTTGAACACCTGCACACCCTCGCGCACCTCGATCTTCACCTTCGGGCTGTGCCGCAGGCGCACCAGCAGCCCCTTCGCCGCTCCGGCACTGCCCGCCAGCGCCGCCAGCTCATCCAGCAGTTGCGGCCCTTCGCTGCTGCCACTGCGGCGCAGCAGGTCCTGCGCCGCCAGCCACAGCTGATCCACCGGCGCGCTCGCTGCCGGTGCCTGCTCGACAGAGGCCACCGGCGCCACGGCGGCAGCCGGCAGGTTCTGCGCCAGCCGCGCCCAGTCGGCGTCATCCATCTCCACGGTGAGGTCCACCGGCCAGTCGCCGATGGTGCCCTTGATTCTCAGCATCGCCCTTCTCCTCGCGGCCTTTCGCGCATGCTCCCACGGCACGGCCGGCGCGCCAAACGCACGCTAAGCTGGCGTTAATAATTCATCTGTTATAACGTAACAAAATCATTCAACGGACCGGAGTTTCCCATGCGCCCCCTGCTCCTCGCTGTCGCCCTGCTGCCTATCGCCGCCCAAGCCCACGACGAACATGAACACGGCAGCCTCGGCAAGCACGAGCATGGCGTCGCCCAGCTCAACGTCGCCCTCGACGGCAAGACCCTGGAGCTGGAGATGGACAGCCCGGCGATGAACTTCGTCGGCTTCGAGCACGCCGCCACCAGCGACGCCGACAAGGCCACGGTCGCCGCCGTGCAGGCCCAGCTCAAGCAGCCGCTGCAACTGCTCGCCCTGCCCGCCTCGGCCCAGTGCAGCGTGCAGTCGGTGGAACTCTCCAGCCCGCTGTTCGGCGATGCGCCCAAGACGGAAGACCACGATCATGACCACGAACATGCAGATGGCGACCACGACGAGCACGAAGGTCACCAACACGCCGACATCGATGCCCACTACCAGCTGACCTGCGCCCAGCCGCAGGATCTTGCCACCCTCGATTTCGCACCGCTGTTCAAGCGATTCCCGGCGACCCAGAAGATTCAGGTACAACTGATCGGCCCGAGCGGCCAGCAAGGTGCAGAATTGACCGCCGCCAACCCGACCCTGAACTTCTGATTCCCGAACAGACGAAATGACCGCACTGCTCGAACTCGACAACCTCGGCTTCGCCTGGCCCGGCCAGGCGGAGCTGCTGGACATCCCCGCCTTCGCGCTGGCCCGTGGCGAGACCCTGTTCCTCAAGGGCCCGTCCGGCAGCGGCAAGACCACCCTGCTCGGCCTGCTCGGCGGCGTACAGCGCCCCCAGCGTGGCAGCGTGAAGCTTCTCGGCGAGGACATCGCGCAGATGAAGTCAGCGCGCCGCGATCACTTTCGCGTCGACCACACCGGCTACATCTTCCAGCAGTTCAACCTGCTGCCGTTCCTCTCGGTGCGGGAGAACGTCGAACTGCCCTGCCACTTCTCCCACAGCCGCGCCGAGCGCGCGACCCTGCGCCACGGCAGCGTGGCCAAGGCCGCCGAAGCACTGCTGGGGCACCTCGACCTGGGCGATGCGGCGCTGATCGAGCGCCGCGCCGACAGCCTGTCGATCGGCCAGCAGCAGCGCGTCGCCGCCGCCCGCGCACTGATCGGCCAGCCGGAACTGGTGATCGCCGACGAGCCGACCTCGGCGCTGGACGCCGACGCCCGCGAAGCCTTCCTCCAATTGCTGTTCGCCGAATGCCGCGAGGCCGGCGCCAGCCTGCTGTTCGTCAGCCACGACCAGAGCCTGGCGCCCCTGTTCGATCGCAGCCTGTCGCTGACCGACCTCAACCGCGCCGCCCGCGCTCCGGGAATCTGAGCATGTACCTGTTGCGCCTGGCGCTCGCCAGCCTGTCCAACCGCCGCTTCACCGCGCTGCTGACCATCTTCGCCATCGCCCTCTCCGCCTGCCTGCTGCTGGCGGTGGAGCGCGTGCGCACCGAGGCCAAGGCCAGCTTCGCCAGCACCATCTCCGGCACCGACCTGATCGTCGGTGCACGCTCGGGCTCGGTGAACCTGCTGCTCTACTCGGTGTTCCGCATCGGCAACGCCACCAACAACATCCGCTGGGAAAGCTACGAAACCGTCACCCACAGCCCGCTGGTGAAATGGGCCATCCCGATTTCCCTGGGCGATTCGCACCGCGGCTACCGCGTCATGGGCACCGACACCGGCTACTTCGAGCACTACCGCTTCGGCCGTGGGCAGACGCTGGAACTCGCCGAGGGTCGGCCGTTCGGCCAGGACCTGTTCGACGTGGTGCTCGGCGCGGAAGTCGCGCAGGCCCTGCATTACAAGCTGGGCGACAGGATCGTCCTGGCCCACGGCGTCAGCACCATCAGCCTGGTGCAGCACGACGACAAGCCGTTCACCGTGGTCGGTATCCTCAAGCGCACCGGCACGCCGGTGGACCGCACCCTGCACATCTCGCTGCAGGGCATGGAGGCGCTGCACGTCGACTGGCAGAACGGTGTCCCGGCACGCGGCGCCGCGCGCGTCAGCGAGGATCAGGCGCGCGGCATGGACCTGCAACCCAAGGCGATCACCGCCTTCCTGCTCGGCCTGAAGAGCAAGGTCGCGACCTTCACCCTGCAGCGACAGATCAACGAGTACGGCGGCGAGCCGCTGATGGCGATCCTGCCGGGCGTGGCGCTGCAAGAGTTGTGGGGCCTGATGGGCACGGCGGAGAAGGCGCTGTTCGTGGTCTCGCTGTTCGTCGTGCTGACCGGCCTGATCGGCATGCTCACGGCGATCCTCACCAGCCTCAACGAACGCCGCCGCGAGATGGCCATCCTGCGCTCGGTGGGCGCGCGGCCCTGGCACATCTTCGGGCTGCTGGTGGCCGAGGCCTTCGCCCTGGCGCTGGCGGGCGTGGCGCTGGGTGTCGGGCTGCTCTACGCCGGCATCGCCGCCAGCCAGGGCTACGTGCAGGCCAGCTACGGAATCTTCCTGCCGCTGACGCCGCCCAGTACCTATGAAGGAGCGCTGCTGGGCGGCATACTCCTGGCCGCGCTGCTGATCGGCTGTGTCCCGGCGTGGCGCGCCTATCGGCAGTCATTGGCCGATGGGCTGTCCATTCGCCTCTGAGGAACCCCGATGCGCCGCCTGCTTTTCCTGCTGCTGATGCTGACCAGCTTCGCCACCTGGGCAGGCACGCCGCGTGAACTCACCTGGCCCGAGCTGATCCCCGAAGGCGCACCGCCGCCCCCGCCGCCGGTGCCACTGCACGATATGTCCAAGCTTTCCGATGTACTCAATTCGGAGAGTGGCCCGGCGGTGAAGCAGCAGATACCCAACGCACCCGTGGTACAGCAGTTGGACGGCCACGAAGTGAAAATACCGGGCTACATCGTGCCTCTGGAAATGGAGGAAGATGGCCAGACCGTGCGCGACTTCCTGTTGGTGCCCTACTACGGCGCCTGCATCCACGTGCCAGCTCCGCCGTCGAACCAGATCGTCTATGTTCGAGGCGGCAAGGGGGTGAAGGTGGATGAGTTGTACCAGCCGTTCTGGATCATCGGCACGCTCAGCGTGAAGGCCGTGGAAAGCGACCTGGCGGAGGCGGGCTACCAGATGCAGGCGAGTCGCATCGAACCCTACGAGTACACCGGCGAATAAGGCGCGACGCTTCGCCGCACCCCGATATCCTACAAATCCTGCGGGCTTTATTGAGCCAGGTCAAAGGTGAGCTTTTAGCACTATCTACTATTCGAGGCACCAACACTTATACCAAAGAGATATGGAGCTCATCATGCGCAAGCCCTGGCTCACCACCTCGCTTCTTGCACTCGCCGTCGCAACGCCCGTCGTGGCCCAGGCTGCGGACATCCGCGGACACAAGGCGGGGGACTTCCTCGTCCGCGGCGGTATCGCCACCGTTGCACCGGACGACAGCAGTTCCGATATCAAGCTCGACGGCGCCAAGGTCAGCGGCACCAAGGCTACCGTCAACAGCGATACCCAGCTGGGCCTGACCTTCGCCTACCTGCTCACCGACAAGATCGGCGTCGAACTGGTCGCCGCCACTCCGTTCAGCCACCAGGTGGACGTCAAGGGCCTGAACAAGGCCACCGGCCTGTCCGGCCTGGACGGCAAGCTGGCTGACATCAAGCAACTGCCGCCGACCGTACTGCTGCAGTACTACCCCCTGGGTGGTACCAGCTCCGCCTTCCAGCCCTACGGTGGCCTGGGTGTGAACTACACCACCTTCTTCGACGAAGACCTGGCCGGCAACCGCAAGGACCAGGGTTTCAGCAACCTGAAGCTGCAGGACTCCTGGGGCCTGGCCGCCGAGCTGGGCATGGACTACATGCTCAACGAACACGCCTTCGTCAACGCCGCGGTCTGGTACATGGATATCGACACCAAGGCCAGCGTCGACGGCCCCACTGCACTAGGCGTGCAGAAGACCAAGGTCGATGTTGACGTCGACCCCTGGGTTTACATGGTCGGTTTCGGCTACCGTTTCTAACGGAGCAATCGTGAAGAAGGCGCCCAAGGGCGCCTTTTTCGTTTTTAGGGAACCGGTATGTACCTCGAACTCAAAGCACTGCACGTCAGCCTCGCGATCATCAGCACTCTGCTTTTCCTCCTGCGCCTGGGCCTGAGCTGGTGGGACAAGCGTCCCTCGGGCTGGCAGCGTGGCCTGCCGCACCTGATCGATACCCTGCTGCTGCTCAGTGCCCTGGGCCTGGTACACCTGGCGATGCCCTGGCCGCTGCCGGTCTGGCTACAGGCCAAGATCGGCCTGCTGGTGCTCTACATCGTGCTGGCGGCCTTCGCCCTGCGCAGCGCCTCGAAGCCGCGCAAGGCGCTGTTCAGCGTCCTGGCACTGGGTTCGCTGTCCGGCATCTTCCTGCTGGCGATCAACAAACCCTGGTGGTGATCAGTTGGGCGAGGCCTTCCGCCAGCGGCGTGGGCGCGTCCAGACTGTAGCGCGCCAGCAGCCGGCGGTTGTCCGCGCGCGAGTGGCGGATATCGCCGGGGCGCGCCGGCTGGTAGGTGATCTGCGGCAGCCCGCCGGTGAGCTTGCCGATTTCGGCCAGCAGTTGCTTCAGGCTGGTGGATTGATCCAGTCCGACATTGATCGCCGACTCCGCCACGCCCTCGGCCAGCAAAGCCTGCACCAGCAGCTTGACCAGGTCGCCGACATAGATGAAATCGCGGGTCTGCTCGCCATCGCCGAACACGGTGATCGGCAGGCCCTGTTCGGCGCGCTGGGCGAAGATGCTGATTACGCCCGAGTAGGGCGACGATGGGTCCTGGCGCGGCCCGTAGACGTTGAAGAAGCGGAAGATCGCCGGTTGCAGAGCATGCTCGCGGCGATAGAAATCCAGGTAGTACTCGCTGGCCAGCTTGTCCGACGCGTAGGGCGTCAGCGGCGCCTTGGCGGTGGTCTCGTCGATGGCGGTGCCTTCGCCGTTCTGCCCGTAGACGGCCGCGCTGGAGGCGAACAGTACCCGGTGGATGCCCTCCTGACGCATGGCCTCGCAGAGGTTCAGGGTGCCGATGAAGTTGGCGCGGTGGGTGCCCACCGGGTCCTCCACCGACGCCTGCACCGAAGCGACGGCCGCCAGGTGCGCGACGCCCTGGCAACCGCTCACCGCGCCTCGCAGCGCAGCCTCATCAGCGACGTCACCGACGATCAGTTCGACGCGGGGATCGAGGTTCTCGCGCTTGCCGGTGGACAGGTCGTCCAGCACGCGCACGGCAAAGCCCCGCGCCAGCAACGCGTCCGCCAGGTGGGAGCCGATGAACCCCGCACCGCCGGTGATGAGGATGGGCTGCGCGGAGGGGGAAGGATGATCAGACATGGCGGTAATAACGATCCAGCAAGGCGGGCAGGCCGGCGCGCCAGGCGCGCGGCTTGATGCCGAAGGTATGGAGGATTTTCTTGCAGGCGAGCACCGCGTGCTGCGGCTCATCGTTGGCGTCCGGGCGCACGGCATGGGCCTGCGGGCTGGGTTCCTGCACGGCCAGGCCACGGAAGGCGCGGGCCTCGCCGAGCACCACCTGGCCCAGGGACAGGGTGGTCGTGGCCTCCAGGCCGCCGTAGTGGTAGGTGCCCCACAGCGGCGCCTGGCAATCGAGCTGCTTGAGCACCGAGAGGATCACCCGCGCGGCGTCGTCCACCGGCGTCGGGTTGCCCCGCCGGTCGTCGGCGAGGAACAGCACCTGTTCCTTTTCGGCGCGCTCAAGGAAGCGACCGAGCGAACCTTCGCGGCTATCGTCGATCAGCCAGCCGAAGCGCAGCAGTACGTGGCGCGGACAGGTCGCCCGTACCCATTGCTCCATGCGCCACAGCGCCTGGCCACGCGGGCCCAGGGGCAATGGCTCGTCCTTCTCGCTGTAGGCGGTGGCGCGGGCGCCGTCGAACACGCGATAGCTGGACGGCTGGATCAGCAGGATCTCATGGTGCTGGCAGAGTTCGGCCAGGCGCTCCACGGCACGTTCCTGGCTGGCCAGGCGGGCATCGCTGACGCTCTCGGCCTGGAACCAGTCGAAGTAGTAGGCAAGGTTGATCACCGCATCGGGGCGGGTGTCATCCAGCAGGACGGTGAGGCTGGAGGCATCCCAGCCCCCTTCGGGAGGCCGGGGGGCGAGGAAGCCGATGTCTTCCTCGGCGCCAAGGCGGATCAGCGCCTGTCCAAGGGCATTACCGCCACCCAACAGCATCAGGCGCATGCGCATATTCTGGGGGTCACTCGAATCCGTGGGTTACCGCCGGCGCGCAAGGCGCCGGGGATGATGCCCGCATTTTTCCTGTGCCCCGGCACAGCGTCAAGCTTGGCCGACCCGCTGCAGCCTTTGCCGCGCGCGGCGACTCCTGTCTAGGAGCGGCGACGGAACAGCGGACGCGGCTCGATCACCGAGCGGCCATAGAGCACGCTCAGGCCCGCCAGGCCCTTCAGCGCGTCTTCCACGGACTTGTCCTCGCGCACGGCAAAGGCATCGAAACCGCACTGGCGCATATGCGCCAACTGGTCACGCAGCACGTCGCCCACCGCGCGCAACTCCCCGCGCCAGCCGAGACGGCTGCGCAACAGGTAGGCCAGGCTGTAACCGCGACCGTCGCGGAAACTGGGGAAGTCGATGGCGATCAGCGACAGTTCGTCCAACCGACCGACCAGTCGTTGCGGATCATCGTCCGGCCCCAGCCAGACGCCGCTTTTCTGTAGGAGCGAGCTTGCTCGCGAACCGCCCGGCTCCGGTATCTGCGGTGAATCCTGTTCGCGAGCAAGCTCGCTCCTACAGAGATTGCACTCCAGCCACGATTCCAGCGGCAGGATCAGGTTTCCGGGTGGCAACTCTTCCGGCACTTCGCGCAACAGCTCCCATGCATCGTCCGGCGCCAGCCGCGCCTCGCCATCCTGCAGGCGGATCAGGTTCCTCATGCCGGCACCTCCGCCTGGCAGTAGACCCGCGCCTTGAAAGGCTCCAGGCCGATGCGCTCGACCGTTTCGACGAAGCGCTCGCCGGCGCCACGCTGCTCCACATAGGTCCGCACCAGCGCCTCGATCACGTCCGGCACCTCGGCGGCGCTGAACGACGGGCCGATCACCTTGCCCAGCGCGCTCTTCACACCCTGCGCGCCGCCGAGGGTGATCTGGTACCACTCGCTGCCGTTCTTGTCGACGCCGAGGATGCCGATGTTGCCGATGTGGTGATGGCCGCAGGCGTTCATGCAGCCGGAGATGTTCAGGCTGAGTTCGCCCAGGTCGTGCAGGTAGTCGAGGTCCTCGAAGCGCTGCTGGATGCCCTGGGCGATGGGGATCGACTTGGCGTTGGCCAGCGCGCAGAAATCGCCGCCGGGGCAGGCGATGATGTCGGTCAGCAGGCCCTGGTTTGGCGTACCCAGGCCGGCCGCGCAGGCTTCCCGCCAGAGCGCATGGAGATCGGACTTGCGCACGTCCGGCAGCACCAGGTTCTGTTCGTGGGCGACACGGATTTCGCCGAAGCCGAAGCGCTCGGCCCAATCGGCCACCTGTTCCATCTGCTCGGCGGTCACGTCCCCCGGCGGCGCCTCGGCGCCCGGCTTGGTGGACAGCACCACGCTGGCATAGCCCGGCACCCGGTGCGGGCGCACATTGCGCGAGACCCAGCGGGCGAAGGCGGCGTCGGCGGCCAACGCGGTGCCGTAGGCCAGCTCGTCGGCCGATTCCTGATTCTCCCTGTAGCTCGGCGGATCGAACGCCGCCGCGACACGCTGGTACTCATCGAGCGTCAGTTGCGCCTCGCCGTCGCGCAGGTGCTGCCACTCCTCCTCCACTTCGCGGGAGAACGCCTCGATGCCCAGCGCCTTCACCAGGATCTTGATCCGTGCCTTGTACTTGTTGTCGCGCCGGCCGTACCGGTTGTACACGCGCAGGATGGCCTCGACGTAGGACAGCAGGTGCTGCCAGGGCAGGTCGTCGCGAATCACCTGGCCAAGCATCGGCGTGCGCCCCAGCCCGCCACCGACCATCACCTTCAGACGCAGCTCGCCGTCTTCGGCGCGGCGCAGGTAGAGGCCGATGTCGTGCATCATCACCGCCGCGCGGTCTTCCTCGGCGGCGCAGAGGGCGATCTTGAACTTGCGCGGCAGGAAGAGGAATTCGGGGTTCACCGTCGACCACTGGCGGAGAATCTCCGCCAGCGGGCGCGGGTCGAGATACTCGTCGGCGGCAACGCCGGCGAAAGCCTCGGTGGTGATGTTGCGCACGCAGTTGCCGGAGGTCTGGATGGCGTGCATCTCGACGTCCGCCAGGCGCTCGAGGATGTCCGGCACGCGCGCCAGCTCGACCCAGTTGAACTGGATGTTCTGCCGCGTGGTGAAGTGGCCGTAGCCGCGGTCGTGCTCGCGGGCGATCCAGGCCAGGGTGCGCATCTGCTCGCTGGACAGGGTGCCGTAGGGAATCGCCACCCGCAGCATGTAGGCGTGCTTCTGCAGGTACAGGCCGTTCTGCAGGCGCAGGGGAAGGAACTCTTCCTCACTCAGCTCGTCGGCCAGGCGCCGCTGCACCTGGTCACGGAACTGCACCACCCGTTCGCGCACCAGGGCGCGGTCGTAATCGTCGTATCGGTACATCGCCAGGCCACCTTCGGGACGTTGCGTAGCGGCCTGCTTCTGTCGTCCGGCGCACTACTTTGCGGTTGAGCGAATAGTGGCCGGCGCCTGCTGTGCAAAACAGCGGCAGATCACGCCGGAAAAACCGGATCAGATGCGCCACGCCCCTGCCCCGACGGCCTGCGACCGGTTGCCGCAACAGGCCCGATCAGTCGCTCCATCGCGCAGCACGCCAGGCCTTTGGCAGCGCGGGACGGAGCGCTTTTCGTCATCTGATATGGTTTTTTCCGGCGAACCTGAATCTGTTTCGGGTGCAGAGCGGTTCGTACAGTCGCGGCGCCTCTTCTGCCTGATGGGCCACGACAATGAGCGACAGAATCCCCGCGAAGGTCATCGAGATCGACGCACCGCAACGTTTCACCCCGCCGCCAAAACCGCTGTCGGCGGTGACCCCGACGGTCTACACCAAGCGCTTCGCCGGGCGTTTCCGCGACCTGCGGCGCCTCGGCGGCGGCCTGCTGTTCCTGCTGTTCTTCGGCACCCTGTGGCTGCAATGGAACGGCCGCCAGGCGGTGCTCTGGGACCTGCCCGAGCGCAAGTTCTACATCTTCGGCGCGACCTTCTGGCCGCAGGATTTCATCCTGCTCTCGGCGATCCTGATCATCGCCGCCTTCGGCCTGTTCTTCATCACGGTGTTCGCCGGCCGCGTCTGGTGCGGCTACACCTGCCCGCAGAGCGTGTGGACCTGGGTCTTCATGTGGGCCGAGCAGGTCACCGAGGGCGACCGCAACCAGCGCATCAAGCGCGACCAGGGCCCGGCGAGCGCGGAGAAAGTCCTGCGCAAGGGCGCCAAGCACGGCCTCTGGCTGCTGATCAGCATGGTCACGGCGATCACCTTCATCGGCTATTTCACGCCGGTGCGGCCGCTGGTGGCGGACCTGTTCATGTTCAGGCTCGATCTGGAAAGCACCTTCTGGGTCGCCTTCTTCGCCGCCGCCACCTACGCCAACGCCGGCTGGCTGCGCGAGCAGGTGTGCATCCACATGTGCCCGTATTCGCGCTTCCAGAGCGTGATGTTCGACAAGGACACCCTGATCATTTCCTACGACGCGGCGCGCGGTGAATCCCGTGGCGCGCGCAAGAAGGACGCCGATCCCAAGGCGCTCGGTCTGGGCGACTGCATCGATTGCTACCAGTGCGTGCAGGTCTGCCCTACCGGCATCGACATCCGCGACGGCCTGCAGATCGCCTGCATCGGCTGCGCCGCCTGCATCGACGCCTGCGACTCGGTGATGGACAAGATGGGTTACGACCGCGGCCTGGTGCGCTACACCTCGGAAAGCGCGCTGGAAGGCGGCAAGACCCACCTGCTGCGCCCGCGCCTGATCGGCTATGCGGCGGTGCTGCTGGTGATGATCGGTGCCTTCGTCTGGGCGCTGGAAGCGCGGCCGCTGATCAACCTCGACGTCGCCCGCGACCGTGGACTGTTCCGCGAGAACGCCGCCGGCGAGATCGAGAACATCTACAACCTCAAGCTGATCAACAAGACCCAGCAGGCGCAGCATTACCAACTGAGCCTCGCCGATGGCGTCGGCTATCGCCTGCAGGGCGTACCGGAACTGATGCTGCAACCGGGCGAGATCCGCGACTTCGCCGTCTCGGTGGCAAGCCTGGCGCAGAGCAGCGCCGGCGGCTCGGTGCCGCTGCACTTCAAGGTCAGTGACGGCAACGAGGCCATCGACGCCGCCAGCACCTTCGTCTCGCCGAGGCGCTGAGCATGGCTCGGGAGCTTGGCGTGACCTCGGCGCAGCGCCTAGAGTGGGCGGATTCTTCCACCCCTCAGGCCGCCGTGCAGGACAAGATGAAGCGCTACGAGAAATTCGCCGACGAGATCGCCGGCCTGATCCGCAGCGGCGTGCTCGCTCCCGGGCAGAAGGTCCCCTCGGTGCGGCACGCCAGCCGCACCTATGGGGTCAGCGCGTCCACCGTGTTCCAGGCCTATTACCTGCTGGAGGATCGCGGGCTGATCGTCGCCCGCGCGCGCTCGGGCTACTTCGTCCGCGAACACGTACAGCGCGCCCTGGCCGAGCCGGAAATCGCCCGCCACGACGCGCAGACCACCGAGGTGGACGTCAGCGAACTGGTGTTCTCGGTGCTCAGCTCGATCAAGGATCCGGACACCGTGCCCTTCGGCTCGGCCTTCCCGGCGCCGGAGCTGTTCCCCCTGCCGCGCCTGGCGCGCTCCATGGCCCACGCCGTACGCGACATGGACCCTCGCGCCACAGTGTCCGACCTGGCCCCCGGCAGCCACTCGCTGCGCCGACAGATCGCCCTGCGCTACATGGTCGGCGGCATGCCGCTGCCGGTGGAGGAACTGGTGGTCACCAACGGCGCGCTGGAAGCGCTGAACCTGTGCCTGCAGGTGGTCACCCAGCCGGGCGACCTGGTGGCCATCGAGGCGCCGGCCTTCTACGCCAGCCTGCAGGTGCTCGAACGCCTGAAACTCAAGGCGGTGGAAATCCCCGTGCACCCGCGCGAGGGCATCGACCTGGATGTGCTCGCCGATAGCCTGGCGCGCCTGCCGATCAAGGCCTGCTGGTTCATGAGCAACTTCCAGAACCCGCTGGGCGCAAGCATGGCCGAGGACAAGAAACGCGCCCTCGCTGCGCTGCTGACGAAGCACCAGGTGCCGCTGATCGAGGACGACGTCTACGCCGAACTGTACTTCGCCGCCCAGGCGCCCAAGCCGGTGAAGGCCTTCGACAGCGAAGGGCTGGTGATGCACTGCAGCTCCTTCTCCAAGAGCCTGGCGCCGGGCTACCGGGTCGGCTGGGTCTCCGGCGGGCGCTACGCCGAGCAGATCGAGCGGCTCAAGCTGATGACCAGCCTGTCGGCCTCGGTGCCGGCCCAGGCGGCCATCGCCGACTACCTGCAGCATGGCGGCTACGACCGCCACCTGCGCAAGCTGCGCCACGCGCTGGAAAGCCAGCAGCACGCGATGCTCGCCGCCGTGGCCCGCCACTTCCCCGCCGCCACCCGCGTCACCCGGCCCAGCGGCGGCTACTTCCTGTGGCTGGAGCTACCCGAGCACATCGACGCGCTCAAGCTGTTCCAGCTCGCCCTGGCTCAGGGCATCAGCCTGGCGCCGGGGCCGATCTTCTCGGCGACCAGGCGCTTCGGCCACTGCCTGCGACTCAACTACGGCCACCCGTGGACGGCCATCAGCGAGCAGGCGATGGAAACCCTCGGGCGGATCATTCACTCGCTGTAGGACTGATCCGTACATTCGGAAACGATCTGTATCTGTGCGACGGTTTGTCGCGGACATACCCTGTCAGGAAGCGTTCGGACGAGGGAAGTAGCCGTGGATGCGGAAAGCCTGGTGATCCTGCTCACAGTGTGCGCCGCGCTCGGCGTGCATTGGGGCGTGCGCTGGTACCTGCGGCGCGGGATGCTGCCGCGCGCCGATAAGTGGCGAGCCTGAACAGCTTTTCGTAGAAGCAAGCTTGCTCGCGAACCGCTTCGGTACGGTGTATCGGGTGAGTTCCGTTCGCGAGCAAGCTCGCTCCTACAAGGTGCCCCCGCGATACAGATGCGTATGCCCCGTGCTGTACAGCGACGAATCGGCAAACCCCTCCGCCCCCAGCACCTTCCCGACCAGAATCAAAGCCGTACGGCGGAAACCCTTGGCCTGCGCCTTGGGCAGGATATCGCCGAGGGTGCCGGTGACCTGGTCCTGATCCGGCCAACTGGCGCGATGGATCACCGCGACGGGACAATCCGCACCGTAGTGCGGCAGCAGTTCGGCGACGATGTTCGCCAGTTGACCGATGCCCAGGTGAATGGCCAGGGTCGCTTGGTGTTGCGCCAGCTCGGCCAGCGACTCGCCCTCGGGCATACGCGTCCTGCTGGCGTAGCGGGTGAGGATCAACGTCTGGGATATCTCCGGCAGGGTCAGCTCGCAACCGAGGATCGCCGCGCAGGCCGAGGTGGCAGTGACGCCGGGAATGATCTCGTAGGGAATGCCGCGCTCGCGCAGGTGACGGATCTGCTCGCCGATGGCGCCGTACAGCGAGGGATCGCCGGAGTGCACCCGCGCGACGTCCTTGCCCTCCGCGTGGGCCTGCGTCAGCAGCTCGACGATCTCCTCCAGGTTCAGTTCGGCGGTATTCACCACGCGCTCGGCGCTGTGCCCTTCCAGCACGGCCGGCGGCACCAGGGAACCTGCGTAAAGGATCACCGGGCAGGTGCGGATCAGCCGCTGGCCCTTGACCGTGATGAGCTCGGGATCGCCAGGACCGGCACCGATGAAATAGACCGTCATGGCTGCTCCCGCTCGGATTCGACGGGGATGAAAGCCAGCGCGCAGGTGGCTTGCTCGCTGCGGCGCTTGCCCACCAGCAGGCGTGCCGGCGCACCACCTTGCGCCTCGGCCTGCAGCAATGCCGCCGCTTCGGCCACGCTCGCGCTGCCGGTGGCCGCGCGCACAGTTTCAGAAGGCTCGCCCAGGTTCCTCTCGCAGGCCGCCAATTGTTGCGGTGTGAACAGCGCCAGCGGCAAGTCGAGGGCAGCAGCCAGGGCGGTCAGCCCCTCTTCGTCGGCTTTCAGCGTGGCGCTGGCCAGGGCGGTGAGATGGGACTCGTCGAGCCCGGCCTCGGCCAGCGTATCCCGTAGCAAGGCATGCAGTTCATCGAGCGGGCAGCCCCGGCGGCAACCGAGGCCGGCAACCAGCGTCATCGGCATTCTCCTGGAAGTGACACCTGTAAATGAAAACCCCGCAGGCGGCTGGGCCGGCTGCGGGGTCGAGCATAGCGGCGAATCAGGCCGAGGGGGCGAAACGGCGGAACAACCAGGCGGCCACCAGACCCAGGGCCGCCCAGAACACCGCGTTGGTGACCAGCGAGGCGACGATGAACTCGTGAGCCAGGCTTTCCGGCGCGAGGCTGGAATGCACTTCCGGCTGCGGCGCGCCGATCACGTGCGGCACCACCAGCAACGCAAGGCCGACGATGCGCAGCGCCCAGTGGCGGCCGAACACCAGCAGCGCGAGACCGGCGGCGGTGGCGGCGGCAGTGCCGATCCACCAGGTCTGCCGCAGGCTCAGATCCGCGGCGGCGGTGCCGGGGACTTCCGGCGGCAGGCCGAGGGACGGCGCCAGGTTGAACACGGCAAAACCGGCCAGGCCCCAGAGCAGGCCTTCGGAGGTCTTGCCCGGCTCACGCAGGGTGAACAGGCCCGCGAGCATCAGCGCGAAACCCACCGCGACCACCAGATTGCCGCCGGTGGTGGAGAGGATGCGCTGCCAGCCATCTTCCGGCTCCCAGGCTTCCTCGTCATGGTGATGACCCGCAACTGCGCCGTCGGCGTGCTCATGGGCATGTTCTTCGACCAGTGCGGCGGCCGGCTCGGATTTCTCATAGGTTTCCGCCTTGAGGATCAGCGGGGATACCCACAGCAGCTGGACCACGGTCAGCACCAGCGCGGCGATCAGACCGGCGAATCCGGCGGTCTGGGCGATACGTTTGATCATTGCAGTTCTCCGGACGAAACGAGACCTCGAGCGCGGCGAACCAGCGATCGCGAGTGCCTCGAATACGCTGCGCTTACGCGCAGGCAGCGTGCGTCAGTGGCAGGGGAAGCCCGCACTATGGCGGGTATCGTGGGCAGCGTTGTGCACTGCTTCCAGATGAGAGAAACCGGCGAAATACACCAGCAGCGCACCGAGCAGGCTGGCGCCAACGGCCAGGCTGATGCGCTTGGAAAGGGGGATGGAAGTACTCGACGCCTGTTGCGTCAGGATGCTGCTGGACATGAACGTTCCCTCTGAAAAGAGTGAGAACGCAGAGGTTGAACGCATTCGAACGCGCCGGATCGGTCGCGCCACGGCCTGCGCCCGCCCACCGCGGGTTTGCCAAAATGTGAGGATTCCAGGCCGGTCTCCGGGCTTGCGACGCCAGCGAGAGACTCTCGCCGGATGGGCCAGCCTTCCCATGCCTTGGCACAGTGGCTACTGACGACCCTCGATGCGCTTACCGTTGCGGGGGCAGCGCCGGACTGGTCCTTGCGGACGCACCGGCTTCCCGTTTCACCTCGCGCGCGTCGGCGCGAGACACCTGAAACCGCGCTAGCTGACCACGGCAGTCCCGCAGCGTCAACTGCGCGTCGCCCGATCCCCGGCGATTGACCGCCCCGGCCACGCTGCGTAGCCTTCCTCCCTTCGAGGTTCTCCGGCACTGGCCGGAGCTAAGAGGGAACGTGGAAATCTTCGGATGCGCCACGGCTGCCCCCGCAACTGTGAACAGCCTGTTCTTTCACACGCCACTGCCGACTACGGCGGGAAGGCGAAAGGACGATCAAGGGCTGTGAGCCAGGAGACCTGCCTCGTGACTGGTTTTCGATCTGCTGCGCGTCGGCCATGCTGCGTTGGCGGATCGTCGTGGACTGCTCATTGACTACAGTCAACTCCGCGTCCCCGACGATCCTCCGCCTTGCCTGGCTCTAGCTCGCGAGATCCGGAACCGGTTCGTTATCAACAGACAACCGGGCGGGGTGATCCGGTGGCGACCTTCGTTGCGCGGCGAACCCGCGCGCGCGCCCTTCATCCGCCCTCCAATGTCCACTTGCGAGGCGCGCATGAAAACCCTGGCCAAACTCCCCGTCACCATCGTCACCGGCTTCCTCGGTGCCGGCAAAACCACCCTCCTGCGCCACATGCTCGACAATGCCGAGGGCCGCCGCATCGCGGTGATCGTCAACGAATTCGGCGAGCTGGGCATCGACGGCGAAATCCTCAAGCAGTGCTCCATCGGTTGCAGCGAAGAAGAGGCGGTCGGCCGCGTCTTCGAGCTGGCCAACGGCTGCCTGTGCTGCACCGTGCAGGAAGAGTTCTTCCCGGTGATGCGCGAACTGGTGGCGCGCCGTGGCGACCTCGACCAGATCCTCATCGAGACCTCGGGCCTGGCCCTGCCCAAGCCGCTGGTGCAGGCCTTCCAGTGGCCGGAAATCCGCAACGCCTGCACCGTGGACGCGGTGATCACCGTGGTCGACAGCCCGGCAGTGGCCGCCGGCACCTTCGCCGCCCACCCCGAGCAGGTGGACGAGCAGCGCAAGCAGGACCCGAACCTGGACCACGAATCGCCGCTGCACGAACTCTTCGAAGACCAGCTGGCCAGCGCCGACCTGGTGGTACTGAACAAGGCCGACCTGCTCGACGCCGAGGCGCTGGCCCGCGTGCGTGCCGAAGTCGCCGAGGAGTTGCCGCCGGCGGTGAAGATCGTCGAAGCCAACTCCGGCCAGCTGCCGCTCTCGGTGCTGCTGGGGCTGAACGCCGAAGCCGAGCTGCACATCGACAGCCGCCCGACTCATCACGTCCACTCCAATGAAGAGCACGAAGGCCATGAAGATCACCACCACGACGAGTTCGACTCCTTCCACGTCGACCTGCCGGAAGTGGAAGAGCGCGCCCTGCTCGATGTGCTGAACGCGCTGGTCGAGCGCCACGCCGTGCTGCGCATCAAGGGCTTCGTCGCCATCCCCGGCAAACCCATGCGCCTGCTGGTGCAGGGCGTCGGCAAACGCTTCGACAAGCACTTCGACCGCGCCTGGCGCAGCGACGAAACCCGCAGCACCCGCCTGGTCGTGATCGGCCAGGAACTGGACCAGGCCGCCATCAGCAACGAGCTGCGTACCGCCCTGGCGTAACACTGCTTTTCGTAGGAGCGAGCTTGCTCGCGAACGGCCTCGCAGCGGGGTCTGGTTCGCGAGCAAGAGCTAGGCGCCCCCTCGCTCCTACATGAAGCCCTACACCGAGCAAGCCTCATGCATCTGCTGCGCACCCAACCCGGCGGTTTCGTCCCCGACGACGGCATCGCCCACCTGGCCCAGACGCCCGCCGAGCTGGTGATCCTCTGCAGCGGCGATTCGCACCTGGCGCTGCTCGCCGAGGCCGCCCGCGAGCTGCCGGAGGGCTACCCGAGCCTGCGCCTGGCCAACCCCATGCAGTTGCAGAACCACGCCTCGGTGGACCTCTACGTCGACGAGGTACTGCAGCACGCCAGGGCCATCCTGATCTCGGTGCACGGCGGCGTCGGCTACTGGCGCTACGGCATGGAGCAACTGGCGGCGCTGGCCGAGCGCGGCGCCACGCTGATCGCCGTGCCCGGCGACGACAAGCCCGACCCCGAACTCGGCGCCCTGTGCAACGTCCCACCTGAGGATGCCGAACGCCTCTGGCAGTACCTGCGCCAGGGCGGCATGGACAACGCCCGGCAGTTCTTCGCCTGCCTGGCCAGCCGCCACCTGCAACGCGACTACGCCTGGAGCGAACCACGGACGCTGCCCCGAGTGGCGGTCTATCACCCGCAAGTCGGCAGCTGCGACCTCACCCGCTGGCAGGTCGACTGGAACCCTGAGTACCCGGTCGCCACGCTGCTGTTCTATCGCACCCACCTGCAAGCGGCGAACACCGGTTTCATCGACACCTTCTGCGAACGCCTGCAGGCCCAGAGCATCAACCCGTTGCCCATCGCCGTCGCCAGCCTCAAGGAAGCCGCTTGCCTCGATGCCGTGGAAAACCTGCTCGATAGCGCCGACGCCGAGCTGATCATCAACACCACCGGCTTCGCCCAGTCGAACCCGGAAGCGCCGCAGGACCGTCCCTTCCGCCGCGACGTGCCGGTGCTGCAAGCCATCTGCTCGCTGGACAACCTCGACCTCTGGCGCGCCAACCCGCAGGGCCTCGGTCCGCGCGACCTGGCCATGCACATCGCGCTGCCGGAACTGGACGGTCGCATCATCACCCGGCCGATCAGTTTCAAGGGCCTGGCCTGGCGCAGCGAGCGCAGCCAGAGCGACGTGGTCTGCTACCTGCCGCACCTGCCCGGCATGGACTTCGTCGCCGAGCTCGCGCGGCGCTGGATGCTGCTGGCGCGCAAGACCAACGCCGACAAGCGCGTGGCGCTGATCCTGGCGAATTACCCGACCCGCGACGGGCGCATCGGCAACGGTGTCGGCCTCGACACGCCGGCCGCCGCGCTGAACATCCTGCGCGCGCTGGAGGCTCAGGGTTATCCGGTCGCCGGCCTGCCCGATTCCGGCACAGCACTGATCCAGCAACTGCTCGGCGGCATCAGCAACGATCTGGACAGCCTCGACCTGCGCCCCTGCGCGCAGAGCCTGGCGCTGGACGACTACCTCGCCTGCTTCGCGCGCCTGCCTGAAGCCAACCAGCAAGCGGTGCGCGAGCGCTGGGGCGAGCCGCAGCAGGACCCGATGTTCCGCAGTGGCCGCCTGATGGTCGCAGGCCTGCGCTTCGGCCTAGCCTTTGTCGGCATCCAGCCGGCGCGCGGCTACCAGCTCGACGCGGCGGCGATCTATCACGACCCGTCGCTGGTGCCGCCCCACGGCTACCTCGCGTTCTATTTCTGGCTGCGCGAGGTGTTCGGCGCCGACGCGATAGTCCACGTCGGCAAGCACGGCAACCTCGAATGGCTGCCGGGCAAGGGCGTCGGTCTCTCCGAGGAATGCTGGCCGGACGCGATTCTCGGCGCGCTGCCGAACCTCTACCCGTTCATCGTCAACGACCCCGGCGAAGGCGCCCAGGCCAAGCGCCGCGCCCAGGCGGTGATCATCGACCACCTGATGCCGCCGCTGACCCGCGCGGAAAACTACGGCCCCCTGCGCGACCTCGAACGCCTGGCCGACGAGTACTACGACGCCTCCCTGCTCGACCCGCGCCGCGCCACCGAACTGCGCGGCGACATCCTCACGCTGGTGCGCGAAACCGCGCTGGACCGCGAGCTGGGCCTGCAGCTGAGCGACGATGCGGAAGGCTGGCTGCCGCAGCTGGATGCTTACCTCTGCGACCTCAAGGAATCGCAGATTCGCGATGGCCTGCATGTGTTCGGCGAATCGCCCGTGGGCGAGTTGCGCCGCGATACGTTGCTGTCACTGGTGCGCATCCCACGCGGTGATGGACGCGGCGGAAACGCCAGCTTGCTGCGCGCACTGGGCGAGGACCTGCAACTGGGTCGCGACCCGCTGGACGAAGCCTTCGCCGAACCCTGGGACGGTCCGCGCCCGGACGTGCTGCTCGCGGTGAGCGACGAACCCTGGCGCAGCAACGGCGACACCCGCGAGCGCCTGGAACTGTTCGCCCTGCGCCTGATCGACGGCTCGGCCGGCGCGCCGGGCAGCGCCAGCGCGGCAGTTCTCGCACAGATCCACCAGCAGATCGCACCGACCCTGGACGCCTGCGGCGCCAGCGAGATCGGCCACCTGCTCGCCGGCCTCGACGGCCGCTTCGTCCCGCCCGGCCCCAGCGGCGCGCCCAGCCGCGGGCGGGTCGATGTGCTGCCCACCGGGCGCAACTTCTTCACCGTGGACGTGCGCAACCTGCCCACGCCCACCGCCTTCCGCCTCGGCTTCCAGTCCGCCAGCCGGTTGCTGGAGCGCCACCTGCAGGACCACGGCGATCATCTGCGCCAGCTCGGCCTGTCGGTGTGGGGCACGGCGACCATGCGCACCGGCGGCGACGATATCGCCCAAGCCTTGGCACTGCTCGGCGTGCGCCCGGTGTGGCAGGCCGGCAGCCAGCGCGTGGAGGATTTCGAAATCCTGCCGATCACCCTGCTCGACCGCCCGCGGGTGGACGTGACGCTGCGGGTCTCGGGTTTCTTCCGCGATGCCTTCGCCAACCTGATCCGCCTGTTCGACGCGGCCGTGCAGGCGGTCGCCGCGCTGGACGAGCCGGACGACCTGAACCCGCTGGCCGCCCGTGTGCGGGCCGATCAGGCACGTTTGCAGTCCGAGGGATTGGAACTGGATGAAGCGCGCCGCCAGGCCGGCTGGCGCATCTTCGGCGCCCAGCCCGGCGCCTACGGCGCCGGCGTGCAAGGCGTGATCGAATCGCGCCAATGGGACAGCCGCGCCGACCTCGCCGAGGCCTACCTGAACTGGGGCGGCTACGCCTACGGCGCCAGCGACGACGGCACTCCGGCGCGCGAACGCTTCGCCCAGCGCCTGTCCGGCCTGCAAGCGGTGCTGCACAACCAGGACAACCGCGAGCACGACATTCTCGATTCCAACGACTACTACCAGTTCCAGGGCGGCATGCTGGCCGCCGCCGAGGTCATCCAGGGGCAGTCGCTCGCCAGCTACCACGGCGACCACAGCCAGCCGGACACCCCGCGCATCCGCACCCTCAAGGAAGAACTCGGCCGCGTGGTACGCGCCCGCGCGGTGAACCCGAAATGGATCGCCGGCATGAAGCGCCACAGCTACAAGGGCGCCTTCGAACTGGCCGCCACGGTGGACTATCTGTTCGCCTTCGACGCCACCAGCGAACTGGTCGACGACCACCAGTACCGCCTGCTGGCCGATGCCTACCTGCTGGACGACGACACCCGCGAATTTATCCGCCAGCACAACCCCGAAGCCCTGCGCGACATCGCCGAACGCCTGGTGGAGGCGCAGCAGCGCGGGTTGTGGGAAGAGCCGGGGGAGTACCGGGAGATGCTGGAGAATCTGTTGGTGGACAGCGAGGAGCAGTGAGGGATCTCGCGCTTGCGTAGGAGCGGACTCCGTCCGCGATGGCATCCAGCGCGATGCACGACCGTAGGGCGCATAACCTGGAACGGGTTATCCGCCGTTTGCCTCGTGGCGGCTAACCCTGGCGCGTTATGCGCCCTACGATTTACAGGTCATTACCGCGCACAGCGCCGCAGGATTGCGTGTAGGAGCGAGCTTGCTCGCGAACATTGCCCCCGCAGTGGAGGCGGGTTCGCGAGCAAGCTCGCTCCTACGAAAAGCGGCTCAGTCTCGACGCAGACGCTCCGCCGCGTTCAGCAGCAGCGCCTCGGTGCCGCTCCAGCCCAGGCAGCCGTCGGTGATCGAGACACCGTAGCGCAGCTCGCCGGACAGCGGCTGGCAGCCGTCGAACAGATGACTCTCCAGCATCACGCCACGCAGCGAGGCATCGCCGGCCAGGCGCTGGTCGAGCACGCTGTCCAGCACTGCCGGCTGGCGTAGCGGGTCCTTGCCGCTGTTGGCGTGGCTGCAGTCCACCATGATGCTCGGTTCCAGACCGAGCTTCTCCAGCCCCTGGCGAATCTGCTGCACGCTGGCCGCATCGAAGTTCGGGCCGGCGTGACCGCCGCGCAACACCAGATGGGTGTCCGGGTTGCCCTGGGTCTGTACCAGCGACGGTCGACCCTGCGCATCGATGCCAAAGTGCTGGTGCGGGTGCGCGGCCGAACGCATGGCGTCGGTGGCGATGCCGATGCTACCGTCGGTGCCGTTCTTGAAGCCTACCGGCAGGTCGAGGCCGCTGACCATTTCGCGGTGTACCTGGGATTCGCTGGTGCGCGCGCCGATCGCGGCCCAGCCCAGCAGGTCGTCGAAGTAACCGGCCACCAGCGGTTGCAGCAGCTCGGTGGCAATCGGCAGGCCGCGTTCGAGCATGCCCAGCATCAGCCGGCGCGACAGCTCCAGGCCGCCGGCCATGTCGCCAGTACCGTCCAGCTGCGGGTCGTAGACCAGGCCTTTCCAGCCGATGGTGGTGCGCGGCTTTTCGACGTAGGCGCGCATCACCAGCAGCAGCTGGTCGCTCACCTGCGGCACCAGTTCGGCGAGGCGGTCGGCGTATTCGAGGGCGGAGACGGGGTCGTGCAGCGAGCAGGGGCCGATCACCACCAGCAGGCGCGGATCGCGGCCATCGAGAACGGCGCGGATCGCCTCGCGGCCTTCGCGGACGCGGTGGGCCATGACGGCGGACAGCGGCAGGCGCTGGCGCAGTTCGGCGGGGCTCGGCAGCGGCTGTTCGCGGCGGCGAGCGGAGGGCAGCGGCAGGTCGAGGACTTCGGCGGTGGCTGCGTGTTCGGGGCGGATCAGGGCGGAGTTGGAAGCGTTCATCTGACTGGCATCCTTGGCCGGCGCGGTGGTCTTTCCGCGCTCGGCGCTCTATCTAAGTGTTCGTGGCAAGGCTCGTTGGGTGGCACGCAGCGCGCTGCTAAATCGCCAGTCGGAGTTGCGGTAATAGCGGTAATCAGTGGTGTAGGCGGTCATGTCTCGATCCTCTGTCTGAGCGTTTTCGCTCGTTTCAATGCGTTGGGCCTTGTGGGCCGGAAAAACAAAAACCCCGGTCGGGTTGCCGACCGGGGTTTCATGAATCTGTCTGGTTGGCGACCCTGCTTGCTAGGGCGCCTGTGGGGTATCAGGCGCGCCTTTGGCTAAACCAATACCCATAGAAGAAATAGTCGGCAGCAGCGACCAGGACCTGCGCACGAGCGACTGCGGAGCCAATGGCACCGAGGCAGGCGAGGGACTGGATGGACAGGCTGGACGGCATGATGTTCTCCGTGGAAGTGCAGCCAAGGTACTGCATCGCGCAGCGCCGATCAATGACTTGAATCTATCGATCCGATGGACATTGGTCGCACCTCCTGCACCCGGTTCGCTACCATGCACGGACGAAATCCGCAGGAAATCCCCATGAGCGCCCTTCCCCATTTCCCACTGGCAGCCATCGTCGGCGCCGATGAGCTGAAGCTGGCCCTGTGCCTGGCGGCCATCGATCCGGCGATCGGCGGCGTGCTGATCGAAGGGCCGCGCGGCATGGCCAAGTCCACCCTGGCGCGCGGCGTCGCCGACCTGCTGGACGGCGGGCGCTTCGTCACCCTGCCACTGGGCGCCAGCGAGGAACGCATCGTCGGCACCCTCGACCTGGACGCGGCGCTGGGCGAAGGCCGCGCGCAGTTCTCCCCCGGCGTGCTGGCCCATGCCCACGGCGGCGTGCTTTATGTGGATGAAGTGAACCTGCTGCCCGACCACCTCGTCGACCTGCTGCTCGACGTGGCCGCCAGCGGGGTCAACCTGATCGAACGCGACGGCCTGTCCCACAGCCACCCGGCGCGCTTCGTGCTGATCGGCACCATGAACCCCGAGGAAGGCGAACTGCGTCCGCAACTGCTGGACCGCTTCGGTCTCAAGGTGCAACTGCAAGGTGCGCCGGCACCGACCGAGCGTGCCGAGATCGTCCGCCGCCGGCTGGCCTTCGATGCCGACCCGCAGGCGTTCCTCGCGCACTGGCAGGCCGCACGGCAGGCCCTGCAACAACGCTGCGGCGACGCGCGCCAGCAACTGGCCGCGATCCCCCTGGACGATGCCGCGCTGGAGACCATCGCCGAGCGCTGCCACGCCGCCGGTGTCGACGGCCTGCGTGCCGACCTCGTCTGGCTGCGCGCGGCCCGTGCCCATGCCGCCTGGCGCGGCGCCAGCGTCATCGAGGCGCAGGACATCGATGCCGTGGAACACTTCGCCCTCGCCCATCGCCGTCGCCATGCACCGCAGCAACAGAGTGCCCAGCCGCAAGCGGTGCAGCCACCCAGCCAGTCACCGCAACACTCCGGCACCACCAACGGCGAGGGCCAGTGGGGCGAGCTGCCTGCCCGGAGCATCGCGATGGGCGCACCCCGGCAACTGACGGGCTGGCCAAAAAAGCCCTGAGCATCCGCCCGCGCCCGGCCCCAGGCGCGGATGCCAACCCCCGACCCGGCCAGCTCGCCGGCGGCCGCAGCGGCGCCCGCCAACAGGGCGCGCACGACCGCATCGACTGGCCCGCCACCCTGCGCAACGGCCGCCCACGACGCCGCGCGGACCTGCTGCTGTGTGCCCGCGGCCGCACGCCCGCCGAACTCTGGCTGGTGATCGTCGACGCCTCCGCCAGCACCCGCCGCCACGGCGCCCTCGCCCAGGCCAAGGGCTTGCTCGCCGACACCTTCGAGCAGGCCTACCGGCAACGCGCCCGCCTCGCCGTGCTGCACGCCACGGGCGCACAACCGCGCTGGTTGTGGCAAGGCCAGAAGGCTTCGAACCAATTGCAGGACTGGCTGGCGCAACTCGGCGCCGGCGGCGGCACTCCGCTGATCGAAGCCCTGCATCAGGCCCGCGACTGGCTGGAACAGCGCCGGCGGCAGAAGCCCGCTGAGTACCAGCGGCTACTGGTGCTGACCGATGGCCGTCTGCGCGACTGGCCGCCGCTACAGCCGCTGAACTGCCCGACGGTGCTGGTGGATATCGAGGCTGGCGCGGTGCGGATGGGGCGGGCGCAGCGCCTGTCCGCCGAGCTGGGAGCGGATTATCGGCACATCGATGATCTTCCCGAGAGTCCTCCGCTACCCTCGTGAGCTGGCCTATTTCCACACAGAGACCGACATGACAACAGTTGCGATCCTCTACCGTGAAGCCGCCACCGATGAAATATCTGCGCTGCTGCAGGAATGCCAGCTGGTCGCGCTACCGGCCGTAATGCGTACCGAAGGCCGACGCCTGGCCACGACACTGCGCGGCGAACGCGACGCACAGGAATGTGGCATCCTGCTGCTGGAAATTCCGCTGCGGACACGCGAGTACGGTGAAGATTTCGTGGCCGTACTCTTCCACACTCACCGATACGAGTACCGAAGCCCGGGGCGGCTGCAAGCCGTCATGCAAAAAGCACTGGACGCCTGGGAGCATGCAGGGCGACCGGATGAGTTCTTCATCGACGCCTAAGGCTCCCCATTGCGCCCATGCAGCCGGAACCCCGGCCGCTCGCTCAGCCGTTCGTAGTAGGCCGCCACGGCAGGCAGATCGGGCCGCCGCATGGGCGTCAGGTACCAGCGGTTCACCGACAGGCCGAGCACGATGTCGGCAAGGCTGAAGCCGGTGCCGATGACGAAGGCACCGGTGCGCTGCAGTTGCCGGTCCAGCAGGGACATGCAGTGGTTCCACTGCGCCTCGCTCAGGGCGATGGCGGATTCGTCGGTATGGCTGGGGCTGTTGCGCACCCGCGCCATGAATGCATAGCGCCAGGCGCTGTTCAGCTCGGTGGCCTGCCAGCCCATCCACTGCTCCACCCATGCGCGCTGGCGGGGCGCGGTGGGCAGCAGGTCGTGGCGCGGATACTGGTTGGCCAGGTAGCTGCAGATGGCGTTGGACTCCCAGAGTACGAAGTCGCCATCGACGATCACCGGCACCATTGCATTGGGATTGAGCGCCAGGAACTCCGCCTCGGCGGTGGAGCGAAAGCCGCTGCCCCAGTCTTCCCGCTCGTAGGCCAGGCCCAGCTCGGCGCAGGTCCAGAGCACCTTGCGCACGTTGATCGATGACGCGCGACCGAGGATTCGCAACATGCTGTCACTCCCTGTGAAAACCGGAACCCAGCATAGAGGCCAACGGGGTGGTGGAGAAGCGCCGTATCGCCACGACATCGGAGGTGACCCCTGCAGGAGCGAGTTTGCTCGCGAATCACCACGAAGCTGTGAACCACCACACCGTCAATCGGCTGCGAGGAGCTCCAGCGCCTGCCAGAGCGAGTCGAGACTGTCGAACTCCCGCTCCACCGCCGGCAGTGTCGGCCGCGCCAGGATCAGCACCGGCACACCGCGCTCGCGGGCGACCTGCAGTTTCGGTTCGGTGGCCTGGCTGCCACTGTTCTTGCTGACCAGCACGTCGGTGCCCAGGCGGGTGAACAACTCGCGCTCGCCATCGAGGCTGAAGGGGCCGCGCGCACCCAGCACTTCGGCGCGCTCATTGCCGGACAGGCTTTGCAGGCAGCGCACGGTCCAGTACTGGTGCGCGGGAGTCTCGTCGAGATGTTCCAGCGGCTCGCGCCCCATCGTGAACAGCGGGCGATGGAAAGGCTCCAGCGCGGCGATCAACGCCGGCCAATCGGCCACTTCGCGCCAGTCGTCCTCCGCTCCCGCCTGCCAGCCGGGACGACGCAGCGCCCAGCATGGCACGCCTGCCAGTTGCGCGGCGCGGGCGGCGTTGGCGCTGATCTGCGCGGCGTAGGGATGGGTGGCATCGAGCAGTAGCTCGAAACCCTGCTCACGGATGAACGCAGCCAGTCCCTCCGCGCCGCCGTAGCCGCCGACGCGCACTTCGCAGGCGAGGTCGTCCGGCACCTTGCCGAGGCCGGCCAGGCTGTACAGGTGCCGCGGGCCGAGACGCCGGGCGATGGCCAGCGCCTCGCCGGTGCCGCCCAGCAGCAGTACGCGCTTCATCGCACCTCCAGCGCTTCACCCACCAGATTGCCCTGGCGGTCGATGGCGAAGACTTCCAGCACCACCTCGACGGGCACGATGCGCCGGGCGAATGCCAGCGCGCGGGCGCAAACCGCATCGCCAAGGGCGATCCCCTCCGCGCGGCACAGCGCCAGCGCCTGCTGGCTGGTGTTGGCCGCGCGCATGCGTTGTTGCAGCTCCGCCGACGCACCGATCTCCGCAGCCCACTCGGCCAGTTGCGGCAGGTCGATGCTGGAGTGACGGCTGTGCAGGTCCATGTGGCCGGCGGCGAGCTTGCTGATCTTGCCGAAGCCGCCGCAGACGCTGAAGCGCTCCACCGGCACCTTGCGCAGGTGCTTGAGCGCGGCGCCGGCGAAGTCGCCCATCTCGATCAGCGCGGTGTCGTCGAAGCCGTAGCGGCGGCGCATGGCATCCTCGCTGGCGTTGCCGGTGCAGGCGGCGAGGTGGCGGAAGCCGTTGGCGCGGGCGACGTCGATACCCTGCTGGATCGAGGCGATGTACGCCGAGCAGGAGAACGGCCGGACGATGCCGGTGGTGCCGAGGATCGACAGGCCGCCAAGAATGCCCAGGCGCGGGTTCATGGTCTTGAGCGCCAGCTCGGCGCCGCCCTCGATATTGATCGTGACGTCGAAGCCGCCGGCATAGCCGCACTCGGCCGCCAGCACGGCAAGGTTGTCACGCATCATCTGCCGCGGTACCGGGTTGATCGCCGGCTCACCCACCGCCAGCACCAGCCCCGGCTTGGTGACGGTGCCAACGCCCTCTCCCGCGTGGAAACGCACACCGGGCTCAGCGCTCAGGGCGACGCGGACGAAGACCAGCGCACCGTGGGTCACGTCCGGATCGTCGCCGGCATCCTTCAGCGTGCCGGCTTCGGCGCCGTCGACGGTAAGCCGGCAGAACTCCAGGCGCAGGGTCGCGCTGCGCTCCTTCGGCAGCACGATCTGCGCCGCATCGCTGGCCACGCCGGTCAGCAGCAGGCGCGCCGCCGCCAGGCTGGTGGCGGTGGCGCAACTGCCGGTGGTGTAGCCACTGCGCAGCGGGCGAGGTTCTTCGGGCGTCTCTTCACGCATGGGCGTCACGCATCGTCAGTCGGCCAGGGGCTTGTGCACTTCCAGCAGGGTGATCGGCAACGCCGCGCGCCAGGTATCGAAGCCACCCAGCGGCTGGGCCTGGGCCACGGAAAGACGGGTCAACTCGCCGCCAATGCGCTCGCGCCAGCTCACCAGCAGCGCCTCGCTCTGCAGCGTGACGGCATTGGCCACCAGGCGGCCACCGGGCTTGAGCTGATCCCAGCAGCGCTCGAAGACACCAGGCACGGTCACGCCGCCGCCGATGAAGATCGCCTCGGGACGCTCCAGCCCCTGCAACGCGTCCGGCGCGGCACCGCAGACCAGTTGCAGCGCCGGCACGCCAAGGGCATCGCGGTTGAAGCGGATATGTTCCTGGCGCCCGTCGTTGGCTTCGATGGCCAGCGTGCGGCAACTCGGGTGCGCGCGCATCCACTCGATGCCGATGGAGCCACAGCCGGCGCCGACGTCCCAGAGCAACTCGCCCGGCGTTGGCGCCAGCCGCGCCAGGGTCACCGCGCGCACATCGCGCTTGGTCAGTTGGCCATCATGGCGGTAGGCCTCGTCCGGCAAGCCGATGGTCAGGGGCAGACGAACCGCGTCTGAGCCGGCTACGCATTGCACCGCGACGATATTCAGCGCAGCGGTCTCGCTCGGTGACCAGTCGCTGGCCAGCCCATCCATGCGCCGCTCCGACTCGCCCCCCAGGTGCTCCAGCACGCAGATGCGGCTAGGGCCGAAGCCGCGCTCGCGCAGCAGCGCGGCGATGGCGGCCGGACTCTCGCCGTCGTTGCTGAGGACCAGCAGTTTCGCGCCATGATGCAGCTGCGCGTTGAGCGCCGCCAGCGGACGTGCCAGCAGCGACAACAGCGTGCAGTCCTGCAACGCCCACCCCAACCGCGCGGCGGCCAGAGCGGCGGACGATGGTGCGGAAATGACCTGCATTTCCTCGGGCGGAATCTGACGGGAAAGGCTCGCGCCGACGCCGAACAGCATCGGGTCGCCACTGGCCAGCACACAGGTCGGCTCACCGCGCCGACGCAGTACCGGCTCCAGGCTGAACGGGCTCGGCCAGGCCTGACGGCTGGCGCGCAGGCAGTGCGGCAACAGCGCCAACTGGCGCGGCGCGCCGATCACCTCGCTGGCTGCGAGCAGCGCACGGCGTGCCGCCTTGCCGAGGCCGGCGTAACCGTCCTCGCCGATGCCGACGATGGTCAGCCAGGGCGTCATGGGGATTCCTCTGAAGGGATGCGATGATCGATCCGACGGGCAGGCTTGTTCCGCCCTCGGGCAAAGCAGGCATAATACCCGCATCGTCGGTGCTCGTAGGACGCTTCGCTGTTTGAAGGCGATGCATCCGAGAGCCGAAGAGGGAACACGGAAAAACCGTGGCTGCCCCCGCAACTGTAAGCAGCGAGTCCGCGCACTTCGACCACAGCGTCTGTTGTCGTCGATCTGGCCACTGGGCAACCGGGAAGGCCGTGCCGGATGAGGACCTGCCAGCCAGGAGACCTGCCGACGAAACCAGTCGCGCGTGCAGACATCGAGCGGGGTGTATCGGTGTCGTGAAGTCCCCTGTGGGGATTCGCAGGTCACCGCGACCCAGCCCTGGTGACCTCAGTGCAAGACTCCTCAGCTCTGCCCGTCCGTCCGCATGCCTGCCCTGGCCTGCTGCGCATCGTGGCCTCCCGCGATGGCGGCATCTGCCGCATCAAGCTGCCCTGTGGACAACTCGACGCCCAAGCCGCGCGCGCCATCGCCCTGGCTGCCGAACGCCATGCCGACGGCGTGCTGGAAGCGACCAACCGCGCCAACCTGCAGATTCGTGGCGTACATGCCGGTGCCGAGAATGCGCTGAGCCGTGATCTGCTGGCCGCGGGCCTCGGCCCGCGCGAGCTGGCGGCGGACGATGTGCGCAACCTGCTGGTCAGTCCGGCGCTCGGCCTGGATGCGGGCACGGCATTCGACGCCCAGCCGCTGGCGCGTCAGTTGCTCGATCTGCTGGAGCGCACCCCACGCTTCCACGGCCTCTCGCCCAAGTTCGGCGTGCAACTGGATGCCGGCGAGTCGCTGGCGATGCTGGAGCACCCCAACGATATCTGGCTGTCGGCGATGTCTGAGGATGCCGCGCCGCTGTTCGCCTTCGGCCTGGCCGGCTGTCCGCCGCAGCGCAAGACTGATCGTCCCGCCCTCGCCGCGGTGTCCGCCGAGCAGCTACCGCTGCTGGTGGAAACCCTGCTGCACCTGTTCCTCGATCTCGCCGGCGACGGCCAGACGCGCATGCGCCACCTGCGCGAGAAGCTCCGCGACGAAGCGCTGCTGGAGCGCCTGCAGCAACGCCTGCCGTTCCTCCTGCGACTCGGTCCACTTGTGGATAACTGGCGGCGTCCTGCGCCCCAGGCTTTCGGTTACCTGGGGATTCGTCCGCAGCGTCAGCCGGAACGCACCCTGGTCGGTGCGGGATTCGTCCTCGGTCGTCTCGACAGCTCGATACTGTTCGGCCTCGCCGATCTGACAGAGCGTTTCAGCGGCGGACAGCTGCGTCTGACGCCCTGGCAAAGCCTGATACTCCCCGACGTGGCCCCGGCCGATGCTCCCGTCGCACTCGGCGCACTGGCCAATCTCGGCCTGCTGATCGACGCCGCCCAGCCGCTGTCGCGCCTCATCGCCTGTAGCGGCGCCAGCGGTTGCGCGCGCGGGCTGGCCGACACCAAGGCCGATGCCCTGCGCCTGGCCGAACGCCTGCGCCACGCACCGCCGGCCGGCGTGCACCTGTGTGGCTGCCCGCGCTCCTGCGCCGCCGCCCACGTCGCCTCCTACACCCTGCTGGCCGTCGCCGACGACCGCTATGACCTGTTCCGTCGCGCCGATGGCGTGGCCGGCTTCGGCCAGCCGCTGGCGCGCAACCTTTCCCTCAAGGCTGCCGGCGACCTGCTGGCCGCACCCGGAGCCCCCACCGATGCTTGATTACATTCGCGACGGCCAGGCGATCTACCGCCAGTCCTTCGCCACCATCCGCGCCGAAGCCGAGCTCTCCGCCATCCCCGCCGACCTCGAGAAACTCGCCGTGCGGGTGATCCACGCCTGCGGCATGGTCGACGTCGTGCAGGACCTGCGCTTCTCCGCAGGCGCCGGTGCCATCGGCCGAGCGGCGCTGGCCGCTGGCGCGCCGATCCTCTGCGATGCGCGAATGGTCGCCGAGGGCATCACCCGCGCGCGCCTGCCGGCGCACAACGAGGTGATCTGCACCCTCAACGATCCGGACGTCCCGGCGCTCGCCCGCGAGCTGGGCAACACCCGTTCGGCCGCGGCGCTGGAGCACTGGCGCGAGCACCTGGAAGGCAGCGTGGTGGTGATAGGCAACGCGCCGACCGCGCTCTTCTACCTGCTGGAAATGCTCGATGCCGGCGCACCGAAACCGGCGCTGATCCTCGGCTTCCCGGTGGGCTTCGTCGGCGCCATGGAATCCAAGGACGCCCTCGCCGCCGACAGCCGTGGCGTGCCCTACGTGATCGTCCGCGGCCGCCGTGGCGGCAGCGCGATGGCGGCCGCCGCGGTGAACGCCCTGGCCACGGAGGTGGAGTGATGACCGGCCGCCTCATCGGCCTGGGCGTCGGCCCGGGCGACCCGGAACTGCTGACCCTCAAGGCCCTGCGCCTGCTGCGCGCGTCCCCGGTGATCGGCTACTTCGTAGCCAAGGCCAAGCACCACGCCGGCCAGGGCGGCAACGCCTTCGCCATCATCGAGCAGCACCTGCTCGATGAGCAGCAGCGACTGCCGCTGGTCTATCCGGTGACCACCGAGAAGCTGGAGCCGCCGCTGACCTACGAAGGCGTGATCAGCGACTTCTACGACACCGCCGCCGCGCAGGTGGCCGCACACCTGGATGCCAACCGCGACGTGGCGGTGATCTGCGAGGGCGATCCGTTCTTCTACGGTTCCTACATGTACCTGCATGACCGCCTTTCGCAGCGGTATGCCACCGAAGTCGTACCCGGCGTCTGCTCCATGCTCGGCAGCGCGGCGGTACTCGGCGTGCCGCTGGTGTACCGCAACCAGAGCCTGGCGGTGCTGTCCGGCGTCTTGCCGGAAGACGAACTCAAGCGCCGCCTGGCCGACGCCGATGCGGCGGTGGTGATGAAGCTCGGGCGCAACTTCGACAAGGTCCGGCGCGTGCTGCGCGAGCTGGGCCGTGACGGCGGCGCCCACTACGTCGAGCGCGCAACCATGCGCGAGCAGCGCATCGTCGCGCTGGACGAGGTGGACCCGATGGCCTCGCCGTACTTCTCGATGATCGTCATCCCCGGCCAGCGGTGGAACGGCTGATGCGCATCGCCATTGTCATTCTCGGCCAAGGTGCGCTGGCCACGGCCCGACGCCTGCAGGGCATTTATCCACAGGCGCGCGTACTGGGCCTGAAGGACCGCGTCGAAGGCGCCGACGAGTCCTACGCGAACTTCGGCGAAACCCTGCGCCAGCTCTACCGTGACGACACCCCGATCATCGCCCTGTGCGCCGCCGGCATCGTCATCCGCACCCTCGCCCCGCTGCTGGCTGAAAAGGGCGCGGAGCCGCCGGTGCTGGCCGTCGCCGAAGACGGCAGCGCCGTGGTGCCGCTGCTCGGCGGGCTCGGCGGAGTCAACCGCATGGCCCGCGAGATGGCCGCCGCGCTGGACATAGCGCCGGCCATCACCACCAGCGGCGAACTGCGTTTCGGTGCCTGCCTGCTCGACCCGCCACCGGGCTACGCGCTGGCGGACATCGAACAGGGCAAGCGCTTCGTCTCCGACCTGCTGGGCGGCGACACCCTGCGCATCGAAGGCGACGCGCTGTGGCTGGACGAGCTGGACCTGCCGCTGGCCGACGACGCCGCGCATACCCTGCGCATCGACTCCCGCGCCGAAGGCATCGCGCACAACGAGCTGCGCATCCATCCGCGCATCGTCCTCGCCCATGTCACGCTGGTGGACTCGCAGTTGCCCGAACGCATCCGCCAGGGCCTGGCGCAGGCCGGGCTGGCCGAGGTATCGCTGGCTGCATTGGTCGCGCCGCGCTGCCGCATGGCCGACCCGGCGCTGGCCGAGGCCGCCCGCGAGCTGGGCGTGCCGCTGCGGTTCATCCACAGCGACGACGAACTGCCGCCGGCCATGCTGCATGGCGACTCCTTCCACCTGCACCGCACTGCCACGCCAGGCGAAGCCGAAGGCATCGGCCAGCCGCGCGGGCGACTCAGCGTGATCGGTCTCGGCCCCGGCGCCAGCGACTTCATGATCCCCGCCGTGCGCCATGCGCTGGACGAGGCCCAGGACCTGCTCGGCTACGAGACCTATGTGAATATGGCCGAGCCCCTGCGCGACGATCAGGTGCGCCACTGCACCGACAATCGCGAGGAGATGCAGCGCGCCCGCCACGCCTTCGAACTGGCCGCCAGCGGCCGGCGGGTGGTGGTGATTTCCTCCGGCGATCCCGGTGTCTTCGCTATGGGCGCCGCGGTGATGGAGGCGCTGCACGGGAGCGATGATCCCGACTGGCACGGCGTGGAACTGGAGGTGTTGCCGGGCGTGTCCGCTGCGCTGGCCGCCGCCGCCAAGGCCGGCGCACCGCTAGGGCATGATTTCTGCCTGATCTCCCTGTCGGACAACCTCAAGCCCTGGGAGACCATCGAGAAGCGCCTCGATCACGCCGGCGCCGCCGACCTGGTCATGGCCTTCTACAACCCGATCTCCAGGGCTCGCCCCTGGCAACTGGGGCGCGCCCTGGAGATCGTCCGCCGCCACCGCACACCGGAAACCCTGGTGGTGCTCGGCCGCGACATCGGCCGTCCGGCGGAGGCGCTGCGCGTCGTCCCCCTTGGCGAGCTGGTTCCGGAGATGGTGGACATGCGTACCCTGGTGATCGTCGGCTCGTCCCTGACCCGGCGCTTCCCACGCGCCGGTGGCGGCGACTGGGTGTACACGCCTCGCTGGTATCGCTGAGCGCCCTGGATAGCCTCTGCGCCCCGGGCGGAGGCCCAAGGCTGAACGCCTCGCTCCACGCCCCTGCTGCCAGGGGCAGGGGACCACCAGGCTCCTCGTAATTTCATCTTACAATTCCCCCCCGTGTTACCCCCCCTTCGGGTGAGTCCCGCCGCAGCGTCGCCCCCCTATCCTCGTCGCTCCTGTCCGCTTTCGCACACAACAAGAACAATCTGGCCACACCAGCAGGAGCCACCATGAGTCAAACGTTCGAGACGATCGCGCCGCCCACGACATACTCCCCGGAGTCGACCCGCGCGCTTTACCGCAAGGTGATCTGGCGCCTGCTGCCGTTCCTGGTCATTGCCTACGCAATCAACGCCATCGACCGCCTCAACATCTCCTTCGCCAAGCTGCGCATGGCCGAAGACATCGCCCTGAGCGAGGCCGCCTACGGCATCGGCGCGGGCATCTTCTACCTGGGCTACATCCTCTTCGAGGTTCCCAGCAACCTGTACATGCAGCGTGCCGGCGCCCGCGCCACGCTGACGCGGATCATGGTGCTGTGGGGCATGGTCACCGTCGCCACCGCCTTCGTCACCACCGCCAACCAGTTGATCGTCGCGCGGTTCTTCCTGGGGGTCGCCGAGGCCGGGTTCTTCCCTGGCGTCATTCTCTATCTCACCTATTGGTTCCCCACCGAACTGCGCGGCCGGATCACGG
Source organism: Pseudomonas sp. ATCC 13867 (assembly GCF_000349845.1). Classification (NCBI taxonomy): domain Bacteria; kingdom Pseudomonadati; phylum Pseudomonadota; class Gammaproteobacteria; order Pseudomonadales; family Pseudomonadaceae; genus Pseudomonas; species Pseudomonas sp. ATCC 13867. The sequence continues at coordinate 653,487 of NC_020829.1, read as the reverse complement.
CAGTGTTCGTCATGTCGGCGATGGTCGCCGGGATCGTCAGCGGTCCCCTGGCCGGCTGGATCATGACCCACTTCCACGGCTGGATGGGCCTGCGCGACTGGCAGGTGCTGTTCGCCCTCGAAGGCATCCCCGCCGCGCTGCTGGGCGTGTTCGGCTGGTACTGGCTGGCGGACCGCCCGCGCGACGCGAAATGGCTGAACGAGGAGGAGAAATCCCGCCTGGAGGCCGCACTGGCCACCGAACCCGCGAAGGCCGGCGACCACGGCCGCTTCCTCGATGTGCTGCGCGACCCTCGGGTGTACATCGCCGGCCTGGTGTTCTTCTGCGTCTACAGCGGCTCGAACACGGTGTCGTACTGGATGCCGACGCTGATCCGCGGCTTCGGCGTGGAAGACCTCAAGTCCATCGGGCTGCTCGCCAGCCTGCCGTACGCGCTGGGCATCGTCGGCATGTACCTGCTCGGCCGTAGCTCGGACAAGCACCAGGAACGCCGCTGGCACGTCGGCGCCACGATGCTGGTGAGCGCCGCATGCTTCTTCCTACTCGGCTTCGCCCAGGGGAACCTGATGCTCTCGGTGGCGCTGATGACCCTGGGGGCGGCGACGGCGATGTCCGCCCTTTCACTGTTCTGGACCATTCCCCCCGCCCTGCTCAGCCCGGCGCGGGCGGCGGGCGGCATCGCCGTGATCAGCAGTATCGGCGGCGTGGCCGGCGTGATCAGCCAAATCGTGGTCGGCGCGATCAAGACCGCTACCGGCAACCTGTACCTGGCCTTCGACGTGATCGGCGTGGTCCTGATAATCGGTGCGTTGATCCTGCTGATCGGCATTCCGACGCAGCAACTGCGCAAACGTCCGCACTGACCCACGCCACAGCAAAAGGCCCCGTATCGACGGGGCCTTTTCGTAACGAGCCTTCTAGAACTCGGCGCCGCGCCGGTAGCGCTCCTCCAGCTCCAGCGCGGCGCGGTACGCCCGGGCCTCCCGCTCACTGTGGAAGATGCCGACCAGCAGGCCCTCCTGATGCACATCCCAGCAACGCCCGCCGTGGGCGCGGAATTCGCGGGATTTATGGTCGTCGTCACGCTCGGTCACGGTAATGCTCATGTCTTTTCTTCTCCGGTCTTGCCGTACATCAAGGCAGTTCCAGAATCATTTAATTAGCCAGCTAATTAAATAGCCGCTTCCGAGAAAGACCGTTACGAACATTCGCTCAAACGAGCGTCCCAGAAACGCAAAAGCGCAGCTCGAAGGCTGCGCTCTTGGGGACGAAACCGAACTGGTCAGAACGGTTCTGTATACCCAGGGACCGTAAACAGCACTAATAATCTTTAAAAATCAAAGCCCTGCAAAAACACAAAGTTCTCATGATAGAGAAAATGTAAATAAAACCCTGAGAAATGGACGACCTGTTTACATTTCTCTTGCCTCAGCCTCCCCTCCTGTAGAGCAGGAAAACTCCTCCAAAGCGAGCTGGTCTACGATAAAGCCGACGCCGTACTGGTAATTGGAGACTAATGCGTGGATCCCAAGCACCTCTTTCTAGATGAACGCTTGAAAGGCAGATGCGCCTACTGCGGTGGGCCGCCCGAAACCGTCGACCATGTCCCCTCTCGCGTTCTCTTGGACAATCCACTTCCAGAAAACCTTCCAGTCGTTGAAGCCTGCCAAAAGTGCAACGGCGGCTTCTCGTTAAACGAGGAATACCTAGCATGCCTGCTGGAATGCACCATGTCCGGAACGACTGAGATCAGCCAGCTATCGCGAGAGAAGATCAAACAAGCGCTAGCCAGAAATCCGCGACTGAAAAACCAGTTGGAACAGTGCCGGAGAACAGATGACTCTGGTCACATCTGGTGGCAGCCCGACGAAGCACGAGTCAGAAACGTGATCATGAAATTGGCGCAGGGGCATGCGGTATACGAGCTAGGAGAATACTGGAACGACGAGCCTGACCTTTACTCGATTCGCGCCATCCCAACGATGACTACTGAAGAGATACAGGATTTCGAAAACCTAGAAGACTACGTCCACCCCCTATGGCCTGAATTAGGATGCCGCGCGTTCCTACGTGCATCGGGGAAAACCATACCTCCAATTCAAATCGGGGCATGGCTGATCGTACAGCCCGGACGCTACAGATACTTGGTTGACTGGCAAGATGGAGTCGATATCCGCATTGTGATTGGCGAGTATCTAGCCTGCAAGGTCGTGTGGTGCTGAAGGAGCATGTGTTGATTATTCGAACGTCGAGCCGAATGAAAGCCGATTAGGTCTAAACAAAATGGATCGCTTGAGCATCGAGCGGCGCAGTTGGCTAATGAGTCGTGTCAAAGGGAAAAATACGGCTCCGGAACTTTTCGTCCGGCGCTTGATTTTTGGAATGGGGTATCGCTATCGACTGCATCTCAAGTACCTACCCGGGCGGCCCGACCTAGCCTTTTTGAGAAGAAAGAAGGTGGTCTTTGTGAACGGGTGCTTCTGGCATGGGCATACTAATTGCCGATACGGACGGCTTCCCAAAACGCGCCTCGAATATTGGCAGGACAAAATCAAAAGAAATAAAGAAAGAGATGCAGAAAACATACATTCCCTTGAAGCAGACGGCTGGCAGGTATTAACAGTCTGGCAGTGCGAACTAAGCAATATAGAAAATTTGAGAGAAAAACTGCGCGACTTTTTGGAAATGGGCCAATGATATTAGGCCCACCCGACATGTCACTATAAGGCTAGCTGGATCTCAGCTCTCCAAAAATGTCTCCAACGCCTTCAGAGCATTGTTTCTTATCTGCTTAGCCTCAGAAAAATCCGTAAGCACCCCATCTTCGTGCACTATGCCATTCAAGCGCGAAAGATCCCTAATAAAATTATCTATTGAGGTCTTCGTCCCTCTCCTCAGGTCAGAACTGAATATTTCCGTATTCTTCACAACCCAGCTCAGCATATTTGATAGCGCAGGTGTAAAGTCCCTCTTTTGCTTTTGATTAAAAGGCCGCCCTTGAACAGCCTGCTCCTCGAAAACAGAATCCTTTACCTTCTGGTAATGCTTATGCCTTAACAAATAATCGCGAAGAGCTGCTTCGAACAGAACACGTAGCAATACCATAGCAGTATATGGGTGCTCTTTGATTGATATCTCTTTGGCCTCTTGAAGGAACGACGCAATTCGTGGAGAGCCAGTAACTGCGGATATATTGTAGATTAACATATCCATTTCTTTAGTATGAATCGCCGATCCCGAAGCATTCCTGCCTTCAGAATTACCAACACCACCAAGAGGGATCCCACCGCGAACGCCAGCGCCAGCGCCCCTACCTCGCGGCTTAGCTGGCTCAGACGCCAGCCCCTCAGGTTTCGACTGTCTTAAGCTTCTATTTCTGCTTCGATAATCATCCGCAAGTTCCTTAAGCGAGCTTAGAACCTCAATATGCGTTTGATTATTTGTATTTATTCCAGTCTTCTTCGTATCCCATGGCAATAAAGATGGATCCTCGCTAACATAATAGGCCCATCCAAGAAACCCATGATACTCATTGTGCCAAGCTGTAGTGGTCCAGCCAGTGGTTTTGGTTTTATCAGCGACCAGTATTATCCTATCGTTACATACAACATACCACCCATACTCCGGCGTCAACCCTTTGATCACCGGTTTAAACTTCTCATAATCGCTTTCAAACTTTGCAATACGATAGTTTTCATGAAGCCCAGCTTCCAGATAAACGGAGACGCCATTTTGAGATACAAAGTTCTTCGCTCTCTTCTCCAGAAAATCAGGGTTTCGTATTTTCGGGCCAAAACTCCCAACTTTCTTTTTGTTTACAGTGATTACAAGCCCTTTCCGACAAAATATCGCATACCGAATTCTTATTTGATCTCGCAAAGTTTCAAGCCACGTATCCGATCCTAGATCGGGCAGCACATCACCCTTAACACTATCGATCTCTAACTTGTAGTAGCTATTCTTACTAGTGGGGAGTCTTTTGGCCTGAATTGTTGACTTATTCTCTACTGCAGCTCGCACATCTTCTTCAGAGAAACCAAGAGAAAATGCGTGCCTCCCATTATCCGTCATCAGTTGCACAGAACTGCCAAGCTTAAATATCGCCCGATTCAGTCCAACGCCATAATGACCAATACCAAAGGCGTGCCTAGACCTCTTCCCAATGGTAAAAACTTTTTCAGAAAGAGTACTCTCATCTATTCCAGCACAGTTATCAGAGACAGCGACCTTTCGGGAGGAGATATCTAGTTCAATCTTGAATTTCTTATATGAGGCAGGCAATCCGAAGAAGTCCTTCTTGACCACCTTTGAGCCACTTAGAATTTTAGAGCGCGCTGCATCTATAGAGTTATCAATTAAATCATATATACACTCTATAGTGCTCACATCGGAAGTTAGACCTTGGATCAAATAGTCGGCATCTGAGTTAAAACTTACCTCAATGCTATCCTTGGTGGCCGCCATGTTTTCTCCTATGCAGCTGCTCTGCGCTCTAACTTTTCCGCAATTATGCTCATCAAGTGATGAGACATAAGGGGCGAAACACTATTCCCTATCATTCGGAAAGAGTGCCAAATTGTGGGGTGAAACAGGAACCAGTCCGGAAAACCCTGCAGCCTAGCCGCTTCTCTGACTGTTATTACTCGCGGCTCTGAGGGATGGATAGGCCTCATAGCTTGAAAGCTACCTTTGTCGCTCCCGGTACCGGCGCGAAGTGTAGGGCAATGCCCTCCCCAAGAAAGCCTAGGATATCGACTTACCAGTTCCATCTCGCCAGGGCGAGTTTCGCTAAATCGCTCAATTACCGGCTGCGTGTGCTTTGTATTTATTACACCAGATATCTCACCATGTACCAGACGCTCTAATGAAAGCTTCGACCCTAGTCCTTTTGGCGGCATCGCCCGCATTCTTAATGCGTACTCAGACAATGACGTCTTCTTATATCTCGCCCAACTAAAGAACTCCGACGACCTCAACCCATCTTCTTTAGGAGAGGGAATATCGCTTATCGCCTCTCTAACAGGGATCGGACGCTTCACAAGACTAGCAACTATTTCTTGCTCGGAAATCCGGTCCATGGAGGACGAGTCGACACCAATTATTACTACTCGCTTCCGAGAGGTCGCTGCCCCGCAATCAAGGGCATTGATCTTCAATGGACCGATAACATTGTAATTTCCTGGAATCAAATTGAGAGCAGCATCTAGAACGGGTTTATTCTTCTCATCCAGAAGCCCCTCTACATTCTCCATCAAGAAGAATCTTGGCTTTAACTCACGCACTTGTCTAAAATATTGACTAAGTAAGGCATTTCTTGGGTCGTCAGTTTTTCGAAGACCTATGCGGCTAAACCCTTGGCAAGGAGGGCCACCAATGATTCCGTCAATTTTTTTCCCGTTAAGGATACTTTTCCACATACTTGGCGTTACTAGCGCCAAATCAGTGTTGATGGTTTGTGTAAGGGGAAAGTTTAGGCTATAGGCGGACTGGAGATCCTTATCGACGTCCACTGCTGCTAGCGAATGGAATCCCGCCAATTCAGCACCCAGCCCAAGCCCGCCACAACCAGAAAACAAGTCGATCACAAGAGGTTTTGAGGTTTCCACGGCACGCCCCTACATGAAAATTGAGGGAGAGTGCCACGAAATAAGGTCTTTGTCGATCGCTGGGTTGTCAAATCCCTTTCTGCACGCGTCCATATCCCAAAGCCCGCACCTGAATAGCGACAGATTAAGCCGGCTTTCTGCCATCATCAAGGGTACAGATCACTGCAGCCCTTAAACAGTCAGGTAGCTGCTAGGCCTCATCGAACTGCTAGAGTACAGCCATATGCCGCCAGGCCATTGCTTGATGAGTAGGGGGCTATGCGGCAGTTTGGTTGGTTGTACCCCTAGCGCTGATCCAGGCTCTGACAATACTGGGCCCTGCATTTTCACTGCACCTCAAGCCCCTACGGTCTGGCCGTCCCGCTGGAGGCGGCGGTAGACGTATCCAGCAGTCGGTGTGCGTGGATCGTTATGGAGCGTGATGAAGAACTCTCACAGTGACACTGAGCTTTCGAAAGGGATTGGAACGTGATGAACAACTCTCAGACTATGCGTTTGCGCTGATAGGAGGTCTGACCATGACTACCACCGAGCGCTTGGCGCGCTTTGAAGCTGCGCAAGAGGTCCTTGGATTCCTAATGGCTGTTCGCGCTGAATGGATTTACATCGAAAGCAAAAAGGCTCAGCCGGAGGCTAGCAAAATCGCCCAGTGGGTGGCCGAGCAAGATGCTTTCTTCGAGATAGAGGATGGGTTGCGCTTTGATGATCAGGACGGCATCGAGCAGGTGATCACGACGTATGGACCAGTAGCGCGGAGAATTTTCGAGGCGCGGTAGCGGTTTTACATTATGGTCCATGAGGATGTAGGCGAGTGCCTCTGCTTTACTACGGCATTCATCACTTTGCTTCCAAGGCGGGCTTTCTTGTCGGCCGCCGATCAACTTGAGGGAGTGGCCTGTTCAGGAACGCTTCGTCCAGGCCACGCGTGTGGGCGTTATAAGCCCAACGCACGAACTGCTCCAGAAGGCGATCATTTTCTTGTTGCAAGCGACTATTCTCTGCTTCAAGCCGAAAGATTCGCGCAGCCGGAACCCGGACTAGATCATTGGGATCGCGTGGCGTCTTACTCGGACTAGTGAGCCGCTTCTTCGCAGCCTCAAATGCCAGGCGGATACGCTCATGCCGGTGCAGAGCCTGCCTGGTGTACCTGCTTTGTAGCCTTACTTGGACCTGCTCAATTAGCGCCTGCCACGACAGATTGCCATTCCATCCGTCCAGGATCTCCGCAATGCGTTTGATCGCCTCGTCGTCCAGATTTTTTGCGCGCCTCCTAGACATCCTCGATCTCTCCGGCGGCTTTTTGCGTGTACAAACTCAGTCGAGTTTCTATTGCGAAGGAACCGCTTTTCCGGCCCAGATGAACGCAGGCGCCATCAGGGACAGTGGGATCGTTCATGATGGCGCATAACTCCGTCAGTCGCTCAACCGTTCCACGATGGTGATCGAGCCAACGGTCGCTTCCGGCGCCCCCCTCAGATCGCGCCTGCTCTGCGTGATCGAGAAGGTGCCTGGCTTCCGAAAGCCGTGTTTGTAAGCTTTCCGTTTTCATGAGGTCACCCTTTACGCAAACCATGTCCTGGCAGTTCAAGCAATCACGATGGAGTTCGCACGGCGACATCGTGTAGTCATGTACGCAGAAGCCGATGTCAGTAGTGTGTGCGGTTGGGAAGCGCAACTGGCCAAACTCATCTCGTGAGACTGGAAGGTTGACAGGGATCTCGGCCAATGGCCCGAACATTTGGCTCGAATCACCGACCGCGCTTCGCAACTTCTCGAGCATTTGCGTTGGCGTGACATGGTCGTAGACGACGTTCTGCCGTACATCCTTCCGGCCGGACCACTTGGCGATGTCGAGTTGGCTCATTCCGCCCGCTTGCGCCAACGTATTCAGGTAGTGGCGGAAGCGGTGCGTGTTAACACGGATCTCGGAGCCGTCAGCCTCTCGAAACCCAAATTTGCTGAAGATCGACTGGAGCCCGTGGCCTACTCGTGAGCCGAGTCCATCGTTGATTCTGGTGCTCGATACACCTTCGATCAAACAGTGGTATGTGGCCCGCTGCTGGCCAAGCTCGTTCCGACGGACTACGAACAAGGCTTCGCTGTACCTTAACCCTGTGAGCGGATCGAGGACCGGAAAGTCATGTGGAAGGAGACGTAACACGGCACGCTCAACCGCCTCGAAGTGGACTCGATCAGTCGCATCGATGGGTAATTTGGCATTTCGGCACCATGCGCGACCGTCACCAACGCCGATCATGTTCGCCACGTCGTCCAGCGAAAGTGATTCCCGCCTTCGCAAGTACTCTAGTTCGGGCCTTAGATAAATCGAGTCAGGATACTTTTCATACCATCGCGCCACCTCGCGTGCCGGCTCGGTTACGGCGCGAATCTTGCTGATCGCCTCCCGCATGACGCTCGACATACTTGGAACGACCCATTTCACCATTGGATCGGCGCCCTTCCCAGGCCACCAACGCAGACCGTAGGAAGTAGTTTTTCCATCCTCGGTGAAGCTATCCACCTCGCAATCCACGGGAAGAGTCAGAACTTCCGCAATCCGGTCTGGTGCGCCGCACATGATTGCGGCTGTGCACGCGACAATGACGTCCGCAGGCTCGACCGCGTCCCGGAAGATTTTGGGCAATGCGTCGAGTGCAGATTGAGACGGAAGCTTCCGACGGCGCCTCTCATCAGCCTCCTCCCCAACACGCTCAGAATCGATCGGACGAAGAAGAAAATTCATCCAGCCGAGACGCGAGCGAACCATTCGATGCCCGTCGAGGAAGACCGCGAGCAACTCAAGTTGCTGACCGATCCGATACGCCGTGCCCTCTTTGTACTTTGCGCCCACGAGTTGCGCTGCGCGATTGAAGGTTGATGCGTTGAGGTCCGCCACAGATGACGTCCCCATTTCCTTCGCACTCGCTGCGATGGCCCGTAATGCAATTAGCCGCATCCCGATTGCCTTGGACGGCCGAAGCCCGAACATATACCGGAAGTACGCCTTGCAAAATGACTTGAAAGGCTCAGCCATCGGTTCGTCATTGCGGCTAAGCTGCATAAACCTTGCTCGCTGTCGACCTTTTCCGCGCGCACGTAGTGCAAGAGCCTTCGTGACATCCCACGCATCGCTCTCAAAATCGAGATCTTCGCCAAAAATAGTGAGCTGACTTCGGCATAGCAGGATGAAGGCGACGACGTTCGCCTCAGCGTCAATCTCTAGCTTTGGCTTGAAGACGATTAGGTCAGCCATTCGTCACGCTCTCGTCCGCTTGCCGTTCGGCACATAGCCTGACGACCTCCGCAACAGCCAGGATCGTCCGATCATTTATGGAAGCGATCCGAACATCGGACTGACCAACGAAGCGCTCGCGCTCGTTCAGGAGGTATTGAAGGACAGCCTCATGCGGACCATCTCGCCACGGCTGGAAGCTCCGGCAGGTGTAGCAGGCGACCGGCGCCAAGAGGTCGCAGAACCCATGTCGGCCACAGCTTCCCATCGGTCTCATCGTAGGGTCTATATAGGGATCACATATGCGACTGGTCGGATCGTCTTTACGCGAGGCCTGCGATTCGTCTTCTATCAGCACACCCGCGAATGCCTGAGCAAGCGGTGCAAGGTGCATTGCGACAGCGCGATCTATTCGTTCGATTATCTGCGGAACCGCTTGCGTATATACGCCGACGTTTTGCGTATCACTGTGATCCAGCAATTCCGCGATCACCAACTCTCCATGACCTTCAATGGCGGCACGCGTACCTAGGGTGCGGCGAAACCGAAGCGGCGCGATATGAATACGTGCGCCCGTCCTTTCTGATATGACGTTCAACTTGCGCAACGTTCGGCCGAGGGTTTTGGCGAGTGAGTCTGACGTTCTGTGGAGACGGAAAGCCGGCGGCGCCTGCTTCCGTACATTAGTGGTCGGGAACATCGGAACATCACCAGCGTCGGGAAATTGGTCGCCGAAACGATCCTGCAGGCGCCTACAATGTCGATAGAGCCGCTCACCGACCCGCGGGATCAGAAGGCGATCACGAAAGGCTTCGCGAGAAGACTGATTCTGCTGTTTAGCGCGCGGGATCCGAAGGAGATAGGCGCACATCCCATCCGCCGACTTGATCAGTTGTAGGTCGCGGACCTTCAGTGCAGCATATTGAACCGCCCGTTGCCCCAAGAGCATGAATAATTGGGCCAGAAGGTAGTCACCTTCCGAAACCGAGCCACTCTCGAGTGCAGCCTCGAGTGCAGAGGCAATCGCCTGCGATTCGATATCGGTCAACGGTCCTAATTTAGCGTCCAGAGTGAGTACAGCTTCGCCCTTTAGGTTACCTGCGACTCGACTTGATTTGATAAGCGACGCTGCGTCATCAGCTATGCCCTCGTACCCGAGAGCACGCCATTTCAGAATCAATCCGCCGAGTGTGCCAAAGTACCAAGCACGCGATTTTGGAAGTAAGGCACGGTAACTTAGCAACATGGCACTTTCGATCTGCCGCACGGGATATTCTTGAGCGTTGAGAAAGTGCTCAAGTCGCTCGAACAAGTTCACTAGGTGCGGTGCGGACTTGTTTTCCGCGTACCATCTGAGTACGGCCTTCGCGCACTGACGGAGAGACAACTCGGCACGAAGCGCTGAAAAATCCAGGCGCACGATCACGCTGTTGTCACGATACGACCAAACATCGGCTTCGGGATCGAAGATGCTTCCATCACGACTCCGCGCCATTGCGCGGCCCGAAAGCGCCAAGGCGTTGTTCATCGCACTTCCCTCCGCGCATACTTTCTTGGAGATCGAGTGATACTTGCTTTGCCTTTTCACGCACATGGCGGCGTGTATAGACGACTGCCGTACCGGACGTCTCTGACCAGCCCATCAAATACGAGCGCGCTTTGCGCTCGGTATCTTCCGAGACCTTGTTGTGGTCCATTTCCTCGGAAAACCGATCATTCCAAGTATGTCTCAGGGTGTGGGGCGTGAGGTCATCGGGCAAATCGGGGATCTTTGATCGCAACACCGTGAAAACTTTGGCGAAGGCCGGCATTGACAAGGGCGCGCCCGATGCCGCCACGAATAGAAATTCGTGCTTGCGGGCTTGCGGCCGAGACGACCTGAGTTCGACGATGTAGTTGCGAGTGGCGTCGAGCAATACCTGGGACAGCGGCAATTCGCGAGCACGGGTCTTCACGACTGGCTGACTCCTTCGTGGGTCGTCCAGAGCATCTGGTCGCCGGAAAACATGCACCACGCATCTCCTGAAGTCGATGTCGGACACCCGAAGGCTAAGTAGCTCGCCGCGCCTCAACCCTAGATAGTAGAGCCAATCGACGATGAGTGCGTTTCGGCATCGAGCAAAGTCATCAACCCAAGGATTCTGAGGTGCATCTGGGCGGGTAACTTCAAGCAAGCGAGAGCGAATCTCCGGCGGGACTCCCTCGCGCTCTTGAGAAGCACCTCCGCTCGGCATCCTCGCATCTAAGGCATGGCGGAATGCATCTACTGCGGCACGCAGTTCCCCGCGACTCTGAGGCGTCGCCGCCTGTTGGGCCAGGTGGATCTCCGCCATCCACCCAACGTAGTCCCGGATGCACTGCAGGCGAGTTGCAGTAACAGCTGGATTCACCGCATCTTCAACCGAGCCAGACAACCGACTCCTGAAACGCTCTAGCCGCATATTCTGCGCTCTCCGCGATGCCGCTGCCGGCGCAACTTCGGCCACGGCAGAAAGCGCCTCTAACGGCCGCCTACATGCCTGAGCGAGTGCCTCAACCTCGTACAGCTTCAGCACCAATCCATCCGAGAGCCGTTTCCGAAGATCGATCCCTTCCGATTCGAGGAAAGTAACGAAGAGCTGAAGCGCCCGCAGAGCATTGGCGATGGTGTTCGCCGCCAGGTTCTTCATTCTCAACTCAGTCACCACAAACAGAGTGGACTCGAAATGGGGGCCCCCATCCGGACCGAGCAGCAGTGGAAGCCTTTCTCCGCCAGCGAACACAGCCATCCGAACCCGGTAACTAGCCACTTGTAGACACTCTTGCGCAGGTAATCCCTAATTGCAGATTGTGGGCCTGATCAACGATATGCGCCAATAATGAAAAACCCCGTAGAGATGGGTCTCTACGGGGCCATTATTTACATCTGCCAGGAAGGTAGATTCTAGAACGGAATGTCGTCGTCGAAGCTATCGTAGTCCTGGGCCGGCTGCGGAGCGGGCTGGGACTGCTGCTGCGGGGCCGGACGCGGCGCCTGCTGCGGACGCTGCTGCGGCTCGCGGGGAGCGCGCGGGGCGTCGTCACCACCGGCGCCCGGACGGCCGCCCAGCAGCTGCATGTTGCCGTTGATGTCGACCACGATTTCGGTGGTGTAACGGTCCTGACCGTCCTGGCCCTGCCACTTGCGGGTGCGCAGGCTGCCCTCGACGTAGATCTGCGAACCCTTGCGCACGTACTCGGCGACGATTTCCGCCAGGCGACCGAAGAACACCACGCGGTGCCACTCGGTACGTTCCTGCTGCTGGCCGGTCTGCTTGTCCTTCCAGCTCTCGCTGGTGGCCAGGGTGACGTTGGTCACCGCGTTGCCGTTGGGCATGTAGCGGGTTTCCGGATCGCCACCGACGTTACCGACCAGAATGACTTTGTTAACCCCACGGGCCATGACGCTCTCCTAAAGGCTTCAGCACGTCGCCTGCTCGGCGCCGGCAAGGCGCTCGAGGGACGTGCGATCAACTTGTTGGGAATCCACTTTGACATAAGCGGCCGCTTCTTCAGCGACCACCATCACATCGCTCACACCGGGCAATGCCTTGAAACGCTCGGCCAACGAGGCATCGCGCAGCGCCTCAGCGGAAAGAGGCAGGCGAATACTCGTTACATACGGCGGTTCACGCATGGTAACAGCAATCGCCAACCAGATGGCAGCCAGCACCGCGCAGCCGATGAACACCCCGTTCAGGCCACCGTGCTGGAACATCCAGCCCCCCAGGATGCCGCCCACCGCGGCACCGAGGAACTGGCTGGTGGAGTACACGCCCATCGCCGTGCCCTTGCCACCGGCGGGCGATACCTTGCTCACCAGCGACGGCAACGAGGCCTCCAGCAGGTTGAAGGCGGTGAAGTAGACGATGATGCCGAACACCAGTTCATGGAGGCTGTCGCCGAACGCCCAGAAGTACAGTTCGCAGAGCATCAGGGTCGCCACCGCGCCGCTCAGCACGCGCTTCATCTGGCGCTTCTTCTCGGCGTAGATGATGAACGGCACCATGCCGAAGAAGCCGACCAGCAGTGCGGTCAGGTACACCCACCAGTGCTGTTCCTTGGGCAGTCCGGCGCGCTCCACCAGCGCCAGCGGCAGGGCCACGAAGCTGGCCATGAGGATGGCGTGCAGGACCAGGATGCCAATGTCCAGGCGCAGCAGTTCGGGATTCTTCAGGGTCGGGATCAGCGACTGCTTGGCCACGCTGGATTCGCGGTGCTGCATGCGATGGTCCGGCGTCGGCACGACGAACAGGACGATCAGCATGCCCACCAGCGCCATGCCGGCGGTGAACCAGAACAGGCCGTGCAGGCCGAACCAGTGGGTCAGCACCGGACCCGCGACCATCGCTACGGCGAACGACACCCCGATGCTCATGCCGATCATCGCCATCGCCTTGGTGCGGTGCTGCTCGCGGGTGAGGTCGGAGAGCATCGCCATCACGGCGGCGGAGATCGCTCCGGCGCCCTGCAGCACGCGGCCGGCGATGATGCCCCAGATGGAGTCGGCGTTGGCCGCCAACACGGCGCCGGCAGCGAACACCAGCAGGCCGACGACGATGATCGGCCGGCGGCCGATGCGGTCGGACAGGGTGCCCAGGGGAATCTGCAGGATGGCCTGGGTCAGGCCGTAGGCGCCGATGGCCAGGCCGATCAGCGCCGGGGTCGAACCGGCGAGGTCCTGGCCATAGGTCGCCAGGACCGGCAGGACCATGAACATGCCGAGCATGCGGAACGCGAAGACCAGGGACAGGCCGGCGGCCGCGCGGGTTTCGATGCCACTCATGCGCTCAGTGTGGGAATCGTGCATAGGCCCCTCATGGGAAGACGGATTTGGGGAACGCGCTGAATGGCCCCCGTGACGGCGTGCCCATCCGCTTCGCGGATGGCCGGCTGTCGCCAACGCCGAAAAATAGCCGGGCATTCTACCAGTCCTGCCGCACGCCGGCACACTCGCGCCACTTTGCCGCGCACTCGTGGCCGGCCGTATACTCAGCGGTTTTCGCCCGCCATGCGAGGCCGCTGTGGACAAGATCCTCATCCGTGGGGCACGTACCCACAACCTAAAGAACATCGACCTGACCCTGCCGCGCGACAAACTGATCGTGATCACCGGCCTGTCCGGTTCCGGCAAGTCGTCCCTGGCCTTCGACACCCTCTACGCCGAGGGCCAGCGCCGCTACGTGGAATCCCTGTCGGCCTACGCCCGGCAGTTCCTCTCGATGATGGAAAAGCCCGACGTCGACACCATCGAAGGTCTGTCGCCGGCGATTTCCATCGAACAGAAATCCACTTCCCACAACCCGCGCTCCACCGTCGGCACCATCACCGAGATCTACGACTACCTACGCCTGCTCTATGCGCGCGTGGGTATCCCGCGCTGCCCGGACCACGATATCCCGCTGGAAGCGCAGACCGTCAGCCAGATGGTCGACCAGGTGCTGGCACTGCCCGAAGGCCGCAAGCTGATGCTGCTGGCCCCGGTGATCCGCGAGCGCAAGGGCGAGCACCTGGCGGTGTTCGAGGAGATGCGCGCCCAGGGCTTCGTCCGCGCCCGCGTCGACGGCAAGCTCTACGAGCTGGATGAAGTGCCCAAGCTGGACAAGAAGCTCAAGCACTCCATCGATATCGTGGTCGACCGCTTCAAGGTCCGCGGCGACCTGCAGCAGCGCCTGGCGGAATCCTTCGAAACGGCGATCAACCTGGCCGACGGCATCGCGCTGGTGGCACCGATGGATGACGAGGAAGGCGAAGAGATGATCTTCTCCGCCCGCTTCGCCTGCCCGATCTGCGGCCACTCCATCAGCGAGCTGGAACCCAAGCTGTTCTCCTTCAACAACCCGGCCGGCGCCTGCCCGACCTGCGACGGCCTGGGCGTGAAGCAGTTCTTCGACGCGCGCCGGGTGGTCAACGGCGAGCTGACCCTGGCCGAGGGCGCGATCCGCGGCTGGGACCGGCGCAACGTCTACTACTTCCAGATGCTCGGCTCGCTGGCCGCGCACTTCGGTTTCAGCCTGGAAGAGCCTTTCCAGGACATCGATCCGGATCACCAGAAGTTCATCCTCAACGGCTCGGGCCGCGAGAACGTCGAATTCCGCTACCTCAACGACCGTGGCGACATCGTCAAGCGCGCGCACCCGTTCGAGGGCATCCTGCCGAACCTGGAGCGCCGCTACCGCGAGACCGAGTCGGCCACCGTGCGCGAGGAGCTGGCCAAGTTCCTCAGCACCCAGCCCTGTCCGGACTGCCACGGCACCCGCCTGCGCCGCGAGGCCCGCCATGTGTGGGTGGGCGACAAGACCCTGCCGGCGATCACCTCGATGCCGGTGGGCACCGCCTGCGAGTACGCCGAGAGCCTGACCCTGACCGGCCGCCGCGGCGAGATCGCCTCGAAGATCCTCAAGGAGATCCGCGAGCGCCTGCAGTTCCTGGTCAACGTCGGCCTCGACTACCTGACCCTCGACCGCAGCGCCGACACCCTCTCCGGCGGCGAGGCCCAGCGCATCCGCCTGGCCAGCCAGATCGGCGCCGGCCTGGTGGGCGTCATGTACATCCTCGACGAGCCCTCCATCGGCCTGCACCAGCGTGACAACGAGCGCCTGCTGGGCACCCTCACCCACCTGCGCAACCTGGGCAACACGGTGATCGTGGTCGAGCACGACGAGGACGCCATCCGCCTCGCCGACTATGTCGTCGACATCGGCCCCGGCGCCGGCGTGCACGGCGGGCAGATCGTCGCCGAGGGCACGCCGCAACAGGTCATGGACCATCCGGACTCGGTCACCGGCGCCTATCTGTCCGGCCGCACCAAGATCGTCGTGCCCGCCGAGCGCACCCCGCGCAACAAGAAGCAACTGCTCAAGCTCAAGGGCGCGCGCGGCAACAACCTGCAGAACGTCAACCTGGAAATCCCGGTCGGCCTGTTCACCTGCATCACCGGCGTCTCCGGCTCGGGCAAGTCGACGCTGATCAACAACACCCTGTTCCCGATCACCGCCACCGCGCTCAACGGCGCCACCACCCTGGAAGTCGCGCCCTACGACTCGTTCGACGGCCTGCAGCACCTGGACAAGGTGGTGGACATCGACCAGAGCCCGATCGGCCGCACCCCACGCTCCAACCCGGCGACCTACACCGGGCTGTTCACGCCGATCCGCGAGTTGTTCGCCGGCGTGCCGGAAGCCCGCTCGCGCGGCTACGGTCCGGGGCGTTTCTCGTTCAACGTCAAGGGAGGCCGCTGCGAGGCCTGCCAGGGCGACGGCGTGATCAAGGTGGAGATGCACTTCCTGCCGGACATCTACGTCCCCTGCGACGTCTGCAAGGGCAAGCGCTACAACCGCGAGACCCTGGAAGTCCGCTACAAGGGCAAGAGCATCACCGAAGTGCTGGACATGACCATCGAGGACGCCCGCGCGTTCTTCGACGCCGTGCCGGCCATCGCCCGCAAGCTGCAGACGCTGATGGACGTCGGCCTGTCGTACATCAAGCTGGGCCAGAGCGCGACCACGCTGTCCGGTGGCGAGGCGCAGCGGGTGAAGCTGTCCCGCGAGCTGTCCAAGCGCGATACCGGCAAGACCCTGTACATCCTCGACGAACCGACCACCGGCCTGCACTTCGCGGATATCCAGCAACTGCTCGACGTGCTGCACCGCCTGCGCGACCACGGCAACACCGTGGTGGTCATCGAGCACAACCTGGACGTAATCAAGACCGCCGACTGGCTGGTCGACCTCGGCCCCGAGGGCGGCTCCAAGGGCGGCCAGATCATCGCCACCGGCACGCCGGAGCAGGTCGCGGAATTGGCGGTGTCGCACACCGGGCACTTCCTCAAGCCGCTGCTGGAGCGCGATCGCGCCTGATCCGCACCGGTATGACAAAGCCCCTGCTGCCGAACGGCGCAGGGGCCTTTTTGTAGGGATTGTCCCGTCCTGAATAAGGTTTACACCTTCGCCCTTATTTTCAGGAGAACTCCGATGGCAGAAGGTGTGCGTCGTAGTCAGCGTGATTACACGCTGGCTTTTAAACTGGCGGTGGTCGAGCAGGTCGAAAAAGGCGAAATGAGTTACAAGCAGGCCCAGGCCCGCTACGGTATCCAGGGGCGCTCGACGGTGTTGGTGTGGCTACGCAAGCACGGCCGACAGAACTGGAGCCAGGGCGCATCCATTCGCTCTAGTCGGAGGGGTTCGATGACTGATGAGAAAACACCGCTGACGCCGGAGCAGCGAATCAAGGAGCTTGAGCAGCAGCTTGAGGTCATGAGCCAAAAGGCTCAGTTCTTCGAGGCGGTGGTGGATGTCCTGAAGAATGACTACGGCGTCTCCATCGTAAAAAAGCGTCCCGGCAAGTCCTCACGCAAAGGCAAGTCCAAGGGCTGAGCATTAGCAGGGCTTGCCAGTTTCTGGGCGTCAGTCGCCAGGCCTATTACCAGCGCAACCGCGCGGCGGATCGGCGCTCCCAGCAGGATCGACAGATTGTTCAGTTTGTCCGGGAGGTGCGGATGCGTCAGCCTCGGCTGGGCACGCGCAAGCTGCATTTTCTGCTTCAGGAACAGGCCCGCGCAGAGCTTCGCGTGGGGCGGGATCGCTTGTTTCGCGTCCTGGCGGAGCAGCGCCTACTGGTTGCGCCCAAGCGGGCGTACCACAAGACCACTCACAGCTTTCACCGCTTCTACCGCCACCCCAATCTGCTCAAGCCTGGCCCGCAACAGGTGTTGCCCAGCGCTCCGGAGCGCGTCTGGGTGGCCGATATCACCTACCTGCCAAGCCTGAGCGGCCCGCTGTATCTGAGCCTGGTCACCGACGCCTATTCGCGCAAGATCGTCGGTCACCATGTCCATGACAGCCTGCATGCCGAGTCGGTGGCCCGCGCGTTCAGCCTGGCGTTACAGCGACGCAGGACGCGGCATGCCCTGGTGCATCACTCGGACCGCGGTATCCAGTACTGCTCTGCGCATTACCAGCGCCTGCATGCACGACACGGCATCACCTGCTCGATGACCGATGGTTATGACTGCTACCAGAATGCGCTGGCCGAACGGGTCAACGGCATCCTGAAGAATGAGCTACTGATACAGCCCCCGGCAGACCTGGCCCAGGCGCGTCGAATGGTGCACGAGGCCGTCGATATCTATAACCGGGAGCGTCCCCACCACGCTCTGAAATACAAAACGCCCGATGCAATGCATCGGGCGTTTTGAGGTCTGGTGCCAACCCTCAGAGGTGTAAACCTATTTCAGGACTAGACAGATCTTGTAGGAGCGAGCTTGCTCGCGAACCGCCCCAACATCCGAGCCGCCGAGTAACTCTGTTCGCGAGCAAGCTCGCTCCTACGAAAAGCAAAAGCCCCGGAGCCTGGACGCCGAGGGCTTTGACGAAGCGGAGCTATGAATCAGATCTGCGACTGCAGATAGTTCTCCAGGCCCATCTTCTGGATCAGACCGAGCTGCTGCTCCAGCCAGTAGGCGTGGTCTTCCTCGGTATCGGTCAGTTGCACGCGCAGGATGTCGCGGGTGACGAAGTCCTTGTGCTTCTCGCACAGGGCGATGCCCTTGGCCAGGGCGGCGCGCACGTGGCGCTCCAGCTTCAGGTCGGCTTCCAGCATCTCCGGCACGGTCTTGCCCGGGTGGATGTCGTCCGGGCGCATGCGCGGGGTGCCTTCCAGCAGCAGGATGCGGCGCAGCAGGGCGTCGGCGTGCTGGGTTTCCTCTTCCATTTCGTGATTGAGGCGCTCGTAGAGCTTGGTGAAGCCCCAGTCCTCGTACATGCGCGAATGGATGAAGTACTGGTCGCGAGCGGCCAGCTCACCGGTCAGCAGCGTGTTGAGATAATCGATAACCTCGGCGTGGCCTTGCATCAGCCTTCTCCCTGGGACGTGACAGCGAATTAAACGGCGCTATGGTCGCGACTGGCCATGACCGGGGTCAAGCACCACAAACGCAACCGCCCTCCGAAGAGGGCGGCAGGTGGAACGGTTTCAGCTTAGTCCAGCTTCAGGCCCAGCGCCTTGGCGACGCCTTCGCCGTAGGCCGGGTCGATGTTGAAGAACAGTGCCAGCTGACGACGCTGGATAGCCTCTGGCACACCCGCCATATCGCCGGCGATGTTCTCGTACAGGCGCTGCCGCTGGGCCTCATCGAACAGGCGGAACAGCGCGGCCGGCTGGCTGTAGTAGTCATCGTCGACGCGATGGTTCCAGTGATCGGCGGTGCCTTCCAGGGTCAGCGGCGGTTCGGAGTAGTCCGGCTGCTCCTGCCACTGGTTGAAGCTGTTCGGCTCGTAGGTGACGGTCATGTCGCCATTGTTGCCGTCCACCCGCATGGCGCCGTCGCGGTGGTAGATGCGCGGATTGTTGCGCGCGGCGTTAACCGGGATCTGGTGGTGGTTCACGCCCAGGCGGTAGCGGTGCGCATCGCCGTAGGAGAACAGGCGCCCCTGGAGCATCTTGTCCGGCGAGAAGCCGATCCCGGGGACGATATTCGCCGGGCTGAAGGCGGACTGCTCGACCTCGGCGAAGTAATTCGCCGGATTGCGGTTGAGCTCGAAGTAGCCCACCTCGATGAGCGGATAATCACCATGCGGCCAGACCTTGGTCAGGTCGAACGGGTTGTAGCGGTAGGTGGCCGCTTCCTTCTCCGGCATCACCTGCACGTACATCTTCCAGCGCGGGAAGTCGCCGCGCTCGATGGCATCGTACAGGTCACGCTGCGAGCTTTCGCGGTCGGCGCCAACCAGCTTGGCGGCTTCCTCGTTGCTCAGGTTCTCGATGCCCTGCTGGGTCTTGAAGTGGAACTTGACCCAGAAGCGCTCGTTGCTGGCGTTGATGAAGCTGAAGGTGTGGCTGCCGAAGCCGTGGACGTGACGGTAACTGCGCGGCAGGCCGCGATCGCTGAAGTCGATGGTCAGCTGGTGCAGGGCTTCGGGCAGGTGCGAGAAGAAGTCCCACTTCAGGGTCGCGTTGCGCAGGTTGGTGCGCGGATCGCGTTTCACCACGTGGTTCAGGTCGGGGAATTTCAGCGGGTCGCGGAAATAGAAGACCGGGGTGTTGTTGCCGACCAGATCCCAGTTGCCTTCCTCGGTGTAGAACTTCATGGCGAAGCCACGGATGTCGCGCTCGGCATCCGCCGCGCCACGCTCGCCGGCCACGGTGGAGAAACGCAGGAACAGCGGAGTCTGCTTGCCGACCTGGGAGAACAGCTTGGCGCGGCTGTAGCGGGTGATGTCATGGGTGACGGTGAAGGTGCCGTAGGCCGCCGAGCCCTTGGCGTGCATGCGGCGCTCAGGGATCACTTCGCGGTCGAAGTGCGCCAGTTTCTCCAGGAACCAGACGTCCTGCAGCAGCATCGGCCCCCGCGGGCCGGCGGTCTGGACGTTCTGGTTATCGGCGACCGGCGCTCCTGCAGCGGTCGTCAGGCGGGTGTTGTCGCTCATCGTTACTCTCCTCAACGGCGGGGTGTTCGAAGGCCGGCGAATCACGAAAGCTGTGAGCGCGGCCCGACATCCCAATCGGACAATTAAGCGCCTCCACCGGCATTGCGGCTGTTGATCCAGCTCAGCAAGCAGTAGAAGTCGGCGTCGTTAAGGATCGGTGACAAGGGATGGATCAGCCAATTTATTGATTCGAGCTGATCGATAGAGAAAAACTTTTCTATAGGCAATAAAAAACCGGGCACAGGGCCCGGTTTCTTATAAGGCGTGAACCTTACTCTGCAGCTTCTACTGCCTGGCCGCCAACAGCGCGGTCAATCAGTTCGACGTATGCCATAGGGGCATTGTCGCCAGCGCGGAAGCCGCACTTCAGGATGCGCAGGTAGCCGCCCGGACGGTTGGCGTAGCGCTTGCCCAGCTCGTTGAACAGCTTGCCTACGGCTTCTTTCGAACGGGTACGGTCGAAAGCGAGACGACGGTTGGCAACGCTATCCACTTTAGCCAGGGTGATCAGCGGCTCGGCAACGCGACGCAGTTCCTTGGCCTTGGGCAGGGTGGTTTTGATCAGTTCGTGTTCGAAGAGCGACACAGCCATGTTCTGGAACATAGCCTTGCGGTGCGCGCTGGTGCGGCTCAGGTGACGACCACTTTTACGATGGCGCATGGTTCAATTCCTTTCCAAACTTTACGTTCGGTAGCTACGACGATCAGGCAGTAGCCTTGTCGTCTTTCTTGAGACTTGCCGGCGGCCAGTTGTCGAGGCGCATACCGAGGGACAGACCGCGAGAGGCCAGAACGTCCTTGATTTCGGTCAGGGACTTCTTGCCCAGGTTCGGCGTTTTGAGCAGCTCTACTTCGGTGCGCTGAATCAGGTCACCGATGTAGTAGATGTTCTCTGCCTTCAGGCAGTTGGCCGAACGGACGGTCAGCTCAAGGTCATCGACCGGACGCAGCAGGATCGGATCGATCTCGTCTTCCTGCTCTTCAACGACGGGCTCGCTGTCGCCTTTGAGGTCCACGAACGCTGCCAACTGCTGTTGCAGGATGGTAGCGGCGCGACGGATAGCCTCTTCAGGATCCAGGGTGCCGTTGGTTTCCAGATCGAGGACCAGCTTGTCCAGGTTGGTACGCTGTTCGACACGGGCGTTCTCGACCACGTAGGCAACACGACGCACGGGGCTGAACGAGGCGTCGAGCTGCAGACGGCCGATGCTACGGCTTTCGTCTTCATCGCTCGAACGGGCATCAGCCGGCTCGTAGCCACGGCCACGAGCGACTTTCAGCTTCATGTTCAGCGCGCCGTTATCGGCCAGGTGGGCGATAACATGGTCACCGTTGACGATCTCGACATCATGATCCAGCTGAATATCGGCAGCGGTCACCACACCCGAGCCCTTTTTCGCCAGGGTCAGCGTCACTTCGTCACGACCGTGCAGCTTGATGGCCAGGCCTTTCAGGTTGAGCAGGATCTCGATGACATCTTCCTGCACACCCTCGATGGCGGAGTACTCGTGGAGTACGCCGTCGATCTCGGCCTCGACTACTGCACAGCCAGGCATGGAGGACAACAGGATGCGACGCAGCGCGTTGCCCAGGGTATGGCCGAAACCACGCTCGAGAGGCTCGAGGGTGATCTTGGCGCGGGTTTGGCTGACCACCTGCACATCGATGTGACGGGGGGTCAGGAACTCATTTACCGAACTCTGCATGGATGCACCTATTTTCTAGCCCTTACTTGGAGTAGAGCTCGACAATCAGGTTTTCGTTGATGTCGGCGGACAGATCGGCACGAGCCGGGACACTTTTGAAGGTGCCAGCTTTCTTGTCGGTGTCCACTTCGACCCACTCAACGCGACCGCGCTGGGCGCACAGGTCCAGAGCTTGGGCGATACGCAGCTGGTTCTTCGACTTCTCGCGAACAGCAACGACGTCGCCTGCCTTGACCTGGTAGGACGGGATATTCACGGTCTGACCGTTGACGCTGATGGTCTTGTGGGACACCAGCTGACGGGATTCGGAACGAGTGGAACCGAAGCCCATACGGTAGACGACGTTGTCCAGACGGCACTCGAGCAGCTGCAGCAGGTTCTCACCCGTGGAGCCCTTGCGGCGGGACGCTTCCTGATAGTAGCCACGGAACTGACGCTCCAGAACGCCGTAGATGCGGCGCACTTTCTGCTTCTCGCGCAGCTGCAGACCGTAGTCGGACAGGCGACCACGACGCTGGCCGTGCTGGCCAGGAACTTGTTCTGCTTTGCACTTCGAGTCGAGGGCGCGAACACCGCTCTTCAGGAACAGATCAGTGCCTTCGCGGCGGGACAGTTTGCACTTGGGACCAATGTAACGAGCCATTTCTCACTGTCTCCTATTACACGCGACGCTTTTTCGGCGGACGGCAGCCGTTGTGCGGGATCGGGGTTACGTCGGTGATGCTGGCGATCTTGTAACCGCAGGCATTCAGCGCACGTACAGCCGACTCGCGGCCCGGGCCCGGGCCCTTGACGTTGACGTCGAGGTTCTTCAGACCGTATTCCAGAGCAGCCTGGCCGGCACGCTCGGCCGCTACCTGGGCAGCGAACGGGGTGCTCTTACGCGAGCCGCGGAAACCCGAACCACCGGAGGTGGCCCAGGACAGAGCGTTGCCCTGACGGTCGGTGATGGTAACGATGGTGTTGTTGAAGGATGCGTGAATATGCGCGATCCCGTCGACCACCGTCTTTTTGACTTTCTTACGAGGACGAGCAGCAGGTTTTGCCATGACTAAATTCCTAAGCGATTACTTGCGGATCGGCTTACGCGGGCCCTTACGGGTGCGCGCGTTGGTCTTGGTACGCTGACCGCGAACCGGCAGACCGCGACGATGACGCAGACCGCGGTAGCAACCGAGGTCCATCAGACGCTTGATGTTCATGTTGATTTCGCGACGCAGGTCACCTTCGGTGGTCAGCTTGCCCACCTCGGTACGCAGCGAATCAATCTGCTCTTCGCTCAGGTCCTTGATCTTTGCAGCCGGGCTGATGCCGGTGGCTGCACAGATGCTCTGTGCGGTAGTGCGACCGACACCATAGATGTAGGTCAGCGAGATAACAGTGTGCTTGTTATCCGGAATGTTTACGCCTGCAATACGGGCCATTCAGAAAAACTCCAATTGACAGCTACCCGGCGCCCAGGAAGCCAAGAAAGGGCGCGGATATTAGCGCTGTAAAAACAAATAATCAACCCGGCAGCACACTAGCTGCCGGGTTATAACGCGTGGTTCACACTCAGCCTTGGCGCTGCTTGTGACGCGGCTCCGCGCTGCAGATCACACGAACGACGCCTTCGCGACGGATGATCTTGCAGTTACGGCACAGCTTCTTTACCGATGCACGAACTTTCATCAGTGACTCCTCGAACCTTACGGGTCAGCGCAGCAGGCCGCTGCCATAGCCCTTCAGGTTGGCTTTCTTCATGAGGGATTCGTACTGGTGAGAAACGAGGTGCGATTGTACTTGGGCCATAAAGTCCATCACAACCACGACCACGATCAGCAACGAGGTCCCGCCAAGGTAGAACGGTACGTGGGCAGCTACGACCAGGAACTGGGGCAGCAGGCACACGGCCGTCATGTACAGGGCACCGAACATGGTCAAACGGGTCAGCACGCCATCGATGTAGCGAGCAGACTGTTCACCCGGACGAATACCCGGAATAAATGCACCGGACTTCTTGAGGTTTTCCGCCACGTCCTTCGGGTTGAACATCAGCGCTGTGTAGAAGAAGCAGAAGAAAATGATCCCTGCACTAAACAGCAGAATGTTCAGCGGCTGACCAGGCGCGATCGCTTGCGCGACGTCCTGCAGCCAACCCAGGCCTTCCGACTGACCGAACCAGGCACCCAGGGATGCCGGGAACAGCAGGATGCTACTGGCGAAGATCGCGGGGATTACACCCGCCATGTTCACTTTCAGCGGCAGATGGCTGGTCTGGGCGGCAAACACCTTGCGACCTTGCTGGCGCTTGGCGTAATGCACGGCGATACGACGCTGACCACGCTCGATGAACACCACGAACGCGATGATCGCAACGGCCAGCAGGCCGATGGCGATCAGGGCGAAGATGTTGATGTCACCTTGACGCGCGGACTCGAAGGACTGGCCGATTGCTCGGGGCAGGCCTGCGACGATACCGGAGAAGATCAACATGGAGATGCCGTTGCCGACACCTCGCTCGGTGATCTGCTCACCCAGCCACATCATGAACAGCGCACCCGCCACGAAGGTGGTGACCGACACGAAGTAGAAGCCGAAGTCGTTGGAGAAGGCCACGCCCTGGCTACCCAGACCAATGGACATGCCAATGGCCTGGACGAGCGCCAGGACGAGAGTTGCGTAGCGGGTGTACTGGCTGATCTTGCGACGCCCAGACTCACCCTCTTTCTTCAACTGCTCCAGCTGCGGGCTGATCGCGGTCATGAGCTGCATGATGATCGACGCCGAGATGTACGGCATGATCCCCAGTGCAAAGATACTCATGCGCTCCAGCGCGCCGCCGGAAAACATGTTGAAGAGGCTAAGAATGGTCCCCTCGTTCTGCCGGAACAGTGCCGCCAAGCGATCGGGGTTGATGCCCGGAACTGGGATATGCGCGCCGATCCGATAGACGATGATCGCCAGGAACAGGAAACGCAGACGTGCCCAGAGCTCGGACAAACCACCACCGTTGCTCAGCGCAGAGAGAGCACCTTGCTTAGCCATTTAGTCCTCGATTTTGCCGCCAGCTGCTTCGATAGCCGCACGAGCGCCCTTGGTGGCGCCGATGCCTTTCAGGGTGACTGCGCGAGTAACGTCGCCCGACAGCATGACTTTCACACGCTGTACGTTCTGGTTAATCACGTTGGCATCCTTCAGGGCCTGCACGGTTACGACATCACCCTCGACCTTGGCCAGCTCGGAGGTACGCACTTCTGCGCGATCCAGGGCCTTCAGCGAGTTGAAGCCGAACTTCGGCAGACGGCGATGCAGCGGCTGCTGACCACCCTCGAAGCCCGGAGCGATGGAACCACCGGAGCGGGAGGTCTGACCTTTGTGACCACGGCCACCGGTCTTGCCCAGACCGCTACCGATGCCACGGCCCGGACGGTGCTTTTCGCGACGGGCACCCGGCGCGGAACGCAGATCGTTCAGTTGCATGGATTAACCCTCCACACGCAGCAGGTAGTAGGCCTTGTTGATCATGCCGCGGTTTTCAGGAGTGTCCTGAACTTCGACGGTATGATTGATGCGACGCAGGCCCAGGCCTTTGACGCAAGCCTTGTGATTGGCCAGACGGCCGTTCAGGCTCTTGATCAGGGTAACTTTGACAGTTGCCATGGTTAGAGAATCTCCTCGACGCTCTTGCCACGCTTGGCCGCTACCGACTCAGGGGACTGCATGTTCTTCAGGCCCTTGAAGGTTGCGTAGACCACGTTCACCGGATTGGTGGAGCCGTAGCACTTCGCCAGAACGTTCTGCACGCCAGCCACTTCCAGGACGGCACGCATGGCGCCGCCAGCGATGATGCCGGTACCTTCGGAAGCCGGCTGCATGTACACCTTGGAGGCGCCATGAGCGGACTTGGTCGGGTACTGCAGGGTGGTGCCGTTCAGATCGACCTGGATCATGTTGCGGCGAGCAGCTTCCATTGCCTTCTGGATAGCAGCCGGCACTTCACGCGCCTTGCCACGACCGAAGCCAACACGGCCCTTGCCATCGCCAACCACGGTCAGCGCGGTGAAGGCGAAGATACGGCCACCTTTTACGGTTTTGGCGACGCGGTTAACTTGAACCAGCTTCTCGATGTAGCCTTCGTCGCGCTTTTGATCGTTGTTTGCCATAACTTAGAACTCCAGACCGCCTTCGCGAGCGGCATCAGCCAGGGCCTTGATGCGACCGTGGTACTTGAAGCCAGAACGGTCGAACGCCACCTGAGTGACGCCGGCAGCCTTGGCGCGTTCCGCGACCAGTTGACCAACTTTCTTGGCTGCGTCGATGTTGCCGGTGGCAGCTTCGCGCAATTCCTTGTCCAGGGTCGAGGCGCTGGCCAGGACCTTGCCGCCGTCGGCTGCAATGACCTGGGCGTAGATGTGCTGGGAGGAGCGGTACACACAGAGGCGTACGGCTTCCAGTTCGCGCATCTTCAGGCGTGCCTTGCGAGCGCGGCGCAGACGGGTTTCTTTCTTGACGCTCATTTGCTATGCCCTACTTCTTCTTGGCTTCTTTACGAAGGACGACTTCGTCGGCGTAACGCACGCCCTTGCCTTTGTACGGCTCCGGCGGACGGAAGTCGCGGATTTCCGCGGCAACCTGGCCAACCAGCTGCTTGTCGATACCCTTGATCAGGATGTCGGTCTGGCTGGGGGTTTCCGCGACGATGCCGGCAGGCAGTTCGTAATCAACCGGGTGGGAGAAGCCGAGAGCCAGGGACAGCACTTGGCCTTTGGCCTGCGCCTTGTAACCAACGCCGACCAGCTGGAGCTTGCGCTCGAAGCCCTGGCTGACGCCGATTACCATGTTGTTGACCAGAGCACGGGTGGTACCGGCCATGGCACGGGTCTGCTGGTCGCCGTTACGCGCAGCGAAACGCAGCTCACCGTTGTCCTGAATGACTTCGACGGACGGATGTACTTTCAGCTCGAGAGCGCCCTTGGCACCCTTGATCGAAAGTTCCTGACCAGCCAGCTTGATTTCAACGCCGGCGGGCAGAATGACGGGGTTCTTAGCAACGCGAGACATGCTGATTCCCCTTAGAACACAGTGCAGAGCACTTCGCCACCAACGCCAGCGGCACGGGCAGCACGATCAGTCATCACACCTTTGTTGGTGGAGACGATCGAAACGCCCAGGCCGCCGCGAACTTTCGGCAGCTGGTCTACGGATTTGTACTGGCGCAGGCCAGGACGGCTGATTCGCTTCACTTCCTCGATGACAGGCTTGCCTTCGAAGTACTTCAGCTCGATGGACAGCAGAGGCTTGGCCTCGGCGGTCACTTGGAAATCCGCAATATAGCCTTCGTCCTTGAGGACTTTGGCGACTGCCGCTTTCAGCTTGGAAGACGGCATGCTCACGACGGTCTTCTCAGCCATCTGGGCATTACGGATGCGAGTTAGCATGTCTGCTAACGGGTCCTGCATACTCATGGGCTTAATGCTCCTGATACAAAAGATAAGCCTTCAACTTCATAACTCGCCCTCAAAACGCCGGACGAACTAAAACCCGGACTCGGGGGAGCCGGGTATTCTAGAGATCGCTCAAAAACGAATCAAGCCCCATGAAGGGGCTTGGTTCGTTAGGCGATCAACGGAGCCGTTGCCGACTCCGTTTACGACTTACCAGCTGGCTTTCACCAGGCCCGGCACGTCGCCGCGCATTGCAGCTTCACGCAGCTTGTTACGGCTGAGGCCGAACTTGCGGTAGAAGCCGTGCGGACGACCGGTCAGACGGCAACGGTTACGCAGGCGGCTGGCGCTCGCGTCACGCGGTTGCTTCTGCAGGGCGACCTGCGCATTCCAACGCTCTTCCGCGGAGGAGTTCGGATTAGCGATGATCGCTTTCAGCTCGGCACGCTTTTGAGCGTACTTGGCTACCGTGCGCTGACGCTTCAGCTCACGGTTCTTCATGCTCTCTTTAGCCATGGTCCTACTCCAATCAGTTGCGGAACGGGAAGTTGAAGGCGCGCAGCAGGGCACGACCTTCATCATCCGAACGAGCGGTGGTGGTCAGAGTGATATCCATACCGCGGAGGGCATCGATCTTGTCGTAATCGATTTCCGGGAAGATGATCTGCTCTTTGACACCCATGCTGTAGTTGCCACGACCGTCGAAGGACTTGGCGTTCAGACCACGGAAGTCACGAACGCGCGGCAGGGAGATCGACAGCAGACGGTCCAGGAACTCGTACATGCGATCGCCACGCAGGGTGACTTTCACACCGATCGGCCAGCCTTCACGGATCTTGAAGCCGGCGATGGACTTACGAGCGTAAGTCACGATCGGCTTCTGACCCGCGATCTTTTCCAGATCGGCAACGGCGCTCTCGATGACTTTCTTGTCACCGACAGCTTCGCCAAGACCCATGTTCAGGGTGATTTTGGTAACGCGCGGAACTTCCATCACGTTCGCCAGCTGAAGCTCTTGCTTCAGCTTGGGAGCGATTTCCTTCCGATAAATTTCTTTCAATCGTGCCATGGTGATCTACCTAGCTCCCTCAAGCCTGAACCGGTTTCTGGGTCGACTTGAAGACACGAATCTTCTTACCGTCTTCGACCTTGAAGCCAACGCGGTCAGCCTTGTTGGTTTCAGCGTTGAAGATGGCGACGTTGGAGACGTGCAGAGGCGCCTCCTTCTCGACGATCCCGCCTTGCTGGTTGAGCATGGGGTTGGGCTTGGTGTGGCGCTTGATCAGGTTCACACCGCCAACGACCAGACGGTCGTCAGCGAGAACTTTCAGCACCTTGCCACGCTTGCCCTTGTCCTTGCCGGCAATGACGATGACTTCGTCGTCACGACGAATTTTTTGCATGACGGCTACTCCTTACAGCACTTCAGGGGCAAGGGAGACGATCTTCATGAACTTCTCGGTACGAAGTTCACGAGTCACCGGCCCGAAGATACGGGTGCCGATCGGCTCCTGCTTGTTATTCAGCAGGACGGCGGCGTTGCCGTCGAAGCGAATGATGGAACCGTCGGTACGACGTACGCCGTGCTTGGTGCGAACGACCACGGCAGTCATTACCTGGCCCTTCTTCACCTTGCCACGCGGAATCGCTTCCTTGACGGTGACCTTGATGATGTCGCCAATGCCGGCGTAACGGCGGTGGGAACCGCCGAGTACCTTGATGCACATTACGCGACGCGCGCCGCTGTTGTCAGCGACATCGAGCATGGATTGAGTCTGAATCATCTTCTATCTCCGACCCTTAGACTTCAACCGCGCGCTCGACGACATCAACCAGGGTCCAGGCCTTGGTCTTGGCCAGCGGACGGGTTTCGCGGATGGTGACCAGGTCACCAACGCGGCACTGATTGGTTTCGTCGTGGGCGTGCAGTTTGGTCGAACGCTTCACGTATTTGCCGTAGATCGGGTGCTTAACACGACGCTCGATCAGTACGGTGACGGTCTTGTCCATCTTGTCGCTGACGACGCGGCCAGTCAGCGTACGGACGGTGTTCTGAGCTTCAGCCATGATTACTTACCTGCTTGCTGGTTGAGCACAGTTTTAACGCGAGCGATATCGCGCTTCACTTGCGAGAGCAGGTGAGACTGCCCCAACTGGCCAGTTGCCTTCTGCATGCGCAGATTGAACTGGTCGCGCAGCAGGCCGAGCAGTTGCTCGTTCAGCTGCTCAACGGATTTTTCACGAAGTTCATTCGCTTTCATCACATCACCGTCCGCTTAACAAAGGAGGTGGCGAGCGGCAGCTTTGCAGCAGCCAGGGCGAATGCCTCACGCGCCAGCTCTTCGGATACACCCTCGATCTCGTACAGGACCTTGCCCGGTTGAATCTGGGCCACCCAGTACTCGACGCCGCCCTTACCTTTACCCATACGTACTTCCAGGGGCTTCTTGGTAACAGGCTTGTCGGGGAATACGCGAATCCAGATCTTGCCGCCACGTTTTACGTGACGGGTCAGCGCACGACGTGCGGACTCGATCTGACGCGCGGTGAGACGGCCACGGCTGGTTGCCTTGAGGGCGAACTCGCCGAAGCTGACTTTGGAACCGCGATGAGCCAGGCCACGGTTGTGACCGGTCATTTGCTTGCGGAACTTCGTACGCTTAGGTTGCAGCATTTGCGTACTCCTTACTTAGCAGCTTTTTTACGAGGAGCGGGCGCTACAGGCTTCAGCTCTTCCTGGCGGCCACCAATGACCTCGCCCTTGAAGATCCAAACCTTCACACCGATCACACCGTAGGTGGTGTGCGCTTCGTAGGTTGCATAGTCGATGTCGGCGCGCAGGGTGTGCAGGGGCACACGACCTTCGCGATACCACTCGGTACGAGCGATTTCAGCGCCGCCCAGACGACCGCTTACCTGGATCTTGATGCCTTTGGCACCAATGCGCATGGCGTTCTGTACAGCGCGCTTCATGGCGCGACGGAACATGACGCGACGCTCCAGCTGCTGAGCTACGCTCTGCGCAACCAGCATACCGTCGAGTTCCGGCTTGCGGATCTCTTCGATGTTGATGTGCACCGGCACACCCATTTGCTTGGTCAGGTCCTGACGCAGCTTCTCAACATCTTCACCTTTCTTGCCGATCACGATGCCGGGACGAGCGGTGTGGATGGTGATGCGTGCAGTCTGAGCCGGACGATGGATATCGATACGGCTTACGGACGCGCTTTTTAGTTTGTCTTGGAGATACTCACGTACCTTCAGGTCGGCGAACAGATAATCGGCGTAAGTGCGCTTATCTGCGTACCAAACGGAGGTGTGCTCCTTGACGATACCCAGGCGGATGCCATTGGGATGTACTTTCTGACCCATCTGATCGACTCCGTTACTTGTCCGCAACCTTGACAGTGATATGGCAAGACCGCTTGACGATGCGATCAGCACGGCCTTTGGCACGCGGCATGATGCGCTTGAGCGAACGACCTTCGTTGACGAAGACGGTGGAGACCTTCAGGTCGTCCACATCGGCGCCTTCGTTGTGCTCGGCGTTGGCAACGGCCGACTCCAGCACTTTCTTCATGATCTCGGCGGCTTTCTTGTTGCTGAAAGCCAGGAGGTTGAGCGCATCGCCCACCTTCTTCCCGCGGATCTGGTCGGCGACCAAGCGGGCTTTCTGGGCGGAGATACGAGCGCCCGAGAGCTTAGCGGCTACTTCCATCTTCCTTACCCCTTAACGCTTGGCTTTCTTGTCCGCAGCGTGCCCACGATAAGTGCGGGTAGCAGCGAACTCGCCGAGTTTGTGACCAACCATGTCTTCGTTGACCAGAACGGGCACGTGTTGACGGCCGTTGTGGACAGCGATGGTCAGACCAACCATGTGCGGCAGGATCATCGAACGGCGCGACCAGGTCTTGATCGGCTTGCGGTCGTTCTTTTCCACCGCCACTTCGATCTTCTTCAGCAGGTGAAGATCGATAAAAGGACCTTTTTTCAGAGAACGTGGCACTGTCGTATCCCTCTATTTACTTGCGGCGACGGACGATCATGTTGTCG
This sequence comes from Pseudomonas sp. ATCC 13867, assembly GCF_000349845.1. Classification (NCBI taxonomy): domain Bacteria; kingdom Pseudomonadati; phylum Pseudomonadota; class Gammaproteobacteria; order Pseudomonadales; family Pseudomonadaceae; genus Pseudomonas; species Pseudomonas sp. ATCC 13867. The sequence continues at coordinate 622,020 of NC_020829.1, read as the reverse complement.
GTACGCTTGTTCGCGCGAGTCTTCTTACCCTTGGTCTGAAGACCCCACGGCGATACCGGATGACGACCAGCAGAGGTACGACCTTCACCACCACCATGCGGGTGGTCGACCGGGTTCATGGCAACACCACGAACGGTCGGGCGAACGCCACGCCAGCGCTTGGCACCGGCTTTACCCAGCGAACGCAGGCTGTGCTCGGAGTTCGAGACTTCGCCCAGGGTCGCACGGCAGTCAGCCAGGACTTTGCGCATCTCACCGGAACGCAGACGCACGGTTACGTAGGCACCTTCACGGGCAACCAGCTGAGCCGAAGCGCCAGCGGAGCGAGCGACCTGAGCGCCCTTGCCAGGCTTCAGTTCGATACCGTGGATGGTGCTACCCACCGGGATGTTGCGCAGCGGCATGTTGTTGCCAGCCTTGATCGGAGCGCCGATACCGGAGATCAGTTGATCGCCAGCCACCACGCCTTTGGGGGCGATGATGTAGCGACGCTCGCCGTCCGCGTATTTCAGCAGAGCGATGTGAGCAGTACGGTTCGGATCGTATTCGACGCGTTCAACGATGGCGGGAATGCCATCCTTGTTGCGACGGAAGTCGACCAGACGATAGTGCTGCTTGTGACCACCACCGATATGACGGGTGGTGATACGACCGTTGTTGTTACGGCCGCCCGACTTGGACTTCTTCTCGAGCAGGGGAGCGAACGGAGCACCTTTGTGCAGGTCCTGGTTCACTACCTTGACGACGAAACGACGACCAGCGGAAGTCGGTTTGCATTTAACGATTGCCATGATGCACCCCTTTACTCAGCGCCAGCTGCGAAATCGAGATCCTGGCCCGGCTGGAGAGCGATGTACGCTTTTTTCCAGTCGTTACGCTTGCCCAGGCCGCGAACGGTACGCTTGGTCTTACCCTGAACGTTCAGGGTGGTGACGCGACGCACTTTCACGCCGAACAGGCTTTCTACGGCCTTCTTGATTTCCAGCTTGGTTGCATCAGTGGCAACCTTGAAAACGAATTGGCTGTTGCCGTCCGCCAGGCCAGTGGCCTTCTCGGAGATATGCGGGCCCAGCAGCACTTTGAATACGCGTTCCTGGTTCATGCCAGCAGCTCCTCGAACTTCTTCACGGCAGACACGGTGACCAGCACCTTGTCGTAGGCGATGAGGCTGACCGGATCGGAACCCTGGACGTCACGTACATCGACGTGGGCCAGGTTGCGAGCTGCCAGGTACAGGTTCTCATCGACGCCTTCGGTGACGATCAGTACATCTTTCAGGCCCAGGCCTTCCAGCTTGCTGACCAGACCCTTGGTCTTCGGTGCGTCGACAGCGAAGTCGGCAACGACAACCAGACGGTCCAGACGAACCAGCTCAGAGAGGATGGAGCGCAGAGCTGCGCGGTACATCTTCTTGTTGAGCTTCTGGGAGTGATCCTGGGGCTTGGCCGCGAAGGTCGCGCCGCCGCCACGCCAGATGGGGCTACGGATGGTGCCAGCACGAGCACGACCGGTGCCCTTCTGACGCCACGGCTTCTTGCCACCACCGGAGACTTCGGAACGAGTCTTCTGAGCCTTGGTGCCTTGACGACCGCCAGCCATGTAGGCGACGACTGCCTGGTGAACCAGGGTCTCGTTGAATTCGCTGCCAAAGGTACGCTCGGAAACTTCGATCGCCTGAGCGCCATTTACATTCAGTTGCATCTCAGCTTCCTCTCTTAACCGCGAGCCTTGGCTGCCGGACGCACCAGCACATCACCACCGGTAGCGCCGGGAACGGCACCTTTGACCAGCAGCAGATTGCGCTCTGCATCGACACGTACGACTTCCAGGGATTGAACGGTTACACGCTCAGCACCCATGTGGCCGGACATTTTCTTGCCCTTGAACACTCGACCAGGAGTCTGGCACTGGCCGATGGAACCCGGGACGCGGTGGGAAACGGAGTTACCGTGGGTATTGTCTTGACCACGGAAGTTCCAGCGCTTGATGGTACCGGCAAAGCCTTTACCCTTGGACTCACCGGTCACATCGACCAGTTGGCCAGCCTGGAACAGCTCGACGGTGATTGCATCACCGGCGTTGTAGGCTTCCTCGCCCAGACGAAATTCCCACACGCCGCGACCGGCGGCGACATTCGCCTTGGCAAAGTGACCGGCTTGCGCCTTGCTCACACGGGAAGCACGACGCTCGCCGACAGTCACCTGGACCGCACGGTAGCCATCGCTTTCTTCGTTCTTGAATTGGGTGACACGATTCGGCTCGACCTCAATGACCGTGACCGGAATGGAGACACCATCTTCGGTGAAAATGCGGGTCATGCCGCACTTACGACCGACAACACCAATTGTCATCTTTAGAACCTCTTTAGTGTACGGGGCTTTCACCCGCTATGGCCGCCCATTTCAGAGCGTTACACGACCAATGCCGAAGGCATTAGCCGAGGCTGATCTGTACTTCGACGCCAGCAGCAAGGTCGAGCTTCATCAGCGCGTCGACGGTTTTGTCGGTCGGCTGAACGATGTCGAGAACACGCTTGTGGGTACGAATTTCGTACTGGTCACGAGCGTCCTTGTTGACGTGCGGGGAAATCAGCACGGTGTAACGTTCCTTGCGGGTCGGCAGAGGAATCGGACCACGCACCTGAGCGCCAGTACGTTTCGCGGTTTCCACGATTTCCTGGGTAGATTGGTCGATCAGGCGATGGTCAAAAGCCTTCAACCGAATACGGATTTGTTGATTTTGCATTTGACCTCAGACTCCAAGTTGCCATTCCCAACGGACGGACTCCGCCCGTTAAAAGGAGGCGCAATTGTACGGATGCACCTTGGGGGTGTCAATATTTAACCAACTCAACGAAAAAGGGACCCCAAGGGGTCCCTTTTTCTGGAGCGGATCAGCGATTACTCGATGATCTTGGCAACCACGCCGGCGCCAACGGTACGACCACCTTCGCGAATCGCGAAGCGCAGGCCGTCTTCCATGGCGATCGGAGCGATCAGGGTGACAACCATCTTAACGTTGTCGCCCGGCATTACCATCTCAACGCCTTCCGGCAGTTCGCAGTTGCCGGTCACGTCGGTGGTACGGAAGTAGAACTGCGGACGGTAGCCCTTGAAGAACGGGGTGTGACGACCACCTTCTTCCTTGGACAGCACGTACACTTCGCACTCGAACTTGGTGTGCGGCTTGATGGTGCCCGGCTTGGCCAGAACCTGACCACGCTCTACGTCTTCACGCTTGGTGCCACGCAGCAGAACGCCGACGTTCTCACCAGCACGACCTTCGTCGAGCAGCTTGCGGAACATTTCAACACCGGTGCAGGTGGTCTTGGTGGTCGCCTTGATGCCGACGATTTCCACTTCTTCCTGGACCTTGACGATGCCACGCTCAACACGGCCAGTTACCACGGTGCCACGACCGGAGATCGAGAACACGTCTTCGATCGGCATCAGGAACGGCTGGTCGATTGCACGAACCGGCTCAGGGATGTACGAGTCCAGGGTCTCTACCAGCTTGCGCACGGCGGAAACGCCCATCTCGTTGTCGTCCTGGCCGTTCAGAGCCATCAGAGCGGAACCGATCACGATCGGGGTGTCGTCGCCCGGGAAGTCGTAGGTGTTCAGCAGATCGCGAACTTCCATTTCGACCAGTTCCAGCAGCTCGGCGTCGTCAACCATGTCGGCCTTGTTCAGGAACACGACAATGTAGGGAACGCCTACCTGACGGGACAGCAGGATGTGCTCGCGGGTCTGCGGCATGGGGCCGTCAGCAGCCGAGCAAACCAGGATCGCGCCGTCCATCTGGGCAGCACCGGTGATCATGTTCTTCACGTAGTCGGCGTGGCCCGGGCAGTCTACGTGAGCGTAGTGGCGTACCGGCGAGTCGTATTCAACGTGAGAGGTGTTGATGGTGATACCACGAGCCTTCTCTTCCGGCGCGTTGTCGATCTGGTCGAAAGCGCGAGCGGAGCCGCCCCAGGTATCGGAGCAGACCTTGGTCAGAGCAGCGGTCAGAGTGGTTTTACCGTGGTCAACGTGACCGATGGTGCCGACGTTGACGTGCGGTTTGTTACGTTCGAATTTTTCCTTAGCCACGACAGTAAACCTCTTACTTAAAGGGCTGAATCAAGCTTGTTTTTTAACGAGAGCTTCGACGATGTTCGACGGAGCTTCGGCGTACTTGGAGAATTCCATAGAGTAGCTTGCGCGACCCTGGGACATGGAACGCACGTCGGTTGCGTAACCGAACATTTCGCCCAGCGGAACCTCGGCACGAATCACCTTACCGGAAACCGAGTCCTCCATCCCCTGAATCAGACCACGACGACGGTTCAGGTCACCCATCACGTCGCCCATGTAGTCCTCAGGAGTCACCACCTCTACCTTCATGATCGGCTCAAGCACCTTACCACCGCCCTTCTGGGCCAGTTGCTTGGTCGCCATGGAAGCAGCGATCTTGAACGCCATCTCGTTGGAGTCGACGTCATGGTAGGAACCATCGAACACGGTAGCCTTCAGGCCGATGAGCGGATAGCCGGCAACGACGCCGTTCTTCATCTGCTCTTCGATACCCTTCTGGATCGCCGGGATGTATTCCTTCGGAACCACACCGCCCACGACTTCGTTGACGAACACCAGACCTTCGGTGATGTTGCCCTTCTCGTCCACATCCGGAGTCGAGAAGCGGATCCAGCAGTGACCGAACTGGCCGCGACCGCCGGACTGGCGAACGAACTTGCCTTCGATCTCCACATTGTCCTTGGAGATGGTTTCACGATAGGAAACCTGCGGCTTGCCGATGTTGGCTTCGACGCCGAATTCGCGCTTCATGCGATCGACGAGGATATCCAGGTGCAGCTCACCCATACCGGAGATGATGGTCTGGCCGGTTTCTTCATCGGTCTTGACGCGGAACGACGGGTCTTCCTGGGCCAGCTTGCCGAGGGCGATGCCCATCTTCTCCTGGTCAGCCTTGGTCTTCGGCTCAACAGCTACCGAGATTACCGGCTCAGGGAAGTCCATACGCTCAAGGATGATCGGCTTCTCGATGTCGCACAGGGTGTCACCGGTGGTGACGTCCTTCATGCCGATCAGAGCAGCGATGTCGCCAGCGCGTACTTCCTTGATCTCGTCACGCTGGTTGGCGTGCATCTGCACCATACGACCAACGCGCTCTTTCTTGCCTTTCACGGAGTTGATAACCGAGTTACCAGACTCCAGAACGCCCGAGTAAACGCGAACGAAGGTCAGAGTACCTACGAACGGGTCGGTAGCGATCTTGAACGCCAGAGCGGAGAACGGAGCATTGTCGTCAGCCGGACGCTCGTCGTGGATTTCGTTGTCATCAGTGCTGTCCGGGTGGACACCCTGAATCGCCGGAATCTCGGTCGGAGCAGGCAGGAAGTCGATGACGGCGTCGAGAACCAGGGGCACGCCCTTGTTCTTGAAGGAGGAGCCGCAAACAGCCGGAACGATTTCGCAGGCGATGGTGCGCAGACGCAGACCGGCCTTGATGTCCTCGATGGAGAGATCACCCTCTTCGAGGTACTTGTTCATCAGCTCTTCATTGGCCTCGGCAGCAGCCTCGACCATGTTGTTGCGCCACTCGTTGGCCAGCTCGACCATATCGGCGGGAATTTCTTCCTCGCGATAGGAAGTGCCTTTGTCGTCTTCGTTCCAGTAGATGGCCTTCATCTTCAGCAGGTCAACCTGACCCTGGAAGTCATCTTCTGCACCGATGGCCAGCTGAACCGGAACCGGGGTGTGACCCAGGCGGTTCTTGATCTGACCGACGACGCGCAGGAAGTTGGCGCCGGCGCGGTCCATCTTGTTCACGTAAACAATACGCGGAACGCCGTACTTGTTGGCTTGACGCCATACGGTTTCGGACTGCGGCTCAACGCCGGAGGTGCCGCAGAACACAACGACGGCGCCGTCCAGTACGCGCAGGGAGCGCTCAACTTCAATGGTGAAGTCTACGTGGCCGGGGGTGTCGATGACGTTTACGCGATACTTGTCGTACTGGCCGCGCGAACCTTCCCAGAAGGTGGTGATCGCAGCGGAGGTGATGGTGATACCACGCTCCTGCTCCTGCACCATCCAGTCGGTAGTGGCAGCGCCGTCGTGCACCTCACCCATCTTGTGGCTGAGACCTGTGTAGAACAGGATCCGCTCGGTGGTGGTGGTCTTGCCCGCGTCAACGTGGGCACAGATACCAATGTTCCGGTAGCGGTTGATTGCTGTGTTACGAGCCATAAAGCCCTCGCAGAAGTAGTGTTGCCGTAATTAGAAGCGGTAGTGCGAGAACGCTTTGTTGGCCTCGGCCATACGGTGCACGTCTTCACGCTTCTTGACGGCGGCGCCTTTACCTTCAGCGGCATCCATCAGTTCGCCAGCGAGACGCAGCGCCATGGACTTCTCGCCACGCTTGCGGGCGAAGTCCACCAGCCAGCGCATGGCCAGTGCATTACGACGGGACGGACGTACTTCGACCGGAACCTGGTAGGTAGCACCGCCAACACGGCGGGACTTCACTTCGACCAGCGGAGCGATGGCGTCGAGTGCTTTTTCGAAGAGTTCCAGGGGGTCGCCTTTACCGCGCTCTTTGACCTTGTCCAGAGCACCGTAAACGATACGCTCGGCAACGGCTTTCTTGCCGCTTTCCATCACGTGGTTCATGAACTTCGCCAGAATCTGGCTTCCGTATTTAGGATCGGCCAGGATCTCACGCTTGGCCGCTACACGACGTCTTGGCATTGATAAGCCCTCAAACGGTCTTCAGGTTAGCCCGGGACGGTGCCCGACCTTACTCTTATCGACTCAGAAAATAGGAAAACAAAATTACTTCGGACGCTTCGCGCCGTACTTCGAACGACCCTGCTTACGGTCTTTGACGCCGGAGGTATCCAGCGAACCGCGCACGGTGTGGTAGCGAACACCCGGAAGGTCCTTTACACGACCGCCACGGATCAGCACTACGCTGTGCTCTTGCAGGTTGTGACCTTCACCACCGATGTACGAGGAAACCTCGAAACCGTTGGTCAGGCGAACACGGCACACTTTACGCAGTGCGGAGTTCGGCTTCTTCGGGGTGGTGGTGTATACGCGGGTGCATACGCCGCGACGCTGAGGGCAGTTCTGCAGGGCAGGAACGCCGCTCTTGTCTACCAGGCGCTTGCGCGGCTTGCGCACCAGCTGGTTGATAGTTGCCATCTATAGCTCCACTGATTGTCTTACGACACTTAAAAACGAAAATGGGCAGAGCATGAGCCCTGCCAATTTTCGGGGTACAAGATACTAAAGACCTTACGGAATCCAGTCAAGACGAAGCCCCGGTTGTCAAGACAACCGGGGCTTCGTTTGAGGCTTAGTTACCGCTCAGGTTGAGCGCTTCGGCCAGTGCTGCTTCGGCCTCGCTCGCGCTCACGCGCTGCGGTTTGCCGAGCTCACGCTGACGCTTGCGCTCGCTGTGGTAGGCCAGACCGGTACCCGCCGGGATCAGACGACCCACGACCACGTTCTCCTTCAGGCCGCGCAGGAAGTCGCGCTTGCCGGTGACCGCCGCCTCGGTGAGGACGCGGGTGGTCTCCTGGAAGGATGCCGCCGAGATGAACGACTCGGTGGACAGCGAGGCCTTGGTGATACCCAGCAGAACGCGTTCGTACTTGGCCGGGAACTTGTCCTGGGCACCCAGTACTTCGTTCTCTTCCAGCACGTGAACCAGCTCGACCTGGTCGCCCTTGATGAAGGACGAATCGCCCGACTCGGCCACTTCGACCTTGCGCAGCATCTGGCGCAGGATGGTCTCGATGTGCTTGTCGTTGATCTTCACGCCCTGCAGACGGTAAACGTCCTGGATCTCGTTGACGATGTACTTGGCCAGCGAGCTGACGCCCAGCAGGCGGAGAATGTCGTGCGGGTTGCTCGGGCCGTCGGAGATCACTTCACCACGGCTTACCTGTTCACCTTCGAACACGTTCAGGTGACGCCACTTCGGAATCAGCTCCTCGTACGGATCGCTACCATCGGTGGGAGTGATGACCAGACGGCGCTTGCCCTTGGTTTCCTTGCCGAAGGAGATGGTGCCGCTGATTTCCGCCAGGATCGAAGGCTCTTTCGGACGACGAGCTTCGAACAGGTCGGCAACCCGCGGCAGACCACCGGTGATGTCGCGGGTCTTCGAGGTTTCCTGCGGGATACGCGCGATAACGTCACCGATACGCACTTTCGCGCCATCGTTGAGGTTGACCAGAGCGTTCGCCGGCAGGAAGTACTGGGCCGGTACGTCGGTACCCGGCAGCAGCAGATCCTTGCCTGCGGCGTCGATCAGCTTCACGGCCGGACGAATGTCCTTGCCGGCAGCCGGACGATCCTTCGGGTCCATCACTTCAATGTTGGTCAGACCGGTCAGTTCGTCGGTCTGGCGCTTGATGGTGATGCCCTCTTCCATGCCCACGAAGGCCACGGTGCCGTCCATCTCGGTGACGATCGGGTGGGTGTGCGGGTCCCACTTGGCGACGATGGCGCCCGGATCGACCTTGTCACCTTCCTTCACGGAAATCACCGCACCGTACGGCAGCTTGTAGCGCTCGCGCTCACGACCGAAGTCGTCGGCCACCGCCAGCTCGCCGGAGCGGGAAACCGCTACCAGGGCGCCGTCGGCACGCTCTACGTGCTTCAGGTTGTGCAGGCGGATGGTGCCGCCGTTCTTGACCTGCACGTTGTCCACGGCGGAAGTACGGCTGGCCGCACCACCGATGTGGAAGGTACGCATGGTCAGCTGGGTACCCGGCTCACCGATCGACTGGGCAGCGATAACGCCGACCGCCTCACCGATGTTCACGCGGTGACCACGGGCCAGATCGCGGCCGTAGCACATGGCGCAGATGCCGTGACGGGTTTCGCAGGTGATCGGCGAACGCACAACGACTTCGTCGACGCTCATCTGCTCGAGGAAATCGACCCACTTCTCGTCGATCAGGGTACCGGCCTCGACGATCACCTCGTCGCTGCCCGGCTTGAACACGTCGCGAGCCATCACGCGGCCGAGGACACGTTCACCCAGCGGCTCTACCACGTCGCCGCCTTCGATGTGCGGGGACATGACCAAGCCACGATCGGTGCCGCAGTCGATCTCGGTCACCACCAGGTCCTGGGCCACGTCGACGAGACGACGGGTCAGGTAACCGGAGTTCGCGGTCTTCAGTGCGGTATCCGCCAGACCTTTACGAGCACCGTGAGTGGAGATGAAGTACTGGAGTACGTTCAGGCCTTCACGGAAGTTCGCGGTGATCGGGGTCTCGATGATGGAGCCGTCCGGCTTGGCCATCAGGCCACGCATACCGGCCAGCTGACGGATCTGGGCCGCGGAACCCCGCGCACCGGAGTCCGCCATCATGTACATGGAGTTGAAGGACTCCTGGTCGACCTGCTTGCCTTCGCGATCGGTCACCTTCTCTTTCGAGAGGTTGGCCATCATCGCCTTGGAGACTTCGTCGTTGGCCTTGGACCAGAGGTCGATCACCTTGTTGTACTTCTCACCCTGGGTTACCAGGCCGGAGGCGTACTGGCTCTCGATCTCCTTCACTTCCTCGGTGGCGGCATCGATGATGCGGGCCTTTTCGTCCGGGATGACGAAGTCGTTCACGCCGATCGACACACCGGAGATGGTCGAGTAGGCGAAGCCGGTGTACATCAGCTGGTCAGCGAAGATGACGGTGTCCTTCAGACCGACCACGCGATAGCAGTGGTTGATCAGCTTGGAGATCGCCTTCTTCTTCATCGACTGGTTGACCACGTCGAAGGGCAGGCCGGCCGGGACAACCTGGAACAGCAGCGCACGGCCGACGGTGGAGTCGACGATACGGGTGTTGGCGGTTAGGGAGCCGTCTTCGTTCTTGATCTTCTCGTTGATGCGCACTTTTACGCGGGCGTGCAGGGACACCTGGCCGCTGCGGTAGGCGCGGTCAACTTCCTGCAGGTCGGCAAAGGCCATGCCCTCGCCCTTCGCGTTGATCGCTTCACGGGTCATGTAGTACAGACCCATTACCACGTCCTGCGACGGAACGATGATCGGCTCGCCGTTGGCAGGCGACAGAATGTTGTTGGTGGACATCATCAGCGCACGCGCTTCCAGCTGAGCCTCAAGGGTCAGCGGGACGTGCACGGCCATCTGGTCACCGTCGAAGTCGGCGTTGTACGCGGCGCAGACCAGCGGGTGCAGCTGGATGGCTTTACCTTCGATCAGTACCGGCTCGAACGCCTGGATGCCCAGACGGTGCAGGGTCGGCGCACGGTTCAGCAGTACGGGGTGTTCGCGGATGACTTCAGCGAGAACGTCCCACACTTCCGGCAGCTCGCGCTCGACCATCTTCTTGGCGGCCTTGATGGTGGTGGCCATGCCACGACCTTCCAGCTTGCCGAAGATGAACGGCTTGAACAGCTCCAGGGCCATTTTCTTCGGCAGACCGCACTGGTGCAGACGCAGGGTCGGACCTACGGTAATTACCGAACGACCGGAGTAGTCCACGCGCTTGCCGAGCAGGTTCTGACGGAAGCGACCCTGCTTGCCCTTGATCATGTCGGCCAGGGACTTCAGCGGGCGCTTGTTCGAGCCGGTGATGGCACGGCCGCGACGACCGTTGTCGAGCAGGGCGTCGACGGCTTCCTGCAGCATGCGCTTTTCGTTGCGCACGATGATGTCCGGAGCAGCCAGGTCGAGCAGGCGCTTCAGACGGTTGTTACGGTTGATCACGCGGCGATACAGATCGTTCAGATCCGAGGTCGCGAAGCGGCCGCCATCCAGCGGAACCAGCGGACGCAGGTCCGGCGGCAGCACCGGCAGGACGGTCAGCACCATCCACTCGGGATGGTTGCCGGAGCCCTGGAAGGCCTCCATCAGCTTCAGGCGCTTGGACAGCTTTTTGATCTTGGTTTCCGAGTTGGTCTGCGGAATCTCTTCGCGCAGGCGGCCGATCTCGTGCTCCAGATCGATAGCATTGAGCAGCTCGCGAACGGCTTCCGCACCCATGCGGGCGTCGAAGTCGTCACCGAACTCTTCGAGGGCTTCGAAGTACTGCTCGTCGTTCAGCAGCTGGCCCTTCTCGAGGGTGGTCATGCCCGGATCGATCACCACGTAGCTCTCGAAATAGAGCACGCGCTCGATGTCACGCAGGGTCATGTCCAGCAGCAGGCCGATACGGGACGGCAGGGACTTCAGGAACCAGATGTGGGCGACCGGCGAGGCCAGCTCGATGTGGCCCATGCGCTCGCGGCGCACCTTGGCCAGTGCGACTTCGACGCCGCACTTCTCGCAGATCACACCGCGGTGCTTCAGGCGCTTGTACTTACCGCACAGGCACTCGTAGTCCTTCACCGGGCCAAAGATCTTGGCGCAGAACAGGCCATCGCGCTCCGGCTTGAAGGTACGGTAGTTGATGGTCTCCGGCTTCTTGACTTCGCCGAAGGACCAGGAACGGATCATCTCGGGCGAGGCCAGGCCAATACGGATGGCATCGAACTCTTCGATCTGACCCTGGTTTTTCAACAGATTAAGCAAGTCTTTCAAGGCCTTTCCTCCTCACGGACCCGGTGCGACCGGCCTTGACCAGCCGCACCGTTCTGACGTCACGTGTTATTCGGTTTCCAGTTCGATATCGATGCCGAGCGAGCGGATCTCTTTGATCAACACGTTGAAGGACTCGGGCATGCCGGCCTCCATGCGGTGATCCCCGTCCACGATGTTCTTGTACATCTTGGTACGGCCGTTCACGTCGTCCGACTTCACGGTCAGCATTTCCTGCAGGGTGTAGGCGGCACCGTAGGCTTCCAGCGCCCAGACCTCCATCTCCCCGAAACGCTGGCCACCGAACTGCGCCTTACCACCCAGCGGCTGCTGGGTAACCAGGCTGTAGGAGCCGGTGGAACGTGCGTGCATCTTGTCATCGACCAGGTGGTTCAGCTTGAGCATGTACATGTAGCCAACGGTGGTCGTACGCTCGAACTGGTTGCCGGTGCGGCCGTCATACAGACGCATCTGACCGCTCTCCGGCAGATCGGCCAGCTTCAGCATGGCCTTGATCTCGCGCTCCTTGGCACCGTCGAACACCGGGGTAGCCATGGGCACGCCGCCCTTGAGGTTGTTGGCCAGAGCGAGGATCTCGTTATCGTTCAGCTCGTCCAGGCTTTCCTGGCGGCCGCCGATCTCGTTATAGATCTCGTTGAGGAACACACGCAGCTCGGCGATCTTGCGCTGCTCTTCGAGCATGCGGTTGATCTTCTCGCCCAGACCCTTGGCCGCGAGGCCCAGGTGGGTCTCGAGGATCTGACCGACGTTCATGCGCGACGGTACGCCCAGCGGGTTCAGAACGATGTCGACCGGAGTACCGTTGGCATCGTGCGGCATGTCTTCGACCGGCATGATCACCGAGACCACACCCTTGTTACCGTGGCGGCCCGCCATCTTGTCGCCCGGCTGGATGCGGCGCTTGATGGCCAGGTAGACCTTGACGATCTTCAGTACGCCCGGAGCCAGGTCATCGCCCTGCTGCAGCTTGCGCTTCTTGTCTTCGAACTTGTCGTCGAGCATCTGACGGCGGTCGCTGATGTAGGCCTGGGCCTTCTCCAGCTGCTCGTTCAGAGCATCTTCCGCCATGCGCAGCTTGAACCACTGGCCGCGCTCGAGGCCGTCCAGGTACTCGTCGGTGATCTCTGCGCCTTTCTTCAGGGCAGGACCACCTTCGGCCTTGGCGCCGACCAGAGCGGAACGCAGACGCTCGAAGGTTGCGCCTTCGACGATGCGGAACTCTTCGTTCAGGTCCTTGCGGATCTCGTCCAGCTGCATCTTCTCGATGGACAGGGCACGGCTGTCGCGCTCCACGCCATCGCGGGTGAAGACCTGTACGTCGATCACGGTGCCCTTGGTGCCGGTCGGCACGCGCAGGGAGGTGTCCTTCACGTCGGACGCCTTCTCACCGAAGATCGCGCGCAGCAGCTTCTCTTCCGGAGTCAGCTGGGTCTCGCCTTTCGGGGTGACCTTGCCGACCAGGATGTCGCCGGCCTGTACTTCGGCGCCGACGTAGACAATGCCGGCTTCGTCCAGCTTGTTCAGCGCAGCCTCGCCCACGTTCGGGATGTCCGCGGTGATTTCTTCTGGGCCGAGCTTGGTGTCACGGGCAACGCAGGTCAGTTCCTGGATGTGGATCGTGGTGAAACGATCTTCCTGGACCACGCGTTCGGACAGGCAGATGGAGTCTTCGAAGTTGAAGCCGTTCCAGGGCATGAACGCTACGCGCATGTTCTGACCCAGAGCCAGCTCACCCATGTCGGTGGACGGACCGTCGGCCAGGATGTCGCTGCGCGAAACCTGGTCACCCTTCTGCACCAGCGGACGCTGGTTGATGCAGGTGTTCTGGTTGGAGCGGGTGTACTTGGTCAGGTTGTAGATGTCGACGCCGGCTTCGCCAGTCTCGACTTCGTCGTCGTTCACACGAACCACGATACGGCTGGCATCGACCGAATCGATCACGCCGCCACGACGGGCAACCACGCAGACACCGGAGTCACGAGCGACGTTGCGCTCCATGCCGGTACCTACCAGCGGCTTGTCGGCGCGCAGGGTCGGTACAGCCTGACGCTGCATGTTCGAACCCATGAGTGCACGGTTGGCGTCGTCGTGCTCGAGGAACGGAATCAGCGAGGCAGCGACGGAAACGACCTGCTTCGGCGATACGTCCATGAGGGTGACGTCTTCCGGCGCCTTCACGGTGAATTCGTTCAGGTGACGTACGGCTACCAGTTCGTCGATCAGCTCGCCCTTTTCGTTCAGGGTCGCCGAAGCCTGTGCGATCACGTGATCGGCTTCTTCGATCGCGGACAGGAAGACGATGTCGTCGCTGACCAGACCTTCCTTCACCACGCGGTACGGGCTTTCCAGGAAGCCGTACTTGTTGGTGCGGGCGTAGGTGGCCAGGGAGTTGATCAGACCGATGTTCGGACCTTCAGGGGTTTCGATCGGGCACACGCGGCCGTAGTGGGTCGGGTGTACGTCACGAACCTCGAAGCCCGCGCGCTCACGGGTCAGACCACCTGGGCCGAGTGCGGAGACGCGGCGCTTGTGGGTGATCTCGGAGAGCGGGTTGTTCTGGTCCATGAACTGCGACAGCTGGCTGGAACCGAAGAACTCCTTGATCGCGGCAGCCACCGGCTTGGCGTTGATCAGGTCCTGCGGCATCAGGCCTTCGCTTTCGGCCATCGACAGACGTTCCTTGACCGCGCGCTCTACACGCACCAGGCCAACGCGGAACTGGTTCTCGGCCATCTCGCCGACGCAACGGACGCGACGGTTACCCAGGTGGTCGATGTCGTCGACGATGCCTTTACCGTTACGGATGGCAACCAGGGTCTTGAGGACCTCGACGATGTCTTCCTTGCTCAGGACGCCAGCGCCTTCGATCTCGGTGCGACCGATACGACGGTTGAACTTCATGCGGCCAACGGCGGACAGGTCGTAACGCTCGGCGCTGAAGAACAGGTTGCCGAACAGGGTCTCGGCAGCTTCCTTGGTCGGCGGCTCGCCGGGACGCATCATGCGATAGATCTCGACCAGCGCTTCCAGTTGGTTGCTGGTGGAGTCGATCTTCAGCGTGTCGGAGATGAACGGACCGCAGTCGATGTCGTTGGTGTACAGGGTTTCCATACGCACGACCTGGGCCTTGGCGATCTTGGCCAGGGCGTCGACGGTCAGCTCGGTGTTGCACTCGGCGATGATCTCGCCGGTAGCCGGGTGCACGACGGCCTTGGCCACGGTACGACCAATCAGGTAGTCGAACGGCACTTCCAGCTGGGTGATGCCAGCCTTCTCGAGCTGGTTGATGTGACGCGCGGTGATACGGCGACCCGCTTCGACGATGACCTTGCCGCTGGCATCCTTGATGTCGAAGCTGGCGATCTCGCCACGCAGACGCGACGGCACCAGTTCCAGGTTCAGGGTCTCGCCCTTGATCTGGAAGACGTTGGTGTCATAGAACGCGTTGAGGATTTCCTCGGTGCTGTAGTTCAGCGCGCGCAGCAGGACGGAGGCCGGCAGCTTGCGGCGACGGTCGATACGGACGAACACGCAGTCCTTCGGATCGAACTCGAAGTCGAGCCAGGAACCGCGGTAAGGGATGATGCGAGCGGAATACAGCAGCTTGCCGGAGCTGTGGGTCTTGCCACGGTCGTGGTCGAAGAACACACCCGGGGAGCGGTGCAGCTGGGAAACGATGACACGCTCGGTACCGTTGATGATGAAGGTACCGTTCTCGGTCATCAGGGGGATTTCCCCCATGTAGACTTCCTGTTCCTTGATGTCCTTGATCGCTTTGTTCGACGATTCTTTGTCGAAAATGATCAGGCGCACTTTCACACGCAGCGGGACAGCGAAGGTCACACCGCGCAGCACGCATTCCTTGACGTCGAATGCCGGCTCACCCAGACGGTAGCCGACGTATTCCAGGGCAGCATTGCCGGAATAGCTGATAATCGGGAAAACGGACTTGAAGGCCGCATGCAGGCCGATGTCACGGACCTGATCCTTGCTTGCGCCCGCCTGCAGGAATTCGCGATAGGAATCCAGCTGGATGGCCAGCAAATACGGCACATCCATGACGTCCGGCAACTTGCTAAAGTCCTTGCGGATACGTTTTTTCTCAGTGTATGAGTAAGCCATCAGCGTTCCCCAGCTTGGTCACCTGCTTGTTTGGCCTCTCCCGCGCAGGGAGCAGCCCAAAAATCGTGCAAACCCTCGGTTTGCGCCGCCACTCGGGCGGGATTTTCGCGTTATGGAGGAGCACCTACGGCACTCCACCCATAACGGAAAAAGGCCGGTGGCAATAGCCACCAGCCGTCAGCCTGTCGCTTAACGCTCGGGCTGTAGACGCAAGGTCCGAACTTACTTGAGCTCGACCTTGGCGCCTGCTTCTTCCAGGGCTTTCTTGGCAGCTTCGGCTTCTTCTTTCGAAGCGCCTTCCTTGACCACGCCCGGGGCGCCGTCAACGACAGCCTTGGCTTCTTTCAGGCCCAGGCCGGTCAGTTCACGAACGACCTTGATCACGTTCACTTTCTTGTCGCCAGCTTCGGCCAGGACGATGGTGAACTCGGTCTGCTCTTCGGCAGCGGCAGCGGCAACAGCCGGGCCAGCAGCAACAGCGGCAGCAGCGGTAACGCCGAACTTCTCTTCCATCGCCTTGATCAGTTCAACGATCTGCATGACGGACATTTCGGATACGGCGGAGATGATGTCTTCGTTGGTCAGAGCCATGACTCTAATTCCTGTATTGGGTGACGGCCTAGGGCCATCGAATTAAACAAAAAAGGTTGAAAGGAGATGCCGAGCCTTAGGCTGCGGTAGCTTCTTTCTGATCGCGAATTGCCGCCAGAGTACGAGCCAGCTTGCTGGTAGCGCCTTGGATCACGCTCATCAGCTGTGCAACAGCTTCGTTGTAGGTCGGCAGGGTCGCCAGCACGTCGATCTGATTGGCTGCGAGGAACTGACCCTCGAACGCGGCCGCCTTGATCTCGAACTTGTCCTGACCCTTGGCAAACTCCTTGAAGATACGAGCGGCAGCGCCCGGATGTTCGTTGGAGAAAGCAATCAGGGTCGGGCCCTTGAACACGTCGTTGAGCACTTCAAACTGAGTGCCTTCAACGGCGCGCTTGAGCAGGGTGTTACGTACGACTTTCACGTACACACCAGCTGCACGGGCCTCTTTACGGAGTCCGGTCATTGCGCCGACAGTCACGCCGCGTGCATCAACCACGACAGCGGACAGACCGGCTTTGGCAGCCTCGTTGACTTCAGCGACGATGGCCTTCTTGTCTTCGAGTTTAATTGCCACGGGTTTACTCCTGGATGTTACCGATTCGTCCGGCCGGAGCCGGACGGCGTTTTGGTGTCTGATTCGGTCAACGAATCGGGAGCACCATCTGCGTAGGCTTGAGAGGATCGCCTCCCGGGTTTAAGGCTTGCGCCGCCTACGGTCTTGGATAGCCCCCGCCAGGCAGGGACCCCAATACCTGCGAGCAATGGGCGAACCCACTGCTCGACTTAGTTCATCAGCCTTCCAGCGAAGCCTGATCGATCTGCAGACCCGGGCCCATAGTGGTGCTCAGGGTTACGCGCTGAACGTACACGCCCTTCGAGGAGGACGGCTTCAGACGCTTCAGATCGCTCAGCAGCGCTTCCACGTTCTGCTTCAGCTTGACCGGCTCGAAGTCGATCTTGCCAACGGAGGCGTGGATGATGCCGTTCTTGTCGGTACGGAAGCGTACCTGACCGGCCTTGGCGTTCTTGACGGCGGTAGCGACGTCCGGGGTCACGGTGCCGACCTTCGGGTTCGGCATCAGGCCGCGCGGGCCCAGTACCTGGCCCAGCTGGCCAACAACACGCATGGCGTCCGGGGAAGCGATGACGACGTCGTAGTTCAGGTCGCCGGCCTTCATTTCGGCAGCCAGCTCGTCCATGCCGACCTTGTCTGCACCAGCAGCCAGGGCAGCTTCAACACCAGGACCCTGGGTGAAGACGGCAACGCGTACGGATTTGCCGGTGCCGTTCGGCAGAACGGTGGCGCCACGTACGACCTGGTCGGATTTACGCGGATCAACGCCCAGATTGATGGCGATGTCCACGGATTCCTTGAACTTGATGGTCGACAGCTCGGCCAGCAGCTTGGCGGCATCTTCGAAGCCGTATTGCTTGCCCGCTTCGATCTTCTCGGCGATAGCCTTTTGACGCTTGGTCAGCTTAGCCATTACACACCCTCCACGTTCAGGCCCATGCTGCGCGCGGAGCCAGCGATGGTACGTACGGCAGCGTCCAGATCAGCAGCGGTCAGGTCAGCCTGCTTGGTCTTGGCAATCTCTTCCAGCTGAGCACGGGTAACGGTGCCCACTTTCTGAGAGTTCGGACGAGCGGAGCCGCTGGAGATGCCGGCTGCTTTCTTCAGCAGAACGGCGGCCGGGGTGCTCTTGGTTTCAAAGGTGAAGCTGCGGTCGCTGTAAACGGTGATGATCACAGGAGTCGGCAGACCCGGCTCTTGGCCCTGGGTCTTGGCGTTGAACGCCTTGCAGAATTCCATGATGTTCACGCCGTGCTGACCCAGTGCAGGGCCGACCGGCGGCGACGGGTTGGCCTGACCGGCCTTAACTTGCAGCTTGATGTAAGCCTGGATTTTCTTAGCCATTTGCTACTCCAAATACGGGTCAAGCGCCCTTTCGGGCTCCCCGGTTGCTTTCGCGTTTATCCCAGTGACGACAAAACCCCGCAGCCTATGGCTGCGGGGTGTGGGATGCATTGTGCCAGTTAAACTTTCTCTACCTGGCTGAACTCCAACTCTACCGGGGTAGAGCGACCGAAAATGAGCACGGCGACCTGGATACGGCTCTTTTCGTAGTTAACCTCTTCGACGACACCATTGAAGTCAGCGAACGGACCATCGATCACACGAACGGTCTCGCCCGGCTCGAACAGGGTCTTCGGCTTCGGCTTGTCACCGCTATCGGCAACACGACGCAGGATGGCATCGGCTTCCTTGTCGGTGATCGGTGCCGGCTTGTCGGCGGTACCACCAATGAAGCCCATGACGCGAGGAGTGTCCTTGACCAGGTGCCAAGTACCCTCGTTCATTTCCATCTGCACCAGAACATAGCCAGGGAAGAACTTGCGCTCGCTCTTGCGCTTCTGGCCGTTCCGCATCTCCACGACTTCTTCGGTGGGGACGAGAATCTCACCAAACCCGTCTTCCATGCCGGCCAGTTTGACCCGCTCGATCAGCGAGCGCATGACATGCTTCTCGTAACCCGAGTAGGCATGCACAACGTACCAACGCTTAGCCACGGAACACCCTTAACCTACGATCATGGAAACCAGCCAACCCAGCAGGGAGTCGAGCCCCCACAGCACCAGCGCCATTACCAGCACTACTGCCACTACGATCAGCGTGGTTTGAGTTGTCTCTTGACGAGACGGCCATACAACCTTGCGAATTTCGGCACGAGCTTCTTTAGCCAGGGTAAAGAATGCACGCCCCTTGACGGTCTGCAGCGAAATGAAACCCGCAACAGCCGCCAACACGAGAATACCGAGCACACGATAGAAGATCGGTTGCGCCGAGTAATACTGGTTGGCAACTACAGCCACCACCACCAGCACTGCAACCACAAGCCACTTCAAGAGATCAAGACGCGACTCTTTGGCTTCAACCTTCGCATTCATCTGCTAGGAATCCCGTTTAAAGAAGTGCCAGATCCTGAGGAATCTGGCAGGCCAGGAGGGAATCGAACCCCCAACCTGCGGTTTTGGAGACCGCCGCTCTGCCAATTGAGCTACTGGCCTAGAACAAAGTCAGGCCGACCATTATGCCGGCCTGATAGGGAAAGATCAATCGATTATTCGATGATCTTGGCAACCACACCGGCGCCAACGGTACGACCACCTTCGCGGATAGCGAAGCGCAGGCCGTCTTCCATGGCGATCGGAGCGATCAGGGTGACAACCATTTTCACGTTGTCGCCCGGCATTACCATTTCAACGCCTTCCGGCAGCTCGCAGTTGCCGGTCACGTCGGTGGTACGGAAGTAGAACTGCGGACGGTAGCCCTTGAAGAACGGGGTGTGACGACCACCTTCTTCCTTGGACAGCACGTACACTTCGCACTCGAACTTGGTGTGCGGCTTGATGGTGCCCGGCTTGGCCAGAACCTGACCACGCTCTACGTCTTCACGCTTGGTGCCACGCAGCAGAACGCCGACGTTCTCACCAGCACGACCTTCGTCGAGCAGCTTGCGGAACATTTCAACGCCGGTGCAGGTGGTCTTGGTGGTCGCCTTGATACCGACGATTTCCACTTCTTCCTGAACCTTGACGATGCCACGCTCAACACGGCCAGTTACCACGGTGCCACGACCGGAGATCGAGAACACGTCTTCGATCGGCATCAGGAACGGCTGGTCGATTGCACGAACCGGCTCGGGGATGTACGAGTCCAGGGTCTCTACCAGCTTGCGCACGGCGGAAACGCCCATCTCGTTGTCGTCCTGGCCGTTCAGAGCCATCAGAGCGGAACCGATCACGATCGGGGTGTCGTCGCCCGGGAAGTCGTAGGTGTTCAGCAGATCGCGAACTTCCATTTCGACCAGTTCCAGCAGCTCGGCGTCGTCAACCATGTCGGCCTTGTTCAGGAACACGACAATGTAGGGAACGCCTACCTGACGGGACAGCAGGATGTGCTCGCGGGTCTGCGGCATGGGGCCGTCAGCAGCCGAGCAAACCAGGATCGCGCCGTCCATCTGGGCAGCACCGGTGATCATGTTCTTCACGTAGTCGGCGTGGCCCGGGCAGTCTACGTGAGCGTAGTGGCGTACCGGCGAGTCGTATTCAACGTGAGAGGTGTTGATGGTGATACCACGAGCCTTCTCTTCCGGCGCGTTGTCGATCTGGTCGAAAGCGCGAGCGGAGCCGCCCCAGGTATCGGAGCAGACCTTGGTCAGAGCAGCGGTCAGAGTGGTTTTACCGTGGTCAACGTGACCGATGGTGCCGACGTTAACGTGCGGCTTGTTACGCTCAAACTTTTCTTTAGCCATCTTGACCGCCTCCCGTAAGGAATTGAGAAAGTCACGTCACCATTAAAACAAAGGCAGATATTTTCATATCTGCCTTTGCGAGATGGAGCTCATGAGCGGATTTGAACCGCTGACCTCACCCTTACCAAGGGTGTGCTCTACCAGCTGAGCTACATGAGCAAGACATAAGCAACAAACTTGGAGCGGGTAGCGGGAATCGAACCCGCATCATCAGCTTGGAAGGCTGAGGTTCTACCACTGAACTATACCCGCGGAGCTTGAAGCTCACGCTTGAAACTGGTGGAGGGGGAAGGATTCGAACCTTCGAAGTCTGAGACGTCAGATTTACAGTCTGATCCCTTTGGCCGCTCGGGAACCCCTCCGAGTGAGGCGGCATTCTACAGCCTGCCACCGCGTTGTCAACTGTTTTTCTTTAAAAAACTTGAGCTTAGCTCTTCGACAACAACTTCCAGTGCTCCCTCTTTTCAGGTCACCCCTGTGAAGCGGGCGCCATTCTATTCAAACTATTGAGGGCTTGCAACGCTTTTGCACGGCATCGTTTGCTTTTGCAGCTCCGGAAAATCAGCAGACAGTTGGCGCACCAGGACGTCATCCACCAAACGGTTGCTTTCCGGAGCAATCTGCACCCAGTAATCGTGCTGCGACCGCGCCAGTTCGCGAATCAGCGCGTCATAACCCGCAGTCTTCAAGCGCTCCACGATACTGTCTGCGGAGTCCTTGCGCTGGAAGATCCCCAGCGAGATGCCGTCCGTGAGATCGCCCTCGGTAATGATGTAGCTGTCGATCTTGCGCGCCTGCAACTCGCGCAACTGCCACAACGACGCCTGACGCGAGGCCAGAGGCGGCAGATACACCCAGTAATCGACACCCGCGGCAGCATCAACCGTCTCTACGGAGGCCTGCACATCCAGACTCAGCAGCCGCTGCGCCAGCATACGTGCACGCTCTTCCGCCGGAAAACTCCCCAGGAACAGACAGGCCGATGTCGGCGCCGCCGATTTTTCCTCAACCTGCCGACGCTGCGGCGCCTCAGCCGATTCACTCAGCAGACGGATATTCTTCTGTTCACCGTGGAACAGACTGAGTGGCGCAACCTCCTTGGGACGAAGCGGCGCCTGCTGCTGATGCCAGACGTAATAGAAGACATTCAGGGCCAGCAAGAAGAGAAAGAACCAACGCATCGATCAGACTCACTCTATCGGACAGGCGAGCGCCAGACCGAGAAACACCAGATCCGGAAGCACCACGGCACGCGGGAGCTCGTCCCTTACCAGCTCGGCATCGCCGCCGGTCAAATACACCGCACACTCATCGCCCAGCAGACGACCGGCTAACTCGCATTGCTCGCGCACGAAGCCACGCAACATCAGAACGCAGCCCCGCTCCACGGCTTCAGAGGTTTCCTGGCCCGGCAACAGGTTCTGCAGAGCCTCATGAGCCGCCTCGTCGTCGTAGCGAATACGGCGCGTATGCGTCCTTAACTGGCTGCGCATCAACGGCATCCCGGGAGCGATGTAGCCCCCCATGTGGCGCCCGGATGCATCCACCAGGTCGGAGGTCACCGCCGTACCGAGATCGATCACCAGGCAACCACGACCTGCCAGGCAGTGCCCCGCCACCAATGCAAGCCAACGATCCATGCCGAGTCGCTGATACTCGTGGTATCCATTCACCACGCCACCAAGCTCTTTGGATGGGGCAGCGATCTGGACGGAGACGGGAAATACACTTTCGAGAAGACCACTCAGCGCATCGGTTTCCTGCTCACTACGCACACTCACCATACGGCAATAGCGAATCTCCAGAGCACTGCTCGCCTGCAGTTGAGCAAGCAGCGCCTGGTCGGAATCGGCAACGCCCCCCGCCACAGTTACCAGGTCGTGCTTTCTGACCACACGCCACTTGATCAGGCTATTACCGCAATCCAATTCAAGAATCATCAGACAACCTCAGGCTCAGCTCGCCTCCGCTGTAACGCTGCTCCTGCCCATCGACCAGAAGGCGCAAGGCGCCTCGCTCATCGATGCCCAACGCGCGCCCAACGATATTATTGGCGGCAGTGGACAGCGTGACCTGCCTCCCCTGCCAAAGATGAAGAGACTCCCACTCCTCGAGACTGGCGGAGAAGCCCTGCTCGCGGTGACGGGAAAGCACCAGGGAAAGCTCCGACTCCAGCGCCGCGAGCAGCGCATTGCGGTCGATCAGCACGCCCAGCGCCTCGCGCAACGAAGTCCAGGGCTGATCGATAGCCTCAGCCTTGCGCATATTCACATTGATGCCGACGCCAATCGCGACGCTGCAGATATCGGCCGGATCTCCAGTGAGTTCCAGCAATATGCCAGCGATCTTCTTGCCGCCGACCAGGACGTCGTTGGGCCACTTGAGCCCAACATCGGCAATCCCCAGAGAGCGAATGGCCCGCGCAACGGCGAGGCCCACAACAAGGCTCAGTCCTTCGAGCTCTTTCGCACCGCCTCGGACGGCAATGCCCAGGGTGTAATAAAGGTTGGCGCCGAATGGACTTTCCCATTGACGCCCACGTCTGCCACGACCAGCGGTCTGGCGCTCTGCCAGAATAGCGAACGGCGCAACCGCGCCCGCGGAGAGTCGCCGCAGCACTTCGGCGTTGGTCGAGTCGGTGGAGAAGAGCACATCCAGCGGCCAGGGACCGGAGTCCTTCCTGGGTGCGATGATGCTCAGCGGCTCCTCCAGGCGATAGCCACGGCCACGCACTCTCTGCACGACCATGCCATAGTCGCGCTCGAAACCCTCGAGGCGCTTCCAGACGGCACTCCGGCTCACGCCGAGCAGAGCACCGAGCTCTTCTCCCGAATGGAAGCGGCCATCGCTCAGCAATGTCAGCAAGGTCTGCATATCACCCCCGCAATATTCAGGCACGCATCATATAGAGGCATGCCGGACTTGCCTATGCAGCAAAGCGTCGGTTTTTTCCCGCGCGCAAAAGCAAAGCCCCCGACCAGCAGTGCTGATCAGGGGCTTTGGGATAGGTGCTTGACGATGACCTACTCTCACATGGGGAAACCCCACACTACCATCGGCGATGCATCGTTTCACTACTGAGTTCGGGATGGGATCAGGTGGTTCCAACGCTCTATGGTCGTCAAGCAATTCTTTCGGACGCTCGTGGCTTGCGCACACGCTCATCCCGATTCGGGTATGTGACAGGTAATTTGCGGTTCTCACGAACTTTCGGTTCGTTACGTCTTCACCGTACAACACGCAAATTGTTTGGGTGTTATATGGTCAAGCCTCACGGGCAATTAGTATCGGTTAGCTCAACGCCTCACAGCGCTTACACACCCGACCTATCAACGTCGTAGTCTTCGACGGCCCTTCAGGGGACTCAAGGTCCCAGTGAGATCTCATCTTGAGGCTAGTTTCCCGCTTAGATGCTTTCAGCGGTTATCTATTCCGAACATAGCTACCCGGCAATGCCACTGGCGTGACAACCGGAACACCAGAGGTTCGTCCACTCCGGTCCTCTCGTACTAGGAGCAGCCCCTCTCAAATCTCAAACGTCCACGGCAGATAGGGACCGAACTGTCTCACGACGTTCTAAACCCAGCTCGCGTACCACTTTAAATGGCGAACAGCCATACCCTTGGGACCGGCTTCAGCCCCAGGATGTGATGAGCCGACATCGAGGTGCCAAACACCGCCGTCGATATGAACTCTTGGGCGGTATCAGCCTGTTATCCCCGGAGTACCTTTTATCCGTTGAGCGATGGCCCTTCCATACAGAACCACCGGATCACTAAGACCTACTTTCGTACCTGCTCGACGTGTCTGTCTCGCAGTCAAGCGCGCTTTTGCCTTTATACTCTGCGACCGATTTCCGACCGGTCTGAGCGCACCTTCGTACTCCTCCGTTACTCTTTAGGAGGAGACCGCCCCAGTCAAACTGCCCACCATACACTGTCCTCGATCCGGATGACGGACCAGAGTTAGAACCTCAAGCATGCCAGGGTGGTATTTCAAGGATGGCTCCACGCGAACTGGCGTCCACGCTTCAAAGCCTCCCACCTATCCTACACAAGCAGGCTCAAAGTCCAGTGCAAAGCTACAGTAAAGGTTCACGGGGTCTTTCCGTCTAGCCGCGGATACACTGCATCTTCACAGCGATTTCAATTTCACTGAGTCTCGGGTGGAGACAGCGCCGCCATCGTTACGCCATTCGTGCAGGTCGGAACTTACCCGACAAGGAATTTCGCTACCTTAGGACCGTTATAGTTACGGCCGCCGTTTACCGGGGCTTCGATCAAGAGCTTCGCTTTCGCTAACCCCATCAATTAACCTTCCGGCACCGGGCAGGCGTCACACCCTATACGTCCACTTTCGTGTTTGCAGAGTGCTGTGTTTTTAATAAACAGTCGCAGCGGCCTGGTATCTTCGACCGACATGGGCTTACGCAGTAAATGCTTCACCCTCATCGGCGCACCTTCTCCCGAAGTTACGGTGCCATTTTGCCTAGTTCCTTCACCCGAGTTCTCTCAAGCGCCTTGGTATTCTCTACCCAACCACCTGTGTCGGTTTGGGGTACGGTTCCTAGTTACCTGAAGCTTAGAAGCTTTTCCTGGAAGCATGGCATCAACCACTTCGCTCTCTAAAAGAAAGCTCGTCATCAGCTCTCGGCCTTGAACACCCGGATTTGCCTAAGTGTTCGGCCTACCACCTTAAACTTGGACAACCAACGCCAAGCTGGCCTAGCCTTCTCCGTCCCTCCATCGCAGTAACTAGAAGTACAGGAATATTAACCTGTTTCCCATCGACTACGCTCTTCAGCCTCGCCTTAGGGACCGACTAACCCTGCGTCGATTAACGTTGCGCAGGAACCCTTGGTCTTTCGGCGTGGGAGTTTTTCACTCCCATTGTCGTTACTCATGTCAGCATTCGCACTTCTGATACCTCCAGTCAAGCTTCTCAACTCACCTTCACAGGCTTACAGAACGCTCCTCTACCGCGCATCTTGCGATGCACCCGTAGCTTCGGTGTATGGTTTGAGCCCCGTTACATCTTCCGCGCAGGCCGACTCGACTAGTGAGCTATTACGCTTTCTTTAAAGGGTGGCTGCTTCTAAGCCAACCTCCTAGCTGTCTAAGCCTTCCCACATCGTTTACCACTTAACCATAACTTTGGGACCTTAGCTGACGGTCTGGGTTGTTTCCCTTTTCACGACGGACGTTAGCACCCGCCGTGTGTCTCCCACGCTGACACTTCCAGGTATTCGGAGTTTGCATCGGTTTGGTAAGTCGGGATGACCCCCTAGCCGAAACAGTGCTCTACCCCCTGGAGTGATACGTGAGGCGCTACCTAAATAGCTTTCGAGGAGAACCAGCTATCTCCGAGCTTGATTAGCCTTTCACTCCGATCCACAAGTCATCCCCTGCCTTTTCAACGGAAGTGGGTTCGGTCCTCCAGTCAGTGTTACCTAACCTTCAACCTGCTCATGGATAGATCGCCCGGTTTCGGGTCTATACCCAGCGACTAATTCGCCCTATTAAGACTCGCTTTCGCTACGCCTTCCCTATTCGGTTAAGCTCGCCACTGAATATAAGTCGCTGACCCATTATACAAAAGGTACGCAGTCACCTAACAAGTAGGCTCCCACTGCTTGTACGCATACGGTTTCAGGTTCTATTTCACTCCCCTCTCCGGGGTTCTTTTCGCCTTTCCCTCACGGTACTGGTTCACTATCGGTCAGTCAGTAGTATTTAGCCTTGGAGGATGGTCCCCCCATATTCAGACAAAGTTTCTCGTGCTCCGTCCTACTCGATTTCACTTCAAAGAACCTTTCACATACGGGGCTATCACCCACTATGGCCGCACTTTCCAGAGCGTTCTGTTAGATTCAAAGAAGCTTAAGGGCTAGTCCCCGTTCGCTCGCCACTACTAAGGGAATCTCGGTTGATTTCTTTTCCTCAGGGTACTTAGATGTTTCAGTTCCCCTGGTTCGCCTCTTGCACCTATGGATTCAGTACAAGATACCTGGGTTATCCCAGGTGGGTTTCCCCATTCAGAGATCTCCGGATCAAAGTCTGTTTGCCGACTCCCCGAAGCTTATCGCAGGCTACCACGTCTTTCATCGCCTCTGACTGCCAAGGCATCCACCGTATGCGCTTCTTCACTTGACCATATAACCCCAAGCAATCTGGTTATTGTCTCGAACGTGAAGACGACATTCGCCGAAAATTCGCGCTTGAACTCGCAAATTTTACCTTGACTTGAATAATCACCAGTGAAAGAGATTATTCAGTCTACTTCTATCACATACCCAAATTTTTAAAGAACGGTTCTGGCACAAAGACCAGACAGCAAGGTTCGTTCACCGAACATTCCTGTCTGAGCTTTCGACGATTAATGGTGGAGCCAAGGAGGATCGAACTCCTGACCTCCTGCGTGCAAAGCAGGCGCTCTCCCAGCTGAGCTATGGCCCCATCGGATCAGCAGCACACCACAACAATTGGTGGGTCTGGGCAGATTCGAACTGCCGACCTCACCCTTATCAGGGGTGCGCTCTAACCAACTGAGCTACAGACCCAATCGTTCGGGCTTTGGCAGCTTGTCGACCTCACCCGCTCTCTATCCAAGAGCCGGGGGCGCGCTCAAACCAACCGAGCAGCAAACCTATCGTCTAACCAGTGAATCAAGCAATTCGTGTGGGAGCTTATGAAGAAGCTGAGATCTTCGATTAAGGAGGTGATCCAGCCGCAGGTTCCCCTACGGCTACCTTGTTACGACTTCACCCCAGTCATGAATCACTCCGTGGTAACCGTCCCCCTTGCGGTTAGACTAGCTACTTCTGGAGCAACCCACTCCCATGGTGTGACGGGCGGTGTGTACAAGGCCCGGGAACGTATTCACCGTGACATTCTGATTCACGATTACTAGCGATTCCGACTTCACGCAGTCGAGTTGCAGACTGCGATCCGGACTACGATCGGTTTTATGGGATTAGCTCCACCTCGCGGCTTGGCAACCCTCTGTACCGACCATTGTAGCACGTGTGTAGCCCTGGCCGTAAGGGCCATGATGACTTGACGTCATCCCCACCTTCCTCCGGTTTGTCACCGGCAGTCTCCTTAGAGTGCCCACCATAACGTGCTGGTAACTAAGGACAAGGGTTGCGCTCGTTACGGGACTTAACCCAACATCTCACGACACGAGCTGACGACAGCCATGCAGCACCTGTGTTCCGATTCCCGAAGGCACTCCCGCATCTCTGCAGGATTCCGGACATGTCAAGGCCAGGTAAGGTTCTTCGCGTTGCTTCGAATTAAACCACATGCTCCACCGCTTGTGCGGGCCCCCGTCAATTCATTTGAGTTTTAACCTTGCGGCCGTACTCCCCAGGCGGTCGACTTATCGCGTTAGCTGCGCCACTAAGATCTCAAGGATCCCAACGGCTAGTCGACATCGTTTACGGCGTGGACTACCAGGGTATCTAATCCTGTTTGCTCCCCACGCTTTCGCACCTCAGTGTCAGTATCAGTCCAGGTGGTCGCCTTCGCCACTGGTGTTCCTTCCTATATCTACGCATTTCACCGCTACACAGGAAATTCCACCACCCTCTACCGTACTCTAGTCAGGCAGTTATGGATGCAGTTCCCAGGTTGAGCCCGGGGATTTCACATCCATCTTACCAAACCACCTACGCGCGCTTTACGCCCAGTAATTCCGATTAACGCTTGCACCCTTCGTATTACCGCGGCTGCTGGCACGAAGTTAGCCGGTGCTTATTCTGTTGGTAACGTCAAAACAGCAAGGTATTAACTTACTGCCCTTCCTCCCAACTTAAAGTGCTTTACAATCCGAAGACCTTCTTCACACACGCGGCATGGCTGGATCAGGCTTTCGCCCATTGTCCAATATTCCCCACTGCTGCCTCCCGTAGGAGTCTGGACCGTGTCTCAGTTCCAGTGTGACTGATCATCCTCTCAGACCAGTTACGGATCGTCGCCTTGGTAGGCCTTTACCCCACCAACTAGCTAATCCGACCTAGGCTCATCTGATAGCGCAAGGCCCGAAGGTCCCCTGCTTTCTCCCGTAGGACGTATGCGGTATTAGCGTTCCTTTCGAAACGTTGTCCCCCACTACCAGGCAGATTCCTAGGCATTACTCACCCGTCCGCCGCTGAATCATGGAGCAAGCTCCACTCATCCGCTCGACTTGCATGTGTTAGGCCTGCCGCCAGCGTTCAATCTGAGCCATGATCAAACTCTTCAGTTCAATACTGCTTGGGTTTTGCGAAAACCCTAAACTTGGCTCAGCAATCGCATGCTCAATTTAATGAGCTAAAACTCTCGAATTCACGAGTGTTACTTGCGTTGCTGATAATCAGTCGATCATCAGTCTTACATCACAAGCACCCACACGAATTGCTTGATTCGACTTGTTAAAGAGCAGTTGGTTAAGGCTTTCGTCTCAACCGAGGCGCGCATTCTACGCTAACCTCTCTTTCCGTCAAGCTTTATTTTTCGAAAATTTCTTTTCTACTCAATCGCTTGTGCTTCTGCGAAGGAAGCCTTCTCATCAGCGGGAGGCGCATTCTACAGCGATCAAACTCGCTGTCAAGCACCTCGATGATCTTCTTTCAACCGCTGCCGGAGCGGCGAGCTGAAAGCGGCAAGTGACTCACTTGCCTGACCACCACCCTCAACTAGAATCACTGTAAGTGCTTGATTTTCAAGCTCTTTCAGCGCTTCGTCGCTGGGAGTGGTGCGCATTATAGGGACTTGAAACGACCCGTCAACGACTTTTTCAAACTTTCTTACTCGGCCACCAAGGAGACGCGAGCAAAGGCTTTCTTGCCGGCCTGGACAACATGAACAGCGCCAATCTTGAAGACGAAGCTGCGATCCACGACCTCCCCGTCTACGCGCACACCGCTAGACGACAGCAGGTCGCGAGCAACCGCGGAGTTCTTCACCAGGCCCGCCTTATTAAGGACAGCGCCGATCGGCAGGTCTTCCGCCGCAGCAACTTCCACTTCCGGCAGGTCTGCCGGCAGTTCGCCATCCTTCAGGCGGTTACCCGCGGACTTGTGCGCCGAAGCGGCCGCCTCCTCGCCATGAAAGCGAGCCACGATCTCTTCGGCCAGCTTGATCTTGATGTCACGCGGATTGGCACCCGAGTCGACGTCTTTCTTGAAGTCCTCGATCTCTTCCATAGAACGGAAGCTCAGCAGCTCGAAGTAACGCCACATCAGGGTATCCGGGATGGAAACCAGCTTGCTGTACATGACGCCCGGCGCTTCCTGGATGCCAATGTAGTTGCCCAGGGACTTGGACATCTTCTTCACGCCGTCCAGGCCTTCCAGCAGCGGCATGGTCAGGATGCACTGCGGCTCCTGATCGTAGGCACGCTGCAGTTCCCGCCCCATCAGCAGGTTGAACTTCTGGTCAGTGCCACCCAACTCGACATCGGCGCGCAGCGCGACGGAGTCGTAGCCCTGAACCAGCGGATAAAGGAACTCGTGGATAGCGATGGACTGATTGCTGGCATAGCGTTTGCTGAAATCATCGCGTTCCAGCATGCGAGCAACGGTGTACTGGGAAGCCAGGCGGATGAAATCAGCGGGGGAAAGCTGGTCCATCCAGGTGGAATTGAAGGCTACCTCGGTCTTTGCGGGGTCGAGAATCTTGAAGACCTGAGCCTTGTAGGTCTCGGCGTTCTCGAGAACCTGCTCGCGAGTGAGGGGTGGACGGGTAACACTTTTCCCACTGGGGTCACCGATCATCCCAGTGAAGTCACCGATCAGGAAGATCACCTGGTGCCCCAGCTCCTGGAACTGGCGCAGCTTATTAATAAGAACAGTGTGACCGAGGTGCAGATCGGGGGCGGTCGGGTCGAATCCGGCCTTGATACGCAGGGGCTGGCCGCGCTTGAGCTTTTCGATCAGCTCGGCTTCCACGAGAATTTCGTCTGCTCCGCGCTGGATCAGCGCCAGCTGCTCTTCGACCGACTTCATTGCAGGTTCCTGTACGTTGCGAATTACGAAAGGGAACCAACGATACAAGAACAGGCACTAAAAACAAGTTTTGCCCGGCGCCAGAGGACAGTACGCCAGATCTCCGTCAGCAGGGTTGCCTCTGAAGGAATTTGGTTATATTTTAGGCAGTTATTTCACATTCCCAAAACACCACTCACGCCATGACGCAATCCAATCAGAAAGCGCCGTACTACCCGAAGAGCCATCTGCTGGCCGCAAGCGGTGTAGCAGCGCTCCTCAGCCTGGCTCTGCTGGTGTTCCCCTCGGCCGAGGTCGAGGCGAAGAAGACCACGCTCAATCTGGAGCTGGACAGCGGTACCGACCGCATCACTCAGGAAAAAGACGATCTTCGACCCAATCCGGTCACGGAAGACGACGATTCTTCTCCTTTTGTACAGATAGAAGGCTCGTCCGATAACCAGAACAGCGCCGGAAAAGACGCGGACAAGAAGAACGATCTCGCCGACTCGAACCAGCAACCCTCCCCCTCCGCTTCCGCAGAACCTGCGTGGAAAAGCGTGACTGTGGGCAAGGGCGACACTCTTTCCAACGTGTTCGCGAAGGCCGGCCTGCCGGCGAACGCCGTGCACGACGTGCTTGCCGCCAACAAGAGCGCCAAGCAGTTCACCCGCCTGGATGTCGGCCAGGAGGTGGACTTCCTCATTGACGCCAAGGGCGACCTGCAGGGCCTGAAGATCAAGCGCAACGACCTGGAGACCATCAGCCTGAGCAAATCCGCCAGGGGCTATGACTTCAAGCGCGACGTGGTCAAACCCTCGGTGCACGCCAACTATGCCCACGGCCGCATCGACAGCTCGTTGTTCGTTGCCGGCCGGAATGCCGGACTGTCGCACGACCTGATCATGTCGATGGCCAGCATCCTGGGCTACGACATTGACTTCGCCCAGGATATTCGCGAAGGCGATTCGTTCGACGTGATCTACGAGTCCCAGCAAGTGCAGGGCAAGCAGGTCGGTACCGGAAGCATCCTCGCCGTACGCTTCGTCAACCGTGGCAAGCCATACACCGCGGTGCGCTACACCAACAAACAGGGCAACACCAGCTACCTGCGCGCCGACGGCACCAGCATACGCAAGGCGTTCATCCGTACGCCGGTGGACTTCGCCCGCATCAGCTCGCGCTTCTCGATCGGGCGTTTCCACCCCGTCCTGAACAAGATTCGTGCACACAAAGGCGTCGACTACGCAGCGCCGACCGGCACGCCGATCAAGGCGACCGGCGACGGCAAGATCCTCGAGGCCGGCCGCAAGGGCGGTTATGGCAACGCCGTGGTGATCCAGCACGGTCAGCGCTATCGCACCGTGTACGGCCACATGAGTCGTTTCGCCAAGGGCATCCGTTCGGGTGTGGCGGTGAAGCAGGGCCAGATCATCGGTTACGTCGGCATGACCGGCCTCGCCACCGGCCCGCACCTGCATTACGAGTTCCAGGTCAACGGCAAGCACGTCGACCCGCTGAGCGCCAAGCTGCCGACGGCCGATCCGCTGAGCGGCCAGGAGCGCAAGCGTTTCCTGGCTCAGGCCCAACCGCTGATCGCGCGCATGGACCAGGAGAAGGCGACTTTCCTGGCCCTGAACAAGCGCTGAGCCATGCCGCTCTATCTAGGGGTGATGTCCGGCACCAGTCTCGACGGGCTGGACATCGCCCTGGTCGAGCAAGGCGAGCAGACCACCCTGCTCGCCTCCCACTACCTCCCCATGCCTGCGGCCCTTCGTGCCGACCTCCTGGCGCTCTGCTCCTCCGGCCCCGATGAAATCGCCCGCTCTGCCCTGGCGGAGAATCACTGGGTACGCCTGGCCGCGCAGGGAATTCATGAGCTCCTTTCCCGCGAAGGCCTCAACGCCAGCGCCATTCGCGCCATTGGCAGCCACGGGCAGACAATCCGCCATGAGCCGCAACTGGGCTTCACGGTACAGATCGGCAACCCTGCCCTGCTCGCCGAGCTCACCGGTGTCGACGTAGTCGCCGACTTTCGCCGCCGCGACGTGGCTGCCGGCGGCCAGGGTGCCCCCCTGGTTCCGGCATTCCACCAGGCCCTGTTTGGCCGGGACAGCCGCGAGTGCGCGATCCTCAATATCGGCGGATTCAGCAACGTCTCACTGTTAACGCCCGGCAAGCCGGTTCGCGGCTTCGACTGCGGGCCTGGCAACGTGTTGCTGGACGCCTGGATCCAGGAGCAACGCGGCGAACCCTATGACCGTGACGGCGCCTGGGCGGGCAGTGGCTCGATCGATTCGATGCTGCTGCAGAAGATGCTCGCGGACGACTTCTTCGCCGCCCGTGGACCGAAGAGTACCGGGCGCGAACGCTTCAATCTGGACTGGCTGAACACGATCCTGGCCCATCACGGCGCCGTGAAGGTCGAGGATGTGCAGGCAACCCTGCTGGAACTCACCGCCCACAGCATCGCCGAGTCCCTGCTGGACGCCCAGCCCAACTGCCAGGAAGTGGTGGTCTGCGGCGGCGGCGCCTTCAACGCCACGCTGATGCAGAGTCTTGCCGCGCACCTGCCTGGCGCCAGCGTCATCAGCAGCATCGATCGCGGGGTACCGCCGGAGTGGATGGAGGCGATGGCCTTCGCCTGGCTGGCCCATCGCTTCCTCGAACGCCTGCCGGGCAACTGCGCGGAAGTCACCGCGGCGCGAGGTCCACGCATCCTCGGCGCGCTCTATCCCGCCTGAATCGGCCGCACAAACGAAAACGCCGCGCAATTGCGCGGCGTTTTCGTGATTACGGCATCAGATCGAGAAGGACTGGCCGCAGCCGCAGGTGGTCGCTGCATTCGGGTTCTTGATGACGAACCGCGAACCTTCGAGGCCTTCCTGGTAGTCCACTTCCGCACCGGCGAGGTACTGGAAGCTCATCGGGTCGACCACGAGGCTGACACCATCGCGCTCGACGATGGTGTCGTCGTCCGCGGTGTCCTCATCGAAGGTGAACCCGTACTGGAAGCCCGAGCAGCCACCGCCCGTGACGAACACCCGCAGCTTCAGTCGCGGATTACCTTCTTCGTCGATCAGGTTCTTCACCTTGGTCGCAGCGCCGTGGGAAAACACCAGCGGGGTGGGGGTGAAGGTTTCGATGGTCATGGTGACAACTCTCCCGGCCGAAGC
This sequence comes from Pseudomonas sp. ATCC 13867, assembly GCF_000349845.1. Lineage (NCBI taxonomy): Bacteria > Pseudomonadati > Pseudomonadota > Gammaproteobacteria > Pseudomonadales > Pseudomonadaceae > Pseudomonas > Pseudomonas sp. ATCC 13867. The sequence continues at coordinate 588,262 of NC_020829.1, read as the reverse complement.
CGTACGTTACAACATTGCGGGCTATTATCCGCTTACCCCAGAAAAACGGTCAACTAATCCGACTCATCCTTTGGTGCAGATCAATCGAGCGCTCCTTGGGGCGATCGTTCCTTACGGCAACAGCGCGACGTTGGACAGGCCCAGGTGCTCGTCCAGGCCGAACAGGATGTTCATGTTCTGGATCGCCTGGCCGGACGCGCCCTTCACCAGGTTGTCGATCACCGACAGGATCACCACCAGGTCGCCGCCCTGGGGACGGTGCACAGCGATGCGGCAGACGTTGGCGCCGCGCACGCTGCGGGTTTCCGGATGACTGCCGGCCGGCATCACGTCGACGAAAGGCTCGCTGGCATAGCGCTCCTCGTAGAGCTTCTGCAAATCGACGCCACGATCAGCGACGCGTGCGTACAGGGTCGCGTGGATGCCACGGATCATCGGAGTCAGGTGCGGCACGAAGGTCAGACCGACGTCGCCCTTGGCCGCGCGGCGCAGGCCCTGGCTGATTTCCGGCAGGTGACGGTGGCCCTTGACCGAGTAGGCCATCATGCTTTCACCGGCTTCGCAGAACAGCGAGCCGACTTTGGCGCCACGACCGGCGCCGCTGACGCCGGACTTGCAGTCGGCGATCAGTTGGCTGGTGTCGGCCAGGCCGTTCTCCAGCAACGGGATGAAGCCGAGCTGGGTAGCGGTCGGGTAGCAACCGGGCACAGCGATTAGACGTGCGGACTTGATCGCCTCGCGGTTCACTTCCGGCAGGCCGTAGACGGCCTCGGGCAGCAGCTCAGGCGCACCGTGGGGCTGGCCGTACCACTTGGCCCATTCTTCTGCGTCCTGCAGGCGGAAGTCGGCGGACAGGTCGATCACCCGGGTGCCGGTGGCCAGCAGTTCGCCAGCCAGTGCATGCGCCACGCCGTGGGGGGTGGCGAAGAACACCACATCGCACTCGCCCAGACGCTTCACGTCCGGCACGCTGAAGGCCAGGCCGTCATAGTGGCCTCGCAGGTTCGGGTACATGTCGGCGACTTTCACGCCCTCCTCGGAACGCGAGGTAATCACCTCGACGTGCGCCTGGGGATGCTGTGCCAGCAGGCGCAGCAGTTCCACGCCCGTATAACCCGTACCACCTACGATACCGACCTTGATCATCTGCCTGTCACTCCACCTATGGGGCCAAATTCAGGGGCACCCATGATATGAGCCACTGTCCCCGCTGAACAGAGCGAATCCGCCTAGGTTTGGGACCCTTTGGTCGGCGACAGGGTTTCCTGCATCTGACGGGCCAGCGCGTGGTAGATGGGCAGCGGGTTGATGCGCGCGGAGATGCCGCTGGCCAGCAGGGTGGCGGCGAGGATCGGGATCAGCATGTCCGGGCTGTGGGACATCTCCACGGTGATCACCGTGGCGGTCAGCGGCGTGCGCGTCACCCCGGCAAGGTAGGCGGACATCCCCAGCAACCCCACCGCTGGGAGGCTCGCGCCGGGAATCAACGGCGCCAGCCAGGGCGCCAGGCTGGCGCCGACGGTGAGCGACGGGGAGAACAGGCCGCCGGGAATTCCGGCGATATAGGAAACCACGTTGGCGATGAACTTCCACAGCAGGAAGTCATGCTCCACCACCGGCTGGCCTTCGAGGATCGAGCGAGTCTCCGCATAGCCGGTGCCGAACACATGATGCCCCGAAAGCAGACCCAGCAGCGCCAGCAGCAGGCCACAGGCGGCGGCGAAACGAATCGGCCAGCGCCCGCGCCAGCGGCTGATGAAGCTCAGCGGGCCGCGCCGGGCCGGCAGGACCAACCGGCAGTAAATGCCGCCCAGCAATCCGCCGAGCAGCCCGCAGGCCCCCACCGCGATCCAGGCCGGCCCCAGTGGCATGCTTTCGGAGAGCCGGCCGAAGTAGCTGTAGCTGCCCATCAGCCCGAGCGTCACCATGCCGCCCAGCAACACGGCGGTAAGCACCAGCCCACTGAAGCGCTGCTCGAAGGTGCGGCTCATTTCCTCGATGGCGAACACCACGCCGCCCAGGGGCGTATTGAAGGCCGCGGCGATGCCCGCTGCGCCACCGGCGATGATCAGGCCGGAGATCGTGTGCTTGTCGTACAGCCCGAGACGACGGCCGAAGGAATACATCAGCGCGGCGCCGATGTGCACGGTCGGCCCCTCACGGCCCGCCGACGCCCCGACCAGCAGTGCCAGCAAGGTCACGAACAGCTTGCCCAGCGCAATCGGCAGCGACAGCAACTCATTGCGGATGCGGCTGCTGCGTTGCCCCAGAGCGACTATCACCTGGGGAATGCCGCTACCCCGGGTGTTCTTCAGCGCACCCTGGGTCACCCACGCCAGCCCCGCGAAACCGAGCGGGCAGATCAGCCAGGGCCACCATTGGTTCTGCGCGACCACCCAGCGAAAGGTCGCGCTGGCCAGGTCCGCCAGATGCGCGAAGGCCAGCGCCACCAGCCCGACCAGCAGGGCCCCGGCCCAGAACGCCAGACTTCGCCGCCACTGACGCACCTGCGGGTGTCGCGCCAACGAACGGCGGGGGGCGACGTGGGGTGAAGCATCGGCTGCGGGTGCGGCGGGGCTCTCGGGCGGCGTCGGTTCGGACATGAGCTGCGGGCCTGGCATCTTCCGGATGCCATGCGGCATGCGCGACAACGCGCCACGCACGGGATAAAGCACTGACACCCCCAGTGTAATAGACGCAGGGATGACGCCATTGCAGCGCGCCACTACTATCGGCTCATCGCCGATTCGAGGAAGTCCCGATGCTGTACCTGTGGCTCAAAGCCTTTCACATCATTGCCGTGATCTGCTGGTTCGCCGGCCTCTTCTATCTGCCGCGCCTGTTCGTCTACCACGCCATGAGCGAGGACGCCGCCAGCCGCGAGCGTTTCTGCGTGATGGAGCGCAAGCTCTACCGCGGCATCATGGGCCCCTCGATGATCCTCACCATCGTCCTCGGCGCCTGGATGCTCTACCTCAATCCCGCCTGGCTCAGCCAGGGCTGGATGCACACCAAACTCACCCTGGTCGTGCTGCTGATCGGCTACCACCATGCCTGCGGGGCCATGCTCAAACGCTTCGCCCGCGGCGAAAACGCCCGCAGCCATGTGTTCTACCGTTGGTTCAACGAAGTGCCGGTGCTGTTCCTGATCGCCATCGTGATCCTGGTGGTCGTCAAACCTTTCTGACCCGACAAGGAGACTGTCATGTCCCTGCCCACCCTGCTCGACCGCCGCCTGCGCGTTCCCCTGGTAGCGGCGCCGATGTTCCTGGTGTCCACCCCACAACTGGTGCTGGCCTGCTGCAAGGGCGGCATCGTCGGCAGCTTCCCGGCGCTGAACCAGCGCGAAAGCAGCGGCTTCAAGGCCTGGCTGGAAGAAATCGAGGCCGGGCTGGCCGCCGCCCCCAAGGCCGCGCCCTATGCGGTGAACCTCATCGTCCACCACAGCAACCCGCGCCTGCAGGCGGACCTGGCGCTCTGCGTGGAGCATCGCGTGCCCATCGTCATCACCAGCCTGGGCGCCGTGCGCGAAGTGGTGGATGCGGTGCACAGCTATGGCGGACTGGTGTTCCATGACGTCACCACCCGCCGCCATGCCGAGAAAGCCGCGGAGGCCGGCGTCGACGGCCTGATCGCGGTCGCCGCCGGCGCCGGTGGCCATGCCGGTACCTGGAGCCCCTTCGCGCTGGTCGCGGAGATCCGCCAGTTCTTCGACAAGACCCTGTTGCTGGCGGGCTGCATCAACCACGGCCATGAGATTCTCGCCGCGCAGATCCTCGGCGCCGACCTCGCCTACCTCGGCACCCGTTTCATCGCCACCCGCGAAAGCAACGCGTCCACCGACTACAAGAGGATGCTCCTCGAAGCCCGCGCCGCCGACATCATCCATACCCCTGCGGTGTCCGGCGTGCCGGCCAGCTTCATGCGCCAGAGCCTGGAGTCCGCCGGCTTCGACATGAAGCGCCTGACCGACAAGGCCGACGTCAACTATGGCGAGAAGCTCAAGCCGGTCAGCGACGAGGCCAAGGCCTGGAAGACCGTCTGGTCGGCCGGCCAGGGCGTCGGCAATATTCACGACTTGCCGTCGGTGGAGGAACTGATCGGGCGACTCGACAACGAGTACCGCCAGGCCCTGGCCCGCAGCACGACGCTGCCCGGCCAACTGCTGGTCTGACCAGCGCCACCGCTCACCGATATGTGCCTCGGGGCCGCTTGTTGGCCCCAAACGGCGCGATTACGCTGTATCGATATCACCACAGCCCACTGACAAGGATGCCCCGATGGACCAAGCCCGCTTCAAGATCGTGTTCGACGGCACGCTGATGCCGCAGACCCCGATGGAGACCGCCAAGGAGAATCTCGCCCGCCTGTTCAAGAGCGACACGTCGAAGATCGACGCGCTGTTCAGCGGCAAACCCGTGGTGCTCAAGCGCGACCTCTCCGACGACGAAGCCGACAAGTACCTCCGCGCCCTGCACGGCGCGGGCGCCAACGCTCGCAAGGAAGCCGACGGCAAGGTGGGGCTGAGTCTGGTCGAGACCGACGATCATCCCAGCGAAGCGACACTCGCCAGCCGCGCCGCCGCCGAAGCGGCCGACGGCGACCAGATGACCTGCCCCAAATGCGGGCATGTGCAGCCCAGGTCCGGCGAGTGCAGCGCATGCGGCATCATCATCGAGAAGTACCTTGCCCGGCAGGCGGAATTGGCGGCCACCGGCGCAGCCCCCACCGCAAGCGCTCCCGGCAACGTCGCCTCGGCGACGGCCAACTCCCCCTACGCACCGCCCCAGGCCAACGTGAGCGATGAGCTGCCGGAGTACGGCGAACTGAACATCCGCAGCCTGTCCGGCCGGATCGGCCGCGTCCGCTACCTCGGCTGGTCCGCCGCGCTGTCCTTGATCTGCTTCGCGGCCTACCTGGTCGCCAGCCTGCTGCTGGCCGTCTCGCTGCCCCTCGGGGTCGTCGCCCTCGCCGTGGTGGTCATCGCCGCCGCGGTCTTCAGCGTGCCCATCGGTGTACAGCGACTGCATGACCTCGGCTGGTCCGGCTGGCTCTGGCTGGCCTTGCTGGTGCCATTCGTCAACGCGGTACTGAGCCTGGTGATGCTGTTCATGCCCGGCGAGCAGACCGCCAACCGCTACGGCCCGCCGCCGCCGCCCAACAGCACCAGCGTCAAGGTCCTGGCCTTCACCTGGCTGCTATTCCCAGTCGTTGCCGGTATTCTCGCCGCCATCGCGCTGCCCGCTTATCAGCAGTACGTCGAGCGCGCCCAGGCCACCCAGTACCAATCGGCCGAGCCGGACGCCGCCGCCACGGCAGAACCGTCGGACGAGTTCAACAGTGGCGACACCGAAGGCGCCGACTCCGACGACGAAAGCAGCACCGAACAGTAATGCAACAACCCGTGGCGGGCGTGGTCGAACGCCACCCTCGCCACAGAGACCTCTGAATGCCTCGTTTTGCCCTCATCACCGGCGCCTCCAGCGGTATCGGCCTGGCGCTGGCCGAAGCCCTCGCCCGGCGCGGCCAGGCACTCATCCTGGTGGCCCGCCAGCGCGATGCGCTGGAGACCGCTGCCTGCGAATTGTCGCAACGCTTCGGGGTGGAGGTACTGTTCCGCGCCTGCGACCTGTCCGAACCGCTACAGATATCGGGCCTGCTGCACGAGCTGGAGCAGAGCGGGAGACAGATCGAGCTGCTGGTGAACAACGCCGGCATCGGCTCCTCCGGTGCCTTCGTCGACCAGGACTGGTCCCGCGAGCAGGAACTGCTGGAACTCAATGTCCTGGCCCTGGCGCGGCTCTGCCACGGCATCGGCGCCATGATGGAGCGCAGCGGTGGCGGGCAGATTCTCAATGTCGCCTCGGTGGTCGGCCTGCTGCCCGGTCCGTGGATGAGCAGCTACTACGCCAGCAAGGCGTTCGTCCTGCACTTCTCCGAGGGACTGCGCGAGGAACTGCGCGGCCGCGGCATCAAGGTTTCCGTGCTGTGCCCCGGCCCGACCCATACCGCTTTCTTCCGCAATGCGAACCTGCGGACCGCTCGCTTCGACGGCAGCAAGCTGATGATGTCGCCCGAGGAAGTCGCCTTCCGCACCGTCAGGGCCTTGCGTCGGGCGCCGGCGATCATCATTCCAGGCTGGCGCAACCGCCTGATGGCGTTGGCCGTGCGCCTGCTGCCGCGCTGGGCCGTGCGCAAGCTGGCCGGCCGCCTCAACCGCATGGCGCTGGCCGGCTGAACCGCACTCAGTCGGCGCGCACCGTACGGCCATCGGCCCACGCCCGCAGCTCGGCCAATTCCTCGGCCATCACCACCGACAGCGGCGCCGTTCGGCGGATCTCTTCCAGCAGCAACGGCTGATCCACCGACTTCTGCCGCGCCTGCGCCGCGTAGAAGGCGCCGACCACCGCCTGTTCGATCTCCGCACCGGAAAACCCGTCGGCGGCATCGGCCAATATGTCCAGCTCGAACTGCGCCACGTCCAGCTCGCGGCGGCTCAGGTGGATGCGGAAGATATCCATGCGCACGTCGCGCTCCGGCAGATCGACGAAGAACAACTCATCGAAGCGCCCCTTGCGCACCAGCTCCGGCGGCAGGCGATCGATGGCGTTGGCCGTGGCCACCATGAACACCAGTGCCTTGCGCTCAGCCATCCAGGTCAACAGGGTGGCCAGCACGCGCTGGCTGACGCCGTTGTCCTGGTCGCCGGTGGCCACGCCTTTCTCGATCTCGTCCACCCAAAGCACGCAGGGCGCCATGCTGTCGGCCAGGCGCAACGCCTCGCGCAGGTTGCGTTCGGTCTCGCCGAAGTATTTGTTGTACAGGCTGCCGAAGTCCAGGCGCAGCAGCGGCAGCCCCCAGAGCCCGGCCACCGCCCTGGCCGCCAGGCTCTTGCCGCCACCCTGCACGCCGACCAGCAGCACACCCTTGGGCAGGTCCTTGTCCTTGCTCTCGGTGAAGGCGCTCTGCCGTTCGCCGAGCCAGCGCTTGAGGTTCGCCAGCCCGCCGACCTCGGCGAAGCGCGCGGTGTCATGCTCGAAGCCGAGCACGCCATCGAGATTGAGCAGCTCGAACTTGGTGCGATTGAGTTCCGGCAGGTCTTCCTGGGTGATCGCCCCGTCGTTGCAGATCACGCCCCGCGCCAGCAAGCGGGCCTCGCCATGAGTCAGCCCCCGCAGGTTCTTCACCACCTGCCGCAGGGTCCGGTTGTCCGTGCGCACCCGCGCCCCGCTGTGGCGTTCGCTCCAGCGCGCGGCTTCCTCGCGGACAATGCCGAGCAGCTCGTCTTCGGAGGGCAGCGACAGCGCGAAGCGCGCGGCGAAGCGCTGGACTTCCGCAGGCAGCTTCAGGGCATGGGACACCAGCATCAGCGTGGGCTTGAACGTCCCCTCGGCCATCGCCACTTCCTTGAGCAGGCGAACCGCGCGGGGATTGTCCTCGAGGTAGGGATGCAGGTCGCAGAGTACGTAGAGGGTCGGCTGCGGGTCAGCCTTGATCAGCCGCAGCGCGGTTTCCGCCTCGCGGCTGTCGCCCTCGCCGTCCGGCTCACCGCCGAAGCCCAGGCGCCGCAAACCCTCGGTCGCCGACCAGAGTCGCAGGTCGAGTCCGCGGCGCACTGCCAGGCCGGTCAGGGTTTCCAGTACCCGGGGTTCGTCCCAGGACTCGATCACGATCAGTTTGACCCTGGAATCGAGCACCAGGCCCAGGTCATGGATATCGTTCTGCACGCTGGCTCCTTGCGAATGCCGCCACGAATCTGGGCGGTACGGGTCACGGCCGCTAAACTGCTGTTCCACCCACCTGATCGGAGGAACGTCCGTGGACTGTTTGTTCTGCAAGATCGTCGCCGGGGACATTCCCGCGCGCAAGCTCTATGAAGATGACCAGGTAATCGCCTTCCACGACATCGGCCCGCAGGCGCCAGTGCACTTCCTGGTAATCCCGAAGAAGCACATCTCGACCCTCAACGACCTGCAGGAAGCGGACAAGCCGCTGGCCGGCCACATCCTCTTCACCGCCCAGCGCCTGGCGAAGGAGCAGGGGTGCGACGAAGGCTTCCGCGTGGTGATGAACTGCAACGACCTGGGCGGGCAGACCGTGCACCACATCCATATGCACGTGCTTGGCCAGCGCCAGATGCACTGGCCTCCGGGTTGACGAACGGGCGCCGAAGCTCTTTGCGCGCACCACGGCAAGACCTGTCATCCGCCATCCGGTAAACTGCCGGTCGAATGTTTTTTCCGACAGGTGCGCCATGTCCGCCGACCGTCACTACTCCCCCGCCGACCGTTTCCTGCTGCAGGCCGATGCCGCCTTGCGCACCCTGCTGCCCTTCAGCGGTCATCCGGGCCGCCCCTCGCCCGCCGTCGTCCAGCCGGACGCCGAGCTCAGCGAAACCGATGCCCGCCATGTCGCCGGACTGATGCGTATCAACCATACCGGTGAAGTCTGCGCCCAGGCGCTTTACCAGGGGCAGGCGCTGACCGCGAAGCTGCCGCAGGTACGCAAGGCGATGGAAGAAGCCGCCGACGAGGAAGTCGACCACCTGGCCTGGTGCGAGCAGCGTATCCGCGAACTGGGCAGCCGGCCGAGCGTGCTGAATCCGCTGTTCTATGGCCTGTCGTTCGGTGTCGGCGCCGCCGCCGGGCTGATCAGCGACCGCATCAGCCTCGGCTTCGTCGCCGCCACCGAAGACCAGGTATGCAAGCACCTCGACGAACACCTGGCCGAGATTCCCGTCGGGGACCAGAAGTCCCGCGCCATCCTCGAACAGATGCGCGTCGACGAAGAACAGCACGCCACCAGCGCCATCGAAGCCGGCGGCCTGCGCTTCCCGGCGCCGGTGAAGTTCGGCATGACCCTGCTGTCGAAGGTGATGACCAAGTCCACCTATCGGATTTGAGCGGTTTCAGGCGATCAGCATGGCGCCGGCACCTTCGCGCTTGCCTGCGGCCGATAGTTTGCCACCTACAGCCGCTCCAGAACAAAAAAGCCGCCCATCGAAGGCGGCTTTCTTGTTCTGGAGCGAAACTTAACGCGGCATGTTGCGCGCGTAGAAGATTTCCAGCATCTCGTGGCGCACGCGCTCTTCCACCTGCTTGCGCTGCTCGGACGACAGGTCGCGGGTCGCGTCGCCGAACAGGTAGTTGTCCAGGTCGAACTCCTTGAGCAGCATCTTGGTGTGGAACAGGTTCTCCTGGTACACGTTCACGTCGGTCATCTGGTAGGCCTCGTACGTGTCGTCGGAAAGGTAGTTCTGGATCGAGTTGATCTCGTGGTCGATGAAGTGCTTCTTGCCTTCCACGTCACGGGTGAAGCCGCGCACGCGGTAATCCACGGTGACGATGTCCGAGTCGAACTGGTGGATCAGGTAGTTGAGCGCCTTCAGCGGCGAGATGACGCCACAGGTGGAGACGTCGATGTCCACACGGAAGGTCGCGATGCCTTCCACCGGATGGATCTCCGGATAGGTGTGCACGGTGATATGGCTCTTGTCGAGGTGCGCCAGGATGGTTTCCGGTAGCGGCCCCGGGGATTCCTCGATCTGGCTGTCGGTCGGGGTGACCGGCTGCTCGGAGATCAGGATGGTCACGCTGGCGCCTTGCGGATCGTAATCCTGACGGGCGATGTTCAGGATGTTTGCGCCAATGATGTCGACAACATCGGTGAGGATCTGCGTGAGACGCTCGGCATCGTACTCTTCGTCGATGTACTGCACGTAGGCCTGTTGGTCTTCAGGCGTCTCGGCATAGCAGATGTCATAGATGTTGAAGCTCAAGGTCTTCGTCAGGTTGTTGAACCCGTGGAGCTTGAGTTTGCTTTTCACCGTGGGAGAACTCTCATCAATGCGGCTCTGCCGCGTGGTTGAGCATGCCCGTCAGATGCGTACGGCGGCACCTGCGTAGGACGGTTTACACCTCTTCGCGATGGCGATTGTGGTTGCTTGGTTTCGGGCCCGGATGGCCCTGAAAAAAGGTGGCGCATTATGCAGAGGTCAGGCGACCTCTGCCAGAGTTTGCGCACCCTCGATGATGAAAGGATGACGCGGCGACTCAACCCAGCTCGACGATCTCGTAGTCATGGGTGATCTCGACGCCCGCACGGCCGAGCATGATCGAGGCGGAGCAGTACTTCTCGGCCGACAGCTCGACCGCGCGCTTGACCTGCGCTTCCTTCAGGCCACGGCCCTTGACCACGAAATGCACGTGGATCTTGGTGAACACCTTGGGGTCCTCATCCGCGCGCTCGGCTTCGAGGAAGGCTTCACAGCTTTCCACCGGCTGCCGACCCTTCTTCAGGATGCTCACCACGTCGAAGTTGGTGCAGCCGCCCAGGCCGAGCAGGAGCATCTCCATCGGACGGACGCCCAGGTTGCGGCCACCGGCATCCGGCGGACCGTCCATCACCACCACGTGGCCGCTGCCGGACTCGCCGAGGAACATCGCTTCGCCAGCCCACTGGATTCGCGCTTTCATTGAGAAGAACTCCGCCAAAAAAAGGGGCGCCAGCTTATCACAGGCCCTCCAGGCGCCCAGCGAGGCCGCTGGCTGTTAGCTGTGTCGCATTTCGGCGAGGATCACCGGCATTTATTGCTTAAGCTGACGCCATTTTACTGGCACACTCTTGGAAATTGTCCTGACGAATGTTCCGGTTTTCCAATTATCGGTAACACATCGTCTGTTAAGCTCTTGCCGATTTACGTACGGGCAAGTTGCGTCAAGTGGGCAATTTTGCCGCCCTGCGGATCGAGGGGGATCGAGCCAGGGATGCACGGCACCACGCATGCTGAATAAAAAATCATTAGACGCCTGTTGTGCAAAGGCCACTTTTTTTTACTTTCCGGGACTCGGGCATGGTAGCTATTACCCTTACACCCAAAATCAAGAACCTCGACAAGTTGCTCGCGCACTGTCACCGCCGCCGCTTCACCGCCAAGAGCACCATCATCTACGCTGGCGACCGCTGCGAGAGCCTGTTCTTCATCATCAAGGGCTCGGTGACTGTACTGATCGAAGACGACGATGGCCGCGAGATGATCATCGGCTATCTCAACACTGGCGACTTCTTCGGGGAGATGGGGCTCTTCGAGAAGGAAGGCAGCACCAGCCAGGAGCGTAGCGCCTGGGTGCGTGCCAAGACCGAGTGCGAAGTTGCAGAGATCAGCTACACCAAGTTCCGCGAACTGAGCCAGCAGGACCCGGAGATACTCTTCACCCTCGGCAGCCAGATGGCCGATCGCCTGCGCAAGACCACCCGCAAGGTCGGCGACCTGGCCTTCCTCGACGTCACCGGCCGTGTCGCGCGCACCCTGCTGGACCTGTGCCAGCAGCCGGACGCCATGACCCACCCGGACGGCATGCAGATCAAGATCACCCGCCAGGAAATCGGCCGCATCGTCGGCTGCTCCCGCGAAATGGTCGGCCGCGTGCTCAAGAGCCTGGAAGAACAGGGCCTGGTCCACGTGAAAGGCAAGACTATGGTGGTTTTCGGCACCCGCTGACGATCAGCCACAGACAGAAAAGCCGGCAATCGCCGGCTTTTCTGTCTGTGGCTTCCGGGTAGGAGCGAGCTGGTTCGCGAACCCTGGCGACTCCCCGATTCGTCCGGCGTGTCCCTGGTCAGCTTTTTCGCGAGCAGGCTCGCTCCTGCGGATTCAGTCCGGATCGGCGCCGAGCTTGACCTTGCTGCGCTCGGGGAAGAACAGGCGCTTGAGCTCGGTACCCGGCTCCTCGGCGCGCATGAACGCCTCGCCCACCAGGAAGCCGAACACGTCGCTGACTTCCATCAGCTCGACATCGGCGCGGTTGAGGATGCCACTCTCGGTGATCACCATGCGGTCGCGCGGGATTTCCGGCAGCAGGTCGAGGGTCGTTTCCAGGCTCACCTCGAAGGTGTGCAGGTTGCGGTTGTTGATACCCAGCAGCGGGGTGTCGAGGGTCTTCAGCGCACGCTCCAGCTCATCGCCATCGTGCACCTCCACCAGGACATCCAGGCCGACGTCCTTGGCCACCGACGCCAGTTCGGCCATCCGTGCATCATCCAGCGCCGAGACGATCAGCAGGATGCAGTCGGCGCCGATGGCGCGGGCCTCCACCACCTGATACGGATCGATCATGAAGTCCTTGCGGATCACCGGCAGCTTGCAGGCCGCACGGGCCTCCTTGAGGTAGGCATCGCTGCCGAGGAAGAAGTCCACGTCGGTCAGCACGGACAGGCAGGTGGCACCGCCCTCCTCGTAGCTACGGGCGATGTCGGCGGGATCGAAGTTCTCGCGCAGCACGCCCTTGCTCGGCGAAGCCTTCTTCACCTCGGCGATCACACCCGGCTCGCGGCGCTTGGCGCGCTCCAGCAGGGCAGCGGCAAAACCGCGCGGTGCGTCCGCCGTACGCGCCAGTTGCTCCAGCTCGGCGATGCTCACACGGGCACGGCGTTCGGCGACTTCTTCGACCTTTCGGGCCAGGATCTTCTGCAGAACCGTCGGCACACTCACTGTGCGTTCTCCTCTCGGTAAACGGCGGTAAAGGCCGCCAGTTCTTCCATCTTCTCTCGCGCCAGCCCCGTGTGCAGGGCGTCATGGGCAAGTTGCATGCCTTCGTGCAGGCTGGTGGCCAGGTCCGCGGCGTAGAGCGCGGCGCCGGCGTTGAGCACGATCAGTTCGGCAGCCTTCTGCCCGGCCTCGGTCTTGCGACGCCCCAGGGCATCGCGGATCAACTCCAGCGACTCCTGCGGGCTGTCCACGGTCAGGCCGATCAGACTCTGGCTCTTGATGCCGAAGTCCTCGGGCTGCACTTCATATTCCGTGACCACGCCGTCCTTCAACTCGGCGATGTGGGTGGCCGCGGCGAGGCTGAACTCATCCAGGCCATCGCGCGAGTGCACCACCAGAATGTGCTCGCTGCCCAGGCGCTTGAGCACCTCGGCCAGCGGGCGGCACAGCGCCTGGCTGAACACGCCGACCACCTGGTGCTTCACGCCCGCCGGGTTGGTCAGCGGGCCGAGCATATTGAAGAGAGTACGCAGACCCAGCTCGCGACGCGGGCCGGCAGCGTGCTTCATGGCCTTGTGGTGGACCTGGGCGAACATGAAGCCGACGCCGACAGTCTCGATGCAACGCTTCACCTGCACCGGCTTGAGGTCCAGGTAGATGCCGGCGGCTTCCAGCAGGTCGGCGCTGCCGCTCTTGCCGGAGACCGCGCGGTTACCGTGTTTGGCGACCTTGCCGCCAGCCGCGGCGACCACGAAGGCCGCCGCCGAGGACACGTTGAAGATGTTGGCGCCGTCACCACCGGTGCCGACCACATCGACCACGTGCTTCAAGCTGTCCAGCTCGACCTGGTCGGCCAGCTCGCGCATCACCGCCACGGCGCCGACGATCTCGTCGATGGTTTCGCTCTTCATGCGCATGCCCATGAGGAAGGCGCCGATCTGCGCGTCGGTGCACTGCCCGGTCATGATCTCGCGCATGACGTCCTGCATTTCCTCGGTGGTCAGGTCCAGTTGGTTGACCACCCGGTTGAGGGCTTCCTTGATGTTCATGCGCGCACCCCGCCGGTCTGCTTGAGGAAGTTGGCCAGCATCTCGTGGCCCTGTTCGGAAAGGATCGACTCGGGGTGGAACTGCACGCCCTCGACGTTCAGCGTCTTGTGGCGCAGGCCCATGATCTCGTCGACCGAACCGTCCTCCAACGCCGTCCAGGCGGTGATTTCCAGGCAGTCGGGCAGCGTCTCGCGCTTCACCACCAGGGAGTGGTAACGGGTCTGGGTCAGCGGGTTGTTCAGGCCGGCGAACACGCCCTGGTCCTTGTGGAACACCGGGCTGACCTTGCCGTGCATGACCTGGCGCGCGCGCACCACGTCGCCGCCGAAGGCCTGGCCGATGGACTGGTGGCCGAGGCACACGCCCAGCAGCGGCAGCTTGCCGGAGAAGTGTTCGATCACCGCCAGCGACACGCCCGCCTCGTTCGGCGTGCACGGGCCGGGAGACAGGACGATGCGTTCGGGATTGAGCGCGGCGATCTCATCGACGCTCAGTTCGTCATTGCGAATGACGTGGATGTCGGCCTTCAACTCGGCGAAGTACTGCACCAGGTTGTAGGTAAAGGAATCGTAGTTATCGATCATCAGCAGCATGGCGGTACTCCTCAACCCTGCATCTTGGCGGTGTGTTCGGCCAGGGCCACGGCACGGAACATGGCGCGGCGCTTGTTGATGGTCTCTTCCCATTCCAGCGCCGGCACCGAGTCGGCGACGATGCCGCCGCCGGCCTGGACGTGGAGTTCGCCGTTCTTGATCACCGCGGTGCGGATCGCGATGGCGGTGTCCATGTTGCCGTTCCATGCCAGGTAACCGACTGCACCGCCGTAGACGCCACGCTTGACCGGCTCCAGCTCGTCGATGATTTCCATCGCGCGGATCTTCGGCGCGCCGGACAGGGTGCCGGCCGGCAGGATCGCGCGCAGGGCGTCCATCGCGCTCATGCCGGCCTTGAGCTGGCCGTTCACGTTGGAAACGATGTGCATGACGTTGGAGTAACGCTCGATCACCATCTTCTCGGTGACCTTCACGCTGCCAGTCTCGGAGACGCGGCCGACGTCGTTGCGTCCGAGGTCGATCAGCATCAGGTGCTCGGCGAGCTCCTTGGCGTCGGACAGCAGGTCCTCTTCCAGGGCCACGTCGGCTTCCTCGGTGGCACCGCGCGGGCGGGTGCCGGCAATCGGGCGCACGGTGACCAGGCCGTCCTCGACGCGCACCAGCACTTCCGGCGAACTGCCGACGACGTGGAAGTCGCCGAAGTTGAAGAAGTACATGTAGGGCGTCGGGTTGAAGCAGCGCAGCGCACGGTACAGGTCGATGGGCGCGGCTTCGAAGTCGATGGACATGCGCTGCGACGGCACGACCTGCATGCAGTCACCGGCGAGGATGTATTCCTTCACGGTGTCCACCGCGCGCTCGTAGTCCTCGCGGGTGAAGCTGGCGCGGAACTGCGGTTCCGGGGCGTTCACGGCGCTGAAGTCCAGGCCGCGGCGCGGGGTGATCGGCTGGCGCAGGCGCTCCAGCAGTTCTTCCAGCTGCGCCAGGCCCTGGTCGTAGGCGTCGGCCTGGGCCGGGTCGGCGAGGACGATCGCGTGCATCTTGCCGGCGAGGTTGTCGAACACCACCACCGCGTCGGAGACCATCAGCAGGATGTCCGGGTTGTTCAGCGGATCGGGGTTCGGGCACTGCGCCAGGCGCTGCTCGACGTAGCGCACGCAGTCATAGCCGAAGTAACCAACGAGGCCGCCGTTGAAACGCGGCAGGCCGGCGATGGTCGGCACACGGTAGCGCTCCTTGAACTCCTCGACGAAGGCCAGCGGGTCGGCACACTCGAAGCTCTCGGTCTCGACGCCGTCGACCTTGATGCTCGCCTGATGGCCGTACACCCGCAGCACGGTGCGGCTGGGCAGGCCGATGATCGAGTAGCGGCCCCACTTCTCGCCGCCCTGCACGGATTCGAGCAGGTAGGTGTTGGGACCGTCGGCCAGCTTCAGGTAGATCGACAGCGGGGTGTCGAAGTCAGCAAGGGTTTCGCAGGTCAGCGGAATGCGGTTGTAGCCTTCGGCGGCCAGGCGCTGGAATTCTTCGCGGGTCATGATCAGCCTCGTGGAATAAGAGCCTGTTTAGGATCTCGCGAGCTAGAGCGGAACAAGGCGAAATCGCTTGAGAGAGCGGAGTTTACACGCAGTAAATAGGCATCTCGAAAGCGACTTCAACGCAGTGCCGCCGACGCGCAGCAGATAGTAAACGGGCTCTGAGGGAAAAACGGACTTGGGTGCACACACGCCGGGCGTACCGGCCAAAGGATGTCAGGCGCGCCAGCGCCAGCGGGCCAGGGCCTTGATGACTTTCATCCAGAGTGTGTGGGGAGCCGTTTCCACGGTGCTGTCTCGCTGAGCGGGGTTTGTAACGGTGTCGGGCAACACTATCGCTTTGCCCGAGTCGAAGCAAGGCAGC
This sequence comes from Pseudomonas sp. ATCC 13867, assembly GCF_000349845.1. NCBI lineage: Bacteria > Pseudomonadati > Pseudomonadota > Gammaproteobacteria > Pseudomonadales > Pseudomonadaceae > Pseudomonas > Pseudomonas sp. ATCC 13867. The sequence goes on along the minus strand of NC_020829.1, from coordinate 572,273 downwards.
AGATGGCGCAGGTCGTCGAGCACCAGCGTCGGGGTTTCCTCGGCGATGGGGCGGCCGTGGTTGTAGCCGTAGCTCAGGCCCACGCTGCGCACGCCGGCGGCCTTGGCGGCGAAGATGTCGTTGCGCGAGTCGCCGACGAACAGGGCCTGTTCCGCCGACACGCCGGCCATCTTCATCACGAACAGCAATGCGGCCGGGTCGGGCTTCTGCTGCGGCAGGGTGTCGCCACCGATGATCCAGCGGAAGAACTTGCCCAGCTTCATCTCGTCCAGCAGCGGGCCGACGAAGCGCTCGGGCTTGTTGGTGATCAGCGCCAGTTCCACGCCGCGCTTCTTCAGCCACTTCAGCGTTTCGATCACGCCGGGGTAGACCACGGTCAGCGCGTGGCTGTCGGCGTAGGCATCCATGAACAGTTCCAAGGCGCGCTCAGTGTCTTCCTCGCTGACTTCATTGTGCTCGATATCGTTGGCCAGCGCGCGGCGCACCAGCACCCGCGCACCGTTGCCGACCCAGTGGCGCACGGCCTCCAGGCCGGCCGGCGGGCGCCCGAGCGCCAGCAGCATCTTGTCCACCGCGGCGGCGAGATCCGGGACCGAATCCACCAGGGTGCCGTCCAGGTCGAACATCACCAGACGCGGCAGCCCGGCGAACGGCAGTTGTGCAGCACTCATCACTTGCGCGCCTGCGCCAGCTCGGCGTGCATGGCGCGGATGACCTCGGCGTAGTCCGGTGCATTGAAGATGGCGGAGCCGGCGACAAAGGTGTCGGCGCCCGCTTCGGCGATCTCGCGGATGTTCTTGACGTTCACCCCACCGTCGATCTCCAGGCGGATGTCGCGGCCGGAGGCGTCGATCAGCGCGCGGGCTTCGCGCAGCTTGTCGAGGGTGCCGGGGATGAACTTCTGCCCGCCAAAGCCGGGGTTCACGCTCATCAGGAGGACCATGTCGATCTTGTCCATCACGTACTTCAGCGCGTCCAGCGAGGTGGCCGGGTTGAACACCAGGCCGGCCTTGCAGCCGCCGTCCTTGATCAGTTGCAGGGAGCGGTCGATGTGCTGCGAGGCTTCCGGGTGGAAGGTGATGTAGGTGGCGCCGGCTTCGATGAAGTCGCCGATGATGCGGTCCACCGGGGAAACCATCAGGTGCACGTCGATCGGCGCGGTGACGCCGTACTTGCGCAGGGCCGTGCAGACCATCGGGCCGATGGTCAGGTTCGGCACGTAGTGGTTGTCCATCACGTCGAAGTGGACGATGTCGGCACCGGCGGCGAGCACCTTGTCCACATCCTCGCCCAGGCGGGCGAAGTCGGCGGAAAGGATCGACGGAGCGATGGCGTAGGGTTGCATGGCGCACCTCTGTGGGCGGGAATCACGGATGGCGCGCATTGTAGCCGCTCGGACGGCTCGAAGGGGATCGGGCCGATAGTCGAGGCCCAAGGGATGCGGGAGCAGGCGGGAAAACGGGCAAAAAAATCGCGGATCGATCCCGCCTCCGTGGGTGAGCACGGCGACGGAACCGTCCGCGAAACACTGTGGATCAGGCAGTCGGTGCGGTACGCATCTTCTCGCTGCGGCCACGCAGCCACTCGAGGGTCAGCAGGAGCAGGATGGAGAAACCGATCAGCAGGGTCGCCGCGGCGGCGATGGTCGGGCTGAGGTTCTCGCGGATGCCGCTGAACATCTGGCGCGGCAGGGTGGCCTGCTCGGGGCCGGCGAGGAACAGGGTCACCACCACTTCATCGAAGGAGGTGGCGAAGGCGAACAGTGCACCGGAGATCACGCCGGGGGCGATCAGCGGCAGGGTGACCTTGAAGAAGGTCAGCACCGGCGGCGCACCGAGACTGGCGGCGGCGCGCACCAGGTTGTAGTTGAAGCCCTGCAGGGTCGCCGACACGGTGATGATGACGAAGGGCACACCGAGCACCGCGTGGACGATGATCAGCGAGATGTAGCTGTTGCCCAGTCCCAGCGGCGCGAAGAACAGGTAGCTGGCCACGCCGATGATCACCACCGGGACGACCATCGGCGAGATCACCAGGCTCATGACCAGCGCCTTGCCGCGGAACTCGCCGCGGGTCAGGCCGATCGACGCCAGGGTGCCGAAGACCATCGCCAGCACGGTGGCCGCCGGGGCGACGATGATGCTGTTGGTCAGCGCGCGCATCCACTCGGCGGAGTTGAAGAAGTCGGCGTACCAGCGCAGGGAGAAGCCCTGCAGCGGATAGACCAGGAAGGTGCCGGAGTTGAACGACAGCGGCACGATGACCAGTACCGGCAGCACCAGGAACAACAGGACCAGGCCGCAGAGGATGCGCAGGGTGTAGAACCACACGCGCTCGACCGGGGACATGTAGGGACTCAGCATCTTCTTGTTCTCCTCAAAGCCTGTTCAATACCTGCCTGCACTTGCTCATGCGGCGTTGAGAACAGGCTCAAATGCTCATTTACCGCGCGTAAACTGCGCTTTTTCGCCTGTTCTCGCCTTGCCTGAGCTACGTTCGGCGAGGTCTTGAACACGCTTTATCAGCCCAGGCGCAGGCGGCTCGCGCCCACCAGCCAGCCGTAAATCACGTAGAGCACCAGGGTGGCGAACAGCAGCAGGCCGCCCAGGGCCGTGGCCATGCCCCAGTTGATGGTGGTGTTGGTGTAGAAGGCGACGAAGTAGCTGACCATCTGGTCGTTCGGGCTACCCAGCAGCGCCGGGGTGATGTAGTAGCCGATCGACAGGATGAACACCAGCAGGCAACCGGCGCCGACACCGGCCACGGTCTGCGGGAAGTAGACCTTCCAGAAGCTGGCGAACGGGTGGCAGCCCAGGGAGATGGCGGCCCGCATGTAGCTCGGCGAGATGCCCTTCATCACGCTGTAGATCGGCAGGATCATGAACGGCAGCATGATGTGCACCATCGAGATGTACACCCCGGTGCGGTTGAACACCAGCTGCAGCGGCTGGTCGATCAGACCCATCTTCAGCAGCGCGCCGTTGATCAGGCCGCCTGACTGCAGCAGTACGATCCAGGCGGCGACGCGCACCAGGATCGAGGTCCAGAACGGCAGCAGTACCAGGATCATCAGCAGGTTGGACTTGCGGGTCGGCAGGTTGGCCAGCAGGTACGCCAGCGGGTAGGCCAGCGCCAGGCAGATCAGGGTGATCACCGCGCCCATCCAGAAGGTGCGGGCGAAGATGTCCAGGTAGATCGACTGGTCGGGCGTGGCGCGGGCGATTTCGCCCAGGTCGTCGATGCGGTGATCGAGCGCCGCCAGCAGGTAATAGGGAGTGACGGAGCTGGCGTTGCGGCGGATCGCCTGCCAGTAGGCCGGGTCGCCCCAGCGCTCGTCGAGGCCTTCCATCGCGTCCTTGTACGACGCCGGCTGCTCCTTGAACGGCAGCGCGCGGGCGGTCTTGGACAGCAGGCTGCGGTAGCCGGCCAGTTCCATGTTCAGGCGCTTGGAGAGGTCACCAAGGGTCTGGTTCTTGCGCGCGGCGACCAGGTCGTCGCTCAGCGCCTTGTACACCTCGTCCGCAGGCAGCGACTTGCCGTCCCATGCGGAAATGGCGTTGACGGTCAACGGCAGCGCGCCGACGACCTCGGGGTTGTTCACGCTCTTGTAGAGCAATGCCGCGATGGGCACGAGGAAGGTCAGCAGGAGGAAGACCAGCAGGGGCAGGACCAGCGCCTGGGACTTCAAACGGTTCATCCGCTCCGCACGCGCCAGGCGCTGCTTGAGGGTGGGGCCGGCGACCTCGTTCATCGACACAGCGGTGGCCATAGCGAACTCCGGTAAAACGGGCCGCCCGGGAGCGGCCAAGGTGTGGTGTCAGGAGGAGCCGCCGCGAGGGGGAACGGCGGCTCCGGTCCGCCACGGTCCGGGCGACCGTGGCGGCAAGGGCTTGCTTACTTCGCAGCCCAGGCGTTGAAGCGCTGCTCCAGCTGCTCGCCGTAGTCAGCCCAGAAGGTCACGTCCATGCCTACCTGGTTCTCCATGTTCTCCGGAGTGGTCGGCATGTCCTTCAGCAGATCCTTGCTCAGCAGCGCTACGGCGTTCTTGTTGACCGGGCCGTAGGCGATGTTCTCGGAGTAGGTCTTCTGCTGTTCCGGCTGGACCGAATAGGCGATGAACTTCAGGCTCTCGTCGACCTTCTTGGCGCCCTTCGGGATGGCCCAGGCGTCGAAGTCGTAGATGCCGCCGTTCCAGACGATCTTCAGGTTGCTCTCTTTCTGCACGGCGGCGATGCGGCCGTTGTAGGCGGAGCTCATGACCACGTCGCCGGAAGCGAGGTACTGCGGCGGCTGGGCGCCGGCTTCCCACCACTGGATGCTCGGCTTGATCTGGTCGAGTTTCTTGAAGGCGCGGTCCTGGCCTTCCTTGGTCGCCAGCACCTTGTAGACGTCCTTGGGCGCAACGCCGTCGGCCATCAGGGCGAATTCCAGGGTGTACTTGGCGCCCTTGCGCAGGCCGCGCTTGCCCGGGAATTTCTGGGTGTCCCAGAAATCGGCCCAACTGGTCGGAGCGCTCTTGAGCTTGTCGGCGTTGTAGGCCAGCACGGTGGACCACACGAAGAAGCCCACGCCGCAGCTGGTCACGGCGCCCGGCACGTAGTCTTCGGCCTTGCCGAGGATGGCCGGATCGATCTCTTCGAACAGGCCTTCGTCACAGCCACGGGCCAGTTCCGGCGACTCGACTTCCACCAGGTCCCAGGAGACGCTGTTGGTGTCGACCATCGCCTTCACCTTGGCCATCTCGCCGTTGTACTCGCCGGCGACGATCTTGTTGCCGGTGCTCTTTTCATAGGGCGTGTAGAACGCTTTCACCTGGGCGTTCTTGTTGGCGCCGCCGAAGGACACCACGGTCAGGTCGGTGGCCGCCATCGACTGGGCCGCGCAGGCCAGACCGACGCTCAGCGCCGCGAGTTTGAGCCCCGCTGCTTTCAAGGACTTCGACATTATTGTTGTCTCCACAGTGTGCAGGTTTGTTTTTCTTGGATGCATCAGGTCCGGGAGTGGCCGGGCCGCGCTGTTACGCCGCGGACAGTGGGTCGAGCGCGCGGACGTGCTCGACTTCCCAGCCCAGCGGAACCACGTCGCCGACACTGAGCGCGGGATCGAGCTCGGCGATCGGCTGTTTGACGAAGAAATCGGTACGGCCGCAGACCTCCAGGCGAATGCGTACGTGGTCGCCCAGGTAGATGAACTCGGCGACGCGACCGGAGAAGCGGTTCACGCAGTTTTCGCTGTGGCCGTTCAGGCGCACGCGCTCGGGACGGATCGACAGGCTGACGGTGTCACCGACGCTGCCGACGTTGACCGCCAGCGCCTCGACCTTCTCGCCACGGGCCAGGCCCACGGTGCAGCGGTCGCCATCGCGGGCCTGGAGCTGGCCGGCGATACGGTTGTTCTCGCCGATGAAGTTGGCGACGAAGGAATTGCGCGGGTGCTCGTAGAGCTCGGCCGGCGGGGCGATCTGCTGGATCTCGCCCTGGTGGAACACGGCCACGCGGTCGGACATGGTCAGCGCTTCGCCCTGGTCGTGGGTCACGTAGACCACGGTCACGCCCAGGCGCTGGTGGATGTGCTTGATCTCCATCTGCATGTGCTCGCGCAACTGCTTGTCGAGCGCACCCAGGGGTTCGTCCATCAGCACCAGTTGCGGCTCGAAGACCAGCGCGCGGGCCAGGGCCACGCGCTGCTGCTGGCCACCGGAGAGCTGGGCGGGATAGCGACCGGCGAAAGTATCGAGCTGGACCATCGACAGGGCGCGCTTCACTCGCTCGCTGACGTCGGTCTTGCTCATGCCGCGCACGGACAGCGGGAAGGCCAGGTTCTCGGCCACCGTCATGTGCGGGAACAGGGCATAGTTCTGGAACACCATGCCGATGTCGCGCTTGTGCGGGGGAACGTTGTTGATGGCGCGGCCGGCGAGCTGGATTTCACCGGCGGTGGGGGTTTCGAAACCGGCCAGCATCATCAGGCTGGTGGTCTTGCCGGAACCGGACGGTCCCAGCAGTGTCAGGAATTCGCCTTTGCGAATGTCCAGATTGAGGTCCTTCACGATGAGGGATTCGCCGTCGTAGCTCTTCTGTACGCCACGGAAGCTGACCAGTACATCGCTTGCCTGATTCTCGGCCATAACCGCACCTTTTGTTTTTTTGTAAATGCCGTTGATCTCAAGCCTAGAGAAGCAGAACCGGCGCGCAAATCGGGCGGTATGAGAGATTGCTATAAGGCTTAGAGAGGATGCTTTGTAGGGATCGCCCTACAAGCATGGCAAGTTGACATGCAGGACCCGCCGCTGGCGCGGCGGGTCGCGACGCATCGCCCTCAGCGCTTGGCCCAGGCCTGGAAGCGTTTCTCCAGGGCATCGCCGTGCGCGGCCCAGAACGCCACGTTCATGCCCACGGCATTGGCGATGTTCTGCGGAGCGGTGGGCAGGTTGGCGGCGACGTCCGGCGCCAGCAGCTCCACCGCCTTGCGGTTGGTCGGACCGTAGGCGATGTGCTCGGCGAAGGCCTTCTGTTGCGCCGGCTGGCTGGCGAAGTTGACGAACTGCTCGGCCAGTTCCTTCTTGAACACGCCCGAGGGCAGCGCCCAGAAATCGAAGTCGTAGATGCCGCCGGCCCAGACCATGCGAAAACCCTTCTGCTCGGCCTGTGCAGCGGCGATCCGGCCGTTGTAGGCGGAGCTCATCACCACGCTGCCGTCGGCGAGATCGCGTACCGGGTCCTGGCCGGACTTCCACCACTTGATGTTCGGCTTGAGCTCGTCGAGCTTGCGGAAGGCACGGTCGACACCCTCATCGGTGGACAGCACCTCGTAGACGTCCTTGGGCGCGACGCCGTCGGCCATCAGGGCGAATTCCAGGCTGTACTTGGCGCCCCAGCGCAGGCCGCGCTTGCCGGGGAATTTCTTGGTGTCCCAGAAATCCGCCCAGTTGCTGGGCGTGCCCTGCAACTTGCTCTGGTTGTAGGCCAGCAGGGTGGTCCAGACGAAGATGCCGACGCCGCACGGCTGCACCGCGCCGGGAACGAAGTCGGCGATGTTGCCCAGGGTCTTGGGATCGAGCTTCATGAACAGCCCTTCCTCGCAACCGCGCACGAGCTCGGGGGCCTCGACTTCCACCACGTCCCAGGACACGTGGCTGATCTCCACCATGCGCTTGAGCTTGGCCAGGTCACCATTGTACGAACCGTGGACGACAGCGTTGCCGGTCACGTCCTTGAACGGTTTGTAGAAGGCCGCCTCCTGGGCCTCCTTGTTGGCGCCACCGAAGGAAATCACCGTGACATAGTCCGCCAGCGCCGGCATCGCGACGCTCCCCAGCAGGCCGAACAGCAGCCCTCCCCTTACCGCTCGCAACATCTTCTTCTCCTTGTTATCACGATGCACCGCATGAAACGGGTAATGATTCCCTGCCTCACGCCCGCTAGATAGACGGTTTGTTACAGAAACAGGACGCATCGCACAGAGCAAAGGGAAAAATCTGCAAACGAAATGGCGCAGGTCAACTCAGATGAGCTTGTGCTCCATCGCGTAGCGCACCAGGTCGGCCACCGAATTGGCATTGAGCTTCTGCATCAGCCGCGCCTTGTGGGTGCTGATGGTCTTGCTGCTGACTGCCAGTTGCTGGGCGATCTCATTGACGCCGTCGCCCTGCACCAGGCGCTCGAATACCGAGAACTCGCGTTCGGAAAGCAGCGCGTGGGGCGGTCGCGAGTCGGTCAGGCCGACCTCGAAGACCATGCGGTCGGCCAGTTCCGGGTCGATGTAGCGTCCACCGCTGGCGATCTTGCGGATCGCGGTGAGCAGCAGGGCCGGGTCGCTGTCCTTGGTGGCGTAGCCAGCGGCGCCGGCCTTCAGGGCACGGGCGACCATCTGTACCTCATCGTGCATCGACAGCATCAGGATCGCCGGCGGATTGCTCAGCGCGCGGATCCGCGGGATGGCCTCCAGACCGTTGACGCCGGGCATGGAGATGTCCAGCAGGACCACTTCACAGGGCGTCTGGCGCAGGGTTTCGAGCAGCTGTTCGCCGTTGGTGGCCTCGCCCACCACCTGCAGGTCCTTGGCCATGCCGATCAGTTGCTTGATGCCCTCGCGCACGATCGTATGGTCTTCCGCCACCAGCACTCGAATCACCGCCATCACTCCTGCTCGTTGTCGTTATCGTTGTCGAGGGGCACCCGGATCCACAGCGTGGTGCCCTCCCCGGGCTGGCTGTCGATCTGCAGCGTGCCGCCGAACATCAGCACCCGCTCGCGCATGCCGACCAGGCCGAAGGACGCGCCCTGGCGCGTGGCACCCGGCTCGAAGCCCACGCCATCGTCCGCGATGCGCAGGCACAGCGCCTGATCCTCGACGCTCAGTTGCAGCTCCACAGTATGCGCCTGGGCATGGCGCATGACATTGGTCAGCGCCTCCTGGAGGATGCGGAACAGGCCGATGGCCTTGGCGTCCGACAGCTCCGGCGGGTTCTCCGGCACCTGCACCAGGCAGGGAATCTGCGTACGCGATTCGAAACGGCGCGCCTGCCATTCGACCGCCGAACCGATGCCGGCATCGAGGATCGGCGGACGCAGCGCAGTGGCCACGTCGCGCACCAGTTGGAACAGCTGGGCGATCAGGCGCTTCATGTTGTCCAGGCGCTCGCGCAGCCCGCTGTCCAGCTCGCCGTAGGCCAGCTCGCACATCGAGGTTTCCAGCTTCAGCACGGTGAGCACCTGGCCCAGTTCATCGTGCACTTCCCGGGCAATCCGCGCTTTCTCCTCCTCCCGCACACTTTCCAGGTGGGCGGAGAGCTCGCGAAGTTGCGCGCGGGACTCGCCCAGTTCCAGCTCGATCTGCTTGTTCTCGGTGATGTCCCAGACCACGCCATCCCAGGCCAGGCGGCCATCGTCGAGGGTCCGCACCGTGGCCTTGATATCCGCCCAGCGCGGCTCATGGCTGCGGGTGAGAATGCGTCCCTGCCAGCGCCAGTTGCTGCCGCTCTCCACCGCCTGCAACTGGCTGGCGAGATAGCCTGCGCGCTCGGATGGAACCACCAGCCCCATGATCCCCAGGCCACTTTCGCGCAGGTAGCCGGGGGCGTATCCGAGCGAGGCCTCGCTGCCGCCGGTGATGAAGCTGATGTAGGCGAAGTCGGAGTTATCGTCCGGCGCATTGGGCTCCAGGCGGAACACCAGCCCCGGCACGTTGGCGGCGATGCCCTGCAGACGCGCCTCGCTCTCTTCCAGCGCGGCGCGGGCGCGGCGGCGCTCGGTGACGTCGGTGAGGAACACCAGCAGGTATTCGGAATCGCCAAAGCGCAGGAAGCTCAACGAAACGTCCGCCGGCAACCACTGGCCATCGGCGCGCAGGCACTGGGTCTCGAAGCTCAGCGGCGCCTCGTCGGCATTGCGCGCGCGGCGCCAGAGACTGAGCCAGCGGTCCATGTTCAGCGTCGGTTCAAGGGCCGTCAACGGCCGATCCACCACCGCACCGGGCGCGTAGCCGAGCATTTCCTCGGCGGCGCGGTTGGCATAGCGAATATGGCTGTCCCAGTTGACCCAGAGAATCCCCACCGTGCTGCTGTCGATGGCGAACTGGGTCAGGCGCAAGGCCTCCTCGGCGGCCTGGCGCAGCTCGATGTCGCGCCGCGCCGCGAGCAAGCGCGACTCCAGCGCTCGCTGCTGGCGGCGCTGCCACCACAACGCGGCGATGGCAAAGACCAGCAGCAGGCCGAGCAGGATGCAGAGGTTCTGCCAGAAGCCGGGCGAGGAACCCAGGCGCGGGTAGGTCGGTTGCAGCCAGCGTTCGTGGAGCTGGTCGAGGTCCTTGGCCGGCACCGCTCGCAGGGCGACGTCGATGATCCCGGCCAGTTCCGGCAGACCGCGCCGGGTCGCCACGCGCAGCAATTGCGGATAGCCGATATCGGCCACCACCGACAGGCCGGCGAACTCGGTTTCGCGGGTCAGGCGCGCGAGCTGCGCCTCATCGATGACCGCGTAGCTGGCTTCGCGGCCGAGCACCTTGCGCAGTACCTCGCGGTCGCTGTCGACCACCTGCAGCCTCAGGCTCAAATAGGTGCCGCGCAGGTAGTCCACCACCGGGCCCGGTCCGCGCACCGCGACGGACTCGCCCTCGCCGAGGGTGTCCAGCTCCACCGAGGTCCCGCTGCGCCGATCGCCCACCACCAGGCGCGGCACGCGCAGGTAGGGGTCGGAGAACAGCCAATCGCGCAGCGTCGCCGGGGTCTGGCTGATGCCGGGCGCCAGGTCGATCTCCCCTGCGCGTACCGCGCGCTCCAGCGCCGCCGGGTCCGGGTAGGTGCGCCACTGCAGGCTCACGTTCATGGCCTTGGCCAGCCACTCCAGCAACTCCACATTGGCTCCGGACAGCTGCTGCAGGCGCCGGTCCTGCTGCACATAGGGCGCCTCCAGCAGCGCGCCGACGCGCAACTGCGGGTGCTCGGCAAGCCAGGCGCGCTGCGCCGCATCCAGCGCCAGGGGCGGAACCGCGGTTTCCGCCGCGACCAGCAGCGGCAGGCAGCACAGCCAGAGCAGACAGGCTTTCCAGAACAGACGACTCATGCCGACAACACCCCAGGATTCGATCGTGCCACTCGATAGCCGGCATACCTTACAGCAACCCCGGTGGAACCCGGCATGCCCTGCGCCTGACAAACCCAATAACAGCCGTTAGGCTGGCCGCACTCGCGCCCGCCCATAGACATGGATATCGCCGATGCCGCACCTGCCCCGCCCCACCCTGCTCGCCCTCTGCCTGCCGCTCGCGCTGTCGACGGCCTGGGGCGCGGTGGCTACGCCTGCCGCCGAGGAGAAAGCGGCCGCCACGCCGCTGGTGCGGCCGCTGCTCAGCGAGCGCAGCCAGGATGACGCCAGCGGCCTGGAGCGGCAGTTGCCGGAACATGAGCGGCAGTTGCTGCAGGCCGGCGAGGAAAGTTTCCTCGCCCTCTGGCTGCCGGCCAACACCGCCGAGGCGGAAGGCGTGGTCATCCTGATCCCCGGCGACGGCGAAAGCGCCGACTGGCCCGTGGCGATCGGCCCGCTGCGGCGCAAGCTACCCGACGCCGGCTGGCAGAGTCTCAGCGTGACGTTGCCCGATCCGCAGAGCACCGCGCCGGTGCCGCGTCCGGTCGATTCGCCCGACAAGGCCCGCGCGGACACCGATGCCACCGCCGCCGACAGCGCCAACAAACCGGAAGTGACGGGCAGCGCCGGCAATGCCACGCCGACGCCAGAAAGCACCGGCGAGGCCGGCAGCGCCGAACCGGCCCAGGCCAGCCCGGAAGAAACCGCGCCGACGCCGACCGACCCGGTCGCGCTGCGCAAGCTCCACGCCGAACGTGTGCTGGCACGCATCCAGGCGGCGGTCGAACTGGCCGAGCAGCACAAACCCAGGACCATCGTCCTGCTGGGACACGGCACTGGCGCCTACTGGGCAACCCGCTACCTCGGCGAGCGCACGCCGGCCGACATCAGGAACCTGCTACTGGTGGCGCCCGAGATGCCCCGCGACTTCCAGCCCCCGCTGGAGGACACGGTACCGCTGCTCAACCTGGCCACCGGCGACTTCTACTACAAGGACAAGGTCGCCGACCGCGAATCGGCGCAACGGCGCCTGCAGGCCAGCAAACGACAGAAGTCGCCGAACTACCTGCAGATCGGCATGTACGCCCTGCCCGCCGACCTCTCCACCGAACAGGAACAGTTGTACCGGCGCATCCGTGGCTGGCTGTCGATGCACCTGGAGCCGATCGAACACCCCTGAACGGGACTCCGGGGCCGATCAGCGAAAGCCGCGTCGCTGCCGGATCAGCAGGTAGGCGGCCTGGATCTCGCGGGTTTTCGCCGTCGCGGCGGCGATGCGTTCGGGGCTGGCGCCCAGACCTTCGAGTTTGTCCGGGTGGTTCTGGCTGATCAGCTTGCGGTAGGCGCGCTTGATCTCCTCCGGCTCGCTGTCCACCGCCACACCCAACAGACGCAAGGCCTGGGTATAGGACTCACGCGGCGTCACCGGTGGCTTCGCTGGTTCCGCACCTCCGGCCAGGGCCTGTATGCGGGCGCGTGAAACGCCGAGCCAGTCCCCCCATTGCAGGATCAGCTGCTTTTCCGCCGCTCCCGGCGCGCCGACCGCCCAGGCCATGCGCCAGCACGCCTGCAGCAGCCCCTCCGCGGTCGCCTCGCGGCCGCGACGCTGGCGCAGGCCGATCTCCAGCAATTCGCCACCGCTCTTGCCCCGCCCAAAGGCCTCGATGGCCTGCCGGCGGGCGCTGTCGTCCAATTGCAGACGCAGCATTTCCGCCCGCGCCTGCTGGATGTGCGCGTCATGCACGCGCCCGCGGCTCTTGGCCAGACGGCCGAGCAACCGGAACAGCAACTCGCGGTCATCGACCTGCGGGCCGCCGCGCAACTGCGCCAGCAAGCCGCGCCAGGAGCGCTCCTTCAAGCGGCGGTCGAGCACCTGGCCGAGCAACGCCCCGAGCAGGGCTCCGGGAATGCTCGCCAGCGCCCAACCGGCAACGAGGCCCAGCACGGTGCCCGGCCAGAACACCTCAGCCCTCCGCCAACTGGCGTTCGACGTCGGCCAGGCGCTCGTGGGTACCGACATCGACCCACCGGCCACGATGCTGCACGCCGCTCACGCGACCGGCTTCCATCGCCTGGCGCAGCAGCGGCGCCAGCTTGAAGGCGCCGGGCTCGCAGTCGTGGAACAGTGCCGGGCGCAGGACGGCGATGCCGCTGTAGGTCAGACTCGACTCGCCTTCGCGGGAGTCGCTCACGCGGCCGTCCCGCAGGCAGAAGTCACCACGGGTGTGGTGACCGGGATTGTCCACCAGCACCAGATGCGCCAGATCATCCTCGGCCAGCGCGCCGTGCAGGCCCGCGTAATCGAAGTCGGTCCAGATGTCGCCATTGGCGATGACGAAGGCTCCCTCCCCCAGCAGTGGCAGCGCCTTGAAGATGCCGCCACCGGTTTCCAGCGGCTCGCCTTCGGGCGAATAACGGATGCGCACGTCGAACCGCGCGCCATCGCCCAGGTAATCCTCGATCTGCTGACCAAGCCAGGCGTGGTTGATCACCAATTGATCGAAACCTGCGCGACGAAGCGCCAGCAGTTGGTACTCGATCAGCGGCACGCCACCGGCGCGCACCAGCGGCTTGGGTGTGTGCAGGGTCAGCGGGCGCAGGCGTTCGCCCTTGCCCGCCGCAAGAATCATGGCCTTCATGCGGGATGCGCCTCGTCGTTGGGCAGTCTGGCCAGCAGCGCGGCGAGGTCGGCCAGCTCGGGCCGGCGCGCAATGACGTTCTCCAGGTAACGGAAGAAGCGCGGCACGTCGCCCAGGTAGCGCGGCTTGCCGTCACGGTGGCAGATGCGGGCGAAGATGCCGATCACCTTGAGGTGGCGCTGCACGCCCATCAGGTCGCTGGCGCGCAGGAAGTCCTCGAAGCGCTCCGGCAGCGCAATGCCGGCGGCCTGCGCCTTGCGCCAGTAGCGCGACAGGCCGTCGTGCACGCGCGGTTCCGGCCAACTGAGGAAGGCGTCCTTATATAGGCAGGTCACGTCGTAGGTCACCGGGCCGTAGACCGCGTCCTGGAAATCCAGGATGCCGGGGTTCGGCTCGCTGAGCATCAGGTTGCGCGGCATGTAGTCACGGTGCACGAACACGCGCGGCTGCTCCAGCGCGCTTTGCACCAGCAGGTCGCAGGTGCGTTCCCAACGGGCAAGTTGCTCGCCCTCCAGGGTCACGCCCAGGTGACTCTGCAGGTACCAGTCGGGGAACAGCTGCAGCTCGCGGCGCAGCAAGGCCTCGTCATAGGCCGGCAGGCGTGCGGCGACGTCCACCTGCTGGAAGGCCACCAGCGCGTCGAGCGCCGGCTCGAACAGCGCCTCGGCGTTCTGCGCGGTGAGCACGTCGAGATAGGTCTGGCGCCCGAGATCGCTGAGCAGCAGGAAGCCCTGCTCGACGTCCTCGGCCAGGATCGTCGGCACGTGCACGCCAGCCTCGGCCAGCAGGCCGGCGACCTTGATGAAGGGGCGAACGTTTTCCTGGGGCGGCGGCGCATCCATCACGACCAGGCTGCGGCCATCGCCCTGCCAACGGAAATAACGACGGAAACTGGCATCGCTGCTGGCCGGCGTCAGGCTTGCTTCGGGCACCGGGCCCCAACCTTCGGCATTGAACACAGCGGGCAAACTCAAGTCCAACCAGCCGATCATCTGCTGGTAACGGGCATCCTGTGACATCTTTATGGGTTCTCCACGGCCCTAGCCGTTGCGCGGGTCATGCTTTATTATCCAGCATCTTGTGCGACACGCGTAGCGTGTCTCCGGCTCCAAGCTGTAGGGTCAGCTTGGGGGATTTCCGAGAGGAAATCGCACGCTTGGGTATCCATCCCCAGGAACCAAAACCCGCCCAGAAGTCCATTGCCTTCAAGGACTTGCCGCAGCGGCGGTGGCAACCCCAAGGTCGCCTAGCACTCGGAAGCGCGACTGCGAACCAGCTCTTTTCGGTTCTGGAGTGCATGCCCAATGGAGGGTGGTATGAATGAGATGAGCCAAGATACCTTCGGCATAATCATGCTCACCGGCCTGCTTCTCTACTGTTTAGGGATGGCAGCCTGGGCTGATTGGCCAAGGATCAAAAGCCGCTTCAAACGACCACATTCCAAGCACTAACCCCGGCCCTTGTGGCCCAACCCTTGCGGGAGAGAATCCCCGCTGGGGTTCCTCCTGCCTCAAAACAGGAGGAAACCTCCCCGAGAGCACGCTGCTCCCGCAGTACCTGCTCACATCAAACTGGAGACATGGGCGAAAGCTCTGTCTGTCATTGTCCAACCACACCCATCAGGGTGCGGGAGCGGACTCGTTGTGCGACCAACGGTAGCCTACGACGACGTGCATCACTGGCAACGGCGGTGTGCGAAGCTCGTCCGACAACGTAGCCCCCTATCCAGGGTGCAGTCCTTCCGCGAGGCAGGCTGCAGATACTCGGAGCAGTACCGGGTTGAGGCGCCAGGCTGGCTGGTATGGGCAACACATGTGAATCGCTGATAAACACCGTAAGGATAGCCATGCCAAAACTGCTGTCAGGCATGAACCAAAAGGTATGTGGTCGGTTATCTCCGTGGGATGTGGGGATACGTCGCCTTCAAGACCACCGGTGAAAAGGCGAGTCCTAACCCAGTCGTGTGACAGACAGGGAACGTGGTAAGCCCGTATCGCCGCCCTCCGGGCAGGGGAGCCGCAAGGCGAACTGTTGGCGGTGCGGGTATGGGATCGCAGAGAAAGCGAATGCCGGGTTGTAATGATCCGGATAGGGGTTGAAACATCACCCCACGGGAAACCGGGCAGACTTCTGCGTGGTCTTCCGTCGCAACAGCTCTGACAGAGACCGTCTCAATCAACCCAGGGTCAGCTTCCATCGGCCCTTAACAAACCTACCCTGGCGGGTGCACTCACCCCGTCAGGGGCGGCGTGCACCTTCCGCTCGGGTAGTTCACTTGAGAGGAAAGCAGCATGAAAGAGCTCAGCCAACAGGCCGGGCCTGCGCTTTCCGGCGCCCCACAACAATGGCACGACGTCGATTGGAGTCGTGTCCAGCGGAACGTCCGGGGAATGCAGGTGCGGATTGCGAAGGCTTGTCGGGAAGGCAAATGGCGCAGGGTGAAAGCCTTGCAACGGATGCTGACCCGCTCGAAGTCGGCCAGATACTTGGCCGTACGGAGAGTCACGGAAAATCAGGGGAGCCGCACGACGGGAGTCGATAAGCAACTCTGGGATACACCCAACGCGAAATGGGAAGCGGTTGGTCAGTTGAAGACGCGGGGATACAAGGCACGGCCACTACGGCGCGTCTTTATCCCGAAGTCGGATGGCCGGGAACGCCCTCTGGGTATCCCGACCATGACGGACAGAGCCATGCAGGCGCTGTATATGCTGGCGCTGTCTCCTGTCGCAGAAACCCGGGGCGATCCGAATAGCTACGGCTTCAGGATCGAACGCTCCACGGCGGACGCGATGGCGCAGTTGTTCGTATGCCTCTCCAAGCGAGCCTCCGCTCAATGGGTGCTGGACGCGGACATCGAAGGGTTCTTCGACAACATCAACCATGATTGGCTGATAGGGAATGTCCCTACGGATACACGAGTACTCCGGCAATGGTTAAAGGCCGGTGTTGTACACCGAGGGCAATTACATGCAACGGATGCAGGTACGCCACAAGGAGGGATCATCTCCCCAACCCTGGCAAACCTCGCACTGGATGGGCTGGAATCACTCCTCAAGCAACATTTGGGGGTGACGAGGGCGAAGAAGCTGAAGATCAACGTGGTGCGTTACGCGGATGATTTCGTAATCACTGGGGCCTCCCCGGAGGTACTGGAAAACGAGATCAAACCCTGGGTAGAGCAGTTCCTGGCGGTACGCGGGCTGCGGCTTTCTCCCAAGAAAACCCGCATCGTCCACATCGACGAAGGCTTCGACTTCCTTGGATGGAACTTCCGGAAGTACGACGGAACGTTGCTGATCAAACCGAGCAAGAAGAACGTCAAGGCGTTCTACGGCAAGATCAGGGAAGTGATCGACACCCACAAGACGAGTAAGCAAGAGGACTTGATCCGATTGCTGAATCCGATCCTGCGGGGGTGGGCGCTTTACCATCAGCCAGTGGTGGCCAAACAGGCGTACAGCCGGATGGATAACAGGGCGTTTATTAAGCTCTGGCGCTGGGCAAAAAGGCGGCATCCAAACAAGTCCCTGGACTGGATACGGAAGAAGTATTTCCGACCGCAAGGGGAACGAGGATGGGTGTTCGCCACCACGGTTCTGGAAGCGAACGGAACAAAACGGGAGGTCGAGTTGTACCAGCTTGCAGGTACACCGATCGAGCGGCACAAAAAGGTAAGTGGAGAATACAACCCCTACGACCCGCTCATGGAGGCGGCAGGCGAAAAACTGCGGATGGAACGGATGCTGAACAAGCTGAAATACCGGAAGCAAATCGCCAGTCTATTCACCAGCCAAAATGGGTTATGCGCGCTATGCAAACAGCCGATATCCAGGGAAACCGGGTGGCACGACCACCACATTATCTACCGCTCACAAGGCGGTGGAGACTCCCTGGAGAACCGGGTACTATTGCACCCCATTTGTCACCAACAGCTCCACGCACGTGGTCTGCACGTGAGCAAACCGGCCCCCTCGGGGGTTTTGGATAGGCCTGAGCCGTAAGCGCTGAAAGGTGCACGTACGGTTCTTAGGGGGGGATCAGCCAGTAATGGCTGGTTCCCACCCGACTTTGAGCCCATCGAGAGGCTCGCGGTCCTCACTGGGCCGATGGCTTGCAGGAAGCCCGGATTAACAAGATGGCAGTGAATTTCCCCGTGTTCCGTAGAAAATTCCCCTTACTGGTGACCGGTGGCCTGCTGGCTATCCAGCCGCTCGCCTCTGTGACCGCGGCACCCGGTCAGCAGTTCGCCTGCCAACCCTCCGCCTCCGGTGCCTGGA
Organism: Pseudomonas sp. ATCC 13867; assembly: GCF_000349845.1. Classification (NCBI taxonomy): domain Bacteria; kingdom Pseudomonadati; phylum Pseudomonadota; class Gammaproteobacteria; order Pseudomonadales; family Pseudomonadaceae; genus Pseudomonas; species Pseudomonas sp. ATCC 13867. Next base: position 554,771 of record NC_020829.1, on the reverse strand, counting down.
ACTGTGCACCGCAGGAGAGCGCCACCAGCATTCCGCGCCCGCAGCACAGTGCCACTGCCGTGAGCTCTGGCGCCGGCGCCACGGCCGCCAGCGGCGATGCCTCCGGCGGCGCTGCCAGCGCCGCTGAAGAGCCCAAGCAACTGGTCACCGAGTCCGGCGGCCGCGGCCTCAAGTCGCGCAGCAACGATTACAGCCACCTCGACTGGGTTCCGCGCGAGAAGCTGACCGCCGCCCAGTTGGCGGAGATGGGGCCGTACTGCAGCGGCGAATACATCGAGCCGGTGCGTCCGGGCATGAACGACAAGACGCCGAACGACGAGGCCCCGACCTACGTTTCGGCCAAGGTGTCGCGCTACGAGCAGGAAAAACAGGTCGCGACCCTCGCGGGTAATGTGGTCCTGCGCCAAGGCAGCATGCAGGTCGAGGCGGACGAAGCCAACCTGCACCAGGCCGAGAACCGCGGCGAGCTGGCCGGCAACGTCAAGCTGCGCGACAACGGCGCGCTGATCGTCGGCGACCACGCCGAGCTGCAACTGGACAACGGCGCGGCGAAGATCGACAACGCCGAGTACGTCATGCACCAGGCCCAGGTACGCGGCAGCGCGCTGTACGCCAAGCGCCAGGAAGACGCGATCATCCAGCTCAAGGACGGTACCTACACCCGCTGCGAACCCAGCAGCAACGCCTGGGTCCTCAAGGGCAACAACATCAAGCTGAACCCGGCCACCGGCTTCGGCACCGCGACCAACGCGACCCTGCGGGTGAAGGACATTCCGGTGTTCTACACCCCGTATATCTATTTCCCGATCGACAACCGTCGTCAGTCCGGCTTCCTGCCGCCGTCGTTCGCCAGCTCCACCGATACCGGCTTCACCCTGACCACGCCGTACTACTTCAACCTGGCGCCGAACTACGACGCCACCTTGTACCCGCGCTACATGGTCAAGCGCGGCCTGCTGATGGAAGGCGAGTTCCGCTACCTGACCCACACCAGCGAAGGCCAGTTCAACGCGGCCTATCTGAACGACAAGAACGACGACCGCGAGGACTTCCCGCAGTACACCGACACCCGTTGGCTGTACGGCTGGAAAAACGTCAGCGGCCTGGATTCGCGCCTGATGGCGCAGGTGGACTACACCCGCATCAGCGACCCGTACTACTTCCAGGACCTGGACACATCGCTGGGCATCGGCACGCCGACGTTTGTAAACCAGCAGGGCTCGCTGACCTACCGCGGTGACAATTACACCGCGCGCCTGAACGCCCAGGCCTACCAGTTGGCGACCGTAACCGACGTGACGCCATACGACCGCCTGCCGCAGCTCACCCTGAATGGCCAACTACCGTTCAATCCGGGCGGGCTGAACTTCACCTATGGCACCGAACTGGTTCGCTTCGACCGCGACCTGGATGAAGGCTACTACCGCATTGACGTCGACAACCCGACGCTGTACCCACGCCCGGACACCAATATCCGCGGTCTGGCACGAGCGACCGGCGACCGCTTCCATGCCGAACCCGGCATCAGCCTGCCGATGAACCGCAGTTGGGGCTTCATGACCCCGACCGTCAAGGGTCTCTATACCAAATACGACCTGGACCTGGACGGCAAGGGTCAGCAATACATCACGCAGAACCAGCCTTGGCTCAACTACGACAGCAGCCCGGATCGCTCGCTGACCCTGGCCAAGCTGGACTCCGGCCTGTACTTCGACCGCGACACCACCTTCGGCGGCACCAAGTTCCGCCAGACGCTGGAACCGCGCGCGATGTACCTGTACGTGCCGTACAAGAACCAGGACAACCTGCCGACCTTCGACACCGGCGAGTTCACCTTCAGCTACGACTCGCTGTGGCGTGAGAACCGCTTCACCGGCAAGGACCGCATCGGCGACGCCAACCAGTTGTCCCTGGGCCTGGGCTCGCGCTTCATCGAGGACGACGGCTTCGAGCGTGCCTATATCGCCGCCGGCCAGATCTACTACTTCAGCGACCGCCGCGTGCAACTGCCGGGCCTGACCGAGGACGACCTGGCGGTCAGTGGCGCGAGCAACCCGGACGCCGACACCTGGCGCTCGCCGTACGCCCTGACCGGCCGGTACCGCTTCAACCACGACTGGTATGCGAGCTCGGACTTCAACTGGAATGCGGACAGGCACCACACCGACAACGGCAACCTGATGTTCCACTACCAGCCCGAAGACGATCCGCGCAAAGTGCTGAACGTCGGCTACCGCTACCGCGCGGACAGCAAGCGCTTCAATCCATCACGCGGCACCTTCGAGTACGGCAGCGACGAGTACAAGATCGACCAGCATGACTTCTCGTTCATCTGGCCTGTCGTGCCCCAGTGGGCCGCCATCGGCCGCTGGCAGTTCGACTACAACCAGAGCCGTACGCTGGAAGCCTTTGGTGGCTTCGAGTACGACAGCTGCTGCTGGAAACTGCGCCTGATCAATCGCTACTGGGTCGACTACGACGACGAGGACTATGTGACCTCGACGTCCAAGGCCGACCGCGGTGTATTCCTGCAAATCATCTTGAAAGGCCTTGGCGGCGTGGTTGGCAACCAGGTGGAAGGCTTCCTCGACCAAGGTATCCAGGGTTATCGTCAACGTGAAGACAATGCTATGTAAGGCCCTGCGCCCGCTGATGCTGGGCGCACTGTTGGTAAGTTCCATCGCTCACGCCGAAGTCGTTCCGCTGGACCGTGTGGTCGCCATCGTCGACAGCGACGTGGTGATGCAGAGCCAGCTCGACCAGCGCCTGCGCGAAGTTCGTGCAACCATCCAGAAGCGCGGTGCGCCGCTGCCGCCGGAACATGTTCTCACCCAGCAGGTGCTCGAGCGCCTGATCATCGAGAACATCCAGTTGCAGATCGGCGACCGCTCCGGCATCCGCATCACCGATGAAGAACTGAACCAGGCTATGGGCACCATCGCCCAGCGCAACAACATGAGCCTGGATCAGTTCCGCGCCGCGCTTTCCCGCGACGGCCTGTCCTATGACGACGCCCGCGAGCAGGTGCGTCGCGAGATGGTCATCAGCCGCGTGCGCCAGCGCCGCGTCGCCGAGCGCATTCAGGTCAGCGAGCAGGAAGTGCAGAACTTCCTCGCCTCCGACATGGGCAAGATCCAGCTCTCCGAAGAGTACCGCCTGGCCAACATCCTGATCCCGGTCCCCGATGGCGCCTCGCCGGAAACCGTGCAGGCCGCCGGACGCCAGGCCACCGAGCTGTACCAGCAGCTCAAGCAGGGCGCGGACTTCGGTCAGTTGGCGGTGTCCCGCTCGGCGGGCGACAACGCCCTGGAAGGCGGCGAGATCGGCTGGCGCAAGGCCGCCCAGTTGCCCTCCCCGTTCGACAGCATGATCGGCAGCCTGGCCGTGGGCGACGTGACCGAGCCGGTCCGCACCCCGGGCGGCTACATCATCCTCAAGCTGGAAGAGAAGCGCGGCGGCAGCAAGATGCTGCGTGACGAAGTCCACGTCCGCCACATCCTGCTCAAGCCCAGCGAGATCCGCAGCGAAGAAGACACCCAGCGCCTGGCCGAGAAGCTCTACGAACGCATCCAGGCCGGCGAAAGCTTCGCCGATCTGGCGAAGAAGTACTCCGAAGACCCGGGCTCCAAGCTCAACGGCGGCGACCTCAACTGGGTCGACCCGGAATCGCTGGTGCCGGAATTCCGCGAGGTGATGAACAACGCGCCGCAAGGCCAGGTCACCAAGCCGTTCCGTTCGCCGTTCGGCTGGCACGTGCTGGAAGTCCTCGGCCGTCGCGCCACCGACAGCAGCGACAAGTTCCGCGAACAACAGGCAGCCCAGACCCTTCGCGCACGCAAGTACGACGAAGAGCTGCAGGCCTGGCTACGGCAGATCCGCGACGAAGCCTATGTCGAGATCAAGCAGTAAGCGGCGCGAGTCGCTCAAAAGAAACCCGGCCTCGGCCGGGTTTCTTTTTGCCCGCCGAAAGCTTCGATCAGGAAGGGCTTCGTCGTAGAGTAGGCCCATCTGCCGCAAATCCTGATTCGAGAGTCCCTGATGAGCACCTCCCACCTTTTCGCCCTCACCCCAGGTGAGCCCGCCGGCATCGGCCCCGACCTCTGCCTGCTGCTGGCCCGCGAAGCGCAACCGCACCCGCTGGTCGCCGTCGCCAGCCGTGAACTGCTGGCCCAGCGCGCCGCCCTGCTGGGGCTGAACATCGACCTGCAGGACGTCGGTCCGGGCCAGTGGCCCAGCGCCGCCGCCCCGGCCGGCACCCTGTATGTCTGGGATACACCGCTGGCCGCGCCGGTCGAGCCGGGCAAGCTGAACCAGGCCAACGCCGCCTACGTACTGGAGACCCTGACCCGCGCCGGCCAGGGCTGCCTGGACGGCCATTTCGCGGGAATGATCACCGCGCCGGTGCACAAGGGTGTGATCAACGAAGCCGGAATCGCCTTCTCCGGCCACACCGAATTCCTCGCCGACCTCACCCGCACCGCCCAAGTGGTGATGATGCTCGCCACCCGCGGCCTGCGCGTCGCGCTGGTAACCACCCACCTGCCGCTGCGGCAGATCGCCGATGCCATCACCCCGGAGCGCCTGGAGCGCGTCACCCGTATCCTGCATGCCGACCTGCGCGACAAGTTCGGCCTGGCCAACCCGCGCATCCTGGTCTGCGGCCTGAATCCCCACGCAGGTGAAGGCGGCCACCTCGGCCACGAAGAAATCGACGTGATCGAGCCGACCCTGGAGCGCCTGCGCACCGAGGGCATACAGCTGATCGGCCCACTGCCGGCCGATACCCTGTTCACCCCCAAGCACCTGGAACACTGCGACGCCGTACTGGCCATGTACCACGACCAGGGCCTGCCGGTGCTCAAGTACAAGGGCTTCGGCGCGGCGGTGAACGTGACGCTGGGCCTGCCGATCATCCGCACCTCGGTGGACCACGGAACCGCGCTGGATCTGGCCGGTACCGGCCGGATCGACAGCGGCAGCCTGCAGGTCGCCCTGGAAACCGCCTACCAGATGGCCGAAGCCGGCGCCGGCGCGCGCTGACCCCAGGCATCCCGTTCGGCCAGCGTTTCGTGCTGGCCGCGCCGGGCTGGTAAACTGATGGTTTTTCCGCCTCCAGCCGGCCGCCACCTACGCCCGGCTGCTCTCCGGAGCCTTCGATGTCCGAACTCTTCCAGCACCGCGCCCGTAAACGCTTTGGGCAGAACTTCCTGCATGACGCCGGGGTGATTCACAAGATCCTGCGCGCCATTGCCGCCAAGGAAGGCCAGCACCTGCTGGAAATCGGCCCGGGCCAGGGCGCCCTGACCGAAGGCCTGGTGGACAGCGGCGCGAAGCTCGACGTGATCGAACTGGACCTGGACCTGATCCCGCAACTGAAATGGCGCTTCGGCCTCAAGCCCAACTTCAGCCTGCACCAGGGCGACGCCATGAAGTTCGACTTCGCAACCCTCATGGCCTCTCCCGAGGACAAGCTGCGCGTGGTCGGCAACCTGCCCTACAACATCTCCACCCCGCTGATCTTTCACCTCCTGGACCACGCCTCGCTGATCCAGGACATGCACTTCATGCTGCAGAAGGAAGTGGTGGAGCGCCTGGCCGCCGAGCCGGGCAACGGCGACTGGGGCCGCCTGTCGATCATGGTGCAGTACTTCTGCCGCGTGGATTACCTGTTCACCGTCGGCCCCGGCGCGTTCAACCCGCCGCCCAAGGTCGAGTCGGCCATCGTCCGCCTGGTGCCCTACGCCGAACCGCCGCATCCGGCCAAGGATCACCGCGTGCTGGAACGCATCGTCCGCGAAGCCTTCAACCAGCGCCGCAAGACCCTGCGCAACACCCTGCGCACCCTGATGAGCGTCGAAGACATCGAGGCCGCCGGCGTTGACCCGACCCTGCGCCCCGAACAGCTCAGCGTCGCGGACTTCGTCAGCCTGGCCAACCGCTACAGCGACACCCACCCGGAAGCCGAGCAAGGACCCTCCGCATGAGCGATCCGCGCTACAACGTCACCGTCAGCGTCACTACCCGCCACCTGCCGGAACAGTCCCAGCCGGAGCAGCAGCGCTACGTATTCGCCTACACCGTGACCATCCACAACCAGGGCGAACAGGCCGCCAAGCTGCTCACTCGCCACTGGGTCATCACCGACGGCAACGGCCATGTGCAGGAAGTGCGCGGCGCCGGGGTGGTTGGCGAGAAACCGCTGATCGAGCCGGGCGCCAGCCATACCTACACCAGCGGCACCGTACTGGCCACGCAGGTGGGCAGCATGCACGGCAGCTACCAGATGATCGCCACCGACGGCCACCATTTCGACGCCGAGATCCCGGTGTTCCGCCTGGCCGTGCCGGGGGCCCTGCACTGATGGCCACCTATGCTGTCGGCGATCTGCAAGGCTGCCTGGAACCCCTCAAGTGCCTGCTCGAACAGGTGCGCTTCGACCCGACGCAGGACAAGCTCTGGCTGGTCGGCGACCTGGTCAACCGCGGCCCGGCCTCGCTGGAAACCCTGCGCTACCTCTACGCCATCCGCGAGTCCCTGGTCTGCGTACTGGGCAACCACGATCTGCACCTGATCGCCGTGGCCTACAACACCGAGCGCCTGAAGAAGAACGACACCCTGCGTGAGATCATCGAGGCTCCGGACCGCGCCGAGCTGATCGAGTGGCTGCGCCAACAGCGACTGGTCTACCACGATGCCGCGCGCGACATCGCCCTGGTGCACGCCGGCATCCCGCCGCAGTGGTCCATCGAGAAGTCCCTGCAGCGCGCCGCCGAAGTCGAAGCGGTCCTGCGCGACGACGAACAACTGCCGCTGTTCCTCGACGGCATGTACGGCAACGAGCCGGCCAAGTGGGACAAGAAGCTGCACGGCATCGAGCGCCTGCGGGTGATCACCAACTACTTCACGCGCATGCGCTTCTGCACCCCCGACGGCAAGCTCGACCTGAAGTCCAAGGAAGGCCTGGACACCGCGCTGCCCGGCTACGCCCCCTGGTTCAGCTACGCCGAGCGCAAGGCCGCCGGACGCAAGGTCATCTTCGGCCACTGGGCGGCGCTGGAAGGCCAGTGCGACGTTCCCGGCCTGTTCGCCCTGGACACCGGTTGCGTGTGGGGCGGCAGCATGACCCTGCTGAACGTCGACACCCTGGAGCGCATCCACTGCAGCTGCGCCAAAGAACATCCCTGACTCCCGCGGGGCCAAGCGCTCCGCGCCTTGCGAGGTACCCCACATGAGCGACTTCAAGCGCATCGCCCCCGACCTGGCCCAGCAACTGCGCGAAGGCGGCGCCCAGGTCGTCGACATCCGCGACCCGCAGAGTTTCGCCCTCGGCCACATCAGCGGCTCGCGGCACATCGACAACTACTCGGTGGCCGATTTCATCCGCGAGGCGGACATGGACGCACCGCTGGTCGTGGTCTGCTACCACGGCAATTCCAGCCAGAGCGCGGCGGCTTATTTCGTCCAGCAGGGTTTCTCCGAGGTCTACAGCCTCGACGGCGGCTTCGAACTGTGGCGCAGCGTCTATCCCGCGGATACCAGCGCGGGCGGCTCTGACTGAAAGCCCCTACGAAAGAGGCGGAATAGCCCCTCCAAAAAATCTGTAACTTCTCGCGCTTTCGCCCTTTACAGGTCTGAGAACGAACTATCCTTTCCCTCAGGCCATCCAAAACAGGGAGAGCCGGCACACCGGCTTCCGGGTAATCGGCAGTGACCATTTGGGGCGGATCAGGGCAGAGGCCAGGTTCCGTTGGAGTTCTGGGGGATTCTCGCCGGCATCACTGGCGGCCCGACCGCACCCGCACACGACCGATCCCGCGCCGGCTCCATGCATCGAGCGAGGAGACGTCATGAGCATTTTCAGTCACTTCCAGGAACGCTTCGAAGCGACCCGCCAAGAGGAATACTCCCTGCAGGAGTACCTGGATCTCTGCAAGCAGGACAAGACCGCCTACGCCACCGCTGCCGAACGGATACTGATGGCCATCGGCGAGCCCGAACTACTGGACACCTCCGTCGATTCGCGCCTGTCGCGGATCTTCTCCAACAAGGTGATCCGCCGCTACCCGGCCTTTGCCGACTTCCACGGCATGGAAGAGTGCATCGACCAGATCGTCGCCTTCTTCCGCCACGCGGCCCAGGGCCTGGAAGAGAAGAAGCAGATCCTTTACCTCCTCGGCCCGGTCGGCGGCGGCAAGTCGTCCCTGGCCGAAAAGCTCAAGCAACTGATGGAGCACGTGCCCTTCTATGCGATCAAGGGCTCGCCGGTGTTCGAGTCGCCCCTGGGGCTGTTCAACCCGGATGAAGACGGCGCCATCCTCGAAGAGGACTACGGCATTCCCCGGCGCTACCTGCGCTCGGTGATGTCGCCCTGGGCAACCAAGCGCCTCAACGAATTCGGCGGCGACATCAGTCAGTTCCGCGTGGTCAAGCTGCACCCCTCGATCCTCAACCAGATCGCCATCGCCAAGACCGAACCGGGGGATGAGAACAACCAGGACATCTCCGCGCTGGTCGGCAAGGTGGATATCCGCAAGCTGGAAGAATTCCCGCAGAACGATGCCGATGCCTACAGCTACTCGGGCGCGCTGTGCCGGGCCAACCAGGGCCTGATGGAATTCGTCGAGATGTTCAAGGCGCCGATCAAGGTCCTGCACCCCTTGCTCACCGCGACCCAGGAAGGCAACTACAACAGCACCGAAGGCCTCGGTTCGCTGCCCTACAGCGGCATCATCCTCGCCCACTCCAACGAATCGGAATGGCACAGCTTCCGCAACAACAAGAACAACGAGGCCTTCATCGACCGCATCTACATCGTCAAGGTGCCGTACTGCCTGCGCGTCTCCGACGAGATCAAGATCTACGATAAGCTGCTGGTCAACAGCTCGCTGGCTCACGCCCACTGCGCGCCGGACACCCTGAAGATGCTCTCGCAGTTCTCTGTCCTGTCGCGCCTGAAGGAGCCGGAAAACTCCAACATCTACTCGAAGATGCGCGTCTACGACGGCGAAAACCTCAAGGACACCGATCCCAAGGCCAAGTCGATCCAGGAATACCGCGACACCGCCGGTGTGGACGAGGGCATGGCCGGGCTTTCCACCCGCTTCGCCTTCAAGATCCTCTCCAAGGTGTTCAACTTCGACCCCCATGAAGTGGCGGCCAACCCGGTACACCTGCTCTATGTGCTGGAACAGCAGATCGAGCAGGAACAGTTCCCGCCGGAAACCCGCGAGCGCTACCTGCGCTTCCTGAAGGAGTACCTGGCGCCGCGCTACGTCGAGTTCATCGGCAAGGAAATCCAGACCGCCTACCTGGAGTCCTACAGCGAATACGGCCAGAACATCTTCGACCGCTACGTGCTGTACGCCGACTTCTGGATCCAGGACCAGGAATACCGCGACCCGGAAACCGGCGAAATCCTCAACCGCGCCGCCCTCAACGAGGAACTGGAGAAGATCGAGAAACCCGCCGGCATCAGCAACCCGAAGGATTTCCGCAACGAAATCGTCAACTTCGTGCTGCGCGCCCGCGCCGGCAACAACGGCAAGAACCCCAGTTGGCTGTCGTACGAGAAGCTGCGCGTGGTGATCGAGAAGAAGATGTTCTCCAACACCGAGGACCTGCTGCCGGTCATCAGCTTCAACGCCAAGGCGAGCAAGGAGGATCAGCAGAAGCACAACGACTTCGTCAAACGCATGGTCGAGCGCGGTTACACCGAGAAGCAGGTGCGCCTGCTGTCGGAATGGTATCTGCGCGTTCGCAAGTCGCAGTAGTCTGCCATCGGCGCGGCGGCATATTCCGCCGCGCCGGTTGCCGTCGGGTCCGTGGCGGTCGCGCCGCTGCGCATCAGGCCCTGAGGAGCATTCATGAGCTACGTCATCGACCGGCGTCTGAACGGCAAGAACAAGAGCACGGTGAACCGCCAGCGCTTCCTGCGGCGTTACCGTGAGCACATCAAGAAGGCGGTGGAAGAGGCGGTCAGCCGTCGTTCCATCACCGATATGGAACATGGCGAGCAGATCAGTATTCCTGGCCGCGATATCGACGAGCCGATACTGCATCATGGCCGAGGCGGGCGGCAGACGATCGTCCATCCCGGCAACAAGGAGTTCACCTCCGGCGAACACATTCCGCGCCCCCAGGGCGGCGGCGGTGGACGCGGCGGCGGCAAGGCCAGCAACCAGGGCGAAGGGATGGACGACTTCGTCTTCCAGATCACCCAGGAGGAGTTCCTCGACTTCATGTTCGAGGATCTGGAGCTGCCCAACCTGGTCAAGCGCCACCTCACCGGCAGCGACACCTTCAAGACCGTACGCGCCGGCATCAGCAACGAGGGCAATCCCTCGCGCATCAACATCGTGCGCACCCTGCGTTCGGCCCACGCACGGCGCATCGCCCTGTCCGGCTCGACCCGCAGCAAGCTGCGCGCGGCGCTGGCCGAACTGGACCGCCTGAAGCGCGAGGAGCCGGACAACCTCGGCGACATCCAGGCGCTGGAACTGGAAATCGCCAGGATGCGCGCGCGCATCGACCGGGTGCCGTTCCTCGACACCTTCGACCTCAAGTACAACCTGCTGATCAAGCAGCCCAACCCGACTTCCAAGGCCGTGATGTTCTGTCTGATGGACGTCTCCGGCTCCATGACCCAGGCCACCAAGGACATCGCCAAGCGCTTCTTCATCCTCCTGTACCTGTTCCTCAAGCGGAACTACGAGAAGATCGAAGTGGTGTTCATCCGCCACCACACCAGCGCCCGCGAAGTGGACGAGGAAGAGTTCTTCTACTCCCGCGAGACCGGCGGCACCATCGTCTCCAGCGCGCTCAAGCTGATGCAGGAAGTGATGGCCGAGCGCTACCCCACCAACGAGTGGAACATCTACGCCGCCCAGGCCTCGGATGGCGACAACTGGAACGATGATTCTCCGGTCTGCCGCGATATCCTGATGAAACAGATCATGCCGTTCGTGCAGTACTACACCTACGTCGAGATCACCCCGCGCGAGCACCAGGCGCTGTGGTTCGAGTACGAGAAGATCCGCGAGAGCTTCGAAGACAGCTTCGCCCAGCAGCAGATCGTCTCCGCCTCGGACATCTACCCGGTGTTCCGCGAGCTGTTCCAGAGGAGGCTCGTCGCATGAGCAAGCGCCAGCCGATCGCCACCGGCTCGGAGTGGACCTTCGAGCTGATCCAGCAGTACGACCGCGAGATCAGTCGGCTCGCCGAGCGCTACGCGCTGGACACCTACCCCAATCAGATCGAAGTGATCACCGCCGAGCAGATGATGGACGCCTACGCCTCCGTCGGCATGCCCATCGGTTACAACCACTGGTCCTATGGCAAGCACTTCCTCAGCACGGAAAAGAACTACAAGCGCGGCCAGATGGGCCTCGCCTACGAGATCGTGATCAATTCCGACCCGTGCATCGCCTACCTGATGGAAGAGAATACCCAGTGCATGCAGGCGCTGGTGATCGCCCATGCCTGCTACGGACACAACAGTTTCTTCAAGGGCAACTACCTGTTCCGCACCTGGACCGACGCCACCTCGATCATCGACTACCTGGTGTTCGCCAAGTCCTACATCAACAAGTGCGAGGAACGTTACGGCATCGACGCAGTGGAAGACCTGCTGGACTCCTGCCACGCCCTGATGAACTACGGCGTGGACCGCTACAAGCGGCCCTACCCGATCTCCGCCGAGGAAGAGAAGCAGCGCCAGAAGGAGCGCGAGGAGCAGATCCAGCGCCAGGTCAACGACCTCTGGCGGACCATTCCCAAGGCCGCCGGCAAGGACAAGGAACAGGGCCTGGCCCGCTACCCCAGCGAGCCGCAGGAAAACATCCTCTACTTCATCGAAAAGAACGCGCCGCTGCTCGAACCCTGGCAACGCGAAGTGGTACGCATCGTGCGCAAGGTCGCGCAGTACTTCTACCCGCAGCGCCAGACCCAGGTGATGAACGAAGGCTGGGCGACCTTCTGGCACTACACCCTGATCAACGACCTCTACGACGAAGGGCTGGTCAGCGACGGCTTCATGATGGAGTTCCTCCAGTACCACACCAGCGTGGTCTACCAGCCCGGCTTCGACAGCCCCTACTACAGCGGCATCAACCCCTACGCCCTGGGCTTCGCCATGTACCGCGACATCCGCCGCATCTGCGAGGAGCCTACCGAGGAAGACAAACGCTGGTTCCCGGACATCGCCGGCAGCGACTGGCTGGCCACCCTGAAATTCGCCATGAAGAGCTTCAAGGACGAGAGTTTCGTCCTGCAATTCCTCTCACCCAAGGTGATCCGCGAGTTCAAGCTGTTCAGTATCCTCGACGACGACCAGAAGGACGACCTGCTGGTCGACGCCATCCACGACGACGACGGCTACCGGAAGATCCGCGAAACCCTGGCGGCGCAGTACAACCTCGGCAACCGCGAGCCGAACATCCAGATCTGGGATGTCGACCGCCGTGGCGACCGCTCGCTGACCCTGCGTCATCAGCAGCACGACCGCAAACCGCTGGGCGACTCCACCGACGACGTGCTCAAGCACCTGCACCGCCTGTGGGGGTTCGACATCCACCTGGAAACCCTGCAGGGCGACAACCTGGTCAACACCTTCCACATGCCCCCAAAGGGTGAACGCGACAACGAGGAGGGCTACCCGCGGCTCGACCTGATCATCCCACCCATTTGATCGGTTGACCGGTGCATCGGGCCGCTTCCAGCATGGCGAGACTCCCCGTGGAGATCGCCATGCGTCTGTTCGTCATCCTGCTGCTCTGCCTCGCCGTCGCAACCTGCACCAACCAGGTGCCGCGGGCCCACGTCTCCCATCCGGCCGACGCGCGGCTGCCCGCGCTACATGACTTCCAGCTGATGCCGCCGGAAAACGCCGTCGATGCCTTGCCCTACCGCAGCCGCTACCCGCTGATCAACGCCCAGGTGCGGCAGGGCCTGATCGAGCGCGGCTACCGGGAAAGCGCCACGCCGCAGATCCGCGTCTACTACTGGCTGGCATTGCAGGACGCGCCGCTGGAATTCAAGGTCGACGTCCCGCCACCCGACCCACTTGGCCCCTACCTCGCCATCCACCGTTTGCGCGACGAAACCGGCACCCTGCGCCTGCGTCTGACCAACGTGCAGGAACAGACGCTCTGGGAAGGCACCGTCAGCACCGGCCTGAGCCCGGCGCACGCCAGCACCACGCTGTTGCAGGAGGCCATCGATGTCCTGCTGAAACAGGTCCCCGCCGCCACGCGATAACCCATGCCCGTAGGAGTGGACTCCGTCCGCGATAAGCTACGCCGCCAGGCAGATCGCGGACGACGAAAAACCCGCCGCACCTGTAGCTCGCGAACCGCCGCAGCGACGCGCTTGCCCCCTTCGCGCCAAACCCCGAAGCTATCCCCCAGAACAGGAGACAGCTTCATGCAGATCTACAAGGTAGGCGGCGCCGTGCGCGATCGCCTGCTCGGCATCCCCTTCAACGACACCGACTGGGTGGTGGTCGGCGCCAGCGCCGACGAAATGCTCGCCCAGGGCTACCGCCCGGTGGGCGCCGACTTCCCGGTGTTCCTCCACCCCAGGACCGGCGAGGAATACGCCCTCGCCCGCACCGAGCGCAAAAGCGGGCGCGGCTATGGCGGTTTCACCTTCTACGCCAGCCCCGACGTCACCCTGGAAGAGGACCTGATCCGCCGCGACCTGACCATCAACGCGATGGCCGAGGACCCGCAGGGCAGCGTCGTCGATCCCTATGGCGGTCAGAAGGACCTCGATGCCCGGCTGCTGCGCCACGTCTCCCCGGCCTTCGCCGAAGACCCGCTGCGCGTACTGCGGGTCGCCCGCTTCGCCGCCCGCTACGCACCGCTGGGCTTTGCCGTGGCGCCGGAAACCCTGGCGTTGATGCGTGAACTGTCCGAATCCGGTGAGCTGGAAGCGCTGACGGCCGAGCGCAGTTGGAAGGAAATCTCCCGTGCCCTGATGGAACCGCGCCCCGACGTCTTCATCCAGGTCCTGCGCGAGTGTGGCGCCCTGGCCGTGCTGATGCCGGAAGTCGATGCCCTGTTCGGCGTGCCGCAGCCAGCGCAACACCATCCCGAGGTCGATACCGGCGAACACGTGCTGGCTGTGCTGCGCGAGTGCGCCAAACACCAACAGCCGCTGAGCGTGCGCTGGGCCTGCCTGGTCCATGACGTCGGCAAGGGCGAAACCCGCGAGAAAGACTGGCCCAGACACCATGCCCACGAACACCTCGGTCTGCCGCTGATCGACGCGATCAATACCCGCTTCAAGGTCCCGCGCGACTGCCAGGAGCTGGCGCGGCTGGTCGGCGAATACCACACCCACTGCCACCGCGCACTGGAGCTACGGCCGAATACCATCCTGGAACTGCTGCAGACCTTCGACGTTTACCGCCGCCCGCAACGCTTCGAGGAGTTCATCGCCGCCAGCGAAATGGACGCCCGCGGCCGCCACGGGCTGGAAGAGCGCGAGTACCCGCAGGCGGACTACCTGCGCGGCGCGGCGCAAGCCGCCCGGGCGGTCGCCGTGCAGCCCTTGCTGGAGAAGGGATACAAGGGCGCGGAACTGGGCGAAGCGCTCAAGCGCGAGCGCCTGACGGCACTCAAGGCCTACAAGGAAAACTACGCAGGCTGAAGGCGACGGGATACCCCTGTAGGAGCGAGCTTGCTCGCGAACGATGGTCACCGGCCACCCCCATCGTTGGGCCGGTTCGCGAGCAAGCTCGCTCCTACAAAAAGAGTCCTACGCCGCCGGATGCGCCTCGATCAGCGCCGCAGGCGTCAGCTCCACGCCGCGCCACTGGAACGGCACCGGCCAGAGCTTCTGCTCGATCCGCGCCTCGGCCCACAGCTCGGCAAACGAGCGCTGCACCCCCGGATGCTTCAGCTCCGGAGCCAGCAGGGACAGCGGCCAGAGCACGAAAGCATTCTTCAGTACCTCCGCGCGCGGCAGCGTCAGGCCGTCGAACTCGCCATGCAGATCGCCATACAGCAACACATCGATATCCAGCGGCAGGCCCTTGCGCTCCGGCGCATAGCGGCCGTTGTCCGCCTCGATGTGCTTGAGCCGCAGGCTCAGCTCCGCCAGCGGCAGGCCGGTGCTCGCGACGATCACGAAGTTGTAGAAGGGGCCGCTGCGGATGCCCACCGGCTCGCTCTCGAACACCGGCGAACAGTGGATATCCTCGAGGAAACCGTCCAGCGCCTCGAGCCCGGCGAGCAGATGGCGCTCACGCTCGAAGTTGCTGCCCAGCCCCAGGTAGACCGTGCTCAGCGGCATCCGCGTTCGATCTCCACACCCACGCCAATGGCGGCCGCAACGGCGCCGGGCTTGGTGACTTTCAGGCGCAGCCACTGGATGCCGAACTCCGCCATCAGCAGCTCGGCCAGGCGCTCGGCAAAGGTTTCCACCAGCTGGAAATGCGCGTCACGGGCGAAGGCCATGACCCGTTCGGAGAGCACGGCGTAGTCCAGGGCCTTGGCGATGTCGTCGTCGGCCGCCGCCGGGCGGTTGTCCCAACCCAGCGTCAGGTCCAGGCGCAGGCACTGCCGGATACCCCGCTCCCAGTCGTAGACGCCGATCACGGTGTCCACTTCCAGCCCCTCGATGAAAACTCTGTCCACTGACTGCATGCTCCAAGGCGACACGACAAGCGGCCAGCGCCCCGTTAGAATCGGAAACGACCTCGTCTCCGGTGGAAACCATGTTCTGGTTCTTGGCGATCCTCGCCTACCTGCTCGGATCACTGTCCTTCGCGGTACTTCTCAGTCGCCTGTTCGGCACCGCCGACCCACGCGCCAGCGGCTCGGGCAACCCCGGCGCCACCAACATGCTGCGCCTGGCCGGCAGGAAGATCGCCATCCTCACCCTGCTCGGCGACCTCGCCAAGGGGCTGCTGCCCGTGCTCATCGCCCGCCTGATCGGCCTGTCCGACGTGGAGCAGGCCTGGGTCGGGCTGGCAGCGGTGATCGGTCACCTCTACCCGTTGTACTTCAACTTCCGTGGCGGCAAGGGCGTCGCCACCGCCGCCGGCATGCTGCTGGCGCTGTATCCGCCGGCCGCGCTGCTCGCCGCCATCGCCTGGCTGATCACCTTCAAGCTGTCGCGCACCAGTTCGCTCGCATCCCTGGTGGCCACGCCGCTGACCCTGCCGCTGCTGGCCTGGCAGGAACCTTCGGCATTGCTGCCGATGACCGTGCTCACCGGCCTGATCGTCTGGCGCCACCGCCGCAACCTGCGCGACCTGATCGCCGGACGCGAACGTCACTTCTAAAGCCGCGAGCTTCCCGGCCCGCGTAACGCGCTGCAAGCGAAAAAACGGCCCATGCCGCTCAGAGCATGCGCCGCGTCGTTTGCAGCTTCATTATTCAGATCGCCGGCAGCGACTCCATTGGCCAACGCGCCTGGACGCCGATCGACGGGCCGTCCTGCTGCCCGGCCAGCAGCCGCTGGCAGCCAGCATAGGCGATCATCGCGCCGTTATCGGTACAGAAGCGCGGGCGGGCATAGAACACCTGGCCCTTCATCTCGCCAAGCATCTTTTCCAGATGCTGGCGCAAGGCCTGGTTGGCGCTGACGCCACCGGCGATCACCAGGCTCTTCAGGTGAGTCTGCTTGAGCGCGCGCTTGCACTTGATGGTCAGGGTCTCGACCACCGCCGTCTGGAACGCCAGGGCGATGTCGCAGCGAGTCTGCTCGCTGTCGTCACCTTCGGCCACGCAGCGCTGCCAGGTGTTCAGGGCGAAAGTCTTGAGGCCGCTGAAGCTGAAATCCAGGCCCGGACGGTCGGTCATCGGGCGCGGGAAGACGAAGCGACCAGCGCTGCCACTCTCGGCCAGACGTGCGATCTCCGGACCACCGGGATAGGCCAGGCCGAGCAGTTTGGCGGTCTTGTCGAAGGCTTCGCCGGCCGCGTCGTCCACCGACTCGCCGAGCACCTGGTACTGGCCGATGCCGTCCACCCGCACCAGTTGGGTGTGGCCGCCGGACACCAGCAAAGCGACGAACGGGAACTTCGGCGGCTGCTCTTCGAGCATCGGCGCCAGCAGATGGCCTTCCATATGGTGCACGCCGACGGCCGGTACTCCCCAGGCGAACGCCATGGCCTGGGCGCAGGAAGCACCGACCAGCAGTGCACCCACCAGACCGGGGCCGGCGGTGTAGGCGATGGCATCGATGTCTTCGGCGGTGCGGCCGGAGTCGGCCAGCACCTGGCGAATCAGCGGCAGCATGCGCTTGACGTGATCACGGGAGGCCAGCTCGGGAACCACGCCGCCGTATACGCGGTGCAGGTCGATCTGGCTGAACAGCGCGTCGGCCAGCAGGCCTTTTTCGCTGTCGTACAGGGCGACGCCGGTCTCGTCGCAGGAGGTTTCCAACCCCAGCACTAGCATGGGTTTGAGCCTTTACTCTGGGCAAAATTGAAGCCGCGCATCATAATCGCCGGCTGGGCTTCGGACCAGTGCTTTTCGATCGGAGGCTTTGCATTCCTCCTTCCGAACGTTTAATATCCGCAACCCTTGAAAACCGCCGACTCCGAACAACCGTCAGGAGCGCGATAAATCCTCCGGTAATCATTGAAGGTACGACCTGGATGCCCGCCGTCAAAGTTAAAGAGAACGAACCCTTCGACGTAGCTCTGCGTCGTTTCAAGCGCTCCTGCGAAAAAGCAGGCGTACTGGCCGAAGTCCGTAGCCGCGAATTCTACGAAAAGCCGACCGCCGAGCGTAAGCGCAAGGCCGCTGCCGCCGTCAAGCGTCACGCCAAGAAAGTGCAGCGCGAACAGCGCCGCCGCGAGCGCCTGTACTGAGTTACAGCGCTACGTCGCACGCTTTCCGCATCGCCCGGCCCTCTCGCCGGGCGAGTGCCTGAAACAAGGCACCCCACTCCGATTCGCATTCGCGGACTTCGGAGTTTTTGCTTTTCAAGCCCCATGCTTAGTCTCAAGTCTCGCCCGCGGCCTCACCGCCCCGCGCTATGCTTGGGTCCAACCTGCGTCCCGATGAGTCTATGGCCGGCCTGATTCCACAATCCTTCATCGATGACCTGCTCAACCGCACCGACATTCTCGATGTGGTGAGTTCGCGCATCCAGCTGAAGAAGACCGGCAAGAACTACAGCGCCTGCTGCCCGTTCCACAAGGAAAAGACCCCCTCCTTCACCGTCAGCCCGGACAAGCAGTTCTACTACTGCTTCGGCTGCGGCGCCGGCGGCAACGCGCTCGGCTTCATCATGGACCACGACCAGCTGGACTTCGTCCAGGCGGTCGAGGACCTGGCCAAGCGCGCCGGCATGGACGTGCCCCG
Source organism: Pseudomonas sp. ATCC 13867 (assembly GCF_000349845.1). Classification (NCBI taxonomy): domain Bacteria; kingdom Pseudomonadati; phylum Pseudomonadota; class Gammaproteobacteria; order Pseudomonadales; family Pseudomonadaceae; genus Pseudomonas; species Pseudomonas sp. ATCC 13867. The sequence goes on along the minus strand of NC_020829.1, from coordinate 536,451 downwards.
CGAGGAAGGCCGGCGCGGCAACAAACCCCGCCAGCCGGTCGACTCGCCGCTCTACCCACTACTGGCCGGCGCCGCCGAGTTCTACCGCCAGGCACTCAAGAGCCACCCGGCGCGCAAGGCCGCGGTGGAGTACCTCAAGGGCCGCGGCCTCACCGGCGAGATCGCCCGCGACTTCGGCCTGGGCTTCGCCCCGCCAGGCTGGGACAACCTGCTGAAGAACCTCGGCGGCGACAACCTGCAGCTCAAGGCCATGCTCGACGCCGGCCTGCTGGTGGAAAACCCCGACAGCGGCAAGCGCTACGACCGCTTCCGCGACCGGGTGATCTTCCCCATCCGCGACAGCCGCGGCCGGGTGATCGCCTTCGGCGGCCGGGTGCTGGGCGACGACAAGCCGAAATACCTGAACTCGCCGGAAACCCCGGTCTTCCATAAAGGGCAGGAGCTCTACGGCCTGTACGAGGCACGGAAGAACACCCGGAATCTCGACGAGATCATGGTGGTCGAAGGCTACATGGACGTCATCGCCCTGGCGCAACAGGGCATCCGCAACGCGGTGGCGACCCTGGGCACGGCCACCAGCGAAGAACACATCAAGCGCCTGTTCCGCATCGTGCCGAACATCCTCTTCTGCTTCGACGGCGACCAGGCCGGCCGCAACGCCGCCTGGCGCGCGCTGGAGTCGGCGCTGACAAACCTGCAGGACGGACGCAAGGTGCGTTTCCTGTTCCTGCCCGAAGGCGAAGACCCGGACAGCCTGGTGCGCGCCGAAGGCCCGGACGCCTTCCGCGCCCGTCTCGCCCACCAGGCACAACCGCTGGCGGACTATTTCTTCCAGCAACTGACCCAGGAAGCCGACCCCAGCACGCTGGAAGGCAAGGCGCACCTGGCGACCCTGGCCGGGCCGCTGCTGGAGAAGATTCCCGGCAACACCCTGCGCCTGCTGATGCGCCAGCGCCTGGGCGAGATCACCGGCCTGTCGAGCGACGCGCTCAACCAGATCAGCGCGCCGCGCTCCGGCCACGGGCAGTCCAGCCATGCCCCCGCACAGACACACGAAGCGGGACACGGCCACGAGTACGCCGACTACGACATGGGCCAGTTCGCCGACCACGGCGACAGCCACTACCAGGACGCTTCGAGCTATTTCGAGGCACCGAAGGACTTTTCCGCCGGCAACGGCGGCGCCAAACAGGGCAGGAAATCCTGGAAAGGCGAGCGCAAGTGGGATGGCAACGGCCGGAAACGCGACTTCGCCCCGCGCCAGCCGCGCACCGAGATCAGCGTCGAATCACCGACCCTCACCGCACTGCGAACCCTGCTGCACCATCCGCAATTGGCGCAGAAGGTCGAGGATGCCAGCCATTTCGCCAACGAAGGCCAGACCTACTCGCAACTGCTAGCTGCGCTGGTCGAAGCGCTACAGAAGAACCCCAGCCAGCGCTCGATGCACTTGATCGCGCGCTGGCACGGAACCCCACAAGGACGCCTGTTGCAGGTCCTTGCGGAAAAGGAATGGCTGATCGGTCAGGACAATCTTGAAAAGCAGTTCATCGACACCATTACTACACTTGCACACAACCAACTGCACGGCAGCCGCGAAGCACGCCTGCGTAGCGTTCTGCAGAAGAGCCCCAGTGAACTGACCGACGAAGAGAAAGCCTTGCTGCGAGAGCACATCAGCTCCTCCCCGTCACCAGGCCCCCAGAGCTGAACTGGCGCCTGAAGCCTCGAATCTGGTATAATCCTCGGCTTAATTTCAGCCCGCCAAGACCTTCAGTGGATAGGGTGTTATGTCCGGAAAAGCGCAACAGCAATCTCGTCTCAAAGAGTTGATCAGCCGTGGTCGTGAGCAGGGCTACCTGACTTACGCAGAGGTCAACGACCACCTGCCGGAGGATATCTCTGATCCGGAACAGGTAGAAGACATCATCCGCATGATCAACGACATGGGGATCAACGTATTCGAGACAGCCCCGGATGCGGATGCCCTGTTGCTGGCGGAAACCGATACCGATGAAGCCGCCGCCGAAGAAGCCGCCGCCGCCCTGGCCGCGGTAGAGAGCGACGTCGGCCGCACCACCGACCCGGTGCGCATGTACATGCGCGAAATGGGTACCGTGGAACTGCTGACCCGCGAAGGCGAGATCGAAATCGCCAAGCGCATCGAGGAAGGCATCCGCGAAGTGATGAGCGCCATCGCCCAGTTCCCGGGCACGGTGGACGGCATCCTCGAGGAATACAGCCGCGTGACCGCCGAAGGCGGCCGCCTGTCCGACATCCTGAGCGGCTACATCGATCCCGATGACGGCAGCCTGCCGGCCGAGGAAGTCGAGCCCGTCGGCCTGAAGGACGACAGCACCGAGGCCAAGGCCAAGGACGAGGAAGAAGACGAGGAAAGCGACGGCGAAAGCTCCGACAGCGATGACGAGGGCGATGGCGGTCCGGACCCGGAAGAGGCCGCCCGTCGTTTCGGCGCCGTCTCCGAGCAGTTGGACAAGGCCAAGAAGGCCCTGAAGAAGCATGGTCGCAGCAGCAAACAGGCCAGCGAGGAACTGCTCGCCCTGGCCGAACTGTTCATGCCGATCAAGCTGGTGCCCAAGCAGTTCGACGCCCTGGTCGCCAAGGTCCGCGATGCGCTGGACAGCGTTCGTCGCCAGGAACGCGCCATCATGCAACTGTGCGTGCGTGACGCGCGCATGCCGCGTGCCGACTTCCTGCGCCAGTTCCCCGGCCACGAAACCGACACCGCCTGGGTCGACAGCGTGCTCAAGGGCAAGCCCAAGTACGCCGAGGCCATCGAACGCCTGAAGGACGACATCCAGCGCAACCAGCAGAAGCTGGCCGACCTGGAAACCAGCTCGCAGCTGACCGTCTCCGAGATCAAGGACGTCAACCGCGCCATGTCCATCGGCGAGGCGAAAGCTCGCCGCGCCAAGAAGGAAATGGTCGAGGCGAACCTGCGTCTGGTGATCTCCATCGCCAAGAAGTACACCAACCGTGGCCTGCAGTTCCTCGACCTGATCCAGGAAGGCAACATTGGCCTGATGAAGGCGGTGGACAAGTTCGAATACCGTCGCGGATACAAGTTCTCGACCTACGCCACCTGGTGGATCCGCCAGGCGATCACCCGCTCGATCGCCGACCAGGCGCGTACCATCCGTATTCCGGTGCACATGATCGAGACGATCAACAAGCTCAACCGCATCTCCCGCCAGATGCTGCAGGAGATGGGCCGCGAACCGACCCCGGAAGAGCTGGGCGAACGTATGGACATGCCGGAAGACAAGATCCGCAAGGTCCTGAAGATCGCCAAGGAACCGATCTCGATGGAGACGCCGATCGGGGACGACGAAGATTCGCATCTGGGCGACTTCATCGAGGACTCCACCATGCAGTCGCCGATCGAAGTGGCGACCAGCGAGAGCCTCAAGGAAGCCACCCGCGAAGTCCTCGCCGGTCTCACCGCTCGCGAAGCCAAGGTCCTGCGCATGCGCTTCGGCATCGACATGAATACCGACCACACCCTCGAGGAAGTCGGCAAGCAGTTCGATGTAACCCGTGAGCGTATCCGCCAGATCGAAGCCAAGGCGCTGCGCAAGCTGCGCCACCCGTCGCGAAGCGAGCACCTGCGCTCCTTCCTCGACGAGTGATGAAAAACCCCCGGCCCGAGCCGGGGGTTTTTCTTTGGGGCCTTCCACTGGGCAAAGTGCCACGTCTACACTTCGGCATAATCCCCCCCTGGAATGAGGCCCTTCATGCCGCGCCTGCTGGCAGTTCTGCTGTGGTGTCTCGCATTCTGGGCAGGACAGGCGCTCGCCCTGGATTTATCGCCTGAAGAACAGCGCTGGCTGCAAGCGCATCCGAGCCTGCGCCTGGGCGTCGATACCTCCTGGCCGCCCTTCGAATTTCGCGACAGCGACGGCCACTACCAGGGCCTGTCCGCCAGCTACGTCAACCTCATCAGCCAACGTCTGAACGTCCAGCTGGAACCGGTGGAGCCCGCCACCTGGGGTGAAGTCCTGCAGCAGGCCCGCGACGGGCGGATCAACATCCTCCCCGGCATCATGGCGACGCCGGAGCGCCTGGAATACCTGACGTTCACCCGCCCCTACCTGGACTTCCCGATCATTATCCTCGGGCGCAAGGACGGGCCGGCGCCGCGCACCCTCAAGGACCTATACGGCCTGAAGGTCGGCGTGGTCGTCCATTACGCGCCCTATGAACTGCTGGTCGCCAACCATCCAGACCTCAACCTGCAGCCGCTCCCCAGCATCGCCGCCGGTCTCCAGGCCTTGGCCACCGGTCAGGTCGACGCCTTCGTCGGCGACCTCGCCTCCAGCGTCTGGACCCTGCGCCAGCTCAAGCTCGAAGGCGTGCAGATCAGCGGTGAGACGCCCTATCGCTACCAACTGGCAATGGCCGTTCCGAAGGACCAGGCCATCCTCGCCGACATCATCGACAAGGTAGTCGCCGAGCTCAAACCCGAAGACGTGGAAGCCCTGCAGGAGCCCTGGGTCGGCGGCCTGCTCGACAAGCGGCCGGTCTGGCGCGAAATGCTCGGCATCGCCGTCCCCATCTTCCTGCTGATCGCCTTCACCGTCCTGGTACTGGTCACCATGAACCGCCGCCTGCGCGGGGAAATGCAGCGGCGGGAAAAGCTCGAACAGGCCCTGCGCGACAGCGAACAGCACTATCGCGGCCTGGTCGAGAGCCTGGCAGCCATCGCCTGGGAAATGCGCCTGACGGAAAACCGCTTCACCTACGTCTCCCCCCACGCCCAGCGGCTACTCGGCTACCCGATCAAGGACTGGCTGGAACCCGGCTTCTGGCAGCGCACCCTCTACCCGGACGACGCCGACCACGCCGTCGCCTACTGCATGAGCGAGAGCCAGGCGGGGCGCAACCACAGCTTCGATTACCGCATGCTCGCCGCCGATGGCCGGGTGGTCTGGATTCGCGACATCGTCACCCTGATCCAGCATGGCGACGACCTGATCCTGCGCGGCCTGATGATCGACATCACCGAGGCCAAGCAGACCGAACAGGCGCTGCGCCTGTCCGAGCAGAAGTTTGCCTCGGTGTTCCACCACTGCCCGGACATCATCGTTCTCGCCCAGCGCGCCGACGGCCGACTGCTGGCGGTGAACAGCACCTTCGAGCAGCAGATCGGCGTACCGGCCAGCGAGGCGCTCGGCAAGACCTCCACCGAACTGGGCATCTGGGGCGAACCCGGCATGGGCCCGGCGATACTCGCCCGCCTGCAGGGGCAGAACCTCGACAACATCGAAATCCCTCTCAATCGTCGGGACGGCAGCCGTTTCACCGGCCTGCTCTCGGCCCAGCACATTGTCCTCGACGACACCCCCGCGCTGGTCGTGGTCGTGCGCAACATCACCCAGGTCAAGCAAACCCAGCAGCAGTTGCGCGTCTCCGAGGAAAAATTCGCCAAAGCCTTCCACGCCTCGCCCGACGGCATGCTCATCACCCGCATCAGCGACGGACGCCTGGTGGAGGTCAATGACGGCTTCACCCGCATCACCGGCTACGCCCGGGACGACGTCGACCAGCGCTCCACCCTCAGCCTCGGGCTCTGGGCCAATCCCAGCGACCGCGAGCGGCTGCTCAGGGCCGTCGACCAGGTATCCGGCGTGCAGGACTTCACCGTGCAGATCCGCACCCGTGACGGCGGCCTGCGCCTGTGCGAGCTCTCCGCCCACCGCATCACCATCGGCAGCGACGACTGCCTGCTGACCATCGCCCGCGACATCACCGAACGCCAGCAGATGCAGGAAAAGTTGCAACTGGCCGCCACCGTGTTCGAAAGCACCGCCGAAGGCGTGATGATCACCGACGCCAGCCAACGCATCATCGCCGTCAACCGCGCCTTCAGCGAAATCACCGGCTACAGCGAACAGGAAACGCTTGGCCACTCGCCGCGCCTGCTTGCCTCCGGCCAGCACGACAGCAGCTTCTTCATCGCCCTCTGGCACCAGCTCAACGCCGAAGGCCACTGGCAGGGCGAAATCTGGAACCGTCGCAAGAACCATGAACTGTACCCGGAGTGGCTGACCATCAGCGCCGTGCGCAACACCGACGGCGAACTGTCGCACTACGTCGGCGTGTTCGCCGACATCTCCACCCTCAAGTACGCCCAGGCGAAGCTCGACTACCAGGCCCACCACGACCCGCTCACCGGCCTGCCCAACCGTCTGCTCTTCGAAAACCGCCTGACCACGGCACTCAAGGAAGCCCAGGAAGACCATCACCAGGGCGCCGTACTCTTCCTCGACCTCGACCGCTTCAAGCACATCAACGACAGCCTCGGCCATCCGGTCGGCGACCTGCTGCTTCAATCCATCGCCCAACGCCTGCGCGACCAACTACGCGACATCGACACCGTGGCCCGTCAGGGCGGCGATGAATTCATCATCCTGCTGCCCGGCCTGCATCGGGCGGTAGACGCCGAGCATGTCGCGAAAAAGCTGCTGCATTGCTTCGAAACGGCGTTCATCGCCGGCGAACAGGAATTTTTCGTCAGCGCCAGCATCGGCATCTGCCTCTACCCCGTCGACGGCAACGATGTCGCCACCCTGGTAAAGAACGCCGACGCCGCCATGTACCGCGCCAAAGCCCAGGGCCGCAACCGCGTCGAGTTCTACACCCGCGAACTCACCTTCCAGGCCACCGAACGCATGGCCCTGGAACACGAACTGCGCCGTGCCCTGGAAAGCGACCAGCTACAGCTGTACTACCAACCCAAGCTGGCCCTGGGCAGCGGCCAACTGGTCGGAGCCGAAGCCCTGATCCGCTGGAAACATCCACAATTCGGTGCGATTTCTCCGGACCGCTTCATCCCCCTGGCCGAGGAAAATGGCCTGATCCTGCCACTGGGCGACTGGGTGCTGCGCGAAGCCTGCCGCCAGATGAGCCGCTGGCAGGACAGCCACGCCGCCTTCGGCCCGCTCTCGGTCAACCTCGCCGGCGCACAACTGCGCCAGCCCCACCTCGTCGAACGCATCCGCGACCTGCTCGCCCGATACCACCTGCAGGCGTCGCGCCTGCAACTGGAGATCACCGAAAGCTTCCTCATGCACCAGACCGAGGAAGCCCTATCCATCCTGCACAGCCTGAAGAACCTCGGCGTGCAGTTGGCCATCGACGACTTCGGCACCGGCTACTCATCCCTCAGCTACCTCAAACAACTGCCGCTGGACACCCTGAAGATCGACCAATCCTTCGTCCACGGTCTGCCCGACGACCCACACGACGCCGCCATCGCCCGCGCCATCATCGCCCTGGGCCGCAGCATGAATCTCACCGTGATCGCCGAAGGCGTGGAACACCAGGCCCAGGAACACTTCCTCGAAGCCGAAGGCTGCGACCAGATCCAGGGCTACGCCCTCAGCCCACCGCTGCCAGCCGACGCATTTGCCAACCGATTCCTCACTCCGCTCAACCCGGTTGGCGCTACGGAAAACGCATCGGTATAATCCGCCGGCCTTCTGGGGGCCTATAGCTCAGTCGGTTAGAGCAGAGGACTCATAATCCTTTGGTCCACGGTTCGAGTCCGTGTGGGCCCACCACCAATATCAATGGGTTAGAGCATCCGGCGACGGATGATCTAGCCCATTTTTCTTTCCAACGCCCACATTGGCAGCTACTTCTCTCCGGGACCCAGCTCCCCCTCATCACCCGCTCGCCCAGCCCCCCCAGGCCCCCCAGGCCCCGTAAACACCGCACCGGCGCTCAACGACACCGGTCCGTTTGACCTGGCCTCTCGTTCGCCCATCAGCAGTGGCAATGTGATATACATCAGCGTTCTGTGCCTGATTTGATGACAGGCCTGCTCAATGAAAATATGGCAACACGACGGAGAAGGAATCATGTCTAGCCATCGCTCAGTGTCTACTGTTTCGGAACTCAAGGCAGCGCTCGATGCCGGGGTGAAAGAAATCACAATCACCGACCCTGATTTGGCGAGGAAGGTCGATATCGCCAAAAAAGTGAAAAAGCCGGTTGCGCTGGCCATGCTCGCTGGCGCGGGTGTGGTGGTGGCGAACAGTTGGAATCCTGTCGGCTGGGTCTCTGGTGCTGCCGTTGCAGGCCTGTCGGCCGCAGGCGCCTCGGTAGCGATAGCCGCTATCGGTGGACTTACGCTTTTGGGTTTGGCCTTTTTGACGATGTACAACGACTACGACGCGAAGATCGGTGCCAAGGGGAGCGTCACGAACAAGCCGAACGATCAGGATGGCCCATCTCAGTCTGCTGGGGGCGGCTTCTTGCTCACGCTGTCAAAAAAGAGATGAGCCCGGCCTTTCACGGTGGTCCGCCGTATTTTTTTGTATGCAGCAAGTGCCAGCATGTCTTCCAGCGAAGTACTCGACTGGTATTGATGTGCCCTGCGTGCAATAGCTTTAAAGTACGGCGCGATCCTCGCTTCCAGAAGTAGCGCCCCGGCTGAGACGGGTGTGTTCAAGCGCATCTGTGATGACGCATGTACACGCCCAGTTACCGATCTGGGTGTAAGAGCGAACCCCGCATCGGCTGGAGGGATACGAGCGATGTGCCGGGTCACATCCCGCCGACGGCAGCCTGGAACCCGGCCAAGGCTCGCCAAGAATGTCCCTTTCCCTCATCCGGCGCGACGGGTTACCCATTCGCGCCAGCACCGTGAGCTCGAGACATGATCCCTTACGGCCTGAGTCCCGATCAGTTCTGCCAGCGCTACCGTCGCCACCTGCAGCGCACCACACCGACGACAATCGACAAGTTCCGTACCCTGCTCGCACGCGCCCTGCCCGATGAACCACTCACGGGGGAGGTCCAGCTATTCCTGGGCGAGGACGGTCTCGATGTACCGGAAGCCTGGCTCTACCTCAGCGGCGAGAACAACAAGGTGGATGCCTCGGACCCCACCCTGTTTGCCGGCAAGGCGATGGACCTGCAGTTGGGCCTGCAGAGCATCCCCGAGTTCGACCTGGCGTACTTCGAAGGCGATTTCGGCGGCGTCACGCTGATGGCCAACACCCTCAAATCCTGGCTCGCCGAATGCTGGTGGAAAGCTGGCGGCTGGAGCTGGCCTGTCGCACTGACGCTCGCGGTACACGACGGGTTCGATGATGGCGAGCGTATTGCTCTGACCGAAACGGCCTGAGCATCAGGAAACCTCAGCGCTTGGCGATGATGTACACGGCGTGGACGATGCCGGGGATGTAGCCGAGCAGCGTCAGCAGGATATTGAGCCAGAACGCGCCGGCGAAACCGACCTGGAGGAACACGCCCAGCGGCGGCAGAAGGATGGCGATGAGGATGCGGATGAGGTCCATGCGGTGGCTCCTTGTGAGATTGCCTGTTGCATGGAATGGACCGTTGGCGAGCGGAGCGGGTTCAGAGAATCTGACGCTGACGTCGGGCAGGTCGGGTCCGCGCCAGGGTCTTCCTCTCCCGGAGGGAAAGGGTCTGATCGGTGCGCCGCTTGATAACGCGCTCGCCGGTAGCTTCCGCTTTTCGCAGGAGCGCGCTTGCTCGCGAACCAGGCCCCGCAGTGAGGGTTGTTCGCGAGCAAGCTCGCTCCTACAAGTTGCATCAGGCGTTACAGGAACCAGCGGTACTCCCGCGCGCTGACTTCGTTCATGAAGTCCAGGTGGTCGTGGCGCTTGTTCTCGCAATAGACAAAGACGAACTCGCTGCCCAGGCTTTCCTTGACCACCGGGTGGTCTTCCATCTCGGCGACGGCGCCGAGCATGTCGCGGGGGAAGTCGATGCCGCTGTCGCGGTCTTCGTTCAGCGGCGGGATCGGCTCCTGGCGGGCTTCCAGGCCGTGCTCCATGCCGGTGAGGATCGCCGCCAGCACGAGATACGGGTTCGCGTCGGCGCCGGCGAGACGGTGTTCGATGCGCAGGTTCCTGCCATCGGACTCGGGAATGCGAATGCACGCATCGCGGTCCTCGAAACCCCAGCTGGCCTTGCTCGCGGCGTTCACACGGGAGCCGTAGCGGCGGTAGGCGTTGTGGTTGGCGGCGAAGATCGGCATGCAGTGCGGCAGCAGCTCCAGGCAGCCGGCCACGGCGTGGCGCAGGGCCTGCTGGTTGTCCTGGTCGAGCAGATTGTTGCCGTCGCGGTCGTAGAGGCTGACATGCACGTGCATGCCGCTGCCCGGCGCATGCAGGTAGGGCTTGCTCATGAAGCTGGCGCGGTAGCCGTGCTTGAGCGCCACGCCACGGGTGGCGCGGGTGAACAGCGCGGCCTGGTCGGCGGCGTGCAGGCCGTCGTCGCAGTGGGCGAAGTTGATCTCGAACTGGCCCGGACCGATCTCGGCGGTGATGACGTTGGCGTCCACGCCCTGCTCGCGGGAGGCTTCGACGATCTCATGGAGCACATCGGAGAAGCGCGACAGGCGCTCGATGTGCATGTTCGGCTGGTCGTCCTCGTCGTCGCACAGCGGGTCGCGCGGGTACTGCGGCAGGCCGGCGTCGAGCTTCTTGTCGAACAGGTAGAACTCCAGCTCGAAGGCCACCACCGGGCGGATGCCCTTGGATTCCAGGCGCTGCATGACGCGGGCCAGCACTTCGCGCGGTTCGAACTCGATGGGCGCGTGGGTACCGTCGGAGCTGATCAGCATCTGCCCCAGCGGCTGGTTTTCCCAGCGCACCGGCTTGAGCGAACCGGGGATCAGGCGGCGCGGCGCATCCGGGTCGCCGTCGTTGAAGCAGTAGTCGCCGATGGGGTGCAAGCCGCCCTGCGCGCCCAGCAGCACGCAGTTCTGCGGCAGTTTCAGCGGGCTGCCGGCGGCGACTTTTTCCAGCATGTCGACGGGGTAGCGCTTGCCGTAGAAGTGGCCGGGGATGTCCAGGCAGATCAGGTCGACGTAGCGGATGTCCGGGTATTGCTGGCGGAAGGCACGGACTTCACTGAGCAGGTCGGGATAGGTCGGGCGGTTCATGGTGCAGGGGCCTTTTCTGTGCGGGCGGCGCCGGATCGTTTTCCCAAGCCAACCCGCGTGGGCTGGCTTGGGAAACTCACGTGAAGATCCAGAGCACTCGCGTGGGTTTGTCGGTGAGGTTGCCGTAGCGGAACTGGCTGTGCGGCGGCAACTGGAAGCTGTCGTTGGCGTGGAGCGTGACGGTCTGTTCCTCGTACCAGAGGGTCAGTTCGCCTTCGAGGACGAAACCGCCCTGCTCCGAGCTGTCGTTCAGGTGCCCCTCGCCGCTGGTGGCACCCGGGGCAAGGATGCTGTCGAGCATGGAGAAGCCGCCGGACATGTTCGGCGAGGCGAGGATGTCGGTGATGCCACCGGCGTAGTAGAGCGTGCGGCGGTCGGCCGGACGGGTCACCCAGTCGAGCTCACGGCGGGTCTCGCCGGCGTAGAAGTAGGTGGTCGGTACGCCCAGGGCTTCGCTGATGGCGGTGAGGTCGGCCACGGTGGGTTGCGACAGGCCGCGCTCGACCTGGGAGAGGAAACCCACCGAGCGACCGATCTGTTCAGCCAGCGCGCCCAGGGTGAGGTTCTTGTGCTTGCGCAGGTCGCGGATCAGCGTGGCGAGGTGTTCGTTGGCGGCCGTCTGGGTCATGGCGAAGTCCGATTCAGAAAAAGTCGCGCAATCGATACCAGGCCTTGCCGACGGCTTCCAGTGGCGCGGCGAAGCGCTGCCCACCGGGGAACCCGGGATTGCGGATGCGTTGATAGAGGTCAAGCTCGTCGCTGCGGCCGAACATGGCTTCGCTCACCGCGTGGGCCGCGGCCAGGCTCGGCAGCACGCCGTGGCCGGAATAGCCCTGCAGCCAGTACAGCTCGCCGCGCCGGCCGATGTCCGGGGTGCGGCGCATGCTGCAGTCGATATGGCCGCCCCAGGCGTATTCCAGTTCCACGCCCTTGAGCTGCGGGAACACTCGCTCGACATAGGGGCGCGTGGCGGCGCGAATGTCCGAAGGCATGCCGCCCAGGTAGGTGCAGCCGCCGCCGAACAGCAGGCGATGATCGGGGGTCAGGCGGAAGTAGTCGAGGACGAACTGGTTGTCGGTGACGCAGCAGTTCTTCGGCAGCAGCGAGCAGGCCTGTTCCTCGCCCAGCGGCGCGGTGGCGACCTGGTAGGTGCCCACCGGCAGGATGCGCTCGGAGACGTCGCGGTCCAGCCCATCGATGTAGGCGTTGCAGGCCAGCACCAGGGAGGCGCAGCGCACGCTGCCCCGCTCGCCATTAGAAAGCTCGGTGGTCACTTCATAGCCGCTGCCGCTCTCGCGAAAGCTCAGGGCACGGGTCTGCTCGAAGATTCGCCCGCCGGCGCGCTCGAAGGCACCGGCCAGGCCGTAGGCCAGCTTGAGCGGGTTCAGGTGCGCCGAATTGGGGTCGTAGAGGCCGGCCTGATAGCGGTCGCTGGCGATCCACTGCGGCAGCTCTTCACGGGGGATGAATTGCAGGCCTTCGTAGCCCCAGCGGCGATTGGCCTCGGCTTGCCAGTCGTAGAGCATGCCGACGCGACGCGGCAGCACGGCAGTCCACAGGTGGCCGATGCGGTAGTCGCAGTCGAAACCGTGGCGTTGCGGCAAATCACGGAGTTCATGGGCGGCCCAGAGCATGCCCTGCCAGAGACGCAGCGCGCCTTCATGGCCAAGGTCGGCTTCGATCGGGCCGAGGTCGCTGGACCAGCCCGGCAGGGCCTGGCCACCGTTGCGCCCGGACGCGGCCCAGGCGATGCGACTGGCCTCGATCATGCAGACCTGGCGACCGCCTTCGGCGAGTTGCAGGGCCGTGTGCAGGCCGCTGAACCCCGCGCCAATCACCAGCACTTCGCACTCCAGCGGTTCGCGCAACGCATCGCGCGGCTGGATCAGCTCGGGGTTGGCGCCGGCATAGTAAGTACCGACCGGCTCGCTCGAACGCAGGAACATGGCCACCTCGTGAAATTGTTCTGATTATTTTTCATGAAAAATAACAGAACAAATTTCACAAGGCTAGCCCGACGCGCTTTTTGCGGACGGGCTGCGCTTCAGATCGTCAGGAAGACAGCACTGCGGCGCCGTCCTGCTCCTCGCGCTTCTGCCGCACGCTGACCACCACCACCAGCGCCACCAGGATGCCGGCGAGGATGGCCGAGGAGCCGATGGTGCCGAAGTCCAGCCCGCCCTTCTCATGGGACTTGGTCAGCATGTCGCCCAGGGTCGCGCCGAACGGCCGGGTCAGTACGAAGGCCACCCAGAACAGCAACACCGAGGACAGCTTGGTGAAGTAGTGCAGCATCACTACCACGGCGATCAGGCTGCCGATCAGCAGCGCGCCGCCAGCAAAGCCCAGGCCCGAATCGTCGGCGAGGAAGTCGCCCAGCGCGGTGCCCAGGGTGTTGGAGAAGAGGATGGCGATCCAGTAGAACATCTCGCCCTTGAAGCTGCGGATGTTGTCCACCGACAGCGAGGTACCGCTGAAACGCCATAGCGCGAAGATCGCCACCAGGATGCTCACCAGGATCGCCGACCCGGTGGCGTAGCCAAGCTCCAGGGTGCGGTCCATGAAGTCCGACATGGTGGTGCCGGCGGTGCTGGTGGAGAGGATCACCAGCCAGTACAACCAGGGCACGTAGCGTTTGCTGGCGAGCTGGCCGACCAGGGTGACGAGGAAGACGCTGATGAGGATCAGCGAACTGATCGCATAGCCGACGTCGAGAGTCATCGACAGCAGGTCGCCGGCGGTTTCCCCCAGGGTGGTCGCGCAGATTTTCATCACCCAGAAGGCCAGGGTGATCTGTGGCAGTTTGTTCACGGACAAGACTCCAGAAATGGGCAGGGCGGGCGCCTATCCCGGCGGCCGCGTCGTCTGCACCCGGAGCTCCTGCGGGCTCCCCCATGACCCCAGGATGCACAGCGCGAAAGACTGCGGTCGGCGCAGTGAAGAAAGGGTCAAGCCGGTATGAAAAATCCATTCGGCGCCGCCTTTGCCGGGCTCCCGACAAGTGACAGATGGCCGCCAGTTGCTATGGTTTACGTGGGGGCCGATGCGCCCGAGGAACGCTTTTTAGCGCGCGATTGGCCGGCGCATGGGGATATGGATGAATCAGATGATCAAACCGCAACCGTACTGCAAGAACTGCCGGTTGGCGCCGCCGACCCTGAGTGACGACAAGGTCCAGGAGCTCGAGGCGATCATCAAGCCGGGGCACCTGCTGCATAAAGGGGACTTCGTGTTCCGCCAGGGCGACCCGTTCCACAACGTGTACCTGGTTCGTTCCGGCTCGATCAAGACCTTCACCACCAATGAGCAGGGTCTGGAGAAGATCACCGGCTTCTATTTCGCCACCGAGATCTTCGGCTTCTCCGGCATGGGCGAAGGCAGCTACCCGGTGTCGGCGCAGGCGCTGGAAAGCACGCTGTGCAGCGAGATCCCCTTCCACCAGCTGGAAGAACTGTCGATCCAGATTCCGGGGCTGTCGCACCAGATCATGCTGATGATGAGCCGCAAGATCCGCGAGGATCAGCAGATGAAGCTGCTGCTCTCGCGGCTGAACTCGGACTCGCGGATCGCTGCCTTCCTGCTCAATATTTCCGCGCACTTCCGCGACCGCGGCTTTTCCGCCACGCGCTTCCGCCTGAGCATGTCGCGCAACGAGATCGGCGATTACCTGGGGCTGGCGGTGGAGACCGTGTCGCGCAGTTTCACTCGCCTGCAGAAGCACGGGTTGGTGCGGGTGGATGGGCGGGAGACGGAGATTGTCGACTTCACGGAGTTGTGTGCGTTGGCGGGAGGTGAGGTCGAGCTTTGAGTGCTCGGCGGGGTTTGTTCGCGAGCAAGCCCGCTCCTACAGGCCCCGACTTTCCGACGCTCGCGCCCGCTCTTCGTAGGAGCGAGCTTGCTCGCGAACCGCCCGTGTACCGGCCATCCCTGCGGGCTATGCTCCCCCTGAGCCCCGCGCAAAACCGCCCTTCGCAGAAGAGGACTTCGTCCGCGATCGCATGGCACGGAGCCCCTTGCGGACGGAGTCCGCTTACTACAGGAGCAGGCCGGCCCGCATAGGCGCGGTACTTCTCCGCGATAGCGGTGCCATTGCTGGCCACCGGCCGGATCGCGGACAAGGTCCGCTACGGGAGCAGTCCCTGTCCGTACCGCGAGGGGTATCAGGTCCCGATTACCCCGCCATCGTCCTTGGTGATCACCAGCGTCGTGGAGCGCGGGATGCTCTTGCCGTCGCTGGCCGGGAAGCTGATGCCCGGATGCTGGATGTTCACCCACAGCGTCTTGCCATCCGGGGTCTGGGTGATGCCGGTCAGTTCGCAGCCGCGCGGCCCCACCAGGAAGCGGCGCACCTCGCGGCTGTGCGGGTCGGCGCAGAGCAGCTGGTTGCAGCCCATGACGCGCATGGGTTGCTCGGCATCGTCGTAGTCGGTCTCGATCCACAGGCGGCCGGCAGTGTCGAAATACAGGCCATCCGGCGAGGAGAAGATGTCGCCGTTGATGGTGCCCACCAGGTTCTCCGGCGCGCCGGAGCCTTGCTGTTCGCCGGCCAGCAGGAAGACTTCCCACTGGAAGCTCGTGCTAGTCGGATCGCCGCCGGCTTCGTCCCAGCGCAGGATCTGCCCGTGGAGGTTTTCCTTGCGCGGGTTGGCGGCGTCCACCGGCTGCTTCTTGCCCCGTGCATCGTTATTGGTAAGGCTGACGTACACGGCGCGGCTGCCTGGCTGCACCGCGACCCACTCCGGGCGGTCCATCGGCGTGGCGCCCAGCTTGTCGGCGGCGGCGCGGGCATTGACCAGCACCTCGGCCTGGCTGGCAAAACCGTTTTCGGCGGTCAGGCCATTCTGCCCGTGCACCAGCGGCAGCCAGCGGCCACTGCCGTCGTCGCTGAACTGGGCGACATACAGGGTGCCCTCGTCCAGCAGGTCGCGGTTGGCAGCGCGGTCGTCAGGGTTGTACGTGCCGGCCGGGACGAACTTGTAGATGTACTCACCCTTGGTATCGTCGCCGTAGTAGAAGGCCATGCGGTTGTCGGCCCCCAGCGAAAGGGTCGAGCACTCGCGACAGAAGCGCCCCACCGCGGTGCGCTTCTTCGGGGTGGACGTCGGGTCGAAGGGATCGATCTCCACTACCCAGCCGAAGCGGTTCGGTTCGTTGACGTGGCCGCCGTGGGGCTGGCCGGCCTTTGGCGTGGCATCGAAGCGTTCGTCCACCGCTTCCCAGGCGTAGTAGTTGCTGAACGCGCCGTTGGACAGACCGTAGCGCTTGTGCGAAACACGCCTGGCGTAATCGTCCTTGTCGCGGTTGACGAAGTACTGGTGCCAGTTCTCTTCGCAAGCCAGATAGGTGCCCCAGGGCGTAACGCCCATCGAGCAGTTGTTCAGGGTGCCGAGTACCTGCTTGGCCTCGGGGTCGCTGGCGGTGCGCAGCAGGTCATTGCCGGCCAGGGGGCCGGACAGTTCCAGCGGCGAACTGCCGGTGATGCGGCGGTTGTAGTTCGAACCCTCGACGCGCTGCCACTGGCCGCTGGCATCCTTCTTCACCTCGATCACGCTCAGGCCGTGGGCGGCGATTTCCTTGCGCACTTCACCTTCCGGGCGGCCCCGCGAGCCATCGGGGCGATCCTCGAAGGTCTGGCCCTTGGGGTGCAGCGTCGGGTTGATGTACTCGTGGTTGATCACCAGCAGGCCGTGGCTGTCCGGCGCATCCGGGAAGGCGAAGTAGTGCATACCGTCGTGGTTGTCGCCGGCCTGCAGTTCCTGGGCTTTCCAATCCTCGCTGGCGTCACCCTTCCAGGCTGGCGCGCCGGTCACCACCGGGTCGCCCCAGGAGAAGAACGGCCGCGCACTGTAGCCCTCGGCGACGATCACCCGGTCGAACTTCGGGTCCTGCTGCACCGGCACGCCCTTGAAGCCCAGCAGCACGGAAGGTGTCGCTGCATCGGCGGCGAACAGACGGCGCGGCGCATACAGACCTCCGCCAAGGAAAGCGACCGCGCCGAGCACCAGGCTGTTCTTCAGCAGACGGCGGCGGGCGGGGTCGATCAGCCCGCTCATCGGCACATTGCCGGACGGGTTGATCACCTGGTCATCGAAGGCGGCCAGTCGATTGTGGAAGTCCTGGAATCGTTCGCTCATGGAGGGGTTCCTTCCGCACGGCCGTCGGCAGGACGGCTCGGGTTGCCAATGAAAGATATGCGCGGAAGGTTAGGAACGGGTTGTTACGACGGGATGACAACGCCGCCGAGCCCCGTTGAGGAGCCCGGCGACGGGAATAAAAGCCGCCCCACAGGACCAAGACGACGTCCGGAGGCGGGCGCGAGGGCGTTTGCGGAAGCAGTGCGGCTCAGGCTTGCAGACCGCCCTGTTCCAGGCATTCGGGGCCTGCCAGGCGGGCCGTCCAGTCTTCCACCACGCCACTGGAGAGGCGTTGCGCGGCGGTCTTGCGCCAGCGCAGGGAGAGCGCGTCGCAGGCCATCATCAGGCGCAGCCCGGTAGGTTCCAGGGGATGGCCGAAGTACCAGTCCAGCAGGCTTGCCACGGAGAGTTGCGGGTAGTGCCGCTGTACCAGCTCCAGCGGTGCGTCGGGGGCGACCATGCCGGAACGGCGAACCCGGTAGAACCAGCCGCAGCGGCCCTGCTCCTGCACTTCCAGCGGCAGCTCGGGGAGATTCCAGCGCTTCGCCAGGCGGTAGCTCGGCGAGCGCGGCTGGCTCACTTCGATCAGCGCTTCGCCCCAGCGGAACAGGTCGCCGATGCACACCTCGTGCTCATTGAGGCCGAAGGTCGACAGGTTCTCGCCGAAGGCCGGCGGTCGCCAGCGCGTCTGCGGGTGCTGCTTGCGCCAGTGACGGTAGTGCTCGGCCGGGTAATGATGCAGTGCGCGTTCCAGGCCGCCGTCGCGGCGCAGGTCGGCCCGTGCGTCCCCCGGCAGCCCTTGGGCGCCGAGCCAGACTTCCTGATGCGTTTCCAGCCTGTCGATATCGCTGAGCAGACCACCCCAGCTCTCTTCGACTTTGCCTATGAAAACGCCCTGGATGACGATGCTTTCCACCTTTGTCTACCCATCTGAGACAGCGGACAAGCGCTAGAGTAGTGGCCTGGATAGCCGACTATCCATTTCGATTTTCCAGTTTCGTTGATAAGCAGACCTTATGGATTTCCGCCAGCTCCGCTATTTCGTCGCGCTCTACGAGGAAGGCCACGTCGGACGCGCCGCCGAACGCCTGGCGATTTCCCAGCCGGCGCTCTCGCAACAGATCCGCCAGATGGAGCAGAACCTCGACGTGGCGCTGTTCCAGCGCAACGGCAAACGCCTGCTGCCGACCGTCGCCGCGCACACCCTGTACAACCACGCGGTACCCCTGCTGGACGGCCTGGAGCGCGCCCGCGAAGCCTTGCGGGCTTTTCGTGGGCAGAGTGCGCGCAGCCTGAGCATCGGCGTATTGCAGACGGTCAACGCCAACCTGGTGCCGCACCTGGTGGAGCGCCTGCACACCGCGCAGCCGCACGTGCAGGTGCGCATCTACGAACTCTCGGGCGTGGAGATCGAGCGGCGCCTGCTGGCCGGGCAACTGGACATCGGTATCGGCTTCCTGCCACCGCGCCAGCCAGCGCTGCACGGCGTGGAGCTGTACCCGGACGAACTGCAACTGGTGATCCCGGCGGACCATCCACTGAAGGACTTCAAGAAAGTCTCCCTGGCCCAGGCGGCGGAACTGCCGATGCTGTTGCTGGGCGAAGAGTTCCGCGCCCGGCAGATCTGGCAGGAGCAACTGGCCGCCATCGGCCGGCGGCCACGGGTGCAGGCGGAGCTCAACCACATGAGCGGCATCCTCGACAGCCTGCCGCAGAGGCGCTTCGCCACCGTGCTGCCGGGACGCGCACGGCAGATGCATGGACATCCGAACCTGCTGTGGAAACCACTGAGCGAACCGCGCATTCCGTTGAGCGTAGGCCTGGTCTACCGCGATGCGCAGCGGCAGCAGCCGACGGTGGAGTTGCTCAAGTCGCTGCTGGATGGGGCGGTGTGAGGGCCGCCGGCTCTTGTAGGAGCGAGCTTGCTCGCGAACAAGCTTCGGCGCGGACGCACTCGCGAGCAAGCTCGCTCCTACAGAAAAGCGTCCCACCGCTTTGGCACCCTTGCCGAAAACGCAGGCAAGAAAAAACCCCGCCTCTTGCGAAGCGGGGTTTTGCAGACCGATATCCTGACGTCCATGCTCGCCACCGTCCTTGGTGGATTCCCTTGTTTCCGTATTGTCGTTGGCGCTTCCTGCGCAATGTCCTGACTGAGGAGAAGGTTACCGCTGTAAGCCTTTGTCAGAAAGACGCCGATCACCACCACTGCTTGTAAGCTTAGGCTTACACGGATTCGTACTAGCGCTCTTCGGAAAAGAAATAACCCATAAAAACCCCGCCGGAGCGGGGCTTTCTCAGAACGCTTAGAACTGCGCGGCGTCCAGCAGGTACAGCGACTCGCTGCCGGCCTTCACCGAGGCACTCAGCGAGTGGATGCGCGGTAGCAGGCGGGCGAAGTAGAAGCGCGCGGTGCCGAGCTTGCTGGCATAGAACTCGTCCTGGCCTTCCTTGCCCAGCGAAGCGCGAGCCATCAGGGCCCACATGTACGCGTAGGCGGTGTAGCCGAAGGCGTGCAGGTACTCGACCGAGGCGGCGCCGATTTCGTTCGGGTTGCCCTTGGCGCGGTCCAGGACCCAGGCGGTCAGCTCGTCCAGGTTCTGCACGGCAGCATTCAGCGGGCCGGTGAACTCGGCCAGCTCAGCCGACGCCGAGGCGGTGAAGGCGCGGATCTCGTCGGTGAACAGCTTGCAGTAGGCACCGCCGCTGCCGACGATCTTGCGGCCCATCAGGTCCAGTGCCTGGATGCCGTTGGTGCCTTCGTAGATCTGGGTGATGCGGCAGTCGCGCACCAGCTGCTCCTGGCCCCACTCGCGGATGAAGCCGTGGCCGCCGAAGATCTGCTGGCCGTGGATGGTGGTTTCCAGGCCCATGTCGGTGAGGAAGGCCTTGGCCACCGGGGTCAGCAGAGCGACCAGTTCCTCGGCGCGCTTGCGGGTGGTCGGCTCTTCGCTGTACTTGGCGGTGTCCAGCTGCATGGCGACGTAGCTGGAGAAGGCGCGGCCGCCTTCGTTCAGCGCCTTCATGGTGAGCAGCATGCGACGTACGTCAGGGTGCACGATGATCGGGTCGGCGGCCTTGTCCTGAGCCACCGGGCCGGTCGGCGCGCGGCTCTGGATACGCTCGCGGGCGTACTCCACCGCGCTCTGGTAGGAGCGCTCGCCAGTGGCCAGGCCCTGGATGCCAACGCCCAGGCGCTCGTAGTTCATCATGGTGAACATGGCGGCCAGGCCCTTGTTCGGCGCATCGACGATCCAGCCGGTGGCGCCGTCGAAGTTCATCACGCAGGTGGCGGAGCCCTTGATGCCCATCTTGTGCTCGATGGAGCCACAGGACACGGCGTTGCGCCCGGCCAGGGAGCCGTCGGCGTTGACCATCACCTTCGGCACCAGAAACAGCGAGATGCCCTTGGAGCCGGCCGGCGCGTCGGGCAGCTTGGCCAGGACCAGGTGGATAATGTTCTCGGTCAGGTCGTGCTCGCCGCCGGTGATGAATATCTTGGTGCCGGAAATCTTGAAGCTGCCGTCGGCCTGCGGTTCGGCCTTGGTGCGGATCATGCCCAGGTCGGTGCCGGCGTGCGGCTCGGTCAGGCACATGGAACCGGCCCAGGTGCCGGCGTACATGTTCGGCAGGTACTTGGCCTTCAATTCTTCGCTGGCGTGGTTGAGCAGCGACAGGCAGGCGCCGGCGGTGAGCATCGGGTACAGGCCGAAGGACAGGTTGGCCGAGTTGACCATTTCCTCGACCTGGGCGCCGATCACCTTGGGCATGCCCATACCGCCGAATTCCGGCGCGCCGCCCACGCCCACCCAGCCGCCTTCGGCGTAGGTGCGGTAGGCCTCGGGGAAGCCGGCCGGGGTCTTCACGCCCTCGGCGCTCCAGTTGCAGCCTTCTTCGTCGCCGCTGCGGTTCAGCGGGGCGATCACGCCGCCGGTGACCTTGCCGGCCTCTTCGAGGATTGCCGACGCGGTCTCGGCATCGACGGTCTCGGCCAGGGCGGGCAGTTCGGCCCACAGGTTGGCGACCTCGAAGACTTCATTGAGGACGAATTGCATGTCGCGCAGGGGAGCTTTGTAGTCAGCCATGATGGATCCTCGAACGAAAACGACGGCTGATCAGGCAGCCAGCGGTATCAGAATAGGAGGTACACGAAGGTACGCCGCCGGAGTTTACTCCAACAACTTTTCAGACTTTAAGCGTCATGATGTGACTGCACAACTATAGATTGGTCACAATATGTAGCAAAAAACGAGGAGGCCCGCGGCGAAGCGGGCCTCCTCGTCTGGCGTGGGGATTACAGGGCGAACTGCTCGGCCGACAGGCGCATCAGCACCTCGGAACCGGCCTCCGCCGCTGCCACGTGAGCCTGCGCGCGCGGCAGCAGGCGGCTGAAATAGAACTCGGCGGTAACCAGCTTCGCCTGGTAGTAGGCCGCCTCGCCGGCGCCCTCCTCCAGCTTCTGCTGGGCGACCAGCGCCATGCGCAACCAGAAGTAGCCCAGGGTCACGTAGCCGGAGAACATCAGGTAGTCGACCGAGGCCGCGCCGACTTCGTCCGGGTTCTTCATGGCGGCCATGCCGACCTTCTGGGTCAGCTCGCCCCACTGCTTGTTCAGCGTCGACAGCTGCGCGACCTGCGCCTTGAGCTGCGGGTGCTCGGCATGCTGCTGGCAGAGTTGATGAACGAGCTTGGTGAAGCCCATCAGCAGCTTGCCCTGGCTGCCGAGGACCTTGCGGCCCAGCAGGTCCAGCGCCTGGATGCCGTTGGTGCCCTCGTAGATCGGCGCGATGCGGCAGTCGCGCACCAGCTGCTCCATGCCCCACTCGCGGATGAAGCCGTGGCCGCCGAACACCTGCATGCCGATGTTGGTGACTTCTAGGCCGGTCTCGGTCATGAAGGCCTTGCAGATCGGGGTGAGGAAGGCCAGCAGGCTGGCGGCGCGCTCGCGCTCCTCGGCATCCTGGGAGAGGTGCTCGATGTCCAGCAGTTGCGCGGTGAAGTAGGCCAGCGCGCGGTTGCCCTCGTTGAACGCCTTCATGGTCAGCAGCATGCGGCGCACGTCCGGGTGGACGATGATCGGGTCGGCGGGTTTCTCCGGCGCCTTCGGACCGGTCAGCGAACGCATCTGCAGGCGGTCCTGGGCGTAGCGCACGGCGCCCTGGTAGCTGGTCTCGCCGAGGCAGAGACCCTGCATGCCGGTGCCCAGGCGCGCGTGGTTCATCATGGTGAACATGCAGGCCAGGCCCTTGTTGGCTTCGCCGATCAGGAAGCCCTTGGCGCCGTCGAAGTTCATCACGCAGGTGGCCGAGGCCTTGATGCCCATCTTGTGTTCGATGGAGCCGCAGGCCACGGCGTTGCGCTCGCCGGCTTCTCCGTTCGCGTCGAGGTTGAACTTCGGCACGATGAACAGCGAGATGCCCTTGGTGCCGGCCGGCGCGTCGGGCAGCTTGGCCAGCACCAGGTGGATGATGTTCTCGCTCATGTCGTGCTCGCCAGCGGAGATGAAGATCTTGGTGCCGGTGATCGCATAGCTGCCGTCGGCATTGGGCACGGCGCGGGTCTTGATGATGCCGAGGTCCGTGCCGCAGTGCGGCTCGGTGAGGCACATGGTGCCGGTCCAGACCGCGCTGGTCATGCGCGGCAGGTAGGTGTTCTTCTGCTCCTCGCTGCCGTGGGCGTGGATGGCGGCCATCGCGCCCTTGGTCAGGCCGGGATACATGCCCCAGGAGCAGTTGGACGCGCCGATCATCTCACTGACCAGCAGGCCGAGGGACGGCGGCAGGCCCTGGCCGCCGTACTCCGGGTCGCTGGAGACGCCGTTCCAGCCGGCCTCGACGTACTGCGCGAAGGCTTCCTTGAAGCCCTTGGGCGTGGTCACCACGCCATTGTCGAAGTGGCAACCTTCCTCGTCGCCGGAGCGGTTCAGCGGGGCGATCACCTGCTCGCAGAACTTCGCGCCTTCCTCGAGGATGGCGGCGAACATGTCCGGGGTGGCGTCGGTGGCGCCGAGGGCTGCGTAGCGGCCGGTGAAGTCGAAGACTTCGTCGGTGAGAAAGCGCACGTCGCGCAGGGGGGCCTTGTACTCGGGCATCGCGAATCTCCGTTCGGTTCAGGGCGCCAGCGCGGCGCGGAAACCTTGAACCTAACGGCGCAAGAGCCCCTGGACAATCACGCTGCACGCGCTGAATGCGCGGTCATAACGCAGGGCGTTCAGGCCGTTCGCACCGCGCCCCGATGCGTCTGCCCGTGCACGGCGACCCGGTTGCGCCCGCCGCTCTTGGCCGAGTACAGCGCCTGGTCGGCGCCCTTGATCACTTCTTCCGGCGTGCGCCGTTCGCCATCGCGCTCGGCCACGCCGACGCTGATGGTGACCGAGACCAGTTGCGCATCCTTGCCACCGCGTCTGGTGCGGCCCTGGCGATCGTCCCTGGGGCGGTGTCCGCGATCGCGCAGATGCATCGCGTACTTCTCGATGGCCTGGCGGACGCCATCGAGGTGCGGCAGGCACTGCTCCAGCGACTTGCCCGCGAATACCAGGGTGAACTCCTCACCGCCGTAGCGATACGCCTTGCCGCCCCCGCCGGTGCGCCGCAGTTGGCTGGCAACCATGCGCAGCACCTGGTCGCCGACGTCGTGGCCGTGGCTGTCGTTGAATTTCTTGAAGTGGTCCACGTCGATCATCGCCAGCACGTACTGCTGGCCCAGGCGCTGGAAGCGCTCGTTCAGCGCGCGGCGTCCGGGCAGGCCGGTGAGTTCGTCGCGGAAGGCCATCTGGTACGCCTCGTGGGCCACCGCGCCGGCCAGGGTGAGCATCACCAGGCTGGTCATCACGGTCAGCGCGTGGGGCAGGATGAAGACCTTGGGCAGCATCCACAGCAGGCCGACCAATCCCACCAGTTGCGCGGCGTGCAGCGGGCGCGGCTGGCGCGCGTAGGCGGCGAGCAGAGCGATGAAGGCGAGGCTGAAGCCGAAGTAGGACAGTTGCGCCAGGCTCATCCACTGGCCGTGCAGCGACGGCCAGTAGACCTCGCTGAGCAGTTTCGCCAGGCCCTGCGGGAAGCGCTTGGCCAGGGCCGTCGCCACCCCGGCCACCGCGACCAGCGCGGCGCTGCGAGCGAGCAGGTCCTGCAGCATGTGCATGCGCTCCTGCCAGATGCCGTACAGGCCGTAGAGCAGTGGCAGCAGCACGCAACACAGGTGGAACACCAGCGCCGCCTCCGGCATCACCACGCGGTGCGCCTGGAAATAGTCGACCTGGGTATCGAGCAGGAAATACGCGATGTACACCACCGTCAGCATGAACAGCTGGCGCTGGCGACCGTAGACCATGCACAGGGCGCCGCCGAGGAGCAGCAACAGGGTCGGCAGGACATTGAACAGCGAGGTGAAGAATTCGGATAGTTCGGCCAGGGAGCCGGCGGCGATGCCCGCCGGGATCAGCAGCAGCGGAGTGAGAAAGTGGCTGAGCCGGTAAGGAGCCGTGGGTCGCACAGGAAGTTCCGAAGCGTTGGCGCCGGACTCGGGATCAACAAGCCAGCAAGTGGCGTAATAATGGCACCCTCTGCAGGCATTTGCGTGATTGCGGATACGAAAAAGCCCGCCTTGCGGCGGGCTTCCTACTGTTCAGCAGACGGACGGCAAACCGTCCGTTACGAGCGCTGATCAGTAACCGAGGGCGAAATCTTCCTCGGCCAGGTCCATCAGGTTGTTGGCGCCCGACAGCATGGAGCCAACGTGCGCGCGGGTGCGCGGCAGGATGCGCTGGAAGTAGAAGCGCGCGGTCTTCAGCTTGGCCTGGTAGAAGGCCTCTTCGCTGGTACCGGCGGCCAGCTTCTCGGCAGCCAGGCGAGCCATGTCGGCCCAGAAGTAGGCCAGGCAGGCGTAGCCGGAGAACATCAGGTAGTCGACCGATGCGGCGCCGACTTCCTCGCGGTCCTTCATGGCGGCCATGCCGACCTTCATGGTCAGGTCGCCCCACTCCTTGTTCAGCGCGGCCAGCGGTGCAACGAACTCCTTCACGGCGTCGTTGGCTTCGTTGGCCTGACAGAACTTGTGCACGATCTTGGTGAAGCCCTTGAGCGCTTCGCCCTGGGTCATGAGGATCTTGCGGCCCAGCAGGTCGAGCGCCTGAACGCCTGTGGTGCCTTCGTACAACATGGAGATGCGGCTGTCGCGGACGTTCTGTTCCATGCCGTGTTCGGCGATGAAGCCGTGGCCGCCATAGATCTGCACGCCGTGGTTGGCGGCTTCGAAGCCCACTTCGGTCATGAACGCCTTGGCGATCGGGGTGAGGAAGGCCAGCATCGCGTCAGCGGCTTTCTTCTCTTCTTCGTCCTGGCTGCGCTGGACGATGTCGACCTGCTTGGCGGCGAAGTACAGCATGGCGCGGTTGCCTTCGGCGAACGCCTTGGCGGTCAGCAGCATACGGCGTACGTCGGGGTGCACGATGATCGGGTCGGCGGCTTTTTCCGGGGCTTTCGGGCCGGTCAGCGAACGCATCTGCAGACGCTCGCGAGCGTAGGCGATGCCACCCTGGAAACCGATCTCGGCGTGGGCCAGGCCTTGCAGCGCGGTACCCAGGCGAGCGGTGTTCATGAAGGTGAACATGCAGTTCAGGCCCTTGTTCGGCGGGCCGATCAGGAAGCCGGTGGCGGCGTCGAAGTTCATCACGCAGGTGGCGTTGCCGTGGATGCCCATCTTGTGCTCGATGGAGCCGCAGGAAACGGCGTTGCGCTCGCCTACGCCGCCTTCGGCATTGGGCAGGAACTTCGGCACGATGAACAGCGAGATGCCCTTGGTGCCCTGCGGGGCGTCGGGCAGACGGGCCAGCACGATGTGGACGATGTTGTCGGCCATGTCGTGTTCGCCAGCGGAGATGAAGATCTTGGTGCCGGTGATCTTGTAGGTGCCGTCGGCCTGCGGCTCGGCCTTGGTGCGCAGCATACCCAGGTCGGTGCCGCAATGCGGCTCGGTCAGGCACATGGTGCCGGTCCACTCGCCGGAAACCAGCTTGGTCAGGTAAGCCTGCTGCTGTTCCGGGGTGCCGTGGGCGTGCAGGGTGTTCATGGCGCCGTGGGACAGGCCCGGGTACATGCCCCAGGACCAGTTGGCCTGGCCAACCATCTCGCTGATGGCCATGCCGAGGGATTCGGGCAGACCCTGACCGCCATGCTCGACGTCATGGGCCAGACTCGGCCAGCCGCCTTCGACGAACTGCTGGTAGGCCTCCTTGAAGCCGGTCGGGGTCTTCACGCCTTCCGGGCTCCACTTGCAGCCTTCCAGGTCGCCAACGCGGTTCAGCGGAGCGATCACCTGTTCGCAGAACTTCGCACCCTCTTCGAGGATGGCATTGACCATGTCCGGGGTGGCGTCTTGGGCGCCCGGCAGGTTCTGGTAGTGCGCTTCGTAGCCCAGCAGCTCGTCGCGAACGAAACGGATATCACGCAAGGGGGCCTTGTAATCAGGCATAGCGGTAAACCTCTACGAAGGGTTCTGGTGAATGGGCGACCGGTAGTTGCGGTCGCAGTGCGGGATCGTTCCCGGCCGCCCAGTCGGTGCGCGCACGCATCCCGACAGTCAAACAGGCGTTTGAAACATACGTTTACGCCATACCCTTGTCAAGCACGCAGACTGACCGCCCGGTCACGCTAGCAAGGCAACCGCCGGAGGGCTTTCGCGCCACCGTCCTGCCATTGATTAAAGCCCATGCCAGAGCGGCCGGCGCGTCGCGAGGACAGCCGGTGGGATGAGAAGAACATACGCGAGGAAAGTGGCCGTCAGGCGCGGATATCGATGAGGGTGCCGAGCGTTTCGTCGGCGGCCTGGATGACCTTGGCGCCAGCCTCGACCTCATGCTGGCCGCGGCGCAGGTCCATCAGGTGATCGGCCAGGACGGCGCTGGAGGCGTTGCCGGCGATCTCGGCGCCAGCCTGGTCGACGCGGCGCTGGCCGGCCTGGACCGAACCCAGGGCCGCGGCAAATGCATTACCGGAGATTTCCATCGTGCGTCTCCCAGGACAAAGACAGCCAATGGCCACCATTCAAGCAGACTTCCACCCGCCCGGCCAGGTGTCGTTACAGATCGAGGATGCTCAGGTCCAGGTGCGCCGCCACCGCCGCGGGTGTCGCGGGCGACAGCCGCGGCACGCGGCCGATGCAGGGCGCCGGCAGCCGTTCGGCCAGAGTCGCCAGATTCTCCTCCAGGCGCGAGGTGTTGGGGTCGACGATGTTCGCCACCCAGCCGGCCAGTTGCAGACCGTCGCGCTGGATCGCCTCGGCACTGAGCACCGCGTGGTTGATGCAGCCCAGGCGCACGCCGACCACCAGGATCACCGGCAGGCCGAGGGCGATCGCCAGGTCCGACAGGCTCTCCTCGCCCGACAGCGGCACCCGCCAGCCGCCCGCGCCTTCCACCACCGAGAAGTCGGCGCCCAGCTGCAGCACCGAGCGCACGGCCGGGGCCAGCGACCCGACCTGCAGCTTCACGCCCTTCTCCCGCGCGGCAAGGTGTGGTGCGATGGCTGGCTGGAAGGCGAATGGGTTCACCTGGTCGTAGGCCAGCGGCAGGCTGCATTCGCTCAGCAGCGCCAGCGCGTCCTCATTGCGCAGCCCTTCGGGCGTCCGCTCGCAACCGGACGCCACCGGCTTGGCCGCCGCCGTGGACAGTCCGGCCAGCCGCGCCGCATGCAGCAGGCCGGCGGCGATGGTGGTCTTGCCGATTTCGGTGTCGGTGCCGGTGATGAAGTAGGCGTGGGACATGGCGTTCCTCTGATGCTCTTCGTAGGAGCGAGCTTGCTCGCGAACGGGACTCACCGGCAGCACCAGAGCTGGGCGGGTTCGCGAGCAAGCTCGCTCCTACAGGATTCAGTTCTTGCGCAGGACGGCGTAGACCACCCGGTAGGTCGCCGGCAGCCCCTGGGGCTGGCGGAATCGTTCATAGGCGGCGATCAGCGCGCGCACCCGCTCGCGCCCGGTCAGTCCGTCGGGACGACCAGGGTTGAGGTTGTGCGCGCCGAGCGCCTTGAGTTCGTGGGTCAGGTTGCGCAGATCGGGAAAATGCAGGACGCGGTCTTCGGTGCGCAGTTCAAGCACCTCCAGCCCACTGTCCGCGCAATGCCGCTGGTAGTCCTCGAACGCGCGGAAGCGGTTCACATGGACGAAACCGTCCACCGCCTCCCAGCTCTTGCGCAATTCGCCCAACGTGCCGATGCACAGGCTGCTGAACGCCAGCACGCCGTTCGGACGCAGCACTCGCCGCGCCTCGCCCAGCACCGACGGCAGATCCGCGCACCATTGCAGCGCCAGGCTGGAGAACAGCAGGTCGCAGGCGCCGTCACGCAGCGGCAGATGCTCGGCGTCTCCGCCAATGAAATGTTCCGCGCCGCCCAGCTCGCGGGCATGACGCAGCATGCCTTCGGCGATATCGATGGCCAGGCCCCGGGCCTGTGGATAGTGAGCCGCCAGGACGCGGGTGAAGTAACCGGTGCCGCTGCCCAGGTCGGTCCAGCACTGCGGTGCCAGCTCGCCCGGCAATCGCCGCAACAGCTGCGAGCCGACCGCGCGTTGCAGGTCGGCCACCGCATCGTAGGTCTGCGCGGCGCGGGAGAAGGACGCGGCGACCTGGCGCTTGTCAGGCAGCACGCTATGACTGCAGTCAGGCATCGTCGCCCTCGTGGATGAATCTCAGGATGGCGCCAGCTACCTCGTCCGGCTGCTCCAGCGGCAGGCCGTGGCTGGCGCCGGCCATCCGGGCGACCTCGATGTCCGGCAGCCACTCCAGCAGGGCATCGGCTGCGCTCGCCGGCACCAGGGCGTCGTTGTCGGCGAACAGGTGCAGTTGCGGACCGGGGTAGCGCCCCAGGGCGGGGCGGGCATCGAGCTGGCCGAGCAGTTGCAGGCCGGCGGTCAGCCCAGCGGCATCCAGTTGCGGCAGCGCCACCTGTAGCTGCCGCGCCAGGGTTCGGGCATCGCGCGCGCCCTGGGCGACCAGCAGGGTGAAACGCTTGCGCACCAGCTGCGGCTCCAGCAGGAAGGCTTCGAAGAAGTCCTCGAACACCTCGCCCGCCATCGCCTCGGACCAATCCTCGCGGCGGCGGAAACAGGGGTTGCTGGCCAGGGTGACCAGCCCGCGGCAGGATTCGCCACGCCGCGCGGCCAGCTCGGCGGCGAGCATGCCGCCCAGCGACCAGCCGGCGATCCAGGCATCGTGGGGGACGTTGTCGTCCAGCTCGTCGAGCCAGGCGTTGGGGTCGGCATCGGTCGGCAGCGGCTCGATCTGTACGTTCAGGTGCGGTGCCTGTTCCAGCAGCGCATCGCGCAGCGGCTCCAGCGGCGCGCTGCCCAGGCCCCAGCCCGGCAGCAGGATCAGTTGGTCACGCATCGTCGCCCTCCTCGGCATCGATCTCTGCCAGAAGGCTAGACGACACGCGCTGCCAGCTTTCCGCGAGCGCCACCAGCAGGTGATCGACCTGCGCTTCGCTGTGCAGCGCGGAGAGCGTCACACGCAGGCGCGCGGTGCCGGCCGGCACGGTCGGCGGACGGATCGCACCGACCAGGATGCCGCGCTCGCGCAGCTCCGCCGACAAGGCCATTGCCTGGCGGCTACCGCCGATGAGGATCGGCTGGATCGGCGTCGGGCTGTCCATCAGGCGCAGGCCGATGGCTTCGGCCCCCGAGCGGAAGCGTGCGATGAGGGCATTGAGATGGTCGCGGCGCCAGTTCTCGGCGCGCAGCAGCTCCAGGCTTTTCAGCGTGGCGCAGGCCACCGCCGGCGGCTGGCTGGTGGTGTAGATGTAGGGGCGGGCGAACTGGATCAGCGTCTCGATCAGTTCCTCGCTGCCCGCGACGAAGGCGCCGGCGGTGCCGAAGGCCTTGCCGAGGGTGCCGACCAGCACGGGCACGTCGTCCATGCCCAGACCGAAATGTTCGACGATGCCGCCGCCGTTCGCCCCGAGCGGGCCGAAGCCGTGGGCATCGTCCACCATCACCCAGGCACCCCGCTTTCGGG
The DNA here is from genome assembly GCF_000349845.1 of Pseudomonas sp. ATCC 13867. Classification (NCBI taxonomy): domain Bacteria; kingdom Pseudomonadati; phylum Pseudomonadota; class Gammaproteobacteria; order Pseudomonadales; family Pseudomonadaceae; genus Pseudomonas; species Pseudomonas sp. ATCC 13867. Next base: position 506,372 of record NC_020829.1, on the reverse strand, counting down.
CCGTCGCGCAAAGGCTGGGCAGGTCGGCCAGGTCGCCGTCCATGCTGAACACGCCGTCGGTCACCACCAGGGTGCTGCCTTCGGCCTTGTCCAGGCGCGCGGCGAGGCTGGCGGCGTCGTTGTGCAGGTAGCGCGAGAAGCGCGCGCCGGAGAGCAGGCCGGCATCCAGCAGCGAGGCATGGTTGAGGCGGTCTTCCAGCACGCTATCACCCTTGCCCGCCAGGGCGGTGACGGTGCCGAGGTTGGCCATGTAGCCAGTGGAGAACAGCAGCGCGCGCGGACGGCCGGTGAACTCGGCGAGCGCCAGCTCCAGCTCGTGGTGCGGCCCGCAGTGGCCGTTGACCAGGTGCGAGGCGCCACCGCCCACGCCCCAGCGCTCGGCGCCGGCGCGCAGGGCGGCGATCACTTCGGGGTGATTGGCCAGGCCCAGGTAGTCATTGGAACAGAAGGCCAGCATCGGCCGGCCATCGATGAGCACATCCGGCCCCTGCGGGGATTCCAGCAGCGGGCGGCGGCGGTAAAGGTCCTCCGCCTGGCGCTGGGCCAGGCGGGCGGCGAGATCGAAAGACATACGCAACCCCAAAGCGGCGGCGGTACTCCGAAAGGAGAACCTGTAGGAGCGAGCTTGCTCGCGAACATTGCTCCCCGGAGGCTCAGGGTGCCAGGCGGTTCGCGAGCAAGGACTAGGCGTCCCCCTCGTTCCTACATTAAAAGCGATCAGGCCGAAGCCGCGTTATAGAACAGCTGGGAGTCGCGTTGTTCCACCAGCGCCTGCTCGATGGCAGCCTGGTGCACTTCGTCGGCGTGCTCCTCGCGCTCCTCGGGCTTGATGCCCAGACGTGCGAACAGTTGCATGTCCTTCTCGGCCTGCGGGTTCTTGGTGGTCAGCAGCTTCTCGCCGTAGAAGATCGAGTTGGCGCCGGCCATGAAGGCCAAAGCCTGCATCTGCTCGTTCATCTGCTCGCGGCCGGCAGACAGGCGCACGTGGGATTTCGGCATGAGGATGCGGGCGACCGCCAGGGTGCGGATGAAGTCGAACGGGTCGACGTCCTTCTCCTCGGCCAGCGGGGTGCCCTTCACCTTCACCAGCATGTTGATCGGCACCGATTCCGGGTGCTCGGGCAGGTTGGCCAGTTGGATCAGCAGGCCGGCGCGGTCGTCCACCGACTCGCCCATGCCGAGGATGCCGCCGGAGCAGATCTTCATCCCTGCCTCGCGCACGTAGGCCAGGGTCTGCAGGCGCTCGCCGTAGGTGCGAGTGGTGATGATGTTGCCGTAGAACTCCGGCGAGGTGTCGAGGTTGTGGTTGTAGTAGTCCAGGCCCGCTTCGGCCAGCGACTGGGTCTGCTCCTGGGTCAGCTTGCCCAGGGTCATGCAGGTTTCCAGGCCGAGCTTCTTCACGCCCTTCACCATTTCCAGCACATAGGGCATGTCCTTGGCCGACGGGTGCTTCCAGGCGGCGCCCATGCAGAAGCGGGTGGAGCCGATGGCCTTGGCTTCCGCCGCAGCTTCCAGCACCTTCTGCACTTCCATCAGCTTTTCCTTGTCCAGGCCGGTGTTGTAGTGGCCGGACTGCGGGCAGTACTTGCAGTCTTCCGGGCAGGCGCCGGTCTTGATCGACAGCAGGGTGGACACCTGCACGCGGTTCGGGTCGAAGTGCGCACGGTGCAGGGTCTGCGCCTGGAACAACAGGTCGTTGAAGGGTTGCTCGAACAGGCCGCGGACTTCGGCGAGAGTCCAATCGTGGCGGGTTACCTGGGCTGCGGTGGCACTCATGGGCATATCCTTTCGACGCTGTCGGGGGCGCCTTTTTGTCTAGTGAGCCGGCAGCACGCCACCGGGATTCAGGCTAAAGGCATCATATTGGGAGCTGTGACGCTGTCAACCAGTAACGCGACACAGGTCGACAAGTGATCACTTAATGATCAGACAGAAGTTATCGAAGGCTGCGCGCCACGGCGACGGCGCAAGCCGGCATAGACACCGGCCGATACCAGGAAGGTCAACGGCGCCGAGAAGGACTGCAGGCTCCCACCCATCTCCATCAGCACGAAGCCCAACAGCGCACCGCAGAACCAGGCGCTCAGCCCCGCGCCGTTCAGCCGCCCCGGCTCGCCCGCTGGCAAGCGGACCTTGCCCAGGATGTGCGCCAGCGCCACGCCGACCCAGGCCACCACGAACACGCCCTGCCAGGCCAGCGCCTTGAGCAGCCAGGCGAACACATCCGCCAGCATCAGCGCATAGGCCACCGCGCCGACCACCACCGCCCAGGCCAGAGCGGGCGCACGGAGGCGGAACACTTCGAGGAAGAAGGCCTGCATGTTCACCGTCGCCAGGTAGTAGTTGGCGGTGTTGATGCGCGTCTGCGTCACCCAGACGAACAGCAGCCCCCACAGGCCCATCAGTTTGAGGATCGCCAGCACCACGGTGACTTCGCTGAGCGTGCCTTCCTGAGGAATGCTGCTGACCAGGTAGATGCCGGCCATGCCGTTGAGCAGGAAGGTCACCAGGTAGAACGGCATGCCAAAGTTCCAGCGGCCATGCCAGGTGGCATCCTCCGGCTTGCCGAAGCGGGCGTAGTCGAAGGTGAACATCATCAGCACCCAGACCCCCATGTAGGCGCTGAAGCACTCCCACCAGCCGCCAGCCGGCGGGTCCGCCGGGCCGAAGTCCAGCCACTGCGGCTGATAGCCGTACTCGCCGATGGACAGGACCACCGCCGCCAGCAGGCCGAATAGGTAGAACGGCAGCAGCACGCCGTTGAAGCGGTCCAGCCAGTGCTGCACGCCGCCGAAGATCAGCGGCACGCTGTACAGCACGACCAGCAGCGCCGCCAGCGAGTAGGAGACGCCGGGGTAGAGATGATTGAGCGCCACGGCGATCACCGAGCCCTCGAACACCGCGTAGTAGATCGCCGTGGAAAAGAAGATCAGGGTCGCCAGCGACGACCCCGCGCTGCCGAACAGCACCCGCGAGAACAACGCCACGGACAGTCCGGTGCGTATCGCATAGCGACTGATCACTGCATTGATCAGTCCGTAGCAGAGCACCGACAGCAGCATGCCGAGAATGGCGTTGCGCGCGCCGTAGGCCAGCGCCAGCGAGGCGCCGACCACGATGTAGAACATGGCGCTGCATACGGCCCACCAGGCCATGCTCAGGGACATCCGGCCCATCCGGGCATGGCAGGGAGCGCTGGTAACGGAAGAATCGACCTCGGGATGCTGCGACAGACTTGCCATCTTGGTTTCTCCGCAAGATGAGGGCTTGGCGAGCGGCAGCAGGAGGCCGCGGCGACACCCTCGTGGGGAGCCGCCGGAGATCGCGCCGCCGCGGCGTTTTTATTGGCTAGGCAAGAAAGAAGCGGTTCAGGTTTTCCAGTTGCTGGTTGTAGCGACGACGCGCCGCCAGGGCCTCCTCCAGGCTGATGGCGACGAAGCGGGCCTTCTGGTTGGGTTGCATCTGCGCCATGCGGTTGAGATCCGGGCTGATCACCGTGCCGATGGTCGCGTAGCCGCCGCCGGACACCGCGTCGCGATGCAGGACGATCGGCTCCAGGCCGCCTGGGACCTGGATCGAGCCGATCGGGTAGCAGGCATCGACGATGTTCGACGGGTCGGAGCCGGCACCGAACGGCTGTTCGCGCGGCTGGAACGCCAGCGGCGTGCCGCCCTTGAAACGGAAACCGGTACGATCCGCCTCGGACCCGACCGTCCAGGTGTCGGCGAAGAATTGCTCGGCGGCCCGCGCCGTCAGACGATGCAAATAGAGGCCGGGGACGACCCGCAGGCTGATCTCGCCGCCCACCTCGATCTGCAGTGACCGCGGCAAAGCCAGGCCTTCCTGCCCGCGCTCGCCCGGCGCTCCCAGCGGCAGCTCGTCGCCGGCCAGCAGGCGCCGCCCGTGGAACCCGCCGATGGCGCCCAGGCCGTAGGTGGAGCGACTATCCAGCACGACGGGCACGTCGATGCCGCCGTCGATGGCGATGTAGCCGCGCGCGCCGGCTTTGATGAAGTCGAAACCCAGCACCTGCCCGGCGCGCACGCGGAAAGCCGTGCACAACGGCATCTCAGCGCCGCCCAGGCGCGGCGTCATGGCGGCGCCACAGACGGCCACCAGCGCGTCGCGCTGGAATTCCAGCTGCGGGCCGAGCAAGGTGCATTCGAGCGCCGCCGTGGTCGCCGGGTTGCCCACCAGCAGATTGGCGGCACGCAGCGCGTACTGGTCGAGCGCGCCGGACGGCGGGATACCCAGGTGATAGTAGCCTTCGCGGCCGGCATCCTGAACCGAGGTGGCAAGCCCGGGCTTGAGGACCTTAAGCGACATGGAGCACCTCCTGCAGGCGTTGCCGGCAACCTTGCGGATCGTTGAGGAAGGCATCGAGATCGAACTCGACCGGACGGATGCGCAAATCGAAGCTGCCCGCCTCCACCGAGGCCAGTACCTGGTCGTACTCGCCGCGGTCGATCGGCTTGAAGCGCACGATGTCTCCGGCGCGGAAGAACACCATCGAATCCTTCAGATAGCCCAGGCTCTGTTGCGGGTCGTAAATCGGCGCCGGAGTGACGCCGAACATCTGGTAGCCGCCGGCACCGCGCACGGAATAGATACAGCCGAAGCAGCCGCCGTGGCCGAGCGTCAGTTTCGGCGTATCGGTGCGCGGACGCAGGTACTTGGGCACCTGCAACTGCTTCTCGCGCTCGACCATCTGGTACATGAACGGCAGGCCGGCGACGAAACCGACCATCGAGACGAACCACGGCGTGCCGCTGTGCGCCTCGATGAAGGCCTGGACGTCGCGGTAGCCGTTGATCCGCGCGGCGTATTCCAGGTCGGTGGAGTCCGGGGCCTGGTGGCGGTCGCGGAAGCGCATCAGCGTCTCATGGGTCCAGGGGTCGTTGTAGAGCACCGGGATCTCGATGATCCGCGTCTGGATGCGACGCTCGGTGGTGGCCAGCGACTCCAGCTCACGCACGCGCTCGAGCAGCACCTGCGGAGCGATCAGGTCAGGATTGAAGCGCACCTGGAAGGACGCATTGGCCAGGCAGACATCCAGCACACCGGGAAGCGCCTGCTGCTCGATCGCCTGGGTGATGGCCATGCCGCGGAAAAACGCCTCAAGCGACATGGATTCGGCGACCTCAGCGAACAGGTGCTCGTCGCCACCGAAGCTGTAGCGAATCTGCTCGTGCATGTCATGCCTCCACTCTGGCCGAACGCTCGGCCAGCCAGGTTTCCAGGGTACCGGTGTCGAACTGCGCGGCCTGCACGCGCACATCGGCCAGCAGCCAGCGGTGCAGCGGCAGGGTGGTCGCCATGCCGGCCAGTTCGGTGTGGTCCAGCGCCCGCCGGGCGCGGGCGAAGGCCTCTTCGCGGTCGCGGCCGTGGACAATGATCTTCGCCAGCAGCGAATCGTAGTAAGGCGGCACGCGGTAGCCGGGGTACAGGTGGCTGTCCACGCGCACGCCCTCGCCCTGCGGCCAGCCGAGGCTTTCCACCACGCCGGGGCACGGGAAGAAGTTTCGCTCAGGGTCTTCGGCGTTGACGCGCATTTCCAGCGCCGCGCCGTTCAGGCGGATGTCTTCCTGGCGCAGCCCCAGCGGCTCGCCGCCGGCGATGCGCAGCATGGCCTGGACCAGGTCGATGCCAGTGATCATCTCGCTGACTGGGTGCTCGACCTGGATGCGGGTGTTCATCTCGATGAAGAAGAATTCGCCGCTGTGCGCGTCGAACAGGTATTCCAGGGTGCCGGCGCCGCGATAGCCCAGGCTCTCAGCCAGACGCACGGCGCTGGCGCAGAGGGCTTCGCGCTGGCTGTCGCTCAGCGCGGCGGAGGGCGCCTCCTCAAAGACCTTCTGCCGGCGGCGCTGCAGCGAACACTCGCGCTCGAACAGGTGCACGGCCCGCTCACCATCGCCCAGAATCTGTACTTCGATATGCCGCGCCTGGCGGATGAAACGCTCCAGATACACCGCTGCGGAACCGAAAGCCGCCTGTGCTTCGCGCTGGGCAATGGGGAACTCGCGGCGCAGTTCCTCGGCATCGTGGGCGATGCGGATACCTCGGCCGCCGCCACCGGCGGAGGCCTTGATCAGCAGCGGATAGCCGACCTGTTCCGCACAACGCAGGGCGGCCGCGATGTCCTCCAGCTCGCCCGGCGAGCCCGGCACCACCGGCACGCCGGCTGCCATCGCCGTGCGCCGTGCCTCGGCCTTGTCGCCCATGCGGCGGATGGTCGACGCGGCAGGACCGACAAAGACCAGTCCGGCATCGACCACCGCCTGGGCGAAGTCCGCGTTTTCGGAGAGGAAACCGTAGCCGGGATGGATCGAATCCGCACCGGTGTCCCGCGCGGCCCGCAGCAAGGCCTCGGCATTCAGGTAACTGCGGTCGGCGCGGGCCGGACCGATGATCCGCATCTCGTCGGCCTGGCGCGCGGCCAGCGAATCGGCGTCGGCCTCGCTGCACACCGCGACGGTCGGGACTCCCAGCGCACGCGCGGCACGGATGATGCGCACGGCGATTTCGCCACGGTTGGCGATCAGAAGCTTCTTCAGCATGGCGCGGCCCTCATGCATCGAGACGAATGGTCGCCAGTTCCTGTCCCGGTTCGATCGGATCGCCATCCCCGACCAGGAAGGCCTGCAGCGTACCGGCGTATTCGGCCTGCACTTCGGAGAACTGTTTCATCACCTCGACCAGCCCGATCACGCTGCCGGGCTCGACCCGCTGGCCCACTTCGACATAGGCCGGGGCATCTGGGGTTGGCTTGCGGTAGAAAGTGCCCGGCAAGGGTGACTGCACATGATGTTCGGCCATGACGTTTCCTCATTGTTCGAATGTGTGAATGGCAGATGCAGTGGGAGATGTTCCCGCGAGGCGGGAGGGCGCTCAGCGCGGCGCCTGAATGCTGATGCCGGCGTCCAGCAGCGCTGCGCGGGTGGCCTGGACCAGCGCCAGCGCACCAGGCGTGTCGCTGTGGATACAGACAGAATCGAAGTCGATCTCGATGTCGTTGCCCTCGACCGTGCGCACCCGGCCTTCCCGGCAAGCGCGCAGCACCTTGGCCGCGACCTCCCGCGGATCGAGCGCCCGAACCCGGCGGGTGAAGACGATGGAGCCGCTGTTGTCGTAGTCGCGGTCGGCGTAGAACTCGCGCACCGTTGGCTGGCCCACCGCCTGGGCGGCGCGCCAGGTGGCCGAGCCGGGCATGCAGAACAGCAGCAGTTCGGGATCCAGACGATGCAAGGTTTCGACGAATTCGCCGGCGGCCTGCTCGTCGCGCGCCAGGTGCATGTACAGCGCGCCGTGAGGCTTGATGTGCTGCAGTCGCGCGCCGTGCAGACGGGCAAATTCGCGCAGTGCGCCAAGCTGATAGAGCATGTCGTTGATCAGCTCGCTGGCGGGAGCGTTGATGTGCCGGCGACCGAAGCCGACCAGGTCGCGGAAACCGGGATGGGCGCCGATACCGACGGCGTGCTCGAGAGCCAGCTCGACGGTGCGACGCATGATGTTCGGCTCGCCGGCATGGAAGCCGGTGGCGATGTTGGCGCTGCTGATCAGCGGCATGATCGCCTCGTCCACGCCATCGCCGATAGTCCAGGGGCCGAAACCTTCGCCCATGTCGGAATTGAGATCGACTGTGTGCATCGCCACGTGGCCTCTGTATTTGGATTTGTAAGGTCAGTGAGGTGACGTTAAGTCGCAGTAACGGTATTGGGTAGATTTATTATTCGATAGACTTGTTTCTGAAAAATCGATACCCAGGAACGATCTCATGGCCTTCACCCTGCGCCAAGTGCGCTACTTCGTCGCCACCGCCGAGGTCGGACAGATTTCCCAGGCGGCGGTGAACCTGCACATTTCGCAGTCGGCGGTGACCAGCGCGATCCAGGAACTGGAAAGCCTGCTCGGCGCCGCGTTGTTCACCCGCACCGCCCAGGGCATGACGCTGACTGACAACGGCCGGCACTTCCTCAACCACGCCTACTCGATCCTGCGCAGCGTCGACGACGCGCTGAACAGCCCGCTGCCCGATACCCAGCTCAACGGCAGCCTGAACGTCGCCGCCAGCTACACCGTGGTGGGCTACTTCCTGCCGTACCACCTGCAGCGCCTGGCGCAGTGGTATCCGGACCTGCGCCTGCACCTGCACGAACAGGAGCGGGTGGACATCGAGCAGGGCCTGCTCGACGGCCGCTACGACATGGCCGTGGTCCTCACCGGCAACCTGACCGAGCCGCGGATCGCCTCGGAGACGCTGTTCAGCTCAACCCGCCGGCTCTGGCTGCCGGTCCGTCATCCGCTCGCCGAGCGGCCGGCAGTGGCGCTGGCGGACGTGGCCGGCGAGCCGTACATCATGCTGACCGTCGATGAGGCCGGCGACTCGTCGATGCGCTACTGGCAGGCCTGCGGCCAGGAACCCCGGGTGATCCTGCACACCAGTTCGGTGGAGGCGGTGCGCAGCATGGTCGCCAACGGCTCCGGCGTGGCTATCCTTTCCGATCTGGTCTATCGCCCCTGGTCACTGGAGGGCAAGCGCATCGAGACGCTGAGCCTGGTCGATCCGGTACCGTCGATGAGCGTCGGCCTGGCCTGGCACCGCGAGCGCGAGCTGACACCGGCCATGCTGGCTTTCCGCGAATACTTCCGCCAGTCGTTCCTGGCTCCGCAATTGAGCAGCACGCGCCGCTGAACCCTATGCGTACCCGGCCACTCCAAGCCAACAGAACACTCAGGAGTCATCACCCAGATGGGAACAGAAGGATTCTTCGACAGCCTCGGCCAGATGGTCGGCAAGGCCATCCGCTTCATCGTCGATCTCTTGTCGGGGGTGCTCGGCGGCCTCTGGCGGGCGATGGACGACTTTTTCCACGGCCTGGCGCGCGCCGTCGGAATCGACGTCTCGATCTTCAGCTTCGTCCTGCTCTTCCTCGGCCTGCTGCTGCTCTACAGTGGCATCCGCGCCTTCCTGCGGCGCTCGATCTTCGGCGGGCTGATCTGGACGGTGCTGGGCCTGGTGGTCCTGAGCTGGCTGATCCACTGACGGCCGCCGCCCACGGAGGGGTGGAGTGCGGTTCTATCAATGGAGTCCTATCCGGCAATGGCGCCCCGTCTGGTGGCGTCCACGCGTGCAATGCCTGTTGTGCGGCGGCAGGGCGGACCCGTCCGGCCTGCCGCTCTGCCCCGGTTGCGATGACGACCTGCCCTGGCTCGCCGGGCACTGCGCGATCTGCGCCCTGCCCCTGCCCGCCGCCGGTCTCACCTGCGGGCAGTGCCTGCGCCGCGCCCCCGCCTTCCAGCGCGTCGAAACGCCCCTGTGCTATGGCTTCCCCGTCGACACACTGATCACCCGTTTCAAGCACCAGGCCAACGCGCCCTTCGGCCGGCTGCTCGCGCAGTTGCTGGCGCGCCACCTGCAGCACGCCTTCGGCGAAGGACTGCCGCGCCCGGACCGCCTGCTGCCCGTGCCGTTGTCGCATCAACGCGAGCGCCGGCGCGGCTTCAACCAGGCCGCCCTGCTGGCCGGCTGGCTGGCCGCGCCACTCGGCCTGCCTGTGGATAACCGACTGCTGCGGCGCATCCAGGACACCCCGGCGCAGCAGGGCCTGGACGCCGCCACGCGCATGCGCAACCTGCGCCGGGCCTTTGCCGTGGCCGATGGCGCGCGGATCGACGGCCAGCACCTGGCCGTGGTGGACGACGTGCTGACCACCGGCGCCACCGCCCAGTTCATCGCCCGCGAACTGCGCAAGGCCGGCGCCCGGCGGGTGGACATCTACTGCCTGGCACGTACGCCGGCCCCGGAATAGACGACCGCTCATCCACATTCCAGGCAACTTCCCCTTGCGTTTTATCGACAAGCAACGGAGCCTCGCGACATACCAATAAGCACTCGCGAAACCATGACCACCCTCAGTCTGCTGACCCAGCACGTCACCCGCCGCCCACAACGCATCGCCCTGCTCGCCCAGATCGCCCAGCTCGGCTCCATCACCCATGCGGCCAAGGCCGCCGGGATGAGCTACAAGACCGCCTGGGACGCCATCGATGAGCTCAACAACCTCTCCGACCGCCCGCTGGTGGAACGCAGCGTCGGCGGCAAGGGCGGCGGCGGCGCACGCCTGACCGCCGACGGTGAGCGCCTGCTGACGCTCTACCAGCGCCTGGAAGCCCTGCGCGAACACATCGTCGAACACGTCGAGCACCAGGCCGACCTGGAACTGATCGGCCGCCTGATGATGCGCACCAGCGCGCGCAACCAGTTGCACGGGCATATCTGCGCCATCGAACCCGCCGGGCTCAACGACCTGGTGTGCATCGAGCTGCCCGGCGGCTCGCGCATCCAGGCGCGGGTCACCCGCGAAAGCACCGAGAAGCTGGAGCTGCGCGACGGCCAGCCGGTGGTGGCGCTGATGAAGGCCGGCTGGCTGTACGTCGACCTGCCGCACATTCCCTGCCCGGAAGGACTGAATGCGCTGGAAGGACACATCGACGACATCCGCGAAGCCGACGACGGTCCCAGCGAGGTGCGTATCCAGTTGCCCAGCGGGCAGATGCTCTGCGCCCTCACCGATCCCGAACGCATCGAGATCCTGCGCCTCAAGCCCGGCGCCCAGGTTCGCGCGCAGTTCTCCCCGGCCCAGGTGATCCTCGGCACGCCGCTGTAGTTTCCCTGCCGTACATCAAGCCGCGCACCGCCATGCCGCGCTCCAATGATCGCCAGCGACTCCCGCCCTTTCGGGGCGGGTCCTGTGCTTCAGACATCCCGGAGCCCCGCCATGCGCCGCCTGCCAAGCCTGTTCGCCCTGTCCCTGCTGCTGTCCCTGCCCCTGGCCGGTCATGCCGGTCCCGACGTATTGCGCGTCGGTGCCAGCGAAGCGCTGATGCCGATGCTTGCGCCGCTGGTGGACCGCTACCAGATCGACACCCACAACAAGGTGCTGCTGATCGGCGGCGCCGACGAAGAACTCGGCGAACAGCTGCGTCAGGGCACGCCCTATGACCTGCTGCTCAGCGCGCAACCCGCGCCGCTGACCCACCTGCACCACCAGGGCCACGGCGAGAAGCCCCGCCCCGTCGGCTGCACGGCCCAGTCGATGCAGGCGCTGACGCTGGTGCGTGGCGAACGGCACCCGTTGGCCACGCACTTCCTCGACTATCTGAAACAACACGACTGCAACAGACACTGAGGCCCGGCGCTTGCGGGGGTACACTAGGCGGCCTGCACACTGCCTGGATTCTCGCCATGTCCCATCCCTTCTCCGACCTCACGCCCGACCTGGTTCTGGATGCGGTGGAAAGTATCGGTTTCCTCAGTGACGCCCGCGTGCTGGCGCTCAATAGCTACGAGAACCGCGTCTACCAGGTGGGCATCGAAGGCAGCGAACCGCTGATCGCCAAGTTCTACCGTCCGGGACGCTGGAGCAACGAGGCGATCCTCGAGGAACACGCCTACGCCGCCGAGCTGGCCGAGTGCGAAGTGCCGCTGGTGGCGCCGCTGGTCCATGAGGGCAAGACCCTGTTCGAGCACGCGGGCTTTCGCTTCACCCTGTTCCCCCGCCGTGGCGGTCGCGCGCCGGAGCCCGGCAACCTCGACCAGCTCTATCGCCTCGGCCAATTGCTCGGCCGCCTGCACGCCGTGGGCGCCAACCGCCCCTTCGAGCACCGCGAGGCGCTGACGCCGGACAACTTCGGCCACCAGTCCCTGACGACCCTGCTGGAAGGCAACTTCATCCCCAAAAGCCTGCTGCCGGCCTACGAATCCGTGGCCCGCGACCTGCTGAAGAAGGTCGATGAGCTGTATGCGCGGGTGAGCTACACGCCCATCCGCATGCACGGCGATTGCCACCCCGGCAACCTGCTGTGCCGCGACGAGACCTTCCATGTCGTCGACCTCGACGACTGCCGCATGGGCCCCGCCGTGCAGGACCTGTGGATGATGCTCGCCGGCGAGCGCCAGGACCGCCTTGGGCAGCTATCGGAACTGGTAGACGGCTACCAGGAGTTCCACGACTTCGACCCACGCGAACTACCGCTGATCGAAGGCCTGCGCGCCCTGCGCCTGATGCACTACAGTGCCTGGCTGGCGCGCCGCTGGGACGACCCGGCGTTCCCGCCGAGCTTCCCCTGGTTCGGTAGCGAGCGCTACTGGGGCGACCAGGTGCTGGTGCTGCGCGAACAGCTGGCGGCGCTGGATGAGGAGCCGTTGCGGTTGTTCTGAGCCTACGCCGGTGTTCATTACCGGCCTGCTGGCCGGATCGCGGACACAGTCCGCTCCTGCGCCGCAGCGGGCGTACAACCGTTCGCGGCTCCCCAGCCCCTGCAGGAGCGAGCTTGCTCGCGAACCGCATGACACCGGAACGACCGGGAAAGCCGTTCGCGAGCAAGCTCGCTCCTACGAAGAGCTCGCCCCGTAAAGCCAACGTTACGCACATTCACTGCTCCCCCGGCATCGGCCACCTTCCCGGCACAGACAAGCCCCCGCGCGCACCCTAGAATTAGCCGGCCATTCATTAGCTGCCTATCCAAGGATGTTTCATGGCTACCGCCAATCCCCGCCAGGGCTATGCCCTGGGACTGACCGCCTATGTCATCTGGGGGCTCTTCCCGATCTACTTCAAACTGCTCGAACGCATTCCCGCACTGGAAATCATCACCCACCGCGCCATCTGGTCCGCGGCGTTCGGCGCCCTGCTCCTGCTGGTCTGGAAGCACCCCGGCTGGTGGCGCGAGCTGCGCGAGAATCCCAAGCGCCTCGCCGTGCTCACCGCCAGCGGCCTGCTGATCGCCAGCAACTGGCTGGTCTACGTCTGGGCAGTGAACAACGGCCACATGATCGAGGCCAGCCTGGGCTACTACATCAACCCGCTGATCAACGTGCTACTGGGGCTGGTGATCCTGCGCGAACGCCTGCGCCCGCTGCAGTGGGTCGCCGTGGGCCTCGCCGCGCTCGGCGTGGCCCAGCAGCTCTGGCAACTGGGCAGCCTGCCCTGGGTGTCGCTGGTGCTGGCGCTGACCTTCGGCTTCTACGGACTGATCCGCAAACAAGCGCCGGTCGCCGCGCTGCCGGGCCTGGTGGTGGAAACCTGGATACTGCTGCCGCTGGCCCTGGGCTGGTTGCTGCTGTTCGCCGACGGCCCGAGCACCCATGCCGCGTTCTGGACCACCCGCGACGCGCTCTGGCTCGCCGCCGCCGGCCCGATCACCCTGGTACCGCTGGTGTGCTTCAACGCCGCCGCGCGCCACCTGCCCTACGCCACCCTGGGCTTCCTGCAGTACCTGGCGCCGACCCTGGTGCTGCTGCAGGCCATCTTCCTGTTCGGCGAGCACCTGGACGGTACCCGACTGGTGTCCTTCGGCTGCATCTGGCTGGCACTGGTGGTGTACAGTGCGGACATCTGGTATCGCCTGTCCCGCGACAACTGATCAGTTCTTGATCACAACACTGGAAGCCTCGTCATCCGAGGCCTCCAGCAAGCCATCAGCAGATTATCCACAGCCTCATCCCGCGTAGACGGGGATAAGCGCCTCCCCCGGCCCCTTATCCCCAGTCCCGTTGCCTCGGTGCCGATCGGCCGATTCGCCGGCGCGCCATTCGATCATTTTTCGATCAATTCTCTCGAAGCCACGTAACTGGCTGGACCCAGCCAGATTCCCGGTGCTTTTCCACAGGCTCATCCCCGTATGCTGTGAATCTTCCAGGGCAAGCCGATCAGTCCGTGGACAACTCTCCGTATCCCCCGCAGGCAAAGGCTTACAACCATCCACCAACGGTCTTTCCACAGATTCATCCAGAGGTTTTGTGCACAGTGGCTGGAGGGCGTTCCAGATAGAACACGCAAGACGACCGGAGCGAATGAACCGCTCAGAAAACGAACGATTCCATCAAGGCCTCGTATCCATTGACTTGCAGAGAGTTATCAACAGAAAGCCCACGGAGCGATCCACGCGATCTGTGCACAGCGCCGCTGCGGATCGTGGATAAGCCCGGCTGGCTACAAGCCAATTAAAATGGGCTCTCTGCGAATCCAATCACAGAGAGCCCACAGACTTACCCACAGGCAGGAGATGGAAGGACAGCGAATCAATCCCCGTTGTGGAAATTCATTTCCACCATCAGGTCATCCGCCAGCGCCTCCAGGCGCTCCTGCAGGGTTTCCAGCGGCAGGGTCAGCGGCACCGCCAGCAGCGCTTCGGCGTGGAACAGCGGCTCGCTGCTCATCGGCGCCGGCAGGACTTCGGTGGTCAGGCGCTCCAGGTTGACACCATGTTCGGTGAGCAGACGGGTGATATCGCGGACGATACCCGGGCGATCGTTGCCGACCAGGTCCAGATGGATCGGTTTCCAGTTGCACGACGGTTCGATGCCACTCTCCGCCAGCAGCACGCGAATGCCGTGGGCCGACAGCCCTTGCAGGCCCTCGACCAGCTCGTCGTAGCCCTCGGCGGGAACCGCCACCCGCAGGATGCCAGCGAATTGCCCGGCCATGCGCGACATGCGGCTTTCCAGCCAGTTGCCGCCGTGGGCGGCGATGCACTGGGCGATGCGCTCCACCAGGCCGGGTTGGTCCGGGGCGATGACCGTGAGAACGAGGTGATCCATGAGCAACCTCCGTCAGGCGGAAAGATCCAGCCAATAGGTGTAGAACTTCTCGTCACGCTGGTAACCCAGTCGCTCGTAGAGTGACTGGCCGGCGCGGTTGGTCTTTGCCGTTTCCAGCATCAGGCCGCAGGCGCCGCTGGCTTCGGCGTGGACGCGGGCGGCGTTCATCAGCGCTTCGCCATGACCGTCGCGGCGCGCGGCCGGCATCACGTAGAGGTCGCTGACCAGCCAGGCCGGCTGCAGCGTCAACGAGGCGAAGAACGGGTAGAGTTGGACGAAGCCCACGGCCAGGCCGTCGATGCTGCGGGCAATGAACACGGTGGACTCGCCACGCTCGATGCGCGCCTGGAGAAAGCCGCGGATCGCCGTGTGGGGCGCGGGCACTTCGTAGAAGTCGAGATAACCGGAGAACAGCGGCACCAGGTCGTCGAGATCGGCGGGGGCGGTGGCAAGTGTCACGGACATGCGGGATTCTCCAGGGCGGAGAAAGCAGTATAGGCGGGGCTTGCGGAGCTGGCTGCGACGGGGTGCCACAGATACCCAGCCGGACTATACGTGTACAGTTTTAAGATTTATCTGGAACAATCAATGAATTTTTTGCGAACATAATAAGTGCTACGTGACTGAGATGCGTACTTTGGTCTAACCGCGACGCAAGCCCACTGATTTTTCCCACGGCATCATGTAGTATTTCGCGGCTCGGACTACAAGGCGTTTTGCCTGTGTCCCGAGCTGGTCCTGAGCAGAGTGAGGCAAGCAATGACTGAACGCGTTCAAGTCGGTGGCCTGCAGGTCGCCAAAGTCCTGTTCGACTTCGTGAACAACGAAGCCATTCCCGGCACCGGCGTCGACGCCGGAAAGTTCTGGGCAGGTGTGGAAGCCGTGATCAACGATCTGGCACCCAAGAACAAAGCCCTGCTCGCCAAGCGCGACGACCTCCAGGCGAAGATCGATGGCTGGCACCAGGCCCGCGCCGGTCAGCCGCACGACGCGGTCGCCTACAAGGCCTTCCTGCAGGAAATCGGCTACCTGTTGCCGGAAGCGGCTGACTTCCAGGCCAGCACCCAGAATGTCGACGAAGAAATCGCCCACATGGCCGGCCCGCAGTTGGTGGTGCCGGTGATGAACGCGCGTTTCGCCCTGAACGCCTCGAACGCCCGCTGGGGCTCGCTGTACGACGCACTGTACGGCACCGACGCGATCAGTGAAGAGAACGGCGCCGAGAAGGGCAAGGGCTACAACAAGGTCCGTGGCGACAAGGTGATTGCCTTCGCCCGCGCCTTCCTCGACGAAGCCGCGCCGCTGGAGTCCGGCTCCCACGTCGATGCCACCGCCTACACCGTGAAGAACGGTGCGCTGGCCGTGACCCTGAAGAGCGGTGGCGACACCGGTCTGAAGAACGCCGCCCAGTTCATCGGCTTCCAGGGCGACGCCGCCAAGCCTGCAGCCGTGCTGCTCAAGCACAACGGCCTGCACTTCGAAATCCAGATCGACCCCACCAGCCCGATCGGCCAGACCGACGCCGCTGGCGTGAAAGATGTCCTGATGGAGTCCGCGCTGACCACCATCATGGACTGCGAAGACTCTATCGCCGCCGTCGATGCCGACGACAAGGTCGTGGTCTACCGCAACTGGCTGGGTCTGATGAAAGGCGACCTGGCCGAGTCCGTAACCAAGGGTGGCAGCACCTTCACCCGCACCATGAACCCGGACCGCGTCTACTCCAAGGTCGACGGTTCCGAGGTCACCCTGCACGGTCGTTCCCTGCTGTTCGTGCGTAACGTCGGCCACCTGATGACCAACCCGGCAATCCTCGACGCCCAGGGCAACGAAGTGCCCGAAGGCATCCAGGACGGCCTGTTCACCGGCCTGATCGCACTGCACAACCTCAACGGCAACACCAGCCGCAAGAACAGCCGTACCGGCTCGATGTACGTGGTGAAGCCGAAGATGCACGGCCCGGAAGAAGTGGCCTTCGCCGCCGAGATCTTCAGCCGCGTCGAAGACGTGCTGGGCATGCCGCGCAATACCATGAAGGTCGGCATCATGGACGAAGAGCGCCGCACCACCGTCAACCTGAAGTCCTGCATCAAGGCGGCCGCCGAGCGCGTGGTGTTCATCAACACCGGCTTCCTCGACCGCACCGGTGACGAGATCCACACCTCGATGGAAGCCGGCGCCGTGGTGCGCAAGGGCGCCATGAAGAACGAGAAGTGGATCGGCGCCTACGAGAACAGCAACGTGGACGTCGGCCTGGCCACCGGCCTGCAGGGCAAGGCCCAGATCGGCAAGGGCATGTGGGCCATGCCCGACCTGATGGCCGCCATGCTCGAGCAGAAGATCGCTCACCCGCTGGCCGGCGCCAACACCGCCTGGGTTCCGTCGCCGACCGCCGCCACCCTGCACGCGCTGCACTACCACAAGGTCGACGTGTTCGCCCGCCAGGCCGAACTGGCCAAGCGCGCGCCGGCCTCGGTGGACGACATCCTGACCATTCCGCTCGCCCCCAACACCAACTGGAGCGCGGAAGAGATCAAGAACGAGCTGGACAACAACGCCCAGGGCATCCTCGGCTACGTGGTTCGCTGGATCGACCAGGGCGTCGGCTGCTCCAAGGTGCCGGACATCAACGACGTCGGCCTGATGGAAGACCGCGCCACCCTGCGTATCTCCAGCCAACTGCTGGCCAACTGGCTGCGCCACGGCGTGGTGACCCGGGAGCAGGTGCTGGAAAGCCTCAAGCGCATGGCCTCGGTGGTGGACCGCCAGAACGCCAACGACCCGCTGTACCGCCCGATGGCGCCGAGCTTCGATGACAACGTGGCCTTCCAGGCCGCGCTGGAACTGGTCATCGAGGGTGCCAAGCAGCCCAACGGCTACACCGAGCCGGTCCTGCACCGCCGCCGCCGCGAGTTCAAGGCCAAGAACGGTCTGTAAGCACATCGCCAAGCGTTGAAGAAACCGCCCTCCGGGGCGGTTTTTCATTCCTCGCGATAACGCCACGGCGACAGGCGACGGTCGCAGCCGGTCACGACACTCTCGACATGCTCGCGCAGGGTTTCCCAGCCGCCCTTCTCCAGGGCGATCCGCGCCGCCGCGCGCACCGGAATCCAGGTTTCATCCGCGTAGATGTTGTGGTCGTAGCAGCCCAGGGCGTCATCCGTCAGCTCGTTGCAGCGCTCCCAGACCTCCTGAAGCGCATCGCGAAACTCCGGCACTTGGCTTCCCGGGCATTTCTCCAGCCAGTCGTGCAGCGGCAGGATCTTTCCCGACCAGGTCTCACAGCCCGGACAGCCGCAGATGGCACGTTCCTGCTCCTGCGCATCCAGCGTCAGGAACTCCAGGCATCTGAACGCCTCGCAGCTGGCCAGCGCCCAGGCATGCTCATCCTGGCCGTACCAGGTCCAGACGAAGCTCAGTTCATCGCTCACGGCTACCCACTCCCTATCCACTCCCTGCTCGAATAGCCCTCAATAGTTACACAGGGAACGGCGCTACGCTGACCAGCGTAACGACTGTACACAATCTTTGTGTACAAAATCCCCATCACGCACCGCGAAGGATCACTGCCAACCTGACTCACAAGTCAATGATTGCTATGGAGAAATATTTTCCTGACCACTTAGACATGCATCCAGGCCGCTCCAATAAAGGGCTCGACCAGGATTCGCACCTGCCTTCAGCGAGGGCTGAAAGGTTGTGGACGGTTGCACTGGCATGGTTCTGGCTTTGCACACAAACCACAAAAAGCCGTGCATACAAAATCCGAGTAGCCCATGAATTCCAGTCCCGCTCACCTGTCCGGCGTTTCCTCCATCCAACCTGTCGACAGCGCGGCGTCCAGCAATGATGCCGCGCCTACCCTGAGCCCGCGTCTGTACAGCGCCGACCTCGCCCCGACCAAGGCCCAGGGCCGCAGTTGGGGGCGTTACAGCCTGTTCGCATTGTGGACCAACGATGTACACAACATCGCCAACTATTCATTTGCCATCGGACTCTTCGCCCTCGGCATGAGCGGCGCGCAGATCCTCGCCGCCTTCGCCCTCGGCGCGCTGGTGATCTACGCGCTGATGAACCTGTCCGGCTACATGGGCCAGAAGACCGGCCTGCCCTACCCGGTGATGTGCCGCATCAGCTTCGGCATCCACGGTGCGCAGGTGCCGGCGCTGATCCGCGCGGTAATCGCCATCGCCTGGTTCGGCATCCAGACCTACCTCGCTTCGGTGGTCCTACGCGTGCTGCTCACCGCCATCGCCCCGGGTCTTGCGGCCTACGACCAGGACTCGATCCTTGGCCTGTCGACCCTGGGCTGGATCACCTTCCTCGGCATCTGGTGCGTGCAGTTGGTGATCTTCGCCTACGGCATGGAGATGGTGCGCCGCTACGAATCCTTCGCCGGCCCGGTGATCCTGGTCGCCTTCGCCTCCCTGGCGGGCTGGATGTATTGGCGCGCCGGCCTGTCGATCTCCTGGTCCAGCGGCAACGCGCCGAGCGGTTCGGCGATGTGGCTGAAGGTCTTCGGCGCCGCCGCGCTGTGGGTCTCGCTGTACGGCACCATGATCCTCAATTTCTGCGACTTCACCCGTAACTGCCCGGACCGCCGCACCATCAGCGTCGGCAACTTCTGGGGCCTGCCGGTGAACATGCTCGGCTTCGCGCTGATCGCCGTGGTGCTCGCCGGCGCGCAATTCAGCATCGACGGCCGGCTGGTACAGAATCCCACCGAGATCGTCGCCGCCATCCCCGACACCTTCGGCCTGGTGCTGGCCTGCCTGGCCTTCCTGATCGTCACCGTGGCGGTGAACATCATGGCCAACTTCGTCGCCCCGGCTTACGTGCTCACCAACCTCGCGCCGAACCTGCTGAACTTCCGCCGCGCCGGCCTGCTCAGCGCCACCATCGCGGTGCTGATCCTGCCTTGGCACCTGTACAACAGCCCGGCGGTGATCGTGTATTTCCTCGGCGGCCTGGGCGCGCTGCTCGGCCCGCTGTACGGCATCATCGTCACCGACTACTACCTGGTGCGCCGTGGCCGGGTGAATCTGCCGGAGCTGTACAGCGAGAGCCGCGACACCGCCTACCACTACAGCGGCGGCGTCAACCTGCGCGCCGTGGCGGCGTTCGTCCCGTCGGCGCTGATCGCCATCGTGCTGGCGCTGCTACCGGCCTTCGAAACACTGTCGCAGTTCTCCTGGTTCTTCGGCGCCGGCCTCGGCGCACTGATCCACTTCGCCCTGGCCGACCGCAAGCGCTCCCATGTGGACGTTTCCGGCGAATCCATCGCGGTGGATGCCGCTCACCACTGAGTCTGTCGATGAACAACAAGGCTGCCCACGGGCGGCCTTTCGTCGTTCAGGGCGCCAGCAGGAAGTCCAGCACCGCGCCTTCGAACTCGCGGGGAAACTCGATGTTCGACAGGTGCACCGCCGGCAGCGTAAGCAGGCGCGCGCCGGGGATCGCATCGGCGATCAGCTCGCCATGAAAGGCAGCGGTAACGGTATCGAACTGCCCGGCGATCCCCAGCGTCGGCAGACGAACCGCCCTCAGCGCCTGCCGCAGATCCGCTCCCTGCACGACGGCGAACGAACCGGCCAACCCATGCCGGTTGGTCGCCAGCAGCGTGGCGCGGAACGGCGCCACGTCCGGGCGCTCCGGCGTCAGCCAGGACGCCGGGAACCAGTTGGCGATGAAGGTCGCGGCGGTATCCGCTGGAAGGCAGGGGATCGATTGGAGAACGCCGTCGATTTACCAGCGATCGGCCGATAAAGCCGACGGGCGCGGATTGCAGGGTGGGCGGCAGTCTGCGATTATTTGCGAATAGTTCTCGTTATTAAGATATTTCCCGACTTCGGGCATGGGGGAGCAAAGGGTGTCGGCCATCCAGATTGGCAATGGCGAACGCGTGGGTGCACTGTACCGCGATCATCGCGACTGGCTGACCGCCTGGCTCAACCGCAGCCTGGGCTGCGTGCAGCGCGCGGAAGACCTGAGCCAGGACACCTTCGTCCGCGTGCTCGGCCGCCGCGAACTGCCGTCCCTGCGCGAACCCCGCGCCTTCCTGGTGACCGTCGCCAAGGGCCTGCTGGTGGACCACTGGCGCCGGATGGCGCTGGAACAGGCCTATCTGGAGGAACTGCAGCACCTGCCCGAGGCCGTGCAGCCCTCGGCGGAAGAGCACTGCCTGATCCTCGCCGACCTGCGCGAAATCGATCGCCTGCTGGGCAACCTGTCCGCTCGCGCGCGCAGCGCCTTCCTGCTCAACCGCCTGGACGGTCTCGGTCACGCCGAGATCGCCGAACAGCTCGGCGTCTCCGTGCCCCGCGTACGCCAGTACATTGCCCAGGGCCTGCGCCAGTGCTACATCGCCCTCTACGGAACGCCGACGTGAATGGCCCCGTCTCCCTGCGTGTCCTCGACGAGGCGATCAGTTGGCAACTGCGACTGGGCTCCGGCGAGACACGCCCCGACGACGAGGCGGCCTTCAGCCGCTGGCATGCCGAGCACAGCGAGCACGCCCGCGCCTGGAGCCAGTTGGGCATGCTCGACCGTAGCCTCGCCGGCGCCGCACCCCTGGCTGCGCGCAATGCCCTGCTGCGTTCGCCGCGGGAAGCGCGGCAGAAGGTCCGCCGGTTGGCGGGCAGCGGCCTGTCGCTGCTGCTGGTCGGCGCACTGGCCCTCGGCGTGGGCAACCGCTACCTACCCGTGCAGTACGCCTTCTCCGACCTGCTCACCGGCACCGGCGAACAGCGCGAGTTGCGCCTGCCCGACAACACCCTGCTGCGGCTCAACAGCCGCACCGCCGTGGACGTGCGCTTCGACGCCGGACAGCGCCGCATCGTACTGCTTTCCGGCGAGATCCTGATCGAAACCGCCCACGGCGACAGCCGGCCGTTCATCGTCGAGACCCGCGACGGCCGCCTGCGCGCCCTGGGCACGCGCTTCCTGGTGGAGCGCGACGGCGACGACGGCACCCTGCTCAGCGTCCTGCACTCGGCGGTCGCCGCGCGCCCCGGACAGTTGGCGGAAGAAAAGGTCATCGCCCAGGGCCAGCACGTGCGCGTACGGCCCGACGGCCTCGGGCCGGTGCAGGGCAACAGCGTCACCGCTGACGCCTGGACCCACGGCATGCTGGTGGTGGACAACGTGCGCCTGGCCGACCTGGTCGAGCGCCTGTCGCGGGAAAGTCCTGGCTACCTCGGCGTCGACCCGGCGGTGGCGGACCTGCGCATCACCGGCAGCTTCCCGCTGAAGAACATCGACCTGGCGCTCAGCTCGCTGGAGCCGGCGCTGCCGGTGCGGATCGAGAAGCACGGCCCCTGGTGGTCGCGCGTGGTACCGCGCGGCTGAGGGATATCTGTCCTGTAGGAGCGAGCGTGCTCGCGAACAGAGTCTCCCGAAAGCACAGGCATCAATGGGGTTCGCGAGCAAGAACTAGGCGTCCCCCTCGATCCTACGAAGAGCCATCCGCACCGACCACAGAGGGCATCGCAAAAATATTTTCACCCAGCCCTATCACTTTTCAATTCTCGCCCGGCAAGGAGGCATCGAGAATCGTTTTCATTCAGGAGTCGTTTTCAATGCGCCGCCCGTTCGAACTGTCGCTCCGTCCCTGCCTGCTGGCCACCGCCATCCTGCTGGCCACCTCTTCGGCCGTCGCCGCCGAAGCCGTGCGTGACTACCAGGTGCCCGCCGGCCCGTTGGCCAGCACCCTCAACCGCATCGCCGCCGAAGCCGGCCTGTCGCTGAGCCTCGACCCGGCGCTGGCCCAGGGCCGCAGCGCACACGCCGTACAGGGTCGCTACGATGCCGCCGGCGCGCTGCGCCAGGCGCTGCAGGGCAGCGGGCTGGAACTGGTGGAAAGCGAATCGGGCAGCTACAGCCTGCGCCCGGTGCCCAGCGACACCCTGTCGATGTCCGCCACCACCATCAGCGCCGCCCAGGAAGACCCGGACGGCCCGACCGTCGGCTACCTCGCCACCCGCACCCGCGCCGGCACCAAGACCGACACCCCGCTGCTGGAAGCCCCACGCTCCATCTCGGTGGCCACCCGCGAGCAGATGCAGGACCGCAACGTGCAGAGCCTGGACGACGCGGTACGCTACATGCCCGGCGTGATCGCCAGCAGCTACGGCAACGACACTCGCGCCGAGTGGCTGAAGGTGCGCGGCTTCGAGCCGACCCAGTTCCTCGACGGCCTGCCGCTACCCAAGGGCTCCTACGTGATGCCCAAGCTGGAAACCTGGGACCTGGAGCGCGTCGCCCTGCTACGCGGCCCGGCGTCCTCGCTGTACGGCCAGACCCCGCCCGGCGGCCTGCTGGACATGACCAGCCGCCGTCCGCAGGCCGAAAGCAGTCACGAAGTGCAGCTGCAGGTCGGCAGCTACGAGCACAAGCAGATCTCCTTCGACAGCACCGGCAAGGTCGACGATGCTGGCAACCTGCTCTACCGCGTCAGCGGCGTGGTGCGCGACAGCAACACTCAGGTCGATCATGTCGACAACAAGCGCTACAACATCGCGCCGAGCCTGACCTGGAACTTCGACGAAGACACCAAGCTGACCTTCCTCTCCCAGTTCAACCGCGACGACACCGGCATCACCAGCCAGTTCCTGCCGCTGCAGGGCACCAAGCTGTCCACCCCGGCAGGCGAGGTGAAGTACCACGAGAACCTGGGCGACCCGGACTGGGAGTTCTACGACAAGACCTACTACGCCCTGGGTTACGCCTTCGAGCACCGCATCAACGACGTCTGGCAGTTCCGCCAGAACCTGCGCTACACCAAGAGCGACCTGTCGTTCCAGGGCATCACCGCCGGCGGCAGCGCGACCTCGGTGGCCGACGACGGCACTCTCTCCCGTGGCGCCAACGTGGTGGATGAAGACATCAGCCAGTTCGCCATCGACAACAACCTGCAGGCCGACTTCTCCACCGGCCCGCTCAAGCACACCCTGCTGCTGGGCCTGGATCACCAGCGCGCCAACACCAACTACAAGTGGCTGTACGGCACCGCGCCGACCAGCAACATCAGCAAGCCGATCTATGGCCAGGACTTCAGCAACGTCGTCTACACCGCGTACAACGACTACAACCAGAAGATGCGCGACACCGGCCTGTACGCCCAGGACCAGATCGCCCTGGATAACTGGCGCCTGACCCTCGGCGGCCGCCAGGACTGGGCCCACACCGGTTCGAAGTTCTACAACGCCGATGGCGCCACCGACACCCGGCGCGACAGCCAGTTCAGCGGCAACGCGGCGCTCAGCTACGTGTTCGACAACGGCGTGGCGCCCTATGTGTCCTATGCCGAGTCGTTCCAGACCGAAGCCGGTGGCACCAACGGCGCGGCCTTCGAGCCAAGCACCGGCAAGCAGTACGAACTGGGCGTGAAATACCAGCCGGTGGGCACCGACCTGATGCTCAGCGCCGCCGTCTACGACCTGACCCGCAAGAACATCGTCCTCACCGGCAGCGACTTCATCAGCCGCCCGGTGGGTGAAGCGCAGGTCCGTGGCTTCGAGCTGGAGGCCGTCGGCAACGTCACCGAGAACCTCAAGGTGACCGCCGCCTACACCTACGCCAACAGCAAGATGACCAAGGTCGCCAACCCGCTGGACAAGAACCGTCCGCTGCCGCTCACCCCGGAAAACCAGGCCTCGCTGTGGGCCGACTACACCTGGCATGACGGTCTGCTCGACGGTTTCGGCCTGGGCTTCGGCACCCGCTACGTCGGCGAGACCCACAACATCGCCATCGGCAGCATGGGCTACGTGCGCGACAAGTCGGACGGCGACACCGGCTCCTACACCCTCTACGACGCCGCGGTGCACTACGACCTCGGCCGCCTCGACAACAGCCTCAACGGCCTGAACGTCGCGCTGAATGCCAACAACGTATTCGACAAGGAATACATCTCCACCTGCGACGGCTTCTACTGCTACTACGGCGACCGTCGCAACGTGGTGGCAAGCGTCAACTACAAGTTCTGACGCCCACGCAGCGCCACAGGCACCCGTAGGGCGCATAACGCGCCAGCGTTATCCGCCGGCACAACGGCGGATAACCTGTTCCAGGTTATTCACCCGACGCTCCCGGTGGCCCGCGCAACGCGGGCCCTGCTCAACGCACCACTTCTCCCCAGACCACGCTCGCATCGTCATGGATCTTCAGGCGCGGGTAGTCCAGCGCCTGGTCATCGGCGCTTTCCAGTGCGCGCAATTCCTCGATCAGCGCTTCCACGCCACGCTCGGGTAATGCCCAGAACAGCGCGTCCAGGTCGTAGCGGCGAAAATCCAGCAACCGGCCGAAGCCATCGGTCACCAGCATGAACGCCTTCAGGCCCGCAGGGTCGAGCACTCGGCGTTGCACATGGGGAATCCAGCGTTCGCTCGGGTCCAGGCACCAGTAGCCTTCCGGCGTGTTGGCCAGCGCACGGTTGCGCCGCACCCATTCGCGACTGGCCTGCCAGAGTTGCGCATGACTCCACTCCGGGCTCGCCTCGCGCAGTGCCAGCAGGCGCTGCACCGACTGGCGATCGATCTCTTCCAGCGGCGTGTCGCCGAAGCTCTCGACGCGGCCATCGTCCCAGGCCAGGTGGATGCAGGTATCGCAGAGGTTGAGCAATTCCAGCGAGCCGTCGCCCAGCACCCGCAGCAGGCTCAGGCAAGCGGTGGGCAGGTTGAGATCCAGGCTCACCGCCACGCCGGAATCGCGCTGGAAATCCGCGGCGATACCCGCCTGCAAGTGCGCCAGCAGCTCGCTGGTCGGTCGATACGGCTGCTCTTCCAGCAGCCGCTGCAGGTGGGCATTGGCGCTCTGCGCCAGCCAGCGCGCGTCGCTCTCGCCACCCACCAGCCCCTGCCCGAGGCTGGTCGCACCGTCCAGCACCCAGGCCGCCTGCGCGGTGTAGCCGATGGCATCGTCGTTCACCGGCGAACCCTGGCGGCAGGCCGCCCCGCGTACGGAAATCGTCGTCACAAGCCGTTCTCCTTCGTTTCGTCGGCCACACTGACCGGCGTACAGTCTCATCACCCTTTGGACTCTGCCAAGGAGAGCCCCATGCTTCGCGTCCTGACCCTCCCCCTGAGCGGCCTGCTGCTGAGCGGCCTTCTGCTGACCACCGGCGCCCATGCCGCCGAGGTGAAGTACTTCGACCTGCCCAAGGGCTCCGGCCCCCATGACGTAGCGCCCACCGCGGACGGCAAGGTCTGGTACACCGCGCAACGCCTCGGCTCACTCGGCCGTCTCGATCCGCAAACCGGCGAAACCGAGCAGATCAGCCTGGGCAAGGGCTCCGCGCCCCACGGCGTGGTCGCCGGCCCCGACGGCGATGCCTGGATCACCGATGGCGGGCTCAATGCCATCGTCCACGTCGACAGCGAGCGCCTGGGCGTGGAAGTCATTCCGCTGCCCAAGGAAGCCGCCAACGCCAACCTCAACACTGCTGTATTCGATGACGATGGCATTCTGTGGTTCACCGGGCAGAATGGTTTCTACGGCCGCCTCGACCCCACGACCCGCGCACTCAAGGTCTGGGCGGCGCCCAAGGGCAAGGGTCCGTACGGTATCGCCGTGACGCCCGACGGCGAACTCTGGTATGCCTCGCTGGCCGGCGGCTACGTCGGCCATATCGACCCGGTCGGCGACAAGGTCACCCGTATCGACCCGCCCAGCGCCGCCAGCGGCCCGCGCCGGCTATGGTCCGACTCGGTCGGGCGGCTGTGGATCAGCCAGTGGAGCGCCGGCCAGCTGGCACGCCTGGATCCCGACAACAACCAGTGGAAAACCTGGAAGCTGCCGGGCGATCATCCGCAGCCCTACGCCCTTTACGTCGATGGCATGGACCAGGTCTGGCTGAGCGACTTCGCCAGCAACGCCATCCTGCACTTCGACCCGCAAAGCGAACGATTCACCACCTATCCGAGCGACCGCGAGCACGCCAACGTGCGCCAGTTGCTGGGCCGGCCGGGCGAGGTCTGGGGCGCCGAATCCGGCGCCGACCGCCTGGTGGTCATCCACGAATGAACGCCGAGGAGAACCCATGAGCGTCCGCCCCATCCTGTTCCACGCCGCCGCCTCGCCCTTCGTGCGCAAGGTCATGGTCCTGCTGCATGAGACCGGCCAGCTCGACCGGGTCGAGCTCTACGCCGCCGTCCACACGCCCATCGCACCGGACACCGGCGTGCTGCAGGACAACCCCGCCGGCAAGATTCCCGCCCTGCGCCTGGCCGACGGCCAGACCCTGCACGACAGCCGGGTGATCTTCGACTACCTCGACCAGCAGCATGCCGGCGAACCGCTGATCCCGCGCCAGGGCCCGGCCCGCTGGCGGCGCCTGACCCTGGCCTCGCTGGCCGACGCGGTGATGGATGCCTCCGTGCTGATCCGCTACGAAACCGCCATGCGTCCACCGGAAAAGCACTGGGACCAATGGCTGGACAACCAGCAGTTGAAGATCGTCCGCACCCTCGCCTACTTCGACGGCCCGGCCCACGCCGAACTGGCCGAGCGCTTTGACATCGCCGCCATCGGCGTGGCCTGCGCCCTGGGCTACCTGGACTTCCGCCAGCCGCACTGGGACTGGCGCACCGAGTACCCGCGGCTGGCCCAGTGGTTCGCCGAGGTCAGCCAGCGGCCATCGATGCAGGCCACGGTTCCTGCCTGAATCATCGATGGCTATCGCTGCGCTCCTGCGCAAAACAGTCCTGGTGTCGCGCCGGCTGACTCCAGACTTGCCAGCCGGCACCGCCCAGCACCCTCTCCCTTTGGGAGACGACTGCATGGATGCAGGAGGTAGGGCGACGCAGGACACCAAAGGCGAGGGCTGGGGTGAGGGCATAGCCGGCGCGCCAGAACTTCACCTCGCATCGACCGTGCCGCACTACCCTGCGCTGAAACCGCTCGTCACGCACCACTCGCCGCCCCATCCCCTGCTCGAACAACCCGGCGACCCGCCGCGCCAGCCGTCGACCCACTTCGCGCTCCTCGCGCAGTCCGTTCCACGCACTCATGACGTCTTCCCCAGTCGGTAGATCGGCAGCGCCAGCAGCAGGCCGAGCTGGGCCACGCCCATGCACATTTCCAGGAAGGAACGCACATGGGGATTGTTCGCCGCATCCTCGACGCCGGTGAGTTGTGTCCACAGGTCGCCCGGCAGCAACAGCGCCAGGTGCGCCAGCGGTTTGCCGGTGGCCACCAGCAGGGCGATCCAGTCGAAGCGGCCGAGCAGCATCAGCACCGGCAGGCACAGGCCACTGAGCAGCAGGCCGGCCAGCAGGCACAGGGAAAACCGCATCAGGTTGGGCATTTGTCTTCTCCTCAGCGCTGCACGCGCACGTCGTCCAGGGAAAATTCCAGATCGTCGCCACGGGGCTTGCCGATGCCGTACCAATCCAGCCGGCGGGTCAACACCATCACGCCGCCGAGCACGCCGAACAGCAGCAGCGAACCCATCAGCAAGGCGTAGTCCTCGGCGCTGAGCAGCGCGTAGAGCATCCCGTAGAGCCCCGCCAGCCCGACGCTGAACCCGGCTCCGCGCCACAGGCTGCGCAGCACGTGGCAGAGGTAGAAACCGATCAGCCCGACACAGGCGCCGGCGGAAATCAGATAGGCCAGCTCGAAGCCGACATGTTCGGAGAGCGACAGCAGCAACAGGTAGAACAGCGCCAGCGCCATGCCCACCAGAGCGTACTGGATGGGGTGCACCGACAGGCGCTTGAGCACTTCGAAGAGGAAGAAGCCGGCGAAGGTGAGGACGATGAACAGCAGCGCGTACTTCACCGCGCGGTCGGTCTTCAGGTACTGGTCCACCGGGTCCACCAGCGCCACGCCGAAGCGGTGCTGGCCGAACTCGCTGCACTCCGCCGAACTGGCACGGGAGGCATCCGGGTCGACCGCTTCGACCGCACGGGCGACGTCGGCCTGGGCCGGCGCGGTGCAGGCGCGCAGCTGGTCCTCCAGGTTGGTGGCGAAGAAGCTGGTGCGCCAGCGCGCACTGAAGCCCTGGTCGCTGACGCTGCGTTCGGTGGGCAGGAACTCGCCGCCGAAGCTGGGGTGCGGCCAATCAGAGACCAGGTTGACCTGGCTGTCGCGGCCGACCGGGGTGATGTCCAGGCGACTGCTGCCCAGCAGCGACAGCTCGAAGGAATAGTCGAAGCGCTGCTCGCGGTCGCTGGCCTTGAACGGCAGCACGGCGTGCACGCCATTGCCGAGGAACCGGCTCTGGGTGCCCGGCTGGAAGTCGCGCAGCTCGTCGCCGACCTTCAACTTCGGCGCGTTCTCGATACCGCGCACATCGCTGATGCCCACTGCCAGCAGGGGAGCGTCGAAGCGATAACTCTCCAGGTCACTGCCGATGCCGTAGTTGGCCGGTAGCACGAAGCTGCCGCTGACCCGGCTGTCCGCGTGGTACAGGCGCGCCTCGTAGATGCCGCGATGGCGCAGCTCGGTGCGCATCTGCCCATCGAGCAGGAAGGTCTCCGGCAGGAAGTACAGGCGGCCGCGCACCTCGCGCTCCTGCAACACGCGCTGCTGGCTGGTCTTGTCGAGGCGCCAGACACGGACGGTGCGGCTGTAGGGCACGACCACCAGCGGGCCGGTGAGCTGCTGGCTGTAGCTGGCGCTGCGGGCGATGTCCCGCAGGACTTCGTCGCGGTAGTTCTGACGTTCGTCGACCAGGCCGTCGATCATCAGCAGGGGGATCAGCAGGAGGACGATCAGCAGGGCGATGGCGCCGAGCTTGATGCCGAGTTGGCGATTCATTGAGGGCTTCTCCGTAGGTGGACGACGGAGCAAGCCTGGGGCCCGCGCGTGGGGGCGCCTGGGCGGGAATGTGGAGACTGTGTGGGATTTGTGTGGCTTTTGATTTTTTGTAGGAACGAGCTTGCTCGCGAACCAATTCAACAGTTGGGGCTGTTCGCGAGCAAGCTCGCTCCTACGAGGGCAAAAGCAGGCTCGCCCGCACCCCACCCTCGGCGTTCTCCACGCGCAGTTCACCGCCATGCAACGCCGCCACTTCGGCCACGAAGTTGAGGCCGAGCCCGGTGCTCTTGCGCCCGCTGGACGGGCGCGGCAGGGAATAGAAACGCTCGGTCAGGCGCGGCAGGGCGAACTGCGGAATGGCGTCGCCCTGGTTGAACAGTTCCACGCGCCAGCCCTCGCCTTCGGGCTGCGCGTCAAAGCGGATGACACCGCCCGCCGGCGTGAAATCCAGCGCATTGTCCAGCAGATTGCCCAGCGCCTGGCGCAGCAGGAAACGCTCGCCCGTCACCATCGCCTGGGGCGGGATATCGTTCGCCAGTTGCACGCCCTGCCCACGCGCCAGCCGCTCGTCGATCAATTCATCGACCAGCTCGTGCAGGGTCACCGGCACCCGCTCTTCCAGCCCCTGGCGCTGCTCCACCTGGGCCAGGTTCAACAGGCGCTCGATCAACTGCTGCAGCCGCTCGCTTTCCCCGGCGATGTTGCCGACGAAGCGCGCCCGCTGCTCGGCGGGCATCTCCCCTTCGAGCAATTCCGCCGCGCCACGGATCGCCGCCAGCGGGCTTTTCAATTCGTGGGTCAGGGTGTGCACGTAGCGCTCGACGTAGGCCTTGCCCTCCAGCTGCACGCGCATGCGCTCCACCGCATCGGCCAACTGCGCCATCTCGCCGCCCCGGTAGCGCGGCAGCTCCGCTCGCCGGCCTTCGCTGACCGCCTGGGCGTAGCGGGTCAGTCGATCCAGCGAGCGGCTCAGCCACCAGGACAGCAGCGCGCCGACCAGCAGTCCGAGGACGATCAGCCCGGCGCCGAGCCACGCCAGGCGACGCTGGGAGCGGTCGATGTAGGGTTGCAGGGTGCGGTTGGGCTTGGACACCGACACTACGCCGATGATCCTCTCCCCATCGCGGATCGGCGCGGCGACGTACATCACAGAGGATTCCGGGTCATCCGCCGACTCACGGCTGGAACGCGCGCCGTACTGCCCGCGCAGGGTCAGGTAGACGTCGTTCCAGCGCGAATAGTCCTGGCCCACGGCCTGACCGAGGGAGTCGAGCAGGACGATGCCGCGCGCATCGGTGACGTAGATGCGGTGGTTCACCGCCGTCTTGTTCACCCCCCAGATATCCGCTTGCGGGCTGCGCGCACCGTAGGCGCGGAGCATCTCGGGCAGCCGGCTCTGGTCGAGGCTGCCGTTCTTCACGTCGGCCTGCAGCACCTCGGCCAGCAGGTTGGCGGTGTCCACCAGCGTCTCTTCGCTGGACTGGCGCACGCCGGGACGAATCTCGTCCATCACCGTGCGCAGGACGAACCAGCCGGTCAGCCCGACGAACAGGAAATAGACCAGGAAGATCCGCAGCGACAGGCGCATCAGCTCTTGTCCGGCGCGTAGCTGTAGCCCAGGCCGCGATGGGTCTGGATCGGCTCGGCGGTGGCGGCGACCTGGCGCAGCTTGGCGCGCAGGCTCTTGATGTGACTGTCGACGTTGCGCTCGTAGCCGGCGTCGGCGGCGACGCCCAAGGCATCGAGCAACTGCTCGCGGCTGAACACTCGCTCGGGGCGCGC
Source organism: Pseudomonas sp. ATCC 13867 (assembly GCF_000349845.1). NCBI lineage: Bacteria > Pseudomonadati > Pseudomonadota > Gammaproteobacteria > Pseudomonadales > Pseudomonadaceae > Pseudomonas > Pseudomonas sp. ATCC 13867. The sequence goes on along the minus strand of NC_020829.1, from coordinate 475,228 downwards.
CAGCAGGGTCTGCAGCAGGCGGAACTCATGGCGGGTCAGCGCCAGCGGCTGGCCGTGATAGCGGATCGACGCACGCTCCTCGTCCACCTCGAACGCTCCGCTGCCATTGCTCGCAATGGGCGCCTCGCGCGGCGCGGTGCGCTTGAGGATGGCCTTCACCCGCGCGGCGACCTCGCGCGGGCTGAAGGGTTTGACCACGTAGTCGTCGGCGCCGATCTCCAGGCCCACCACCCGGTCGATCTCGGCGTCGCGGGCGGTGAGGAAGATCACCGGCACCTCGGAGAAGCGCCGCAGCCGTTTGCAGGCTTCGAAGCCGCTGATGTCGGGCAGGCCGACATCGAGGATGACCAGGTCGAACGCCTCGCGCTGCAACCGCTCCAGCGCCACGCCGGCCAGGCTCAGCCAGGTGGTCGCGAAGCCTTCGGCCTGTAGCGCGTAGAGCAGCGTGTCGGCGATGGCGGCTTCATCTTCGACGATGAGGATGTGCGGCATAAGGCTCCGGCTCCGTGGAAACTGCCGGCACGGTGCCGCAAGCCCGGCACCGCGTCAATCGGGGTCTCAGCCGCCGGAGCAGGTCGGCTTGCCGGCGGCGAAGCGTTCGCCGGGATCGACCGCGACGTGGAATTTGCGCAGGCCCTTGGTGCCCATCAGGAACGGATAGTTGAAGTGGCTGCGGTCGGTCAGGTTGACCTCGATAGTGCGCTGGTCGCCGCCCAGGCACACCGGCAGCTCGATCACCGGGCGCTGGCTCAGGCCGGGGTTGCTGTCTTCCTCTTCGTCCTCAGCGGCGCCTTCGGAGCGGTTCTTGATCTTGGAGATGCGCAGCAGCTTGTGCTCGTACACCGAGTCGCCGCCCTCCTTGGTGGCCAGCTTGAAGCGCACCCAGTCCTCGCCGTCGCGCTGGAAGATCTGGATGTCCCTGGCCGACAGCGACGAGGTGTAGGCACCGGTGTCCATCTTCGCCTGCAGCGTCTGGTCGAGTTCGGGCAGGCTGACCCATTCGTAGCGGCCATAGAGCTTGGGTTCGGCGGCCAGCACCAGGCTGGGCAGAGCGAACAGGGAAAGCAGGGCGAGGGCGCGTTTCACGCAGAATCTCCGGGGTGAGGCATGTGCGCATAGGACTAGCACGACGGCCCTTGGTTCGCCATACCATCCCCGCTTGGGCCACGGGAATTGTCTGCGTATCATGGCCGCGCCACCGTCGCACAAGGAATCGGATCGTCATGCGGGCACACTCCCTGCAGGCATTGACCGGCGTCATCGCCGGCGTCCTGTTGCTGCTCAACACCCTGATCCTGATCGGCCCGATGCTGCTGATCGCGCTGCTCAAGCTGATCGTCCCCGGCCAGGCGGCCAGGGACGCCTGCTCGCGCGGGGTGATGTGGATCGCCGAGACCTGGGCGGAGATCGACAAGGCCGTCTTCGCGCTGATGACCCCGACCGTCTGGGACATCCGTGGCGGCGACAACCTGCGTGGCGACACCTCCTACCTGGTGATCAGCAACCACCAGTCCTGGGTCGACATTCCGGCGCTGGTGCAGGCCTTCAACCGCAAGACGCCCTACTTCAAGTTCTTCCTGAAGAAGGAACTGATCTGGGTGCCCTTCCTCGGCCTGGCCTTCTGGGCGCTGGACTACCCCTTCATGAAGCGCTACGGCAAGGCCTTCCTGGAGAAGCACCCGGAACTCAAGGGCAAGGACCTGGAGATCACCAAGGCCGCCTGCGAGAAGTTCAAGCGCATGCCGGTGACCGTGGTGAACTACCTCGAAGGTACCCGCTTCACCCCGGCCAAGCAGGCCAACCAGCAATCCCCCTACAAGCACCTGCTGCGCCCCAAGGCGGGCGGCGTGGCCTTCGTGCTGGCGGCATTGGGCGAGCAACTGGATACCCTGCTGGACGTCACCCTGGTCTACCCCAAGGGCCCGCGGCCGGGCTTCTGGGACCTGCTGTGCGGACGCGTGCCGCGGGTGATCGTGGATATCCAGGCCCGCGAGATCGACCCTGCGCTGTGGCAGGGCGATTACGAGAACGACCCCGAGTTTCGCCAGTACGTGCAGGCCTGGGTGTCACGCCTGTGGGAAGAGAAGGACGCGCGCATCGAGGCGCTGCGCCAGACCTTCTGAACCGGGCCTACGCCCCGCGCCCGGTGACCGGCGGAGTCTGCAATGCCGGCGAGGCGGGCATACCCCAGAGGCCGCCGAGCGTGCCGAGCAACTGGCTGCTCAGACCCTGTTCGGTGAAGTAATCGAGGATCACCCCGGCGAAGCGGCCGATCATCGACTGGTCCATGCCCAGCACACCGAAGATCTGGTCGACATCCTGCAGGTTGTTGATTCCCCCGAGCAGCGCCGCGGCGCCGCCCAGCCCACCCAGCATGCCCCCCAGGTCGCCCACGGAACCGCTGCCGGCGAGCTGCTGCATGTCCGGCATGGCCTTCTGCAACTGGGTGCTGTCGCTGTCCTTCAGGGTATTCAGGGCCAGTCCCAGCAAGGCGCCGGTGCCGCCAATGGCCTGCTGTTCGCTGACGCCCAACTGATGGGTCAGGTGGGTCAGCAGCGCGCTGGCCGTCTGCGCGGGCGCTTCGGCTGCCGGCGCCGGCTCGGCGTTCTCGGCAAAGGTGGCGGCGAACACGGGAGATACGGCCAGCCAGGCGGCGGCCAGAACAACGGCGGATTTGGCGGACATCGACGACTCCGAGGAGGATGCCCGGCCCCGAACAGGGACCGGGTCGCCGATTCGACCCGGCGGGCCGCCAGCGGTTCCGCACCGGCCGGCGGCCCGTTAACTCAGGCGCCTGCGCCCCAGAGCCCGCTCAGGCTGCTCAGCAGTTGGCTGTTCACGCCCTGCTTGCCGAAATAGTCCAGCAGCACGCCGGCGAACTTGCCGCTCATGCTCTGATCCATGCCCAGCGCACCGAAGGCCTTGTTCACATCGCCCAGGTTGCTGACGTTGCCCAGCAGGCCGCTGGACGCGCTGCCGCCGAGGTCGCCGAGCTGACCGCCCAGGCCGCCCAGCGCACTGCTGCCCGACAGCTTGTCGAGGCCGGGGACGGCCTGCAGCAATTGCGAGTAGTCGCCGCCACTGAGTTTGTTCTTGGCCAGTCCCAGCAGCGCGCCGGTACCGCCCAGGGCCTGTTCGTCGCTGACCCCGAGCTGGCCGGTCAGGGCGCTGAGCAGGCCGCTGGCCTGTGGCGTGGTGGCGACCTGCGCGGTGCTGCCGCCGGTAGCGCCGGACACCGCCTTGGCGGCGTCACCGAGGTTGAAGGCAAATGCGGAAGACGCCGCCAGCACGGTGGCCAGGGCGAGGGTGACTCGGGGTTTGACGGACATCGCTGTCTCCTCTGGAAATTCCGGCAAGCGACCGGACGCCATATCGACCGGTCGGCAGTGACATCGTTCCGCCATGTCCGACACCCGCGGCGGAACGCGGCACTCGATCACAACGGCGGAAGAAAGGGGCCGATAAAGGTCTAGCACAGGTGTTCCGAACTGCGGAACCTGAACCTGCGATGGGCAGCCGGTCCCGGCACCGAAACATCCGGCCAGGTCACGACGGCGCGAATTTCCCAACTTGCGCCAGGATTCCCTAAGCTAGAGCCATCCCTGACCGATGGATCGATCATGAGCGAACCCTTCACCCTGACGCCCCGCGTGGCCCGCCTGCTGCCCTGGCTGGTGGCCATCGCCTTCTTCATGCAGGCCCTGGACGGCACCATCCTCAACACCGCGCTACCGAGCATGGCCCACTCGCTCAACGAAGATCCGCTGCGCATGCAGGGCGTGGTGATCGCCTACCTGCTCACGGTGGCGCTGCTGATCCCCTCCTCCGGGTGGATTTCCGACCGTTTCGGTACGCGCCGGGTGTTCCTCTTCGCGATCTTCCTGTTCAGCCTCGGCTCGCTGCTCTGCGCGCTCTCCCCCACCCTCGGCACCCTGGTGGCCGCCCGGGTGGTGCAGGGCGTCGGCGGCGCGCTGATGATGCCGGTGGGACGCCTGGTAATCCTGCGGGTCTACCCGCGCAGCGAGCTGGTGCGGATCCTCAGCTTCGTCACCATCCCCGGCCTGCTCGGCCCACTGACCGGCCCGACGATGGGAGGCTGGCTGGTGGAGTACGCCAGCTGGCACTGGATCTTCCTGATCAACCTGCCGGTGGGGCTGATCGGCTTTCTCGTCGCCCTGCGCTTGATGCCGGACCTGCGCGGCGTACGGGCGACGCGCTTCGACACGATCGGATTCCTGCTGTTCGGCGGCTCTATGGTGCTGATCACCATCGCCCTGGAAGGCCTGGGCGAGCTGCGCATGCCCCACGTGCGCGTGGTCCTGCTGCTGGTGGGCGGCCTGGTGCTGCTGGCGGCCTACTGGCTGCGCGCGCTGCGCATCGAGGCGCCGCTGTTCCCACCGGCACTGTTCACCACCCGCACCTTCGCCGTGGGCGTGCTGGGCAACCTGTTCGCGCGCCTGGGCAGCGGCTCCCTGCCCTTCCTCACGCCGCTGCTGCTGCAGGTCGGCCTGGGCTTCTCGCCCTCCAAGGCCGGCATGACGATGATTCCGATGGCCCTGGCGGCGATGGTCATCAAGTCGCTGGCCAAGCCGTTGCTGGAGCTGTTCGGCTACCGCAGGCTGCTGGTGGGCAACACCCTGCTGCTGGGCGCGCTGATCGCCAGTCTGGGGCTGGTCGACCAGAACACACCCTACGCGCTGCTGCTGGCGCAGCTGGCGGTGCTGGGCGGGATCAACTCGCTGCAGTTCACTGCGATGAACACCCTCTCGCTGATCGACCTGCGCGACGACAACGCCAGCGCCGGCAACAGCCTGCTGTCGGTGGTGATGCAGTTGTCCATCGGCATGGGCATCGCCTGCGCGGCGGCGCTGCTGGGCGGCTTCAACGGCGATCAGGAAAGCGCGCAGGGCGACGTGCTGTCGGCCTTCCACGCGACCTACTTCAGCGTTGGCCTGCTATCGATGCTGGCGGCGGCGATCTTCTTCCAGCTCAACTCCGACGACGGCCGCACGACTCCGCGCCGGGTCGACCCGGAAAACAACGTCAACGAACACTGATCAGGGCTTGCAGGTGGGCGCCAGGGTCTGGGTCTTCGAGGCGTCCACGCTGCCCAGGTGCTCCAGGCTGCGGCGACCGAGCAACACCGGGTAGTCCAGGGTCTGCCGGTCGCGCAGGGAAAACTGCTCGCGGTAGACCTTGTTGCCCAGGCACACATCCATCAGCACCACCGGGCTGCGCTCGATGCCGCTGGCGGTCTTGAACTTCAGCACGCGCTCGACCCGCCGCTCGAAGGGCAGGCGCAGTTCCTTGCCGGTAGTGGAGTCGGTGACCATCACGTCGTACTGCACCCAGCGCTCGCCGTTCTTCTTGATCCGGGTGATGTTGCGTGCGTCCATCGAGGACGTCTGCGCCCCGGTATCCAGCTTGGCCTTGAGCGCGGCATCCTCGGGCATCAGCTTGAGCGTCTCGACCCAACCCCAGGTGCTGGGCTGAGCGGGCTCGCCGGCCACGCAGGTGCCGGTGAAGGCGAACAGACCGAGGGCCAGCAGGCGAAGGACGGGCGACGGCATGGATGGGAGCTCCGGAAGGGATGACGACGCATTAGGCAATAAAAAACCCCGGATGTTTCCACCCGGGGTTCTTCTGGCTGACGCCAGGGGATCTTAGTTGATCACCTGAACGCGCTCGGCCTGCATGCCTTTCTGGCCCTGCACGACTTCGAAGCTGACCTTCTGGCCTTCGGCCAGGGTCTTGAAGCCGTTACCTTCGATGGCGCGGAAGTGAACGAAAACGTCCGGGCCGCTTTCCGGGGTAATGAAGCCGTAGCCTTTGGTCTCGTTGAACCACTTGACGGTGCCGTTCTGACGATTCGACATGGTGTTCTCCTTGGAACATATTTTGAAAATTAGCCACGAGTGGCCAGGAACTGAGTTGCAAGGAGTTACAAGGAGTCGAGCAGGACGGGGTGGAATAACCGACCGCATCAGGTCACGATCGACGGCGACCCATGCAAACACAGTTCAGGCACTCTACGACAAAAACCTACGGAAAGCGAATCTGTATAAAAAACCATAGATAGCCAGTCGCGGGATTTCTGACGAGTGGGCGCAAAGCCTTGTACCGTCGGCATCACAGCCCGCCGGAGGGCGCTCGCCTGCTACACTGCGCGACCAATGGATTCACCGGGCCTCTTTCGTGACCACCTCCGCATTTTCCAGCCTTTCCCTGTCGGCCGACCTGCTGGCAAACCTCGACTCCCTCGGCTACCGCGAGATGACTCCGATCCAGGCTGCCGCCCTGCCTGCGATCCTCAAGGGCCGCGACCTGATCGCCCAGGCCAAGACCGGCAGCGGCAAGACCGCCGCCTTCGGCATCGGCCTGCTCAGCCCGCTCAATCCGCGCTACTTCGGCTGCCAGGCGCTGGTGCTGTGCCCGACCCGCGAGTTGGCCGACCAGGTGACCAAGGAGATCCGCCGCCTGGCCCGCGCCGCCGACAACATCAAGGTGCTGACCCTCTGCGGCGGCGTGCCCTTCGGCCCGCAGATCGGCTCGCTGGAGCACGGCGCCCACGTGGTGGTCGGCACCCCGGGCCGGGTGCAGGAGCACCTGCGCCGCGGCACCCTGAAACTCGACGGCCTGAACACCCTGGTGCTCGACGAAGCCGACCGCATGCTCGACATGGGCTTCTACGACAGCATCGCCGACATCATCGGCCAACTGCCCGCGCGCCGGCAGACCCTGCTGTTCTCCGCCACCTACCCCGAAGGCATCGGCCAGTTGGCGGCGAAGTTCCTGAAGAATCCCGAGCGCGTGGAAGTGGAAGCGCTGCACGACGACAGCCAGATCGAACAGCACTTCTATGAGATCGATCCGAAGCAACGCTTCGATGCGGTCGTACGCCTGCTTCAGCATTTCCGCCCGCAATCCTGCGTCGCCTTCTGTCATACCCGCCAGCAGTGCATGGAAGTGGTGGAGCAACTCAACGCCCGCAAGATTTCCGCCCTGGCCCTGCACGGCGACCTGGAGCAGCGCGAGCGCGACCAGGTGCTGACCCTGTTCGCCAACCGCAGTTGCAGCGTGCTGGTGGCCACCGACGTGGCCGCGCGCGGGCTGGACATCGCCGCGCTGGAAGCGGTGATCAACGTCGAACTGTCGCGCGATGCGCAGGTCCACGTGCACCGCATCGGCCGTAGCGGCCGCGCCGGCGAGAAGGGCCTGGCGCTGTCGCTGGTCACCCCCGCCGAAGCCAGCCGCGCCCAGGCCATCGAAGACCTGCAGGGCGCGCCGCTGAACTGGGAGCGCATCGACTTCCTCAAGGCCAACGACGCCCCGCTGCTGCCGCCGATGACCACCCTGGCGATTGCCGGCGGGCGCAAGGACAAGCTGCGCCCCGGCGACATCCTCGGCGCGCTGACCGGCGACGCCGGGCTCAAGGGCACCCAGGTCGGCAAGATCGCCATCTTCGACTTCCAGGCCTTCGTCGCCGTGGAGCGCGACTGCGCCAAGCAGGCGCTGAAGCACTTCAACGAAGGCAGGATCAAGGGCCGCTCGTTCAAGGCGCGCATCCTCTGACACAGCTTTTCTGTAGGAGCGAGCTTGCTCGCGAACCGCATGGCAGCGCAGCAGCCGGCGAACACTGTTCGCGAGCAAGCTCGCTCCTACGAAGAGCATCCGTGCCACACCCTGTCGCGCTCGCGATAGCCGCACCCGGAGCGTTCCGCTAGTCTGGGCGGCAGACACCCGGAAGCCTCCGACTCGCATGCCGTCCTCCCCACTGTTCCAGTCCCTGCGGCGCCTCTGGGCGCTGGACAAGTTCGCCTACAGCCTGCGGGTGTTCGTCGCCCTCAGCGGAGCCATGCTGGCGTGCTGGCTGCAAGGCCGGCCTGAGCTGGTGATCCCGCTGTTCCTCGGCGTCATCGCCAGCGCCCTGGCGGAAACCGACGACCATTGGCTCGGCCGCCTGCAGGCACTGCTGGTGACCCTGGCGTGCTTCAGCATCGCCGCGCTGGCGGTGGAGCTGCTGTTCCCCTACCCGCTCGTCTTCGTCGCAGGCCTTGCGCTCTCGACCTTTGCCATGACCCTGCTCGGCGCACTGGGCGAGCGCTACGCGGCCATCGCCTCGGCCACGCTGATCCTGTCGATCTACACCATGATCGGCGTGGACCAGCGCGGCGGCACACCCAGCGACTTCTGGCGCGAACCACTGTTGCTGGTGGCCGGCGCACTCTGGTACGGCCTGCTTTCGGTACTGTGGAACGCGCTGTTCGCCAACCAGCCGGTGCAGCAGAGCCTGGCCCGGCTGTTCCTCGAACTGGGCGAGTACCTGAAGATCAAGTCGACCCTGCTGGAGCCGCTGCGCCATCTCGACGTCGAGGCCCAGCGCCTGGCCCTGGCACGGCAGAACGGACGGGTGGTGGTGGCGCTCAACCAGGCCAAGGAAACCATCCTCGCGCGCCTGTCCCACGGCAGGCCCGGCCCGAAGATCAGCCGCTACCTGAAGCTCTACTTCATCGCCCAGGACGTCCACGAGCGCGCCAGTTCCTCACACTATCCATACAACCAGCTAGCCGAAACCTTCTTCCACAGCGACGTGCTGTTCCGCTGCCAGCGCCTGCTCAACCAGCAGGGCAAGGCGTGCAAGGCGCTGGCGAAAGCGATCCAGCTGCGCCAGCCGTTCGACTACAACGACAGCGAGCTGGCCCTGGCCGACCTCAACGCCTCGCTGGACTACCTGCGCCAGCAGGGCAAGCCGGCCTGGCGCGGACTGCTGCGCTCCCTAGGCGCGCTGGCGGCCAACCTCACCACGCTGGACCGCAAGCTCAGCGGCGCGAGCAACCCCGACATGCTCGACGACGAGCAGGACAGCACCCTGCTCGACCGCTCGCCGCGCTCCTTCAAGGACGCGCTCGAACGTCTCCGCCTGCAGGTTTCGCCGACCTCGCTGCTGTTCCGCCACGCCCTGCGCCTGTCGCTGGCGCTGGCCGCCGGCTACGGCATGCTGCACCTGATCCACCCGACCCAGGGCTACTGGATCATGCTCACCACGGTGTTCGTCTGCCAGCCGAACTACGGCGCCACGCGCATCCGCCTGGTGCAGCGGATCCTCGGCACGCTGGTCGGACTGGTGGCCGGCTGGGCGCTGATCGACCTGTTCCCCAACCCGCTGATCCAGTCGCTGCTGGCGGTGGTCGCCGGGGTCGCCTTCTTCGCCACCCGCAGCACCCGCTACACCCTGGCGACGGCGGCGATCACCCTGCTGGTGCTGTTCTGCTTCAACCAGGTGGGCGACGGCTACGGGCTGATCCTGCCGCGCCTGTTCGACACCCTGCTCGGCGCACTGATCGCCGGCGTCGCGGTGTTCCTGGTGCTGCCCGACTGGCACGGGCGCAGCCTGCACCGCCTGGTCGGCGGCACCCTGGCCTGCAACAGCCGTTACCTGCGCGAGATCATGCAGCAGTACGCCAACGGCAAGCGCGACGACCTCGCCTACCGCACCGCCCGGCGCAACGCGCACAACGCCGACGCGACGCTCTCGACCACGTTGTCGAACATGCTGCTGGAGCCCGGCCACTTCCGGAAGGACGCGGAGATCGGCTTCCGCTTCCTGGTGCTGTCCCACACCCTGCTCAGCTACCTCTCCGCCCTCGGCGCGCACCGCGATCGCCTGCCCACGGCGCCGAGCGACACGCTGATCGGCGAAGCCGCCGAGCGCCTCACCGCCAGCCTCGACGACATCGCCACGCGCCTCACCGAACGGCGCCCGGTGGCGATCTACAGCGACGAGGAAGACGCCCTGGCCCGGCGCCTGGAAGAACTCCCCGAAGAGCAGGACGACGCGCACCGCCTGGTACAGACCCAGCTGGCGCTGATCTGCCGCCAGCTCACGCCGCTGCGCACCTTGGCGGCGCATCTGCTGAAGAAGGAGATCGGTACGGAGCAGACCGAGACGGCCTGAGCACTCCTTCTCTGTAGGAGCGAGCTTGCTCGCGAACCGCACGGCACCGCTGCCGCCGGGAGAGATCATTCGCGAGCAAGCTCGCTCCTACGAAAAGCCATCCCGGCAAGCCCCAGCCCGACTGTCCGTTACAACCCATGCTCCCGCATCAACGCGTCATAACTGCCATCCGCCCGCATCGCGCGAATGGCCTCGTTGAACGCCGCGACGATCTGCGCGTGCTTCGGATTGCGCAGGCTGACCAGGATGTGCAGCCCCTTTTCCGCCAGCGGTACCGGCAGGAACTCCAGCTCGCCCCTGACCGCCGCCAGTTCCCCGGCGAACTGGTGGCGAGCGGTGATCTCGTCCTCCAGCGTCAGGTCCACCCGCCCCGCCTGCAACATCAGCGCGGCGTTGGCGAAGCTGAGCACCGGCACCCGCCGCAATTTCGGGTCGCTGTCGAACTCGGGGGAATAGCTGTAGCCCCGCACCACGGCGATCCGGTAAGGGTACAGGTCGGCGAGGTGGGCGAAGGTGATCGGCGAGCCGCGTCGCTTGAGCAGGCGCACGCGGTTGCTCAGGTAGGACTCGGAGAAGACGCCGAATGCCTCCCGCTCCGGGCTGTACCAGGCATCCACCACCAGGTCGTACTCGCCGCCGCGCACGCCATGCAGCACGCGCGGCCAGGGCACCTCGACGTACTCGCTGGCGTAGCCGGCACGCTGCAGGGCCGCGCGCACCAGATGCACCGCCACGCCGCCGTCGGGTAGCCGGATGTCCGCATAGGGCGGCCAGCGGTCGGCGGCAACGCGCAGCACATCATCGGCGCGCGGCGCGGCACTGACGAGACACAACAGCAACAGCAGCAGGCGCAGCGGCATCGACGCTCTCATTCGGGGAAAGAATCAGGCAAGACTAGCCGCAGCCCCCGCTGGAGCGCCAACCCGGTCAGAACAGCATAGCCGCGCGCAGGCTCATGCCGCCGCCGGTCTCGGGGATCACCGTGAGGTTGTAACGGTCGCGCTCGGGCCCTTCGAGGAACAGGTTGTAGGTGAAATTGGCGAAGAAGTTACCCACCGCCATGCCCACCAGCACGTCCGTGGGATAGTGCTTGTCGCCCTCGACCCGCGCCAGCGCAGTCAGTCCGTCGAGGGTGTAGAGCCCGGCCTTGGCGGTGTAGCGCAGGGTCGGATCCATGTCGATGTAGTCCAGGTTGCGCCGGGTGAAGCTGGTGTGCACGGCGGTGACGGCGGTGTGCTTGGACGGGAAGGAATCGTCGGGAATCCCATCGGGCCGCTCGCGCCCGGACCACTCCTTGGCCTCCTCGACGAATCCGGTCACGGCGTAGCGGTCCGCCGCCAGCAGCGCCAGGTTGCGCCCGCGCCAGCTCCATTTCTCCTCGGTATCCGCCTCCTTGGGCGCGGCGACCAGTGCGCTGACCACGCTCAGGCCGGTGGCGAGGTTGAGCATACTGTCGGCGGCCTGGTTGGCATCGCCGCCGAACAACCAGTCGTGGTCGCTCGCTGAGCGCTGCCACTTGTGGTCCCAGTTGCCGGCGGCGATCACCGCCGCGCCGGCCACCGGGGCCCAGACGTCCGGGCTGACCACCGCGCGCTGCGCGGAGTCGCCCACGCGCGACCAGCTCATCTGAGGCGTGCCCGCGCAACCGACCAGGCCAGCGGTAACGGCCAGGGTCATGGCCGTCAGCAGGGTAGAGTTCATCATTCCCCCAGGGCGTCCATCTCGTCCTGGAATGGACGCGTCAGTGCATGAGCCCGCAACTATAGACGCTGATGCTCTGGCAGACCTTGTCTTCAGTCAGGCTTGGCGGACTTGCCGCCGGGCTCCAGCAACCCCTGGAACAGTTCGATGGGCATGGGGAAGACGATGGTGGAGTTCTTGTCGCCGGCGATCGAGCCCAGCGTCTGCATGTAGCGCAACTGCATGGCCCCGGACTGGCGGCTGAGCATCTCGGCGGCCTGCATCAGCTTCTCGGAAGCCTGCAGCTCGCCCTCGGCATGGATGACCTTGGCCCGCCGCTCCCGCTCCGCCTCGGCCTGGCGCGCGATGGCGCGGATCATCGACTCGTTGAGGTCGACGTGCTTGATCTCGACGTTGGCCACCTTGATGCCCCAGGCATCGGTCTGCGCATCGAGGACCTTCTGGATATCCATGTTGAGCCGCTCGCGCTCGGCCAGCATCTCGTCCAGCTCGTGCTTGCCCAGCACCGCGCGCAGGGTGGTCTGCGCCAACTGGCTGGTCGCGGCGAGGAAGTTCTCCACCTGGATGATCGCCCTCTGCGGATCGAGCACGCGAAAGTACACCACCGCGTTGACCTTCACCGAGACGTTGTCGCGGGAGATCACGTCCTGCGGCGGTACGTCGAGTACCACGGTACGCAGGTCGACCCGGACCATCTGCTGCACCACCGGGATCACCAGCACCAACCCCGGCCCCTTCACCTTCCAGAAGCGGCCGAGCTGGAACACCACCCCGCGCTCGTACTCACGCAGGATTCGCAACGCGCTGAGCACCAGGAACAGCAGCAGGATCAGCGCCACCAAGAGTCCGAAGGGAAAGCCCATCACACACCTCCTGAATCGTCGTTGGCCGCCACCTCCAGGCTCAGGCCGTTACGCGCCATCACCCGCACCCGCTGGCCGCAGTGCAGCGGGCGATTGGCGTGGACTTGCCACTGCTCGCCCTGCAGCACGACCCAGCCGGCGCAGGGATCATCGTCGGCCACCCACTGGATGGTCGCCAGGCTGCCCAGCAGCCCCACGGGCCCGCTGACCACCGCGCGCCGCCTGGCCTTGAGCGCCACACCGAGGATGCCGCCGATGAACAGGGCACTGACCGTCGCCAGCGTGATCACCAGCGCCAGCGGAATGCCGAAACCCGGGGCATCGGTGTCGATCAGAATCAGCGAACCGACCACGAAGGCGACGATGCCGCCCAGCCCCAACGCGCCGAAGCTGGGCATGAAGGCCTCGCCGACCATGAAGCCCAGGCCCAGCAGGATCAGCGCCACCCCGGCGTAGTTCACCGGCAGCATCTGCAGCGCATACAGCCCCAGCAGCAGGCAGATCGCTCCCAACACCCCGGGCAGCGCCATGCCGGGGTTGGCCAGTTCGAAGATCAGGCCGTAGATGCCGATCATCATCAGGATCAGCGCCACGCTGGGATCGGTGATCACCGCCAGCAACCGGGTCCGCCAGTCCGGCTCGCGCTGAAGCAACGCCGCACCGGCCACCTCCAGGCGCACGTCGCGACCGTCGACGCTGACACTGCGGCCATCGATCATGGTCAGCAGCATCGGAATGTCCGGCGCCACCACATCCACGACCTTCTGCTTCAGCGCCTCGTCCGCCGCCAGGCTGACCGCCTCGCGCACCGCGCGCTCGGCCCACTCCGCGTTGCGACCGCGCAGTTGCGCCAGGCCACGGATGTAGGCCGCGGCATCGTTGATCTGCTTGCGCTCGAGCGTGTCCGTCCCGGTATCGGGCTTGTCGGCGGACTTGTCCTGCGGCTTTTCCGCATCCGGCATGCCGATCCGTATCGGCGTCGCCGCGCCCAGGTTGGTGCCCGGCGCCATCGCGGCGACGTGGCAGGCGTAGAGAATGTAGGTCCCGGCACTGGCTGCGCGCGCGCCGCCGGGAGCGACGTAGCCCGCCACCGGCACCGGGCTCGTCAGGATCGCCTTGACGATGCTGCGCATGGCGCTGTCCAGCCCGCCGGGGGTGTCCATGCGCAGGACCACCAGCGCCGCGCCCTCGTCGGCGGCACGGCTGATGCCGCGCACCACGTAGTCGGCACTGGCCGGGCCGATGGCGCCGTCCAGGTCAAGCACCACCACCGTGGGAGCCGCCAGCACCCCGCCCGCGCCAAGCAGCAGGAAACAGGCGAAAAGGCGAAGCAGCCTCGACATGGCGCCTCCCCGGCCGAAGCCGGTGGGCGTCGCGGCGAATGAATGAACGACGCCCTTCCCTAAGCATAGCTTCCCGGCCCGACCTCCCGCCGGAAACGAAAAACCCCGCCGAAGCGGGGTTTTCCAGATGCAGCGGGAATCAGCCCTTGAAGACGTCTTCCACGGACTGCAGCGGGTAGTGCGCCGGGTACGGCAGGGTCGCCACACCGGTCTCGATGGCGGCCTTGGCCACCGCGTCGGAAACGACGGTGATCAGGCGCTTGTCCATCGGCTTCGGAATGATGTACTCGCGGCCGAATTCCAGGGCGCTCACGCCGTAGGCGTCGCACACGTCCTTGGGTACCGGCTGCTTGGCCAGGTCACGCAGGGCCAGGGCGGCGGCGATCTTCATTTCTTCGTTGATGCGGGTGGCGCGTACGTCCAGGGCACCGCGGAAGATGAAGGGGAAGCCCAGTACGTTGTTCACCTGGTTCGGGTAGTCCGAACGGCCGGTGGCCATGATCACGTCATTGCGGGTGGCGTGGGCCAGTTCCGGCTGAATTTCCGGGTCCGGGTTGGAGCAGGCGAAGACGATCGGGTTCGGCGCCATGCGGGCGAGGTCTTCAGCGCTGAGCAGGTTGGCGCCGGACAGGCCGACGAACACGTCGGCGCCCTCCAGGGCGTCGGACAGGGTGCGCTTGTCGGTCTCGCTGGCGAACACGGCCTTGTACTGGTTCAGGTCGTTGCGGCCGGCATGGATCACACCCTGGCGGTCGATCATGTAGATGTTCTCGACCTTGGCGCCCATGCTCACCAGCAGCTTCATGCAGGAGATGGCGGCGGCGCCGGCGCCCAGGCAGACGATCTTCGCGGTTTCCAGCTTCTTGCCGGCGATTTCCAGGGCGTTGAGCATGCCGGCGGCGGTGACGATGGCGGTACCGTGCTGGTCATCGTGGAACACCGGGATGTCGCACTGTTCGATCAGCGCGCGCTCGATCTCGAAGCACTCGGGCGACTTGATGTCTTCCAGGTTGATGCCGCCGAAGGTGATGGAGATGCGCTTGACGGTATCGATGAAGGCCTGCGGGCTTTCGGCGTCGACTTCGATGTCGAACACGTCGACACCGGCGAAGCGCTTGAACAGCACGCCCTTGCCTTCCATGACCGGCTTGGAGGCCAGCGGGCCGAGGTTGCCCAGGCCGAGAATGGCGGTGCCGTCGGAAATGACCGCGACCAGGTTGCCCTTGCCGGTGTACTTGAAGGCCAGTTCCGGATCACGCGCGATTTCGCGCACCGGCTCGGCGACACCCGGGCTGTACGCCAGCGACAGGTCGCGGGCGGTGGCGGTCGGCTTGGTCAGCTCGACGCTCAGTTTACCGGGGCGGGGTTGGGCGTGATATTCGAGGGCAGCGGTCTTGAGATCAGACATTTGGGCACTTCCGCTTTTGTTGCTTGTTGGACAGACGGGGGTCCGAGCATACGCAGAAAGCCCGCACCTGCCAAGGTAGCCCAAGCCCCTGCTGTCAAGACCTCTAGCGTACGACCTTTAGCCAATCACCAGATTTTGGCTGACCAATTGGATACAAGTCATTCAATAAGCGTATACGATTTATCGCGTCAGATTCCAGCCCCGGCCCCGCTTTCGCAAACTCCTCGACAGTCTGCCCGGATTTGACCTGAACGACGTCGATCCTGCGCGGTTGTGCGAGTTTTTTCTCATCGGCGCGCATCGGCCGGAAGCTGCGGATCACCTGCAGGAACTGGTCGTCCACTGTCTCCAAAGACGCGCGGCCTTTGACCGCACCGACGAACAGGTAGGCACGCTCCTTCTGGTAGATCACCGCGACGCGGCGCGCCGGCGAACCGGGCACTACGCCGGTGGCGACGTCCAGGCCGGCCTGCTTGAAACTCTCCTCGCCCGCCAGGCGGCCGCCCGCGCCCTTGCGCAGGAACTCCGCCGGGGTCAGTTGGCCATCGCGCTGCACCAGCTTCATGCCGATATAGGCCTGCTGGTCGGCGGTGAAGCCCACCAGGGCGGTCGGCTGGTTGAGAATGCCCCAGCCCGCCGGGTAGGTCAGGGTGAAGTCCAGCTCGGAGTGGTAGAAGCTCTGCCCGCGGCGCACGCCACTGGAGGCCGAGTCGCCGAAGGGCATTCCGTCGATGGCCTTCAGGTAGCGCTCGGCGCCGACTTCACGCTGGCCGCTGCCGGCCAGGGCCTGGGCCGGACCGATCACCTGTTTCAGGCGCTGATCGTTGTCCGGGTGGGTGTCGAACAGGCCGTGGTAGCCCACCGGTTGGGTGGCCTGGCCCTTGCGCCTGGCCTCGTCGCGGGCGAAGTCTTCCTGGTTCTTCAGCACCCGCACCACCTGGATCATGGCGGTCGGATCGTAGCCGGCGCGGGCCAGGTACTTGGCGCCCAGGCCATCGGCTTCCAGCTCCATGTCGCGGCCGTAGCCGCGCACGAAGGCGGTGCCGAGCACGTTGGTCAGGTCGGCGGCGGCGCCAACCCCGGTGCCGATGGCCACGGCCTGGCCGAGGATGTTCCAGGCGCTGGACTGGCTCTGCTGGCGCACGCTGTGACGGGCAGTGACGTGGCCGACCTCGTGGCCAAGCACGGCGGCCAGCTCCGCTTCCGAGCCCAGGTAGGCCATCAGGCCGCGATGGATGTAGACGTAACCGCCGGGCAGGGCGAAGGCGTTGATGTCCGGGGTGTCGATGACGGTGAAGTGGTATTGCAGGTTGGGCCGGTCGCCGGCGCGGGCGACCCGTTCGCCGACCTGCTGCACGTAGGCCTGCAGCTTTTCATCCTCGTAGCGCGGGTATTGCTTGAGGATTTCCTGGCTGTATTTCTGCCCCATGTCCAGCTCGCTCTGCTCGCTCATCATCACGAAGTCAGACTTGCCGGTGGCCGGGTTGGTGGCGCAGCCGCCAAGGACACCGAGCAGTGCCAGCACGGCCAGGGTTCCGAACGAACGCACACTCATGGCAATACCTCCATCATCGCCGGGTCGGTCAAAGGCAGCATCCAGCGTGCCTGTCCAGGATTGATTGCACCGCGCTCGGACCGGTCGATCACCCAGCCACGCGCTTCCACGTGTCGACCGCGCAGCTCACGCAGGGTTGCATCGCCGAAACGCTTCACCAGCCGCGGAGCGATGCGCAGCACCAGCGGGCCGTCGAGATCGATCCACAGGCCGCCGCCATTACGTTGCACCTGTTCGACCCGACCGCGAACCACGGCAAAGCCGCTTTCGTGAAGTTGCTGCGCCGTTTGAACCGGCGAACGCTTCCACAGTCCCTGCCCGGCATTGCGCGCCTCGCGCTCGGCCATTTGCTGGCAGGCGGTGAGATCGGTATTCGGAGCAATAGCTACAAGGTAGCCCAAGCCCTCGGCCAGCAGCCGGGACTCCAGGTTGTTGCCGCGCGAATCGTAGACGTGGGCCAGGGTGCGGCCGTACTTGTCCTTGCCCTGCCGGCCGGCAACCAGGCCGACCTCGCCGTCATTGGCCGCTACCAGAGCCTGCAACCGGCGCTGCGCGGCGACGGCGAAAGGCTCTTCCGGGCGGCCGCGATGGGCCAGCTCCGGGGCGTTCACGCCAATCAGGCGCACACTGCGGCCGTCGGCCAGCTTCAGCGTGTCGCCATCCACCACCCGCGCCACACGCACCGTTTCGGGCGATCCGGGCTTCGGACAGGCAGCGGCCGACACGTCCGCGACCAGGCAGACGGCCACAAAAAAGGCGCCCACCAGGGACGCCTTTTTCGGGATACCGTGAAAAACCATCGAGGGCCTTTCCCGGAAATCGATCTTACTTCTTGCCACCGAACATGGCGAAACGCTGGTTGAAGCGATCGATACGGCCGCCGGTGTCGACGACTTTCTGCTTGCCGGTGTAGAACGGGTGGCACTCGGAGCAGACGTCCAGGTGGATGCTCTTGCACAGGGTCGAACGGGTCTTGATCACGTTGCCGCAGCTGCAGGTAGCTTCGATGTCTTCGTAAGCGGGATGGATTTCCGGTTTCATGATGTCTTCTCTCTGGTTGGTGTGCCGCCACCCAGTCTCTGTCAGAAGCCGAGCCACGATCATCGAGGACCGCAGGCGGGATCTTTACCGGGCACCGCACAAATTAAGGGCGTGGATCATACCAGAGCTGTTTTTCCACGCAAGTCAAGCCTCGACCGATGGTCACCGGGTGCTAAGATCGCCGCTCCCCGCCGCTCCGGAATCCGCCGCGTGCCTTCACCGTCCATCCTGCGCCTCGCCCTGCCCTCGCCGCTGCGCCGCCTGTTCGATTACCTGCCCCCGCGCGGGGTCGACGCGGCGCGCCTGCAACCGGGCGTGCGCCTGCGCGTGCCCTTCGGCCGCCGCGAGATGGTCGGTGTGCTGGTGGACAAGGTGGAAACCTCCGAGGTGCCGGCGGACAAGCTGCGCCCAGCCCTCGCCGTGCTCGACCGCGAGCCGCCGATGCCGACGCACCTGCTGGAGCTGTGCCGCTGGACGTCGCAGTACTACCAGCACAGCCTGGGCGACACCTTCTCCTGGGCGCTGCCCAACCTGCTGCGCCAGGGCGACCCGGCCGAGGCGCGGCAGCAGCGTTTCTGGCACGCCGAACCGGGCGCCCGCGAGGAAGACCCGCGCCTGGCCCGCGCGCCGCGCCAGCGCGAGACGCTGAAGATCCTCAAGCAGCATCCCCACGGCGTCGCCCACGACCTGCTCAGCCAGTTGCAGATCAACAAGGACAGCCTCGACCTGCTGCAGGAAAAGGGCCTGGTTTCGCTGGAGGTGCGCGTGCACAGCGTGCCGCCGCACCACGGCCCGTGGCTGGCGCAGGCGGAACTGCCGCTGAACGCCGAACAGCGCGCCGCCTACGAATCGGTGCGCGCGGGCTTCGGCAGCTTCCACAGCTTCCTCCTGGCTGGCGTCACCGGCAGCGGCAAGACCGAGGTCTACCTGCAGCTGATCCGCGAGACCCTGGAAGCCGGCAAGCAGGCGCTGGTACTGATTCCCGAGATCAACCTCGGCCCGCAGACCCTCTCCCGCTTCGAGCGCCGCTTCAACGCGCGCATCGCCCTGCTGCACTCCGCGCTGACCGACCGCGAGCGCCTTGACGCCTGGCTGGCCGCCCGCGACGGCGAGGCGGACATCGTCATCGGCACCCGCTCGGCGCTGTTCACCCCGCTGAAGAATCCGGGGCTGATCATCATCGACGAGGAACACGACGCTTCCTATAAACAGCAGGAGGGCCTGCGCTACCACGCCCGCGACCTGGCGATGGTACGCGCACGGCTGGAGAACGTGCCGATCCTGCTGGGCTCGGCCACGCCCGCCCTGGAAAGCCTGCACAACGCCCAGAGTGGCCGCTACGGCCTGCTGCGCCTGACCCAGCGCGCCGGCGGCGCGCACCAGCCGAAGTTCCACCGCCTGGATGTGAAGAGCCTGCCGCTGGATTCGGGCATCTCCATGCCGCTGCAACGCTCGATCAAGGAAACCCTGGCCGCCGGCCAACAGGTGCTGGTCTATCTGAACCGCCGCGGCTTCGCCCCGACCCTGCTGTGCCACGACTGTGGCTGGATCAGCCAGTGCCCGCGCTGCGACGCGCGGATGACCGTGCACCAGGGCAGCGGCGAACTGCGCTGCCACCACTGCGACCACCGCGAGCGGCCGCCGCGCAACTGCCCGAAATGCGGCACCGTGGACCTGCGCCCGGTCGGCGCCGGCACCGAGCGCGCCGAAGAGCGCCTGCGCATCCTCTTCCCGGACTACCCGGTGCTGCGCATCGACCGCGACAGCACCTCGCGCAAGCACGCCATGCGCGACCTGTTCGCCACTATCAATAAAGGCGAGCCGTGCATCCTGGTCGGCACGCAGATGCTCGCCAAGGGGCACCATTTCCCGCGCGTCACCCTGGTGGCGATCCTCGATGCCGACGGCGGGCTGTTCTCCGCTGACTTCCGCGCCAGCGAGCGCATGGCCCAGCAGATCGTCCAGGTCGCCGGCCGCGCCGGACGCGCCGAGGAACCGGGACGTGTGCTGATCCAGACCCACCTGGCCGACCACCCATTGCTGGTACAGCTCACCGAGCAAGGCTACTTCGCCTTCGCCGACCAGGCCCTCACCGAGCGCCGCTCCGCCGGCCTGCCGCCCTTCTCGCACCTCGCCCTGCTGCGCGCCGAGGCGCACAAGCCGGGGCAGGCCGAAGGCTTCCTCGACGAAGCCTGCGCCGAGGCCGAACGCCTACAGGCGACCCTCGGCCACGACGTGGAACTCCTCGGCCCGGTGCCGGCGCCCATGGAGCGCCGCGCCGGCCGCTACCGCGCGCAACTGCTGCTGATGAGCACCGCCCGCGCACCACTGCACCGCCTGCTGACGCCCTGGCTGCAGACGCTCGAAAGCATGCCCAGCGGACGCCAGGTGCGCTGGTCGCTGGACGTGGACCCGATCGACCTGTTCTGACAGATGCTCCGCACGGATAAAACCGTCCGGGCTTGCGCATCCGTCCTACATTGACTTCCATCAGCCGCGACGGATGGCACAGCGGCGAGACTGAACAAGGAGCGCTCCGCGGTTGGCAAGCCATGCCCGGCCACGGATAATGCGCGGTTCTGAGCCCGATAACCGGTCGCGCGCGCCGGATGCACGCGAGCACGGAGAAAACCATGAAAGACACGATTCGCCACCTGATCCAGCAAGCCCTTGTCAGCCTCACCGAAGACGGCACGCTGCCGGCCGGCCTGACGTCCGACATCCAGGTGGAGAACACCAAGGACCGAACCCACGGTGACTTCGCCAGCAACATCGCCATGATGCTGGCCAAGCCGGCCGGCATGAAGCCGCGCGACCTCGCCACCCAGCTGGTCGCCGCCCTGCCGCAGAGCCCGGAAGTGGCCAAGGTCGAGATCGCCGGCCCCGGCTTCCTGAACTTCTTCCAGGACCAGGCCTGGCTCGCCGCCAGCCTCGACAAGGCCCTGGCCGACGGCCAGATCGGCGTACGCAAGGCCGGTGCGGCCCAGCGCGTGGTGGTGGACCTGTCCTCGCCGAACCTGGCGAAGGAGATGCACGTCGGCCACCTGCGCTCGACCATCATCGGCGACGCCGTCAGCCGCGTGCTGGAGTTCCTCGGCGACACCGTGATCCGCCAGAACCACGTGGGCGACTGGGGCACCCAGTTCGGCATGCTGCTGGCCTACCTGGAAGAACAACCGGTGGACGCCCAGGCCGAGCTGCACGACCTGGAAGTCTTCTACCGCGCCGCCAAGAAGCGCTTCGACGAGTCCCCCGAGTTCGCCGACCGCGCCCGTGAGCTGGTGGTCAAGCTGCAGGCCAACGATCCCAAGTGCATGGCCCTGTGGACCCGTTTCAACGACATCTCCCTGTCGCACTGCCAGAAGGTCTACGACCTGCTGGGCGTGAAGCTGAGCATGGCCGACGTGAAGGGCGAGAGCGCCTACAACGACGACCTCGCGCAGGTGGTGGCCGACCTCACCGCCAAGGGCCTGCTGGTCGAGAGCGACGGTGCCCTGTGCGTGTTCCTCGACGAGTTCAAGAACGCCGAAGGCGAGCCGCTGCCGGTGATCGTGCAGAAGGCCGGCGGCGGCTACCTCTACGCCACTACCGACCTCGCCGCCATGCGCTACCGCCACAAGGTGCTGCACGCCGACCGCGTGCTGTACTTCGTCGACCAGCGCCAGGCCCTGCACTTCCAGCAGGTGTTCGAAGTGGCCCGCCGCGCCGGTTTCGTCCCGGCCAGCATGGACCTGGAGCACATGGGCTTCGGCACCATGAACGGCGCCGACGGCAAGCCGTTCAAGACCCGCGACGGCGGCACCGTGAAGCTGATCGACCTGCTGATCGAGGCCGAAGAGCGCGCCTATACCCTGGTGAAGGGCAAGAACCCCGACTTCAGCGAGCAGGACCTGCGCCAGATCGCCCACGCCGTCGGTATCGGTGCGGTGAAGTACGCCGACCTGTCCAAGCACCGCACCAGCGACTACAGCTTCAACTTCGACCTGATGCTGAGCTTCGAGGGCAACACCGCGCCGTACCTGCTGTATGCATACACCCGCGTGGCGAGCATCTTCCGCAAGCTGGGCAAGGGCTATGACGAGGTGGGCGGCAGGATCAATCTGCAGCAGCCCCAGGAAATCGCCCTGGCCGCGCAGCTGGCGCAATTCGCCGACCTGCTCAACAACGTCGCCGTGAAGGGTGTGCCGCACATCCTCTGCGCCTACCTGTACGAGCTGGCCGGCCTGTTCTCCAGCTTCTACGAGCACTGCCCGATCCTCACCGCCGAAGACCCGGCGCAACAGGAAAGCCGCCTGCGCCTCGCCGCGCTGACCGGCCGCACCCTCAAGCAGGGCCTGGAGCTGCTGGGCCTGGAAACCCTGGAGCGCATGTAAGCCTCATGGCGAAGAAGAAACCCGCTCCCAAGCGCGGCGCCAGCCGCTACCAGGCCCCGGCCAAGAAGAGTTCGGTCCCCGGCTGGGTCTGGCTGGTCGCCGGCCTGGCCATCGGCGGCTTCATCATGTTCCTGATGAAGCTGGAGCCGGGTCGCAACGACGTCAAACGCGAGAAGCCGGAGGCGCCCAAGGCCCTGGTCGGCTCCAACAAGCCCTCCGGCACCATGCAGCAACAGCCGGCCGCACCCACCGGGGTGAAGCCCAAGTACGACTTCTACACCCTGCTGCCCGGCTCGGAAGTCGCCGTGCCGCCCGAAGCCGTGCCGCCGCCGGCCAAGCCGCAACCCGCGCAGCCGCCGCAGACCGTGGTGGCGACCAAGGAAGAAGCCGAGAAGATCGACACCCAGCGCGCCCTGGCCGCCCTGAGCGGACAGAATCCGCCGCCGCCCGCGGTGGTCAAGCCGTCGACCGCCGCCGCCAACCCGGTCGCGACGGCGCAGAAGCAGGCGCAGACCCCGGCCACCCCCGCCAAGCCCACGCCACCACCGGCGGTGGCCGCCACCCAGTACTACCTGCAGGCCGGCTCGTTCCGCAAGCAGTCCGACGCCGACCACCTGCGCGCACAGATCATCATGATGGGCCAGAACGCCCGCGTGGAATCGGGCACTGTGCGCGACGAAACCTGGTACCGGGTGATGGTCGGCCCCTATGGCGACCGCACCAAGGCCTCGGCCGCGCAGAAGCAGTTGGCCGGCAACGGCTTCAGCAATCTGCTGTTACAGCAGCGCCAGACCCGCTGAGCCCCAGCGGCATCAGGCTCCGCGCCGACGGGCGGTGCGCGAAAAGCGCGCTCACCGTTCGGCGCAGGACTTGAACCCCGCCCCCCGCGTCCCCATCTGACTCTGCATTCGGGCACAATGCCCCGCAGTGTGGAGTAAGACCCTTGACCACCATCGTATCTGTCCGCCGTAACGGCAAAGTCGTCATGGGCGGCGACGGCCAGGTTTCCCTGGGCAACACCGTGATGAAAGGCAACGCGAAGAAAGTCCGCCGCCTGTACCACGGTGAAGTGCTGGCCGGCTTCGCCGGCGCCACCGCCGATGCCTTCACCCTCTTCGAGCGCTTCGAGCAGCAACTGGAGAAACACCAGGGCCACCTGGTGCGCGCCGCCGTCGAACTGGCCAAGGACTGGCGCACCGACCGTTCCCTGAGCCGACTGGAAGCCATGCTCGCCGTGGCCAACAAGGACGCCTCCCTGATCATCACCGGCAACGGCGACGTGGTCGAACCCGAGCATGGCCTGATCGCAATGGGTTCTGGCGGCGGCTTCGCCCAGGCGGCGGCCCTGGCCCTGCTGCAGAAAGGCAGCGACGACATGAGCGCCCGCGAGATCGCCGAGACCGCCCTGAACATCGCCGGCTCCATCTGCGTGTTCACCAACCAGAACCTGACCCTTGAGGAGCTCGACAGCGCCATCTAAGCGCTGTCGTTCCGGAGTAGTACGTCAAATGTCCATGACTCCCCGCGAGATCGTCCACGAACTCAACCGTCACATCATCGGCCAGGACGACGCCAAGCGCGCCGTGGCCATCGCCCTGCGCAACCGCTGGCGGCGCATGCAGCTGCCGGCCGAACTGCGCGCCGAGGTGACGCCGAAGAACATCCTGATGATCGGCCCGACCGGCGTCGGCAAGACCGAGATCGCCCGTCGCCTGGCCAAGCTGGCCAATGCGCCGTTCATCAAGGTGGAAGCGACCAAGTTCACCGAAGTGGGCTATGTCGGCCGCGACGTCGAGTCGATCATCCGCGACCTCGCCGATGCCGCGATCAAGATGCTGCGCGAGCAGGAAGTACAGAAGGTGAAGTACCGCGCCGAAGACGCCGCCGAAGAGCGCATCCTCGACGCCCTGCTGCCGCCGGCGCGTACCGGTGGCTTCGGTGACGAGCCGGCGCGCGAGGATTCCAACACCCGCCAGCTGTTCCGCAAGCGCCTGCGCGAAGGCCAGCTGGACGACAAGGAAATCGACATCGAGGTCGCCGACGTTCCGGCGGGCGTGGAAATCATGGCCCCGCCCGGCATGGAAGAGATGACCAGCCAGTTGCAGAACCTGTTCTCCAACATGGGCAAGGGCAAGCGCAAGAGCCGCAAGCTGAAGGTCGCCGAGGCCATGAAGCTGATCCGCGACGAGGAAGCGCAGCGCCTGGTCAATGAAGAAGACCTCAAGGCCCGCGCCCTGGAAGCGGTCGAGCAGAACGGCATCGTCTTCATCGACGAGATCGACAAGATCGCCAAGCGCGGCAACGTGGGCGGCGCCGACGTCTCCCGCGAGGGCGTGCAGCGCGACCTGCTGCCGCTGATCGAGGGCTGCACCGTGAACACCAAGCTGGGCATGGTGAAGACCGACCACATCCTGTTCATCGCCTCGGGCGCCTTCCACCTGTCCAAGCCCAGCGACCTGGTGCCGGAACTGCAGGGCCGCCTGCCGATCCGTGTCGAGCTCAAAGCCCTGACCCCGAGCGACTTCGAGCGCATCCTCAAGGAGCCGCACGCCTCGCTGACCGAGCAGTACACCGCGCTGCTCAACACCGAGGGCCTGGGTATCGAGTTCGCCGCCGACGGCATCAAGCGCCTGGCGGAGATCGCCTACCAGGTCAACGAGAAGACCGAGAACATCGGTGCCCGTCGCCTGCACACCCTGCTCGAGCGCCTGCTCGAAGAGGTGTCCTTCGACGCCGCCGACCTGGCCAGCGAGCACAGCGACAAGCCGATCGTGATCGACGCGGCCTACGTCAACGGTCACCTGGGCGAACTGGCGCAGGACGAGGATCTGTCGCGGTATATCCTGTAAGAGCCCCCGTAGGAGCGAGCTTGCTCGCGAACCAGATCTGGCGCCGTACCTGCCCGGTTCGCGAGCAAGCTCGCTCCTACGAAGAGCCGCCTGTAGCCTAGCCTGTAGCCAGCGAGCCTCCCATGCGCCTGCCCACCGCCATCAAACTACACAAAGCCTCGAAGACCCTGGAGCTGGAATACGCCCCGGGCGAACGCTACAGCCTGAGCGCGGAATTCCTCCGCGTGCATTCGCCCTCGGCGGAAGTGCAGGGCCACGGCAACCCGGTGCTGCAGGTCGGCAAGCTGAACGTCGGCCTCAGCGGCCTGGAGCCGGCCGGGCAGTACGCGCTCAAGCTGACCTTCGACGACGGCCATGACAGCGGGCTGTTCACCTGGGATTACCTCTACGAACTGTGCGTTCGCCACGACGAGATGTGGGCCGATTACCTGGCGCAACTGGAGAAGGCCGGCAAGTCGCGCGACCCGTCGGAGTCCGTGGTCAAGCTGATGCTGTAAGGCATGCCTTCCCTGTAGGAGCGAGCTTGCTCGCGAACGGGGTTGTCCGGCGACATAGGGGTTGGGCGGTTCGCGGGCAAGCTCGCCCCTACGAAGGGCTATCCGACGCGTGGACTCGGCCCATCCTGCCCCCTCACCTTCCCCCGGCGGCGCGCCCTCTCCCCCTGGAAGAAGGTTGGGGTGAAGGTGATCCCGAACGCCATCAACCTCTCGGGATCGCCGGCACTCATCTTCTCACTGCACAAACCTTCGTCGGGCAATCGCCTCGGGGCACGCCATTTGCAACATTCGCCATGCAGACTGACGGTCGCGTGGTCGCTGTGGACGAGTTTGGAAGACGCCCCCGCTCTAGGGCGCGTTTTCTAACTTTTCCCGACATACTCCTAAGAGTTGGCCCACGCTGCACCAGCTTGCGCGGTGAAGGAAACTCGGGTAACCAAGGCAGTGCAATGCAGCGCACTCGAGGTTCCTGACGCCCAGTGATGCCGCCAAGTGATGAACCGCGTGGAGTGCTCTCCACGTTCCGCCAACCCGAGCAGTACTTGGCCGCGTCACTCCAGATGAGCCTCGCCAGTATTCGTCTCAGGACAATGGAGCGTCGCCGATGACCCAGAAGAACAACAACGATCTGCCTCAGCAAGCCGCGGAAAACACCCTGAATCTCAGCCCGGTGATCGGCATCCAGGGCAAGGACCTGCTCACCTCTGCCCGCATGGTGCTGCTGCAGGCGGTCAAGCAGCCGTTCCACAGCGCCAAGCACGTGGCCCACTTCAGCCTTGAGCTGAAGAACGTGCTGCTCGGCAGGTCCGACCTCAAGCCCTCGGACGACGACCGGCGCTTCAACGACCCGGCCTGGAGCCAGAACCCGCTCTACCGTCGCTACCTGCAGACCTACCTGGCCTGGCGCAAGGAGCTGCATACCTGGATCGGCGACAGCGACCTGTCCAGCCAGGACATCAGTCGCGGCCAGTTCGTCATCAACCTGATGACCGAAGCGATGGCACCGACCAATACGCTGTCCAACCCGGCGGCGGTCAAACGCTTCTTCGAGACCGGCGGCAAGAGCCTGCTCGACGGCCTCACCCACCTGGCCAAGGACCTGGTGAACAACGGCGGCATGCCCAGCCAGGTGAACATGGACGCCTTCGAGGTCGGCAAGAACCTGGCCCTGACCGAAGGCGCAGTGGTGTTCCGCAACGATGTGCTGGAACTGATCCAGTACAAGCCGATCACCGAGAGCGTGCACGAGCGCCCGCTGCTGGTGGTGCCGCCGCAGATCAACAAGTTCTACGTCTTCGACCTGTCGCCGGAGAAGAGCCTGGCGCGCTTCTGCCTGCGCAACAGCGTGCAGACCTTCATCATCAGCTGGCGCAACCCGACCAAGGCGCAACGCGAGTGGGGCCTGACCACCTACATCGAGGCCCTCAAGGAAGCCATCGACGTGGTCCTGGCGATCACCGGCAGCAAGGACCTGAACATGCTCGGCGCCTGCTCCGGCGGCATCACCACGGTGACGCTGCTGGGCCACTACGCGGCCCTGGGCGAGAACAAGGTGCATGCCTTCACCCAGATGGTCAGCGTGCTGGACTTCGAGATGAACACCCAGATCGCCCTGTTCGCCGACGAGAAGACCCTGGAGACCGCCAAGCGCCGCTCGTACCAGTCCGGCGTGCTGGAAGGCAAGGACATGGCCAAGGTGTTCGCCTGGATGCGGCCGAACGACCTGATCTGGAACTACTGGGTCAACAACTACCTGCTGGGCAACGAGCCGCCGGCCTTCGACATCCTGTTCTGGAACAACGACACCACCCGCCTGCCGGCCGCGCTGCACGGCGAACTGGTGGAGATGTTCAAGACCAATCCGCTGACCCGCGCGGGCGCGCTGGAAGTCTCCGGCACGCCGATCGACCTCAAGCAGGTCACCTGCGACTTCTACTGCGTGGCCGGCCTGTCCGACCACATCACGCCCTGGGAAGCCTGCTACCGCTCCGCGCGGCTGCTGGGCGGCAAGTGTGAGTTCATCCTCTCCAACAGCGGGCACATCCAGAGCATCCTCAACCCGCCGGGCAACCCCAAGGCGCGCTTCATGACCGGACCGGAGCTCTCCGCCGATCCGAAGACCTGGCAGGAACACGCCAGCAAGCATGCCGACTCCTGGTGGCTGCACTGGCAGAACTGGCTGGCCGAGCGCTCGGGCAAGACCCGCAAGGCGCCCACCGCGCTGGGCAACAAGGCCCACCCGGCCGCCGAAGCCGCCCCCGGAACCTACGTACACGAACGATGAAGACAGAACCTGTCCCGCCCGCAGGCGCCGTCGAGAACGACGTCGCCCCGCAACTGCCAGCGGCCACCGAGGTGATCGCCGAGCCCCGGCGCGCCAAGGCCCGGCGCAGCAGCCCGGAGGCGGCGCCGAGCAAGGCGCCGGCCGCCCAGCCCTTCGAGTTCCGCACCATCGAACTCGACGGGCAGACCATCCGCACCGCCGTGCGGCCGGGCAAGGCGCACATGACGCCGCTGCTGATCTTCAACGGCATCGGCGCCAACCTGGAGCTGGTGTTTCCCTTCGTCGCCGCGCTGGACCCGGACCTGGAGGTGATCGCCTTCGATGTCCCTGGCGTCGGCGGCTCGTCCACGCCCAGCACGCCGTACCGCTTCCCGGGCCTGGCGAAGCTGGCCGCGCGGATGCTCGACTACCTGGACTACGGCCAGGTGACGGCCATCGGTGTGTCCTGGGGCGGCGCCCTGGCGCAGCAGTTCGCCCATGACTACCCGGAGCGCTGCAAGAAGCTGATCCTCGCCGCCACCGCCGCCGGCGCGGTGATGGTGCCGGGCAAGCCCAAGGTGCTCTGGCGCATGGCCAGCCCGCGCCGCTACATCCAGCCTTCCTACGGCGTGCACATCGCCCCGGACATCTACGGCGGCGCCTTCCGCCGCGACCCCAGACTGGCCCTGGCCTTCGCCAGCAAGGTGCGTTCCTCCGGCCAGCTTGGCTACTACTGGCAGCTGTTCGCGGGCCTGGGCTGGACCAGCATCCACTGGCTGCACAAGATCCGTCAGCCGACCCTGGTGCTGGCGGGCGACGACGACCCGATCATCCCGCTGATCAACATGCGCATGCTCGCCTGGCGCATCCCCAACGCGGAGCTGCACGTGATCGACGACGGCCACCTGTTCCTGGTGACCCGCGCCGAGAGCGTGGCGCCGATCATCATGAAGTTCCTCCGGGAAGAACGGCAACGCGCGGTCATCCACCCTCGCCCGTTCACTCCCAAGGCCGGTTGAGTATCACAGCTTCGTCATAGTCGGCAGGCATCCTGCCTTGACCAAGCATTTCGCAGTGACTAACAACAAACAGGCGTGTTCACGGGTATCGACACGTAGCGCCTGACTCGGGCCGGCAGGTCCTGGCTGCTCCACGGTGGCCGGACTGCTGCCCAACTGCCGATCCACTGCCCTGTTTTCGGGCAGTTTTCCTCTCGCGCCGATACCCGTGTCCCCCCTCGAACCGGCGACAGCCGTCTGTCATGGGGTCTTCCCGACTCCGGTACAGGCCTTGCTTTGCCATTGGTAGATCGGACCCCTTACGGAGTGCTGTTCATGCGAGAGAAAGCCGAGCCGGGTAGCGTCCCCGTCCCCACCGAGTTCATGAATGTGCAGAGCGCCATCGTCGGCCTGCGCGGCAAGGACATGCTGTCCACCCTGCGCATGCTCGCCCTGCAGGGTGTCCGCCAGCCGGTCCACTCGGCCCGGCACCTGGCGGCCTTCGGCAAGCAGATGGGACGGGTGCTGATCGGCGACTCGCCGCTGCAGCCCAACCCGCAGGACACGCGCTTCCAGGATCCGTCCTGGCGCCTCAACCCGCTCTACCGGCGCACCGTGCAGGCTTACCTGGCCTGGCAGAAGCAGTTGCTGGCGTGGATCGACGAAAGCAACCTGGACGGTGACGACCGCGCCCGCGCGCGCTTTCTGCTGTCGATCCTGTCCGATGCGGCATCGCCCTCGAACACCCTGCTCAACCCGCTGGCGGTGAAGGAGTTGTTCAACACCGGCGGGCAGAGCCTGCTCAAGGGCGCGCAGCACCTGCTCGACGACCTGATGCACAACGGCGGCATGCCCAACCAGGTCAACCGCAGCGCCTTCGAGATCGGCCAGAACCTGGCCACCACACCCGGCGCCGTGGTGTTCCGCAACCAAGTGCTGGAGCTGATCCAGTACAAGCCGCTGGGCGAGCACCTGCACGCCAGGCCGCTGCTGGTGGTGCCGCCGCAGATCAACAAGTTCTACATCTTCGACCTGACGGCGGAGAAGAGCTTCGTCCAGTACGCCCTGAAGAACAATCTGCAGCTGTTCATGGTCAGCTGGCGCAACCCCGACGCGCGCCACCGCGAGTGGGGCCTGTCCACCTACGTCAGCGCACTGGACGAGGCCATCGAGGTCTGCCGCTCGATCAGCGGCAGCCGCAGCGTCAACCTGATGGGCGCCTGCTCCGGCGGCCTGACCATCGCCGCGTTGCAGGGCCACCTGCAGGCACGCCGACAACTGCGCAAGGTCGCCAGCGCCACCTACCTGGTGAGCCTGCTCGACAGCCAGGTGGAAACCCCCGCCGCGCTGTTCGCCGACGAGCAGACCCTGGAAAGCAGCAAGCGCCGCTCCTACCAGCACGGCGTGCTGGATGGTCGCGACATGGCCAGGATCTTCGCCTGGATGCGCCCCAACGACCTGGTCTGGAACTACTGGGTCAACAACTACCTGCTGGGCAAGCAGCCGCCGGCCTTCGACATCCTCTACTGGAACAACGACAACACCCGCCTGCCGGCCGCGCTGCACGGCGACTTCCTCGACTTCTTCAAGCACAACCCGCTGGCCCGGCCAGGGGCGATGGAGGTCAACAGTACCGCCATCGACCTGAAGAAAGTCGCGGTGGACAACTTCCACGTCGCCGGCATCACCGACCACATCACCCCCTGGGACGCGGTCTACCGCTCGGCCCAGTTGCTGGGCGGCGAGAGCCGCTTCGTGCTGTCCAACAGCGGGCACATCCAGAGCATCCTCAACCCGCCGGGCAACCCCAAGGCCTGCTACTTCGACAACGGCAAGCTGAGCTCCGACCCGCGCGCCTGGTACTACGACACCCAGCGCCACGAAGGCAGCTGGTGGCCGCTGTGGCTGGAGTGGATCCAGCAGCGCTCCGGCGAGCGCCGGCCGGTGAGTTTCGAGTTGGGCAACACCGAGTACCCGGCCAAAGAGGCCGCGCCGGGGACCTACGTACACGTGCGCTGAGTGCCGCTATCCGCTGCGGTTGGTCGCTGGCACCGTGCTGATTTTCGTAGGAGCGAGGGGGACGCCAAGTTCTTGCTCGCGAACCTCGTCGAGGAGCGCAGGACATCAAGCGGTTCGCGAGCAAGCTCGCTCCTACAGGTTTGCCGACACTTCGAAAGTTTGCGCGTCGGCAATTGCAGGCCGCCGCTCACCGAAGCTATCGTCGGCCCCATTGCGGCTGGAACCTGAACACGGATGAAAACGCGCGACCGGATTCTCGAATGCGCCCTGCAGCTGTTCAACGAGCAGGGCGAGCCCAACGTCTCCACCCTGGAGATTGCCACCGAACTGGGTATCAGCCCCGGTAACCTCTACTACCACTTCCACGGCAAGGAGCCGCTGGTGCTGGCGCTGTTCGAACGCTTCCAGGACGAACTGGCGCCCCTGCTCGACCCGCCCGAGGACGTCCGCCTGGGCGCCGAGGACTACTGGCTGTTCCTGCACCTGATCGTCGAGCGGCTGGCGCACTACCGCTTCCTGTTCCAGGACCTCTCCAACCTCGCTGGCCGCCTGCCCAAGCTGGCGCGCGGCATGCGCGGCTGGCTCAACGGACTCAAGCGCACCCTGGCGACCCTGCTGGCGCAGCTCAAGGCCCGCGAGGAGCTGGACAGCGACACCCAATCCCTCGGCCAACTGGTCGAGCAGATCACCCTCACCCTGCTGTTCTCCCTCGACTACCAGCGCATCCTCGGCCACCCGGGCGACGTGCGCCATGTGGTCTACCAGGTGATGATGCTGGTGGCCCCGCACCTGCGGGATGAATCGCGACAGATCGCCGAGCGCCTGGCCCAGGACTACCTGGATCGCTGAAATGAAAACGCCCGGCACAAGGCCGGGCGTGGGTACGGCGACAGGTTTGTCAGGCCTGGGTCGACGGCGTCGCCGGAGCGGCGGCGGGCGTCACGGCCGGCGTAGCGGCGGGAGCCGCCGGTGCCGGGGTGGCAGCCGGAGCCGCCGGCTTCGCAGCGACAGGCTTGGGTGCGGCAGCCTTCTTTACCGCCGGTTTCGCCGCGGCAGCTTTCGCAGCGGCGGGCTTGGCAGCAGCCTTGGCGGCGGGTTTTGCAGCGGGCTTGGCCGCCGGCTTCGCAGCCGGTTTGGCGGCAGCCTTGGCAGCAGGCTTCGCGGCAGCTTTCGCAGCCGGTTTCGCCGCAGGCTTGGCAGCGGCCTTGACGGCGGGCTTGGCTGCCGCGGTCTTCGCCGCGGGTTTCGCGGCCGGCTTGGCAGCGGCTTTCGCAGCAGGCTTGGCGGCGGCCTTGGCAGCCGGTTTAGCGCTCGGCTTGGCGGCGGCCTTGACGCTGACGCCGGTGAGCTTCTCGATCTGCTTGGTGAGGCTGTCGACCTTGCTGTGCAGGTCCTTCACCTCGTTGCGGCTCGGCACGCCCAGGCGCGAGATCGCACTGTTCAGGCGCTTGTCGAACGCCTCTTCCAGCTCGCCCCACGCACCGATCGCCTTGCCCTTGACCGCCTCGACCTTGGACTTGGCGGAACGCGCGGAAGACTTCACCGCGCCAACGGATTTGTCGACCTCGGTCTTGGCTTGTTTCTCGGCCTTCTCGCCATCCTTGACCAGGGTCTCGAACAGCTTGCTGCCGTCCTTGCTGACCTTCGAGTAGGCCCCCAAGCCAGCCAGCCAGATCTGCCGCGAGTACTTCTCGATCTCGCCGATCCAACTGGGCTCTTTATCAGTCGTTTTTTTGCCAGCCATCCTGCTCTCCTTATTGAGTTCTCGCGACACGCTCGAGCACTTCGCTCAGCTCATCCAGCTTAGCAGAGAGCGCCGCCACATCACGCCTGGAGGGAATCCCGATACGGTTCAGCGCAGCGGCGACACGCGCATCGAAAGCCTCCTCGATCCTGTCCAGGTTGAGCCTGGCCTTGACGCTGTGCAAACGGCCCTTGACGTTGTCGTTGGCGGCGTCGATCTGGGTGTTGACCAGCTCGCGGCCTTTCTTCTCCACCGACTCGCCGGCCTTGACCAGGTCCTTGAAGTACTCATGGCCTTCCTGGCCGACCTTGGCGTAGGTGCCCAGGCCCGCGAGCCAGATCTGCCGCGCGTAGCGCCTGGCATCGCTATAGAGGGAGGATTCGAGCTCTTCGACTTTCTTCTTGCTGACAGCCTTGGCCATGATGGCACCTCACAGGTTTCGGATTCGACTATGTCCAATAGCGACCCGCGAAAGGCGGGACTGTGAGCCAAGGTATCGGGGAAAATTAGAAAACACATACCAGCCGTTGTCGGCACAACGGGAGCGGCAAGCTTCAAGTCCTAAGCTGCCAGCGAAAACCCTCTTGCGGCCGGATGCTTGTGGCGTGCAACTAGTGCTCTGGATAAAGCGACTGGCTTACGCCAGCGCTTTATCCAGAGCACGTTCGATCTCGCCCTTGAGCAGGCCGCTCATGGCCGACAGCATCAGCCCCAGCTTCACGTCCACCGCAACCTTGTCATCGCCCACCTCGATGCGCCCGTCCACCCCGCTGCGCTTGAACACCAGGGTGTCGCCCTGCCACTCGCTGCTCACGCCGTGCTCGCGGGAGAGCTTGTCGGCGAGCTTTTCCGCCTTGGCGCGGGCGGCCTCTCGGCCAATGGAGTGGGGACGTTCGACGTGGATACGGGACATGCTGGAACTCCGCGAATGACTGACCCGCCGATCATACGCGCCGCGCCGTATCGCCGCACCCCGGCGCAGTAAGTGTGGAGCAGGGTCGAGCGGGGCGGCGTTTTCTCCGCATCCTGTTAGAATGCCCGCCACTGACTTCCAGGGTAGAAATGCCATGAGCGAACCGCGCAAGCCCCAAGCCGGCCAGGACGGCGCCGATCCCACCACGCACTTCGGCTACAAGACCGTGCGCGAGAGCGAGAAGGCCGAGAAGGTCGCCGAGGTCTTCCACTCGGTGGCGGCCAAGTACGACCTGATGAACGACCTGATGTCCGGCGGCGTCCACCGGCTGTGGAAGCGCTTCACCATCGAGCTGTCGGGCGTGCGCGCCGGCAACCGGGTGCTGGACATCGCCGGCGGCACCGGTGACCTGACCCGCCAGTTCTCCCGCCTGGTCGGCCCGACCGGCGAAGTGGTGCTGGCCGACATCAACGCTTCGATGCTCAAGGTCGGCCGCGACAAGCTGCTCGACAGCGGCGTTGCCGGCAACGTCAGCTTCGTCCAGGCTGATGCCGAGAAGCTGCCCTTCCCGGACAACCATTTCGACGCGGTGACCATCGCCTTCGGCCTGCGCAACGTCACCCACAAGGACGAAGCCATCCGCTCCATGCTGCGGGTGCTCAAGCCGGGCGGCCGCCTGCTGGTGCTGGAGTTCTCCAAGCCCACCAGCAACCTGCTGTCCAAGGCCTACGACGCCTACTCCTTCACCCTCCTGCCGCTGATGGGCAAGCTGGTCACCAATGACTCCGAGAGCTACCGCTACCTCGCCGAGTCGATCCGCATGCACCCCGACCAGGAAACCCTGAAGTCGATGATGGTGGAGGCCGGCTTCGACCGTGTCACCTACCACAACATGACCGGCGGTATCGTCGCCCTGCATCGCGGCATCAAGCCCTGATGACCCTGCTGACCCAGGCCATGCTGGCCAGCGCCGAAGCCACCCTGAACCGCGTCCTGCGGCTGGACGGCGTGGCGCTGCAGCGCCTGGGCCGACTCGCCGGCGAAGTGCTGGAAGTGGATTGCCAGGCGCCCGCGCTCAGGCTGTTCATCCTCCCCGACGCCGACGGCCTGCACCTGGCCGCGCACTTTGAGGCCGAAGTCGATTGCACCCTGCGCGCCCCGGCGGGCAGCCTGCTGCAACTGGCCCTGGCGCGGGACAAGACCCGCGTGCTGCACAGCCCGGAAGTGGAAATGGGCGGCGACAGCGCCATGCTGCTGGAGATTGCCGACATCCTCCAGAGCCTGGAGCTGGACTGGGAATACGAAGTCTCCCGCTGGCTCGGCCCGGTGCCCGCACACCTGCTCGGCGCGCGCCTGCGCGGCGGCATGGCCTGGGCCGGCGACAGCCTGGAAAGCCTGCGCCTGAGCCTGGCCGACTACCTGGCCGAGGAAAGTCGCAGCCTGGTCGGCCAGCACGAAGCCGAAGCCCGCTTCGAAGAGCTGGACCAGTTGAAGATCGCCCTCGACCGCCTCGACGCGCGGATTACCCGCCTGACCCAGAAGACCAAGCCCGACGCATGAAGCTGCTCGCCTTCCGCCGCCTGCTGCGCATCCAGCGCGTAGCGATCCGCTACCGACTCGACGACATGGTCCTCGAACTGCCCTTCCTGCCCTGGTGGCTGCGGCTGGTCGGCGGACTGCTGCCGTGGCGCTGGCTGCCACGCAAGCCGCTGCAGCTCAGCCGCGGCGAGCGCCTGCGCCTGACCCTGGAAGACCTCGGGCCGATCTTCATCAAGTTCGGCCAGATCCTCTCCACCCGCCGCGACCTGCTGCCCGACGACATCGCCAACGAGCTGGCGCGCCTGCAGGACAAGGTTCCACCCTTCCCGCCAGAGCTCGCCGTGGCGCGCATCGAGGAACAACTGGGGGCGAAGATCGAGCAGGTGTTCGCCCGCTTCGAGCGCGAGCCGCTGGCCTCGGCCTCGGTGGCGCAGGTCCATGCCGCGCAGCTCAAGAGCGGCGAGGAAGTGGTGGTGAAGGTGATCCGCCCGAACCTGGAACCGGTGATCCGCTCCGACATCGCCTGGCTGCACATTCTCGCCCGCACCGCCGAGCGCATCTCCGCCGATGCCCGCCGCCTGCACCCGGCGGAGGTGGTCAGCGACTACGAGAAGACCATCTACGACGAACTCGACCTGCTGCGCGAAGCCGCCAACGC
This sequence comes from Pseudomonas sp. ATCC 13867, assembly GCF_000349845.1. Taxonomy (NCBI): domain Bacteria; kingdom Pseudomonadati; phylum Pseudomonadota; class Gammaproteobacteria; order Pseudomonadales; family Pseudomonadaceae; genus Pseudomonas; species Pseudomonas sp. ATCC 13867. Next base: position 439,509 of record NC_020829.1, on the reverse strand, counting down.
CTCGCAGCTGCGGCGCAATTTCGACGGTTCGCCGCTGCTCTACGTGCCCCAGGTGTACTGGGACTGGTGCCGCCCCAAGGTGCTGGTGATGGAGCGCATCTACGGCATCCCGGTCACCGACCTGGACACCCTGCGCGACCAGCGCACCGACTTCAAGGCGCTGGCCGAGCGCGGCGTGGAGATCTTCTTCACCCAGGTGTTCCGCGACAGCTTCTTCCATGCCGACATGCACCCCGGCAACATCTTCGTCAGCACCCGCACACCCTGGAGCCCGCAGTACATCGCGGTGGACTGCGGCATCGTCGGCAGCCTCACCGACGAGGACCAGGACTACCTGGCACGCAACCTGATCGCCTTCTTCAAGCGCGACTACCGCAAGGTCGCTCAGTTGCACATCGACTCGGGCTGGGTACCGGCCGAGACCAAGGTCAACGATTTCGAGGCGGCGATCCGCATCGTGTGCGAACCGATCTTCGAGAAGCCGCTCAAGGACATCTCCTTCGGCCAGGTGCTGCTGCGCCTGTTCCAGACCGCGCGGCGCTTCAACATGGAAGTGCAGCCGCAACTGGTGCTGCTGCAGAAGACCCTGCTCAACATCGAAGGCCTGGGCCGCCAGCTCTACCCGGAACTGGACCTGTGGACCACCGCCCAACCCTTCCTCGAACGCTGGATGCGCGACCGCGTCAGCCCCGGCCAGCTGCTGCGCAATGCCCAGCAGCACATCGAGCAACTGCCGCACCTGGCGCAGATGACCCGCGACACCCTCGAACGGCTGTCCCGCGAAGCGCAACCCGAAACCCGCGACGGCGCCGGCCAGACAGGCATGAGCAGTGCCTGGCCGGCGCGACTGATTGGCGCAGTGCTGGTCGCAGGCGCGGCCCAAACCGGCCTGGCGACCCATTCCCTCGGGGCTTGGCCGGCCTGGGCGATGCTGGCCGGCGGTCTGTATCTGATCCTGCGCCGATAGCCAGTCGCCGCCCCGGCTGGCACACTTAACCGTTAGTAGAGAGTGGCTGCGGGCACCCTGTGTGACCGCCCGACGGAACCCGAGATGAAAGACTGGCTGGACGAAATCAACTGGAATGCCGATGGACTGGTGCCGGCGATCGCTCAGGACCATCGCACCGGTCGCGTGCTGATGATGGCCTGGATGAACCGCGAGGCCCTGGCCCTCACCGCCGCCGAGAACCGCGCCATCTACTGGTCGCGCTCGCGCGGCAAGCTCTGGCGCAAGGGCGAGGAATCCGGCCACGTGCAGAAGCTGCACGAACTGCGCCTGGATTGCGACGCCGACGTGGTGATCCTGATGGTCGAGCAACTGGGCGGCATCGCCTGCCATACCGGCCGCGAGAGCTGCTTCTACCGGGTGTTCGAGAACGGCGCCTGGCAGACCGTCGACCCGGTGCTCAAGGATCCGGACGCCATCTACTCCCACGTAGGTACAGGAAAACCCCATGAGCACTGATACCCTCGCCCGCCTGGCGGAAGTCCTCGAAGCGCGCAAGAATGCCGCAGCGGACAGCTCCTACGTGGCCAGCCTGTACCATAAGGGCCTGAACAAGATTCTGGAGAAAGTCGGCGAAGAATCGGTGGAAACCATCATCGCCGCCAAGGACGCCGCCGCGAGTGGCGACTGCACTGACCTGATCTACGAAACAGCCGACCTCTGGTTCCACTCTCTGGTGATGCTCGCCGCCCTCGGCCAGCACCCACAGGCGGTACTGGACGAGCTGGACCGCCGCTTCGGCCTTTCCGGGCACGACGAAAAAGCCGCCCGCCAGCCGTCGGCCTGACCCCTATCATTTCAAGGAGTACAAGATGGGCATCTTTGACTGGAAACACTGGGTCGTCATCCTGATCGTCGTGGTCTTGGTCTTCGGCACCAAACGCCTGAAGAACCTGGGTTCGGACGTCGGCGAAGCCATCAAGGGCTTCCGCAAGGCGATGAACACCGAGGAAGACGAGAAGAAAGACCCGAACGCCGCTGCCGGCAACCCGCCGCTGAACCAGCCGCACACCATCGACGCCCAGGCGCACAAGGTCGAAGAACCGGCGCGCAAGGACTGATGGAATAAACCATGTTTGGTATCAGCTTCAGCGAACTGCTGCTGGTGGGCCTGGTCGCCCTGCTGGTGCTCGGTCCCGAGCGCCTGCCGGTCGCCGCGCGGACTGCCGGCCTGTGGATCGGCCGGCTCAAGCGCAGCTTCAACGCCATCAAGACGGAAGTGGAGCGTGAGCTGGGCGCGGATGAAATCCGCCGCCAGTTGCACAACGAGCACATCCTGCAGATGGAGCAGGAAGCCAAGAAGCTGATGGCGCCGCTGAACGACCTGCAGTCCCAGGTCGAAAACAGCCTGACCCCGCAACCGCAGGCGGAAACCCCGCCCGCGGCACCGGCCATCGCGCCCAACGGCCACCTGAACAGCCTGCCGGGCGCGGGCCTTGCGCCTGCCGCCAACCCGGAAACAGCACCGGCCGAGCCGACCGTCGCGCCCCAGGCGCCAGCGTCGAGCCAGCCGTCCGCTTCGCCCGAGACGCCGCGTACCCCATGAGCGCCGAAAAGCCCGACCAGCCCGAACAAGACCAGGAAATGCCCCTGGTCTCGCACCTGACCGAACTGCGCAACCGCCTGCTGCGCTGCGTGATCGCGATCTTCGTGATCTTCATCGGCCTGCTGTACTTCTCGCAGAAGATCTACGCGCTGGCCTCCGAGCCACTGCGGCGCTTCCTGCCCGAAGGCGCGACCATGATCGCCATCGATCCGGCGTCGGCCTTCCTCGCGCCGCTCAAGCTGACCATGATCGTCGCCGTGCTGTTCGCCATGCCGGTGATCCTCGGCCAGGTCTGGGGCTTCATCGCGCCGGGACTGTACAAGCACGAGAAGCGCGTCGCCCTGCCCCTGCTGGCCTCCAGCATCGTGCTGTTCTACGCCGGCATGGCCTTCGCCTACTTCCTGGTGTTCCCGTTGATGTTCCACTTCTTCCTCGGCCAGGCCCCGGAAGGGGTGACGCCGATGACCGACATCAACAGCTACCTGGACTTCCTCACCCTGCTGTTCGCCTTCGGCGTGGCCTTCGAGATTCCCGTGGCCACCGTGCTGCTGGTGTGGATCAGGGTGGTCGACGTGGCCTACCTGAAGAAGATCCGCCCCTACGTGATCATCGGCTGCTTCGTGGTCGGCATGATCCTCACCCCGCCGGACCCGCTGTCGCAGACCCTGCTGGCGGTACCGATGTGGATGCTGTTCGAGGCCGGCGTACTGTTCAGCCACCTGATCCGCAAGCGCGGCCCGGAACCGGAAGAAGAATCCAAGGGCGACCAGCCGCCGGCGACCCGTTCTTGAACCTGCTGCTGCTGGACGACGCCGACTTCGTCGCGGCGGACCGCGTGATCCTGCGTGACCGCCGCCTGGTCCACATGCAGGACGTCCACCGCGCCGAAAGCGGCGACCGGCTACGCGTCGGTCGTCTCGGCGGCCTGATGGGCGAAGGCCATCTGCTGCGCCTGGAGGCCAACGAAGCCGAGCTGGAAGTGCGCTTCGACCAGCCGCCGCCGGACAAGCTGCCGATCACCCTGCTGCTCGCCCTGCCCCGCCCGAAGATGCTCCGCCGCGTGCTGCAGACCATCTCGGCCCTGGGTGTGCCGCGCCTGGTGCTGCTCAACAGCTACCGGGTGGAAAAGAGCTTCTGGCAGACGCCGTTCCTCGAACCCGACGCCATTCGCGAACAACTGATCCTCGGCCTCGAGCAGGCCCGCGACACCGTGTTGCCCGAGGTGATCATCGAGAAGCGCTTCAAGCCCTTCGTCGAGGACCGCCTGCCGGCGATGGCCGCCGGCAGCCTCGGCCTGATCGGCCATCCCGGCCCCTGGCCGGCGTGCCCCCGCGCCCTCGCCGAACCGGTCACCCTGGCCATCGGACCGGAGGGCGGCTGGATTCCCTACGAAGTGGAAAAGCTCCGCGAAGCCGGGCTCGACCCGGTGCAACTGGGCGAGCGCATCCTGCGCGTCGAAACCGCCGTCACCGCGCTGTTGGCACGCTTGTTCTAAGCCAGGAACCGCAAGGTTTCCAGCCTGAACCGCCAGTCAGAAAAACACCGCGCGCCCTTCAGTTCCGGACACCAACGCCGATACCCGCGATACCGGTCGTCCCCACCCTGCGCATCTCCCGCTCAGCCCTACGCACCGGCCCTGTTCATCGCTGGAGCCCCGCCGTCATGTTCCGCTGGTTCAACAACCTCAGTGTCAAACTCAAACTCGCCGCAGGCTTCGGCCTGGTGCTGCTGCTCACCCTGTTGATCGCCCTCACCGGCTGGATCAACCTGGGCAACGTGATCGACCGTGGCGACAAGCTCGGCGAGATCTCCGAGCTGGCGGCGGTCGCCAAGGACCTGCGCGTCTCACGCCTGAAATTCCAGTCCACGCGCTCGCCGCAAGACGCCAAGCTGGTGGTCGACACCCTGGACCAGCTGGATCGGAGCCACGGCGCGCTCTACGACAAATTCAGCACGGCGGAAGATCGTCGCAAGATGGACCAGCAGCGCGAACTGGCAACCGAGTATCGCCGCCTCTTCGGCGAACTGCTGAAGTCCTTCGACGCGCGCGACGCCGCCAAGCAGAACCTCATTCGCAATGCTGCGCTCATCACCGGGGGGCTGGAGAAAGCCGAACAGACGCTGGTCGCCGGCGGCGCCACCGAGAGCCTCCGCCCGCTGCAGCAACTGGCCGACCTGGGCCGCCAGGTGATGCTGGCGCGCTTCCAGGTGCTCGCCTACACCAGCAATGACAATCCCGCGCTGGAGACGCCCGCCGTCGACGCTCTCCAGCAGGCCATCCAGGCCGTGCAGACGGGCATGCGCGGCGCTCCCGTCGAACTCGCCGCCGACTACCAGAACGCCCTCGACGCGCTGTCGGCCTATCGCGCGGCGCTCGACAGCTATCGCCATGAGGTCAACGCCAGCCAGGCCGCCCGTGACCGCATGCGCGACGGCGGCGTGCAGATCGAGAAGATCAGCAACGAGCTGACCCTCAGCGAAACCGCCAAGCGCGACGCCGGCGTCGGCCAGGCGAAAACCCTGCTGGCGCTGTCCGCCCTCATCGCCCTGGTACTGGGCCTGATCGCCGCCTGGATCATCACCAGGCAGATCGTCAATCCGCTGCGTGACGTGCTGGGGCATGCCGAGCGCATCGCCGACGGCGACCTGAGCCACGACATCCACACCAGCCGCTCCGACGAACTGGGCCAGTTGCAGCGGAGCATGCAGCGCATGAACCTGTCCCTGCGCGAACTGATTGGCCGCATCCACGACGGCGTGACCCAGATCGCCAGCGCCGCCGAGGAGCTGTCGGCCGTTACCGAGCAGACCAGCGCCGGCGTGAACAACCAGAAATCCGAGACCGACCAGGTCGCCACCGCGATGAACGAGATGGCCGCCACCGTGCAGGAAGTCGCGCGCAACGCCGAGGAGGCCTCCGAGGCCGCCTCCGCCGCCGATCGCGAGGCCCGCGACGGCGAAGGCGCGGTCAACGAAGCCGTCGGGCAGATGGACCGCCTGGCCGGCGAGGTCGACCGCTCCAACGAATCGGTGCTCAAGCTCAAGCGCGAAAGCGAGAAGATCGGCAGCGTGCTGGACGTGATCAAGGCGGTGGCCGAGCAGACCAACCTGCTGGCCCTCAACGCCGCCATCGAGGCCGCTCGCGCCGGCGACGCCGGCCGCGGCTTCGCCGTGGTCGCCGATGAAGTGCGGGCCCTGGCGCAGCGCACCCAGTCCTCCACCGAGGAGATCGAGGAGCTGATCGCCGGTCTGCAGAGCGGCACCCAGCAGGCCGTGCAGATGATGGAAACCAGCCGCGAGCTGACCGTCAGCACCGTCGACCTGACCCGCCGCGCCGGTGAGCGCCTGGGTGCGATCACCCGTACCGTGTCGACCATCCAGTCGATGAACCAGCAGATCGCCGCCGCTTCCGAGCAGCAGAGCGCCGTGGCCGAGGAAATCAACCGCAGCGTGATGAACGTGCGCGACATCTCCGAGCAGACCGCCGCCGCCAGCGAGGAAACCGCCGCCTCCAGCATGGAGCTGGCGCGCCTGGGCAACGAGCTGCAGATGCTGGTCAGCCGCTTCCGCGTCTGATCCGCCCCGCAACGAACAAGGCCCGCGCAATGCGGGCCTTCTCTGTTTTTCCATGCCCGGACATCGGCGCCAGCGCTTCCCCTCACCCCATCTGGGAGAGGCTGGCTAACGCGCGGCCAAGGAGCTTTGGCTCTTCGTAGGAGCGAGCTTGCTCGCGAATCGATTCCGCGGCGGGGCCTGTTTGTGAGCAAGCTCGCTCCTACAGAAAGCGTCGCATGCGCGACATCGCGACAAATTCCCGCCTTCAGTTTCCCATTTCGCCGCCGATAGCCTCTGGCGCACGAAGATGCGCCCCGACAATTCCGCCTCGCCACTGCACACCTGTATTTGCCAGCCACGGGCCGTCGATCCCGTGGCGACGCCTGCCTGGAGTATTCGACATGTACGATTGGCTAGTAGTACAGCTGGGACGCCTTAACGTCAGCCTCAAGCTGGCGGTGGGTTTCGGTATCCTCCTGTTCCTCACCCTGCTGGTCCTGCTCGGCGGCCTGCGCAGCCTGGACAACCAGGCCCGGCGCGGCGAGCAGTTGGCGACCATCACCGAGCTGAACGACCTCAGCCAGCAGGCCAACCTGGCCCGCCTGCAGTTCGAACTGGGCGGCGACCGTGCCCAGGCCGAGCGCGTCGAGCAGCACAGCGCGAAGATGCTGGAACTGATCGAACAGCGCCTGCGGGACGGCGACATCGATGCGACCCCGCTGGACAGCGCGCGCCAGGCCGTGGCCGACTATCGCCAGGCGTTCGCCGGCCTGACCCGCGCCGTCGAGCAGCGCAGCGAGGCCCGCGGCACCCTGGTGGGCAGCGCCCAGCGCGCCTTGCAGACCTTCGAGGCGTTGGACAGGCAGCTCTTCGACCGGCTCGCCGGACAGCCCGGCGACGCCCAGTTGCTGCACAGCGCCCAGGCCGCCGGCCAGTTGCACCAGCAACTGCTGCAGGTGCGCTACCAGGTGCGCGGTTATGTCTTCGAACAGTCGGCCAGCGCCGAGCAGGCCGCCTTCGCCGCGTTCGACACCCTGCGCGACAGCGGCGCGACGCTGCAGGGACAATTGCCGGCCGACGCCGCCGAGGACCTGGCCAGCGCGTTGAACGAGCTGCAGGGCTACCGCAGCGGCATCGAACACTTCCGTGACGGCGTCAACGCCACGCGGCAGGCGCGCCAGGCCCTGGACGGCGCCAGCCAGGCGATGCTCGGCGCCAGCACCCGGCTGTACGACGATACCCTGCAGCGCAACGCCGCGGAAACCGCCGCCGCCAAGACCCGGCAGATCCTCATCGCCGTGCTGGCCCTGGCCTTCGGCCTGCTGTCCGGCTGGGCCATCAACCGACAGATCGTCCGCCCGCTCCACGAGGCGCTGGAACTGGCCGAGCACATCGCCCAGGGCGACCTGTCGCAGGGTCTGGTCCGCGAGCTGAACCTGCAGCGCCCCGACGAACTGGGGCAGTTGCAACGCGTCATGCTGCGCATGCGCGAGAACCTGGCCCAACTGATCGGCCAGCTCGGTGGCAGCGTCGGCCAGTTGGCCACCGCCGCCGAGGAGCTCTCGGCGGTCACCGAGCAGACCCGCGCCGGGGTCAACGCCCAGCGGGTGGAAACCGAGCAGGTGGCCAGCGCCATTCATGAAATGGCCGCCACCGTGCAGGAAGTCGCGCGCAACGCCGAGCAGGCCTCCCTGGCCGCCCAGCAGGCGGACCAGCAGGCCCGCCAGGGCGACCAGGTAGTGCAGGACGCGGTTGCGCAGATCGACCGGCTGGCCAGCGAGGTGGATCGCTCCGCCGAGGCGATGGAATCGCTGCGCAAGGAAAGCGAGAAGATCGGCAGCGTGCTGGATGTGATCAAGTCGGTGGCCGAACAGACCAACCTGCTGGCGCTCAACGCCGCCATCGAAGCGGCCCGTGCCGGCGAGGCCGGGCGCGGTTTCGCCGTGGTGGCCGACGAAGTACGCGGCCTGGCCCAGCGTACCCAGCAGTCCACCGAGGAAATCGAGGGACTGATCGCCGGCCTGCAGCGCGGCGCCCAGGACGCGGCGCAACGCATGGACGGCAGCCGCCGCCTGACCGGCAGCTCGGTGGAACTGACCCGCCGCGCCGGCGAGGCGCTGGGCGTGATCGCCCGCACCGTGGCCGACATCCAGGGCATGAACCTGCAGATCGCCTCCGCCGCCGAACAGCAGAGCAGCGTGGCCGAGGAGATCAACCGCAGCGTGGTGCAGGTCCGCGAGATCGCCGACCAGTCCGCCGCCGCCAGCGAGCAGACCGCCGGCTCCAGCACCGAACTGGCGCGCCTGGGTAACCAGCTGCAGTTGCAGGTGGGCCGCTTCCGCCTGTGACCGTCGAACCGGTCGGTGCTCCCGCGCCGGCCGGCAACGGCAGGACAGTTGTCATGCGCATGGCGTAGCATCAGTCACTCGCCACACTGGGAGAGTGACCATGCGCCCGCTGACCATCGACCTCGACGAACTGGCCTTCGCGCTCGATACCCAGGGTATCGAGCACTACCTCGATCTCTTCAGCGGTCAGGTGCTGCTGATCCCCGAGGACGATCCCGACCCGGAACTGGCCGAACTGCTGCACCGCGAGCCGGAGCGCCTGCTGCCCATCGAGCCGCTGAGCAGCCGCCAGTCGCTGGACCTGATGCGCGACTTCCTGCGCGAAGTGCCCGAGCCCCACGCCTATTCCGCCTTGGCCAACGCCATCGAGGGGCGCAAGCCGTTCAAGGCCTTCCGCCATGTATTGATGGGGTACCCCGAGCTGCTGCAGGCCTGGTATGTCTACCAGGGCGAACGCCTGCGCGAGTGCGCGCTGGACTGGCTGGCGGACAACCATATCCAGCCGGCGACGCGGAGTGCGATGTTGTAGTCCGAGGGTTCGCGAGCACGCAAGCCGGACCTGTAGGAGCGAGCTTGCTCGCGAACCACCCCAGACTCCGGCGCCCTGCGTTCCGACCCTACCCGCACGAACAAAAACGCCGCCCCGAAGGGCGGCGTTCTCGTTTCCAGCCAGTGAAGATCAGCCTTTGGGCGCTTCGCTGGAGATCGGCTTTGCTTCCGCCGCCGTGGCCTGCCAACCGCCGCCGAGGGCCTTGTACAGGTTCACCTCGCTGGTCAGCTGGTTCAGCCGGTCGCTGATCAGTTGCTGCTGGGCACTGAACAGCGAACGCTGCGCATCGAGCAGGGTCAGGTAGTTGTCCACACCCGTGCGGTAGCGCTTGTCGGCCAGGCGGTAGTACTCGCTGCTGGCGTCCACCAGCGAGCGCTGCGCCTGCAGTTGCTCGCCGAAGGTGCCACGGGCGGCGAGGCCGTCGGCGACCTCGGAGAAGGCCGTCTGGATGGCTTTCTCGTACTGCGCCACGTTGATGTCCTTCTGCACCTTGGCCAGGTCCAGGCTGGCGCGCAGGGCGCCGGCGTTGAAGATCGGCAGGCTGATGGACGGCTGGAACAGCCAGCTGCCGGAGCCGGCATCGAACAGGCCGGAGAGGTCCGGGCTGAGGCTGCCGGCATTGGCGGTCAGGCTGATGTTCGGGAAGAACGCCGCGCGCGCCGCGCCGATGTTGGCATTGGCCGCCTTGAGCTGATGCTCGGCCTGGAGGATGTCCGGGCGACGCTGCAGCAGGTCGGACGGCAGCCCTGCCGGCACGGTGGCCAGCAACTCTTCGGACAGCTCGCGGCCTTGCGGCAGGTCCGCCGGCAGGCCGGAGCCGAGCAGCAGCACCAGGGCGTTCTGGTCCTGGGCGACCAGGCGGGTGTACTGCGCCAGGGTGGCCCGCGCGCTTTCCACCGAGGTCTGCGCCTGGCGCAGGTCCAGCGCCGAGGCGACGCCGACGTCGTAGCTGCGCTTGGTCAGGTCGTAGCTCTTCTGGTAGGTGCCCAGGGTGTCGCGGGTCAACTTCAGTTGAGCCTGGTCGGCGCGCAGGGTCAGGTAGGCGTTGGCGACGTTGGCCACCAGGCTGGTCTGGGTGCTGCGACGGGCCTCTTCGCTGGCGAAGTAGGTTTCCAGCGCCTGGTCACGCAGGGCGCGCAGGCGACCGAACAGGTCGAGCTCCCAGGAGGTGACGCCCAGGGTCGCGCCGTACTGGCTGCTGATCATCGAGTTGCCGGTGGTCGACAGGTCGGCCGGCAGGCGCTGGCGCGAGCCGTTGATGCCGGCGTCCACCGCCGGGAACAGGTCGGCCCGCTGGATGCGGTACTGCGCCCGGTAGGCTTCGATGTTCAGCGCGGCGACGCGCAGGTCACGGTTGTTTTCCAGCGACACTTCGATCAGCCGCTGCAGTTGCGGGTCCTTGAAGAACTCGCGCCAGCCGATGTCGGCGCCGGCGTTGGCCGGTTGCGCCGCCACGTAAGCATCGCCCTGCGGATAGGCCCCCGCCACGGGCGCCTCGGGGCGCTCGTAGTCGGGGATCAGCGAGCAGCCGGACAACACGCCGGCGGCTATCGCGAGGGACAGTAAGGACTTTCTCATATCAATGCCCCTTCTCGGTGGCTTCCTGTTCCTTGGACGCGGCGTCCTTGAACAGGGTACTGACCACCACGTAGAACAACGGCACCCAGAAGATCGCCAGGACGGTCGCGGTGACCATGCCGCCGATCACGCCGGTACCGATCGCGTGCTGGCTGCCGGAGCCGGCGCCGGTGGAGATCGCCAGCGGCACCACGCCGAGGATGAACGCCAGGGAGGTCATGACGATCGGGCGCAGACGCATCCGGCACGCCTCGACGGCCGCCTCGACGATGCCCTTGCCCTGCTCGTGCAGTTCCTTGGCGAACTCGACGATCAGGATCGCGTTCTTCGCCGACAGGCCGATGGTGGTCAACAGGCCCACCTGGAAGAACACGTCGTTGGACAGACCGCGCATGGACGTCGCCAGCAGCGCACCGATGACGCCCAGCGGCACCACCAGCATCACCGAGAACGGAATCGACCAGCTCTCGTACAGCGCTGCCAGGCAGAGGAACACCACGATCAGCGACAGGGCATAGAGCGCCGGGGCCTGGGAGCCAGACAGGCGCTCCTCGTAGGACAGGCCGGTCCAGGCGTAGCCCACGCCCTTGGGCAACTGCTTGACGATCTCCTCAACCGCCGCCATCGCCTCACCGGTACTGCGGCCCATAGCCGGTTCACCGAGGATTTCCATCGCCGGTACGCCGTTGTAGCGCGAAAGCTTGGGCGAGCCATAACTCCACTCGCCGGTGGCGAAGGCGCTGAACGGGACCATCTCGCCCTTGTCGTTGCGCACGTACCACTTGTCCAGGTCTTCCGGGCTCATCCGCGCATTCGGACGACCCTGCAGGTAAACCTTCTTCACCCGGCCACGGTCGATGAAGTCGTTGACGTAGTTCGAACCCCAGGCGATGGACAGGGTGCTGTTGATGTCGGCCAGCGACAGCCCCAGAGCACTGGCCTTCTCGTCGTCGATCAGCAGCTTGTACTGCGGCTCGTCGTTCAGGCCGTTGGGACGCACGCGCTGCAGCGCGGGGTTTCGCTCGGCCAGGCCGAGGAACTGGTTGCGCGCGCCCATCAGCACCTCGTGGCCGACGCCGGCCTGGTCCTGGAGGAAGATGTCGAAGCCCACGGCGTTACCCAGCTCGAGCACCGCCGGCGGGGCGAAGGCGAACACCATCGCATCCTTGAAGGTGAAGAAGTGTTCCTGGGCGCGGTGGGCCAGCTCGAACACGCTGTTCTCCTTGCCCGGACGCTCTTCCCAGGGCTTGAGCATGATGAACGCCATACCCGAGCTCTGGCCGCGGCCAGCGAAGTTGAAGCCGGTCACGGTGAACACCGAGGCCACCGCGCTGCTTTCCTGTTCCAGCAGGTAGGAACGCATCGCGTCGACCACCACCTGGGTCCGCTCGGCGGACGAGCCCGCCGGCGTCTGCACCTGGGCGAACAGTACGCCCTGGTCCTCGTCGGGGAGGAACGCGGTGGGGATGCGGGTGAACAGGTAGACCATGCCGCCGAGGATCACCACGTACATCAGCAGGTACGGGAAGCGGTGCTTGAGGATCGACACCACCCCACGCTCGTAGCCGTGCGTGGTGGCGAGGAACATGCGGTTGAACCAGCCGAAGAAGCCGCGCTTGTGCTCGCCGTGGTCGCCCTTCTCGATGGGCTTGAGCATGGTGGCGCAAAGCGCCGGGGTGAGGACCAGGGCCACCAGCACCGACAGGGCCATCGCCGAGACGATGGTGATGGAGAACTGCCGATAGATCACCCCGGTGGAGCCGCCGAAGAACGCCATCGGCAGGAACACCGCCGACAGCACCAGGGCGATACCCACCAGCGCACCCTGGATCTGGCCCATCGACTTGCGCGCGGCCTCCCTGGGCGACAGGCCTTCCTCGGCCATCACCCGCTCGACGTTTTCCACCACGACGATGGCGTCGTCCACCAGCAGGCCGATCGCCAGCACCATGCCGAACATGGTCAGGGTGTTGATCGAGAAGCCGAAGGCGGCGAGCACGCCGAAGGTGCCCAGCAGCACCACCGGCACGGCGATCGTCGGGATCAGCGTGGCGCGGAAGTTCTGCAGGAACAGGTACATCACCAGGAACACCAGCAGGATCGCTTCGCCCAGGGTCTTCACCACCTCATGGATGGAGGCGGAAACCACCGGGGTGGTGTCGTACGGGTAGACGATCTTCATGCCCTGCGGGAAGAACGGCTCCAGGGTGCCCAGGGTGGAGCGGATCGCCTTGGCGGTGTCCAGCGCGTTGGCGCCGGTGGCCAGTTTGATCGCGATACCCGAGGCCGGCTTGCCGTTGAACTGGGCGTTGATGCTGTAGTCCTGGCCGCCCAGGGCGACGTCGGCGACGTCCTTCAGGCGAACCTGGGAGCCGTCGGCGTTGACCTTGAGGAGGATCTCCTTGAATTGCTCGGCGCTCTGCAGGCGGGTCTTGCCGATGATGGTGGCGTTGAGCTGCTGGCCCTTGACCGCAGGCAGGCCGCCCAACTGGCCGGAGGAGATCTGTACGTTCTGCGCCTCGATCGCCGCCCTCACGTCGCCCGGAGTCATCTGGAAGCTGTTGAGCTTGGCCGGGTCCAGCCAGATGCGCATGGCGTACTGCGAGCCGAACACCTGGAAGTCGCCCACGCCGGAGGTCCGCGACAGCGGGTCCTGGATGTTGGAGACGATGTAGTTCGACAGGTCTTCCCGGGTCATGCCGCCATCGGTGGAGACGACGCCGACCACCATCAGGAAGTTCTTCACCGCCTTCGTCACGCGGATGCCCTGCTGCTGCACTTCCTGCGGCAGGAGCGGCGTGGCCAGCTGCAGCTTGTTCTGCACCTGGACCTGGGCGATGTCAGGGCTGGTGCCCTGGTCGAAGGTCACGGTGATGGTCATGCTGCCGTCGGAGTTGGACTCCGAGGAGATGTAGCGCAGATGGTCGAGACCGTTCATCTGCTGCTCGATCACCTGCACCACGGTGTCCTGCACCGTCTCGGCGGAGGCCCCCGGGTAGCTCACCTGGATGGCGATTGCCGGCGGCGCGATGGCCGGGTACTGGTTGACCGGCAACTTGAGGATCGACAGACCGCCCGCCAGCATGATCACCAGGGCGATCACCCAGGCGAAGATGGGCCGGTCAATGAAAAACTTCGACATTACGAATCCCCTTGATTAACCCTGCTTGGCCGGTTGCGCGGCGGCGGGTTTGTCGGTGGCCCCGGCGGCGGGCGCCACGTTCTTCGCGGGTACGGCCTTGGCCTGCCCCCCCGGCTGGACGAACTGCAGGCCTTCGGTGATCAGGCGATCGCCGGGCTTGAGGCCTTCGCTGACCAGCCAGTAGGCGCCGACGGTGCGTTCGGCCTTGAGGGTACGCAGCTCGACCTTGTCGCCTTCGCCCAGCACAAGCGCGGTAGCCTGGCCACGGAAATCGCGGGTCACGCCCTGCTGCGGGGCGAGGATCGCCTGCTTCTTCACCCCTTCCTGAAGCTGCGCGTGGACGAACATGCCCGGCAGCAGTTCCTTGTTCGGGTTGGGGAAGATCGCGCGCACGGTGACCGAGCCGGTGCCCTGGTCGACCGACACCTCGGAGAACTCCAGCTTGCCTTCCAGCGGGTATTCCGAGCCGTCTTCCAGGTACAGCTTGACCTTGGCGGCATTGTCGCCGGCCTTCTCCAACTGCCCGGCGGCCAGCTCGCGGCGCAGGCGAATCAGCGCGGTGGAGGGCTGGGTCACGTCGACATAGATCGGATCCAGCTGCTGCACGGTGGCCAGTGCGTCGGCCTGGCCGTTCTGCACCAGCGCGCCCTCGGTGACCGAGGAGCGGCCGATACGGCCGGAGATCGGCGAGTAGACCCTGGTGTAGCGCACGTTGATCCTGGCATTGTCCACCGCGGCCTTGGCCTGCAGATAGGCGGCCTGGGCGTCGGCGTACTGCTGCTTGCTCACCGCCTCGTCCTTCACCAGTTCCTTGTAGCGCTCGGCCTGCTGCTGGGTGGACACCAGGTTGGCCTGGGCGCTCTGCAGGGTAGCCTGGTAGGTGGCCGGGTCGATCTGGTACAGCTGCTGGCCTTCCTTGACGTCGCTGCCTTCCTTGAACAGGCGCTTGAGGATGATGCCGTTCACCTGCGGACGAACTTCGGCGATGCGATAGGCAGTGGTGCGGCCGGGCAGCTCGGTGCTCAGGGTCACCTCCTGCGCCTGCAGGGTCACCACCCCCACTTCAGGGGTCGGCGTCTCCTGCGGAGCCTGACTCTTGTCACAGCCGGCAAGAGTGGCCACGGCGACGAGCAGGGTCGGAACCAGGGCGCGCATGGCTGGCTTTCGTTGCATATCGTTATCCTCATGAGCAAAGCATCCGGGGTGGCGTTGGGCTTGCCGGTCCGGAAAGCTGGCAAAAATACTTACATTCAGCTCTGTTTGTAAACGTCCGAAAGCCCTGCGGGAAAGCTACTGAAACGATTTAGTCGTTTGCCGAATCGGCAGTAGGTTTCCCGCAAGGCGGAGGTCTGGCAGCACAAAGTTGATAACATCAACTAAAATAAGAAAAATGGTTGATCCGATCAATCGGATTTACATTCCGTTTACCGTGACCGCGCCGATGACCCACACCGTGAATCCCGAGTTGCCACAAGCCCTGATGAAGGTTTTCGACCACATGCGCGAAAGCCTCCAGGACAAGCTGTGCGCCGAGGGTATCGACCTCGCCCCGCCGGACATCCGCCTGCTCGAACTGATCGGCGCAGACGCCGGACAGAGCCTGCAATGCCTGGGCCGCAAACTGTGCCGCGACAAGGCGCTGGTCACCCGCAAGATTCGCGAGATGGAAGCGCTCGGACTGGTCCGTCGCGAACGCAACCCTGACGACCAGCGCAGTTTCCAGCTGTTCCTCACCGAGGCTGGCCGGAGCATCGAGACACGCACCCTGGCCATCCTCGCACGAACTCATGACGATCTGTTCGCGCCACTCGACGACGCCCAGCAACAGATGCTCACCCACCTGCTCCAACAGTGCCTGCCAGACCGTACGGCATAAGCCATACAAACGAAAACGCCGGCGAATGCCGGCGTTTTCGCGATTCCGCGTCTTACTGTCGCACCCCTTCGACCGAAAGGGTCAGCTCCACTTCCTGGGAAGACGGGCCGAGATCGCGCTGAATGTTGAAGTCCTTCAGCTTGAGGGTGGTGGTGCCGATGAAGCCGGCACGGTAGCCGCCCCACGGGTCGTCACCCTGGCCAACCAGTTCGGCCTTGATGGTGACCGGCTTGGTCACCCCGTTCAGGGTCAGGTTGCCGGTGATTTCGGCGTTCTTGCCATCGGCCTTCACAGCGGTGGACTCGAAGGTCGCGGTCGGGTTCTTGCCGACGTTGAGGAAGTCCGGGCTGCGCAGGTGCTTGTCACGCTCGGCGTGGTTGGAGTTCACGCTGTTGGTGTTGATGGTGACCTTGACCTTGTCGGCGGACGGATTCTTCTCGTCGAAGGTGAAGGTGCCGTCGAAATCGTCGAAGCGGCCATACAGCCAGCTGTAGCCCAGGTGCTTGATGCGGAACTCGATGAAGGCGTGCTGGCCTTCCTTGTCGATCTTGTAGTCCGCGGCCATGGCCTGGCCGGCGGAGAACAGCGCAGTGCCCAGAGCCAGCGCGGCGAAGGTCTTCTTCAACATTGAACAATCTCCCTGTGGGTGAGGTTTTACTTCGCGGCGCGGCCGAACATGCGTGTCAGCGTGGCGTCGCGATCGATGAAATGGTGTTTGAAGGCCGCCAGGGCGTGCAGCACGGCGAGCACCACCAGCGCCCAGGCCAGGTACAGGTGGATGACGCCGGCGACGTCGGCCTGGTCCGGCAGCCCGCTCAGGGTGGCGGGTACGTCGAACCAGCCGAACACGCTGATCGGCTTGCCTTCGGCGGTGGAGATCAGGTAGCCGACGATCATCACCGCGAACAGCAGCGCGTACAGCGCCAGATGGCCGACCTTGCTGCCCAGCCGGGTGAGCGATCCATGATTGGCCGGTGCCGGCGGCGGCGGGCTGACGAAGCGCCAGACCACGCGCAGGGCCAGTGCGATGAACAGCAGGATGCCGATGCCTTTATGGATTTCTGGAGCGCGGTGGTACCAGGTGTCGTAGTAGTCCAGCTCACGCATCCACAGGCCCAGGCCGAACAGACCGAAGACCACCAGCGCACTGCCCCAGTGCAGGAACAGGCTGACCAGTCCGTAGCGAGCGGGGGAATTACGCCATTGCATCGATCTACATCCTTGAATAACGGAGGTCCAAGACTATCGACAAATTGATCGAATAAAAGTGGAAAATCCTGCTTTGAAACATCGATTCACAAGATAGATCCCCTCTGAAACGCGCGTACCAGGGCCCAGAAACAACAATGCCGGCTTTCGCCGGCATTGTGTGCGGGACGCATCCGATCAGAACGGCAGCCAGGACAGGATGCCCTTCTTCTCGCCCTTGCCGTCGGCAGCCTTGTCACTGGCGGCCGGCTTGCTCTCGGCAACCAGGGCCTTGCCTTCCAGCACCGGGGTCTTGCCGGCATACAGGTCACGAACCTGGCTGGCGGCGCGCTTGCCGCTGCGCAGGGCGCCCTCCAGGGTGCCTGGATAGAGCGCATCGGTGTGCTCGCCGGCGAAGGCGACGCGGGACACCGGGGTTTCCCAGACGCGCCAGAAGCGGCTGATCTGGCCCGGACCGAAGGCCAGGTAGGAACCGCCGGTACCGACGTCGGTGCTGTAGCGACGCATTTCATAGCCGGCGTAGGCGCCGCGCATCTTCGGGTAGTACTTGTTCATGCGGATCAGGACCTGCTCCAGCACCTGGCGATCGCCGAAGGCCTGCATCACGCGGGCGTTGTCGCCGGACAGGTTGATCAGCACGTTGGCGCCGCCCTTGGTCGCGGGCTCGACCCAGATCATGCCCAGGCCCTGGTCGCTGTAGATCTCGCCGGACAGGCGCGACTTGTCGTCCCATACCGGACGCTTGAACTTCATCAGGATCTGGTCGCGCCAACCGTAGTTGGTGCTCTTGAGCGCGGCCTGCTGCTTCTCGCTCAGGCCCGGGGTCATCTGGATGTTGCCCAGGGCGCGCAGCGGCACGGCCAGTACCAGGTAGTCGGCGCTGTAGCCGGTGGGACCGACCTTGACGGTCACGCCGTCCTTGTCCTGGCTGATCGAGGTGACCTTGGCGTTGGTCTTGATGGTCTTGATCTGCTTGACGAAGGCCTGGGCCAGCACCTGGCTGCCACCGGGCAGGCGCGCGGCACGCAGGTCGCGGTCATTGACGTTGCGGTACACGCGACCCTGCTGGGCGAGGTACAGCAGCGACAGGCGCGACGGTTCGTCATAGCGCGAACGGATGCGCTGGTTGACCAGCAGGCGAGCGGTCGGCGACAGGTTCAGCTTGTCCAGCCAGCGCGCGGCGTTCATCTGGTCCAGCGCGAACAGGGTCTTGCTCGACAGCGGGTTGAGCGGGTCCTCGATGGAGGCGGAGAGCTCGTCCAGCGACTTCTCGAAGCGCTCCAGGTCCGCGGCGACGGCCGGCATCTTCTGCTTCAGGTCGCTGCTGGAGTAGTAGACGCCGTCGATCAGGTAGCTTGGCGTACGCACGAAGTCGGGTGCCGGAACGGCCTTGATCTTCAGGGTATCCAGGTAACTGTTGAGTGTCGGCTGCACCTTGCTGTTGCCGATCCACTCGCTGGTGGCCAGGCCCGAACGGCCACCCACCTGCGGCTTGGCCTCCAGTACGGTGACCTGCCAGCCGTTCTGTTGCAGCTCGTAGGCCGCCGACAGGCCGGCGAGTCCGCCACCGACCACGATGGCCGTCGGCTGTTTGTCCTTGCCCAGCGCCACCGCGCTGAACACCCCCAGAGCAAGCAACGCAGCAGCGCGCAGCCATCCCGTCTTCATCGCCACGATTCCCCAAATGGTGCAAAAGGGCGAAGCATACGTCAGCGCCTGAAGGGCGGATAGACGTCTTGGTCGGCAATCGGCGACATGTGTCGTCGGACGCGTCCTTGTCCATCTCAAGTGCATTGCATAGGCTTGCCCGACCCTCTCAAGCCGTCCATCAGACGACCAGCCAGATTAGGAGTACCCCAATGGGCCTGAATGCCGAGTGGATGCAGCGCGATCTCAGCGTGCTCTGGCACCCCTGCACCCAGATGAAAGACCACGAACGCCTGCCGGTGATCCCGATCCGCCGCGGCGAAGGCATCTGGCTGGAGGACTTCGAAGGCAAACGCTACCTGGACGCGGTCAGCTCCTGGTGGGTCAACGTCTTCGGCCACGCCAACCCGCGCATCAACCAGCGCATCAAGGACCAGGTGGACCAGCTGGAGCACGTGATCCTCGCCGGCTTCAGCCATGCGCCTGTGATCGAGCTGTCCGAACGCCTGCTGCGTCTGGCGCCGGCCGGCTTCTCCCGGGTGTTCTACGCCGACAGCGGCTCGGCCGGCATCGAAGTCGCGCTGAAGATGAGCTACCACTACTGGCACAACCTCGGCCAGCCGCAGAAGAAGCGCTTCATCACCCTGACCAACAGCTACCACGGCGAAACCGTGGCGGCGATGTCGGTGGGCGACGTGGCGCTGTTCACCGAGACCTACAAGTCGCTGCTGATGGACACCATCAAGGTGCCGACGCCCGACTGCTACCTGCGCCCCGAAGGCGTGAGCTGGGAAGAACATTCGCGGACGATGTTCGCGGCGATGGAGCAGGCGCTGGAGCAGCACCACCAAGAGGTCGCGGCCGTCATCGTCGAGCCGCTGGTGCAGGGCGCCGGCGGCATGCGCATGTACCATCCGATCTACCTCAAGCTGCTGCGCGATGCCTGCGACCGCTATGGCGTGCACCTGATCCACGACGAGATCGCCGTCGGCTTCGGCCGCACCGGCACGATGTTCGCCTGCGAGCAGGCCGGCATCACCCCGGACTTCCTGGTGCTGTCCAAGGCGCTGACCGGCGGTTACCTGGCGATGAGCGCGGTGCTGACCACCGATAACGTCTACCAGGCCTTCTACGACGACTATTCCACCCTGCGCGCCTTCCTCCACTCGCACACCTACACCGGCAACCCGCTGGCGTGCGCCGCCGCCCTGGCGACCCTGGACATCTTCGAGCAGGACAACGTCATCGAAGCCAACAAGGCCCTGGCGGCGAAGATGGCCAGCGCCACCGCGCACCTGGCCGACCACCCGCACGTCGCGGAAATCCGCCAGACCGGCATGATCCTCGCCATCGAGATGGTCCAGGACAAGGCCACGAAAAAACCCTACCCCTGGCAGGAACGCCGCGGCCTGAAGGTCTTCCAGCACGGTCTGGAGCGTGGTGCGCTGCTGCGTCCGCTGGGCAGCGTGGTGTACTTCCTGCCGCCGTACATCATCACCCCCGAACAGATCGACTTCCTCGCCGAAGTCGCCAGCGAAGGCATCGACATTGCCACCCGCGACAGCGTGAGCGTGGCGGTCAGCGAACGCTTCCCCGAGCATCGCGATCCGGGCTGATCGGCTACAAGCGGCAGGCCGAAAGCTTTAAGCTTGCCGCTTTCCCCCATCAGTTCGACATCGCCATGCGCCTCTCCCGCTTCTTCATCGACGCCCCGCTCTCCCTCGGCCAGCACGAGCTGCCCGAAGCCCAGGCCCATTACATCGGCCGCGTGCTCCGGCACTCGGCCGGCGACGCCGTGCAGCTGTTCGACGGCTCCGGCCACGAATACCTGGGCGAACTGATCGAGGTGGGCAAGAAGAACGTCCGCGTGGAACTGCGCGAAGCCTTCGACGGCCAGGCCGAATCGCCGCTGCGCGTACACCTGGGACAGGGCCTGTCCCGTGGCGAGCGCATGGACTGGGCGATCCAGAAGGCCACCGAACTGGGCGCCAGCGAGATCACCCCGATCGTCAGCGAACGCTGCGAAGTGCGCCTGAAGGACGAGCGCGCCGACAAGCGCATGGCCCACTGGCGCCAGGTGGCGATCAGCGCCTGCGAACAGTGCGGCCGCTCGGTGCTGCCGGTGCTCAATGCGCCGGTAACCCTGGCCGAATGGCTGGAGAGCTGCGAGGCGCAGCTCAAGCTGGTGCTGCACCCGGTGGCCGAGCCGCTGACCAGCCATGACAAGCCGACGAGCCTGGCCTTCCTGATCGGCCCGGAAGGCGGCCTGAGCGATGCGGAGGTGGAGCAGGCCAAGGGTGCCGGATTCCAGGCCGCCCGGCTGGGGCCGCGCGTGCTGCGGACCGAGACGGCGCCGGTGGTGGCGCTGAGCGTGGCGCAGCAGCTTTGGGGTGATTTCTGAAGTCGGGATTCGCGCTCGCCGAGAAGCCCCTCACCCCAGCCTGGCTGCGCCCCGCTCCTGAGGGAGAGGGAGCCGGCAGCGCCGATGCCAGGCGGGTTCGCGAGCAAGCTCGCTCCTACGAAAATCGCTCCGAGCTAGCCGGCGAGCTGTAGGAGCGAGCTTGCTCGCGAACCGCCCAGCTCTGGCGCATCCGGTCAACTCAGATTCCCCGCAACGCCAACCCCGCCAACACCAACCCGCACAACGCATGGCTCATCCGCTGCCAGCACGGCGAGGCGTTGTGCCTCAGCCAGTCCACCAGCGCCGCACAGCAGAAGCAGCAGAGCACCGAACAGGCGGATGGGGCGCCAGGGCGCGCCCAGGCGGCTTCAGATCAGGCCGGAATCGGCCAGCATCTGCTCCAGCGCGACCAGGTCGGGGATGCGTGCCTGCTCGTCGCCCAGGTTCACCGCGTCCAGCTCCAGCGGCGCCAGCGGCACATTGGCGCGCTGCAAATCGGTACCGACCTTCAGCGAACGCGGAATGCCCTGCACCAGCAGGGCGAGGAACTTGACGCTGGCCCGGCCGCCGAGGGCGTTGAGCACCAGTACGCGGGCGCCGGCGCTGACCTGCGCCTGGCCGTCGGAGGCTGCCTCGAAGGACAGCAGCGGCAGGCGCAGGTCGCGCCAGGCCACCTGACCCAGGTACCAGGACGGCAACCCTTCCACCGGGTGCGGCGCGCGGTAGGTGATCAACTCGGCCACCGCCACGTTGGGCAGCAGCAGGTTGCGGTCGGCCAGCGGCACCAGCAGGCCGGTCAGGCTCACCGGTCCGGCGTTGGCTGCCACGGCGGACTGGCCGCCTTCCTTGACCACGGGAAGATCACTCATCGCACCACTCCGCTGTTGACCGGCTGTCTCATTGCGTCACTTCGGCCACGCACTGCGCGGCCAGATGGTTGACCAGCGCCGCCGCCAGCTCGCGCGGGTCGGCGGACAGCGTACTGTAGCCACCCTCGCGCAGGCTGTCGGGCATGCTCGAACAGGCGCAGCTGTCGGCGCGCTGGGTCCAGATTTCCGCGCCCTGCCGGCGCACGTAGGCGGCCGCCGCGCTGCCGTCGCTGCACATGCCGCTGAAGACGATCACGCCGCAGCGCTCGCCGTACTGCTGGGCGAGGTTGAGCATCATCTGGTCGATGGACGGGCTGTAGGGCTCCGGCCAGGCACGCTCCAGAACGCGCATCCGCGCTTCGCCGTCGAACCCCAGCTCCTGGCTGATCGGCACCACCACCACTTCGCCGCACCGCACCGGGTCGCCATTGCGCACGGTGTTCACATGCCACTGGCTGTGACGGCCGACCGCCTGCGGCAGATTGGCCTCGAACGCCGGATCGATGTGCTGGGCATAGAGGAAGCCGACCGGCAAGGCGCCGGGCAGCGCATCGAGGAACGCCTTCACCGCCGCCGGCCCCCCCAGCGACGCCGCCAGCAGCCAGACCTGTGCGGCCGGCTCGCCGGCCTTGAGCGGCGATGCCGCAAGATCGTCGGGCAGCGCCACGCGGCTGGGCCGCTGCGCTTCATCGAGCAGCGCGGCGAGGCTGCGGCCCACGCCGGCGCTGGGGTCGCCCACCAGCTTGCGCAGCTTGGACACCAGCCGCCGCTCCCAGCGCGGATAATGTTCGGAATGCCGCTCCGGCGCGTACCCCTCGCCGAACAACACGGGAACCCGCGACTGTTCCAGCAGGTTGTCCACCAGCGGCGAGTCTTCCTGCTGCGCCAGGTCCACCAGCCACAGGTCGGTCTCGCAGGCGTCCAGCTGTTCGCCGTCCAGGCGCGCCGGGTCGGCGTTGAGCACCACCTGGTAGCCGTGGCCGGCCAGGGCCTGCCCCAGCACATGGCGCTGCAGCGAGGTGTCGGCGATCACCGCAATGCGCGGCGTGCTCTGCTCAGACATGGGACTTCACCAGGCTCAGGATGCTCTCCAGCAGTTCGCTTTCCTGGTACGGCTTGCCCAGGTACTGGTTGACCCCGATGGCCAGGGCACGGTCGCGGTGCTTCTCGCCGGTACGCGAGGTGATCATGATGATCGGCAGATCCTTGAGTTGCTCGTCGTGGCGCACCAGGGTCGCCACCTCGAAGCCGTCCATGCGCGGCATCTCGATGTCCAGCAGCATGATGTCGGGCTTGTGGTCCTGCAGTTGGGCGATGGCGTCGACCCCGTCCTTGGCGGTCAGCACGTTCATGCCGTTGCGTTCCAGCAGGCGGCTGGTGACCTTGCGCACGGTGACCGAGTCGTCCACCACCATGACCAGGGTCGGGCGCTGATGCTCGATTTCCGCCACGGCCGGCCCCGCCAGCTGGCGGCGCGGCTGCGCCTGCAGGGCGTGCGCATGGCGCACGCGGATGGTCGCCAGCAGGTCGAGAATCACCACCACGCGGCCGTCGCCGAGGATGGTCGCGCCGGAGATGCCGGCGACCCCGGCGAACTGCGCACCGAGGCTCTTCACCACGATTTCGCGGGAGCCCGCCAGGGCGTCGACCTGCACCGCCACGGCGTGGTCCGCCGAGCGCACCAGAATCACCGGCAGCGGCAGCGACTGGCCCACCAGCTTCGGGTGCTGGCCGTTGTTGAGCAGATCGCCCAGGTATTTCAGCTCGTAGCCCTGGCCGGCGTATTCGAAGCGCGGCGCGGCGTTGCCCTCGGCTGCGGCCTGCTCGTAGAGCGCCTCCAGCTCGTAGGGGGAAACCCGCACGATGCCTTCGATGGTGTTCAGCGGCAGGGCGTACAGGTCCTCGCCGGAAAGCACCATCAGCGCGCGGTTCACCGACACGGTGAACGGCAGGCGGATGTTGAAGTGCGTGCCCTCGCCCAGCGTCGAGTGGATGCTGATGGAGCCGCCCAGTTGCTTCACTTCGGAGGCAGCGACGTCCATGCCGACGCCACGGCCGGAAATCTGCGTGATCTTCTCGGCGGTAGTGAAGCCGGCCTCGAGGATGAACTGCAGCACCTCGTGGTCGGTCAGGTCGCTGTCGTCGGTCATCAGGCCGCGTTCGATGGCCTTGCGCCGCACCGCGTCGAGGCGAATGCCGCCGCCGTCGTCGCCCAGGGTCAGGAGGATGTCGCCACCCTCGCGGCCGAGGGTCAGGCGGATGGTGCCGACTTCCGGCTTGCCGGCCAGGCGGCGCGCCTCGCCGGACTCGATACCGTGGTCCACCGCGTTGCGCAGCATGTGCTCCAGCGGCGCGACGATGCGTTCGAGCACCGTGCGGTCCATTTCGCCTTCGGCGTTGCTGACCACGAACTCGACCTGCTTGCCCAGCTCGTTTGCCACCTGGCGGACGATCCGGCGCAGGCGCGGCACCAGGCGGTCGAACGGCACCATGCGGGTGCGCATCAGGCCTTCCTGCAGCTCGGTGTTGACCCGTGCCTGTTGCAGCAGCAGGGTCTCGGCGTCGCGGTTCTTCGCGGCCAGGGTTTCCTTCAGGTCGAACAAGTCGGACGCGGACTCGAACAGTGCGCGCGAGAGCTGCTGCAACTGCGAGTAGCGGTCCATTTCCAGCGGGTCGAAGTCTTCGTAGCCGGCGCGCTCGGCGTCAGCCTGGTGACGCGAGAGGATCTGCGCCTGGGTTTCGGTGTCCAGACGGCGCAACTGGTCGCGCACCCGCTCGATGGTGGCTTCCATTTCCGTCAGGGTCGAGCCGACGTCGCTCACCTGCTGCTCGACGCGGCCCCGGAAGATCGAGGTTTCGCCGGCGAGGTTGACCAGGCCTTCGAGCAGTTGCGCGGGGACCTTCACCAGTTCCTGCGGCGCACGGCGGGCGGCGGCTTCCTGGGCGGCCTCCTGGGCGCGGCGCACGAACGGCAGTACCACCGGCGCCTCGACGCGCGGCGCTTCGACCGCGGCCATGATCGCGTCGGGCAGCACCGCCGGCAGCGTCTGCGGCTCGGGCTGAAGCGGCGTCGGCGCAGCGGGCGCCTCGGCCTCGCCCAGGTGCTGGCGCAACTGGTCGACTTCGGCCTGCAGCCCTTCGAAGCCGGACTGCACGTCCAGCAGCAGGCTTTCCGGCCAGGGCGCGCCCTGTTGCTGGGCCTCGGACAGGTGCTGTTCGAGGTCGTGGGCCAGATCGCCCAGAGCGCTCTGGCCGGCCAGGCGAGCGCCGCCCTTGAGGGTGTGGAGAATGCGCAGCAGCTCGTCCAGCGCGCCGTTCTCGCGCTCGCCGTCCCAGCGGCCCAGGGCCTGCTCCATGCTCTCGAGCAGGTCGTCGGCTTCTTCGAGGAAGATGTCGAGGATGTCCGCTTCCGGGCCTTCCGGCAGGTTCGGCTCGGCGCTCAGCGCCTGCAGGCTGACGCTGCTGGGGATGCTCAGTTGCTCGTCGGGGTTGGCGCGAAATCGGCGGATCGCCTCGATCAGCGAGTCGCCCTCCGGAATCCGCCGGTGCCCCTGGACGGCCTCGAGCATCTCCGCGAGACGGTCATGGCAACGCTGCAGCAGTTCGAAGAGCCCGGGGCTGGCACGCAGGCGCCCGCCGCACAGGCCTTCGTAGAGAAACTCCAGTTCATGGGCGAGGTCGCCGATGGGGCGGATCTCGGCCATCCGCGCGCCGCCCTTGAGGGTGTGCAGATCGCGCTGCAAGGCTTCGAGTTCGAGGCTGTTGTCGACGTTGTCCATCCAGCGCTGCAGGGCGCCGGAGGAACTTTCGAGGATGTCGAAACCTTCCTCCAGGAAGATTTCCACCAGCTCCTGGTCGTGCTCGTCGTCCAGCTCGTAGCCGGCGTCGACGACGGGTTCCGGCACGATCGCCGGCGGTGTTTCGTCAATGCCCGCCTCGGCCTTGTCGAGGAAGGACTGCAGGTCGATCTCCGGCAGCGCCGCCGACGCTTGTTCAGCGCTCTCGGCGTCGCTTTCCAGCTCGGCGTCGGCGGGCAGTTCGATCGCCTGTTCGAGCGGCGCCTGCTCCGCTTCCGCGTCGAGCGGGGTCTGGGACAGCAGGGCGCTCAGCCCGGCGGACGGGTTCTGCCGGAAGGTGCGGATGGTCTGCACCAGGTCGGCCGGATCGGTCAGCGCCTGGCCGGCCTGCAACTGGTCGAGCTGGGTCGCCAGGCGGTCGTGGCAGGTGCGCAGCAGATCGCCCAGCGCCGGGCTGTGCTGGAAGCGATGGTCCAGCAGTCCTTCGTAAAGCGATTCGAGTTCGTGGGAGAGGTCGCCGATCTCGCGGATCTCGGCCATGCGCGCGCCACCCTTGAGGGTGTGCAGGTCGCGCTGCAGGGTCGACAGGGCCGCCAGGGCATCCGGCGACTGCAGCCACTTCTCCAGCGCCTGGCCGGCGTTATCCAGGATATCCACCGCCTCTTCGAGGAAGATCGCGACCATTTCCTCGTCCAGCGCTTGCGGCGGATGCTGCGGCGCGGCGTGCGGGCGCGGGTCGGCGGCGGTGATGACTTCGTCGTCATCGGCGTGACGCGCCTGTTCGGCGTTCTCGCCGCGCGGCGGCCAGGTCAGGCCGTCCGGCAGGTCATCCTCGGCCACGGGCCGGGTATCGAGCAGGAACTCTTCGTCTTCGGGCGGGAAATCCTCGGCGGTCAGACTCTCCAGATCGACGAAGTCCTGCTCCGGCTCAGTGGGCGCCGAGTCCAGCAGGCGGCACAGCGCATCGACCTGTTCCGCGCGCGGGCTGACCTGCAGGGCCGCGGCGACCTGGTCCATCATGCCGATCAGCGCTTCGTGCGCGTCCTCGGCGGCGCTGAAGAAGGCCTCGCCAACCTCCAGGCGGCCCTGCTGCACCGCGCCATAGACCGCCAGCAGCGCATCGGCCAGCTCGGCCATCTGCGGCAGCTCGGCCATCTGCGCCCCTCGGCTGAGGGTTTCCAGTTCATCGTGCAGGGCGCCCAGCTCCTGGCGCTCCTGCGGGTGTTCGCGCCAGCGCCGCAGCAGGTCTTCGGCGTCCAGCAGGATGTCCATGCCCTCGGCGAGGAACACGCCGATCAGCTTCGGATCGCTGCCCTCGCCGCTTTCGCCGCGACGCTTGGCCTCGGCGGCCTCCAGGCGCTCCTGGTGGACCTGGGCGATGCGCGCCAGCAGCTCGGTGCTGCCGTCGATGGGCGCCAGCGGGTGACCTTCCAGCAGTTGATCCAGGCCAACCCGGAACAGGCGCTCGGCGCCGTGCAGCAATTCGGCCTCGCGCAGGTCGATCTGCAGCAGGTTGGTCTTGAACTCTTTCATCAGCCGCTCGAGCGGCGTGGCGATTTCGGCGATCGGCAGGATGCCGGCCATGTGCGCGCTGCCCTTGAGGGTATGCAGGGCGCGCTGCAGGTCGTCGGTCACCGGCTGCGGCAACTGCTGCGCGCAATCGGCGAGGAAGCCGACCAGGGTTTCCAGATGGGTTTCCGCCTCGTTGCGGAAGATGTCCAGCAACTGCGGATCGAGGCTTTCGCCGTCCACCTCGACGCCGTTCGGCACAACGTTCGCGCGGTCGCCCTCGGCGCCGGCTTCCGGCTGCCCGCCACGGGGCGGCGGGACCGGCTGCCCCTTGGCCAGGGCATGCGCGGTGGCGGCCAGGCGATCGACATCGTCACGCTGGCGCTGGGCGTTGGCGGCAAACTCCTCGACCAGCTCCGGCATCAGCGCAACCACGTCCTGGACCACCTGCTGTACGGCGGGCGTCGCGGAAATGCTGCGATCGAGCACACGGTTGAGCAGGTTTTCGATGGACCAGGCCAGCTCGCCGATCACCAGCGCGCGAACCATCCGCCCGCTGCCCTTGAGGGTATGGAAGGCGCGGCGGATCTCGGTCAGCGCGTCGCGCTCGTCGCCATCCGCCAGCCAGGCCGGCAGATGGGCGCCGATGGTTTCCAGCACCTCGCCGGCCTCTTCGATGAAGACCTCGCGCAGCTCTTCGTCCATCGGCTCTTCGTCGGCGGGCGGCGGCAGCAGGCTGGGCGGCACATCCTGCGCCGGCGGGTTGATCGCCTGGGTCGGCGCAGCCATCACCTCGGCGAGGGACAGCGGTTTCTCAAGCGTTTCGCCGACCGGCTCCACCACCAGCGGCGGGCTCGGCAGCTCGATTTCCGGCAGGTCGAGGTCGGCGATGTCCAGCTCGCTCCAGTCCTCCACCGGCGCGAGCGGTTCGTCAGCGCCCTCTAGCGTCAGGCTTTCCAGCTCCAGCGGCGCATCCAGGCTGAAGTCGACGCCCTCGGCCACGGCGGGCGTCTCGGACGACTCACCGAGGGTCCAGTTGTCATCGCTGACCAGCGGCTGTTCGGCGGCGGGCAGCTCGAGGTCCCAGCTCAGCGCGTCCGCCGGGGCAACCGGTTCGACGCTGCCGGGCAGTTCGTCCAGCGCCAAAGGCGCATCCAGGCTGAGGTCGACGCCCTCGGCCACGGCGGGCGCCTCGGACAGTTCGCCGAGGGTCCAGTTATCATCGCTGACCAGCGGCTGTTCGGCGGCGGGCAGTTCGAGGTCCCAGCTCAGCGCGTCCGCCGGGGCAACCGGTTCGACGCTGCCGGGCAGTTCGTCCAGCGCCAAAGGCGCATCCAGGCTGAGGTCGACGCCCTCGGCCACGGCGGGCGCCTCGGACAGTTCGCCGAGGATCCAGTTATCATCGCTGACCAGCGGCTGTTCGGCGGCGGGCAGTTCGATGTCCCAGTTCAGCGCGTCCGCCGGGGCGGACGCGGTCGATTCGGTGGTGGGGGCGGTTTCGCCCACCGGCTCAAGCAACCAGCCCGGTTCGGCGCTGGCGGTTTCGGCCGGCGTCTCGCTCGGATCTTCAGGCTGGCCAGGCGCGCTGCCCAGGTCGAGCGTGTCCCAAAGGTTCTCCTCCGAGGCCACGGGCTCGGCGATGCTGTCCAGCTCCCAGACCGGTTCGCTCGGCTCCGGCGTGGTGATCGGCTCGCGCTCGTCCAGCTCCCAGACTCCGAGATCGGCCAGCGGGTCGGCGGGCGCCGGGACTTCGCCAGGACTCGGCTCGTCCGGCATCGGCAGGGCGCTGAAATCCTCCACGGGAACGCCCGGCAACGCTTCCACCAGTTCGGTGCGGGGTGCCTCCGGCAGTGCCGCTTCGACGCCGAGCTCGGCGGACAGGGCCGCGCTGGCGAGCACGTCGATTTCGTCCAGCGGATTGTCCAGCGGCGCCGGAGCCGGCGGCTCGACGGCATCGAGGATCG
Organism: Pseudomonas sp. ATCC 13867; assembly: GCF_000349845.1. Lineage (NCBI taxonomy): Bacteria > Pseudomonadati > Pseudomonadota > Gammaproteobacteria > Pseudomonadales > Pseudomonadaceae > Pseudomonas > Pseudomonas sp. ATCC 13867. The sequence continues at coordinate 410,512 of NC_020829.1, read as the reverse complement.
ACGGACGCGGCTTGAGGGAATAGCCCAGGCTTTCCAGGCTCTCCTCGGCGACGTCGAGAATCAGGTCGCTCTGGGTGCCCTGGTCCTCGGACAGGCGCTCCAGGTAGTACTCGACGCCGGTCATGGCGTCGGCCAGGGTGTCGAGACTGTGCCAGTCCGGCACGGCCTGGCGCACCAGCAGCTGTTCCTGGATATAGCGGTTGCAGGCTTCCAGCAGCCGGGCGGCGCGCTCCTGGGAGATCATCGCCAGGCCGCCGCGCACCTGCGTCAGCAGCTCCGGCACACGGGCCAGGTGTTCGTGGTTCCACTGCGAGGCGATGAACTCGATGATCGCGTCCTTGGCCAGTTCCAGGCCATTGCGCGCTTCCTTTATCACCACCTGGTGGATCTGCTCGACATCGGTGGTCGGCAGGCGGCTTTCCTCGCTGCCCGGCGCTTCGCTCGGGCCGACCATGCCGGCCAGGGTCGCTTCGACGTAGAGCAGCGCGCCGGCCACGTCCATCAGCGTTGCGTCATCCGGCTTGCGCTGGCCGCGCGCCAGGGCGCCGACCACCTCGATCTGGTCGAGGATGACCTTGCGCGGCTGGCCGAAGCCCAGCACCGCGAGGGTATCGGCGATCTGCTTGAGCGGCGCCAGCAGGCTTTCCAGCTCGCCCACCACGCTGCGGTCGCTGCGCACGAAGAGGTCGAGGCTGTCCTTGACCCGCACCAGCTCCTCGCACAGCGCCCCCACCACCGAGCGCATGGCGTCGCGGTCCGGGCCGGCCAGGCGGGCGCGTTCCTCATCGACCACCGCCTCGCCGGGCAGGGCGTCGTCCAGGCGGTACTCGTCCTTCACCGCACGCACGCGCGGCGACTGGCCGGAGGCCTTGGCCACGTAGAACAGCAGGTTCTTGATCAGTTCGTCCGGCGCCGGCTGGTTCATGGCGTCGGCGCCCTGGTCGACCAGGCGCTTGAACTCGCGGTCGACCTGGCGCAGCAGGTTGCGCATGGAGGTGCCGTTGGCGATGCTGCCGTTGGCCAGGCCTTCGACGATGGCCGAGGCGATCACCCACAGGCGGCCCAGCGGGGCGTCCTTGCACAGGGATTCCAGGCGGGCGAAGACGCGCGCCATGTAGCCCAGGTTGGTCGGCAGGTCCTGGTTGCGGATGACGCCCACCAGGGCGACCTGCAGCATCTGCCGCAGCTTGCGCAGCAGCGCCGGGAACTCGGCGGTGCGCAGGCGCGCCAGGGCATCCACCGGCAGCGCCGAGGCGCTGCGGGAGAGATCGGGGGCGAACAGGCTGGTTTCCGACAGCAGCTTCTCGCCACGGGCGGTGCGCAGGTCGTTGAGCAGCGGCAGCACCACCATCGGCAGGTCGCGGCGGGCGCTCTGGATGCGATCCAGGTACACCGGCAGCTGCAGGATCGCCTGCATCAGCACTTCCAGCGCTTCGCCCTGGCTGGTGACGCGCTGGTCGATCAGCGCCTGGGTCAGGTGCTCCATTTCCTCGGCCAGCAGTGCCGCGCCGTAGAACTCCACCATCTGCAGGGTGCCCCGCACCTGGTGGATATAGGCGAGGCAAAAGCCTATCCGCGTCGGGTCCTGGGGATTCTCGACGTAGGATTCGAGCGCCTGCCGCGCCTGCTTGAGCGTTTCGGCAATCTCGCCTTTTACCCATTCCAGGGCGACATAATCGTGCCGATCACCCATAGCCACTCCACTCATGTGTCTGTGTCATCCCTTCCGGGTAAAGGCCAGAACGCGCTCATCGGCGACCGGTTCGAGGGCCGGATGGTGCCAATCCACCACCTCGCCGACGCCGACCACCAGCAGTCCCCCTGGCGCCAGCCGCTCGGCCAGGCGATTGAGGATTTCCCGCCGCCGCCAGCGGCGGAAATAGATCAGCAGGTTCTGGCAAAAGATCACATCCATGCCGGACATTGGCGCCTGGGCCAGTTCCAGCACATTCAACCGGGCGCAACAGACGCGCTCGGCCAGACTCGGTATCACCTGATAGCGCCCGTCGTCCCGCACGCGGAAAAAGCGTTCGGTCAACGCGGCGTCGAACTCATCCAGCTTGCGTGCCGCATACACCGCCTCGCGCGCCCGGCTCAGGGCATTGAGGCTGATATCGGTCCCGGTCACGCCGAACAGCGGTGTGCGTCCCGCGGCCTCCAGGACCCGCGTGGCGACCATGCCCAGGGAATATGGCTCCTCGCCACTGGAACAGCCCACGCTCCACAAGGCCAGCGGCCGGCTCTCGCCGACATCCCCGACGCGCTGGTGCAGGTAGCGCTCGAGCAGGTCGAAGGAGGGCTTGTGGCGAAAGAAACGGGTTTCCTGAACGGTGAGGCGATCCAGCAGGTTCGACCACTCGACCGCGCCGCGCGGGCCGTCGATGACCTGCCGGTAGTAGCTGCCGTAGTCGGCGATGCCCAGTTCGCGCATGCGTGCGCCCAGGCTGGTCTGCAGGAAGGCGCGGCGCTGTTCGTTGACGACAACGCCGGTCCGGTCTTCCAACAGTGCCTGCCAGTCGCGGAACTCCGCGGCCGACATATCGGCCAACGGCTGCAACGACCAGACGCCACTTGCCTGCATGTCGCGCCCCTCGCTCAAGACTGTCGTGCGCTACCCGGCAAAGAGCAGCACACCTCCTCTGCTCAGGCCTGTTCCGCAATGTCCGGCAGTTTGAAGCCGGATACGGAATTACGCATTTCACTCGCCATCTTCGCCAGGTTACCAATGCTGCGCGCGGTGGCGGTGGTACCGGCGGAGGTCTGCGAGGTGATCTCCTGGATCACATTCATGGTGTTGGAAATGTGGCCGGCGGAGGACGCCTGCTGACGGGCGGCGTTGGAAATGTTCTGGATCAGCGCCGCCAGGGTCTTGGATACCTTCTCGATCTCTTCCAGGGCCACGCCGGCGTCCTGCGCCAGGCGGGCGCCGCGCACCACCTCGGAGGTGGTCTGTTCCATCGAGATCACCGCCTCGTTGGTGTCGGTCTGAATGGTCTTCACCAGCGCCTCGATCTGCTTGGTCGCCGCCGAGGAGCGTTCCGCCAGGCGCTGTACTTCGTCCGCTACCACGGCGAAGCCACGGCCCGCGTCGCCCGCCATCGACGCCTGGATCGCGGCGTTCAGGGCGAGGATGTTGGTCTGGTCGGCGATGTCGTTGATCAGGCTGACGATGTCACCGATCTCCTGGGACGATTCACCCAGGCGCTTGATCCGCTTGGAGGTGTCCTGGATCTGCTCGCGGATGTTGTCCATGCCGGTGATGGTGTTGTGCACCACTTCGTTGCCCTTGTTGGCGATGGCCACGGAACGTTCCGCCACCGCCGAGGACTCGGAGGCGTTCGCCGATACCTGGTCGATGGACACGGCCATTTCGTTGATCGCGGCGGAGGCGCCGGCGATTTCCTGGGCCTGGTGCTCGGACGCCTCGGCCAGGTGCATGGCGGTGGCCTGGGTTTCCTGGGCGGCGGCGGCCACCTGCACGGCGGTCAGGTTGATGGTTTCCACCAGCTCGCGGAGCTGGTCGATGGAATAGTTGATGGAGTCCGCGATCGCACCGGTGAAGTCCTCGGTCACGGTCGCGGCCACCGTCAGGTCACCGTCGGCGAGGTCGGCGATTTCGTCGAGCAATCGCAGGATCGCCGCCTGGTTGCGTTCGTTCTTCTCGTGGGTCTCGGCCAGGCTGCGCTTGGCTTCACGCACCATCACCAGGCCGATGAGGATGATCGCGCCCAGGGCGATCACACCCAGCGCGGCGCTGGCGACCTGGTTGAACACACGGCCTTCGGCCAGGTTCTCGAAGCCGTCGGCCAGGCTGGAGGCTTTCTCCAGCAGGGTCTGCGAGCCACCGAAGATGGTGTTGGCGGCTTCACGGACCTGGAACAGTTCCGGGGAGGTCTCGAGGATCTCGTCCACCGAGCCGGAAACGAACTCGAAGAGTTCGGCAATCTCGTTGAGGCGGTCCACTGCCTCGGCGTTGGTCACCTTGGAGATGCTCATCGCCGCGTTGCCTTCCTTCATGCCCTTGAGTACGCGGCCGAAGAGGCTGGCGTCACGGCCGAAGCTGTCGGCGGCCTGGACGGAGTTCTCGTCACCGGCGAGCACCTTGTTCACCGAGCCGAGGATACGTTCGGCCAGCAGCGACTGGCGCTGGGCTACCGCGACCTGGTCGGCCGGGGCGCCGTTCTCCAGCAGGATGTCGACGACCTCTTCGTACTCCACCTGCAGTTGCGGGATGGTTTCGGCCAGCGTCGCGGCCACCTGGTGCAGGGACAGTACGGTCTGTTCGCTGGCAAGGATGGAGTCGGCGTTCTTGCGCAGGGTGTCCCAGTCCTTCTGCACTTCCGCCATCTGCGGTTGTACCGAAGCCGGGCTCGGCGGCAGGCCGGTGCTATCGTCACCCTTGGTGAGGATGTTCCAGCGCTTTTCGAAGTCGTTGCGCGCTTCCTTCAGCAGCTTGAACGCCTCGCCCTTGCCCGCCGCGGCTTCCGTGGCGTTCTTGGCGATACGCTGGGACAGCACGCGCAGTTCGCCGGCGTGGCCGATGTACTGTTTGTCGTGGTCCGCCTGCGTGTTGAGGTAAGCGAAGTTGGCGAACAGCAAGACGATCGCCACGATCAGGACTACGAAGAGCCCGAGGATCAGCGAGCTGCTACGCGCACCCGAAAAAAGACTGCCTGCCTTCATATTTTTCATATTCGGCCCCCGCCTGGACCCACCACGATTACGGTTTCCATGTCACAACACGGGCCGGCAAGCCGGCCCAACCGGTCAAAATCTAGCTGGCGACATCGAGAAACGCCGGGTGCTGCGCCAGCGCATGCGGGCTGAACACCAACCAGGGCTGTTCTCGATTGAAGACGCCGTGAATAAAGGGTTGCAGGACCGCTTCGAGGGGCGGCAGCTGCTCGCTGAAGGTTTCCACCGGGAAGTGCTGCATGCCGAACACCTCATCGACGATGAGGCCGGCAAAGACTTCCTGGTGTTCCACCACCAGCACGCGCCGCTGTTTGCGCAGAGGCGACAGCTCCGCGCCGAGGAAGCCGCACAGGTCCATGATCGGCAACAGGCGGCCGCGCACGTTGGCGACCCCCCTCACCCAGTCACGGACACCGGGCAGCAGTGTGTAGCGCGGCTCGTGAAGAACCTCGCCGACCTCCCCCATAGGTGCCACGAACAGGCGCCCGGCCATGCGAAAGCCAATGCCGTTCCAGCTCTGCGCCACTTCGCGCTGCGCAGGCAGACCCGCTGCCAACTGACGACAGCGCTGATCGATCTGGACGAGAACCTCGAAAGGACTCTGGACTTCCGCCATGCCGGCCCTGGCCTTCTCTAATAATTATGTTCTTTGAGGGACCGGCTTCAGCCGGCCAGTACTGCATTGATGGTCTTGAGCAGCGTTTCTTCGTCCACCGGCTTGGTCAGGTAGTCGCGCGCACCCTGGCGCTTGCCCCAGACCTTGTCGGTTTCCTGGTCCTTGGTGGTGACGATGATCACCGGAATCGCGCTGGTTTCCGGGTCCTTGGACAGCTGGCGGGTCGCCTGGAAGCCGTTCAGGCCGGGCATGACGATGTCCATCAGGACGACGTCCGGCTTTTCCTGGCGGGCCAGGGCCACGCCGTCGGCGCCGTTCTCGGCCTTGAGTACCTGGTGCGAGTGCTTTTCCAGCATCGCGGTCAGCTTGTACATCTCGGTCGGCGAGTCATCAACAATCAGAATTCGAGCCATTGTGGTCCCCATACGGAAAAGGCGTCAGCGGCACAGGGCCGGACTTCAGGAAGCGTGCTCCACCGGGGTAAAGTCAGGCACATGGGTCTTGATCGCGCCGAGCAGCTCTTCCTTGCTGAAAGGCTTGGTGAGGTACTGGTCGGAACCGACGATGCGACCCTTGGCCTTGTCGAACAGGCCGTCCTTGGAGGACAGCATGATCACCGGCGTGGATTTGAAGGCACTGTTGTTCTTGATCAGGGCGCAGGTCTGATAACCATCCAGGCGGGGCATCATGATGTCGACGAAGATGATGCTGGGATGGGTATCGGCAATCTTGGCCAGAGCATCGAAACCGTCGATGGCTGTGATGACATCGCAGCCGACTTTCTTCAGCAGGGTTTCGGCGGTGCGACGAATCGTCTTGGAGTCGTCGATCACCATTACTTTCAAACCGTCGGAATGCTGTTCCATGTTCGCCCTTACCATCTCGGTGAATCGTTTTTCCACTTTTTATATCAGTGCGCAAGCGCCCTGCCACCGTCGGGCTGCGACCCAATCGTGGGAACCTTTTACCACAATCGTCAGAATCTTTACCACGCCCAGCAAATTCAGGCCATAAGACCCCGAACGCGCAGGCTTTTTCCTTGACCGAGCGCACATCCAGCGCCACCCTGAGCGTCCATTTTCAGCCTTTGCGGCGCGGCCCCGAGTCGCAGCCCCAAGCCGACGAATTCCCCCCAGGAGGACATCCCATGAGCGTACGCCTCGGGATCGTGATGGACCCCATCGCGCAGATCAGTTTCAAGAAGGACAGCTCGCTGGCCATGTTGCTGGCCGCCCAGGCCCGCGGCTGGCAGCTCTTCTATATGGAACAGCAGGATCTTTACCAGAAAGAGAACCTCGCCCGCGGTCGCATGCGTCCGCTCAAGGTGTTCTACGACCCAGCCCACTGGTTCGAGCTGGATGCGGAGATCGACCAGCCGCTGTCGGACCTGGACGTGATCCTGATGCGCAAGGACCCGCCCTTCGACAACGAGTTCGTCTACTCCACCTACCTGCTGGAACAGGCCGAAAGCGCCGGCACGCTCGTGGTCAACAAGCCGCAGAGCCTGCGCGACTGCAACGAGAAGTACTTCGCCACCCTCTTCCCGCAGTGCTCGCCGCCCACCGTGGTGAGTCGCCGGTCCGATATTCTGCGCGAGTTCGCCGCCGAGCATCGTGACATCATTCTCAAACCCCTGGATGGCATGGGCGGATCGATGATCTTCCGCCACCGCGAAGGCGACCCGAACCTCTCGGTGATCCTCGAGACCCTGACCCGCCACGGCCAGGAGCAGGTCATGGCGCAGCGCTACCTGCCGGCCATCAAGGATGGCGACAAGCGCATCCTGATGATCGACGGCGAGCCGGTGGAATACTGCCTGGCGCGCATCCCGGCGCAAGGCGAGACCCGTGGCAACCTCGCCGCCGGCGGCCGTGGCGTGGCCCAGCCGCTGACCGAACGCGACCGCTGGATCGCCGCCCAGGTCGGCCCGGAACTGCGCAAGCGCGGCCTGCTGTTCGTCGGCCTGGACGTGATCGGCGAGAACCTCACCGAGATCAACGTCACCAGCCCGACCTGCATCCGCGAGATCGACGCGGCCTACGACACCCGCATCGGCGAGCGGCTGATGACGGTCATCGACGAAAAGCTCAAGGCGCGCAGTGCGTCATAGACTTTTATAAGCCTCGTCGGCAGACTTCCGCCCCACCCTGGCCTACGCGACCCGCAATGAACGCTGCAACCCATTCCGACTTCCCCGTGTCCTCCGGCGTACGCCCGGCGGACCGGCTGGGTTTCACCCTGTTCGTTGCGGCCATCGTGCACGTGGCCATCCTGCTCGGCGTGGGCTTCACCATGCCGATGCCCAGCCAACTGAGCAAAACCCTGGAAATCACCCTCGCCAGCTTCAAGAGCGAGAAGGCGCCCGAGAAGGCCGACTACCTCGCGCAGATGAACCAGCAGGGCAGCGGCACCCTGGAACACAAGGCGATCCCCAAGACCACCGAGCAGGCGCCGTTCCAGGACACCGAGGTGAAGAAGGTCGCGCCGCCGGCCACGCCGAAGCAGGCCAAGAGCCCGGAAGCGCCCAAGACCGCCGTCAGCACCCGCAGCCCGCGCCCGGACAAGGTCCAGGCCAAGCCCCGGACACCCAAGGCGGAAACCGTCGCCAAGCCCGCGCCGCAGTTCGACTCCAGCCAGTTGTCCGCACAGATATCCAGCCTCGAAGCCGACCTCGCCCGCGAGCAGCAGGCCTACGCCAAGCGCCCGCGCATCCACCGCCTGAGCGCCGCCTCGACCATGCGCGACAAGGGCGCCTGGTATAAAGAGGAATGGCGCAAGAAGATCGAGCGCATCGGCAACCTCAACTACCCCGACGAAGCCCGCCGCCAGCGCATCTACGGCAGCCTGCGGCTGCTGGTGTCGATCAACCGCGACGGCTCCCTCTACGAGGTGCAGGTGCTGGAGTCCTCCGGCCAGGCCACCCTCGACCAGGCCGCCCAGCGCATCGTGCGCCTGGCCGCGCCGTTCGCGCCCTTTTCCGGCGACCTGAACGACATCGACCGCCTGGAAATCATCCGCACCTGGCGCTTCGAGCGCGGCGACCGCCTGTCCAGCCAGTGAGCCTGTCGTGCCTGGCGGCACGCGGTGGCGTTTTCAAGGCTTGTCCCCTGGCGCGCCAGGCCTGAAACTAGCTGGCATGAAAAGCACAGCCGCAAGCTCCCTCAAGCACCATTTCCTGATCGCCATGCCGCACATGGCGGACCCCAACTTCGCCCAGACCGTCACCTATATCGTCGAACACAACGAGCAGGGTGCCATGGGCCTGATCATCAACCGCCCCAGTGGCCTGAGCCTCGCCGACGTGCTCGAACAACTGCGCCCGGACGAACTGCCGCCGGTGCGCTGCCAGGGCATGACCATCTATAACGGTGGCCCGGTGCAGACCGACCGCGGCTTCGTCCTGCACCCCGCCGGGCGCAGCTTCCAGGCCACCCTGGAGTTGGGCGAGCTGTCGCTGTCCACCTCCCAGGACGTGCTGTTCGCCATCGCAGACGGCAGCGGCCCCGCGCAGCACCTGATCACCCTCGGCTACGCGGGCTGGGAAGCCGGCCAGCTGGAAGCGGAACTCACCGACAACGCGTGGCTGACCTGCCCCGCCGACCCGGCGGTGCTCTTCGAGGTGCCGGCCGAACAGCGCCTGTCGGCGGCTGCCGAGCGCCTGGGGGTCAACCTCAGCCTGCTCACCGCCCAGGCCGGGCACGCCTGATGAGTGCCAAGCCCCTGCGCCTGCTCCTGGGCTTCGACTACGGCACCAAGCAGATCGGCGTCGCCGTCGGCCAGGCCATCACCGGCCAGGCCCGCGAACTCTGCGTGCTCAAGGCACAGAACGGCGTGCCGGACTGGAGCCGCGTGGAAGCCCTGATCAAGGAATGGCAGCCCGACGCCATCGTCGTCGGCCTGCCGCTGAACATGGACGGCAGCCCCAGCGACATGAGCGAGCGCGCCGAGAAATTCGCCCGCCGCCTGCACGGCCGCTACAACCTGCCGGTGCACACCCACGACGAACGCCTGACCACCTACGCCGCCAAGGGCGAGCGCCTGGCCCAGGGCCAGCGCGATGGTTACCGCGAGCGCCCGGTGGACGCCCTGGCCGCCGCCCTGCTGCTGGAGGGCTGGCTGGCCGACAACGCCCCTGCCTGACCCCAGGCGTCGCAGCGCCCCTTGACCTGAAGCAGCGCCAGGGGAGCGAAAGCCACTAAGCTTGCCGGACCACTCCTTGCGGAAGCGGTCCGCCCCGATGGCCGCCCGCGCCGGGTGGCCTCGCCAACCGAACCGGAGACGTCATGACCCTGCCCAGCCCCGCCGAACTCCTCCCCCGCATGGCCACCGACCTGCGCAACTACCTGGCGCAGCGCGGCATCGACTCGCCGCGCTTCGTCGGCATCCATACCGGCGGCATCTGGGTCGCCCAGGAACTGCTCAAGGAGCTGGGCAGCGACGAGATCCTCGGCATCCTCGACGTGTCCTTCTACCGCGACGATTTCACCCGCAGCGGCCTGCACCCGCAGGTCCGTCCGTCGGAACTGCCCTTCGAGATCGATGGCCAGCACCTGGTCCTGGTGGACGACGTACTGATGAGCGGCCGGACCATCCGCGCCGCGCTCAACGAGCTGTTCGACTACGGTCGCCCGGCCAGCGTGACCCTGGTCAGCCTGGTGGACCTGAATGCTCGCGAGTTGCCGATTCGTCCGGATGTCGTCGGCGAAACCCTGTCATTGGCACCCAACGAGCGGGTAAAATTGCGCGGTCCCGCACCACTCGTCCTCGAGCGCACGCTTCTCAGCACCGCGCTGTAACTCTGCGCGCCCGGACCTCTATTCCCAACTTTCAGGGCCTGCCACATGCCGACCGACGCCAAGCGCCCGCTGCAGCTCAACGACCTGGGCCAGCTGCGCCACTTCCTCTCGCTCGACGGGTTGTCCCGCGAACTGCTGACTGAAATCCTCGATACCGCCGACTCCTTCCTCGAAGTCGGCGCCCGCGCGGTGAAGAAAGTCCCGCTGCTGCGCGGCAAGACCGTGTGCAACGTGTTCTTCGAGAACTCCACGCGCACCCGTACTACCTTCGAGCTGGCCGCCCAGCGCCTGTCCGCCGACGTCATCTCGCTGAACGTGTCGACCTCCTCGACCAGCAAGGGCGAGACACTCACCGACACCCTGCGCAACCTCGAGGCGATGGCCGCCGACATGTTCGTCGTGCGTCACAGCGACTCGGGCGCCGCACACTTCATCGCCGAGCACGTCAGCCCCAACGTCGCCGTGATCAACGGCGGCGACGGTCGCCACGGCCACCCGACCCAGGGCATGCTCGACATGCTGACCATCCGCCGCCACAAGGGCAGCTTCGAGAAGCTCTCGGTGGCCATCGTCGGCGACATCCTGCACTCGCGCGTGGCCCGCTCCGACATGCTGGCGCTGAAGACCCTCGGCTGCCCGGACATCCGCGTCGTCGCCCCGCGCACCCTGCTGCCGGTCGGCCTGGAAGAGCAGTACGGGGTAAAGGTCTACACCGACGCCAACGAAGGCCTGAAGGGTGTCGACGTGGTGATCATGCTGCGCCTGCAGCGCGAGCGCATGCAGGGTGGCCTGCTGCCCAGCGAGGGCGAGTTCTTCAAGCTCTACGGCCTGACCGGCAAGCGCCTGAAGCTGGCCAAGCCCGACGCCATCGTCATGCACCCCGGCCCGATCAACCGTGGCGTGGAGATCGACTCCGCCGTGGCCGACGGTGAACAGTCGGTGATCCTCAACCAGGTCACCTACGGCATCGCCATCCGCATGGCCGTGCTGTCCATGGCCATGAGCGGCCAGAACGCCCAACGCCAGCTGGAACAGGAGGACGCGCAATGACCGTCAGTATTCGTGGCGCCCACCTGATCGATCCGGCCAGCGGCCTGGACAAGGTCTGCGACCTGCACATCGAGGCCGGCCGCATCGTCGCCATCGGCGACGCCCCCGACGGCTTCCACGCCGCCCAGGAAATCGACGCCGCCGGCCTCGTCGCCGCGCCCGGCCTGGTGGATCTGAGCGTCGCCCTGCGCGAGCCGGGCTACAGCCGCAAGGGCAGCATCGAGAGCGAAACCCGCGCCGCCGCCGCCGGTGGCGTCACCAGCCTGTGCTTCCCGCCGCAGACCAAGCCGGTGCTGGATACCTCGGCGGTGGCCGAGCTGATCCTCGACCGCGCCCGCGAGGCCGGCAACGCCAAGGTGTTCCCCATCGGCGCACTGACCAGGGGCCTGGCCGGCGAACAACTGTCCGAGCTGGTCGCCCTGCGCGACGCCGGCTGCGTGGCCTTCACCAACGGCCTGGCGCCGATGGCGAGCAACCGCGTGCTGCTGCGCTCGCTGGAATACGCGGCGACCTTCGACCTGACCGTGATCTTCACCTCCCAGGACCATGACCTGGCCGAAGGCGGCCTCGCCCACGAAGGCCCGACCGCCAGCTTCCGCGGCCTGGCCGGCATTCCGGAAACCGCCGAGACCGTGGCCCTGGCGCGCAACCTGCTGCTGGTGGAACAGTCCGGCGTGCGCGCGCACTTCAGCCAGCTGACCAGCGCCCGTGGCGTCGAGCTGATCGCCCAGGCCCAGGCCCGCGGCCTGCCGGTCACCGCCGACGTGGCGCTGTACCAGCTGATCCTCACCGACGAGGCGCTGGCGGACTTCTCCAGCCTGTACCACGTGCAGCCGCCGCTGCGCTCGCGCAAGGACCGCGACGCCCTGCGCGAAGCGGTGAAGAGCGGCGTGATCCAGGCCATCGCCAGCCACCACCAGCCCCACGAGGCGGACGCCAAGAACGCGCCATTCGCCGCCACCGACCCGGGCATCAGCAGCGTCGAACTGCTGCTGCCGCTGGCCATGACCCTGGTACAGGACGGCCTGCTCGACCTGCCGACCCTGCTTTCGCGCCTCTCCAGCGGCCCGGCCGCCGCCCTGCGCCTGCCGGCCGGCAAGCTGGCGGTGGGCTCGGCGGCGGACGTGGTGCTGTTCGAAGCCGACGGCCAGACCCTGGCGGGCGAAACCTGGCACTCCCGTGGCCAGAACTGCCCGTTCCTCGGCCACTGCCTGCCGGGCGTGGTGCGTTGCACCCTGGTGGACGGGCATATCGTCCACGCGGTGTAACGCCCCCATCGCTCCATGAAAAAGCCTGCCAATCGGCGGGCTTTTTATTGGCGTTTCTGCAGGGAGCTCGGACGTAGGATCGACAATCCATCAGCCCGCGCCGAAGCTCCGGCTCTTGTAGGAGCGAGCTTGCTCGCGAACCTCCCGAACTCCGGAGTTATGCGGGTTCGCGAGCAAGCTCGCTCCTACGAAAAGCGCACCGACGCGACGCGTCAGATCGTCGCCAACGCCCTTGCCAGGTCGGTGCGCAGGTCCTCCACGTCTTCCACCCCCACCGACAGGCGAATCAGCGAATCGCCAATCCCCAGCGCCGCGCGATTCTCCGCCGGGATGCTGGCATGGGTCATGATCGCCGGGTGCTCGATCAGGCTTTCCACGCCACCCAGGCTTTCCGCCAGGGCGAACAACCGGACGTTCTCCAGGAAGCGCCGCGAGCCGGCCAGGTCGGTGTTCAGGTCCAGCGAGATCATCCCGCCGAAGCCCTTCATCTGCCGGCGCGCCAGCTCGTGCTGCGGATGCGAGGCCAGGCCGGGGTAATACACACGCTTCACCTGCGGCTGTTGCTCCAGCCACTTGGCCAGCTCCAGCGCATTGGCGCAGTGCCGCTCCATGCGCAGGGCGAGGGTCTTCACTCCGCGCAGGGTGAGGAAGGCATCGAACGGGCCGGCGATGGCGCCCACCGAGTTCTGCAGGAAGCCCAGGCGCTCGACGAGGTCGGGGTTGTCGCCGACGATGGCGATGCCGCCGATGACGTCGGAGTGGCCATTCAGGTACTTGGTGGTCGAATGCACGACGATGTCGAAGCCCAGGTCCAACGGGCGCTGCACGTAGGGGCTGGCGAAGGTGTTGTCGGCCACGCAGAGGATGCCGCGCTCGCGGCAGGTGCGGGCGATGGCGGCCAGGTCGGTCAGGCGCAGCAGCGGGTTGCTCGGGGTTTCCACCCAGACCATGCGCGTCTTGTCGGTCAGCGCCGCTTCCAGGGCGCCGGGCTGGGCCAGGTCGGCGAAGTGGAAGTCGTGCCCGGCGCTGCGCCGGCGCACCCGCTCGAACAGGCGGAAGGTGCCGCCGTAGAGGTCGTTGCCGGAGACGATGTGCGAGCCGGCGTCGAGCAGTTCCAGTACCGCCGAGATCGCCGCCAGCCCCGAGGCGAAGGCGAACGCCTTGCTGCCGCCCTCCAGGTCCGCCACGCAGCGCTCCAGCGCCCAGCGCGTGGGGTTGTGCGAGCGGCCGTAGTCGAGCCCCTTGTGCACGCCGGGGCTTTCCTGGCGGTAGGTGGAGTTGGCGTAGATCGGCGGCATGATCGCCCCGGTGGACGGGTCCGGCTCCTGCCCGGCGTGGATCACACGGGTGGCGAAACCGAGGCGGTCGTCGTGCTGGCTCATGGGAGGGTCCTCCGCAAATGGTTGAGCAAATCGAATCGGGTGATCAGACCGTGGAAGCCCGAGGCGTCGGCGATGATGGCGACCAGGCCGCGATCGAGCACGGCTTCCAGCTCGGCCAGGCTGGCACCGGGCGCCAGGGTTTCGGGCGCATCGCTCATGGCGCTGGCGACGTCGCTGCGGAAGTGGCTGGGATCGTCGTGCACGCCCAGCAGGATGTCCGACTCGTCGATCACGCCGACCAGGCGGTCGCCATCGAGCACCGGCAGTTGCGAGATATCGGCCAGGCGCATGCGCTGGAAGGCGGTGAGCAGGGTGTCGCCGGGACCGACGCTAACCACCCGGCCTTCCTCGAAGCGCCGCGCGATGATGTCGCGCAGGTCGCCGTAGCGCTTGCGCTGCAGCAGGCCCTGGTCGGTCATCCACTGGTCGTTGTAGATCTTCGACAGGTAGCGCGTGCCGGTGTCGCAGACCAGGCTGACCACGCGCTTGGGTTCCTTCTGCTCGCGGCAGAAGCGCAGCGCGGCGGCCAGCAGCGTGCCGGTGGACGAACCGGCGGCGATGCCTTCGTTGCGCAGCAGCTCGCGGGCGGTGGCGAAGCTCTCCTCGTCGCTGATCGAGTAGGCGTGGCGCACGCTGGAGAGGTCGGCAATCGACGGTACGAAGTCTTCGCCGATGCCCTCTACCGCCCAGGAGCCGGGCGTGCCGATGGCGCCGGAGCGCGAGTACTCGGCCATGATCGAGCCCACCGGGTCGGCCAGGACCATTTCCAGCTCGGGCTGGACCTTCTGGAAGAAGCGCGTGAGACCGGTCAGCGTACCGGCGGAGCCGACCCCGACCACCACGGCGTCGAGATCATGGCCGGTCTGCGCCCAGATTTCCGGGCCGGTGCCGGTCTCGTGGGCCAGCGGGTTGGCAGGGTTGTTGAACTGGTCGGCGAAGAAGGCATCGGGCAGGTCTTTCGCCAGCCGCGCGGCGACGTCCTGGTAATACTCGGGATGGCCCTTGCCGACGTCCGAGCGGGTGATGTGCACCTCGGCGCCCATCGCCCGCAGGTGCAGGACCTTCTCGGTGGACATCTTGTCCGGCACCACCAGCACCACCCGGTAGCCCTTGGCGCGCCCCACCAGCGCCAGGCCCAGGCCGGTGTTGCCGGCGGTGGCCTCGACGATCACCCCGCCGGGCTTGAGCCGGCCGTCGCGCTCGGCGGTTTCGATCATGGCGACGCCGATGCGGTCCTTGATGGAGCCGCCGGGGTTCTGTGATTCGAGCTTGAGGAACAGGGTGCAGGGTCCGGTATCGAAACGCGTGACGCGGACCAGGGGGGTATTGCCGATCAGGTCGAGTACGGCGGGGCGGGATTCGTTGCTCATGGCAGCCACTCCTTCGGGGCACCCCGGGGATCGCCCGGTGGCGCCTGCTACTGTCCTCCTGACCTTAGGCGGGCGGCACAGCTCGCGCCAGGCGGCGCGACGAAAGACGGCTGCTCTTGTAGGAGCGGGCCTGCTCGCGAAAAGACCTCGTGCCGTGCGGCTCGCGAGCAAGCTCGCTCCTACAAAAGACCGATCAGATCCGCTGCGGGCCGTTGCGCTCGGAGATCTGGCTGTTCAGCGTCCAGAAGTCGTACAGCACGCCCACCAGAAACAGGCCTCCGGTCAGCAGGTAGAGCAGGCCGGTGAGCCATTTGCCCATGTACATGCGGTGTACGCCGAACACGCCGAGGAAGGTCAGCAGAATCCAGGCGACGTTGTAGTCCACACCGCCGGCGCGGTAGCGCTGGTCCGCCGCATCGTCCATCGAGGGGATGAGGAACAGGTCGATGATCCAGCCGATGAAGAACAAGCCGAGGGTGAAGAACCAGATGGTGCCAGTGACCGGCCGGCCATAGTAGAAGCGGTGCGAACCGGTGAAGCCGAAGATCCACAGCAGGTAGCCGATGACCTTGCTGTGGGTGTCAGGGTTGGCGGACATGCCTGTCTCCCGTGTCGTTGCGATGCGCTCAGGATAAACGAAAAGCCCGCGCTAGGCGGGCTTCTCGAAGGAGGGTCAGCGGAAGCGGCGGTTCGGGTCGTCGTCGCTCATCTCCAGGGTCAGCCCCTGGGTCATGCTGGACAGGTGGTCGGCATCGGTTTCCGAGCCCAGCTTGATCATCAGGCGCAGGTCGTTCGCCGAGTCGGCGTAGGCCAGGGCGTCTTCGTAGGTGATCTCGCCCTGGCTGTAGAGTTGGTACAGCGCCTGGTCGAAGGTCTGCATGCCTTGCTCGGTGGAGCGCTTCATCAGCGGCTTGAGCTCGTGTACCTCGCCCTTGCGGATCAGGTCGGCGGCCAGCGGGGTGTTCAGCAATACCTCGATCACCGCGCGGCGGCCCTTGCCGTCCGGGGTCGGCACCAGTTGCTGGGCGACGATGGCCTTGAGGTTGAGCGAGAGGTCCATCCACACCTGGCCATGCCGGTCGGCCGGGAAGAAGTGGATGATCCGCTCCAGCGCCTGGTTGGCGTTGTTGGCGTGCAGGGTCGCCAGGCACAGGTGGCCGGTTTCGGCGAAGGCCACGGCGTGGTCCATGGTCTCGCGCGAGCGCACCTCGCCGATCATGATCACGTCCGGCGCCTGGCGCAGGGTGTTCTTCAGGGCCACTTCGAAGGTATCGGTATCCAGGCCCACCTCGCGCTGGGTGACGATGCAGCCCTGGTGCTGGTGGATGTACTCGATAGGGTCTTCGATGGAGATGATGTGGCCGGTGGAGTTCTTGTTGCGGTAGCCGATCATCGCCGCCAGCGAGGTGGACTTGCCGGTACCGGTGGCGCCGACGAAGATCACCAGGCCACGCTTGGTCATCGCCAGTTTCTTGAGGACTTCCGGCAGCTTGAGGTCTTCGATGGTCGGGATATTGGTCTCGATGCGGCGCAGCACCATGCCCACCAGGTTGCGCTGGTAGAAGGCGCTGACCCGGAAACGGCCGACGCCACGGGCGCTGATGGCGAAGTTGCACTCATGGTTCTCGGCGAACTCGCGGCGTTGCTGTTCGTTCATCACCGAGAGCACGGTTTCGCGGGTCTGCTCCGGCGACAGCGCGGTCTTGGTCACCGGCAACACCTTGCCGTTGACCTTCATCGACGGCGGCACGCCCGCCGTGATGAACAGGTCGGAGGCCCCCTTTTCCACCATCAGGCGCAACAGCTTCTCGAATTCCATGATCGTTCTCGCGCAGGTTCACGCTGACTGCGACAGTGCTGTCGAATCACGGAGCGAGTGCGTGTGGCGCGCTCCGTGCGCCGGGCCGCAGCGGCCCGGTGGGGTTAGAAGTTTTCCGGAATCTTGGCTTTTTCTTTCGCCGCATCGCGAGTGACCAGCCCCTTGGCGACCAGGCCCTTGAGGCACATGTCCAGGGTCTGCATGCCGATCGCGCCGCCGGTCTGGATGGCCGAGTACATCTGCGCGACCTTGTCCTCGCGGATCAGGTTACGGATCGCCGGGGTACCGATCATGATCTCGTGGGCCGCCACCCGACCGCCGCCGATCTTCTTCAGCAGGGTCTGGGAGATCACCGCCTGCAGCGATTCGGAGAGCATGGAGCGGACCATCGACTTCTCCTCGGCGGGGAACACGTCGACGATACGGTCGATGGTCTTGGCCGCGGAGGTGGTGTGCAGGGTGCCGAAGACCAGGTGGCCGGTTTCCGCGGCGGTCAGCGCCAGGCGGATGGTCTCCAGGTCACGCATCTCGCCCACCAGGATGATGTCCGGGTCCTCACGCAGGGCCGAGCGCAGCGCCTCGTTGAAGCCGAGGGTGTCGCGGTGCACTTCGCGCTGGTTGACCAGGCACTTCTTCGACTCATGGACGAATTCGATCGGGTCTTCGACAGTGAGAATGTGGCTGTACTTGGTGTTGTTCAGGTAGTCGAGCATCGCCGCCAGCGAAGTGGACTTGCCCGAGCCGGTCGGGCCGGTCACCAGCACCAGGCCGCGTGGCACGTCTGAAACACGTTTGAACACTTCTCCCATCCCCAGGTCCTCCATCGTGAGTACCTTGGAGGGAATGGTCCGGAACACGGCGCCGGCGCCACGGTTCTGGTTGAAGGCGTTGACCCGGAAACGGGCGACCCCGGGGACTTCGAAGGAAAAGTCGGTTTCCAGAAATTCTTCGAAATCCTTGCGCTGCTTGTCGTTCATGATGTCATAGATCAGCGCATGGACCTGCTTGTGCTCCAGGGGCGGCAGGTTGATCCGGCGAACATCACCGTCGACGCGGATCATCGGCGGCAGACCGGCCGAGAGGTGCAGGTCCGAAGCGCCCTGCTTGGCGCTGAAGGCGAGCAACTCGGTAATATCCATGGGACTCCCCAATCAAGAGCAAGCAGGTAGAATGCCGCAGAACTCGCAGCAGCCGGGCGGAAAAGCGCAGGTAATGTCCACGATAGCAGAGAATATTGCAAAGGTTCGCGTACGAATCCGTGAGGCGGAACAAGCGAAAAATCGCACGCCAGATTCGGTGCAGTTGCTGGCCGTCAGCAAGACCAAACCCGCCGCCGACATCCGCGAGGCGTTCGCCTGCGGCTTGGCCGATTTCGGCGAGAACTACTTGCAGGAAGCCCTGGCCAAGCAGGCCGAGCTGGCGGACCTGGCGCTGACCTGGCATTTCATTGGCCCGATCCAGTCGAACAAGACCCGCCCCATCGCCGAACATTTCCAGTGGGTGCACTCGGTGGACCGCCTGAAGGTCGCCCAGCGCCTGTCCGAACAGCGTCCGGCGAACCTGCCGCCGCTGAACGTGCTGCTGCAGGTGAACGTCAGCGGCGAGGACAGCAAGTCCGGCTGCTCCCCCGAGGAGTTGCCCGCCCTCGCCCAGGCGGTGGCGCAACTGCCCCACTTGAAACTGCGCGGCCTGATGACCATACCAGAGCCAACCGAAGACGTTGCCGCGCAGCATGCCGCGTTCGCCCGCCTGCGCGAGCTGATGCACGCCCTGAACCTCGGCCTGGACACCCTGTCAATGGGCATGAGCCACGATCTCGAAGCCGCCATCGACGAAGGCGCCACCTGGGTGCGGATCGGTACCGCCCTGTTCGGCGCCCGCGACTACGGCACCTCGCACTGAATAAAGGAAGAGACTCCATGAGCAACACCCACATTGCCTTCATCGGCGCCGGCAACATGGCCGCCAGTCTCATCGGCGGCCTGCGCGCCAAGGGCGTCGCCGCGGGGGACATCCGCGCCAGCGATCCGGGCGCCGAGCAGCGCGCGAAGATCGCCGCCGAGCACGGCATCGACGTGGTCGGCGACAACGCCAGCGCCGTGGCCGGCGCCGACGTGGTGGTCCTGGCGGTCAAGCCGCAGGTCATGAAGGACGTCTGCCAGGCCCTGGCCCCGGCGCTGTCGGGCAACGCCCTGATCGTCTCGATCGCCGCCGGCATCCCCTGCGCCAGTCTGGAACGCTGGCTGGGCGCGGTGAACGGCCAGCCGCGCGCCATCGTCCGCTGCATGCCCAACACCCCGGCCCTGGTCGGTCTGGGCGCCAGCGGCCTGTATGCCAACGCCAGCGTCAGCGCCGCCCAGCGCGAGCAGGCCGAGAAGCTGCTGAGCGCCGTGGGCATCGCCCTGTGGCTGGACGCGGAAAAGCAGATCGACGCGGTCACCGCCGTTTCCGGCAGCGGCCCGGCCTACTTCTTCCTTCTTATGGAAGCCATGACCGCCGCCGGCGAGAAACTAGGCCTGTCCCGCAACGTCGCCGGCCAGCTGGCCCGCCAGACCGCTCTGGGCGCCGCGCAGATGGCCACCGCCAGCGATGTCGATCCGGCCGAGCTGCGCCGCCGCGTGACCTCGCCCAACGGCACCACCGAAGCTGCCATCACCACTTTCCAGGCCAACGGTTTCGAAGCGCTGGTGGAGAAGGCGGTAGGCGCCGCCGACCATCGCTCCGCCGAGCTGGCCGAACAACTGGGTCAATGACGAGGAGCCCTCAATGACCGGTCTTTCCACCGCTGCCATCTATGTCCTCCAGACGCTCGGCAGCCTGTACCTGCTGATCGTCCTGCTGCGCTTCATCCTGCAACTGGTGCGCGCCGACTTCTACAACCCGCTCAGCCAGTTCATCGTGCGCGCCACCAAGCCGCTGCTGAACCCGCTGCGCCGCATCATCCCCGGCTTCGGCGGCGTCGACTTCGCCTCGCTGGTGCTGGCCATCCTGGTCCAGCTGCTGCTGATGGTCGTCACCCTGACCCTGATGGGCTACGGCGTCGGCGGCTACATCCTGCAACTGCTGGTGTGGTCGGTGATCGCAGTGACCTCGCTGTTCCTCAAGGTATTCTTCTTCGCCCTGATCATCAGCGTGATCCTCTCCTGGGTCGCCCCGGGCAGCTACAACCCCGGCGCCCAACTGGTGAACCAGATCTGCGAGCCGTTCCTGGCACCTTTCCGCAAGCTGCTGCCGAACCTCGGCGGGCTGGATATCTCGCCGATCTTCGCGTTCATCGCGCTGAAACTGATCGACATGCTGGTGATCGGCAACCTGGCAGCCATGACCGGAATGCCGCAGATCCTCAGCCCGTTCATGTGAGTCAGGCGTGTCCTTCTACCGCTGGGACGGCGAGGACCTGATCCTCGATTGCCACCTGCAACCCAAGGCGAGCCGCGACGAGTTCGCCGGGTTGCACGGTGAGCGCCTGAAAATCCGCCTCACCGCGCCGCCGGTGGAAGGCAAGGCCAACGCCCATCTGCTGGCATTCCTCGGCAAGGCCTTCGGCGTGCCGAAAAGCCAGGTGCAGCTGGTCAGCGGCGAGCTGAACCGGCAGAAGCGCGTGCGCATCCCACGGCCAACGAAGCTCCCGGCGGAGCTGGGGATTACCGCTCGGTAGCCTTGGCCGACCTTACGCGCGGTATTGTGATGAAGGCCAATTGACGCTATTGCGCGCCGTCGCATAATCCACGGCATTCATCCCCGCGCAGGATGCGCCAGCCTAAGGAACGCCTGAATGAGCATGGAACGTCTCAGTCAGCAGATCGATGCCTACGTCACCTGGAAACGGGAGCTGGTCCGGGAGATCACCCGTTATCGCAGCCTGCTGGAGCGCTGCCGGCTGAACACGCCGGACATCGAGAGCCGTCTCGAACGCACCCTGCACCTGCTGCGCGTCGATCACATCACCCTGGCCTTCGTCGGCGAGTATTCGCGCGGCAAGACCGAGCTGATCAACAGCCTGTTCTTCTCCGGCTACGGCCGGCGCATGCTGCCCTCCCAGGCCGGGCGCACCACCATGTGTCCCACCGAACTGTTCTTCGACCCACGCTCGGAGCGACCCTACATCCGCCTGTTGCCGATCGAAACCCGCATGGCCGACGCCAGCGTCGCGCAGTTCAAGCGCATCCCCCGGCACTGGGTGAACATTCCGCTGGATACATCCGACCCGGCCAACATGGCCCTAGCCTTCGCCCAAGTCGCCAAGACCAAGCCGCTGCCGGTGGAACAGGCGATCCAGCTGGGCTTCCACCCGGACATGCTGGAAACCACCGACAAGCCCGGCATGGTGCTGGTACCGGCCTGGCGCCACGCACTGGTCAACTTCGACCACCCGCTGCTGCGCCAGGGTCTGCGCATCCTCGACACCCCCGGCCTGAATGCGCTGGGCAGCGAGCCCGAGCTGACCCTGTCGATGCTGCCCGCCGCCCAGTCGATCCTCTTCCTGCTGGCCGCGGACACCGGCGTCACCGCCTCCGACATGGCGATCTGGCAGAACCACATCCGCCAGTTGGGCGAAGACAGCCACACCACGCTCTACGCGGTGCTGAACAAGATCGACGTGCTGTGGGACGACCTGGCCGGCGAGAACTTCGTGCAGAACGCCATCCGCCAGATCCAGGCCGCTACCGCGCGTCAGTTGGGCATCGGCCATGACGACGTGCTGCCGCTGTCGGCCAAGCAGGCGCTCCTGGCCAAGGTGCGCGGCGACCGCGAACTGCTGGCTCGCAGCCAGATGGAAAGCCTCGAGGACCTGCTCTGCGAGCGCATCGTCATGCAGAAGGAACGCCTGCTCGAAGACGCCGTGCTCGGCCAGGTGCTGTCGCTGGTGCACAACACCCAGCACACCCTGCGCGTGCGCCTGGAAAAGGTGAAGGAGCAGCACGCCCTGCTCGACAGCCAGCAGCACGACAGCGGCCAACTGCTGTTCGAGCTGACCGCCAAGACCAAGGAAGACCACAGCCAGCATCACAAGCGCCTGCTCAACCTGAAGACCAACCAGCGCCTGCTGCGCCATCAGGGGGAACAGTTGCGCGAAGCCCTGCGCGCCGAGCGCCTGGAGCAGCACCTGAAGAAGGTGCGCGAAAAGCTCCGGGGCAGTTGGACCACCGTGGGCATCAACCAGGCGATCCTGCAGTTCTTCCGCACCGTACAGGGCGACCTGATCGGCCTGCACCACGAGGCGCAGGCCGCCAACCGCATGGTCGAGGCGATCTACCAGCGACACAACCAGGAGAACCCGCTCAACGCCCTGGACGCCCCGCAGTTCCGCGTCGATCGCTACCTGCGCGAACTGACCAAGCTGCAGGACAAGGCCGACCGCTTCCGCCTGCACCTGAAAACCCTGCTGACCGAACAGCGCGCCCTCACCCGGCGCTTCTTCGCCACCGTGGCCCAGGAAGTCATCGGCCTGCACCAGCGCCTGCGTGCGGAAGCCGAGCAATGGGCCGCCGATGCCCTGATGCCGCTGATGCAGTACAGCCTGGAACACAAGCAACTGCTGGAAACCCACATGCTGCGGCTCAAGGGGCTGGCCCAGGAAACCCAGCAGGCGCGCCAGCGCTCGCTGCTGCTGGGGCGTTACACCGACGAGCTGGAAAAACAGCTCGCCGACGCCTCCGACATCCATCGCCAACTCCGCCGCCCCTCGCCTCTGCAGCGCCAGGCCAAGGTCGTCACCCTGCCCGGCTCGCAACGCGCCTGAACCCCGCCCCAGCGCTTGCCGCTAGGGGCGGCGCTCTTTAGACTGGCCCTCCTTTTTATTCTTGAGCTGGGTCGATGCCTACAGTCTTCCCCGAAGATTCCGTCGGTCTGGTCTCTCCCCAGACGCTGCAGTTCAGCGAGCCGCTGCCCTTGGCCTGTGGCAAGACACTGCCCGAATACCAACTGGTGATCGAGACCTACGGCGAGCTGAACGCCACGGCGAGCAACGCCGTGCTGATCTGCCATGCGCTGTCCGGCCACCACCACGCCGCCGGCTACCACAGCAGCGAAGAGCGCAAGCCGGGCTGGTGGGACAGCTGCATCGGTCCGGGCAAGCCCATCGACACCCGCAAGTTCTTCGTCGTCGCACTGAACAACCTGGGCGGCTGCAACGGCTCCACCGGGCCGACCAGCCTCAACCCGGCCACCGGCAAGAGCTATGGCGCGGATTTCCCGGTGGTCACCGTGGAAGACTGGGTCAACAGCCAGGCACGCCTGGCCGACCGCCTCGGCATCCAGAGCTGGGCCGCCATCGTTGGCGGCAGCCTGGGCGGCATGCAGGCCCTGCAGTGGACCATCAGCTACCCCGAGCGCGTGCGCCACTGCCTGTGCATCGCCAGCGCGCCCAAGTTGTCGGCACAGAACATCGCCTTCAACGAAGTGGCGCGCCAGGCGATCCTCTCGGACCCCGAGTTCTTCGACGGCCACTTCCAGGAACACGACGTGATTCCCCGCCGCGGCCTGCGCCTGGCGCGGATGGTCGGGCACATCACCTATCTCTCCGATGATGCGATGGGCGCCAAGTTCGGCCGCGACATGAAGTCGGAGAAGCTCAACTACGACCTGCACAGCGTCGAGTTCCAGGTGGAAAGCTACCTGCGCTACCAGGGCGAGGAGTTCTCCACCCGTTTCGACGCCAACACCTACCTGCTGATGACCAAGGCGCTGGACTACTTCGACCCCGCAGCCTCCTGCGGTGACGACCTGGCGCAGACCCTGGCCGGGGTGAAGGCGGATTTCTGCCTGATGTCCTTCACCACCGACTGGCGCTTCTCCCCGGCGCGCTCGCGGGAAATCGTCGACGCCCTGCTGGCGGCGAAGAAGAACGTCAGCTACCTGGAAATCGACGCACCGCAAGGCCACGACGCCTTCCTGATGCCGATTCCACGCTACCTGCAAGCCTTCAGCGGTTACATGAACCGCATCAGCGTATAAGAAGGAACGCCATGCGCGCCGACCTGGACATCATCCAAGACTGGATCCCCGCCGGCAGCCAGGTACTCGACCTGGGCTGCGGCGACGGCGAGTTGCTCGCCTGGCTGCGCGACCACAAGCAGGTCAGCGGCTACGGCCTGGAAATCGACGCCGACAAGATCGCCACCTGCATCGAGCGTGGCGTCAACGTCATCGAACAGGACCTGGACAAGGGCCTGGGCAACTTCGCCAGCAACAGTTTCGACGTGGTGGTGATGACCCAATCCCTGCAAGCCCTGCGCTACCCGGACAAGGTGCTGGCGGAAATGCTGCGAGTGGGCAAGACCTGCATCATCACCTTCCCCAACTTCGGCCACTGGCGCTGCCGCTGGTACCTCGCGCGCAACGGTCGCATGCCGGTGTCGGACTTCCTTCCGTACACTTGGTACAACACGCCGAACATCCACTTCTGCACCTTCGGCGACTTCGAAGCCTTGTGCCAGGACCTGCACGTGAAGGTTCTCGACCGTCTGGCGGTAGACCGCGAGCACCAGCATGGCTGGGCCTCGCGAGTTTGGCCTAATCTGTTGGGTGAGATCGGCATCTACCGGGTCAGCGGCCCTGGCGTGCAGGACCATCGCATCGCCATCTGATCGACCCCAGGAGAACTATCATGCGCCGCCTGCTTACCTTCATCGCCTGCCTGGCTCTCGCCCTGCCCGCCGTCGCCGAACAGGTCAAGCGCCTGGGTGACCTCCAGGTCCACTACAGCGTGTTCAACTCCAGCTTCCTCCAGCCCAAGGTCGCCTCGGCCGTAGGCGTGGTGCGCAGCAAGGCCCAGGGCGTGGTCAACATCGTGCCGCTGGACAGCAACGGCAAACCAGCCAACGCCACCGTCGCCGGCAGCGCCAAGAACCTGATGGGCCAGACCATCCCCCTGACCTTCAAGCGCGTGGTCGAGGAAGGCGCCGTCTATAACCTCGCGCAGTTCCCCATCGAGGGCCGCGAAACCCTGACCTTCACCATCCAGGTCCAGTCCGGAGGCGAAGCGCCGCAGAGCTTCGACTTCATGCAGGAAATCTTTCCCGACGAATGATCAAGCTCGAACAACTGGTGCTGGCCAGTCACAACGCCGGCAAACTCAAGGAACTCCAGGCCATGCTCGGCGCCCACGTGAAGGTGCGCTCGATCGGCGAGTTCAGTGATGTAGAGCCGGAAGAAACCGGCCTGTCCTTCGTCGAGAACGCCATCCTCAAGGCCCGCAACGCCGCGCGCATCTCCGGCCTGCCGGCGCTGGCCGACGATTCGGGCCTGGCGGTGGACTACCTTGGCGGCGCGCCGGGCATCTATTCCGCGCGCTACGCCGACGGCCAGGGCGATGCGGCCAACAACGCCAAGTTGCTGGACGCCCTGAAGGACGTACCGGATGCAGAGCGCGGCGCCCAGTTCGTCAGCGTGCTGGCCCTGGTCCGCCACGCCGACGACCCGCTGCCGATCCTCTGTGAAGGCCTCTGGCACGGCAGCATTCTGCGCGAAGCCCGTGGCGAGCACGGCTTCGGCTACGACCCGCTGTTCTGGGTGCCGGAAGCCGAGTGCTCCAGTGCCGAACTGCCACCCCAGCAGAAGAACCAGCTCAGCCACCGCGCCCGCGCGATGGCCCTGCTGAAGCAGCGGCTGGGTCTATGAGCCAGGCAGGAAGCCACGGGCTCGACGCAGGGCCGGTGGCTTCCGGCTTCCGCCTGCCACCGCTGTCCGCGTACGTCCACATTCCCTGGTGCGTGCGCAAATGCCCCTATTGCGACTTCAACTCCCATGCCGCCGGCCCGGAGCTGCCCGAGGACGCCTACGTCGAGGCGCTGCTGGCTGACCTGGCGGCCGATCATGGCTACGTGCACGGTCGCAAGCTGACCTCGATCTTCTTCGGCGGCGGTACGCCCAGCCTGTTCTCCGCCCAGGCGCTGGGCCGTATCCTCGAAGGTCTGGAACGCCAGGTCGGCTTCGAGGACGACATCGAGATCACCCTGGAAGCCAACCCCGGCACCTTCGAGCAGGCCAAGTTCGCCGACTACCGAAAGCTGGGCATCAACCGGCTGTCCATCGGCATCCAGAGCTTCCAGGCCGAGAAGCTCAAGGCCCTGGGTCGTATCCATGACGGCGACGAAGCGGTACGCGCCGCCGAAATGGCCCGTCGCGCCGGTTTCGACAACTTCAACCTGGACCTGATGCACGGCCTGCCCGAGCAGAGCGTCGCCGATGCGCTGAGCGATCTGCGTCAGGCTATAGCACTCGCGCCGACGCACCTGTCCTGGTACCAACTGACCATGGAGCCGAACACGGTGTTCTGGAGCCAGCCGCCGGAGCTGCCCGAGGACGACCAGTTGTGGGAAATCCAGGAAGCCGGCCAGGCGCTGCTCGCCGAGGCGGGCTACCTCCAGTACGAAACCTCGGCCTATGCCCGGAACGGCCAGCGCGCACGGCACAACCTGAACTACTGGACCTTCGGCGACTTCCTCGGCATCGGCGCCGGCGCCCACGCCAAGCTGAGCACCCCGCAAGGCCGCATCCTGCGCACCTGGAAGACTCGCCTGCCGAAGGACTACCTGAACCCGGAAAAACCCTTCCAGGCCGGCGAACGCGACCTTGAGCCGGACGACCTGCCCTTCGAGTTCATGATGAACGCCCTGCGCCTGACCGACGGCGTCCCCGCCGCCCTCTTCACCGAGCGCACCGGCCTGCCGCTGGCGGCCATCGCCGACGCCTGCCGGCAAGCCCGCGCCGACGGCCTGCTGAGCGACGATCCGCAGCGTCTGGCCCCCACCGAGCGCGGCCAGCTGTTCCTCAACGACCTGCTGCAGCGCTTCCTGCCCTGAGCCCATGCCGCCACTACAGGCCGGGCGACGACAGCGTTGCCCGGCGTGTACACTCCCCGGCGACTCTGAATCCCAAGGAGCCCCAATGGACTTCGCGCTCGACCTGATTGCCAACGTCTCCCGCTGGTGCCGTGGCCACCTGTCCGACATCGCCCTGGCGATCATGGCCACCGTGCTGGTGCTGTTCGGCCCGGCGATCAACGCCTGGGTACAGCAGCGCATCGGCAGCCTGAACTTCGTCTTCCGTACCCTGCTGTTCGTGCTGATCTGCGCCGTGGGCTACGGCCTGGCGATGGTCTTCGTCACCCCGTGGCTGGCCAAGGGCCTGGATTACTTCAACAACTACACCCTGGCGCCCGTCCTGCTGCTAGTGTTCTTCGTGATTGGCATGATCGCCGACCGCAGTTGACCTGCGTGCCTCCGGCGGTTGGCCACCAACCACCGCCGGAGGACACATGAAACCGATCAAGCATCTCTACCTGCATTTCGCCGATGGCCAGCGCCTGGCGCTGCGCTTCCCACAGCAGAGCGACGATCCCACCGAGGTGGCCCGCGGCATCCGCAAACAGATGGAGTCGCCGGTCATCAGCATCGAGGTGGATGGCGACCTGCTGATCATTCCGCGTGCCAGCATCAAGTACCTGCAGATCAGTCCGGCGCCGATGCGCATGCCGGAAACCACGGTTCTTGGCGCCGAGTTGATCGAGTGACGCAGACTGCTTTCGTAGGAGCGAGCTTGCTCGCGAAAGAGTCATCCGGCGGCACCGACGTTGAGGCTGTTCGCGAACAAGGACTGGGCGTCCCCCTCGATCCTGCAGGTTTGCCCAGCCACGTCGCACGGATGGACAAAGGCCGCCTCGCGGCGGCCTCTGTTCGACTCAGTTGCCCTCGCGGCGCAACGCCAGCGGGGTGAAGTCGCGCGGCCCCAGCGAGGCGTTGAAGTCGTACATCGGCTCGTTGTTGTCCAGGCCATCGACGAAGTAACGCGCGCCCTCGAAGTCGTACAGCGCTTCCAGGGTGCTGAGCACCATCGGCACGTCGTAGTAGTTGATCGGATGCACTTCCTGGGCACGGATCAGCTTGCCGTCCTGGTTGTAGATGTCCGTGGCGAGGATCTGCCAGCTGTCTTCGTCCAGGTAGAAGCGGCGCTTGGCGAACGGATGGCTCATGCCCTTGCGCAGGGTCGCCTCAACCACCCAGACGCGGTGCGGTTCGTAGCGCAGCAGCGCGGGGTTGAGGGTTTTGGTGCGCAGGATGTCGGCGTAGGGAATGCCCTTCTGGTGCACCGCGTAGCTGTTGTAGGGCACCAGCATCTCGCGCTTGCCCAGCAGTTGCCACTCGTAGTGGTCCGGGGCGCCGTTGTAGACGTCCACGGTGTCGGCGGTGGCCAGGCCGTTGGTGTCCGGCTGCAGGCTGTCGTAGGCCAGGGTCGGCAGGCGGCGCACGCGGCGTTCGCCCCGGTTGAAGCGCCAGGCCTTGCGGATCGACAGCACCTGGTCGAGGGTTTCCTGCACCACCAGCGCGGAACCGGCCAGCTTGGCCGGGGCGACCACGTTGTACTTGTAGTAGAACAGGGTGTTGTTCAGGTCCTGCGGGGTCATGCCCTCGCGACCGTAGTTGAAGTACACGTAGCGGTCGAGCTTGAGCAGGTTGTAGCTGCCGTTGGCAAGCACGGCGGCCTGGTTGGTCACCAGGTGAATCTGCTCGCCGCGGTAGCGCATGATGTGGTTCCAGATCGCTTCCAGGCCGCTCTTCGGAATCGGGAACGGCACGCCGGCGGCGGCGCCCTGCACACCGTTGCCGTCGGCGATCAGCTCGGCGTTCTCGGCGTTGAAGCGGGTGGCGTCGTAGATGCGCTGGGGCAGCGCGGCGCTGCGGCGGCTGGGGAACACGCGCAGGTAGTAGTCCGGGTTCTCCTGCAGCAGCGCCTGGGTACCCGGCGTGAGCAGCGCCTGGTACTGCGCCAGGTTCTGGCTGTCGACCTTGTACTGCACGGTGTCGGCGGCATACGGATCGACATGGTGGGTACCGGGCTGGTAGCCGGCCGGCGGGGTGGTGATGCCACCGTTCCAGGCCGGGATGGTGCCGCTGGCGTTGCCGGCTCTCTGCGCCCCCATCGGCGTCAGGTCGCCGCCCAGTCGCGCCGCTTCGGCGGGATCGACTTTCGCCTGCGTCGGCAGGGCCCATACCCCCGCCATCAGCAGTACAGCAAGTTTCTTCAACACAGCAAACTCCTTTGCGGCGGACTCCTGTCCGCCACTCTTATTTTCTTCGGCGGCGAACGCCGCTCTTGTCAGGAGGTGAGGCTGGCCTTCCCGGCCGCCGGGTGGTCCCGGTCTATTCGGTGTTCATCCATGAAAAAGGCCTGCTTGGCAGGCCTTCGGGCAGTTCAGTCGACACGTTCGAACTTGAGGTCCCAGACGCCATGACCCAGGCGCTCGCCACGGCGCTCGAACTTGGTCACCGGACGCTCGTCCGGACGCGGTACGTAGGTATTATCCGCCGAAAGGTTGCGGTAGCCGGGTGCGGCATTCATCACTTCCAGCATCTGCTCGGCATAGTTTTCCCAGTCGGTGGCCATGTGCAGCACGCCGCCGACCTTCAGCTTCTGCCGCACCAGCTCGGCCCAGGCCGGCTGCACGATACGACGCTTGTGGTGACGCGACTTGTGCCACGGGTCCGGGAAGAACAACAGCAGGCGGTCGAGGCTGGCGTCGGCCACGCAGTCGCGCAGCACTTCCAGGGCGTCGCAGCTGTAGACGCGGATATTGGTCAGGTCCTGGGTGAGCATGCCGTTGAGCAGTGCGCCGACGCCCGGACGGTGCACTTCCACGCCGATGAAGTCCTGGTCCGGCGCAGCGGCGGCCATTTCCAGGGTCGCGTGGCCCATGCCGAAACCGATCTCGAAGGTGCGCTGCGCCTGGCGCCCGAACACCTGGTCGAAGTCCCGCAGGCCGTCGGCCAGTTCCAGGCCGTACTTCGGCCAGCCCTGCTCGAGGCCGCGCTGCTGGCCGAGGGTGGTGCGCCCGGCGCGCATCACGAAGCTCTTGATGGTGCGCATCGGCCGGTTATCGCCGTCGGGCTGGTTTTCGGGCTGATTCTCGGGAATGTCACTCATGACTCGAACCTTGCGGGTAAATGCACACGCGGGCCGGTCACCAGAGGCAAACCGGCCCGCGCGCTGGGGTGGAAATACTTAGTTGATGAGGCCGGTCATCGGCGACGACGCGCTGGCATACAGCTTGCGCGGCATGCGGCCGGCCAGGTAGGCCAGGCGGCCGGCGACGATGGCGTGCTTCATGGCTTCGGCCATCATCACCGGATTCTGCGCGTGGGCGATGGCGGTGTTCATCAGCACGGCCTCGCAGCCCAGCTCCATCGCGATGGTGGCGTCGGAGGCGGTGCCCACGCCGGCATCCACCAGCACCGGAACGCTGGCTTCTTCGAGGATGATGCGCAGGTTGTACGGGTTGCAGATACCCAGGCCCGAACCGATCAGGCCGGCCAGCGGCATCACCGCGATGCAGCCGATCTCGGCCAGCTGGCGTGCGATGATCGGGTCGTCGCTGGTGTACACCATGACGTCGAAGCCGTCCTTGACCAGCACTTCGGCGGCCTTGAGGGTTTCGACGACGTTGGGGAAGAGGGTCTTCTGGTCGGCCAGGAC
The DNA here is from genome assembly GCF_000349845.1 of Pseudomonas sp. ATCC 13867. Lineage (NCBI taxonomy): Bacteria > Pseudomonadati > Pseudomonadota > Gammaproteobacteria > Pseudomonadales > Pseudomonadaceae > Pseudomonas > Pseudomonas sp. ATCC 13867. The sequence goes on along the minus strand of NC_020829.1, from coordinate 380,043 downwards.
TTCCAGCTTGACCAGGTTGTGACCATCGAGCAACTCGCGGGCCAGGCGGCAGGTGCGCACGGCCTCGACGGCGTCGTAGCAGCCGGCGGTGTTCGGCAGGATGGTGTAGCGATCCGGCGGGATCACGTCCAGCAGGTTCGGTTCGCCCGGGTTCTGGCCGATGTTGGTGCGGCGCACCGCCACGGTGACGATCTCGGCCCCCGAGGCCTCGATGGCGACGCGGGTTTCTTCGAGGTCCTTGTACTTGCCGGTGCCGACCAGCAGGCGCGAACTGTAGGTGCGGCCAGCCAGGGTGAAGGGTTTGTCGACCGGCAGATTGGAGTTGGGTTGGCTCATCGGATCACTCCTGAAGGAAAGGCGGGCGGGGCCTGAAAGTCTGGGTGGCGGCCGCTAGCCGCCACCGATGGCATGCACCACTTCCACCTGGTCGCCTTCGCTCAGGGCGGTGGCGGCGTGCTGGCTGCGCGGCACGATGTCCTGATTGAGCTCGACCGCAACACGCTTGCCGGTGAGGTCGAGACGCTCGAGCAGGTTGGCGACGGTGTGGCCGTCGGGCAGCTCGAAAGATTCGCCGTTCAACTGAATACGCATGGGCGGGACGGTCGTTGCTGGAGGGGTCGGCATTCTAGCCCGATCGCGCCGGATGACCAAGGTACCGGAGCGTCGCACTCGGGCTTTTCTGACATCCGGGTCAGCCCAGCCGCACGGCTGCGGCCAGCAGCAGAGCCCAGCCGACGAGGAAGAACAGGCCGCCGATCGGCGTGATGATGCCTACGCCGAGGCCTGCCAGGGTCAGCAGGTAGAGGCTGCCGGAGAACAGCAGGATGCCGATGACGAAGGCCCAGCCGGCCCATTTCACCAGCGCGCCGCCGACCTGCACCGAGAGCAGCGCCACGCCCAGCAAGGCCAGAGCATGCAACATCTGGTAGTGCACGCCGGTCTGGAACACCGCCAGGTACTCCGGAGTGAGACGGTTTTTCAGGCCGTGGGCGGCGAAAGCGCCGAGCGCCACGCCGGTGAAGCCGAAAAAGGCGGCAAGCATGAGGAAGATACGCAGCATGCGAAAACTCCAGGCAGATGAGTGCCGCTATAATGGCCCGCTCATCCGCCCAGGCAAAGCTCAGCCAGTCCACCATGCGCAACCTGTTCCGCCGTCTGTTCAAGTTCGCCCTCTGGTTCGCTGCCGGCAGCGTGGCGCTGGTCATCGTCCTGCGCTGGGTACCGCCGCCGGGCAGCATGCTGATGGTGGAGCGCAAGATCGAGTCCTGGTTCGACGGCAAACCGATCGATCTGCAGCGCAGCTGGCGCTCCTGGGACGAATTGCCGGAAGACCTGAAGATCGCGGTGATCGCCGGCGAGGACCAGAAATTCGCCGAACACCACGGCTTCGACCTGCCGGCGATCCAGAAGGCCCTGGCCCACAACGAACACGGCGGCAGCGTGCGCGGTGCCAGCACCATCAGCCAGCAGGTGGCGAAGAACGTCTTCCTCTGGTCTGGCCGCAGTTGGGTGCGCAAAGGCTTCGAGGCCTGGTTCACCCTGCTGATCGAAACCTTCTGGCCCAAGCAGCGGATTCTCGAGGTCTACCTGAACAGCGTGGAGTGGGATTCCGGGGTCTTCGGCGCCCAGGCCGCCGCGCGCCACCACTTCGGCGTCGACGCCCAGCGCCTGTCGCGCCAGCAGGCCAGCCTGCTCGCCGCCGTGCTGCCCAACCCGCGCAAATGGAGCGCCAGCCGTCCCGGCGCCTACGTGCGCCAGCGCGCCGCCTGGATCCGCCAGCAGATGTGGCAGTTGGGCGGTAACGACTACCTCAACCGGCTGTAGCGCCGCCCCACCGCTCCAGAACGCCTCCTGAACAAGAAGCTCAGTGCGGCCCGGTCTTCTCGAACGTGGTGCGCGGGACCACGCGCAGCCATTGCAGCAGGCCATCCTTGTGCAGCAGCGTCAGGCCCCGCTCGGGGTAGACCCAGGCTTCGCCGCCATCGGTCTGCAAGCGCAGCTTCGGATCACCCAGGCTGACCGCCAGACGGCCAACGGCCAGCTCCTCCTGCGGCGCCAGCGCCAGATCGGCGACCGGCTTGCTCTCCAATTGGCGCATCAGCTCGGCACTCAATGGCTGATCCTTGCTGCCGGGCTGCATGCCGGTGGCCTTGGCCAGGCTGGCATGCTCCGTCGGGCTCAGCGCCAGCTCCGCCTCGACGTGCCAGAGTCCTTCGTCGGCCTGCAACTTGCCGCGATAGTGCAACTGCGGCCCGTCCTGGCTGGCGGTCAGCCAGAGCTCGCCCGGCAATTGGGCCTGGAGCTCGCTCAACGTCAGGCGCTCATCGGCCAACGGCTCGAAGACCTTTTCCTTCCACTCGCCGAACCACTGCGGCGGCTTGGGCGGCGCCGCGGTGCGGGCGACCCAGGAACCCAGGGCGAACGCCAGCGCGGCGATGACGAGGAAGAACATCCCGTGGATGGGGCGAAGGCGCGGCATGGAGCTCTCCGGTTGCGCGGGCAGAAAAAAACCGCACCTGGGTGCGGTTCTCGGACTCGCCGGGGCGCGTCGAAGCCGGTCAGGCTTCGATGCGACCCTTGAGTTTGTTCATCGCGTTCTTTTCCAGCTGACGAATCCGCTCGGCGGACACGTTGTACTTGGCTGCCAGGTCGTGCAGCGTCGCCTTCTCCTCGGCCAGCCAGCGCTGGTAGAGGATGTCGCGGCTGCGCTCGTCCAGGCCTTCCAGCGCCTCGTGCAGGCTGGCGGTGGAGCTGTCGCTCCAGTCCGCTTCCTCCAGCTGGCGCGCCGGGTCGTAGCGATGATCTTCCAGATAATGCGCCGGAGACTGGTAGGCGCTTTCGTCGTCGGCATCGGCCGCCGGATCGAAGGCCATGTCCTGCCCGGTGAGACGGCTTTCCATCTCGCGGACTTCGCGGGCTTCGACGCCCAGGCTTTCGGCGACGCGGTGAACTTCGTCGTTGCTCAGCCAGGCCAGACGCTTCTTCTGGCTGCGCAGGTTGAAGAACAGCTTGCGCTGCGCCTTGGTGGTCGCGACTTTCACGATCCGCCAGTTGCGCAGGATGAACTCATGGATTTCCGCCTTGATCCAATGGACGGCGAACGACACCAGGCGCACACCCATTTCCGGGTTGAAGCGCTTCACGGCCTTCATCAGGCCGACGTTGCCTTCCTGGATCAGATCGGCCTGAGCCAGGCCGTACCCGGAATAACTCCGGGCGATGTGCACGACGAAGCGCAGGTGCGCCAGAACCATTTGCCGTGCCGCTTCCAGGTCTTGCTGATAGAAGAGGCGTTCGGCCAGTTCGCGCTCCTGCTCCGGCGACAACAGCGGAATGCTGTTCACCGAATGCACATAGGCTTCCAGGTTTGCACCGGGAACCAGGGCATAAACAGGTTGCAGAGAAGTGGTCATGCGAATCCTCCGATTCACGAAACTCGCGCAGTGTAGCACTGCGAAATCTGACTGCAAGCGGGTGTAAAAGTTCCTTTACACTCTGCGAGAGTCAGTAAAATCAAGGGCTTCAGCGTGGCGCCAGCTCCCGCAGGTGGCGCGCCACGGCCAGCCAGGCACCGATCCAGCCCAGCAGCACGGCGCCGACGGTGAGCGACAGGCCGTCATCCACCGGCACGCCGGCGAGGGCGAAGTCGCTGCCGTAGAGCCCGGCCAGGTTGACTACCGCGCCGTTCAGCCAGTTCAGGCCGAAGGCCAGCAATGCCCAGGACAGGATGCCCGCGCCCAGGCCGTACAACGCGCCCATATAGAGGAAGGGGCGGCGCACGTAACCGTCCGTCCCGCCGACCAGCTTGATCACCTCGATTTCGTTACGGCGGTTTTCAATGTGCAGGCGGATGGTGTTGCCGATCACCAGCAGCAGGGTCAGCACCAGCAAGAGCGTCAGGCCGAAGACGAAGCGGTCGCCCAGCTTGAGGATCGCCGACAGCCGCTCGACCCAGACCAGATCCAGCTGTGCCTGTTGTACACCCGGCAACTCGGACAAGCGTTGACGCAAGGCATCCAGTTGCGCCTTGTCGATCTGCTTGGGTGTCACCGAGATCACCGCCGGCAGCGGGTTGTCGGGTAATTCCTTCAGGGCCTCGCCCAGACCGGACTGTTCCTGCAATTCCTTCAGCGCATCGTCGCGGCTGATCAACTGCGCCTCGATCACATCGGGCATTTTCTCGATCTGTTCGCGCAGGTCCTGCCCTTGGGAGTCGCTGGCCTTCAGGTCGAGGAACAGGGAAATCTGTGCGGCGCGCTGCCAGGAGCCGCCGAGGCGCTCGACGTTGCCCAGCAACAGCGACAGGCCCATAGGCAGGCTGAGGGTGATGCCCATCACCAGGCAGGTGAAGAAGCTGCCGAAGGGATGGCTGAACAGGCGATGCAGGCTGTCGGCCAGGCTGGCTCGGTGGCTTTCCGCATAGGCGGCCAGCGAGGCGCTCTGGTCCTGGTTCTCGTGCTCGTCCGGGCGCTCGCGGGTGTTGCGCTGCGGCGTGCCCTCTTCCGGGCCGTGGGGCAGGTCATTGGCGCTCATCAGGCGGTCTCCTCGCGGTCGGCGATGATGCGGCCGCGCTGCAGGGTGATCATCCGGTGGTGCATCCGCGCGATCAGCGCCAGGTCGTGGCTGGCGATCAGCACGGTGGTGCCCAGGCGGTTGATGTCTTCGAAGACGGCCATGATTTCCGAGGCCAGGCGCGGGTCGAGGTTACCGGTGGGCTCGTCCGCCAGCAGCAGGGCCGGACGATGCACCACCGCGCGGGCGATGCCGACGCGCTGTTGCTGGCCGGTGGAGAGGTCGGACGGCAGGTCCTGGGCCTTCTCCTTGAGGTTCACCCGCTCCAGCGCCGCTTCGACGCGGTAGGCGATGTCCGCCTTGGGCAGGCCGAGGATCTGCATCGGCAGGGCGACGTTGTCGAACACGCTGCGGTCGTTGAGCAGTTGGTGGTTCTGGAACACCACGCCGATCTGCCGGCGCAGGAAGGGAATCTGCGCGGTGGAGATGCGCGAGACGTCCTGCCCGCCGAGCAACAGCTTGCCGGAGGTGGGCCGTTCCATCGCCAGGATCAGCCGCAGCAGGGTGCTCTTGCCCGCGCCGGAGTGGCCGGTGACGAACATGATCTCGCCGCGCGGCACGCGGAACGAGATCTCGTGCAGGCCGACATGGCCGTTGGGGTAGCGTTTGCCAACCTGCTCGAAACGGATCATGCGATTTCCCGGGTCTCGAAGAGTGCGCGGACGAAGGCGTCGGCCTCGAAGGTTCGAAGATCGTCGATCCCTTCGCCGACACCGATGTAGCGAATCGGCAGGCCGAACTGCTTGGCCAGGGCGAAGATCACCCCGCCCTTGGCGGTGCCGTCCAGTTTGGTCAGGGCCAGGCCGGTGAGTTCCACGGCGTTGTTGAACTGCTTGGCCTGGTTGATGGCGTTCTGCCCGGTGCCGGCGTCCAGCACCAGCAGGACTTCGTGGGGAGCCGTCTGGTCCAGCTTGCCGATCACCCGGCGCACCTTCTTCAGCTCTTCCATCAGGTTGTCCTTGGTATGCAGGCGACCGGCGGTATCGGCGATCAGCACGTCCACACCACGAGCCTTGGCGGCCTGCACCGCGTCGAAGATCACCGAGGCGGAGTCCGCGCCGGTGTGCTGGGCGATCACCGCGATGTTGTTGCGCTCGCCCCAGACCTGCAACTGCTCGACGGCGGCGGCGCGGAAGGTGTCGCCGGCGGCGAGCATGACCTTCTTGCCATCCTGCTGCAGCTTCTTGGCCAGCTTGCCGATGGTGGTGGTCTTGCCGACGCCGTTCACGCCGACCACCAGGATCACGTAGGGCTGCTTGTCGGCGGCAATGGTCAGCGGCTGCTCGACGGGGCGCAGCAGGCCGGCCAGTTCTTCCTGCAGGGCCTTGTACAGCGCTTCGCTGTCGGCCAGTTCCTTGCGCGCCACGCGCTTGGTCAGGTTCTGCACGATGGTGGTAGTGGCCTCGACGCCGACGTCGGCGGTCAGCAGGCGGGTTTCGATCTCGTCGAGCAGGTCGTCGTCGATGGCCTTCTTGCCCAGGAACAGGCTGGCCATGCCTTCGCCAAGGCTGGCGCTGGTCTTCGACAGGCCCTGCTTGAGGCGGGCGAAGAAACCGAGCTTGCCCGGCTCGCTGGCGGCGGGCTTGGCCTGCGGCTCAGGCTGCGGGGCGGGCTCGGGTTCAGGCTGGGCGACCACGGCGGGCGCTTCGGCAACAGGTTCTGGCTGAACGGGCGCAGCGACAGGCGCCGGCTCGACCGGCTCGACCGGCTGGACCGTCTGGACCGCCGCCTGCGGCGCCTCGGCAACAACCGGCTGCGCAACGGATTGCGGCGCGGGTTGCGCGGCGGGCTGCGCCAGCGGCTCGACCGGCACGCTGGCGGGCACCACGTCGACTATCGGTTCGGGAGCAGGCTCGGGCGTCGGCTCTGCGCGCGGGGCGGCCGGAGCCTGTTCGGGTGCGGGAACCGGTTCGGCGGCAACGGGCTGCTCGACCTGCTGCTCGGCTTCGGCTACGGGCTGCTCCTCCGCCTGCGGCTTCTTGCGCCACCAGCCGAACAGACCCTTCTTCTCCCCGGCTGGCGGGGCCTTTTTGTCGTCGTTGGAACCAAACATGTAGGGATCGAATCTCTAGGGGACGCCACGGAATCAGGCGGCAAAAACGCCTCGAAACAGCTTTGAGAAGCCCTGAACGTGGCCGCCCGGAAAACGGATGGGTATCCTAGCATCTCCTCGCCCGCCGGGGTTAAGAGGCTGGCCGCCAGCCTGCATAGACCCTGCGGATAGCCCGAAAGGTTCATTCGACGATGAAAACCCCTGCACGCCGTCATGCCGGCCTGCTGCTCGGCACCCTGTTGCTTCCGCTGATGGCGGTTGCCGCAGATCCGCAGCCCACCCATGAATACACCCTGGACAACGGCCTGAAGGTCGTGGTCCGCGAAGACCACCGCGCACCCGTGGTGGTTTCCCAGCTCTGGTACAAGGTTGGCTCCAGCTACGAGACGCCCGGCCTCACCGGCCTCTCCCACGCCCTGGAGCACATGATGTTCAAGGGCAGCCGCAAGCTCGGCCCCGGCGAGGCCTCGCGCGTGCTGCGCGACCTCGGCGCGGAAGAGAACGCCTTCACCACCGACGACTACACCGCCTACTACCAGGTGCTGGCCCGCGACCGCCTGCCAGTGGCGCTGGAGCTGGAGGCCGACCGCATGGCCCATCTAGCCCTGCCGCCCGACCAGTTCAACAGCGAGATCGAGGTGATCAAGGAAGAACGCCGCCTGCGCACCGACGACAAGCCCAATTCGCTGGCCTTCGAGCGCTTCAAGGCCGCCGCCTACCCCGCCAGCGGCTACCGCACGCCGACCATCGGCTGGATGGCCGACCTGCAGCGCATGACCGTCGACGACCTGCGCCACTGGTACCAGGCCTGGTACGCGCCGAACAACGCCACCCTGGTGGTGGTCGGCGACGTCAGCGGCGACGAGGTGAAGGCCCTGGCGCAGAAGTACTTCGGCGAGATCCCCAGGCGCGACCTGCCCGCCGCGCGCAAGCCGCTGGAACTGGCCGAACCCGGCGAGCGCCGCCTGACGCTGCACGTGCGCACCCAGTTGCCGAGCCTGATCATGGGCTTCAACGTGCCGAGCCTGGGCAGCACCGACAACCCGCGCGAGGTCAACGCCCTGCGCCTGCTCTCGGCGATCCTCGACGGCGGCTACAGCGCCCGCCTGGCCTCGCGTCTGGAGCGCGGTGAGGAAATCGTCGCCGGCGCCTCCGCCTCCTACGACGCCTTCGCCCGCGGCGACAGCCTGTTCTTCCTCTCCGCGACGCCCAACGTGCAGACCGGCAAGACCCTCGACCAGGTCGAAACCGCCCTCTGGCAGCAACTGGAAGAACTGAAGAAAGCTCCGCCAAGCAAGGAAGAGCTGGAGCGCGTGCGCGCCCAGGTCATCGCCGGGCTGGTCTACGAGCGCGACTCCATCGCCAGCCAGGCCAGCACCATCGGCGAGCTGGAAAGCGTCGGTCTGTCCTGGAAGCTGGCCGACCAGGACCTGCAATCCCTGCAGGCGGTCACTGCCGAGGACATCCAGAAAGCCGCTCGCACCTATTTCACCCGTTCCCGCCTGACCCTCGCCCAGGTCCTGCCGGAAGTCGCCACCGACAAGGAGCCGAGCCATGAGTGAACGCAATGGCCTGCGCTACGGCCTGGTCGGGCTGATCGTCATCGCGCTGATCGCCGGACTGCTGCTGTTCGTTTCCCGCCCTGCCGCCAATGCCGAAGCCGCCAGGCCGGCCATCGAGCCGAGCGCGCCCACCGGCCTGCAATCCCTCGCCGAAGCCGCCGGCAAGGCGCCCGGCCACCGCAAGCTGGACATCCAGCAATGGCAGACCGCCGAAGGCGCCCGCGTGCTCTTCGTCGAAGCCCATGAGCTGCCGATGTTCGACCTGCGCCTGACCTTCGCCGCCGGCAGCAGCCAGGACGGCGACAGCTACGGCCTGGCCATGCTGACCAACGCCATGCTCAACGAAGGCGTGCCCGGCAAGGACACCAGCGCCATCGCCGCCGGTTTCGACGACCTGGGCGCCAACTTCGGCAACGGCTCCTACCGCGACATGGCGGTGGCCAGCCTGCGCAGCCTGAGCGAGCCAACCAAGCGCGACGCCGCGCTGGCGCTGTTCGACCAGGTGATCGGCCAGCCGACCTTCCCCGAGGACGCCCTGGTGCGCATCAAGAACCAGGTGCTGGCCGGTCTCGAATACCAGAAGCAGAACCCCGGCAAGCTGGCCGGCCTCGAACTGTTCAAGCGACTGTATGGCGGGCACCCCTACGCCCACTCCAGCGACGGCAACGAGAAGTCGATCCCGAAGATCACCACCACCCAGCTGCGTGCCTTCCACCAGAAGGCTTATGCCGCCGGCAACACGGTCATCGCGCTGGTCGGCGACCTGACCCGCGAGCAGGCTGAAGCCATCGCCAACAGCGTGTCGAAATCCCTGCCCAAGGGCCCTGCCCTGCCCGCACCGGGCGAGCCGCAGATGCCCAGGGCCGGCGTCACCCACATCGAGTTCCCGTCCAAGCAGACCCAGCTGATGCTGGCGCAACTGGGCATCACCCGCAGCGACCCGGACTACGCCGCGCTCTACCTGGGCAACCAGATCCTCGGCGGCGGCGGCTTCGGCACCCGCCTGATGGACCAGGTGCGCGAGAAGCGCGGCCTGACCTACGGCGTGTACTCCGGCTTCACCGGCATGCAGTCGCGCGGGCCGTTCACCATCGGCCTGCAGACCCGCGCCGAAATGAGCGAAGGCACCCTCAAGCTGGTCCAGGACATCGTTCGCGACTACCTCGACAAGGGCCCGACGCAGAAGGAACTGGACGACGCCAAGCGCGAGCTGGCCGGCAGCTTCCCGCTGTCCACCGCGAGCAACGCCGACATCGTCGGCCAGCTGGGCGCCATCGGCTTCTACGGCCTGCCACTGGACTACCTGGAAACCTTCCTCAGCCAGGTGCAGGCGCTGAGCGTCGAGCAGGTGCGGCAAGCCATGCGCCGGCACCTCGACCCGGACGGTTTCGTCATCGTTACCGCCGGTCCCAGCGTGCCGCAGAAACCGCTGCCGCCCCCCACCGACAAACCCGCCGAGCAACCCACCGGCGTACCGGAGCACTGATGAGCAAACGTCCCGGCGGCGCCCCGCGCGCCGCACAGAAGCCCCACGGCGGCCAGGGCCAGCTGCGCATCATCGGCGGCGAGTGGCGCAGCCGGCGCTTCGCCTTCCCCGACGGCCCGAGCCTGCGCCCGACCCCGGACCGGGTGCGCGAAACCCTGTTCAACTGGCTGGCGGCCTACGTCCCCGGCGCTCGCGTGCTGGACCCCTTCGCCGGCAGCGGCGCGTTGTTCCTCGAGGCCCTGTCGCGCGGCGCCAGCACGGGCCTGGCGCTGGATACCAACGCCGAAGCGGCCGCCGCCCTGCGCGGCCACCTCGGCACCCTCCGGTGCGACAACGGCCAGGTCCTGCTGAGCGACGCCCTGCGCTACCTGGAAAGCCAACCGGCGACCCCGTTCGACCTGGTGTTCCTCGACCCACCCTTCCATCAGGACCTGCTGCAGAACGCCTGCCACCTGCTGGAAGCGCGCGGCTGGCTGGCCAGGGACGCCTGGGTCTACACCGAAAGCGAAGCCGCACCGTCCAGCCTCGGTCTGCCGGGCAACTGGCGGCTACACCGGGAAAAGAAGGCCGGTGCGGTGCACTACGCGCTGTGGCATCGGGAAGGCTGATCGCTCATATCGACTTCCCGACATCGACGGTGCTGGTGCGCACCAGCTCCACACCGTCGACCACCATCTTCCATTGGCTACCGTCCTGGTAGGGCGGCCTGGAGACCTTGAAGTGCGTGTCGAACGGACCGAACCCCACGGTGAATCCGTCGGCTTCGTAGCGCTTGATCGGCGCCTCGATGGACTTTGAAGTACTGCCCGAAATCCGCTTGTAGGCAACACGGCCGTCCGCTGTAACCAGCAAGCTCATCTCCGCTGACGTCCATAAGCCGACGTATGACCGGTGCTCCTGCGGCACCGGCTCGCCACACGCGGCCAGCCACAATGCCAGGCTCAACGCCGCGATTTGCTTCCACATGCCATCCCCTCCTTTGCGTGGGTTTCCCTGGCGGCGGATGCACAAGGCATCCATTGCACGGCCGACTTGGCGTTACTATCACAGCTCGTCGGCCCATTTGATCCGTGATGACTATACCCTCCCCGTTCAAACCCGCCTGGTGGCTCCCCGGCCCGCACCTGCAGACGCTCTACGGCTCCCTGCTGCGCCAGTTGCCGAGCCTTGCGCGCATCCGCGAGCGGCTGTGGCTGGAGGACGGCGATTTCATCGACCTGGACTGGCACGGCCCGCATGAGGCCGATACGCCGCTGGTGCTGGCGCTGCACGGGCTGACCGGCTCCTCGTCCTCGCACTACATCCTCGGTCTGCAGCAGCAACTGGCGGCACAGGGCTGGGCCAGCGTGGCGCTGAACTGGCGGGGCTGTTCCGGGGAATCGAACCTGCTGCCGCGCGGCTACCACTCCGGCGTCAGCGAAGACCTCGCCGCCGTGGTCACTCACCTGCGGGCGAAGCGGCCGATGGCGCCGCTCTATGCCGTGGGCTATTCGCTGGGCGGCAACGTGCTGCTCAAGTACCTGGGCGAGTCCTCCGCCGGATGCCCATTGCACGGCGCGGTGGCGGTATCGGTGCCGTTCCGCCTGGACCAGTGCGCCGACCGCATCGGCATCGGTTTCTCCAAGGTCTATCAGGCGCATTTCATGCGTGAGCTGGTGGCCTACGTGCAGACCAAGCGCCAGGCCTTCGCCGCTGGCGGCCATGCGGAAAACCTCGCCACGCTGGAGCGCCTCGGGCCGCTGGACGGCATGCGCACCTTCTGGGATTTCGACGACCGGGTGACCGCGCCGCTGCACGGTTTCGCCGACGTCCACGACTACTATCGCCGCGCGTCGAGCCGCTATTACCTGGGCGGCATCCGCGTGCCGACCCTGGTCATCCAGTCCAGCGACGATCCCTTCATTCATGCCCGGAGCATTCCGCAGGCCGGCGAGCTGTCGACGTCCACCGAACTGGAGCTGCAGGCCCACGGCGGCCATGTCGGCTTCATCGGCGGCTCGCCGGGGCGACCGGATTACTATCTGGAGCGCCGCATCCCACAATGGCTGCGGCAGCGGCACGGCGCCTGACTGCCCTGGATCAGCCGGTCGTGGCCGCAATGGGGCAGACTGGAGGCGTACCCAGGAAGGGAAGGCCGGACAGGAGTGATGCCATGACCGACACAGCGCTGACGATTCTGCACAACCCGGTACTAAGCGATGCGCAGTGCGCCGGGATCGCCGCGCTTTATCGCGCGGTGGGCTGGGGTTCGCCCGGTACGGCGCAGGAAATACGCGAGCTCTACGAGTTCTCCAGCTACACCCTGCTGGCCCTGGACGGCGAACAGGTCATCGGCCTGCTACGGGCCGAGAGCGAAACGGCGCAGACCACCTGGCTGGCGGAAATCGCCGTGCTGCCGGGTTTCCAGTCGCGTGGCGTGGGGCACCTGCTGATGACGCGCTTCCTGGCCGATCATCCGCAGCGCACGCTCTATACCGATGCAACCGAGGGGGTGGAGGAGTTCTTCGTGCGTCACGGTATTGCACTGCGCCGGCCGAGGGTGCCGGGGCCGCGCAAGGCGGGGGCTTGAGAGGGATAGCGCGCGACGAGAGCCCCTCACCCTAGCCCTGGCTGCGCGCCTCGCTCCTGAGGGAGAGGGCTGGGGTGAGGGAGAAACAGCCACGCGAAAGTATCGGCGCTGCTCGAACCCCTCGGAAAATCAACCTTCCAGCGGCACGTACAACCGATCGAACACCGCCGCCACCGCCTCGCGCGCATCGGGAGCGATGTGTCCGCTCTCCAGCGCCAGCACCTGGTAGAGCCCCCGGCGCAGCTCGCCTTCGCTGAGGTCGCCAGCCACTTCGCGGGTGGTGCACAGGAAACGCACCCAGGAGGTGAGGATGATCCAGGCGTTGAGGGTCAGGGATTCGAGCTGGGTGTCGTCCATCAGCAGGATGCCGGCGTCGACGAAGCCGCGATAGACCGTCTTGGCGTTGACCAGCGCGCGGCGGGCGAAGCTGCGGTAGTTGGCGGCCAGCTCCGGGTCGGCGTCGAGCAGGTGTTCGAGGTCCCGGTGCAGGAAGCGGTAGCGCCACATCGCCGCCAGCAGCGACTCCAGGTAGTAGATCTTGTCTTCCACCGTCAGCGCGCGGCCTTCGGGCAGGCGCAGGAACTGATCCACCTGTCCTTCGTACTCGGTGAACAGCTCGGCGATGATCGCCTGCTTGTTACGGTAGTGGTAGTACAGGTTGCCCGGCGAAATCCCCAGGTGTGCGGCGATGTGGTTGGTGGTGACGCTGCGTTCGCCCTGGGCGTTGAACAGCTCCAGGCTGGCCTGGGCGATACGCTCGCGGGTCTTGATGCGTGGGGCCATTCGCGGAACTCGTGAAAACGGATTGCGGGGCAAAGGTACACCGATTGCTACCGCGTAACACCTGGGCGGGCACCTTCCAGCATTTCGTTGGCTGGGCCCGGCGAAGTGGAAACGGCATGCTGATTGACAGTCTAGAGTAATTGCTCTAAAAATCCAGCAACAGCATAACAACGCGAAGCGTCCGAAACTCTTGCGGGAAATTCCCGGACCGCTTCCCCAGCCGCTTCCGCCAAGGAGCCCCGTCATGGTCGCCGACCTCGCCTACCTGCAGCAGAGCCAGCAGCAGATCAGCCAGCTGGAATCCCTCCTCGAGCGCCAGCGCCAGGCCTATCGCGCCAATCCGATGCCCGACGCCGGCCAGCGCATCGCCTGGCTGAAAAGCCTTGCCAACCTGCTGGTGAGCGAGCAGCAGGCGATCATCGAGGCGATCAGCAGCGACTTCAGCAACCGCGCCGCCGACGAGACCCTGCTGGCCGAGGTGATGCCCAGCCTGCACGGCGTGCACTACGCCGCCAAGCGCGTGAAGAAGTGGATGAAGCCCTCGCGCCGCAGCGTGGGCATGCAGTTCATGCCGGCCTCGGCCAAGGTCATCTACCAGCCGCTGGGCGTGGTGGGCGTGATCGTGCCGTGGAACTACCCGCTGTTCCTCGCCATCGGCCCGCTGACCGGCGCCCTGGCCGCCGGCAACCGGGTGATGATCAAGATGAGCGAATCCACCCCGGCCAGCGCGCGCATGCTCAAGGCGCTGCTGGGCAAGATCTTCCCCGAGGACATGGTGGCGGTCGTCGAAGGCGAGGTGGAGGTGGGCGTGGCCTTCTCCAAGCTGCCCTTCGACCACCTGCTGTTCACCGGCGCCACCAGCATCGGCAAGCATGTTATGCGCGCCGCCGCCGAGAACCTCACCCCGGTGACTCTGGAGCTGGGCGGCAAGTCGCCGGCCATCATCTCGGCCAGCGTGCCGATGAAGGACGCCGCCGAGCGCATCGCCTTCGGCAAGTCGCTCAACGCCGGGCAGACCTGCGTGGCGCCGGACTACGTACTGGTGCCGCATAACCGTGTCGACGAGTTCGTCGAGAGCTACCGCCAGGTGGTCCAGGGCTTCTTCCCGAAACTGGAGAACAACCCGGACTACACCGCGATCATCAACGAGCGCCAGCTGTCGCGCCTGAACGGCTACCTGGCCGACGCCCAGTCCCGCGGCGCCACGGTCATCCCGCTGTTCCCACAGGCCCAGGGCCGCCGCCTGCCGCAAGCGCTGCTGCTGAACGTGACCGACGAGATGAAGGTGATGCAGGAGGAAATCTTCGGCCCGCTGCTGCCGGTGATCCCCTACCAGAACCTCGACCAGGCACTGCACTACATCAACGAACGCGACCGCCCGCTGGCGCTGTACTACTTCGGCTACGACAAGCGCGAGCAGGACCACGTACTGGCCCAGACCCATTCGGGCGGCGTGTGCCTGAACGACACCCTGCTGCACGTGGCCCAGGACGACATGCCCTTCGGCGGCGTCGGCCCGTCGGGCATGGGGCACTACCACGGCCACGAAGGCTTCCTGACCTTCAGCAAGGCCAAGGGTGTGTTCAGCAAGCCGCGTTTCAATGCCGCCCGGGTGATCTACCCGCCCTACGGCAAGTCGCTGCAGAAGCTGGTCTACAAACTGTTCATCCGCTGACCTTTCCGGCCGCCGGCCACCCCGGCGGCCCTCCCGCACAGGTGAAACAACAAGAATGACAGACACCTCCCTGAGCGCGCCGGGCCTGTCCCGGCGCGGCGTCCTCAAGATCGGCCTGATGGGCAGCGCCTTCCTCGCCACCGCCGGCGTCACGGCCACCCTCAGCGGCTGTTCGGCCAGCGCTCCGGCCAATGGCTACAACGTGCTGCGCGACTCCGACATGCCCTTCCTGCGCGCGCTGATCCCGGTGATGCTGGCCGGCGCCGTGCCGGCCGAACGCATGGCCGAGGCGGTCAAGGGCACCCTGGAAAGCCTCGACTACAGCCTCCATCGCCTCTCGCCGGAGATGCTCAAGCTCACCGTCCAGCTGTTCGACGTGCTCGCCCTGCCGATCACCCGCGGCCCGCTGACCGGCATCTGGGGCAGTTGGGAGAACGCCAGCGCCGCGGACGTGAAGCACTTCCTCGAACGTTGGCAGAACAGTTCGATCTCGCTGCTGAAGATGGGCCACAGCTCGCTGCTGCAGTTGGTCCTGATGGCCTGGTATGGCCGCCCGGAATCCTGGGGCCACTGCGGCTACCCCGGCCCGCCGAAGGTCTGAGCCCGCCAGAACAACCAGAATTAGCCTGAGAGAATCCCGATGCCTGTACCCGATCTGTTCGCCGCCGGCCTGGCCGGTGGCTGGAAAGTCCATGACGGCTCGCGCCTGGAAAACGACCTGACCCTCGAAGCCGACGTGGTCATCGTCGGCACCGGCGCGGGCGGCGGCACCACCGCCGAAATCCTCAGCGCCGCCGGCTACAAGGTGCTGCTGGTGGAAGAAGGGCCGCTCAAGACCAGCTCCGACTTCAAGATGCAGGAAGCCGACGCCTACCCGAGCCTGTACCAGGAAGGTATCGGCCGGATGAGCAAGGATGGCGCCATCACCATCCTCCAGGGCCGCGCCGTGGGCGGCACCACCCTGGTCAACTGGACCTCCAGCTTCCGCACGCCGGAACCGACCCTGGAACACTGGGCCAAGGAGCACGGCGTCAAGGGTCACAGCGTGGCCGAGATGGCGCCCTGGTTCGAGAAGATGGAACAACGCCTGGGCGTCGCGCCCTGGGCGCTGCCGCCGAACGCGAACAACGACGTGATCCGCAAGGGTTGCGACAAGCTCGGCCTGCACTGGAAGGTCATCCCGCGCAACGTGCGCGGCTGCTGGAACCTGGGCTATTGCGGGATGGGCTGCCCGACCAACGCCAAGCAGTCGATGCTGGTGACCACCATCCCGGCCACCCTGGATAAAGGCGGCGAGCTGCTTTTCCTGGCCCGTGCCAACCGCCTGCTGATCGACGGCGACAAGGTCAGCGGCCTGGAATGCCTGGCCCTGGACGAACGCTGCGTCGCCCCCACCGGCCGCAAGATCACCGTCAAGGCGCGCCACTACGTGCTCTCCGGCGGCGGCATCAACACCCCGGCGATCCTCATGCGCTCCAAGGCGCCGGACCCCAACGGCCGCGTGGGCCAGCGCACCTTCCTGCACGTGGTGAACTTCAGCGCCGCGCTGTTCGACGAAGTGATCAATCCCTTCTACGGCGCGCCGCAGTCGATCTACTCCGACCACTTCCAGTGGGACGACGGCGCCACCGGACGCATGTCCTACAAGCTCGAAGTGCCGCCGCTGCAACCGGCGCTCAGCGCCACCCTGCTCGGCCGCTTCGGCGAAGACAACGCCCTGCGCATGGAACAGCTGCCGCACACCAACGTGATCCTCGCCCTCATGCGCGACGGCTTCCACCCGGACAGCGCCGTCGGCACCGTCAGCCTGCGCGGCGACGACACGCCGGTGCTCGACTACCAGATGACCGACTACACCTGGGACGGCATCCGCCGCGCCTTCCACACCATGGCCGACATCCAGTTCGCCGCCGGCGCCAAGGCCGTGCTGCCGATGCATGCCGACGCCGGCTATGTGAAGAGCGCCAAGGAAGTCCACGCCCTGATCGACGGCCTCAGCCTGGAGCTCTACCGCACCCGACTGGGCAGCGCCCACGTGATGGGCGGCTGCGCGATGGGCGAGGACCCCGGGCAGGCGGTGTGCGACAGCCTCGGCCGTCACCACCAGTTGCAGAACCTGTCGATCCACGACGGCTCGCTGTTCCCCACCAGTATCGGCGCCAACCCGCAGTTGTCGGTCTACGGTCTCACCGCGCAGCTTTCCGCCGCGCTGGCCGAGCGACTGGGCAAGGCCTAATACGAACCCCGCCCCATGCCGGGCGGCCTTTCGCAGGAGCGAGCTTGCTCGCGAACAGGGTTTACCGGAGACATCAGAGCTGGGCGGTTCGCGAGCAAGCTCGCTCCTACAAGGGCCGGGTACTTTCGGCGCAATCTGGCGGACGCAGGATTGCGGGGAACGCCCGGTCCTTGTTCGCGAACCAACGCCGCGGCGAAGTTGTTCGCGAGCAAGCTCGTTACCAGGAGACAACAATCGGCAAACCGCGCGCGCAGGCTCTGGAATGGGGCCTGCGCGGGACTGTCCGGTCCGTCACTTATAAACTCCGGTAGTCCGTGTGCGGAAGCACTACCAAGGTCGCTTGGCCCCACGGACCTGCTGCGTTACCATCCGCCCGCTATTGCCCAGCCTGCCAACAAGAGCCGACCAGGACGCCGCGATGAATCGAGTGCTGTACCCGGGTACCTTCGACCCCATCACCAAAGGCCATGCAGATCTGGTCGAACGCGCCTCGCGGCTGTTCGACCAGGTGATCATTGCCGTCGCCGCCAGCCCCAAGAAAAACCCCCTGTTCCCGCTGGAACAACGCGTAGAGCTGGCCCGCCAGGTCACCTCGCACCTGCCCAATGTCGAAGTCGTCGGCTTCTCCTCGCTGCTCGCGCATTTCGCCAAGGAACAGAACGCCAACATCCTGCTGCGCGGCCTGCGCGCGGTGTCGGACTTCGAGTACGAGTTCCAGCTGGCCAACATGAACCGCCAGCTCGCCCCCGACCTGGAAAGCATGTTCCTCACGCCGTCGGAGAAGTACTCCTTCATCTCCTCCACCCTGGTGCGCGAGATCGCGGCGCTGGGCGGCGATATCGCCAAGTTCGTCCATCCCGCGGTGGCCAACGCCCTGGCCGAGCGCTTCAAGCGCTGACCGCGACGCCGCCACGGATGGCGGCCGCCCCGATTCCAGAGCCCCTTCCGCCGGGCCGCGTGCACTGCGCGCGCCGATGCGGCACAATTTCACCATTGTGCTACCGATCGCCGTGGGCCCTTCCACGGTTGGAGTTGTTCGATGTCCCTGAAAATCACCGACGATTGCATCAACTGCGACGTCTGCGAACCCGAGTGCCCCAATGCTGCGATCTCCCAGGGTGAGGAGATCTACGTCATCGACCCGAACCTGTGCACCGAATGCGTCGGCCACTACGACGAACCGCAGTGCCAGCAGGTCTGTCCGGTCGACTGCATCCCGCTCGACGAAAACAACGTCGAGAGCAAGGATGAGCTGATGGAGAAATACAAGAAGCTCACCGGCAAGGCCTGATCCCTCGCGTTTCGACATTTTTTCATTGAGTTCTCACAAACCGCCGGGCTGCGGGATTGTCTATCCTCCTACCTTCGCCCCATTAGGTTTCCGGCCGGCACAGCCGGCGGTTCGTGAGATGCCATGTCCCTGTTGAATTTCCGCTCCCGCGCTTCCCTGCTCGGCGTCTGCAGCCTCCTGCTGCTCAGCGCCGCCCTGCATGCCGCGGAACACCCGGCCCAGGCCAGCGTCGCCACGGCGCACCCATCGGCTACCGTTGCCGGCCTGGAGACCCTTGCCGACGGCGGCAATGCCTTCGACGCCGCCGTGGCCATCAGCGCCGCGCTGGCGGTGGCCGAACCCTACGGCTCGGGCCTGGGCGGCGGCGGTTTCTTCCTGCTGCGCCAGGCGGGCGATCCGCCGACCTACCGCTTCATCGACGCCCGCGAGCGCGCCCCGCTGACCGCCCACGCGCGCATGTACGAGCGCAACGGCAAGGTCGACCCGCAACTGTCGCTCAACGGCGCGCTCGCCGCCGGCATCCCCGGCCTGCCCGCCGCGCTCGCGGACATCACCAGCCGCTACGGCAGGAAGACCCTGGCCAATAACCTGGTCCCGGCGATCCGTCTGGCCACCGACGGCGTCTCCGTCGACCGCATCTACATCGACCGCGCCTCCTGGCGCCTGGACGCGATGCGCAAGGACCGCGAGACCGCGCGCATCTTCCTCGCCCAGGGCAACCTGCCCGAAGAATGGGACCTGCTGCGCCAGCCGGAACTGGCGCGCACCCTGGAGCGCCTGGCGCGCTACGGACGCATCGGCTTCTACGAAGGGGAAACCGCCGAGAAACTGGTCGAGGGCGTGCGCGCCGCCGGCGGTATCTGGAGCCTGGAGGACCTGGCCAGCTACCGCACCGTCGAACGCCAGGCCCTGCGCTTCCCACTGGACGGCGGGCGCGAGCTGATCAGTGCGCCACCGCCCTCCGCCGGCGGCGTCGCCCTGGCCCAGAGCCTGGGGATGTTGCAGCAACTGCCCTGGCAGAAGGCCGAGCCGGTTCAGCGCGCCCACTATGTGGTGGAAGTGCTACGCCGCGCCTACCGCGACCGCGGCCTGCTGGGCGACCCCGACCGCGTCGCCAACCCGCTGCCGCAACTGCTCGCCCCCGCCTACCTCAAGCGACTGGCCGACGGCATCGACCCACAGCGCGCCACCCCCAGCTCATCGCTGCCCGCAACGCCCGCCTGGCGCGAGGGCGACCACACCACCCATTTCGTGGTCATGGATGCCGATGGCAACGCCGTAGCCGCGACCCTCTCGGTCAACCTGCCGTTCGGCGCGGCCTTCACCGTGCCCGGCACCGGCGTGCTGCTCAACGACGAGATGGACGACTTCGCCACCGACGTCAGCGGCGCCAATGCCTACCAGTTGGCCGGCAGCCAGGCCAACGCCGTGGCGTCGGGCAAGCGCCCACTGTCGAGCATGAGCCCGAGCTTCATCGAGAGCCCGACGGAGCTGGCGGCGTTCGGCACCCCCGGCGGCAGCCGCATCCCCAGCATGGTGCTGCTGGCGATGCTGGACTACCTGGACGGCAAGCCGGTGCAGCGCTGGGTATCTTCCCCGCGCTATCACCATCAGTATCTGCCGGACGTGATCGAGCACGAACCGCGCACCTTCAGCGGCAGCGAAATGGCCGAACTGAATCGCCGTGGCTACTCGCTCAAGGATGTCGGCCGCGCCTACGGCAACCAGCAGGTGCTGCTGTGGAACAAGAAGTCCGGCGAGGTGCAGTCCGCCAGCGACCCGCGCGGCATCGGTCTGGCCACCGAACTGGCGGCGCCGCTGCGCTGACCCGGACAGACTGATCAGGGGAGGATCAGGGCCGGCGCGTCGTCGTCCTCGTGCGGTTCGAACAGGCCGTGTTCGGTGCCCAGCTGCAACACGTTGCGCAGACTCTGGATGATGCGGCTGACGTAGCCCAGGTCGTTCATCAGCGAACTGGTCTGCAGGCCGTCCAGCTCCTGCCGGCGCACGGCGGCGAACAGACGCTGGCGGAAGGCCGCGTCGAACGCCGCCGCACTCTCGTCGAGTAGTTGCAGGCGTGCGTGCAGCGCGTCTGCGGGCAGCTCGCCGCCGATCAAGGCGCCCACCGCCCGCACTTCCCGCAGCATGCCGAGCAGGTGCCGGCGCAGTTCCAGATAGGCCTCGCGCATGGCCGAGGGTTCGCCCAGCAGCGCCTGGCCGAGGTTCTTCTGCAAGTGTTTGGCATCCTTCACCGCATCGACCAGTTGCAGCGCCACCACCTGACAGGACAGCCAGAGACGCTGGTGCTCATCGTCCAGCGGCACGTCCAGGCGGCCCATGAAGCTCAGCAGGTCGCCATAGACGCCCTTGATGTGGCGCTGGTAGAGCACTTCCGCGGACAGCGCGTGGCGATCCGGCGCGGCCAGCAACTGGCGTTCGTCCACTCGCGGCTGGTTGAGCATCTCCACCGGCAGGTACAGCGCGTGGCAGATCACCTCGATGCTCAGGCGGCCGAGGTGGCGCAGTTCCTGAAGCACCGCACTGGCCGAGGCATCGGCGGAATCCAGCGCCCGTTCGTTGAGGTAGCGCGCATGGGTGCGCTCGAGGGTCGGCAGCGCCGGCGCCATGTCGGTGATCAGCACCGGCGGCTCCTCCACTTCCGGCAGCCAGCGCGCCAGCGCGGTGGCCAGCGCGCCCTGCAGCGGCCAGAACAGCGCCACGCCCATGCCGTTGAACAGGCTGTGGAACAGCGCCAGCTGGATCATCGGGTTGTCCGCCAGCCCCAGCGGCGTCACCAGCCAGTGCACCAGCCAGGTCAGCGGCGAGAGCAGGAAGAACGCCAGCACCCCGGTGACCACGTTGAACAGCACGTGCGCCAGCGCCAGCCGCTGCCCGCTGCGGTTGCCGCCCAGGGAGCCAACGAAGGCCGTGGTGACACTGCTGCCGACGTTGGAGCCGATGGCGATCGCCAGGCTCTGGCCCAGCTCCAGCTGGCCGCCGGCCAGGGCGGCGAGAGTCAGCATCAGGGTCGCGTGGCTGGATTGCAGCACCACGGTGATGAGGATGCCGAAGGTGACGAACAGCAGCGCGCCGAGCATGCCTTCCGAACGCAGCTCGCTCATGTCCATCGCATCGCCGAAGCTTCCGAAACCTTCCTTGATCTGGTCGATGCCCAGGAAGATGAAGGCGATCCCCAGCAGGATGCGTCCGGCGGCCTTGCTCCTGGCGCCGTTGAAACCCATCAGCACGCCGAGGACCAGCAGCGGCAGCGCCAGCGGGCTCAGGCTCAGGTTCTGCCCGGCCAGGGCGAGCAGCCAGATGCCGCTGGTGGCGCCCAGATTCGCGCCGAACAGGATGGCGATGCCACCGGCCAGCTGGATCAGCCCGGTACTGATGAAGGCAATGGTGAGCAGGGAAACCAGGGTGGAAGATTGCAGCAGGAAGGTGCCGAAGAGGCCGAACAGCAGGCTCTTGCCCCGGGTCGCGGTGCTCTTTTCGAGCCAGCGCTCCAACTGGCTGCCGGCCAGGTCGCGCAGCCCTTCTTCCAGGCACTGCATGCCGAACAGGAACAGCGCCAGCCCGGCTCCCAACTGCAGCAGGCCGGCACTGGACCAGAAGCTGTAGCCGAGCCCCACGGCAACCAGCAGCAGAAGCACTGGACGCAGATGCTTCTTCAGCCGGGTCGTTTCCATACGCTACCTGCTCAACGCATCGCCGCCGATGCGCTCCCTATCACAGGGCGGCCCGAAGGCAGCCGCCCCCTATCGACGGAAATCAGTCCTGCTTGTAGCCGCTCGTGGTGCACCCCAGGCAACGCACGAAGGCCGCCTTGCCCGGCTCGACCACCAGCGCCTGGCCCGCTTCCTTGACGTTACCGCCCAACGCGCTGAACGGCAGGGTCACCACGAATGCCGCGGCGCCCACCACGGTGGCGGCGATCAGCAGCGGACGCGCGAAGATCAGGTCGCCCATCATGGCATAGCCCGGCGGAGCCTCGACGGTGTAGATCGGATCGCCGCTGGAGTTGGCCGTCACTTCATCGGCAGCGACCGGCATCGCCGACAGCCCACAAGTCAAAGCCAGGACAGCGGCGGTGGTGCGAAACAGGTTCATGGAAGGAAGTCCTTTTTTATGTAGTTGGGCAGGCAGACTGCCAGTAACTATAACAGCGCTCCATGACTTGTCGCGTGACCGCCTTCAATCGCCGAAGAATGCATATTCAGGCTTTTTCGGTACGAACGGCTGGTAGAAATCCAGCATCCGCCGCAGGTCCCCCGCTTCGTCTCCGGTCGGCCAGTAAGGCTCGCCAATGACGATGCGCCGCCCCGGATAATCCAGCGCCGCCAGCACGATGGGCACGCCCGCGCCACGGGCGATGTGGTAGAAGCCCATTTTCCAGCGCTCGACCTTCTTGCGCGTACCCTCCGGCGAGAGGATCAGCATCATCTCGCGGCTCTCATGGAAGGCCTGTACCGCCTGGTCCACGGTATTGAGCTTGAGATGGCGCTGGATCGGAATCCCGCCCCAGCGGCGCATCATCCCGCCCAAGGGCCCGCTGAACAGGGTGTGCTTGCCGAACCAGCGTGCATTCAGGCGCAGCACGAACTTGGCGGCGAGGAACAGCACGAAGTCCCAGTTGGAGGTGTGGTGGGCGCCGATCACCACGAACTTGTCGAGGGCGGGCAGCGAGCCTTCGATGCGCCAGCCCGAAAGGCGCAGCATGGCGTGGCCGAGCGCCTCGGCGAACGGATTGCGGGGCAGATAATTGCCGGACATGAATCACCTGGCGGCCCCCTCGCAAGGGGCCATTGTTGTTATGGGTTGGGGTGCGACAGGTTAACGGCGACGGGAAACGTCAACGTTGGCAGCGCGGACAGTACACGCTGGCGCGCTGGCCGAGGCGAACCTCGCGCAGGGTCGAGCCACACACCTTGCAGAACTCGCCACCGCGTCCGTAGACGAACAGCTCCTGCTGGAAGTAGCCCGGCTGGCCGTCGCCGCCGACGAAATCGCGCAGCGTGGTGCCGCCGCGCTCGATGGCGATCGCCAGGATGCGCTTGATCTCCTGCGCCAGCTTCAGGTAGCGGGCACGGGAGATGGAGCCGGCCTCGCGGCGCGGATCGATGCCGGCGGCGAACAGCGCCTCGGTGGCGTAGATGTTGCCCACGCCGACCACCACCGCGTTGTCCATGATGAAGGGCTTCACCGCCATGCTGCGGCCACGGGACAGCTGGTACAGCCGCTCGCCCTCGAAGGCGTCGGTCAACGGCTCCGGCCCGAGGTGGCGCAGCAATTCGTGCTCCAGCGGCGCCTGGCTCCACAGCAGCGCGCCGAAACGCCGGGGATCGGTGTAGCGCAGCGCCAGGCCCGACTCCAGCTCGATGTCCACGTGCTCGTGGCGCGCCGCCGGTAGCCCGCATTCGACCAGGCGCAGACTGCCCGACATGCCCAGGTGGCTGATCAGCGTGCCGACCTCGGCATTGAGCAACAAGTATTTGGCGCGCCGCTCCACCTGCAGGATGCGCTGCCCGGAGAGACGTACGTCGAGATCCTCCGGGATCGGCCAGCGCAGACGGCGTTCGCGGACGATCACGCGGCTGACGCGCTGGCCTTCGAGATAGGGCGCGATGCCCCGGCGGGTGGTTTCGACTTCGGGTAATTCAGGCATGGATCACGACGGCAGAAGAAGGTTTTTGTAGGAGCTTGCTCGCGAACGGGTCGACCGGCAACACCGGCGTCAGTCTGGTTCGCGAGCAAGCTCGCTTACGCAAAGCAGCAGGGCCAATCAGTCCAGCGCACGCGCCAGCTGGATCAGCTCCTCGCGCCACTCCGCGGCCTGCGGCAGGGCAAGGAACGAGGAGTTGAGGAAACTCTCCCGGGACTCATAGGTGAATGTCTGGCCATGCAGGTCGAGCACTTCACCGCCAGCGCCTTCCAGCACGCCCTGGGCCGCCGCGGTATCCCACTGCGAGGTGGGCGCCAGGCGCGGATAGCAGTCCGCCGCACCCTCGGCCAGCAGACAGAATTTCAACGAGCTGCCGATATTGGCCAGTTGCAGATCGCCGAATCGCTCCGCCAGGCCAGCCAGCAGGCGCTCCTGTGCAGGGCTCGAATGGCGCTTGCTGGCCACCACGGTGAAGGCTTCGCCGGGGCTGAGACGCACACCGATTTCCTGCGGCTCGCCACCGCGCTCCTCGCGCCACGCCCCGAGCCCGACACCACCGTAGTAGCAGCGGCCGCTGGCGGGGACACCGACCACACCGAGCACCACGCGACCGCGCTCGATCAGCGCCACGTTGACGGTGAACTCGTCACTACCGGCGATGAACTCCTTGGTGCCGTCCAACGGGTCCACCAGCCACCAGCGCGTCCATTGGGCGCGCGTCTCCAACGGGATGGCGCAGTCTTCCTCCGACAGCACCGGCACCTCCGGCGCCAACGCGCGCAGGCCGTCGGCCAGCAGGCGGTGGGCAGCCAGGTCGGCGGCGGTCACCGGCGACTCGTCGGCCTTCCGCTCGACGTCCAGTTCGCTCCGCCAGAACGGCAGGATCACGTCGCCAGCCTGCTGCACCAGGTCGATCACGGCGGGAAGGAAGGCATGTTTCACGGCTGGTATTCCCCGCGCTGGGTCAGCAGGTCACGCACCAGATAGAGCGCGGCCAGGGCGCGACCTTCGCTGAACTGGGCATGCTGGGCGAGGCTGGAAAGCTCGCGCAGGTTGATCTTGTCCACGCGCATCGGCTCGGGCTCGTCGCCGGGCAGCGTTTCCGCGTAGAGGTCGCGCGCCAGCACCACCTGGATACGCTGGCTCATGTAGCCCGGCGACAGCGACAGCTCGGTGATGTGCTCCAGCTCACGGGCGCCGTAGCCGGCCTCCTCCTTGAGCTCGCGGTCGGCGGCGGCGAGGATGTCCTCGCCCGGCTCCACAAGGCCCTTGGGCAGCGACAGCTGATATTCGTCGACCCCGGCGCAGTATTCCTCGACCAGGACCACGTGCTCGGCGTCGAGCATCGCGACCACCATCACCGCACCGTAGCCCTGTCCCTTGCCGACCAGACGCTCATAGGTGCGCTCGACGCCGTTGGAGAAGCGCAATTGCAGCTCTTCGACGGCAAACAGCCGGCTTTTGGCGACGATCTCGCGGGCGAGCACCGTGGGTTTCTGACGCATGGGGCAACTCCTGGGGGTGGCCGGGTCGGCTATGATAACCCGCCTTCTCCGATTGTCCGTGTCGGATCTTGCGCCGGGATCGCCGATCCGCCGCGCAATTGCGACACCCTTTTACCGAGCCTGCCATGCCAAGCCTGCCCTGGTCAGCCATCGACACCGTCCTGCTCGACATGGACGGAACCCTGCTCGACCTGCACTTCGACAACCATTTCTGGCTCGAACACCTGCCCCAGCGCTACGCCGAGCACCACGGCATCAGCCGCGCCCAGGCCGACGCCGAACTGCTGCCGCTGTTCCGCGACCACGCCGGACAGCTCAACTGGTACTGCCTGGATTTCTGGAGCCGCGAACTCAGGCTGTCGATCCGCGAGCTCAAGCGCGAAGTCGCCCACCTGATCGCCCTGCGCCCGGACGCCGACCTGTTCCTCGCCGCGCTGCGCCTCAACGACAAGCGCGCAGTGCTGATCACCAATGCCCACCGTGATTCGCTGTCGCTGAAACTGGAGCGCGTCGAGCTCGCGCCCTGGTTCGACCGCCTCATCAGCTCCCACGACTACGGCTACCCCAAGGAGGACCCGCAGTTCTGGCAGGCGCTGCAGGCCGACATCGGCTTCGATCCGGCACGCAGCCTGTTCATCGATGACAGCCTGCCGATCCTGCGCGCGGCACGGCACTTCGGCGTCGGCCATCTGCTGGCGGTGCGCCAGCCCGACAGCCGCGACGGCCCGAAGAACACCGAGGAATTCGCCGCCCAGGACAGCTACCGGACGCTGATCGAAGGGCTGTGAAACGAAGAGCCCGGCGCTGGGCCGGGCTCGTGGGTGTTACTCCGGAATCCGCAGCACCTGGCCGGGATAGATCTTGTCCGGGTGGCTGAGCATCGGCTTGTTCGCCTCGAAAATCTTCATGTAGGCGTTGGCGTTGCCGTACTCGGCCTTGGCGATGGCGCTCAGGGTGTCGCCCTTCTTCACGGTGACGAAACGCGCCTCCGGTGTCGGCGTGGCCACGCTGATATGGTCCTCGACACCGGACACCCCCGCGACGTTACCCAGGGCAAGCAGAATCTTCTCCTTCTCCTCCTGGCTGGCCACCTCGCCGGTGGCGATCACCTTGTCGCCCTCGACGCTGACCTGGATGTTCGGGTTGCCCAGACCAACCTTGGCGATATGCTCCTTGAGCGACTCGGCGGCCTGTGCCTCCTGGCCCACGATACTCTCCCAGAGTTTCTCGCCGGCTTCCTTCACAAACGCAAAAATGCCCATTTCCAACCTCCCTACGGTTACAGTGACAGCGGCCGGCATTGGGCAGACCGCGCGCGATAGGAGTCTAGTCGGCATGATCGGCAACGCTCGCCGGATTAATCCCAAGCCTGCCAGCAACCGACAGAAAGCCGCTTCCGGAGCCATCCACCGATGGACATCAAACAGCTCAAATTCCTCTGCGCCCTCGACGAAACGCGGCATTTCGGCCAGGCGGCGGCACGCTGCCATGTCACCCAGCCGACCCTGTCGATGCGACTGCGCAGCCTGGAGGAAGAGCTGGGCCTGGAACTGGTACGGCGTGGCCAGCGTTTCGAAGGATTCACCGAGGCCGGCGAACGCGTCCTGGCCTGGGCGCGCAGCCTGCTGGCGGCCCACGACGGCCTGTACGCCGAGGCCGCCGCCTGCCGTGGGCAACTGGTCGGCACCCTGCGCCTGGGGCTGGTGCCGTTGGCGGGCTTCGACCCCATGCGGCTGATCGAACTCTTCGCCCAGCGCCACCCGGAACTGCGCTTCCAGCTCTATGCCCTGAGCTCGGAGAACATCCTCGAGGGTCTGGGACGCAACCAACTGGACCTCGGCCTCTCCTACCTCGACCGCATCGACCGCGAGCACTTCCAAGGACTGGAACTGGCCGCCACGCGGATGGGCCTGCTGCACGACCGCCGGCACTTCCAGATCGACAGCCCGAGCCTGAGCTGGGATGCCCTGGTGGACCTGCCCCTGGGCCTGCTCTCGGCCGGCATGCACTTCCGCCAGTCCATCGACCACGGTTTCCGCAGCCGGGGCCTGACACCCCAGCCGCGCCTGGAAACGGATGCCGTGCACCAGCTCGTGCAAGCCGTGGAGCGCGGCCTGTGCTGCGCGATCATGCCGCTGGGCAGCGGACTCGATGCCCAGGGCGAACACTTCGTTCTCACCCCGATAGAGGACGCGCGCACCCTCTCCCCGCTCGGCCTGATCATCCGCCGTGGCGCACCGCGCTCGGCCCTGGCCGATGCCTGCTTCCGCGAAGCGGCCGCGCTGCTGGGTAATGCCGCAAGCGCATGATAGATGGCGTCGATCATGGTATCGACACTACCCATTAGACGCCCTCCCCGCATCGGCCTAGGCTGGCCCCATTACTAGAACCACAGGGCTCCGCCCATGCCTTGCCTGATCGCCCGCCCGGCCCCCGCCGCGGTCCGGGTCGCCGTCGTGCCTGCCGACGGCTACGCCTACGCCGAACTCACCCCGGACAGCGACACCGGCCGCGCTCCGCTGGCCGACGAAGTCGCCCTGGCCATCGCCTACAACGGCCTCAACCAGGCGGTGATGATGGTTTCGCCGAACGACCTGGAAGACTTCATCCACGGCTTCAGCCTCGGCGCCGGCCTCATCGAATCCATCGACGACATCTATGACATCCACCTGACGCCACACGGCGACGCTATCGCCGCCGACGTGCAGGTCAGCAATCGCGCGTTCTGGACGCTCAAGCAGCAGCGCCGGCAACTGGCCGGCAATACGGGCTGCGGCCTGTGCGGCGTCGAGGCGCTGGACCAGGCATTGCCGGCCCTGCCGCTGCTGCCGGCCACGCCACTGCCGCCCACCGCCCACCTCGCCGGCCTGCGCGAGCGCGTGACGGCGGCCCAGGACATCGCCCGCCGCAGCGGCGCGGTGCACGCCGCCCTGTTCGTCGACGGCCACGGCGACGTTCGCCTGTGCCGCGAGGACATCGGTCGGCACAACGCCCTCGACAAACTGGTTGGCGCCCTCAAGCGCCAGCACCTGGATGCGCACGGCGGCTTCGCCGTGGTCACCAGCCGCTGCAGCCTGGAGCTGATCCACAAGGCCGTGCGCGCCGGCCTGCCCACCCTGGTCAGCCTGTCCGCCCCGACCGCGCTCACGGTGCAGTGGGCCCGCGAGCACAACCTGAACCTGATCCACCTGCCCCATCGCAGCGCGCCCCGGGTCTACAGCCCGGCGCCGCATGCCGTCCGAGAGAGCCGCCCATGAGCCTGCAACAGGAAAACCCTCGCTACCAACCCTACAAGGGCCCGGCCGCCGGCTGGGGTGCGCTGATGAGCGTCACGCGCTTCTGGCTGGACAGCAAGCAGCCGTTCAAGAACCTGCGCGCGCTGCTCAAGACCAACCAGAACGGCGGCTTCGACTGCCCCGGCTGCGCCTGGGGCGACTCTCCCGAGGATGGCCGGGTGAAGTTCTGCGAGAACGGCGCCAAGGCGGTGAACTGGGAAGCCACCAAGCGCCGCGTGGACGCCCCCTTCTTCGCCCGGCACAGCGTCAGTTCGCTGCGTGAGCAAAGCGACTACTGGCTGGAGTACCAGGGCCGCCTGACCGAGCCGATGCGCTACGACCCGGCCACCGACCGCTACCTGCCGATCGACTGGGACGACGCCTTCGCCCTGATCGCCCAGCACCTGCGCACCCTGGAAAGCCCCGACCAGGCCGAGTTCTACACCTCGGGCCGGGCCAGCAACGAAGCCGCGTTCCTCTATCAGTTGTTCGTCCGCGCCTTTGGCACCAACAACTTCCCCGACTGCTCGAACATGTGCCACGAGGCCAGCGGCGTCGCCCTGGGGGAGAGCGTCGGCGTCGGCAAGGGCACCGTGACCTTCGCCGACTTCGAGCATGCCGACGCGATCTTCATCTTCGGCCAGAACCCCGGCACCAACCATCCGCGCATGCTCGAGCCGCTGCGCGAGGCGGTGAAGCGCGGCGCCCAGGTGGTCGCCTTCAACCCGCTGAAGGAGCGCGGCCTGGAGCGTTTCCAGCACCCGCAGCACGCACTGGAAATGCTCACCAACGGCTCCGAGCCGCTGAACACCGCCTTCTTCCGCCCGGCGCTGGGCGGCGACATGGCCGCCGTGCGCGGCATCGCCAAGTTCCTCCTGCAGTGGGAGCGTGAAGCCCAGGCCAAGGGCGAACCGGCGGTGTTCGATCATGCCTTCATCGCCGAGCACACCCAGGGCATCGAGGACTACCTTGCCGAACTGGACGCCACCCGCTGGGAGCACATCGAGCGGCAGTCCGGCCTGAGCCTGGCCGAGATCGAGCAGGCGGCGCTGATGTACCGTCGCGCCGAGCGCGTGATCGTCTGCTGGGCGATGGGCATCACCCAGCACCACCACTCGGTGCCGACCATCCAGGAAATCGCCAACCTGCAACTGCTGCGCGGCAACCTCGGCCGCCCCGGCGCCGGCCTGTGCCCGGTACGCGGCCACAGCAACGTGCAGGGCGACCGCACGATGGGCATCAACGACCGCCCGCCGGCGGCGCTGCTGGATGCCATCGAACACCGCTTCGGCTTCAAGGTGCCGCGCCAGCACGGCCACAACACGGTCGAGGCGATCAACGCCATGCTCAAGGGCGAGGCGAAAGTCTTCATCGGCCTGGGCGGCAACTTCGCCCAGGCCACCCCGGACAGCCCGCGCACCCACCGCGCCCTGGAAAACTGCGCCCTGACCGTGCAGATCAGCACCAAGCTCAACCGCAGCCACCTCACCGTGGGCGGCGACGCACTGATCCTGCCGTGCCTGGGTCGCACCGACATCGACCACCAGGCCGACGGCCCGCAGGCGGTGACCGTGGAAGACTCCTTCAGCATGATCCACGCCTCCTTCGGCCAACTGGAGCCGTCGTCGAAACAGATGCGCTCCGAACCCGCCATCATCGCCGGCATCGCCAAGGCCACCCTGGGCAACCACCCGGTGGACTGGGATGCACTGATCGCCAACTACGAGCGCATCCGCGACCTGATCGCCGACACCATCCCCGGCTTCGCCGACTTCAACCGCCGCGTGGCGCACCCGGGCGGCTTCTACCTGGGCAACAGCGCCGGCGCCCGGCGCTGGAGCACCGCCAGCGGCAAGGCCAACTTCCAGCGCCACCCGCTGCCGGCGGATCTGGTGCATGAGAAGGTCCGCAAGACCGGCCACGAACCGCACCTGATCCTGCAGACGCTGCGCTCCCACGACCAGTACAACACCACCATCTACGGCCTGGACGACCGCTACCGGGGCGTACGCGGCCAGCGCGAGGTGGTGTTCGCCAACGAGGCGGACATCCGCCGCCTGGGCTTCGAGCCGGGCGAGCAGGTGGACATGGTGTCGCTCTGGGCGGACGGCGTGGAACGCCGGGTCAGCGGCTTCACCCTGCTGGCCTACGACATCCCCGCCGGCCAGGCGGCGGCCTACTACCCGGAAACCAACCCGCTGGTGCCGCTGGAAAGCCACGGCGTGGGTAGCCATACCCCGACGTCGAAATTCATCGCCATCCGTTTCGAAAAGGCCAGGCCGAGCCCGCGGATCCTGTGATCCTCCCGCGCCTCCTGAGCGGCTCCTGATCTTGTAGGAGCGAGCTTGCTCGCGAACAGCGTTTCCCGGCCATATCGGGGCTGGGTGGTTCGCGAGCAAGCTCGCGCGCCTACGAAAAGCGCCGACATGAACCTGCAGCGCCTCGACTGCCGATCAGCGCATCGATTCGTTCGGAAGCCTTCGGCGACGTGCATCCAAGTTGCAGTCCGCGTATCCGGGCTTTTCCACACGCGCACGAGATTACGTCCTGCGAAGAATCCGCCGAAAACACATCACTCGGGAAAGGACTGGAAGGTACACTTGGGGAATCCGGTGGCGAATCGTGAAAAGCCATCATTGCAATGGCAGTTTGCGGTAAAAACACACACAAAACAAAACCCCGGAATAACACTCAGACCGCGCAAAATCGAAAAAGTTCTGACCTTAAATCAAATACTTGCATTATTTGATGAAAGTCGTGCTATTCGTCGGAAGTGCCTTGTCAGAGCCTTCGCACGAACACAGGATCGCATCCAACATCCCCACAGAGAGATCCTCTCTATGAAGTACTCCTCGATGCTCCTGTTGTCTCTTGCGCTGGTTGGTGGCACCGCCGTCGCGGACGGCGACACCCGTGCCGGCGTCGGTGGCGCCCTGGGCGGGGTATTGGGTTCGGTCGTCGGCCAAGCGGTCGGCGGCAGCACCGGCGCCGCCATTGGTAGTGGTATCGGCGGTGCGGCCGGTGGTGCGGTCGGTGCCCGCCACGGCAACAAGACAGAAGCCGCCATCGGCGGTGGCCTGGGCGCAGCTGGCGGCCAGGTGATCGGCAACAAGGTGGGCGGTACCACTGGCGGCCTGATCGGCGCGGCCCTGGGTGGCGGCGCGGGCGGCGCGCTGGGCAACCACTACGCCGACAACAACCGCGACGACGACGATGACGACTACCGTCACGGCTACCGTCGTGCCCGTTACCATGATCGTGACTACGATCGCGGCTGGCACGACAATGGCCGTCATCGCGGCTGGTACAAGCACAAGCACCACCGTCGCGGCTGGGATTGATCCGCGGAAGATAAACCGCGATCAGTGCACGGAAATGATGACCGACAGCCGGGCACGCGTTGCCCGGCTGTTTGCTGTGCGGGACAATTTCCCCAATCCTTCCCTACTTTCAGGTTCGCATGATGCGTAAGACTCTCACTGTACTGGCCCTGAGCCTCCTGGCCTCCCATGCCGTGGCCGATGACACCAAGGCTGCCATCGGCAGCGGCGTCGGCGGCGCGCTGGGCAACGTGGTCGGCGGTGCGCTGGGCGGCTCCACCGGCGCCGCCATTGGCGCGGGCGTCGGCGGCGCGGCCGGCGGCGCGATGGGCGCGAAGAACGGCAACAAGACCGAGGCGGCCATCGGCGGCGGTCTGGGTGCCGCTGGCGGCTCGGTAATCGGCAACAAGGTCGGCGGTTCCACCGGCGGCACTATCGGCGCGGGCCTGGGCGGTGCCGCGGGCGGCGCGCTGGGCAACCACATGGCCGACAAGAACAACGACGACAATGATCACCACGACAGTGGTTATCACAAGGGCAAAGGCCACCATAAGCACAAACACAAGCATCACGACGATTGATGCCGTGCTGAACAAAGAGCCCGCCTTCCGGCGGGCTCTTTCGTTTCGGGCCGGGTACACGGCGCCGTACAGCGCCGCTGCGGCGATGTTCGCAAGCCAGCCCGCTCGCCTCGGAGGCTCCCGCCCCGCGCCGCCGGCCAGAAACCGGGAGCAGGCCCGCGGGCGTGCCATCTGGCGTGGGTGGTATAGGCTTGCAGGCCAGGGATCACTGGCTACAAGGAGTGCTTGTCGTGAGAGTTGCTGCCGGACTGTTCCTGCCCCTTTTCGTGGCGCCCTGCGTCCACGCGGCGAATTGGCAGATCTGCCGGATGGAGGTGGAGATCACCGAGACAGTGGCCCAGCCCTATCCGGGGCTCAAGGGCCGGGTCGAGTCGGTGAAGACGCAGGCGGAATCGACCGAATGCCCGATTCGCGGCGAAGTGATCGCCTTCGCGCCGGAGAGCGTCGACTACCAGAGCATGATTCCGCGCCAGCACTGGCCCAAGCCGGGCCAGCGCGTGTGGATGCGCTACCAGTACCTGGACGGGGAGTGCAAGAACGACGGCAATCCCAAGCCCTGCCGGATTCAGCACTATCCGATGGGGTGGTGAGGAGCGCCTTTGCGTAGGAGCTTGCTCGCGAACGAGCTCCCGTCGACTTCGGAGCTGGGCGGTTCGCGAGCAGGCTCGTTCCTGCGAAGAGCCGTCAGCCTCGGACCAGCACTTCCATCGCCTCGCGCAGCGGCGCCGGGATCGACACCGGGCTGTTGCTCGCGCGGTCGACGAAGACATGCACGAACTTCCCGGCGGCGCAGGCCAGGTCCTCGCCCGCGCGGAAGATCGCCAGCTCGTACTGCACCGAGCTGTTGCCCAGCTTGCCGACCCGCAGGCCGACCTCGATGCGCTCGGGGAAGGCCACCGGGGCGAAGTAGTCGCAGTTGGAGCTGACCACGAAGCCCACCACCTCGCCGTCGTGGATATCCAGGCCGCCGCGCTCGATCAGGTAGGTGTTCACCGCCGTATCGAAGAAGCCGTAGTAGGTCACGTTGTTCACGTGGCCGTAGATGTCGTTGTCGTGCCAGCGGGTGGTGATCGGCTGGAAGTGCGCGTAATCGGCGCGGCTGGGGTGCTGTTCGCTCATCGCTCTCTCAGTAGGCGGCTCGGTAGATGGCCAGAGCGTCGCGCTCGCTGACCTCACGGGGATTATTCACCAACAGGCGCTGCTGCTGCATGGCATCGGCGGCCAGGCGCGGCAGGCTGTCCTCCGGCACGCCGGCGTCGCGCAGGCGCGAGGGCAGGCCGCTGCGCGGGCTGAGATCGGCCAGTTCGGCGATGAACTGCTCGGTGCGGTCGGCGTCGCTGCGCAGGCGCTCGCCCAGCAGCAGCGGCGCCAGTTCGGCATAGAGCGCGCCGGCGTTGGGCGCATTGAAGCGGATCACCTCGGGCAACACCAGTGCATTGCTCAGTCCGTGGGGAATATGGAAGTGCCCGCCCAGCGGATAAGCCAGCGCGTGCACGGCGGCCACCGGAGCGTTGGCGAAGGCCTGGCCGGCCAGACAGGCGCCCAGCAGCATGGCCTGGCGCGCCTCGCGATTGCGACCGTTGTGCACCGCCTCGTCCAGGTTCAGCGCCAGCAGGCGCAGGGCCTCGCGGGCCAGCAGATCGGACAGCGGATTCTTCTTCAGCTTGCTGGTGTAGGCCTCGATGGCGTGGACCATCGCGTCGATACCGGTAGCGGCGGTCACCGCCGGCGGCAGGCCGAGAGTGAGGTCGGCGTCGAGCACCGCCAGGTCCGGCAGCAGGTGCGGGCTGACCACGCCCATCTTGGTGGTCTCGCCGGTGGTGACGATGGCGATCGGCGTCACTTCCGAGCCCGTGCCGGCGGTGGTCGGCACCTGCAGCAGCGGCAGGCGCGGGCCACGGGCATTGCCGACGCCGAAGACGTCCTCCAGTCCCTGGCAAGCCAGCGGGTGCGCCAGCAGCGCCACCAGCTTGGCGACGTCCATCGAACTGCCGCCACCGAAGCCGATCACCAATTGCGCGGCCATCCGACGCGCCTGCTCGACGGCGGCCAGCACCACCGCTTCCGGCGGGTCGGCCAATACCTGGTCGAAGACTTCCACCGCCACGCCGGCCGCAGCGAAGCCGGGCAGCACGCCGTCGAGCATGCCCAGGCGGGTAATCCCGGGGTCGGTGACGATGAGCACGCGCTGGGCGCCGCGTTCGCGGCAGAGCGCCCCCAGGCGGGCGGCGGAACCACTCTCGCAGAGGATCTGCGCGGTGGTGGCGAAGCTGAAAGGCTGCATGACGGTCCCCGGTCTTGTCGTTGTACGGCGGAAAATCCGTAGGCCTGCTAGATGGCCAGCTGGGGCAGCATAGCAACGCGCGGCACGACCATGAAACCTCGTACCGCCAAGCGAAACAGTTATTCACGGAATGAATGGTTTGTTCATGCGCAATGCAGAGCGTTGGGGGGCTTCTGTAGGAGCGAGCTTGCTCGCGAACCGCTCAACTTCTGAGCTGGACCCTGTTCGCGAGCAAGCTCGCTCCTACGAAGAGCATCCTGCCAACACCAGGCCACCCAGAAACATAAAGGCCGGCATTGCGCCGGCCTTTTCTCCATCGAGGACAGGTCAGACCGCGACCGGCGCCTTGATGTGCGGGTGGGCCTCGTAGCCGACAAGCTCGAAGTCCTCGAAGCGGAATTCGAACAGGTCCTTCACCTCGGGGTTGATCTTCATGGTCGGCAGCGGCAGCGGCTGGCGAGTCAGCTGCAGGTCGGTCTGTTCCAGGTGGTTGGCGTACAGGTGGCAGTCGCCGCCGGTCCAGATGAACTCACCAGGCTGCAGCCCGGCGACCTGCGCGACCATCAGGGTCAGCAGCGCGTAGCTGGCGATGTTGAAGGGAACGCCGAGGAAAATGTCGGCCGAGCGCTGGTACAGCTGGCAGCTGAGCTTGCCGTCGGCGACGTAGAACTGGAACAGCGCGTGGCACGGCGGCAGGGCCATCTCGTCGATCAGCGCGGGGTTCCACGCGGAGACGATCAGGCGGCGCGAGTCCGGGTTGTTCTTCAGCATCTGAATCAGGTTGGCGATCTGGTCGATGTGGCGGCCGTCCGGCGCCGGCCAGGAGCGCCACTGGTAGCCGTAGACCGGGCCGAGGTCGCCGTTCTCGTCGGCCCACTCGTCCCAGATCGAGACGCCGTTTTCCTTCAGGTAGGCGATGTTGGTCGAGCCCTTGAGGAACCACAGCAGCTCATGAACGATCGATTTGAGGTGGCACTTCTTGGTGGTCACCAGCGGGAAGCCTTCGGCGAGGTCGAAGCGCATCTGGTGGCCGAACACGCTGTAGGTGCCGGTGCCGGTGCGGTCGCTCTTGAAGGTGCCGTGTTCGCGCACGTGGCGCATGAGGTCGAGGTACTGTTTCATCGCTGCTGTTTTATCCGGTGAGGCTCTGCGGCGCGGCTTGCGGTGGCCGCCGGCGGGTCGATCCGCCCATGCAGAATCTGAACAAGCGGCAATACTAAGGGGCGCGGCCCGCTCTCGCCACCCCGACCGGCTCGGTGGCCGTCCCAAGTTCCGAACGATACGGCGAAGGCGGCGCCAGACCGCCCGCCGCCACCGTTGCCTGGTGCCAGAGAGGTCTCCATGTCCGATGTTCAACGCTCCGACTTTCCCCTGTCCCGCCGCCGCCTGCTGGCGGTGGCCTGCGCCAGCGCGGCGGTCGGCGGCGTGCTGCTCAGTCCCGCTGCCCGCACCTGGGCCGCGCTGACGCCCCAGGCCGAGGCGGAGCTGGCCAGCTTCATGACCCTGTCCCGACGCCTGACCGGACGCAGCAACCTCGATCCGCGCATCGGCCAGCGCCTGTTCGAGGCCCTGACCCAACGCGACACCGCGCTCAAGCAGAGCCTCGCCGAGCTGCTGGCACACCTGGCCGACCCGCCGGCCAGTTGGAACGAGCGCCAGCAGTGGCTGGCCCGGCAGATCCTTGGCGGCTGGTACCTGGGGCAGATCGGCGAGGCCAGCAACGCCACCGTGGTCACCTACGAGCAGGCGCTGATGTTCAAGGCGGTGGACGACGTGCTGGTGATCCGCAGCTACTGCCCGAACAAGCCGGGCTTCTGGGCGGCGCAGCCGGCCGAACGGGAGGTGTGAGCATGGCCGAGACGCAACGCGCGGATTTCGTCGTGGTCGGCTCCGGCGTCGCCGGGGCACTGGTGGCCCATCAGCTGGCGCTGGCCGGCAAGGACGTGCTGATCCTCGAAGCCGGCCCGCGCATGGCGCGCTGGGAGATCGTCGAGCGCTTCCGCAACCAGGCGGACAAGTCCGACAACCAGGCGCCCTACCCCGCAAGCCGCCAGGCCCCGCACCCGCAGTTCCACCCGGACAACCACTACCTGATCCAGAAGGGCACCCATCCCTACGACGTGCAGTACCTGCGCGTCGTCGGCGGCACCACCTGGCACTGGGCAGCCTCGGCGTGGCGCTTCCTGCCCAACGACCTCAAGCTGGCGAGCCTCTATGGCGTGGGTCGCGACTGGCCCATCGAGTACGCCGAGCTCGAACCCTGGTACCAGCGCGCCGAGGAAGAACTGGGCGTCTGGGGCCCCGGCGACGAGGAGCTGGACTCCCCACGCAGCCAGCCCTACCCCATGCCGCCCCTGCCGCTGTCGTGGAACGAACAGCGCATCAAGACCCTGCTCAACGCCAACGGCTACCGCGTGGTCACCGAACCGGTGGCGCGCAACAGCCGCCCCTACGACGCGCGGCCAACCTGCTGCGGCAACAACAACTGCATGCCGATCTGCCCCATCGGCGCCATGTACAACGGCATCGTCCACGTCGAGAAGGCCGAAAGCGCCGGCGCGCGGCTGGTGGACAACGCCGTGGTGTTCAAGCTGGAGAAGGGCGACGGCGGCAAGATCGGCGCCGCGCTGTACAAGGACCCGCAAGGCAACGAGCATCGGGTGGAAGGCGGGACCTTCATCCTCGCCGCCAACGGCATCGAGACGCCCAAGCTGATGCTGATGTCCGAAGTCGGTAACAGCTCGGACATGGTCGGCCGCAACCTCATGGACCACCCCGGCACCGCCGTGCAGTTCTATGCCGACGAGAAACTCTGGCCGGGCCGCGGGCCGCAGGAAATGACCTCGATGGTGGGCTTCCGCGATGGCGCATTCCGCAGCGAATACGCCTCGAAGAAGATCCACCTGTCGAACCTCTCGCGTACCGACCAGGTGGCCGCCGAGCTGATCCGCAAGGGGCCGCTGCTGCTGGGCCGCGAACTGGAGGCGCAGATCCGCGACCGTGCCGCGCGCTTCGTGCGTTTCGACAGCTTCCACGAAATCCT
Organism: Pseudomonas sp. ATCC 13867; assembly: GCF_000349845.1. Lineage (NCBI taxonomy): Bacteria > Pseudomonadati > Pseudomonadota > Gammaproteobacteria > Pseudomonadales > Pseudomonadaceae > Pseudomonas > Pseudomonas sp. ATCC 13867. The sequence continues at coordinate 342,143 of NC_020829.1, read as the reverse complement.
CCCGCATCCGGAGAACCGCATCGTCCCCAGCACCAGCGAGCGCGACGCCGTGGGCATCGCCAAACCGGAGTTCACCTACGCGATGGACGACTACGTACGCAGGAGCGCGGTGCACACCCGCGAGGTGTATACCCACGCGGCGAAACTGCTGGGCGGCAGCGAGGTGGTGTTCGAGGACAACTTCGCCAACAACAACCACATCACCGGCACCACCCTGATGGGCGCCGACCCTAAGGACTCGGTGGTGGACGCTCAATGTCGCAGCCACGACCACCCCAACCTGTTCATCGCCAGCAGCGGCGTGATGCCCACCGTCGGCTCGGTGAACTGCACCCTGACCATCGCAGCCCTTGCCCTGCGCCTGGCCGAGCACCTGAAGCGGGAGGCCTGACGATGAAACCCCTGGCACTTCTCGCCCTGCTCGCCGCCCCGCTGCTGGGCCACGCCGCCAACGCGCTGGACCCGGCGCCGCAGGAGCTGCTGCAACGCGGCGAATACCTGGCCCGCGCCGGCGATTGCGCCGCCTGCCACACCGCGCCGGGCGGCAAGCCCTTCGCCGGCGGCCTACCGCTGGCCACGCCGCTGGGCGCGGTGTACTCCACCAACATCACCCCCGATCCGAAGACCGGCATCGGCAGCTACAGCTACGACGACTTCGCCCGCGCCCTGCGCGATGGCGTGGCCAAGGGCGGCACCCGTCTCTACCCGGCGATGCCCTACACCGCCTACGCGAAGATCAACGACGACGACATGAAGGCGCTCTACGCCTGGTTCCTCGAAGGCGGCGTGCAGGCCGTGGCGCAGCCCAACCAGGACTCGGACATCGCCTGGCCGCTGGACATGCGCTGGCCACTGGCGATCTGGAACCTGCTGTTCCACGACGATGCGGTCTACCAGCCCAATCCCAAGCAGAGTGCCGCCTGGAACCGCGGCGCCTATCTGGTCCAGGGCCTGGCCCACTGCGGCACCTGCCACACCCCGCGCGGCATGGCCTTCCAGGAACAGGCCATGAACGAACAGGACACCGGCTTCCTCGCCGGCGCCGCATTGGGCGGCTGGTACGCCTTCAACATCACCCCCGACACCCACAGCGGCATCGGCGGCTGGAGCGACGCGGAAATCGTTCAGTACCTCAAGACCGGCCGCGCACCGGGCAAGGCCCAGGCCGCGGGACCGATGGGCGAGGCGGTCGAGCACAGCTTCCAGTACCTCTCCGAAGCCGACCTGCAAGCCATCGCCAGCTACCTGCGCAGCGTCCCGGCGGTCAGCGACGGCGAGCGCAAGGCGCGCTTCCAGTGGGGCAAGCCGGCCGAGGACGTGGTCACCCTGCGCGGCCAGGGCTTCGCCGCCCAGAAGCACGACGACGGCGCCCGCCTGTACCTGGGCAACTGCGCCAGCTGCCATTCCTGGAGCGGCGAAGGGGTGAAGGACGGCTACTACCCGATGCTGCTGAAGAACAGCGCGGTGGGCGCCCTGCAGCCGGACAACCTGGTGCAGGTGGTGCTCGGCGGCGTGCACCGCAAGGTCGGCGACGAGGAGCTGTTCATGCCGGGTTTCGCCGGCACCCTCAACGACGAGCAAATCGCCACGCTGGTAAACTACCTCACCCGGCAGTTCGGCAATCCCGAGGTGAAGGTGGACAGCGCAAGGGTGGCCGCGATTCGGCAGCCTTGAGCACCAGCCACTCCCGCCCCTGGACGCCTGGCCGAGTCTCACCCACACGGCTTCGCGGCACCCCGTTTCGAGGTACTTCGACGCACCCGCCCCCACACCGGAACAGCTACCAACCCCGAATCACCCAAATGGGCGATTTCCAACTTGCAGCCGCCTCGCTAGCTTCGGCTGAAGCCGAGGTCCCGACAGCCAGCCAAAATCATCCAAAGGCTGGAAATACGCAATGAGCAGTCAAGCGCAGCACCACAGATCCACTCCGGCACGCCGCCATCCGATCGCCCTCGCCACCACGCTCGGCATCGGCATGCTGAGCGTCGCCAGCGTCCAGGCCGACAACGCCCGCGACTGGCAGAACCTGCCGATCGATACCAGCGTCGCCTTCCTGTACCTCACCGTACTCGACTCCAACACCTCGGTGGACCAGGCCATCGCCATCAATGGCGTCTCGGTCAATGCCAACGTCTGGCTCGCCCGCTATGCCTACAGCTTCGGCGTCGACGGCCGCTCCACCGGCATCCAGATCCTCCAGCCCTATGTCACCGGGGAAGCGAGCTTCGACGGCATTCCCGGCAAGAAAGACAACGACGGCATGGGCGACACCACCATCGTGCTCGCCCACAACCTGTTCGGCGCCCCCGCGCTGACCCAGCAGGAGTTCGCCAGTTGGCAGCCGGAAACTTTCCTTTCCGGCGCTATCTTCGTCACCGCTCCGACCGGCGATTACGACAACAAGAAGCTGTTGAACATCGGTACCAACCGCTGGATCGTCAAGCCCGAGCTGGCGTTCGGCACGCCGATCGGCAAGACCTGGCTGGAAGCCAACGCCTACGCCAGTTTCTTCCAGGACAACGACGAGTTCCTCGGCCACCACACGCTCAAGCAGGACCCTCTGTACGCCACCGAACTGCATTACAGCTACAGCTTCAATCCCGCCCTCTGGGCCTCGCTGGACGCCAGCTATAAATGGGGCGGCGAAAGCACGATCGCCGGCGAGGAGCAGGACAACGCCCAGGACACCAGCATGGCCGGCGCCTCCCTGGGCTTCATGCTCTCGCGCAGCGTTGGCGGCATGATCTCGTACATGGACACGGTTTCCCGGCCGGATTCGGCGCCGGAAGCCAACACCTGGACATTCCGCATGCAATACGCATGGTGAATCAGGACACCGGGGCCCGGCCTTGCAGAGCCGTTCGAGACCGCCGACAGCGCAGTACAACGACGGGCTGGCGGGCATCGGCAGCACCCAGGCATCGAGTCCTCGACGAGCTTCGTCGAATGGCCGCCAAACCAGCCGGCATCGGCCGGTTGCGCAAGGCGGTAGACGCGAAAATCGCCGAGAAGATGACGCAGCAGCACCAGGATGACGCGTCCCTCTCCCCCCACGGGGAGAGGGAGCTCCGCAAAAATCCCCCGCCCCACTCTCCGCGCGGTTTGACATCCCTCCGGCAGTCACCGAAGCTCCTCCACTCCGTGATATTCGCCGCAGAACCGCATGCCAAAGCCTAAGAACAACGACGCCACGAACCCTCTCGTCCGCCGCATTGCCTTTGCCTTGGCCTGCATTCTGCTGATCGCCGCCGCCGGTGCCTGGTGGTACGTGCAGAACAGCGCACCGCAGCCACAACTGGCACCACGCCCACAAACCCAGACCAGGCTCGCCGCGCCAGCGAAGGTCGAGACGACGGCCAGTTTCGTCGCCGAGCAGCAATGCCAGGGCTGTCACCAGGCGCAGACCAAGGACTGGCAGGGCTCCCATCACCAGCAGGCGATGAAGCCGGCCAGCGAAGGCAACGTGCTCGGCGACTTCGAAGGCGTCACCTTCAAGGGCGAAGTCGAAACCACCCGCTTCTTCCGCAAGGGCGACGAGTACTGGGTCAACACCCCCGGCAACGACGGCAAGCCGGCGGACTTCAAGGTGGCCTACACCTTCGGCTTCGAGCCCTTGCAGCAATACCTGCTGGAGTATCCGGGCGGCCGCCTGCAAGCTCTCGGCGTCGCCTGGGATAGCCGCAAGAACCACTGGTTCCAGCTGATGCCCGGACAGCGCATCGACTACAAGGACGAACTGCACTGGACCCGTCCCGCGCAGAACGCCAACTTCATGTGCGTCGAGTGCCACACCACCGGCTTCAAGCGTAACTACGACGCCAAGACCGACAGCTTCGCCAGCCACTGGAACAGCCTTGGCGTCGGCTGCCAGGCCTGCCACGGGCCAGCCTCGAAGCACCTGGAATGGGCGAAGAAAGCGGATCGCAGCGCAGACAAAGGCTTCGAGGTACCGCTCAAGAACGCCAGCCAGAGCACCGTGGTGGAAACCTGCGCACGCTGCCATGCCCGTCGCGCCCCGCTGGACGACGGCTACCAGAACAAGCACCGTTTCATGGACGACTACCTGCCCAGCACCCTGACCCGCGAGCTCTACGAGATCGACGGCAAGATCAAGGACGAAGTCTTCGAGTGGGGCTCCTTCACCCAGAGCAAGATGTTCGCCAAGGGCGTGCAGTGCACCGACTGCCACAACCCTCACAGCGGCGAACTGAAGGCGCCGGGCAATGGCGTCTGCCTGCAATGCCACAACACCGCCGGCAAGCCGACGCGCCCGCAGATCGACGGCAAGGGGCTGCAGGCGAAGAACTACGACTCGCCCGAACACCATCACCACAAGCCCGGTAGCCCCGGCGCGCAGTGCACCTCCTGCCACATGCCCGGCCGCTACTACATGGTCAACGACTACCGCCACGACCACGGCTTCAGCCTGCCCAACCCCCTGCACGCACGGCGCATCGGTGCGCCGGACGCCTGCCTGGCCTGCCACAAGGACATCCCGGCGAAGAAGATCGGCGAGCAGTTCCGCCAGTGGTTCGCCAGTGAGCTGCCGGCCAAGTCGAACGCCCCGGACAATCCACCGCCGCGCTACGACGACACCCTGTGGAAAGCCCGTGGCGGCAAGCCGGGGGCATCCCGCGCGCTGCACCTGCTGCTGGCCTCGCCCGACCTGCCGGCGATCCGCCGCGCCACGCTGATCGCCGAACTGCCCAGCTACCCCAGCCCGCGCTCGCTGGAGCTGGCGGCGCAAGGCCTGAAGGATGCCGATCCGCTGGTGCGCACCGCCGCCATCAACGTTCTCGCCTCCCTCGCCAATGGCCCGCAGCAGGCACTGGTGCTGGCGCCCATGCTGGCCCCGCGACTCTCCGACCCGATCCGCGCCGTGCGCATCGCCGCCGCCTGGCAACTGGCGCAACTGCCACCGCAGGCACGCCCCGGCCTCGATGAAGCGCTGAACAATGGACTGCGCGAGTACGAAGAGGTGCAGAAGAGCCTGGCCGAACGCGCCGAGGCCAATCTCAACCTTGCCATGCTCTACCAGCGCACCGGCCGGCCGGACCAGGTGGAGCCCGCACTGCGCGCAGCAATGGCACACAACCCGGACTTCCTGCCGGCCACCGTCACCCTGGTCCAGTGGCTGGAAGCCAGCGGCCGTCAGGCCGAGGCTCGCCAGTTGCTCGACGACGCCCTGCGCCAGCATCCCAAGGCCGGCCTGCTGCACCACGTCAACGGCCTCGCCCTGGTGCGCCAGGGACAGCGCGCGGAGGCGCTCAAGGAGCTGCGCGAAGCCGTGCGGCTGGCCCCGGACGACGACCAGCTCCGCTACGTGCTGGCTATCGCCCTGCACGACAGCGGCGAAGTCGATGCCGCCTGCCGCGAGCTGGAAACACTGCTGCAACGCCACCCAGCCAACCGCGGGGCACGCCTGGCGCTGATCGCCTACCTGCGCGAAACCGGGCAGATGCAGAAGGTGCAGATGCTGCTGGCGGAACTGGAACAACAGAACCCGGACGATCCCTCGCTCAAGAGCGAGTGAAACTTCCGACAAACAGGCGGGAACTCGGGAAGCGGCGAACGCTCTGAAAGACGCACTCAACCAAGGAGTTACCATGCGTCGCCGCTTCATCCCCGCCGTCCTTGCCCTCACCCTGCTCCCGCTGGCCTCGGCTATGGCCGAAGACAACGACTTCTGGCGCTCGGTCCTGACCTCCGGCGCCACCACCGCCTCGAGCTACCTGACCAGCCGCGACGACCACAAGCTGGTCGGCCCGGCCCAGGACGATGCCGCCAGCTTCATCGCCACCGACGGCGCCATTCGCGGCCCCTACCTGGAATCCGCGCTGCTGCAGATGCGCAGCGCCAACCCGGCACTGGCCAACGCCAGCGACGCGGAACTGGCCAGCGCCCTCCTCGCCAGCGAACGCTGATCGCGACGGCGCGCGGCCTCCACACGGCGCGCGCCGCCCGGCGCAATCGAGGAACTCCCCGCAAGTCTCGCGCATCTCACCTGTACACGGACCCTCCGGAGGTGATTCTGATGCGCACCGCCAAACTGGCCACCGCTTTCGTCCTGCTCGCCCTTCCCCTCGCGTCGGCCGTAGCCGACACCTTCTGGCGCGACATCATCTCGTCCGGCGCCACCACCGCGTCGACCTACCTGACCTTCAGGCACGACCACAAACTGATCGCCGCCGCCCAGGACGATGCCGGCACCTATGTCGCCAGCGATGGCGCGATCCGTGGCCCGTACCTGGAAGCCGCCCTGAACCGCCTGCGCAGCGACGATCCCGGCCTGCGCCAACGCAGCGACATGGAACTGGCCAACGCCATCCTGACTCGCCGCAACGATGTACCTGCCCAATGAACCCCACCGGCGCGGCCCGTGGCGCTCGCCACGGGCCGTTCCCGGCTGGCGGGGTCGGCGCGAGGATCGGGTCGCTCCGCCCGCCCAGCGTCACGGCTTCGCGCTGATCGCATCCCTGTAGGAGCGGGCCATGCCCGCGATACACCGGCACATCAGCCAGGTGCGCCAAAAGAGGCGCAAAGCTCTGGCGTTTCCCGGTAGAAACGGTGTCCTCCGCGCGGGATTTCGCGGACAAAGTCCGCTTGTACGAAAAGTGGTTCCAGGCAACTCCGTCGCTGGCGAGGTTCGCAAGCAAGCTCGCTCCTACGAAGAGCCCGTCCATAACGGCGAAATCGCCACCACGAAAAAGCCGCCCGAAGGCGGCTTTTTCAGTTCAGCGCACCGCTCACTCGCGGTAGTCATCCACCGGCACGCAGGCACAGAACAGGTTGCGGTCGCCGTAGACGTTGTCCACGCGGTTCACCGCCGGCCAGTACTTGAAGGCGCGGGTGTGCTCGGTCGGGGTCACCGCCTCGGCGATCAGGTACGGACGCTCCCACAGCTCGGTAACATCCGCCAGGGTGTGCGGCGCGCGCTTGAGCGGGTTGTCCTCGGCCGGCCACTCGCCGGTCTCGACCTTGGCGATCTCCCCGCGAATCGACAACATCGCCTCGATGAAGCGATCCAGCTCGTGCTTGGACTCGCTCTCGGTCGGCTCCACCATCAGCGTGCCGGGCACCGGGAAGGACATGGTCGGCGCGTGGAAGCCGTAGTCCATCAGGCGCTTGGCCACGTCTTCCTCGCTGATCCCGGTCTGCGCCTTGAGCGGACGCAGGTCGAGGATGCATTCATGGGCGACGCGCTCGTTGCGCCCGCGATAGAGCACCGGGAAGGCGCCATCGAGCTTGCTGGCCACGTAGTTGGCATTGAGGATCGCCACTTCCGTGGCGTCGGCCAGCTGCGGGCCCATCATGGCGATGTACATCCAGCTGATCGGCAGGATGCTGGCGCTGCCCCAGGGCGCGGCGCTGACCGCACCGTTCAGCGGGTTCGGGCCTTCGACGCGGATCACCGGATGGTTGGCGACGAAGGGCGCGAGGTGTTTCTTCACGCCGATCGGGCCCATGCCCGGGCCGCCGCCGCCGTGGGGGATGCAGAAGGTCTTGTGCAGGTTCATGTGCGACACGTCGGCGCCGATGTCCGCCGGGCGTGCGAGGCCGACCTGGGCATTGAGGTTGGCGCCGTCCATGTACACCTGGCCGCCGTGGGCGTGGATCACCTCGCAGATCTCGCGGATGCCTTCCTCGTACACGCCGTGGGTCGACGGGTAGGTGATCATCAGGCAGGACAGCTGCGGGCCGGCTTCCTCGGCCTTGCGCTTCAAGTCCTCCAGGTCGACGTTGCCGCCCTTGTCGCACTCGACGATGACCACGCGCATGCTCGCCATGATCGCCGAGGCCGGGTTGGTGCCGTGGGCCGAGGCCGGGATCAGGCAGATGTTGCGATGCGCGTCGCCACGGCTCTCGTGGTACTTGCGGATCGCCAGCAGGCCCGCGTACTCGCCCTGGGCGCCGGAGTTGGGCTGCATGCAGATGGCGTCGAAGCCGGTGATCGCGCAGAGCCAGCGTTCCAGCTCCTCGATCATCAGGCGGTAGCCTTCGGCCTGCTCGCGCGGCACGAACGGGTGCAGATTGGCGAATTCCGGCCAGGTGATCGGGATCATCTCGCTGGTGGCGTTGAGCTTCATGGTGCAGGAGCCCAGCGGAATCATCGCCTGGTTCAGCGCCAGGTCCTTGCCTTCGAGCTGGCGCAGGTAGCGCAGCATCTCGGTTTCGCTGTGGTGGCGGTTGAACACCGGGTGGCTCAGGTAGCCGCTGCTGCGCTGCAGGGCGGCGGGAATGCCGTCGGCAAGCTGGCCGGCGTCGAGCTGGGCGACGTCCAGGCCGTGGCCGGCGCCGAGGACGATGTCGAACAGGCTGGCGAGGGTGGCGGCGCTGGTGGTCTCGTCCAGGCTCACGCCCAAGCGATCTTCGCCGACGATGCGCAGGTTGACGCGGGCGGCGCGGGCACGCTCGAGGATGACCTGCTGCTGGGTGCCGACATCCAGGGTCAGGGTATCGAAGAAGTGCTGGTTGACGATCTTCACGCCCTTGGCGGCCAGGCCGGCGGCCAGCACGGAGGTCAGGCGGTGCACGCGCTGGGCGATGCGTTTCAGGCCCTGCGGACCGTGGTACACGGCGTACAGGCTGGCGATGTTGGCCAGCAGTACCTGCGAGGTGCAGACGTTGGAGTTGGCCTTCTCGCGACGGATGTGCTGCTCGCGGGTCTGCAGCGCCATGCGCAGCGCGGTGTTGCCGCGGGCGTCCTTGGACACGCCGATGATCCGCCCCGGCATGGCGCGCTTGTACTCGTCGCGGCAGGCGAAGAAGGCCGCGTGCGGGCCGCCGTAGCCCATCGGTACGCCGAAGCGCTGGGCACTGCCGAGCACCACGTCGGCGCCCAGTTCGCCCGGCGGGGTGAGCAGCAGCAACGCGAGCAGATCACTGGCGACGCAGGCGATGGCCTGCTGCGCGTGCAGGGCGTCGATCACCGCGCGCAGATCACGGATTTCGCCACGGGTGTCCGGATATTGCAGCAGTGCGCCGAACACCGCGTGCTGGCCGAGATTGTCCACCTCGTCGACCACCACCTCGAAGCCGAAGGCGTCGGCGCGGGTCTGCACCACGGAGAGGGTCTGCGGGTGGCACTGGGCATCGACGAAGAACAGGTTGCTCTTGGCCTTGGCCACACGCTTGGCCAAGGCCATCGCCTCGGCAGCGGCGGTGGCTTCGTCGAGCAACGAGGCGCTGGCCAGATCGAGGCCGGTGAGGTCGATGGTCATCTGCTGGAAATTCAGCAGGGATTCGAGACGGCCCTGGGCGATCTCCGGCTGGTACGGCGTATAGGCGGTGTACCAGCCCGGATTCTCCAGCACGTTGCGCAGGATGACGGTGGGGGTCAGGGTCCCGTAGTAGCCGGTGCCGATCAGGCTGGTCCACAGTTCGTTCTTGTCCGCATAGCCCTTCAGCTTGGCCAGCGCACCCTGCTCGTCGAGGGCGGCGGGCAGGTCCAGCAGCCGGTTCAGGCGGATGGCCGGGGGCACCGTCTGCACGATCAGGTCATCGAGGCTGCTCAGCCCCAAGGTATCGAGCATGGCCTGCTGCTCGGCGGCATCGGGGCCGAGGTGGCGGGCGAGGAAGGCATCAGGCTGGTGCAGCTGGGAAAGCGAAGGGGTGTTCGACATGGCCACGGTCTCGAAAGGTCGGTCCGTAAAAAGAACAGGCCCCGACGAGTCGAGGCCTGTGTTTGCAGCAGTGTCTTACGCGTCGGCGTCGCTGGCAGCGCGGTAGCCGGCGGCGTCGAGCAGCTTGTCCAGCTCGGCCGGGTTGCTCGGCTTGAGCTTGAAGAACCAGGAACCGTACGGGTCGTTGTTCACTTCTTCCGGGGTGTCGGCCAGCACGTCGTTGACGGCGATGACTTCGCCGCCCACCGGGGCATAGATGTCCGAAGCGGCCTTCACCGACTCGACGACACCGGCTTCCTGGCCGGCGGCGAGGGTCTTGCCCAGTTCCGGCAGTTCGACGAAGACCACGTCGCCCAGGGCTTCCTGGGCATGGTCGGAGATGCCCACGGTCACAGTACCGTCGGCTTCCAGGCGCGCCCACTCGTGGCTGGCGGCGTAACGCAGGTCGGCGGGGATATTGCTCATCTTGTTTTTTCCTCGAGGACTGGGCGACGGGCGGCGGTGCCGCCCTCTTCAAGTTAGATCATGCAATTTAGATCAGGGCTTTGCCATGACGCACGAAATTCGGCTGAACGACGCGAACCGGGTACCACTTGCCACGGATTTCCACCTCGGCTCGGTCGCCGGTGGTTGACGGCACGCGGGCGAGGGCGATGGATTTGCCCAGCGTCGGGGAGAAGCTGCCGCTGGTGATCTCGCCTTCGCCGACGCCGGCCACGCGGACCACCTGGTGCGCGCGCAGCACGCCGCGCTCTTCCAGCACCAGGCCGACCAGCTTGGGCGCATCGCCCGCAGCCTTCTGCGCTTGCAGTGCCTGGCGGCCGATGAAGTCGCGCTCGGCCGGTTCCCAGGCGATGGTCCAGCCCATGTTGGCGGCCAGCGGGGTGATCTCTTCGTCCATGTCCTGGCCATACAGGTTCATACCGGCCTCAAGGCGCAGGGTGTCGCGCGCGCCCAGGCCCGCCGGGGAAATGCCGGCGCCGACCAGGTCGTTGAGGAAGCCCGGCGCCTCGGCGGCCGGCAGCATGATTTCCAGACCGTCCTCGCCGGTATAGCCGGTGCGGGCGATGAACCAGTCACCGTCGGCCTTGCCCTGGAAGGGCTTGAGCTCACGGATCAGCGCGGCGCGCGAGGGAGTGACCAGCTCGGCGGTCTTCTCGCGGGCGTTCGGGCCCTGCACGGCGAGCATGGCGAGGTCCGCGCGCTCGGTCAGGGTGACGTCGAAGCCTTCGGTATGGGCCTGCATCCAGGCCATGTCCTTGTCGCGGGTGGAGGCATTGACCACCACGCGGTAGCCGTACACGCCAAGGTAGACGATCAGGTCGTCGACCACCCCGCCACGTTCGTTGAGCATGCCGCTGTACAGCGCCTTGCCCGGAACCTGAAGTCGTTCGACGTCGTTGGCCAGGAGTCGTTGCAGGTATTCCTTGGCCTGCGGACCGGTGACGTCGACCACGGTCATGTGGGAAACGTCGAACACGCCGCAATCGCGACGTACCTGGTGGTGCTCTTCGACTTGCGAACCGTAGTGCAGCGGCATGTCCCAGCCGCCGAAATCGACGATCTTGGCGCCAAGGGCGACGTGCAAATCATAGAGCGGTGTGCGCTGTCCCATGGGTGGTCTCCTTCCGGGCGAGGCGGGTGCGGAGCGCGAGTACGGCCCGCACGAAACGCGCGCATTGTAGTCGCATGACCGGCCCGTGGACAGCTTGTCCGACAATCGAATCTCAGCGACTGGCGGAACCGGCCGGTCGTGCGGAACGACGAATCAGGCCGATGACCGGGAACAGTCCTACCAGCACCAGCGTCAGCGCCGGCAGCGCGGCGCGCGCCCACTCGCCTTCGCTGGTCATTTCGAAGACCCGGACGGCCAGGGTATCCCAGCCGAAGGGACGCATCAGCAGGGTGGCCGGCATTTCCTTGAGCACGTCGACGAACACCAGCAACGCGGCGCTCAACGTCCCCGGCAGCAGCAACGGCAGATAGACCCGGAAGAACAGCTCCGTACCGCCCACCCCGAGGCTGCGCGACGCCTCCGGCAGCGACGGACGGATACGCGCCAGGGCGCCCTCCAGCGGGCCGTGGGCCACGGCCATGAAACGGATCAGGTAGGCCATCAGCAGCGCGCCGAGGCTGCCCAGCAGCAACGGCTTGCCGGTACCGCCCAGGGCCGTGGACAGCGGGATCACCGCGTGGTTGTCGAGCCAACTGAAGGCCAGCATGATCGCCACCGCCAGCACCGAGCCGGGCAGCGCGTAGCCCAGGTTCGCCAGGCCCACCGCCGAACGCACCGCCGGAGTGGGCGACAGGCGGCAGGCGAAGGCCAGCAGCAGCGCCACCGCCACCGTTACCAGCGCGGCCAGGCCGCCCAGGTAGAGACTGTGCAGGATCAGGCCCCAGTAGCGTTCGTCGAGATCGAAACGGCCCTTCTGCCAGCACCAGGCCAGCAACTGCAGCACCGGAATGACGAAGGCGCAGGCGAACACCAGCAGGCACCAGGCCGTCGCGGCGAACGCCTTGAGCCCCTGCAGGCGATACAGTGCCGCACCACGCGGCCGCTCGCTGGGCGCGCTCGATCGTCCCCGGCTGTAGCGCTCGCCCAGCAGCACCAGCATGACGAACAGCAACAGCAGGCTGGCCAGTTGGGTGGCGCTGGAGAGGCTGTAGAAGCCGTACCAGGTCTTGTATACGGCGGTGGTGAAGGTATCGAAGTTGAACACCGAGACGGTGCCGAAATCCGCCAGGGTTTCCATGATCGCCAGCGCCAGGCCGGCGCCGATGGCCGGCCGCGCCATCGGCAGGGCGACACGCCAGAACGCCGCCCAGGGCGACAGCCCGAGCACCCGCGCCGCCTCGGTCAGGCCACGCCCCTGGGCGAGGAACGCGGTGCGCGCCAGCAGGTAGACATAGGGGTAGAACACCAGCACCAGGACGATGATCACCCCGCCGGTGGAACGCACCCGAGGCAAGCGCAGGCCGCTGCCGAACCACTCGCGCAGCAGCGTCTGCACGGGGCCGGCGAAATCCAGCAGGCCGACGAAGACGAATGCCAGCACGTAGGCCGGCACCGCGAAGGGCAGCATCAGCGCCCAGTCCAGCCAGCGCCGCCCGGGAAACTCGCAGAGGCTGGTGAGCCAGGCCAGGCTGACACCCAGCACGGTCACGCCCACACCCACGCCACCGACCAGGATCAGCGTGTTGCCGAGCAAGCGCGGCAGCTGGGTTTGCCACAGGTGGGACCAGATTTCCCGGTCGATCTCCGCCCAGCTCAGCAGCAGGACGCTGATCGGCAGCAACACCAGGGCGGCGACGGCAAAGGTGATGGGATACCAGCGGCGGGGGGCGGGATGGGCCACGAAAACCTCAGGATCGAAAAACACGAAGCCCCGGCACGGGCCGGGGCGCTTTCAAGAGCACTATGCTTCCCACGCAGAAGCGTGGGAACCATATCTGAGCCAACCGCTTGCAGCTTACAGTTTGCCGCTTTCCGCTGGCGGCCTCGGCCGTCTCTTCAATTCCAGCCGGCGCGGTCCATCAGCTTGATCGCCTCGGCCTGGCGCTTGCCGGCGACTTCCACCGGAATGCTGTCGGCCTTGAACGCGCCCCAGGCCGCCACTTCCTGCGACGGCGCCACCTTCGGGTTGGCCGGGAACTCCTGGTTGATGCCGGCGAACAGCGACTGAGCGTCCGGGCCGGTCATCCACTCCACCAGTTTCTTGGCGGCTTCCGGGTGCGGCGCATGCTTGGTCAGACCGATGCCCGACAGGTTGACGTGCACGCCACGGTCGCCCTGGTTCGGCCAGAACAGCTTCACCGGCAGGTCCGGCTTCTCCTGGTGCAGGCGGCCGAAGTAGTAGGTGTTGACGATGCCGACGTCGCACTGGCCGGCGGCGATGGCCTGGAGCAGCGCGGTATCGTCGGAGAACACGTCGGTGGCCAGGTTGTTCACCCAGCCCTTGAGGATTTCCTCGGTCTTCTGCTCGCCGTGGGTTTCGATCAGGGTGGCGGTCAGTGACTGGTTGTAGACCTTCTTCGCCGTGCGCAGGCACAGGCGGCCTTCCCATTGCTTGTCGGCCAGGGCCTCGTAGGTGCTCAGCTCCTCGGGCTTCACCCGCTGGGTGGAGTAGGCGATGGTGCGCGCGCGCAGCGACAGGCCGGTCCAGCTGTCGGTGCCGGAGCGGTATTGCGGCGGGATGTTGGCATCCAGCACCGGCGAGTCGAAGGGCTGCAGGATGCCCATCTTCTCGGCCTGCCAGAGGTTGCCGGCGTCCACGGTGAGCAGCAGATCGGCCGGAGTGTTGGCGCCTTCGGCCTTGATCCGCGCCATCAGCGGCGCTTCCTTGTCGGTGATGAACTTGATCTTCACCCCGGTCTTCTCGGTGTAGGCGTCGAACACCGGCTTGATCAGCTCGTCGATGCGCGAGGAGTAGACCACCACTTCGTCGGCGGCCTGGGCGGTGCTACCGATGGCGGCCAGCATGAGGGTGGCGAGAAGACCTTTGCGCATGAGCATGGGCGTGTCCTGTGCGGGGAAGAATCCTGCAAATGATAAGGAACCGCATTTGCCATTGAGGCGCGTAGTTGTGTCGAGGTGTTTCGGGAGGGTGCGGTTTGGGGTCGCGGGGAGCCCCCTCACCCCAGCTCCGGCTGCGCATCCCACTCCAGAAGGAGAGGGGGCCGTTCGGAGTACGCGGTTATTCACGGAGTCGCCCGGCGAGTTCTGGACGCTCAGCCTCTCCCCCTTGGAAGAGGCCGCGGTGATCAGACCTGCGCCAACGTCGGCAGATCGCCCGATAGCCCCAGCGCCTGCCGCACGAACATCCCCTTGGCCTCATGATGCTTGTCCACCAGCCGCAACCCGGCATTGCGCAGCCAGCGCACCGCCAGCGGATCGGCCTGGAACAGGCGTTGGAAGCCTTCCATCGCCGCCATCATCGCCAGGTTGTGCGGCATCCGGCGGCGCTCGAAGCGACTCAGCACACGCTCTTCGGCGATGTTCTCGCCGCGCTCGTAGGCATGCAGGATCACCTCGGCAAGCACCGCGGCATCGAGGAAGCCGAGGTTCACGCCCTGCCCGGCCAGCGGGTGGATGGTGTGCGCGGCATCGCCGATCAGCGCCAGCCCCGGCTCCACGTAGCGCTTGGCATGGCGCTGGCGCAGCGGAATGCACAGGCGGCGGTCGGCGTGCTCGATGGCGCCCAGGCGCTGCTCGAAGGTCCGCCCCAGCGCGGCACGGAAGCCATCGTCGTCCAACGCCATGATCCGTTCGGCCCGCTCCGGGGTGGTCGACCAGACGATCGAGCACCAGTGCGCGTCCCCCTCCTTCGCCAGTGGCAGGAAGGCCAGCGGGCCGTCGTCGGTGAAGCGTTGCCAGGCGGTGGCCAGGTGCGGCTTTTCGCAGCGCACGCTGGTGACGATGGCGTGGTGCAGGTAATCCCACTCGCGGGTGGCGCAGCCGGCCAGGCGGCGCACGGCGGAGTTGGCGCCGTCGGCGGCAACCACCAGCGGCGTGCGGATCTCGCGACCATCGGAAAGGCTCAGCAGCCAGTCGTCGCCGGAGTGGCGCAGTTGCTCCAGGCGCGCGCCGGGCAGCAGGCCGAGGGCGGAGTCGTGCAGGCGCTCCAGCAGGGCATCCTGCACCACGCGGTTCTCGACGATATGGCCGAGCACTTCGGCGTGCACGCTGGCGGCGCTGAAGTGGATCTGCCCGGTGCCGGAGCCGTCCCACACCTGCATCTCGCGGTAGGGTTCGGCACGCCGCGCGGCGATGCCGTCCCAGGCGTGCAGGCGCTGGAGGATGCGTCGGCTGGCCTCGGACAAGGCACTGACGCGCGGCTCGAACGGCGCCTCGCGGTCGAACGGCTTGACGCTCAGCGGGCTGCCGTCCAGCAGCAGGATGTCCAGGCCGCTGCCTTCCAGGGCCAGGGCCAGCGCGCTGCCGACCATGCCTGCCCCGACTATTACCAGATCCGCGTGCATCGAATTTCCTTATTGGCTGGGGCTGTCACACCGGGCGGGCGCCCAGGCCCATAGCCTGGCGGGCAAACCAGCGTTTGGCCGGCGGCAGCAGGTCGAGGCCGAGCAGGCCCAGGTTGCGGCCGCTGGCGAGCAGCGGTTGAGCGTTGGAGAACAGGCGGGTGACGCGGTCGGAGAAACCGACGGTCATCTGCTGATCCAGGCGCTGGCCGTCCAGGTAGCGCTGCAGTACGGCGAAATCGCCCGGCATGGCCTCGTCCTGCAACAGTTGGTCGCCCAGGGCCTGGGCGTCGCGCAGCGACAGGTTGAAGCCCTGCCCGGCAATCGGGTGCAGGCTGTGGGCGGCGTTGCCCAGCACCACCAGGTGCGGGCGAATCTGTTCCTCGGCCTCGATCAGGCTCAGCGGGTAGCCGTAGCGCGCGCCAACCTGACGGAAGGCGCCGAGGCGATAGCCGAAGGCCTCCTGCAACTCGGCAAGGAACGCCGCGTCGGACAGCTCGCGCAGACGCTCGGCGTCACGGCCGTTGCGGGTCCAGACCAGCGCGCAGCGGTTTTCCGGCAGCGGCAGCAGGGCCAGCGGGCCGTTCTCGGTGAAGCGTTCGAAGGCCTGGCCGCGATGGGCTTCGGACGGGCTGACGTTGGCGATCAGCGCGGTCTGCCCGTAGGACGAGGCGCGCACGCCGATGCCCAGTTGCTCGCGCAGGCCGGAGCGGCCGCCGTCGGCCAGCACGGCGAGGTCGCAGTCCAAAAGCGAATCGTCGTCCAGGGTCAGGCGGTAGCCGTCGCCCAGTGCGTCCATCCGGCGCACCTCGGCCGGGCAGCGCCAGCTCACCACTTCCGGGTCCAGTGCGTGCCACAGGCACCGGCCGAGCCAGGCGTTCTCCACCACGTAGCCGAGAGCCGGAACGCCCTCTTCCACCGCCGTCAGGCGCGCGGAGCCGAAGCGGCCACGGTCGGACACGTGGATCTGGGTGATCGCTTCGGCGCGCAGGGATATCTGCTGCCAGAGCCCCAGGCGCTCGTAGATCTGCCGGCTGCCGAAGGACAGCGCCGTGGAGCGCGCGTCGTAGCTGGGCTGGTAGGCATCGCCGGGGGCGAACGGCTCGACCAGCACGATCCGCCAGCCGCGCTCGCGAGCACCGGCCTGGAGGATCAACGCCAGGCTCGCGCCGACGAGGCCGCCACCGATGATGGCCAGTTGCGGACGTTGCATGTCAGGCGGCCTGAGCCTTGGCCTCGGCCATCAGCGCTTCGATCTCGGCAACGGTCTTGGGCACGCCGTTGGTGAGGATTTCGCAGCCGGTCCTGGTCACCACCACGTCGTCCTCGATGCGCACGCCGATGCCGCGCCACTTCTTCGGCACGTCGGTGTTGTCCGGGGCGATGTAGATGCCCGGCTCGACGGTCATCGACATACCGACTTCGAGCACGCGCCATTCGCCGCCGACCTTGTATTCGCCGACGTCGTGCACGTCCATGCCCAGCCAGTGGCCGGCACGGTGCATGTAGAACGCCTTGTAGGCTTCGCTTTCGATCAGTTCGTCGACGTCGCCGCTGAGCAGCCCGAGCTTCACCAGACCGGCGGTGATGACCCGCACGGTGGCCTCGTGGGCCTCGTTCCAGTGACGGCCGGGGGCGATGTAGTCGAAGGCGGCGACGTTGGCCTCCAGCACCAGCTCGTAGATGGCCTTCTGCTCGGGGCTGAAGGTGCCATTGGCCGGGAAGGTGCGAGTGATGTCGCTGGCGTAGCAGTCGATCTCGCAGCCGGCGTCGATCAGGATCAGGTCGCCGTCCTTGATCGTCGCGTCATTCTCCCGGTAGTGCAGGATGCAGGCGTTGCGGCCGGTGGCGACGATGGAGCCGTAGGCCGGCATCTTCGCCCCGCCCTTGCGGAAGGCGTACTCGAGCTCGGCTTCCAGGTGGTATTCGTTCAGCCCCGGACGGCACACCTGCATGGCGCGCACGTGGGCGCCGGAGGAGACCTCGGCGGCGTAGCGCATCACCTTCACCTCGCCCGCGCTCTTGTACAGGCGCAGGTCGTGCAGCAGGTGGTCGAGAGCGACGAACTCGTTCGGCGGCTGCGCGCCCTGACGGGCCTTGGAGCGGATCACGTTGATCCAGTCCATCAGCCGGCGGTCGAACTCCTGGTTGGCGCCCAGCGCGTAATAGACGCGGTCGCGACCTTCGATCAGGCCGGGCAGGATGTCGTCGATATCGCCGATGGGGAAGGCGTCGTCGGCGCCGAAGTTCTTGATCGCGCCGTCCTGGCCGGCGCGCAGGCCGTCCCAGAGCTCACGCTCCGGATCGCGCTCGCGGCAGAACAGCACGTACTCGCCGTGCTCGCGGCCGGGGATCAGCGCCATCACCGCTTCCGGCTCGGGGAAGCCGGTGAGGTACTGGAAATCGCTGTCCTGGCGGTAGACGTGCTCGACGTCGCGGTTGCGGATGTACATCGGCGCCGCCGGGAGAATGGCGATGCTGTTGGGTTCCATCTGCTCCATCAGCGCCTTGCGGCGACGGGCGTATTCCAACTTGGCGATACGGATCATGCAGCGACCTCAATGCAGGGAGGGTTTCTCGGCCGGTGCCGGCACCTTGCCGAATTCGGAGAACAGCAGCAGCGGGGCGACGCGCAGGTATTCCTGCACTTCCATATAGTCGGCCTCGCCGTCTTCGGAATCTTCCAGCGCGCCCTGGACCTGGGCGATGGCGGCGATGTCCTGCAGTACTTCGTCGGCTTCATCCGACAGGCTGGGGGAACGCAGCGCCAGGCCGAAGCCGGCGAGGAAGCCCTGGCACCACTGGCCCAGGGCGGCGGCGCGCTCGGCCAGCGGGGCGTCGTCGTTGGGCAGCATCAGCACCACGGCCATCTCGCCGGCGCCGAAGTCCTGCTGGACCATGCCCAGCAGCCCGCCCAGGGCTGCGCCCAGGCGCTCGCCCGGCTCACCGCCGAGCAACTCGCTGGCGGCCTGCAGCCACTCCGCCTGGTCGAAGCCGCTGCCCGCGCAGACGCGGCCCAGCAGGTGGCCGTGCAGTTCGGCGGGGGAAATCGGCAGGGCGGCCTCGGCGAGCAGGGCGGCGAAGGCGTTATAGGCGGAACTTGACGTGGACATGATCGAACCCGGGGTATGGCCGCTAGGCGCCATCGGGCGCCGCGCATAGAATGTGGTCTCGTATCCTAGCACCGCCGCCCTGTGCAAGACCATGTAACGGGTCGCCGCGTTGACCCACCCCTACGGCGGTCCTATATAGTTTCCGGTCACTCCCATTCTTACGAGTAGAGAGCCAAGCGAGAGTCTATGGAAGACGCCGACCTGCACACGCTGATCGCCAAGTTCGACCAGTTGCTCCAGCGCCTGGAACAGCTCAAGGCCGAAAACCGGCTGCTGCGGGCGAACGAAAAGAGTTGGCGGGAAGAGCGCGCCCATCTGATCGAGAAGAACGAATTGGCGCGGCAGAAGGTCGAAGCGATGATTTTGCGACTCAAAGCCTTGGAGCAGGACTCATGAGCCAGTCGAATACCCTCAATGTTCAAATCCTCGACAAGGAGTACTGCATCACCTGCCCTCCCGAGGAACGCGTCAACCTGGAAAGCGCCGCGCGCTATCTCGACAGCAAGATGCGCGAGATACGCTCCAGCGGCAAAGTGATCGGCGCCGACCGCGTGGCGGTGATGGCCGCGCTGAACATCACCCACGATCTGCTGCACAAGCAGGAACGCCTCGACCACGACGCCAGCTCCACCCGCGAGCGCGTGCGCGAACTGCTCGAGCGCGTGGACCGGGCCCTCACCACCGATACCCTTACCACCGATCAAGAATAGGGTGAAGTCTGACCCTGGAAATTTCCTTGGGGTATAATCCGCTTCGTTCCCTGGTGTGTTGGCCAGTCGGTGATGTCCCTGAGCCGATAATTGCAACAACGGGGGTTGCCAGTTGGGCTGGTGTGCATGTCCGCACGACGGAAAGCCTTAAAGCCTACTGCAACCACCACCTTGAACTCTCGGGTTCAAGGGCTAACCCGACAGCGGCATGTCCGGGGAGCTTTACCCTTCGATGATCCATAGCGACGGTCTTTCCCGTCCGGCCCTGCGCCGTCAGTTGCGCGAGGCCCGACGCGCCCTCACCCCACTCCAGCAACGCCTCGCGGCCCAGGCCCTGTATCGCCGGATGGCGCAGCACCCGCTGTTTCGCCGCGCGCGGCACATCGCCCTGTACCTGCCGGCCGACGGCGAAATCGACCCACGACCGCTGATGAAGGCGGCGCAGAGACGCGGCAAGGCCACCTACCTGCCGGTGCTGTCGGACTGGCCCAGGACCCACATGACCTTCCAGCGCGTCGGCCTTGGCGAACGCTGGACACGCAACCGTTTCGGCATCGCCGAGCCCGCACGCGACCGCAGCCGGCAACGCCCGGCCTGGGCCCTGGACCTGCTGCTGCTGCCACTGGTGGGATTCGATCCGCAAGGTGGACGCCTGGGGATGGGCAAGGGCTTCTACGACCGCACCCTGGCCTACCTGGGCATGCGCAAAAATTGGCACACACCGACGCTATTGGGTCTGGCGCACGAATGTCAGAAAGTCGATCGACTGGAACTGGCCAGTTGGGACGTACCGCTGATGGGTACGGTGACGGACGGCGGCTGGTATGGCCGACTCGCGCAGGCGTCGCGATCCTTGCGACACCCGGCGAAATGAATCAGGGCTGCTGGGTCACCTGGGCGGGAACCTCACCCTGACGCTCCCAGAGGCTCTGGGTGTAACCGGTGGTGACGACTCCCAGGCCGAACAGGATTACCAGAACCCACAAAAGATCAGGCTTGCGTTTCATCGATTGCCTCCCCCTTCCAGGCAAACTGTCCACGATGCCGGCGGTGGTTTTTTGTCCGTCCGGCGGTCCAAGCTAAAAACGGCGGCATTCTCCGACAATGAAAAGCTTCTCGCAATTCTGACGCCAACCGATCGTCGGAGGAGGCGCGCCTTCCAAAACTGCGCGCACTTCCAGGCAAGGTTCATGCCGGATCTCCCCATATTCTTCCTACAGCGAAACTTTCGCGAGCCGACAACTTGTCGCAGGGGAAACACCTACCATTAACCCCTGGACGGACTTCGCGCCCGCTCCCGGAAATTCGCCACACACAAGGAGACTCCCGCGGATGGCACGCGCTTACTGGCTGATGAAATCCGAGCCCGACGAACTCTCGATCCACGACCTGCAACGCCTGAAAACGGCGCGCTGGGACGGCGTGCGCAACTACCAGGCGCGCAACTTCATGCGCGGCATGCAGCCGGGCGACCTGTTCTTCTTCTACCACTCCAGCTGCCCCGAACCGGGCATCGCCGGGATCGCGACGATCGAGGGCGAGCCCTACCCCGACCCCACCGCGCTCGATCCGCAGAGCCCCTACCACGACCCCAAGGCCAGCGCGGAGAAGAATCCCTGGACCGCCCGCGACGTCGGCTTCGTCGAAGCCTTCACCGCAGTGCTGCCACTGGCCACCCTCAGGGTCCAGGCGGGGCTGGAAGAAATGCCGCTGGTACAGCGCGGCAGTCGCCTGTCGGTCATGCCGGTAACCGAGGCGCAATGGCAGATCGTGCTGACTCTGGTTCGGCGATAGAAGCGCTAGAAAAAGGAAAGGGCCGACAGCGGCGGGCAAGGCCGTGAAAGACCGATATCACTGTGCTATTAGGTAAGGAACGCCTTCGGAATTTTCCGCATGGACCGCCTGAAGTCCTCCGTTTCCACCTATCTCGGGCTTGGCGGCCTGCTCTGCGTTCTCCTGTTGGCCAGTCTCTGGCTCGGTCATGAACTGGCCAGCAGCGAACGGCAACGGGTTCGCGAACGCCTGAACTACCAGGCGCGCGCCCTGGCCCATCAACTGGAAGCCACCCTGCACGAGCAGGTCCAGGGGCTGAACCTGCTGGCGCAGCTCTGGACCCACCACGACCGCATCCCGCGCTCGGAGTGGGAGCTCAACGCGCGCTTCTATATCGACAACTTCGCCGGCTACCAGTCGATCCAGTGGGCCGATCCGGAGCTGCGCATCCGCTGGGTGGAGCCCCTGCAGGGCAACGAGACGGCACTGAACTATCGGCTGACGCCGCTGAGCCCCGGCTATGACGCCGCGATGGCCGCGCGCGATACCGGCAAGCCCCGGCTGAGCGACAGCATCGAGCTGCTCCAGGGCGGCCGTGGTTTTGCCCTCTACGCGCCGGTGTACCTGCGCGCATCCGACGGCACGCTGCGCTTCGACGGCTTCATGGAGGGTATCTTCCGCGTCGGCAACCTGATGGACCATCTGCTGGAGCAGGCCGACGACCACCTGTTCAGCGTGCGCCTGCTGGAGCACGGCCAGCCGCTCTACGTCCGCTCCCAACCCGACAGCCAGGCCGAGGCAACCCTGCGCCTACCGCTACGGCTGCTGAACAACCGCAGCTTCGAACTGGAGCTCAGCCCCAGCGCGGCGCTGGTGCAATCGCTCTCCACACCGCTGCCGGCCGTGGTGTTCGGCACGGCGGTGGCCATCAGCCTGCTGCTGGTCGCCGCCCTCGCCCTGGCGCTGGACAACGCCCGCCGCGCCAGCGCGCTGAGCGCCGGCAACCGCCTGCTCAACCTGGAGGCCGAGCAGCGCCAGGAGATCGAGGGGCACCTGCTCGACAGCCGCGAACGCCTGCAACTGGTTCTCGACCTGACGGACTCCAGCCGCGACGCGCTGTTCATCTTCGATGTGCAGAACCGCGAGCTGCTGCACATGAACCGCGCCACCTACAGTAGCCTCGGCTACAGCGCCGAGGACTTCCGCCAACTGCTGCGCGACGATCCGGAACGCCTGATCCCCGGCTTCTTCGCCTGGCTGCAACTGGTGCAGCAGGCCAACCGGCTGAACCTGTCGATGATCTTCCAGCGCGAGATGCAGCGCCGCGACGGCAGCCTGCAGGCGGCGGAGATCAATACCCAGCTGACCCGCCAGGGCGAGCGCGACTACCTGATCGCCGTGGCCCGCGACAATAGCGAGCGCCTGCAACTGGAAGCCCAGTTGCAGAAGCTGTCGCAACAGGACGGCCTCACCGGCCTGTTCAACCGCCGCTACTTCGACCGCCAGTTGCAGAGCGAATGGCGGCGCCTGCGCCGGGCCGACGCGCCGCTGGCGGTGCTGATGCTCGACGTCGACCACTTCAAGCGCTTCAACGACTGTCTCGGTCACCTGGCCGGCGACGACGCCCTGCGCCGGGTCGGCGGCGCCCTGCGGAGCTGCCTGCAACGCGAAGGGGACGTGGCCTGCCGCTACGGCGGCGAGGAGTTCGTGATCATCCTCACCGACACCGGCCTGGAAGGCGCCGCCCATGTGGCCGCGCGGGTGCACCAGCGGATCGCCGAACTGGCCATCGTCCACCCGGCGACGGAGCTGGGACGGCTGACGATCAGCATCGGCGTGGCCATCGCCAAACCGGGGCAGGACGCCGAGCCCGACCAGTTGATCTCCCAGGCGGACCAGGCGCTGTATGCGGCCAAGCATCGGGGACGGAACCAGACGTGCGTGTGGCCGGTGGAGTGAGGACGGCATTTCTGTAGGAGCGAGCTTGCTCGCGAACCCGCTTGACTCCTTAGTCGTCGGATAATTTGTTCGCGAGCAAGCTCGCTCCTACGAAGAGCGAAGAGCGAAGAGCGGACGTTACGCCATCTGCCCGATGGTCCGGCGGAAGCGCCACAGGGCGCCGAAGAAGAACGCCGCACCGATCCCGACGATGGACAGTAGCTGCGGCCAGACGATGGACAGGTCCGCCCCCCGATAGAGGATCGCCTGGGCCAGGCTGACGAAGTGGGTGGTCGGCGCCGCCAGCATGATGGTCTGTACCAGCTCCGGCATGCTCTCGCGCGGCGTGGTGCCGCCGGAGAGGATCTGCAGCGGCATCAGGGTGAGGATCACCAGCAACCCCAGCTGCGGCATCGAGCGCGCCACGGTGCCGAGGAAGATGCCCATGGAGGTGGTGGCGAACAGGTGCAGCGCCGCGCCCAACAGGAACAGCCCCACCGAGCCGCTGATCGGCACGTCCAGCCAGCCGCGCACCACCAGTTGCAGCGAAATCGCCGCCGCCACCAGCACCACGGTCCCCATCGACCAGACCTTGGCCATCATGATCTCGAAGGCGGTCAGCGGCATCACCAGCAGGTGTTCCACCGTGCCGTGCTCGCGCTCGCGGATCAGCGCGGCGCCGGTGAGGATGATCGACAGCATGGTGATCTGGTTGATCACCTCCATCACCGCGCCGAACCAGGCCTGGGTCAGGTTCGGGTTGAATTCCATGCGTACCGCCAGCTCCGCCGGCATCGCCGCCTCGGCGCGGTAGCGGCTGACGAACTCGCGCACCTCGGTGCCGACGATGCTCTGGATGTAGCCGGCGCCGGAGAAGGCCTGGCCGGTCTGCGTCGCATCGACGTTGACCTGGATCGCCGGCTGCCGCCCGGCCAGCACGTCGCGCTGGAAGTCCGGCGGAATGTCCAGGGTGAAGGTGTACAGGCCGACGTCCATGCCGCGGTCCATCTGCGCGTGGCCGATCATTTCCGGCACCCGGAAGTACGGCGGCTGGAAGGCGTTGACGATGCGCGAGGAGAGCTGCGACTGGTCCTCGTCGACGATGGCGATCGGCGCGTGGTGCAGGGTTTCCGGCACGCCGGTGGCCGAGCTGTAGACGCCCAGGGTGAAGGCCCAGGCGATCAGGATCAGCATTGCGTAGTCGCGGCCCAGGCTGCGGAATTCCTTGATGCCGAGGTTGAAGATGTTCACCAGCTTCTTCATCGCTCAGTCCTCCTGCTTTTTCAGGCAGGCCACGCTGAGCAGCGTCAGCACCACCACCATCGCCAGCAGCGGCAGGTAGTAGACCCACAGGTCGGCGAATCCCAGGGCCTTGGAGAAGGCGCCGCGGCTGACGATCAGGAAGTGCGAGGTCGGGTAGAGCTGGCCGATCACCGCCGCCGCGCCCTCCAGCGACGACACCGGGTGGATCAGCCCGGAAAACTGGATCGCCGGGATCATGGTGGCGATGGCAGTGCCGAACACGGCGGCGATCTGGCTCTTCATGAAGGTCGAAAGCAGCAGGCCGAGCCCGGTGCTGGTCACCACGTAGAGGAACGCGCCGACCAGCAGCGCCAGGAAGCTGCCCTTGAGCGGCACCTGGAACAGCAGCACGGCCATCGCCAGCATCAACACGAAGTTGATCACGCCCATGCCGATATACGGTAGCTGCTTGCCGAGCAGGAATTCGAGGCGCGTGACCGGCGTGACGTAGAGGTTGGTGATCGAGCCCAGCTCTTTCTCGCGCACCACACCCAGCGCGGTGAGCATCGCCGGGATCATGATCAGCAGCAGCGGGATCACCGCCGGCACCATCGCCTTGAGGCTTTCCACGTCCGGGTTGTAGCGGAAGCGCACTTCGGTGCTCGCCGCCGCGCTGGCGGCAGCGTTGCCGTTCTGGCGTGCCAGGTCGGCGAGGTAACTGGCGTGCAGTCCCTGCACGTAGCCGAGCACGGTGTTGGCGCGGGTCGGCATGGCACCGTCGATCCACACGCCGATGGCCGGGTCGGCGCCGCGCTTGAGGTCGCGGCCGAAATTCGGCGGGATCTCCACCGCCAGGCTGATATCGCCGCTGCGCAGGCGTCGCTCCAGCTCCTCGGGGTTCTGGATCGGCGCCTTCTCGATGAAGTAGCGCGAGCCGGAAATATTCAACGCGTAGGCCTGGCTGGTGGTGGTCTGGTCGCGGTCGAGCACGGCGAAGGTCAGGTCCTCGACATCCATGTTGATGCCATAGCCCATGATGAACATCAGCAGCGCGGTACCCACCAGCGCCAGGGTCAGGCGAATCGGGTCGCGGCGCAGCTCCATGGCCTCGCGGCGCGCGTAGCTGAACAGGCGCAGCCAGCTGAAGCGATCGCTGCCCCTGTAGCGGGTTGGATTGGCTGGCTGCTCGGAGGCAGGCGTGGCGTCGGGCACCGGCGCGCTGCCGGCGGCCTCTTCCAGGTAGGCGATGAAGGTGGCCTCCAGGGTCGGCAGGTCGCGCTTGTCCATCAGTCCTTGCGGGGTATCGCTGTCGAGCACCTTGCCGGCGTGCATCAGCGAGATGCGGTCGCAGCGCTCGGCCTCGTTCATGAAGTGGGTGGAGATGAAGATGGTCACGCCGTCGTTGCGCGACAGCTCCACCATCAGTTCCCAGAAGCCGTCGCGAGCCACTGGGTCGACGCCCGAAGTGGGCTCGTCGAGAATCAGGATTTCCGGCTTGTGGATTACCGCCACCGCCAGCGACAAGCGCTGGCGAATGCCCAGCGGCAGGCTGTCGGGCAGCTCGTCCTTGACCTTGCCCAGGTCGAAGCGCTGGAGCATTTCCTCGACACGCGGGCCGATCTGCTCGTGGGGGATGTGGAACAGCCTGGCGTGCAGTTCGAGGTTCTGCAGCACCGTCAGCTCGGCGTACAGCGAGAAGGCCTGGGACATGTAGCCGACGCGCCGGCGCGTCTCCATGTCGTTGGCGTTCACCGGCTGGCCGAACAGCGCGCAGGTGCCTTCGCTGGCCGGCAGCAGCCCGGTGAGCATCTTCATGGTGGTGGACTTGCCGCAGCCGTTGGAGCCGAGGAAGCCGAAGATTTCCCCGCGCTCGATGCGAAAGCTCACACGGTCCACCGCGACGAAATCGCCGAAGCGGCAGGTCAGCCCCTCGGCCTCGATGGCGATCTGCGGCGCGCCGTCAGGTTGCGGGCGCGGTGGAATCACCAGCCGGTGATGGCCGGCGCGCTTGCTCTCGGGCAGCAGTGCGATGAAAGCCTCTTCGAGGTTCTGCGTGCCAGTGTGCGCACGCAGTTCGGCGGGCGTGCCGGTGGCGAGCACCTTGCCCTCGTCCATCGCCACCAGGTGGTCGAAGCGCTCGGCTTCCTCCATGTAGGCGGTGGCCACCAGCACGCTCATGCCTTCGCGGCCGGCGCGGATGCGCGTGATCAGCTCCCAGAACTGGTTGCGCGACAGCGGGTCGACACCGGTGGTGGGCTCGTCGAGGATCAGCAGGTCGGGATCATGGATCAGCGCGCAGCACAGCCCGAGCTTCTGCTTCATGCCGCCGGAGAGCTTGCCCGCCGGGCGCTCGGCGAAGGGCGCGAGGCCCGTGCTGTGCAGCAGGTCGGCGATACGCCGCTCGCGCTCGGCCTTGTCGTGGCCGAACAGGCGGCCGAAGAAGTCGACGTTCTCGAACACCGAGAGCGTCGGGTAGAGGTTCTTGCCCAGACCCTGCGGCATGTAGGCGATGCGCGGGCACACGGCGCGACGGTGGCGCACGTCGCGCATGTCGCCGCCGAGCACCTGGATCTCGCCATCCTGCATCTTCCGCGCGCCGGCCAGCAGCGCCAGCAGGCTGGACTTGCCGACGCCGTCCGGGCCGATCAGGCCGACCATGCGGTTGGCCGGGATTTCCAGGGTGACGTCGTCCACTGCGCGGGTCTGCCCATAGCGCAGCGAGACGCCGGCCAGACGGGCCACGCAGTCGGCGGCATTCATTGCGGGACCTTGATCTGCAGTTCAGTCGGCCACTGCACCTGCGGGTCGAGGCGCAGGTAGGCCATGCCCGGCACGCCGGTCTTCACGTAGGTGATGTACTTCTCCAGCAACCCCGGATCCAGGCGCGCCTTGACGCGGAACATCAGCTTCTCGCGCTCGTTGGCGGTCTCCACGGTCTTCGGGGTGAACTGCGCGACACTGGCGACGTAGGACACCTTGGCCGGGATCACGTACTCGGGCACGGCATCGATCACCAGGCGCACTTCCTGGCCCAGCTCGACCTTGCCGGCCTGGCCCGAGGGCAGGAAGAAGGTCATGTAGACGTCGGCCAGGTCGACCATGTTGAGCAGCTTGCCGCCGGCCGCCAGCACTTCGCCCGGCTGCGCCACGCGGTACTGCACGCGGCCGTTGCGCGGGGCCTTGAGCAGGCTGTCGTCGATGTCCGCCTGCAGGCGCTCGGTGCTCGCGGTGGCGGCCTCGATGGCCGACTGCGCCTCGATCACCTGGGAGCGCGCGGCGGCGATGCCGGCCTGCGCCGAGACCACCTGGGAACGCGCAGCGGCCAGTGCCGCCTGGGCGCTCTGCATCACGGCGCGGTCGTCGTCCAGTTGCTGTTGCGGCAGCGCGTTGCGCTTGACCAGCTGTTCGGTGCGGGTGAAGCGCTTCTGCGCGGCGGTGAGTTCCGCCTGGCGCTGCGCGACCACGGCTTCGGCGGTGGACTTCTCGCTGGTGCGCTGGGCCACCAGGGATTGCGCGGTGAGCTGGGCGTTCTGCGCCCGCCGCACTTCCGCCTGGGCCTGGGCGAGCTGGGCCTGGAGCACCTGGGTGTCCATCTTCGCCACCACGTCGCCGGCCTTCACGAAGTCGCCCTCGTCCACCAGGATTTCCGCCACGCGGCCGGGCAGCTTGGTGGCCACGTCGACTTCGGTCGCTTCGATACGACCGTTACCGCTGGCGAAGCCTTCGGGAAGGCCGTTCGGCTTGAACGTCTGCCAGGCCAGCGCAGCGAGTACAGCCGCGACCACCAGGATCAGTGCTCGGGTGCGCCAGCTCTTTGCATTTCCCGCCATACGAAATCTCCTTGTCCGCACGCTCAAATTCGAGCGAATCATGAGGGGATAATCGGCAATTGACGGCGAATGGGGCTTGATACAAATCAGGCGTGACCGGGAAACCTCCTACACGCCCAGTGCGACGCGGCCTCGGCCCCGAGATCAGGGCTGGACGATCAGATTGTTGAACAGCAGGTCATCCACCAGCGGCTGGCCTTCTTCCTGCTGCAGCACGTCCTGTACCTGCTTGAGGGCGTCCTGACGCAGCTTTTCCTTGCCCTCGACGCTGCCGAGGGAGTCATCGGTCTGCTGGGCGAAGAGCATCACCAACTGGTTGCGGATCAGCGGCTCGTGGTGCTCGACTTTCTCCGAGGCCTCCTTGCCGGTGACCTTCAGTGCGATGTCTGCCTTGAAGTACTTCAGGCGCGGGCCGCTGCCGTAATTACCCACCAGCGCCGGTGTGAGATCGACGAAAACCGGCTTCTTGGCGTCTGCCGGCTTGGCCTCTTCAGCGACGGCCATGAAAGGGCTGAAGGACAGGACCAGCAGCAGTGCGAGGAAAGCTCTCAAGGCGATGTCTCCGGATTCGATGCGGGCAAGGATAGCCAGACTCACGCCGCTGCCCAAGCTATATCGCGGCATAAGCCGGGGCCATTGTGATTTGCCCTCCCGACCTGCGCTCCTACACTGCCCCGATACCTAAAGCGGAGTACTCCCCATGAAAGCCGTGCTGTGCAAAGCCTTCGGCCCCGCCGAAACCCTGGTGCTGGAAGACATCGCCAGCCCCGCGCCGAAGAAGAACGAGGTCCTGCTGCAGGTGCATGCCGCCGGGGTGAACTTCCCCGACACGCTGATCATCGAGGGCAAGTACCAGTTCAAGCCACCCTTCCCGTTCTCCCCGGGCGGCGAGGCTGCCGGTGTGATCGGCGCGGTGGGCGAGAAGGTCACCCACGTGAAGCCCGGCGACCGCGTGATGGCGCTGACCGGCTGGGGCAGCTTCGCCGAGGAAGTGGCGGTGCCCGGTTACAACGTGATGCCGATTCCCGACGGCATGGACTTCGCCAGCGCTGCCGCCTTCGGCATGACCTACGGCACCTCCATGCACGCGCTCAAGCAGCGCGCCAACCTGCAACCGGGCGAGACCCTGCTGGTGCTCGGCGCTTCCGGTGGCGTGGGCCTGGCGGCGGTGGAGATCGGTAAGGCAATGGGCGCGAAAGTGATCGCCGCCGCCAGCAGCGACGCCAAGCTGGAAGTGGCCAAGGCCGCCGGCGCCGACGTGCTGGTCAACTACAGCGAAGGCAGCCTGAAGGACAAGCTCAAGGAAATCACCGGTGGCCAGGGCGTGGACGTGATCTACGACCCGGTGGGCGGCGACCTGTTCGAGGAAGCCTTCCGCTCCATCGCCTGGAACGGCCGCATGCTGGTGGTGGGTTTCGCCAGCGGCACCATCCCGTCGCTGCCGGCCAACCTCACCCTGCTCAAGGGCGCCTCGCTGGTCGGCGTGTTCTGGGGCTCCTTCGCCCAGCGCCAGCCGCAGGACAACGCGGCGAACTTCCAGCAACTGTTCAAATGGTTCGCCGAAGGCAGGATCAAGCCGCTGGTGTCGCAGACCTATCCGCTGGAGAAGGCGGCCGAGGCGATCAATCACCTGGGACAGCGCAAGGCGGTGGGCAAGGTGGTGGTGACGGTGCGTTGATTCCGTGCGCCTTGCAGGAGCGGACTTCATCCGCTCCTGCGAAAAACCAAAAGCCCCGCGTGAGCGGGGCTTTTCTTGTGCTGGTGTTGGCGCAGCGGACCGCCCTCAGCGGGTTCGCGAGCAAGCTCGCTCCTACGAAAAGCCGCCGCGACTTACCCTGAATCAGCCGCGCGGCGCGTAGGCGAACACGTCCGCGCGCATCTGGTGCGGGTCCATGCCCGCCGCCACCAGCGCATCCAGGGTGCCGTAGACCATCGCTGGCGAGCCGCTGGCGTAGACCCGCAGGCCGGAAAGATCGGCGAAGTCCTCGCACACTGCTTCATGCAGCAACCCGCAACGCCCCTGCCAGCCGCACAGGTCACTGACGATCTTGTGCAGGTACAGGTTGGGCACGCCCTGCCACCGCTCCCAGTGCGGCAGTTCGTAGAAGTCTTCCGGGCGGCGCACACCCCAGTAGAGGTGCACCGGGTGGGCGAAACCGGTGGCACGGCAGTATTCGATCAGGCTGTGCATCTGCGCCATGCCGGTACCGGCGGCGATCAACACCAGCGGGCCATCCGGCAGGTCGGCCAGGTGCGCGTCGCCGAAGGGCATCTGCACGCGGGCGATGTGGTCGCGCTGCAGTTGCGCCAGCAGGTCGATGGCGCTGTTCTCGCGGGCCAGGATGTGCAGCTCCAGATCGCGGCCTTCCTGCGGCGCGGAGGCCAGGGAGAAGGCCGCCGGCTCATTGCCGTCGCGCTCGATCAGCAGGTACTGCCCGGCGTGGTAGCGCGGCGGCTTGCCGGCCGGTGCGCGCAGGCGCACGCGCCAGACATCGCCGCCCACCGGCTCGCAGAAGGTCAGTTGGCAGGACAGCTTGCGCACCGGCAGTTCTCCGGGCGCCAGTACACCGTCCCAGTGCAGTACGCAGTCTTCCAGCGGCTCGGCCAGGCAGGTGAAGAGTTCGCCGTGGTCGCGCACCTCGCCCGACTGGCGCACGCGGCCTTCCACCAGCAGCGCCGCGCAGATATGGCAGTTGCCGTTGCGGCAGCTCTGCGGGCACTCGTAGCCCAGGCGCCGCGCGCCATCGAGGATACGTTCGCCGGGGCGCAGCTCGAGCTGGGCGCCGGAGGGTTGCAAGGTCACTTTCAAGCGTTGTTCTCGTTCTTTTGATTTTGTAGGACCGAGGGAGACGCCTTAGTCCCTGCTCGCGAACCCAGCCCCGCTGCAGGGTAATGTTCGCGAGCAAGCTCGCTCCTACAGGGTTACCCAGGCATCAGTCGATGCCCAGGCTCGCCCAGATTTCGTCGACGCGACGGGTCACCGCCGGGTCCTTCTCGATCACCCGGCCCCATTCACGGCTGGTCTCGCCCGGCCACTTGTGGGTGGCATCCAGGCCCATCTTCGAACCGAGGCCGGAGATCGGCGAAGCGAAGTCCAGATAGTCGATCGGCGTGTTGTCGATCATCACCGTGTCGCGCTTGGGGTCCATGCGCGTGGTGATGGCCCAGATCACATCGTTCCAGTCGCGGGCGTTGATGTCGTCGTCGGTGACGATAACGAACTTGGTGTACATGAACTGTCGCAGGAACGACCACACACCCAGCATCACGCGCTTGGCGTGGCCGGGATACTGCTTCTTCATAGTCACCACCGCCATGCGGTAGGAGCAGCCTTCGGGCGGCAGGTAGAAGTCGGTGATTTCCGGGAACTGCTTCTGCAGGATCGGCACGAAGACTTCGTTCAGCGCCACGCCGAGGATCGCCGGCTCATCCGGTGGGCGGCCGGTGTAGGTGCTGTGATAGATCGGTTTCTGCCGGCGCGTGATGCGCTCGACGGTGAACACCGGGAAGCGGTCCACCTCGTTGTAGTAGCCGGTGTGGTCGCCGTACGGACCTTCATCGGCCATCTCGCCGGGATGGATCACCCCTTCGAGGACGATCTCGGCGCTGGCCGGCACCTGCAGGTCATTGCCGATGCACTTGACCAGCTCGGTCTTGTGCCCGCGCAGCAGGCCGGCGAAGGCATATTCGGAGAGGTTGTCCGGCACCGGGGTCACGGCACCAAGGATGGTCGCCGGGTCCGCACCGAGGGCCACGGCCACCGGATAGGGCTGGCCGGGGTGCTTCTGGCACCACTCGCGGAAATCCAGCGCGCCGCCACGGTGGCTGAGCCAGCGCATGATGACCTTGTTGCGGCCGATCACCTGCTGGCGGTAGATGCCCAGGTTCTGCCGTTCCTTGTTCGGCCCGCGGGTGACGGTCAGGCCCCAGGTGATCAGCGGCGCGACGTCGCCGGGCCAGCAGGTCTGCACCGGCAGCCTGGACAGGTCGACGGCGTCGCCCTCCTCGATCACTTCCTGGCATGGCGCGTCCCGCAGGACCTTGGGCGCCATGTTGATGACCTTCTTGAAGATCGGCAGCTTGGACCAGGCGTCCTTCAGCCCCTTGGGCGGCTCGGGCTCCTTGAGGAAGGCCAGAAGCTTGCCGATCTCGCGCAGTTCGGAGACGTCCTCGGCGCCCATGCCCAGGGCCACGCGCCCGGGCGTGCCGAACAGGTTTCCGAGTACGGGGATGTCATAGCCGGTGGGCTTTTCGAACAGCAGGGCCGGGCCCTTGGCGCGCAAGGTGCGGTCGCACACCTCGGTCATTTCCAGCACCGGGGATACCGGCGCCTGGATGCGCTTGAGCTGTCCGCGCTGCTCCAGGGCAGCGATGAACTCGCGCAGGTCGCGATACTGCATGAGGATCTCGATGGCGGCAGGATGATGCGACAGTCTACCGCCTATCCGCGCCTTGCAGAAACACGAAGGCCGGGTTTCCCCGGCCTCGTTGGTCTCGCAGAGCGCTTACTTGCTGCGCTTCATGGAGTCGAAGAACTCGTCGTTGGTCTTCGTCTGGCGCAGCTTGTCCAAGAGGAATTCCACGGCGGCGATCTCGTCCATCGGGTGCAGGATCTTGCGCAGGATCCACATGCGCTGCAGCTCTTCCTCACCGGTGAGCAGCTCTTCGCGACGGGTGCCGGAGCGATTGATGTTGATCGCCGGGAACACGCGTTTTTCCGAGATGCGACGGTCGAGGATGAGTTCCGAGTTACCGGTACCCTTGAATTCCTCGTAGATCACTTCGTCCATCTTCGAGCCGGTTTCGATCAGCGCGGTGGCAAGGATGGTCAGCGAACCGCCTTCCTCGATGTTGCGCGCGGCGCCGAAGAAGCGCTTGGGCTTTTCCAGGGCGTGGGCGTCGACGCCACCGGTGAGCACCTTGCCGGAGCTGGGGATCACGGTGTTGTAGGCACGGGCCAGACGGGTGATGGAGTCCAGCAGGATGATCACGTCCTTCTTGTGCTCGACCAGGCGCTTGGCCTTCTCGATCACCATCTCGGCGACCTGCACGTGGCGGGTCGGCGGTTCGTCGAAGGTGGAGGCGACCACTTCGCCGCGCACGGTGCGCTGCATCTCGGTCACTTCTTCCGGGCGCTCGTCGATCAGCAGGACGATCAGATGGCACTCGGGGTTGTTGCGGGTGATGTTCGAGGCGATGTTCTGCAGCATGATGGTCTTGCCCGCTTTCGGCGGGGCGACGATCAGGCCGCGCTGGCCCTTGCCGATCGGCGAGCAGAGGTCGATCACACGGCCGGTGAGGTCCTCGGTGGAGCCGTTGCCGGCTTCCATGGTCAGGCGTTTGGTCGGGAACAGCGGGGTCAGGTTCTCGAAGAGAATCTTGTTCTTCGCGTTCTCCGGACGATCGAAGTTGATCGAGTCGACTTTCAGCAGGGCGAAGTAACGCTCGCCTTCCTTCGGCGGACGAATCTTGCCGATGATGGTGTCGCCCGTGCGCAGGTTGAAGCGCCGGATCTGGCTGGGCGAGACGTAGATGTCGTCGGGGCCGGCCAGGTACGAGGAATCGGCGGAGCGCAGGAAGCCGAAGCCATCCTGGAGAATCTCCAGCACGCCGTCACCGGAGATTTCCTCGCCGCTTTTCGCGTGCTTCTTCAGCAACGCGAAGATGATGTCCTGTTTGCGCGAACGAGCCATGTTTTCCAGGCCCATGGCATCGGACATTTCCAGCAATTCGGCAATCGGCTTTTGCTTGAGTTCGGTCAGATTCATAGAAGGGACGTAAATACGCTGAAAGGGGAAAAGGGAACAAGCGTGATGCTTGAAGAGCCGCGCCGTAGATGACGGACAGGATCGCTTGGAATTCGAATGGGAAGTGCGTCGGCGACGGCTTGCAGGGGACAACGAAACAATCGTTGTGCGCCCGAATTTAACACCCGAGTTTCGGAGCGTCTAGGGGCAATAACGAAAAACCCCGCGCATTGGCGGGGTTTTTCAGGACTTCTCGACTTAGATGTTGCTGTCGAGGAAGGCAGCCAGCTGCGACTTGGACAGTGCGCCGACCTTGGTCGCTTCGACATTGCCGCCCTTGAACAGCATCAGGGTCGGGATGCCACGCACGCCGTACTTCGGCGGGGTGTCCTGGTTCTCGTCGATGTTCAGCTTGCAGACTTTCAGCTTGCCCTGATAGTCCTTGGCGATCTCGTCGAGTACCGGCGCAATCATCTTGCACGGGCCGCACCATTCGGCCCAGTAGTCGACCAGCACGGGACCGTCGGACTTCAGTACGTCCTGCTCGAAGCTGGCATCGGTAACATTGACGATATGTTCGCTCATGTATTCTCTCCGTCAATCGGATGCGAAAAAGTGTCCGTCATCATATCCCGCCTCGGCCCGCACCGAAAGGCACCGCTGATTGAGTCTATCTATCACCGATGAGGCATCTGCTGATCGGTGACACCCCCTTCATTGGCACTACTTGCCTAAAATGGCAGGATATCTCCCGTATTTATCCGGACCTCCCAACATGCCCTATACCCCAGCCAAGACCTTTCCCTTGATCGCGGCCATCGACCTCGGCTCGAACAGTTTTCATATGGTCCTGGCAAAGGCCGATCACGGCGAGATCCGCATCCTTGAGCGGTTGGGCGAGAAGGTTCAGTTGGCCGCCGGCATCGGCGAAGACCGCATGCTCACCCCCGAAGCCATGCAGCGCGGCTTCGACTGCCTGAAGCAGTTCGCCCAGTTCATCAGCGGCATGCCGCTGGGCTCGGTGCGCGTGGTGGGCACCAACGCCCTGCGCGAGGCGCGCAACCGCACCGAGTTCATCCGTGTTGCCGACCAGATCCTCGGCCACCCGGTGGAAGTCATCTCCGGCCGTGAAGAGGCGCGCCTGATCTACCTGGGCGTGTCCCACACCCTGCCGGACACCGCCGGCCGCCGCCTGGTGGTGGATATCGGCGGCGGCAGCACCGAGTTCATCATCGGCCAGCGCTTCGAATCGCAGCTGCGCGAGAGCCTGCAGATGGGCTGCGTGAGCTTCACCCAGCGCTACTTCAAGGACGGCAAGATCACCCCCGCGCGCTATGCCCAGGCCTATACCTCGGCGCGCCTGGAACTGATGAGCATCGAGAACAGCCTGCGCCGCCTGGGCTGGGATGAGGCCGTCGGCGCCTCGGGCACCATTCGCGCCATCTGCCTGGCGATCCAGGCCGGCGGCCACGGCAACGGCGAGATCAACCCCGATGGCCTGGCCTGGCTCAAGCGCAAGATGTTCAAACTGGGCGAGGTCGAGAAGCTCGACATCGACGGCATCAAGCCCGACCGCCGGCCGATCTTCCCGGCGGGCCTGGCGATCCTCGAGGCGCTGTTCGACGCCCTCGAACTGTCCCGCATGACCCACTCCGAAGGCGCCCTGCGCGAAGGCGTGCTCTACGACCTGCTCGGCCGCCACCACCACGAGGACGTCCGCGAGCGCACCATCGGCGCCCTGATGGAGCGTTACCACGTCGACCCGGAGCAGGCGGCGCGTGTCGAAGCCAAGGCGCTGGAGTCGCTGGACCAGGTCGCCAAGGCCTGGGACCTGAACGATGAAGGCCATCGCGAACTGCTGATGTGGGCCGCCCGCGTCCACGAACTGGGCCTGGACATCGCCCACTACCACTACCACAAGCACGGTGCCTACCTGCTCGAACACTCGGACCTGGCCGGCTTCTCCCGACTCGACCAGCAGACCCTGGCGCTGCTGGTGCGCGGCCACCGTCGCAACATCCCGGCAGACAAGTTCAACGAACTGGGCGACGAAGGCGACAAGCTGATCCGCCTGTGCATCGTGCTGCGCTTCGCTATCCTCTTCCACCACATCCGTGGCACCCAGCAGATGCCGGCGGTGGCCCTGAAGGCTTCCTCCAAGAGCCTGAGCGTGCGTTTCCCGGACGGCTGGCTGGCCGCCAACCCGCTGACCCAGGCGGACTTCGAACAGGAAGCCGGCTGGCTTGCCCGCGTGGGTTATTCGCTCAGCGTGAGCTGACCGTCCCCGCGACAGAAATAGGCCCCGGCGTTTAAACGTCGGGGCCTTTTCGTTTGATCTGATAGCGCAAGGGGGGACGCGGGACGCCTACGAAAAACCAAAAGCCCCGCCGCGAGGCAGGGCTTTCGGTGACTCCGGCGGATCAGCGCGAACTGATCACCGGCGTACACAGCCGCTCCAGCAGCATCGCCTGGGAGTTGCGGGCGTTCTGGTTGCCGCTGGGGCTCTGGCGCACGTAGCTGCCGTCGGACTGCAGCACCCAGGCCAGGGTGTTGTCGGTCAGGTAGGACTCCAGCTCCTTCTTCACCCGCAGCACCAGCTTCTTGCCTTCCACCGGGAAGCAGGTCTCCACACGCATGTCGAGGTTGCGCTCCATCCAGTCGGCGCTGGAGAGATAGAGCTTCTCCTCGCCGCCGTTGAGGAAGTAGTAGATCCGGCTGTGCTCCAGGAAGCGGCCGATGATCGAGCGCACCTGGATGTTGTGCGACACGCCCGGCACACCCGGACGCAGGCAGCACATGCCGCGCACCACCAGGTCGATCTTCACGCCGGCCTGGCTGGCCTTGTACAGCGCGCGGATGACCTTGGCGTCGGTCAGCGAGTTGACCTTGGCCATGATCTGCGCCGGCTTGCCCTCGGCGGCCTGGGCAGCCTCGCGGTTGATCATCTCCAGCAGGTTCTTCTTCAGGGTGAAGGGCGCGTGCAGGAGCTTCTTCATGCGCAGGGTCTTGCCCATGCCGATCAGCTGGTTGAACAGCTTGTGCAGGTCCTCGCAGAGCGCCACGTCGGCGGTCAGCAGGCTGTAGTCGGTGTACAGGCGGGCGTTGCCGGCGTGGTAGTTGCCGGTGCCCAGGTGCGCGTAGCGGCGCAGCTCGCCGTCCTCGCGACGCAGGATCAGCATCATCTTGGCGTGGGTCTTGAAGCCGACCACACCGTAGATCACTACCGCGCCGGCCTGCTGCAAGCGGCTGGCCAGCTGCAGGTTGGATTCCTCGTCGAAGCGCGCCCGCAGTTCGATCACCACGGTGACTTCCTTGCCGTTGCGCGCGGCTTCCACCAGCGCGTCGACGATCTCGGAGTTGGCGCCGGAACGGTACAGCGTCTGCTTGATCGCCAGCACGCTGGGGTCCTTGGCGGCCTGGCGCAGCAGGTCGATCACCGGGGTGAAGGACTCGAACGGGT
Source organism: Pseudomonas sp. ATCC 13867 (assembly GCF_000349845.1). Taxonomy (NCBI): domain Bacteria; kingdom Pseudomonadati; phylum Pseudomonadota; class Gammaproteobacteria; order Pseudomonadales; family Pseudomonadaceae; genus Pseudomonas; species Pseudomonas sp. ATCC 13867. The sequence goes on along the minus strand of NC_020829.1, from coordinate 304,728 downwards.
GCATCAGCAGCACGTCGAGCTTGCCCAGGACGTTGAACAGGTTTTCCTTCTTCTGCAGCAGCTTGGGAATCGCCGGAGTGAACGGCGGGTGCTGCAGTTCCGGATGGCTGGCGAGGCCGGTGACACTGAACAGGCGCGTCAGGTTGACCGGGCCGCTGACCCGGTACAGCTCGGTTTCGGACAGGCCGAACTGCTTGAGCAGGTAGTTGGACAGGTGCGTCGGGCAGGTGTCCACTACCTCCAGGCGCACGGCGTCGCCGTAGCGGCGCGAGAACAGCTCGCCACGCAGCGCGCGGGCCAGGTCCTCGACGTCCTCGGCGTCCACCGAAAGGTCGGCGTTACGGGTCAGGCGGAACTGGTAGCAGCCTTTCACCTTCATGCCGTGGAACAGGTCGTCGGCATGGGCGTGGATCATCGACGAGAGGAACACGTAGTTGTCGCCGGGGCCGGCGACCTCTTCCGGCAGACGGATGATCCGCGGCAACGAACGCGGCGCCGGGATGATCGCCAGGCCCGAGTCGCGGCCGAAGGCGTCCAGGCCCTCGAGCTCGACCATGAAGTTCAGGCTCTTGTTCACCAGCAGCGGGAACGGGTGGGTCGGATCGAGGCCAATCGGGGTGACGATGGGCGCGATCTCGTCGCGGAAGAAGCGGCGGACCCAGGCCTTGATCTTCGGCGTCCAGTAGCGGCGGCGGATGAAGCGAATATCGTGCTTGGCCAGCTCCGGCAACAGGATGTCGTTGAGGATGCTGTACTGGCGGGCGACCTGCTCGTGCACCTGCTCGCTGATGCGCGCCAGCGCCTGGTGCGGCAGCAGGCCGTCGGCGCCGGCCTGTTCGCGGGCGAAGGTGATCTGCTTCTTCAGGCCGGCGACGCGGATCTCGAAGAACTCGTCGAGGTTGCTGGAGAAGATCAGCAGGAACTTCAGGCGTTCCAGCAACGGGTAGGACTCATCCAGCGCCTGTTGCAGCACGCGGATGTTGAACTGCAGCTGCGAGAGCTCGCGATGAATGTAGAGGGCGCTGTCGTCCACGTTGACCGCTGGGACGGTCACCTCCGGCGGCGGAGGGGTCGCTTCGGTGGTCTCGGCCACGATGACGTCGGTGGAGTCGGCTTCGAGGAGTTCGGTTTCGCTAAGGCCTTCGGTATTCATCGCAAGTCTCGTCGACGGGGGTCAGCCCCCCTTTTTCAATTGTTCCGCAGCACGTTTGGCGAAGTAGGTCAGGATGCCATCTGCGCCGGCGCGTTTGAAGGCCAGCAGCGACTCGAGGATCACCGCTTCGCTGAGCCAGCCGTTGTTGATCGCCGCCATGTGCATCGCGTATTCGCCGCTGACCTGGTAGACAAAGGTCGGCGCGCGGAATTCGTCCTTCGCCCGTCGAACGATGTCGAGATACGGCATGCCCGGTTTGACCATGATCATGTCGGCGCCTTCGGCGAGGTCCGCGTAGATCTCATGCAGCGCTTCGTCGCTGTTGGCCGGGTCCATCTGGTAGGTGGCCTTGTTGCCCTTGCCGAGGTTGGCGGCCGAACCGACCGCGTCGCGGAACGGGCCGTAGTAGGCGCTGGCGTACTTGGCCGAGTAGGCCATGATGCGCGTGTTGGTGTGACCGGTCGACTCCAAGGCCTCGCGGATCGCGCCGATGCGGCCGTCCATCATGTCCGACGGCGCCACGACCTGGGCGCCGGCTTCGGCGTGGGATAGCGCCTGCTTGACCAGCACGTCGACGGACACATCGTTCAGCACGTAGCCGTCTTCATCGAGGATGCCGTCCTGGCCGTGGCTGGTGAAGGGGTCCAGGGCGACGTCGGTGATGATCCCCAGCTCCGGGAAGCGCTCGCGCAGGGCGCGGGTGGCGCGCTGGGCGATGCCGTCGGGGTTGAAGGCTTCGGCGCCGTCGAGGGACTTCTTCTCCAGCGGGGTCACCGGGAACAGCGCCAGGGCCGGAATGCCCAGCTCCACCAGTTCCTCGGCTTCCTTGAGCAGCAGGTCGATGGACATGCGCTCCACGCCCGGCATCGAGGGCACCGCCTCGCGCTGGTTCTTGCCATCGAGGACGAACACCGGAAGGATCAGGTCGTTGGTGGTCAGTACGTTCTCGCGCACCAGACGACGGGAAAAGTCGTCACGACGATTGCGGCGCAGTCGGGTGAAGGGGAAGGCTCGATCGGCGGGAATGAAGCTCACGGTGTACTCCAGGGCCTGGACAGCAGGCACAGTGTGACAGTTATAGGCCCGGATTATGACCGATTGGTAACAACGCGTAACAGTGACCCTTGGTCGCGGCATCCTGCCGCACCGGTCGAGCGCAACGAACGAGCGGTCGCGAGTTGCGCCAGGTCATGGGGGACGACTGGCATACCTTCCCCCGGAGCGACAACCGAGTTAGGCTTCGCGTTCATTTCGCTGCGTTGCCTCGATAATGCTCCAACAATTCCTGCAGGATTTCGGCTATCTCGCCCTGTTCCTCGGCACCTTCTTCGAGGGCGAGACCATTCTGGTTCTGGCCGGGTTCCTGGCATTTCGCGGCTATATGCAGCTGGAATACGTGGTCGCCGTGGCCTTCATGGGCAGCTATGCGGGCGACCAGCTGTGGTACTTCCTCGGCCGCCGCCACGGGCGCAAGCTGCTCTCGCGCAAGCCGCGCTGGCAGCAGATGGGCGACAAGGCGCTGGAACACGTGCGCCGTCACCCGGACCTGTGGGTGCTGAGCTTCCGCTTCGTCTACGGCCTGCGCACCGTGATGCCGGTGGCCATCGGCCTGTCCGGCTACCCGCCGGCACGCTACCTGCTGCTCAACGGCATCGGCGCCATCGTCTGGGCCACCGCGCTGGGCTCGGCGGCCTACTATTTTGGCAGCGTGCTCGAAGGCGTGCTGGGCAACATCAAGAGGTACGAGCTGATGGTGCTCGGCGGGCTGATCGTCATCGGCCTTTTGCTCTGGCTGCACCGCCGCTTCAAGAGCGCCAACAACAAGGGCTGAGCCCTCAGATGGCCTGGGGCAGCCGTTCGGCGCGCCGCAGGCCCAGCAGCCCGATCAGGCTTGCCAGGGTGTACACCGCCAGCGCCCAGGGCGCCCATTGCGGCAGCTGCAACCCGCCGGCCAGCGTCAGTCCCGCCAGCGCCGGCACGTTGAGCGCCAGGCGCAACACCTCCAGCCTCAGCGCCCAGGGACGGTTCTCCAGCCAGACGCCAATGGCGAACAGCCCGAACGCCATCCAGGCCAGCCCGATCGCCAGCGGCAACACTTCCCAGCCGCCCCCCACGCCCAGCAGCCAGGTCCCGCCCAGAACGTAGCCGGCGAACTGTACGACTGCATACCACTGGCGGCCACGCCCCAGCGGCACGTCGAACTTGCGGAACGCGCTCAGGTCGGGTTTCTCCATCGGATAACGCTGGGCGACATCCTCGGGGCGCCAGCCGGTGCGCATGAACCAGATGCGCAGACTGTCCCACAGGCTTTCGGTGCGACGGGCGTCATTCCACAGGTGCGCATAGACCTGCAGGTTGGCCCACAGCGGATTCCAGCTGGCCAGCGGCACGGTCACGCCGAACACCACCGGCTCCTCGTCCAGTTCCTCCTGGAAGGTGCCGAACAGGCGGTCCCAGACGATGAACACACCGCCGTAGTTGCGATCCATGTACAGCGGGTTCTGCGCATGGTGCACACGGTGGTTGGACGGGGTAATGAAGATCCACTCGAACACGCCCAGCTTGGGGATGTGCCGGGTGTGCACCCAGAACTGGTAGAGCAGATTCAGCGCACCGACGCTGAGGAACACCAGCGGCGGCACCCCCGCGATGGCCATCGGCAGGTAGAAGATCCAGCCGAAGATGAAGCCGGTGCTGGTCTGCCGCAGCGCGGTGGAAAGGTTGTAGTCCTCGCTCTGGTGGTGTACCGAATGCGCGGCCCAGAGCACGTTGCGCTCATGACCCAGGCGGTGGTTCCAGTAGTAGCAGAAGTCGTAGAAGACGAAGGCGAATACCCAGACCCAGAGGCTCTGGGCCGACAGCTCAAACTGCGCCAGGTGCTGCCAGGCGAGGGTATAGGTCACCACGCCCAGCCCCTTGGTCAGCAGACCGCTGGTGGTGGACAGCACGCCGGCGCTGAGGCTGTTCAGCGCATCGCTCAGGCGGTAGGTGCGCATGCCCCGCCAGCGGTCGGCGAGCAACTCGAGCGCAATCAGGAGGAAAAAGAAGGGTACGGCGAAGAGGATATAGTTCATGGCGCGGCCGAGTCGTTATGCTTATGGGAAGGCCCAGATTCGATCCTAGCCCCTTGCCCCGCGCCGGCCCCGACCGCCGGCGACAACCCGGGCGGCATATCGCGACACGCCCGGCATTCCCGAACAGGAGCAGTCCATGCAGAAGAAAGTTGCCGTCATCCTCTCCGGCTGCGGCGTCTACGACGGCGCCGAGATCCACGAAAGCGTGATCACCCTGCTGCGCCTTTCCCAGCGCGGCGCGAAGGTGCAGTGCTTCGCCCCGAACATCGCCCAGCACCACGTGCTCAACCACCTCACCGGCGAGGAAATGGCCGAGAGCCGCAACGTGCTGGTGGAGTCCGCGCGCATCGCCCGTGGCGAGGTGAAGGACATCCGCGACGCCAAGGTCGAAGACTTCGACGCACTGCTCGTACCCGGTGGTTTCGGCGCCGCGAAGAACCTCAGCGACTTCGCCTTCAAGGGCGACCAGTGCGAAGTACAGCCGGACGTGCTGGCCCTGGCCAAGGCCTTCGCCGCGGCGAAGAAGCCGGTTGGCCTGCTCTGCATCGCCCCGGCGATGGCCGCGCGCATTTATGGCGCCGGCGTGGAATGCACCATCGGCACCGACGAGGGCACCGCCCAGGCGCTGACCAGCATGGGCGCCAAGCACATCGATTGCGCCGTGGAGGACATCGTCGAGGACAAGGACCACAAGCTGGTCACCACGCCGGCCTACATGCTCGCGCAGTCCATTGCCGAAGCCGCCAGCGGCATCAACAAGGCGGTCGACCGGGTGCTGGAGCTGGCCTGAGACCGTCGAGCGACGAATATTCGCGAGCAAGCTCGCTCCTACAGGTTGCACCGCTTTTGTAGGAGCGAGCTTGCTCGCGAACCGATGCAGCGCCGATGTAGCTCATTGGAGTTAAAACGCCCGGCAGTGCCGGGCGTTTTCATTCAGGGCTTGCGAGCTTTCGCCTCGCGCATGAGGCGCGTCAGCAATCGATCCAGGCTGTTGGCGAAAGCTTGCCTGTCCTTGTCGCCGTAGGGCGCCTGCCCTCCCCCCACCTGCCCCTGCTCGCGCAGGTCGGTGAACAGGTTGCGCACCGCCAGGCGCTCGCCCATGTTCTTCTCGTCGAACTCGCGGCCACGCGGGTCCAGCGCATCGACGCCCTTCTTCACCAGCCGGTCGGCCAACGGCACGTCGCTGCAGATCACCAGGTCGCCGGGCTCGGCCTGCTCCACCAGGTAGTCATCGGCGGCGTCCATCCCGCTGGGCACCACCACCAGGCTGACGCAGGCGAACGGCGGCTTGGCCACCGGCTGGCCGGCGACCATCACCACCTCCAGCTTGCGCTTCAAGGCGAACTTGGCCACCAGCTCCTTGGCCGCGCGCGGGCAGGCGTCGGCATCGATCCAGATACGCATAATCGGAAAACCATTCTCCAGAAAGCACGACGGCCAGTATCGCACTGGCCGTCGTGTGTCGCTCAGCTATTGCCTCAGGACGAGGCGATCTCGGCGGCCTTGCGGCGCTCGGAGAAGTAGCTGCGCCCGTAGAACACGGCCACCGCCAGCAGCGCCACGGCCTGGGCCGACAGCGAGTAGGCGTCGGCCTTGATGCCGAGCCAGTCGAAGTCGAAGAACGGCACCGGGCGGGTACCGATCACGCCGGCTTCCTGCAGGGCGACCACACCGTGGCCGGCGAAGACCACCGACAGGGCGCAGAGCAGCGCGGCGTTGACGGTGAAGAACAGCTTCAGTGGCAGTCGGGCCGAACCGCGCAGGATCACGAAGGCGATGCCGATCAGGACCACCACGGCAGTGCCCGCACCGGCGATCACCGCGTTGTGGCCAGCCGGACCGGCCTGCAGCCAGAGGGTTTCGTAGAACAGGATGACCTCGAACAGCTCGCGGTAGACCGAGAAGAACGCCAGCACCGCGAAGCCGAAGCGGCCACCACCGCCCACCAGGCTGCTGCGGATGTAGTCCTGCCAGGCGGCGGCATGGCGACGGTCATGCATCCACACGCCGAGCCAGAGCACCATCACGCAGGCGAACAGCGAGGTGAAGCCTTCCATCAGCTCGCGCTGGGCACCACCGATGTCGATCACGTAGGCAGCGACCGCCCAGGTGGCGAAGCCGGCGACGAAGGCCAGGCCCCAGCCGATATGCACGCCGCGCACGGCCTTCTCCTGCCCGGTGTTGCGCAGGAAGGCGAGGATCGCGGCCAGCACCAGGATCGCTTCCACGCCTTCGCGCAGGAGGATCAGCAGGGCCGAGACGAAGCTGATGGAGAAGCTCAGCGAGTCGCCGCTCAGGGCCTTGGCGGCGTCCGCCAGCTTGCTCTTGGCCAGCTCCAGCTGCTGGGCCACCTCGGCTTCCGGCAGACCGTCACGCAGCGCCTGACGGTAGGCCATCAGTTGCTTCTCGGTGGCCTTGCGCAGATCGGCGTCGACGTTGTCCAGCGAGCTTTCCACCAGCTCGAAGCCTTCCAGGTAGGCCGCCACGGACAGGTCGTAGGCCTGGTCGTGGTCGCCTGCGCGGTACACCGCGAAGCTCTTGTCCAGGGTCGCGGAGGTGTAGTCGATCTGCTGCGCCGGGCCACGGTGTTCCAGCGGCGGATGGGCACGCAGGGCACGGAAGCTCTCGGCCGCCGCCTCGCCATCGCGCTCGGCCACATCGGCCGGAGTCTGAGTCGAGAGGGTCGCCAGCGGGTAGCCGTGGGCCGGATCGGCCTTGGCCTGGCCGGCGCTGAGGCCGGCGATGTAGGCCGCCAGGTCCCAGCGCTGACGCTCGTCGAGCTGGTCGGCGAAGGCCGGCATGTCGGTGCCGGCGACACCCAGGCCAATGACGTTGTGCAGGTCATACAGGCTCAGGTGATCCTGGCGCGCGCGGTCGGTCAGGTTGGCCGGCGGCGGCTCCAGGCCGATGCCCGCCGGGCCATCGCCCTTGCCGGCGGCGCCGTGGCAGATCGAGCACTGCTGGGCGTAGGTCTCGGCGGCGCGGGTCGGATCCGGGGTGATCGCTGGGGTCTGCACCACCTGGTAGAGATCGGCGACGCGCGCCTCCAGGTGACGCGCCTGCTGGGCAACCTGCTTGCCCGGCAGACGCTGCTCGATGGCCTGCCTGAGGGCATTGGCGGCCGTTTCCAGATCGGCGCGCTCGGGGCGCGCCGGCAGCGCCAGGATCAGTGCGTGGAGATTGCCGACGAACTCCAGTTGCTCCTTGTACTCGCTGGCGTCGACGATCTTGCCGTCGGCAACCGTTGCCGGGTAGTCGGCGGCGAGATAACTGAGCAGATGAAGGGCTTGAGAGGGGTCGACAGCCGTGTCGGCGTGAGCTCCAAGGCTGCAAAGGCCGACCAGCGGCAACAGCCAGACGATAAGTTTGGAGGGTCGCATAGCGGAAGTTAAATGAGAATGAAAGAGATTAAATTGTCACCTCAGGTTTCCGTCTATGCAAGGACAATGTCTGGGAAAGCTGTGCCCGAAGCATCCGTGACGCCCCCCGGGCTCCCCGCCAACGCCCTCAGGCCGGGGCGCGGCGCACGGTGGCGAGCAGCGCGGCGGCACCCACGAACAGAGTGGCGAAGGTTCGATTCATCACCGTCTGCTGGCGTGGCGAGCGCAACGCGCGCAGCACGCGGGCGGCCAGGCCGGTGTAGCCGGCCATGACGATCAGGTCGACGGTGATCATCGTGACACCCATGATCACGTACTGGATCAGCATCGGCTGGTGCGGGTCGACGAACTGCGGCAGCACCGCAAGCATGAAGATCACCGCCTTGGGGTTGCTGGCGTTGACCAGGAAACCACGCAGCACCAGGGTCAGCGGCCGCCCGATGGGGCGTTGCCCGCCCGCGTCCATCGCCTGCGGCGGCGCGGTCCATTGGCGGTAGGCGAGATAGACCAGATAGGCCACGCCGAACCACTTGATCGCGCTGAAGGCGACCGCCGAGGCGGACAGCAGCGCGCCGACGCCAGCGGCGACCACGGCGATCTGCAGCGCCAGGCCCAGCTGCAGGCCCAGTGCGTTCCAGTAGCCGCGCCAGAAGCCGTATTGCAGCCCGCAGGACATCGAAGCGATGGCCCCGGCGCCGGGCGACAGGCTGATTACCCAGCAGGCGATGAAGAAGGCGAACCAGGTACTGGCGAGCATTGCGGACCTCACGGCGCCCAGGCAGGCGCAATAATTTGTTACGGACGCCCCAGTGTGCCCTAGTCGCACGATGTCGCCCAGCCTGGCCGACGAAGGTCGAGTGAGCCCTGTAGGAGCGAGCTTGCTCGCGAACGGAACCTCTCAGCGGCTCCGATGCCGAGGCGGCTCGCGAGCAAGCTCGCTCCTGCATGAATCCAAAGAAAAAGCCCGGCACTAGACCGTAATGCTGTTCACTTAAGCATTTGAGCTGTTGTCGCGGCTCCCTGAAAATCCGATGCCAGACTTCTGGCATCGGATTTTTTATGTCTTTCCAACAGCAACTGCTCGACCTAGGCGAGTTGTTCAACTTCTCCGATTTGAGCACCTTCACCCAGAACATTCCGGTCGAGTGGGTGGCGTCCGCGCTGGACCTTTCCGCCCAGGCGACCATCCGGCGGCGCCGCCTGCCCAGCGACCAGGTGCTCTGGCTGGTGCTGGGGATGGCGTTGTTCCGCGACGAACCGGTCCATGAAGTGGCAAGGCGTCTGAACATCTGCGCCCAGGGGCTGGCCTCCTACGACCTTCTGGCCAGAAGTGGCGTCACCGAGGCGCGCAAACGGTTGGGTGCCGATCCGGTTGAGTGGCTGTTTCGCCAGACGGGTCACCAATGGGGCCGCGAGCGCTACGACGGCGATACCTGGCAGGGCTTGCAGGTGTTGGCCGTGGATGGCGCACTGCTGCGCACCCCAGACACCCCCGAACTCCGGGAGCATTTCGGCTCTGGCAATACCTCCACCGACCGCCAGACACCATTCCCCATGCTGCGGCTTGCAGCCCTGATGAATGTGCGCTCGCACCTGATCCTGGATGCCCAGCTGAGTCCCTACCGCCGTAGCGAAATGCGCTTGGCCGATACATTCCTGCAGCAGGTTCCCGATCACTCGGTGACGCTGTTCGACAAGGGATTTTGGAGTGCTGACTTGCTACTGGGGCTGGCCAAGGGCGGTGACAACCGTCATTGGTTGATTCCGGCACGCAAGGCCCTGGTCAGCGAGGAGGTGACGCGTTACGGCAAAGGGGATCGCCTGCTGCGCATGAAGGTGTCGACCCCGGCACGCAAGCGCAATCCGGACCTGCCAACGCACTGGGAGGTGCGTGAGGTCAGCTACGAAGTAGGGGGCAAGGTAAAAACCCTTTTGACCTCACTGCCGGCGGATATCCATAACGCCAAAGCCGTGGTGAAGCTGTACCAGGAACGCTGGGAGATCGAGCTGGGCTTCCGGGATATCAAAAGCTCCTTACAGCAGAATGCAATGACCCTGCGCAGCAAGGTCAAGGAACTGGTCTATCAAGAGGTCTGGGGAGTGTTGCTGGCCTACAACATCATCCGCCGTGAGGCCAGTCAGGCTGCGGTGGCCTTTGGCCGTTCCCCAAGCGACATACGTTTCAAGCCGGTGGCCCACTATATCGCCGTGCAATTGATCGTGATGGCGGCGGCCAACCCGATTTCGGCAACAGGCAGGCGCCTCTCGGAGCTGAGATCGGGACTCGGAGGACTGTTTCTGGATCACCGTCCAAGGCCCTCAAGACCAAGGACGGTGAAGATCTCCAAGTCCCGCTACCCAGTGGATTGCAAGGCTGCTCCGCTTAAGTGAACAGCATTACGGCACTAGACCGGGCTTCTTGTCCATCACGACGAACCGATCAGCTCGGTATGTCCTTGCGCAGTTTCACCGGATCCTCGCCGCGCTTGCGCGCCAGGGCGCTGCGCAGGCGGATGTTGATCGCCTCCACCGCCAGCGAGAAGGCCATGGCGAAGTAGACGTAGCCCTTGGGCACGTGGACTTCGAAAGCCTCGGCGATCAGCACGGTGCCAACCACGATCAGGAACGACAGCGCCAGCATCTTCAGCGACGGGTGCTTGTCGATGAAGGCACTGATGGTGCCGGCCGACAGCATCATCACGCCGACCGAGATAACGATGGCGGCGACCATCACCGGCACGTGCTGCACCAGGCCCACGGCGGTGATCACCGAGTCCAGCGAGAAGACGATGTCGATGATCGCGATCTGGATGATGATGCCCATGAAACCGCGCGACTTGCCGCCCTGCTGTTCGCTCTCTTCCGCGCCTTCCAGGCTGTGGAAGATCTCCATCGTGCTCTTGAACAGCAGGAACAGGCCGCCGAAGAACAGGATCAGGTCGCGCCCGGAAATGCCGTGGTCGAACACCGTGAACAGGTCGGCGGTAAGGCGCATGACCCAGGTGATCGAGAGCAGCAACAGGATGCGCGTGCCCATCGCCAGCGCCAGGCCGAAGAAGCGCGCCCTGGGCTGCTGGGCGGCCGGCAGGCGGCTGACCAGGATCGAGATGAAGATGATGTTGTCGATGCCCAGAACGATTTCCAGGGCAGTCAGGGTCAGAAAGGCAACCCAGATCTCAGGGCTTGTGAGCCATTCCATAGTGGGGGATGTCCGTCAGAGGGTGGTGGGAAGATTCGGGCCGCGCCAGCGGCGGATGGATTTCTGGAAGAACAGGTTGTTGGGCACCTGCAGCAGCGCGCCGGGAGCGCCCGCCTCGGTGCTCTCTTCCTCGAGCGTGGTGTAGAGCAGATTGATCGCCACCACGCGGCCCTTCACACCGGGCTTGTCCGCGGTGTCGATGACCTCGACGCGATCGCCCAGGCGGAACGGCCCGAGGGTGAAGATCAGCAGCGCGCAGAACAGGTTGGACAGCACGCTCCAGATGGCGAAGAAGGCCACCGCCGCCACGGCGACGAAGCCGGTCAGCGCGGCCCACAGCACATCGGCGGAAACGCCCAGGCGCTCCAGCACCATCATCAGTGCCGAGCCCATGATCAGCCAGCGCAGCCCGCCCCGCAGCGGCAGCAACAGCTCCGGCGGCAGCGGATAACGCTGGCCCAGCCGGCTGATGCCGCGCGCCACCAACCGCTGCGCCGCCCAGGCGAGCACCAGGATGAGGATGATCTGCAAGCCGCGCAGCAGTGGATCGCTCCACGCCAGCAGCAGGTTCACATCCTCCATTACTCGCTGGCCTCCAGTTGGCGCTGCAGCTCTTCGAGGGTTTCCAGGGCCATCAGCCAGGACTCTTCCAACTCGCCTTCGCGGGTCTTCAGGGTGGACTGGCGGGCCAGCAGGTCGCGCAACTCATCCTTGCGCGCGGCCTCGTAGAGCGCGCTGTCGCCCAGGCGCTGTTCGAGTTCGGCAAGCTGTTCGTGGACCTTGCCCAGCTCCTTCTCCAGCTTCTCCGCCTCGCGCTTGTGCGGAGCGAGCTGCTGGCGCAGGGCGGCGGCGGCCTGGCGCTGGGCACGCTTGTCGGTCTTGTCGCCGGCCTGCGCGGCGGGCGCGGACGGCGTCTGCCGGGCGCGGAAATCCACCAGCCAGCGCGCGTAGTCGTCGAGGTCGCCGTCAAATTCGCGGATGCGCCCGTCGGCCACCAGGAGGAACTCGTCGGTGGTGCTCTTGAGCAGGTGCCGATCGTGGGACACCACCACCACGGCGCCGGAGAACTCCTGCAGCGCCAGGGTCAGCGCCAGGCGCATTTCCAGGTCGAGGTGGTTGGTCGGTTCGTCGAGCAGCAGCAGGTTGGGCTTCTGCCAGGCGATCAGCGCCAGGGCCAGACGCGCCTTCTCGCCACCGGAGAAATTCAGCACCGGCTCGTCGCAGCGCTCGCCACGGAAGTCGAAGCCACCGAGGAAGTCGCGCAGGGTCTGCTCGCGCTCGGCCGGCGCAATGCGCGCCAGGTGCAGCAGCGGGCTGGCCTTGGGGTCCAGCGAGTCGAGCTGGTGCTGGGCGAAGTAGCCGATGGCGAGGTTCTCGCCACGGGCAAGCTCGCCGGCCAGCAGCGACAGGTCGCCGGACAGGGTCTTGATCAGGGTCGACTTGCCGGCTCCGTTGGGGCCGAGCAGGCCGATGCGCGCGCCGGGCACCAGTTGCAGCTTGACCTTTTCCAGCACGGTCTTGTCGCCGTAGCCCAGGCGCGCCTCGGAGAGGTTGAGCAGCGGGCTGGAAATCTTGTCGGACTCGCGGAAGCTGAAGTCGAACGGCGAATCGACGTGGGCCGGCGCCAGTTCTTCCAGGCGTTCCAGCGCCTTGATCCGGCTCTGCGCCTGGCGGGCCTTGGTGGCCTGGGCGCGGAAGCGGGCGATGTACTTTTCCATGTGCGCGCGCTGCGCCTGCTGCTTCTCGTACGCCTGTTGCTGCTGGGCGAGGCGTTCGGCGCGGGTGCGCTCGAAGGCCGAGTAGCCGCCGCGATACAGGGTCAGCTTGCGCTGTTCGAGGTGGGCGATGTTGTCCACTACGGCGTCGAGGAAATCGCGGTCGTGGGAGATCAGCAGCAGCGTGCTCGGATAACCCTTGAGCCACTCTTCGAGCCAGAGGATGGCATCGAGGTCGAGGTGGTTGGTGGGTTCGTCGAGCAGCAGCAATTCGGACGGGCACATCAGCGCCTGCGCCAGGTTCAGGCGCATCCGCCAGCCACCGGAGAAGTCGCCGACGCGGCGGTCCATCTGCTCGGACGTGAAGCCAAGGCCGGCCAGCAGCTTGCGCGCGCGGGCGTCGGCGGTGTACCCGTCGGCGCTGTCCAGTTCGCTGTGCAGGCGCGCCAGGGCGGTGCCGTCGTGGGTCTCTTCCGCCGCAGCGAGGTCCGCCTGGATCTTGCGCAGGTGCACGTCCCCATCGAGCACGTAGTCGACGGCGAGGCGGTCGAGGGTATCGACTTCCTGGCGCATGTGCGCGATGCGCCAGTCCGCCGGCAGGTAGCAGTCGCCGGCGTCCTGGCCGAGCTGGCCGCGCAGCAGGGCGAACAGGCTCGACTTGCCGGCGCCGTTGGCGCCGATCAGGCCGACTTTCTGTCCGGCGTGCAGGGTGAGTTCGGCACCTTCCAGCAAGCGCTGGGGGCCACGCTGTAGCGTAAGATCTTGTAGTCGAATCATGGCGGCGGAGTTTATCAGCTTCGCCTGGCAATCGCTGTGGGTGCTCTATGTCTGATGATGTCTGGCCGTATGCCCTGAAACTCTACGCCCGCGAAGGAGTTGAGGCGGCCTGCCTGTCGCTGCAGGAGGCCGGTGCGGACGTTTGCCTGCTGCTCGTTTCGGCCTGGCTGGGAAGCATCCGCGTGGCCTTCTCGCCACCCCGGATGAGTACGCTGGAAAGCACCGCGCAGGGCTGGCGCGAAGACGTGATAGTGCCGCTGCGTTCGTTGCGTCAGCGCTGGCGTGAATCGGCGGTGCGCGATGCGGAGCTGACGTCGCTGCGGGAACGACTCAAACGGCTCGAGCTGGAGGCTGAAAAGGTGTTGCTGGAGAGGCTGGAAAGCGTGGCGAAGGATTGGCCACGGGGTGAAGCGGAGGATCTGGCGCGCTGGCTGGACGCCGCGTCGGGTGACGCGGGCAGCTTGCGCCGCGATGCGCGGGAAATCCTGCGCATCGCGGCGAGCCTCTCCTGAGCCTTAGGAGGCGCTGGAGGAGGTACCGCTGGCCGGAACGGCCGGCGCCGGAGTGGCACTGGCAGCCGGGGCCGGAGCGCTCGGCTGAGCAGCCGGAGCAGCGGGCGCCACCGGAGCGGCTGGCTTGGCTGCAACGGGTTTCGCAGCGGCCGGTTTGGCGGCGGGTTTCGCAGCGGCAGGCTTGGCAGCCGGCTTGGCGGCGGGCTTCGCAGCAGCGGCCTTGGCAGCCGGCTTGGCGGCGGGCTTCGCAGCAACAGCCTTGGCAGCCGGCTTGGCGGCGGGCTTCGCAGCAGCAGTCTTGGCAACCGGCTTGGCGGCGGGCTTCGCAGCGGCAGCCTTGGCAGCCGGCTTGGCGGCGGGCTTCGCAGCAGCAGCCTTGGCAGCCGGCTTGGCGGCCGGCTTCGCAGCGGCAGCCTTGGCAGCCGGCTTGGCGGCGGGCTTCGCAGCGGCAGTTTTGGCAACTGGCTTGGCGGCAGGCTTCGCAGCAGCCCTGGCAACCGGCTTGGCGGCAGGCTTCGCAGCGGCAGTTTTGGCAACTGGCTTGGCGGCAGGCTTCGCAGCAGCCCTGGCAACCGGCTTGGCGGCAGGCTTCGCAGCAGCCCTGGCAGCCGGCTTGGCGGCAGGCTTCGCCGCAACCTTGGCAACCGGTTTAGCAACCGGCTTCACGGCGGCGGCCGGCTTGCGATTGGCCAGGGACTTGCCAGCAGCTTCCTTCACCTTGGTCACGCCCTGGGCGAGCTTCAGACTCTCCTGCACATCGCGCTTGAGGTTGGCGATGTAGGCGCGGGTTTCGGTCTGGCGGGTCTTCAGCGTATCCAGCACCTCGTCCAGTTCGGCGATGGCGGACTTCGCCTTGGCCTGAGCCTTGGCCTTACCCTCTTTGGTGGCGTCCTGCAGCTTGGTGCGCGCCTTGTGCAGTTTTTCCTGTGCCTTGCCGCGTTGCTTCTCGAGCTTGGCGAGCAGTTTTTCGGCGTCGACGAGAGCCTGCTTGCAGGCGCCTTCAAGGTGATCGATCAGGCTGTGGGACAACTGCTGCAACAGGTGCAAAGGGGTAGTGACAGGTTTCTTGTTGGCCGACATGACGTGCCTCCTGGCGGACGTGGTTGCGCCCATACTAGCCCCGTCGGAAGCCGCTCGCCACTGTCCTGATTGAGCTGGAGCCCGCGCCCGGCATAATCTCCAGCCGTTTTCACAGTCGAGAGAACCCATGCTTCGTCTTGCTCCGCTCTGCGTGCTGATCACGCCACTGCTGGCCAGCGCCGCGCCACCCAGGGACGAACTGGCCTACGCCCTGGGTGTGCAACTGGGTGAACGGCTGCATCAGGAGGCCCCTGGCATCGCCATCGACGACCTGCTGGAAGGCCTGCGCCAGAGCTATCGCGGCGAGCCGCTGGCACTGCCGGAGGCGCGCATGAAGCAGGTGCTCGGCGTCCATGATCAGCAGCAAGAAGGCACCTCGGCACAGGCACAATCCGCCGACGCCGCGCGAGCTGCGGAGAGGCGTTTTCTGGTCAACGAAAAGGCGCGCTACGGTGTTCGCGAATTGCCGGGCGGCGTACTGATCAGTGAGTTGAAAGGCGGACGCGGCAATGGCAATCCGCAGTTGCGCGAGGTACGGGTGAACTACATCGGCAACCTGGCGGACGGTAGCCCGTTCGATGCCAGCGCCTCGCCGCAATGGTTCCGTCTCGATACGGTCATTCCCGGTTGGCGCATCGCACTGCAAGCAATGCCGATGGGCGCGCGCTGGAGGGTGGTGGTGCCATCGGCGCAGGCGTATGGCGCCGAAGGAGCGGGCGACCTGATTCCCGCATACGCGCCGCTGGTGTTCGAGATCGAGTTGCTGGAGAGTCGCTGAAACGAAAACGGCGCGACCGCTTCACGCGCTCGCGCCGCTTCCCCACCCGGTGCGTCGATCAGACCGTGGCAACTTTCTGTTCGTGGGCGTTGTGCAACACCTCGATCAGGCAATCTTCCAGTTCGAAGCGTTCGTGCAGTTGCTGGCGCAGACTCTTCAACTCGCTGCTCAGGCAGGTGCCTTCGCGGCAGTCGCCGTTGTCGCAGCGATCATTGAAGTTGAGCGCATTGGCGGTGATGGTTTCGAGGCGGGGATAGATCTGCTTGGCCAGTTCCAGCCCTCGGGTATCCCCGAAGGCCTGCGCTTCGTTCATCAACTGTTCGTAGACTTCGAAATGGCCCGCCGACACGTAGTCGAGCAGGAGCTGGCAAAAGCTCTGCAGGGGCTCGGCGTTGGTCTTCGGCGCCTGGACACCGTCCAGGGAATCGAATGCCCGGACCAACTCATGTCGATCCCGCAGCCAGCGGTCGATCAGCTGGTGTACGCCTCCCCAACGTTCCTGGGCATTACGGCAGCTCTCGAGCATGTTGTCCTCACTTCCCTTGTCGCCGTCCCGGCAATGTCCGCCCCGGGACAATATTCTGTCGAACCTCGGCATCCGCGTAACTGGTTTTTCTTCGGTGGCGGCTTTCCGGCGGAATGGGAATCCAGAGTATGCCCGCCCGATTCCGCCTTCAAGACAAAGGCGCGCGGAAAATTCATACGAGCGTTTAATCGGCAGGCCGCGGCCTCTCTGGCCTGCGCCAGAGCGCGCAGGTCAGAGCCGGAAGGGATGCGACGCTCAGCCGCGGCGGAAGAACTGGAAGATGGCGAACAGCGAGAAGGCGATGAAGGCGAGCAGGCTCCACTCCGGGATGCTCAGGCTGAACAGGGTCCAGGTGACTTCCGCGCAGTCGGCCGATCCGTGGAACATGGTCCACAGGATGTCGGCGTAGGGCATGCTCTCCATCATGTATTCCAGCGGCGGCAGGCAGGCAGGCAACTGGTCCGGCGGCAGGGTCTGCAGCCAGATCTGGCGGCCCGCGGTGCCGGCGCCAGCCAGCGAGCAGAGCAGGATCAGTACCGAATATACGCGGGGGCCGCGGCCATGCAGCCCGGCGATCAGCGCGAAGAGTCCGGCGCCGGCGAAGAAGATGCGCTGCAGGATGCACAGCGGGCAGGGCTCCAACCCGATCACGTACTGCAGGTAGAAGCCGGCGCCGAGCATGACGGCGCAGGCGATGAAGGCGAGGAAGAACAGGGAACGACGGCTGGCCAGGTTCATGGCGGCTCCGCTGAATGGGCTGTTGCAGGAAGGGCGCTACGGTAGAGGAAAGTCCGACGCTGTTTCAAGGCGGCTGTCTAAACTGCCGGTGGCACTCATCCGGGAATCCATGCCATGCGTCGTCCACTGCCGCTCTTCGTGCTCTTGTGCCTGGTCAGCCTTCCGGCCTGTTCGGACAGCGCCCTGGACTACATCCGGCTACCGAAGGGCTTCCACATCAGCCTGCTCACCAACCAGGTTCCGGGCGCGCGCGCCATGACCTGGGGCGCTGCGGGCACCCTGTTCGTCGGCAGCATGAGCGCCGGCAAGGTCTATGCGGTACGCCCGGACGGCCGCGTCTCGGTGGTGGCGGAGAACCTGCAGATGCCCGTGGGCGTTGCCTTCCACGAAGGCGACCTGTATGTCTCGGCCGTCAGTCGCATCCTGGTGTTGCGCGGGATCGAGAAGCGCCTCGACGCACCGCCGCCGCCCGAGGAACTGCCTGTCCGCTTCCCGTCCGAGACGGCGCACGGCTGGAGGTTCATCGCCTTCGGGCCGGACGGCAAGCTCTACGTGCCGGTGGGCGCGCCGTGCAATATCTGCCGCCCGGACCGCGAGAAGTACGCCAACCTGCAACGCCTGAACACCGATGGCAGCGCCCGCGAAGTAGTCGCCCACGGCATTCGCAACACCGTCGGTTTCACCTGGCATCCGCAGACACGCCAACTCTGGTTCACCGACAACGGCCGCGACCTGCTCGGCGATAACCAGCCCGACGACGAACTGAACAGGGTCAGCCGCGCCGGCGAG
Organism: Pseudomonas sp. ATCC 13867; assembly: GCF_000349845.1. NCBI lineage: Bacteria > Pseudomonadati > Pseudomonadota > Gammaproteobacteria > Pseudomonadales > Pseudomonadaceae > Pseudomonas > Pseudomonas sp. ATCC 13867. Next base: position 287,007 of record NC_020829.1, on the reverse strand, counting down.
GATTTCGGCTATCCCGATTGCCACCAGGGCGACATCGCCGACCCCGAGGAAGGCAAGACACCCTGCTCCGCCTTCACCCCACCGGTGGCCAGGCTCGGCCCTCACGTCGCGGCGCTGGGGCTGCGTTTCTACACGGGCGAGCAGTTCCCACCGGAGTACCGCGACAACCTGTTCATCGCCGAACACGGCTCGTGGAATCGCACGCAGAAGATCGGCTACCGCGTGGCCCGTGTCGAACTGAACGAGGACGGCTCACTCAAGCGCCAGAGCGTGTTCGCCGAAGGCTGGCTGGACGCGAACGGCCAGGTACGCGGCCGGCCGGTCGACGTGCTGGTGGCGCCCGACGGCGCGCTCCTGGTGAGCGACGACCAGAACGGCGCGATCTACCGCATCCGCTACGGCAAACCCTGAGAAACGAAAACGGCGCCCGTGGGCGCCGTTTTCTCATGCAGCGGGATCAGGCCCGCACCGCCACAGGTTGCGAGACCGGCGGCGCCAGCAGGCCCAGGCCTTCCTGGAACAGCTGGTTGCTGCGCTCCACCTCGCCCAGTTGCGCCAGCAGGCGCGCCAGTTCGGCACAGGCTTCCGCGCTGCGCTGGCGCGCAAGGCTGGCTTCCAGGTACTCGCGCGCCTTGCCCCAGAGTTTGTTCTGCAGGCTCAGGCGACCCAGGGCCAGCAGCAATTCGGGGTCGTCACCCTGCTGCTTCAGCCAGCCTTCGGCGGTCTTGAGCTGCTGTGCGCCCTCACGGCCACGGGCGCGGCCATACAGATGCACCAGGCGGCTGTCGTAGCCCTCCTTGAGCGCCTTGCGCAGGACTTCCTCGGCCTCTTCCGGCGCACCCAGGCGCAAAAGCTGCTCGGCGTAGGCGGCGACCAGCAGCGGCTGCGCGCGCAGATTGCTCGGCACGTTCTGCCAGCGCTGGGTGAGCGGCTGCAGGCTGCTCTCGCCCTGGCCGATGCCCTGCTCGCCGGCCTCCTCCAGTGCCGCCATCCAGGCACGACGCTCCAGATCGGCCAGTTCGGCGTTCTGCAGCACACGCTCCTTACGCAGCTCGGGCAGCAGCACGCACAGCGCCTGCCAGTCGTGCAGGCTGACGTAGAGCTGCTGGAGCAGGCGCAGCACCGTGGGGTGACGCGGATGATCCTGGTGCAGCTTGTCCAGCACGGCGCGCGCCTGGGCGAAGTCACTGCGGTTGATCAGCAACTGAGCGCGGGTCAGGCCCACGGCCAGCTCGACCCCTGGTTCGCGCTGCTGGGCACGTTCGAGGAGCTCGTCGCATTCTTCGGTCCTGCCCAACTCGTTGGCAGCGCGGGCAGCGCCCAGGTAGTGCGGCAGCGGACGGTCGCTCAGCTCCGCGGCACGCCGCAGGTGACGCAGGGCCTGCTGCCAGTGCCCTTCGGCGAGGTCGCGCTGACCGTTCTCCTCGGCCAGTTGCGAACGACGGCGGCGGTTGAAGCGCGACCAGGGATTGACCACCCGCCCGGAAACGCCCAGCAGACGCAGCACCAGCCGCACGCCCAGGTACAGGACCCAGAGCACCACCAGCAGAGCGAGGAACGTCCACAGGCTGGATTCGTAACGGAAGCTCTTGTAGGCAATCAGCACGTAGCCCGACTGCTCGGCGACGGCCAGCCCGATCAGGGTGGCGGCCAGCACGACGGCCAGGATCAGCACATAGACGCGGCTCATGGCTGGGTCCCCGCGTCAGGCGCGACGGCTTCCTGCTGGGCGGCATCGGCGTCGCGGCGTGCGAGGTAGGCCTGCAGCGAGCTGAGGGCGGGGCTGAGGTCCGGCATCTGCACGGTGACGGCCTGGCCGCTCAACTCGTCGAGACGCGTCGCCAGGGCGCGACTGTCGGCGAGGTCGGCGTTGAAGAAGTCGCCCACGATCTGCCGGGCCTGTTTCAGCGCCTGCTGGTAGACATCCTGCTTGCCGTTCAGGGCCGCCCACTGGGCCTGCTCCAGCGCCAGGCTGAGGGCCAGGCGCACACGGTCGAGCTGCTGGCCGGAGAGCAACGGGCGGATGTCCTGGCCGGCGTTGAAGTCGATGCGGACGTAGTGGGAGATGCGCTCCCACCACAGGTCCCAGGTACTGCTGCCGTCACCCCAGGCGGTGGCGGCGGCGGTGCCGTTCTCGTCGGCCTTGAAGGCCGGGTTGAGCGGCTGCAACTGCGCGGCCTGATCACGCAGGGCGCCCAACTGCAGGAACAGTCCGGTGCGGTCCGGACGCGGCAGGCTGCGCAGCGCCTCCAGGCTCTTGGCCAGTTGCGCGCGGGCAGCGAAGGCACCCGGATCGTTCTGCACGCGCAGGATATCGTCGGCGCCCTGCACCAGCTCGGTCGCGCTGTCGATGTCCTGTAGCGCGGACAGGCGCAGCGCGGCCAGGCGCAGCAGGTGTTCGGCTTCGGCCAGGCGCCACTGCTGGCGGCTCTGGCCCAGCACCTGCTTGAGCTGCTTGGACAACTGCTGCTGGTCGCCCTGCAATTCCACCACCAGGCGGCGGCGGGCCTCCAGCTCATCGGCGGTCGGCAGGGCGTCCAGGCGCTTGTTCAGTTCGAGGTTGCTATTCTGCACGCTCTGCGCCTGCCCGCGGGCGTCCTCCAACTGGGCGCTGCGCTGCTGCTCGGCGCCCTTCAGTTGCTGGACTTGCCAGATACCCCAGCCGCCCGCGGCGAGGCCGGCAGCGCCGACCAGCAAGGCCAGCAGGGCAATGCCCGCGCCGCCTTTGCGCGGCGCAGGCTCCGTGGCCGGATTGGTCGGAGTGGGAGTCTCTTGGGGAGTGACGGCTTCGCTCACAGATCCATCCTTCGCTCAGAAATTGTTCTCGTCAGCGCTTCTCAGCGCCTCCATCAGTGCCGCAGCGCTGGCGCCCCGACAATCGATCACTCGCTGCGCGCCCAGCCCGCGGGCCTGCTCGGCCACACGCGGACTGGGCACGAACAGCGGCAGCGCACTCACCTGCGGCCAGTCCTGCGCCGCCAGACGATGCAGGTGCTCCAACCCCTGCCCGCTGCTGATCGCCACCGCGTTCAGATGTTCCTCGCGGACCCGCCTCAGCAGTTCCCCCGAGGGATAGGCCGGCAACTCGCGGCGGTAGAGTTCCAGATAGTCGACCGCCACGCCTTGGCCGCGCAGGCAATCGGCGAGAAATTCTCGGCCACCTTCGCCACGCAGGATCAGCACCTTCGGATCATGCACCTGCAGCGCCTGCGCCAACGCCGGCAGCTTCAACAGGGCTTCGCTGTCGTCGCCATCCACGGGGTAATGCACTGCCAGGCCGTAGTCCTCGAGAATAGCCGCGGTCGCCGCGCCCACGGTGAACCAGCCCTGGTTCGACGGCGGCTGTGGCCAGTAGCGATCCAGCCGCTCAAGGCCAAGGCGCGCCGCCGGCTTGCTGACCACGATAACCGCGCAGTAGCGGTCCAGGTCAAGGATCAGGCTGCGTTCGGCCGGCGACTCTTCCCGCGCAACGATCGCCAGCAACGGCAAGCCGGCGCTGTGGATCCCTACCTCGGCGAGGCTCGCGGCCAGCGCCGCGCACTCATCCTCGGGACGGGTCAGCAGCAGCCGCCAGCGGCTCACGGGTGATCGGCCTCGCCGTACACCGCCGTGAGGATTTCCTGGGCGCCCTGTTCCAGCAGGTCCTCGGCCACCTTCACGCCGAGCGCTTCCGCGTCGGCCTGCGGCGCACGCGCCTCGGCACGCAGCAACTGGGAACCATCGGGCTGGCCGACCAGACCGCGCAGCCACAACTGATCGCCCTCGAGAATGGCGTAGCAGGCGATGGGCACCTGGCAGCCACCGTTGAGGCGCTTGTTCAGGGCACGCTCGGCGGTGACACGCACGGCGGTTTGCGCGTGATGCAGCGGTTCCAGCAGCGCATGGATTTCGGCGTCGGCAGTACGGCACTCGATGCCCACCGCGCCTTGGCCGCCAGCCGGCAGGCTGGCTTCGACACTGATGGAGGAGCGGATGCGATCCTCGAAACCGAGGCGGATCAGGCCGGCGGCGGCAAGGATGATGGCGTCGTAGTCGCCGGCATCCAGCTTGGCCAGCCGGGTGTTGACGTTGCCACGCAGGAAGCGGATCTGCAGATCCGGACGGCTCGCCAGCAGCTGCGCCTGGCGGCGCAGGCTGGACGTGCCGACCACGCTGCCGGCGGGCAGCTCATCGAGGCTGGCGTAGGTATTGGAAACGAAGGCATCGCGCGGGTCTTCGCGCTCGCAGATGCAGTACAGGCCAAGGCCCCGGGGGAAGTCCATCGGCACGTCCTTCATGGAGTGCACGGCGATGTCCGCCTCGTTCTCCAGCAGTGCGGTCTCCAGCTCCTTGACGAACAGGCCCTTGCCGCCAATCTTCGCCAACGGTGCGTCGAGCAGCTTGTCGCCGCGACTGGTCATCGGCAGAAGAGTAACGAGCAGGCCGGGATGGGCCTGTTCCAGGCGGGCCTTGACGTATTCGGCCTGCCACAGGGCCAGCGCACTCTGGCGCGTGGCGATACGGATTTCGCGAGAGGACATGGGCATTTCCGTGCAATAGAGCGTGCATGAGACGACCCGCATCATAACAGCTCGCGCGCGCAGAAGCCTGGGTGCAGGACCCAGGCTTCACGCGGAATGCGGCACTGTGTCGCTACAGGTTATGCATGAGTCGCCGTACGCCAGCGACATGCCGGCGGCTGACGGTCAGTGCATCGCCGTTGAGCCCCTTGAGGTACAGCTGGAAGTGCCCCAGCGGCGTACGCTGCAAGCGCTCGATGCGCTCGCGGGAAACCAGCGCGTTGCGGTGGATACGCACGAAGCGATCACCGAACTCGTCTTCCAGCGCCTTCAGCGGCTCGTCCAGCAGCACTTCGCCGCCAGCGTGGCGCAGGGTCACGTACTTGTGGTCGGCGATGAAGAAGATCACGTCTTCCAACGGGATCAGCTCGATGCCTTTGCGGGTCCGCGCGCTGATGTGGCTGCGCGGGCCGGGACCGCCGGCTGCCGGCGGCTTGGTCAACGCCGCCAGTTGCACGCGGTTGGGCCGCGAGGCCTTCTTCAAGGCTTCGGCCAGGTCCTCGCTGCGGACCGGCTTGACCAGGTAGCCGACCGCGCTGACCTGGAAGGCCTCCAGGGCGAATTCGTCATGGGCGGTGCAGAAGATCACCGCCGGTGGGGTTTCGCGCTCGCACAGCTTGGCCGCCACCTGAAGCCCGTCCAGGCCGGGCATGCGGATATCCAGCAGGACGATATCCGGCTTCAGGCTGTCGATCAGCGTCAGCGCTTCTTCACCATTGCTGGCGGAGGGTTCGAGGACGCGATAGCCGTCCAGTTGCCCTACCAGCCGGGCCAGGCGCTCTCGCGCCAGGGGTTCGTCATCGACGATCAGGACATTCATAAGCTCAGGCTTCCTGCATGAGACGCGCACATGGATAGCGTAGACAGGTGTAGTGCCGTCCGTCACGGCGCTCGACGCTGAGACTAGCTTTTGGCCCGAAAAGTGCCGCAAGTCTCGCCGCAATATTTTGCAGCGCCTGCTTGGTCCCCTTCGTGGGCAACGTCTGCGTCGACTCGTCGTACGGGTTGCTCACGCAGAGCTGAAACACACCGTCACGGTAGTCCGCCTCAACTTTCACCAGCCCGCCTTCGATGCGCGGCTGGATGCCATAAATCAACGAGTTCTCCAGCAAAGGCTGCAGCGTCAACTGCGGGATCGGCACGCCATCGGGCACGCCATGCACCTGCCAGTCCATCTGCAACCGAGCGCCAAGACGAAACTGCTCAATGGAAAGATAGCGTCTGGCCAACTCGAGTTCCTCCCCCCAGGAAATTAATGTTCCGGGATTGGCCAGGCTGGCGCGGAACAGGTCCGACAGATTCAGCACCGCCTGCTCGGCCTTGCCCGGGTCGAGCTCGATCAGACTGGCGATGCTGTTGAGACTGTTGAACAGGAAATGCGGACGGATACGCGCCTGCAGCGATTCGATCCGCGCCCGCAACTCGGCCTGTTCCTGACGCCGCCATTGGCTCAGGAGATAAAAGTAGCGTAGCAACAGGGTGGACATGATGAGGGCGATCAATGCATGGCGCAGGTAAAGATTCACCTCGCCGGTGCGCGACATCGGCCCGCCCAGGGACAGGTAGTCGGCCGCCGCCGTGCAGGCGAGCGTCAACGCCACCACCAGCGCACAGCTGAGCACCCCGGCAAGCCAGGCGGGACGGCGCGCCAGCAGCGGCCGCAAGCGGCACAGCAGGCCGGCCGAGAGCAGCACGTTCCACTGCACGAAGAGCGAGATCAGCGACAGACGCACCCAGTTGAAATTCGGCGTCATCGGTTCGGCCAGCACGATCACCAGCACCAGCATCTCGGCCAGCACCACCAGGCTGAACAGCGCTTCGGGCTCGCACAGTTCGGGAATGAAGAAATCGTCTTCGGGTGCCGGCCGGACGCCGGTCTTCGCGAGTATGGGCATCGACGCAGTTTCCGTAAGCGTCCGCACGGCGGCAAGCGCGGCGTGCGACCAGAGCCTGGAAATGTCGGGCAGCGCAAGGATCGGCCGGAGCCGCGCTGCGATTCATCGCCGCTCCCCCAACCGCCAAAGCGCCGCCGGTTTTGTCCTTCAGCCTGCTATTATCGTCGCACTTTGCCCTTCATGCAGGCCGCGCGCCGCGCCTGCCCGTTTCAGCGAGAGAGATCCATGAGCGTAGAGAAGACCAACCAGTCCTGGGGCGGCCGTTTCAGCGAGCCCGTCGATGCCTTTGTCGCCCGCTTCACCGCTTCCGTCGACTTCGACAAGCGCCTCTATCGCCACGACATCATGGGCTCCATCGCCCACGCCACCATGCTGGCCAAGGTCGGCGTGCTGAGCGACGCCGAGCGCGACACCATCATCGGGGGCCTTGCGCAGATCCAGAGCGAGATCGAGGCCGGCACCTTCGACTGGCGCGTCGACCTGGAAGACGTGCACATGAACATCGAGGCGCGCCTGACCGACCGCATCGGCATTACCGGCAAGAAGCTGCACACCGGCCGTTCGCGCAACGACCAGGTCGCCACCGACATCCGCCTCTGGCTGCGCGACGAGATCGACCTGATCATCAAAGAGATCACCCGCCTGCAACAGGGCCTGCTGGGCCTGGCGGAGGCCGAAGCCGATACCATCATGCCCGGCTTCACCCACCTGCAGACCGCGCAACCGGTGACCTTCGGCCACCACCTGCTGGCCTGGTTCGAAATGCTCAGCCGCGACTACGAGCGTCTGGTGGACTGCCGCAAGCGCGCCAACCGCATGCCCCTGGGCAGCGCCGCGCTGGCCGGCACCACCTACCCGATCGACCGGACCATCACCTGTGAACTGCTGGGATTCGAAGCGATCTCCGGCAACTCGCTGGATGGCGTGTCCGACCGCGATTTCGCCATCGAATTCTGCGCCGCCGCCGCCGTGGCGATGATGCACCTGTCGCGCTTCTCCGAAGAGCTGGTGCTCTGGACCAGCGCCCAGTTCCAGTTCATCGACCTGCCCGACCGCTTCTGCACCGGCTCCTCGATCATGCCGCAGAAGAAGAACCCGGACGTACCGGAGCTGGTGCGTGGCAAGTCCGGCCGCGTGTTCGGCCACCTCGCCGGCCTGCTGACCCTGATGAAGGGCCAGCCGCTGGCCTACAACAAGGACAACCAGGAAGACAAGGAACCGCTGTTCGACGCCGCCGACACCCTGCGCGACAGCCTGCGCGCCTTCGCCGACATGGTTCCGGCGATCAAGCCCAAGCGCGAGATCATGCGCGAAGCGGCCCGCCGCGGCTTCTCCACCGCCACCGACCTCGCCGACTACCTGGTGCGCCGTGGCCTGCCGTTCCGTGACTGCCACGAGATCGTCGGCCACGCCGTGAAGTACGGCGTAGACAGCGGCAAGGACCTGGCCGAGATGAGCCTGGACGAGCTGCGTCAGTTCAGCGACCAGATCGACGACGACGTGTTCGCCGTGCTGACCCTGGAAGGCTCGGTGAACGCCCGCGACCACATCGGCGGCACCGCGCCGAATCAGGTCCGCGCCGCCGTCGCTCGCGGCCAGGAACTGCTGGCCAAGCGCTGAGGCGCCCGCCACCCTGAGAAACGCCGCTCCCCGCAAGGGCAGCGGCGTTTTTCATGCCCGGAAACCTGCCCTCCCCTGCACAAAGAAAGGAATCCACCGCGAGGCAAAAGCCCGGAAAAGAAAAGGCCCGCTTGCGCGGGCCTTCTTTTGAACCGTTAGAGCGATAAGGCTCAGGCCAGTTCGTCGAAGCACTCGGCCAGGATGGCCAGGCCTTTTTCCAGCTGCGCGTCAGGGATGGTTACCGGCATCAGGAAGCGGATCACGTTGTAGTAGGTGCCGCAGGAGAGCAGGATCAGACCTTTCTCACGGGCGCGAACCACGATCTTGCTGACCAGTTCGGCAGCCGGCTTGTTGTGGTCGCCGCCTTCGAACAGCTCGATGGCAACCATCGAACCCAGGCCACGAACGTCGCCGATCACCTTGTGCTTGGCCTGGATGTCGCGCAGACCAGCCTTCAGGCGCTCGCCAACGGCTTGCGAACGCTCCAGCAGCTTCTCTTCGTCGAACACTTTCAGCACGGCCAGGGCCGCGGCGCAGGCGATCGGGCTACCGGCGTAGGTGCCGCCCAGGCCGCCGGGAGCGATGGCGTCCATGATTTCGGCCTTGCCGGAAACGCCGGAGATCGGGAAACCGCCGCCAACGGACTTGGCGAAGGTGGTCAGGTCCGGAACGATGCCCAGTTGCTCGGTGGCGAAGAAGGTGCCGGTACGGCCAGCGCCGGTCTGTACTTCGTCAGCGATCAGCAGGATGCCATGCTCGTCGCACAGGGCGCGCAGGCGCTGCATGAAGGACTTGGAGTTGACGTAGAAGCCACCTTCGCCCTGAACCGGCTCGATGATGATGGCAGCGATGTCGCGCGGCTGGGCGTCGTTCTTGAAGATGCGCTCGATGCTGGCGATCGACTCGTCTTCGCTCACGCCGTGCAGTTCGCACGGAGCCAGAGCGCGGAAGATGCCGCCCGGCATCAGGCCCATGCCAGCGGAGTACGGAACGACCTTGCCGGTGAGGCCCAGGGTCATCATGGTACGGCCGTGGTAGGCGCCGGTGAAGGCGATCACGCCAGCGCGGCCAGTGGCGGCACGGGCGATCTTGACGGCGTTTTCAACGGCTTCGGAGCCGGAGGTGACCAGCAGGGTCTTCTTCGGGAAGTTGCCCGGAACGCGCTTGGCGATCTCTTCGGCCAGTTCGATGTAGGGCTCGTACGCCAGCACCTGGAAGCAGGTGTGGGTCAGCTTGGTCAGTTGCTCCTGAACGGCGGCAACCACTTTCGGGTGCAGGTGGCCGGTGTTCAGTACGGCGATGCCGCCGGCGAAGTCGATGTACTCGCGACCTTCGACGTCCCACACGGTGGAGTTCTCGGCGCGCTCGGCGACGACCGGGTGGATCTGGCCTACACCGCGCGGTACGGCGGCCTGACGACGTTGCAGCAGGGATTCGTTGGTTTTGCTCATAGCTTCCTCAGTGGCCGCTCATCGGGCGACCGGATCAAAGGATGAAAGCGGGGGAGAAGCCTCACACGACAGCATACGATGATCGACTGCCGTGGAACTTGCGGCCCGCCAGACGGGTTGTCCGGTGCTACCACCGGAAAACGCCGGCGCGAAGGTGGCTGTCAGCTCTTGCCTGCCACCCGCGCGCCCACGGAAAAAACGGATCAGATACCGCCGAGGCAGAGGTACTTGATCTCGAGGTAATCCTCGATACCGTACTTCGAACCTTCGCGGCCCAGGCCCGAAGCCTTGATACCACCGAACGGCGACACTTCGTTGGAGATCAGGCCGGTGTTGATGCCCACCATGCCGTACTCCAGCTGCTCGGCCACGCGGAACACGCGGGCCAGGTCACGGGCGTAGAAGTAGGAAGCCAGGCCGAACTCGGTGTCGTTGGACATGGCGATGACTTCGGCCTCGTCCTTGAAGCGGAACACCGGCGCCAGCGGACCGAAGGTCTCGTCCTTGGACACCAGGGCGTTCTTCGGTACGTCGACCAGGATGGTCGGCTCGAAGAAGGTGCCACCCAGGGCGTGCGGCTTGCCGCCGGCAAGGACCTTGGCGCCCTTGGAGACGGCGTCGGCAATGTGCTCTTCGACCTTGGCAACCGCCTTGGAATCGATCAGCGGGCCGGTGGTGATGCCCTGCTCCAGGCCGTTGCCGATGTTCAGCTTGGCCACGGCGACCTTCAGCTTCTCGACGAAGGCGTCGTACACGCCGTCCTGTACGTACAGGCGGTTGGCGCAGACGCAGGTCTGGCCGTTGTTGCGGTACTTGGAGATCAGCGCGCCTTCGACGGCGGCGTCCAGGTCGGCATCGTCGAACACGATGAACGGAGCGTTGCCTCCCAGTTCCAGGGACACTTTCTTGATGTCCTTGGCACATTCGGCCATCAGTTGGCGACCGATCTCGGTGGAGCCGGTGAAGGTCAGCTTGCGCACGATCGGGTTGCTGGTCAGCTCACCGCCGACTTCGCCGGCGCTGCCGGTGACGACGCTGAACACGCCCTTCGGGATACCGGCGCGCTCGGCCAACTCGGCCAGCGCCAGAGCGGAGTACGGTGTCTGCGAGGCGGGCTTGAGCACCATGGTGCAGCCGGCGGCCAGGGCCGGGCCGGCTTTGCGGGTGATCATCGCGGACGGGAAGTTCCACGGGGTGATGGCCGCGGTCACGCCGATCGGCTGCTTGATCACGATGATGCGCTTGTCGGGCTGGTGGCCCGGAATGGTATCGCCGTAAATGCGCTTGGCTTCTTCGCCGAACCACTCGAGGAAGGAGGCGGCGTAGGCGATCTCGCCCTTGGCTTCGGCCAGCGGCTTGCCCTGCTCGATGGTCATCAGGCGAGCCAGGTCGTCCTGGTTGGCGATCATCAGGTCGAACCATTTGCGCAGCTTGTTGGCGCGCTCTTTAGCGGTCAGCGCACGCCAGGCCGGCAGGGCCTTGTCGGCGGCTTCGATGGCACGACGGGTCTCGTCGGCACCCATCTTCGGCACGGTGCCGATGATCTCGTTGGTGGCCGGGTTGTTCACGTTGATGGTCTGGCCGTTGTCGGCGTCGACCCAGGAACCGTCGATGTAAGCCTGTTGACGGAACAGCTTGGCATCATTGAGTTGCATGACCTGTCTCCTTTCGAGGAAAGCCTGTGGACGGCGGGTCGACCTCGAGTCCCCACCTGTCTTGTTGTCTGGAATGGAGAGACCGCAGTCCCTACCGTTCATTCACCCCGACCGACCCATGTCGGTGCCAGGGGCGAAGGTCGCCACAGCAAGGGGCGACGCCAGGCGAACGGCTCTTAGTTCGCTCGGCACGCGGACACGAAAAAACACAGACCGGGGTCATTGCCCGGTCTGGTCCAGTTCGCTCACGCACGGATTCCTGGATTGAATCCAAGAAGACGTCTGCCCTACAACCTTCCGGTACGCTGATCGACGGAAGCCGCACAGGGACCTGCTGTCAGTGAAGACAAGCGGTTGGCACAACGGAAGAATGTCATCCCGCAGGCTGTTGGCCGGCTGGTGTGATGCCAATTCTCCGGTCTCCTGTTGTTGTGATGGGGAGGCGTTTGAAATCTCAAACGAATCCTAGGGCCCTCGACTGCAAAGGGCAAGAGCTTGTTCGACAAAACCAACGAAGGTATCCGGCAGCAGAGCCTTTTCGGCATTTTTCTACCGACAGGCGGCGCTTTTCGTTCGATATCATGAACGAGCGTACTGTTATTGGACGCCCAAGCCCGAGATGCGTATGATTGCCGCCTGCCGCGCCAGGCGCGGCATACGCATCCGTAGCTCAGCTGGATAGAGTACTGCCCTCCGAAGGCAGGGGTCGTGGGTTCGAATCCCGCCGGATGCGCCATCTACCTGTTTCGGGCTGTCTCCAACAGTCTACGGAACACCCTGAAAAGCCCGCCCCGTGCGGGCTTTCTTGTTTCTGGCGGTCTATCCCGGTCCATCCCCAGCATGGCTCGTCATGTATGCCGGCTTGTACGCCTGAAGAAAATTCGAACCCGCGGCGTACAAGGATGAAACGGAGCGAGATCAAGAGCTGTCCACTGACGGACACAATCCTGGCCAGCCTGGGCGCTTTCTTTTTGCCGCGATGAGCGCCGATGCGAAACGACCGCCAGCGCAGCCTTCCGACTAGATACCTACTCCTTCGCTCACATAGCGAAGGAAAGCGACAGTTCGCGCCTTATCCTTGAACAGCGCCTCGATCTTGTCGCCGTTGGAGTACTTGACGATTACCTCATACTCCCTGAACGGGCCACCCTGCGTCGATTGCTCCTGGTACTGCTGAACAAACGAGATCGCACCGGAGAGCTCCTCGAACTCATTGGAGCTTCCATGCAGCGGGACAATGACAATGTTGTCGATCTGTCGGTCCAGTGTTGCCGCGAGGTTATGGAAGAACTCGTCGATAAGCTTCTGGTTGCGCTCTACCAGGTCACGCTCCAGCGCTGAACGGCCGGCGGCATCGAGTGCCTCGTATCGCTCGATCGCGGCCTGGAATACCGCGTCTGGAGTGTCCTCGTCGAACTCTGCATCGATTCCGACGCAGGCAAAGGCCGCCACGACGCTCGCATAGGGGAACAGCACGACATCGAAACCAGAAGACTCCATCTGGTTGATCGAATTCGAGGTGAAAACTCCACCCAGCACCGCACCGAGGAAAGGCTTGTCCCAGGAATACTTTTCGGCGATGGGTAGTACTGCGCCCTGGATTTCCTGGGCCTTGTTGCGGGAATGCTTGGTGTACCTGCGCCATGCCGCTTCGATGAAGGCCAGGGGACGCCCGACTTCATCATCGGTACCATTCTTTTCGATGACGAAGTCCAGGTCATGGCTGTTGCCATACTTGTCGAACCAGGAAACCTTCTTCCCTTTCCTGGCCTTGCCTCTGCTGCCTTTCTTGTCGAGGTAATACCCTCGGCTATTGCAGAACTCCTGAAGTTGCGGAGCGATGATTTCCTCCAGCAGGTCACCAATGATCTGGCCAAAACGATGCGCAGGTGAGTTTGCCACTATCCTCTATCCCCTAATCCACAGGCGCCCTTCATGCAAGGGCACCTGATGCTTCCTGTTTTTCCACTTTACGTTTCTATCCCTGAGCTTCTCGAAGGAGTAGGACTCGAATCCAGCGGCGCGCGCGAGCTCTCCCAGCCAGACATCAGCCGGGACATACACCCCGTAAGGGGCTGAGTCGCCCACCACGAAGCACATGGTGCTTCCCGGCTTGCACACCTTGCGCAGCCCCTGGAGGACCCTGGAAAGGTCGTAGAAGTACGCCGCTACCATCGTGTGATAGGCCTTCTTGCCGCCTTTGGTGAGGCGAACCTCGGCCAGCTCATTGCACACCGCGGACAGCTCCGTGCGAATGGCATCGACGGACGCATCGCCAAGCAACTCGTCCAGCTTCAGCCGCTCGGCAGTCGAATGCTGCGAGCAGGAGCGGATGATGTGCTGCCGGACAACCACCTGCAGATCGCCCCAGGACTTGACCTCGTTCCAGAAGGTCATTTCAAGGCGCGTGGCATCCGCATAGTCGTAGTTGTTCGGGTACGGCGGCGAGGTGACGACGAGGTCTATGCTGTTCGGCTCGATCAGTTCCTGCTCTCGGCGAGAGTCGTGCTGGAACACAATCGAATCGCTGCGGACGGCCTTCCGAGAGAGTTCGGCCATATCCGCCGCCATCTCCCGAACCTTTTGCGTAAATGCAAAGAACGGCTCGAGCGTCTTGGCCTTCGTCTTGTTGGGAAGTACATACTGCCATTGCGCGGTACCCACATGACTGCAAGGACGCAATATTGCCGTAATAGCCAGCCAGAGAAGTCTTGATACTTCAACATCGAAATCTGATGAGCAGATAAAGTATGCCTGTTGCAGCGCATACAACTTCTGCATGACTTCCGGGGAATAACACTTTTTCATGAGTTCCGGAATATCGCCTTCTGGAACCGGCCGGGCATTCACCGACGCCATCAGAATTCTATCGGCACATTCAAGAAGGCGCCGTGGGTCATGATCCCAGTGAATCTTCGCCTCGGCGATCCGGGCCACGAAAGGGTGGCTTTCGAACCCGTATGCCTTCGCACCGGCAGCCTCGGCCGCCAGTAGAGTTGTTCCGGAACCTGCAAAAGGATCAAGAACCGCAGCAGGGGAATATTCTTTTATAACCTGCTCGGCCCATTCAGCAGAAAAGCCGGCCGAATATCTGAACCAGCGATGCACTGGCAACTTCATATTGTCTGTAAATGTGCCCGAGCGGGCCGAGCGAGTATTCTTTTTTACGTGGCTCTGTTCCGAAGTCGGCTCAAGAAAAAGTTCGTGCTGCTGAATGTTCATCTGTGCTCCTCTGCGGCAGTTACTTTATCAAGCCACCGCTACCATTGACAGCCGCGCCAGCAGGATGGCGATGAAACGCGCCGCCGCCCGCACTGCCCTGTGCCGGCTGAAAACACGGACTTATCAACCGGCAAAACTTGCCGAAACCCCGTCCATCGTCGCCACATCGATCGACGCTCACGGACATGAAAAGACCCGCTCGCCGCGGGCCTTCTTCGTTCCGGTGGTGCAGCCTTGCACTTCCCGCGGTGCACTCCTGGCAACTGACGGATCCTGGTGTCGGGATTGCCGTCGACGTCATACGATTCATCTTCGCCAGCAAAGGCTGTATAAGCCTTGCGCCATCGCGCGCGAAAAGGATGAACCGCCAATGCTTCGGCTCTCGTTGCCAGCCCTGCTCCTGGCCCTTGCCGGGTGCGCCACCAAGCCTCCGGCGAACCCCGAAAACCTCTGCGAGATCTTTCGCGAAAAACCGAAATGGCACGACGCGGCGCTGAAGATGCAGAAGCGCTGGGGGGCGCCGATCCAGGTGCCGATGGCCATGATGTACCAGGAGTCCTCCTTCCACCACGACGCCTTGCCGCCCCGCTACTACTTCCTGGGCTTCATCCCCTGGGGCCGGGTCAGTTCCGCCTACGGCTACGCCCAGGCCAAGGACGAGACGTGGGCGGACTACAAGAAGGAAGCGGGAAGCTGGGGCGCCGACCGTGACGACTTCGCCGACGCGCTGGACTTCATGGGCTGGTACATGCAGAAAACCTACAACGTCAACCGCGTTTCCAAGTGGGACGCCTACGCCCAGTACCTGAACTACCACGAAGGTTGGGGCGGTTATCGCCAGCACAGTTACGACGCCAAGCCCTGGCTGAAGAACGTGTCGCAGAAGGTCCAGGCGCGCGCCTCGCTGTACAGCGCCCAGTACAAGAGTTGCGAACAGGAGCTGTCGGACGACGGCTGGTTCTGGTAGTCCCGAAGGTTCGAGCTACCGGGCGGGGCTGCGCGACGTTGCCGTCAGCGCCCCATGATCCTGCGGTACTCGTCTCGATATTCCTCGTACGGCAGGTTGCGCTGCTGCAGTTCGAAGAGCTGCTGCTCCTGGCTTCGCGAGGGAGACGCGTGGGCGACGGTTTCCACCGCGGTCGGCGCGGCGGGCGCGGGCACGCTCCGCGGTGGCGTCACTGGCGAACCGGGCGTGGCCGGCGACGGTAGCGGGCGGGAAGGCCGGGCGACCAGCAGGGCGCCGGCGACCTCCTCGACGATCTGCTCGGATATCGCGTCAAGCTGCGACGGCCCCATCGAGGCAAACAGGTCGCCGCTTGCCTCCGCTTCGCTGTCGTAGCGGCGCGACGCGAGCAACTGGCCGGTCAGGCCGTCGTGGTAGCGCACGGTGGAGGTGACCCATTCGCCCTCGTCGGTACGCGGGCGGTTGTTGGCGCTGTGGCCGCTGCCGACCTCGATCACCACCAGGGTGGACAGGGTTTCCGTGGCGCGTGGCTCGCCGTCCTGCACCGAAAACTGATAGTCCGCCGAATCCGCTTCCTCGCGCAGCGCTTCCCGCCAACCGGTCATGAGCGCGTTCCAGCGCGGGCTGGCGGCCACCTGGGCGTCGGGCTGGAAGTTCACCACCAGGTTGTGCCGGGTATCGCGGTACAGGGAAATGGGAGCGCCGCGTTCGTCGGTACGAACGGAGGAGGAACAGCCGCCCAGCAAGGCGAGGCTCAGGACGATGGGGAAGTAGCGCATGGTGATCCCTCTTGGTGTCCGGGCATTCTGCCAGCACTTCATGACGCAGAGAATCCGTCTGGAATCAGTCCTCCAGCCAGTCGTCCCCATCGTCCAGACCCGACTGGTACTCCTCCGGCTCCTCGTCGTCCAGAGGATCGTCGAAATGCGCCGAGTCCGCTTCCAGCAGGCTGTCGAGGTCGTCGTCGAGATCGAGCAGGTGGTCGTGCTCGGGCTCGGGAAGGTCGCGGTCGTCGTCAGTCATGGCCGATCAGCAAGGCAGAAATGGAAGGTCAGTATAAGCCGCGCTGGCGAAGCATGACGTTTTCGAAGGCGCCGGCGCCGCTTTCCGGCCTTGCCGGATCGGCATCTGTCCACGATTCTCTATGAACCTCGGGCATCGCGCCGTGAGACGACGAAAGGGGTCAGGAATGAAGAATGTGGCTCAGCTGTTGAACGCCAAGGCGGACCAGCAGGTTTACACCATCGGCCCGGACGCGATGGTGATCGATGCGTTGCGCCTGATGGCAGACAAGAACCTCGGCGGCTTGCCGGTGGTGGAGGGCAACCAGGTGGTCGGCTTCTTCAGCGAACGCGACTATGCCCGGCGCCTGGCGCTCAAGGGGCGCAACTCGGAGGACACGTCGGTCCGTGCGGTGATGACCGCGCCGGTGATCACCGTGGACTCCCACCTGAACATCGACACGTGCATGAGCATCATGACCGAACGCCACCTGCGCCACCTGCCGGTGGTGGAGAACGGCGAGCTGCTGGGCCTGCTGTCGATCGGCGACCTGGTGAAGGCGGCCATCGCCGAGCAGGCCGATCTGATCCGGCAACTGGAGCAATACATCCGCGGCGAGTAAGCGGACGGCGGCCGCTCAGTGCGCGACCGCCGTCTCCACCGCCCCGCTGTGCAGGTCCACCAGGCTCAGGGTGCCATCGGCGTAGCCGCTGCCGGTGTCGATGTAGTGCGTGTTGCCCAGCCGACGCACGCGGGCCTGCGCCGTGTGGCCGACATACAGGCGCTCAAGGCCGGGCACCCGCGTATCATCCTCGCCCTCGATGCGGGTGCGCGCCCACATTGCCAGTGCCGCCGCGTTACGCCGGGCGGCGTTGCCCAACTCCCCCGCCAAGGCCGCCATGCCGCTGTCCCAGTCCGGGAAGGCTGACGAGATCGGCGCTTCGGCGTGGACGATGCCCACGCGGCGACTCTCCCCGATATCCACCTCGATGGCCAGCGGCAGGTGCTGCAGGCGCCGGGCGATGTGCTCGCGCTCGTCCTGCGGCAACGCGTAGAGCCAGGCGCCGCCGTTGCGGAAGTGCAGGTCGCGGTCGTCGCCGGCCAGCACCGAGTCGATCACCAGTTGCTCATGGTTGCCGCGCACCGAGGCGAACCAGGGATGCCCCAGCCACTCCAGCACACGCGGCGAATAAGGGCCCCGGTCCACCAGGTCGCCGGCGGCGAACAGGCGGTCGGCGGCGGTGTCGAACGCCACCCGTTCCAGCAGGCGTTCGAGCAGTTCGAAATGGCCGTGCACATCCCCCACCACGAAATCGCGTCCGCGCAGGTTGCGCGCGAAGCGTTGCAGGGGGCGTTCCGGCAAGAGGGTATTCATCACCTGCTCCAGGTCTCACAGGCTTCCAGCTTACCAGTGCCATATGGCGTTCCCGAGGCCTTTCGACGAAAGCCGGATGACCTGCCGTCGCCGCTGTAACGGCCTCATGAAAGCGCCGGTGCGAGGCAGCCCCCTGCCCCGTCCCGATCCGTCCCTGCATCTGGCGTCGGCGACCTTTCTCCCCCGGCGTGCTAACCCTATAAGTGCCACCTTTCCAACGCCTAGAGGTTGCACGCCATGAACAAGATCGTCGCCATCACCGGTGGTTTCGGCTACCTGGGCAGCGTGGTCGGCCAGGCCTTCGCCGCTGCCGGCTGGCAGGTCGCGCTGCTCGACCGGGCCGTCAGTCCGCGTTATCCACAGGCCGGGGCGCTGTCCCTGGGCAGCGTCGACCTGACCGACAGCGCCGCCGCCCGCACCGCCATCGACCAGGCCGCCGAACACTTCGGCGGGCTCGATGCGCTGATCAACGTGGCCGGTGGCTTCCACTGGGAAACCCTGGCCGATGGTGACGTCGACACCTGGGACCTGATGTACCGCATCAACCTGCGCACCGCCGTGGTCTCCAGCCAGGCCGCGCTGGCACACCTGAAGGCCCGCGGGCACGGACGCATTCTCAACATCGCGGCCACCGCCGCGACCCGCGCGGCCCTGGGGATGGGCGCCTACGCGGCCGCCAAGGCCGGGGTGATGCGCCTGACCGAGGCGCTGGCCGAGGAACTCAAGGACGCGCGCATCACCGTCAACGCGCTGATGCCGAGCATCATCGACACCCCGCAGAACCGCACCGACATGCCCGATGCCGAGTTCGACCGCTGGGTGCGCCCGGAGCAGTTGGCGGCAACCCTGCTGTTCCTCGCCTCGGACAATGCGGCGGCGATCACCGGCGCCTGCATCCCGGTTACCGGGCGCGTCTGAGCCGTCGCTTGCGACCGGGGTCGCATTGGACGACGACGGCGTCGCCCCCTATGCTCGCCAGCCGTTTCGCTGTCTGGTTGTGCCGCCATGTTCCACGTCCTGTCCGTCGTCCTGCCGATCTTCGCGCTGATCCTGGTCGGCTGGCTGTGCCGGCGCACCAACCGGCTCGGGCCGCAGGCGGC
Organism: Pseudomonas sp. ATCC 13867; assembly: GCF_000349845.1. Lineage (NCBI taxonomy): Bacteria > Pseudomonadati > Pseudomonadota > Gammaproteobacteria > Pseudomonadales > Pseudomonadaceae > Pseudomonas > Pseudomonas sp. ATCC 13867. Next base: position 268,164 of record NC_020829.1, on the reverse strand, counting down.
GTCGGAGATCAACAAGCTGGTGGTCTGGCTGTGCCTGCCGGCGCTGCTGTTCAAGGTCACCGCCACCTCCACCTGGGCGGAAATCTGGCAACCGGGCTTCCTCGCCGCCTTCACCGGCGGCTGCCTGCTGGTGTTCTTCGCCACCCTCGCCTGGCGATTGCTGCAAGGCCGCGCGCTGCCGGCGGCGAGCATCGACGGGCTCAGCGCGTCCTACGCCAACACCGGGTACATGGGGATTCCACTGTGCCTGCTGGTGTTCGGCCAGGACGGCCTTGAACCGGCGCTGATCGCCTCCCTGCTGGTGGTCTGCGTGCTGTTCGCCATCGCCGTGGTGTGCATCGAGGTCGGGCTGCAGAACGAGAAGCACATTGGCCGCGCCATCGCCGTGGTGCTCAAGGCGCTGGGCAAGAACCCCCTGGTGGTGTCGCCGATCCTCGGCGGGCTCTGGGCCGCGAGCGGCATCGGCCTGCCCATGCCGCTGCTGCATTTCCTCGACATGCTCGCCGCCGCCACCACGCCCTGCGCGCTGGTGTCCCTCGGCCTGTTCCTCGCGCAGAAGCAGGAAACGCAAGGCCCACGGGTCGGCGCCTGGCCGCTGGTGGCGATCAAGCTGGTCGGCCAGCCGCTGCTCACCGGGTTCCTCGCCTACACGGTGTTCGACCTGCCGCCGCTGTGGGCGGATTCGGCGCTGCTGCTCAGCGCTCTGCCCACCGGCACCGGGCCGTTCATGCTCGCCGAGTACTACCGGCGCGAGGCGGCGGTGGTGTCGCGCAGCATCCTGGTGTCGACGCTGGGGTCGCTGGTGACGTTGTCGTTGTGCCTGCTGTGGATTGCGCGCTGAGGGGTGCTCCACCTCGGCAGCCGCCTGGACGCATCGCGGACGAAGCCCGCCCCTGCGGAGGGTTCGCTGCAGGCCCCTTCCGACAGCACAACGGATCGCGGCCCGCTGGTCGAGCCTCACTGAGGGTCCGTGAAGGTGACCTCCACATAATGCCGGGCATGGATGGCCGGAATGGGTGCAACGGGCTCGTCGAGCATCGACCCGGAGAAGCAGCGCAGGTGGTTGCTCACCATGTCGTAGCCGGAAAGATGACTGAAGACGATCCCTCCGGAGAAGCGGGGGTTGATGTCCATCAGTTGTGACGTGCCGTCCTGCACCAGAAACTCGATGTTGATGCAGCCATTGGCGTCCAGGGTCCGCGCGATCTGGCCTGCCGCATCGACCAGCAACGGGTCGTTCAGCATCCTCACGGTCAGGCCGGCGCCATTGGGGGTTCGCACCAGCTCCTGGCGGGCGATGCCCGCCCACTGCCCCGTCTCGCGCTGTCGCACGATATCCACGACGCACACGTCGCCATCGAGCAGCGGCTGCACGACGTACTCGCGATCCTTCAGCTTCTTGCGGAAGTGGCGCAGGTCCTCCCCGTCGTAGATCCGCACCAGGCCCTCGCTGTTGCGGCCGTCGCGCGGTTTGGCGAGCAACGGAAAGGCCAGGTCTTCCACGGCGGAATCTTCCATCTTCCAGGTCGGGATGGGACGAATGTCCGGATTGTCCCGAAACGCCTCGAAGACGAGCCACTTGTCCCGACTGATGTACACGGTTTCGGCGGGCGCCATGCACAGCGTGATGCCGCGACTGGAGAACGCTTCCTGGTGCCGCGTGAACGCATCGACCTCGGGGTCGATGAGCGGCAGCACATGGGTGACCCGCTCGGTTTCGCAGATGTCCAGCACACGGCCGACATAGGAAAGAACGTCCCGCGCGGCGGGCACCCGGTGGAACGCGTCCAGCAAGGGCGAGCTGGCGTTCCATTCCCGGGGCAGGGAACTGACGCCCACGACCCGGGCCTGCGGGTCGCGACGGAGCGAGGTGATGACCGCTTCGGCGGAGAACGAGCCAATAGCGGTCATGAGATAGGTCGGAGCGTCACACGGGGCAGACTGTATGTTCAATCGAGAAACCCGCCAGCAAGAGACCGATAAGCCAGAGCGGCGGAATCTCCGCCACCCCGCAAGCAACGTCGCACGGACTCTACCGCCCACACCCCCGAGTGCCGCCCACCCCACGTCCACGGACTCCGTCCCATGTCATGGCGCGCGGCGGATCGCTCTTCCGCCCCACGGACACCGCTCACTATAGTTCACCCCCGTCTCGCCGCCCGGCGCCGGGGTTATAACCTTATCGCACAGGGCGGGCGTCTCTTGCTTCCCTCGGGCCGGAATGAATCGGCGCGGGACGACGCCCATGAAAAAGGCGGAGCCCTCCCTTTCGGAGACTCCGCCCGTGCGTCACGCCGGCGACATCAGGCCAGCTTCAGCAAGCCCATGCCCAGCACCAGCATCGTCAGGCCGACCCAGCCACGCCACGCCAGGCGCTGGCCGAACAGGGCCCAGCCCATCGCCACGGTGGCGAGGATGCCGAAGCCGCCCCACACCGCGTAGGCCACCGACAGCTCGATGCCGCGCACCGCCTGCGACAGCGCGGTGAAGGCGCCCAGCACACAGAGAATCGAGAAGACGCCCAGGGCGCGCTTGCGAAAGCCGTCGGAATACTTCAGCAGCAGGTTGGCGATCACTTCCAGGACAATGGCGAGGCCCAGCCAGGCCATCGGAATCAGCTCATGGTTCAGCATGTGGCAGCCTCCCTGCCGGCCTCAGGCTCGCCCTTGCGGGTACCGGACTTCACCAGCAGGATGCCGGCGATCATCACGGCCAGGCCCAGCCCCTTCTCCAGGGTCAGGTTCTCGCCCAGCCAGGCAGCGCTGACCAGGGTGATCAGCACGATGCCGATGCCTTCCCACAGGGCGTAGGCCACGCCCACCGGCACATGCTTGATGGCCAGGGCGAGGAAGTAGTACGACAGGCCAACCATGACGTACATCAGCAGCAGACCCGCAACCGGGTACAACGCATGGGTAAGTTTCATCGAGGTGGTGCCAACGACTTCGAAGCCGATGGCGGCGAACAGATAGATCCAGGAACGCATGGTACAAGCCCTCCCACGGGCGGCCGCGCGCAGTCTCGCTAAGAGCATCCTTGCGGCGGTTTTCGGTTCGGGTTCGGTGGCGCCGACTCGGGCGGCGAAGGTCGCCGCGCTTGGCGCCACCAACAGGTAGCTGCCGTTGGGAGGGGCTAGAGGTCGCCGGTCCAGTGACGCTCGCGCGAAACCAGGCGGGAAGTGGGGAGAGGCAAAGTCTTAACGTTCAACATAATGCACACTATATTGCCAATTTCGGGGCCGATTGGCAAATCGACGATGTCGATCATGGCTATGAGCGCCTGTAAACAACCACTCCAGAACCCTGTGGCTCGCCAGGCACCATCAGCATTGTGCAATATTCTGTTCACCTCATCCTGCCTGCGACAGCATGCCGCGGCCATGATCTGCGCCAGCGCCCGACCCCGTGCCGCCCTGTTACTATTCCCAACCAGTACCCTGTCGGAGACCGCGATGATCGCCCTGCGAGACGCCTGGAAGGCCGGACTGTTCGGCCATGAGCATTGGACGCGCAACCTGGTGGCCGGGGTGATCGTCGGGGTGGTGGCGCTGCCACTGGCGATGGCCTTCGCCATCGCCAGTGGAGTGAAGCCGGAACAGGGTATCTACACGGCGATCTTCGCCGGCGCGCTGGTGTCGTTGCTGGGCGGCAGCCGGGTGCAGATCGCAGGCCCCACCGGCGCCTTCATCGTCATCCTCGCCGGGATCACCGCCAAGTACGGCATCGACGGGCTGCAGATCGCCACGCTGATGGCCGGCGCCATCCTCGTGCTGCTGGGGGTGAGCCGGCTCGGCACGATCATCCGCTTCATCCCGGCGCCGGTGATCGTCGGCTTCACCGCCGGCATCGGGGTGATCATCTGGGTCGGCCAGTGGAAAGACTTCTTCGGCCTGCCCGCCGTCAACGGCGAGCACTTCCACCAGAAGGTCTGGCACCTGCTGCAGGCGCTGCCGCAACTGCACGTCGCAACCACCCTGCTGGCGCTGCTGAGCCTGGCGCTGGTGCTGTTCGCCCCGCGCATCGCCGCCTTGCGCCGGGTGCCGGGGCCGCTGGTGGCGATGGTGGTGGTGACGGCCATCCAGTCGCTGTTCCACTTCGACGGCGTGGCCACCATCGGCAGCGCCTTCGGCGGCATTCCCCAGGGCCTGCCGAGCTTCAGCCTGCCGGAGGTGACGCTGCCGCGCGTGCTGGAACTGATCGGCCCGGCCTTCGCCATCGCCATGCTCGGCGCCATCGAATCGCTGCTCTCGGCAGTGGTCGCCGACGGCATGGCCGGCACCCGCCATGACTCCAACCAGGAGCTGATCGGCCAGGGCATCGCCAACCTGGTCACCCCGCTGTTCGGCGGCATCGCCGCCACCGGCGCCATCGCGCGGACCGCCACCAACATCCGCAACGGCGGCAACAGCCCGCTGGCCGGCGTCACCCACGCGGCGACCCTGGTGCTGATCCTGCTGTTCCTCGCCCCGCTGGCGTCGAACATTCCGCTCTGCGCGCTGGCGGCGATCCTCTTCGTGGTGGCCTGGAACATGAGCGAGGCGCGGCACTTCCTGTTCATGGTCAAGCGCGCGCCGCGCGCCGACGTGGCGATCCTGCTGATCACCTTCGGGCTCACCGTGTTCAGCGACCTGGTGATCGCGGTGAACATCGGCGTAATCCTCGCCATGCTGCACTTCCTGCGGCGCATGGCGTCGTCGGTGGAGGTACATGCCGACGAAGGCACCGAGCTGGAGGTGGAACTGCGAGGCCGCGGCCTCGCCGAACTGCCGCCGGGCGTACTGGTATACAGCATCGAAGGGCCGCTGTTCTTCGGCGCGGCGGAAACCTTCGAGCGCGCCCTGGCCCAGACCCATACCGACCCGAAGGTGCTGATCATCCGCCTGCGCCGCGTGCCGTTCATGGACATCACCGGCCTGCAGACCCTGCAGGAGGTGATCGAGGATCTTCAGCGGCGCGGCATCGAGGTGCGCCTGTGCGAGGCCAATGCGCGAGTGCTGGGCAAGTTGCGCAAGACCGGGATACTCGATGTGCCGAGGGCGGCCATCTACCACCCGGATTTCCCCGCCGCGCTGACGGCATCGACAGCGGCGCCCTGAGACGGCCAAGCCGATCGCCCTCTCCCGGAAGGAAGAGGGCGTCACGCGTCACCTCACCAGTCGAGCGTCGAGGCTGTTCTGCGCCAGGCGCTGCGCCTGCTCCTTGGTCATCCCCAGGTGCTCGTGCAGGGCATGGAAGTTCTCGGTGACGTAGCCGCCGAAGTAGGCCGGATCGTCCGAGTTCACCGTCACCTTCACGCCGCGTTCGAGCATGTCGAGGATGTTGTGCTCGCGCATGTGGTCGAACACGCAGAGCTTGGTGTTGGACAGCGGGCAGACGGTCAGCGGGATCTGCTCGTCGATGATGCGCCGCATCAGCCGCTCGTCCTCGATCGCGCGCACGCCGTGGTCGATGCGCTCGATCTTGAGCAGGTCCAGGGCTTCCCAGATGTACTCCGGCGGGCCTTCCTCGCCGGCATGGGCAACGGTGAGAAAGCCTTCGCTGCGGGCGCGGTCGAACACGCGCTGGAACTTGCTCGGCGGGTGGCCGACCTCGGAGCTGTCCAGGCCGACGGCGATGAAGGCGTCGCGGAACGGCAGGGCCTGCTCCAGGGTCTTGAAGGCCTCGTCCTCGGACAGGTGGCGCAGGAAGCTGAGGATCAGGCCGTGGCTGATGCCCAGTTGCTGCTCGCCGTCCTTGAGCGCGCCCTGGATGCCGCGCAGCACCACCTCGAAGGGAATGCCGCGGTCGGTGTGGGTCTGCGGGTCGAAGAACGGCTCGACGTGGATGACGTTCTGCGCCTTGCACTTCGCAAGGTACGCCCAGGTCAGGTCGTAGAAGTCCTGCTCGGTGCGCAGTACGTCGGCGCCGGCGTAATAGAGATCGAGAAACTCCTGCAGGTTGTTGAACGCATAGGCCTGGCGCAGGCTCTCGACGTCGCCCCAGGGCAGGGCGATCCTGTTGCGCTCGGCCAGGGCGAAAAGCAGCTCGGGCTCCAGCGAGCCCTCCAGGTGCAGGTGCAGTTCGGCCTTGGGCAGGGCGTTGAGCCAGTCGTACATGGTGGGATCTCGTTATCGGGCGGTCGCGGAAAGTATCGCACGGTCCGCGAAGCGTGCAGGCCAACAGGCCGATGAGGGGCGCCGTGGCCTGCGTGCGAATCTCGTCGGCCGCTCGCTGGTACGCCCTCCGGGCATTGCCTAAGATGGCCCACTCGCTCTTACCGGAAATGGACAGTCCTCGATGCTGCGCGCGCTCAAAGACGAAAAACTCCTCATTCTCGCCCTGCTGGTGGCGCTGGCGGTGTACCCGCTGGAACACGGTCTGCTGAGCGGCGGCAAGCTGCTTGCCGGAATCACCGCCAGCGTCCTGCTGGCGGTGATCATCGGCGTCTCGCTGCGCGTCGCGCACCACGCCGAAATCCTCGCGGAGAAGGTCGGCGAACCCTACGGCACCATGATCCTGACCCTGGCGGCGGTGCTGGTGGAGGTGGTGATCCTGGCGATCATGATGGGCCACAACCACTCGCCGACGCTGGCCCGCGACACCATCTATGCCGCGGTGATGCTGGACATGAACGGCATCCTCGGCCTGGCCGCGCTGCTCGGCGGCCTCAAGCACGGCGAGCAGTCGTACAACGACGACTCGGGCAAGACCTACGTGACCATGATCCTCACCGCCGTGGGTATCTCCATGGTAGTGCCGGAGCTGATCCCCGCCGAGCAGTGGAAGCTCTACTCGATGTTCACCATCGGCTGCATGGTGATGCTCTACGCCCTGTTCCTGCGCATGCAGACCGGCCAGCACAGCTACTTCTTCAGCTACAACTACGCCGCCCACGGCGAGCAGCACACGGCCCATGCGGCCCCCGGCGACAGCCGGCGGTCGATCCTGCTGCTGGTGGCCGGCGTGGTGCTGATCGGCGCGCTGGCCGAGGTGATGTCCAAGGCCCTGGACGTCGGCCTGCAAGGCAGCGGCGTGCCGCCGATCGTCCCGGCGCTGCTGGTGGCGGCGATCTCCGCCAGCCCGGAAATCCTCACCGCCCTGCGCGCCGCGCTGGCCAACCGCATGCAGCCAGTGGTCAACATCGCCCTGGGTGCTTCGCTGTCCACGGTCATCCTCACCGTGCCGGTGATCGAGGCCCTGGCGCTGTTCAAGGGCCAGCCGATCCAGATGGCAATGACCCCGCTGCAGACCGGCATGATGTTCATCACCCTGATGGTCGCCGGCTTCAACCTGCACGACGGCAAGACCAACGCCATCGAAGGCATGACCCATTTCGTGCTGTTCGCCACCTTCCTGATGTTGTCGCTGATGGGACTCTGACCATGCTCAAGATCTACCTCGCCGGCCCCGACGTGTTCCGCCCCGACGCCTTCGAGCAGGGTGAACGACTCAAGGCCCTGTGCGCCGAGTTCGGCCTGCTGGGCTTGTACCCGCTGGACCACTCGGTGCCCGAGGGAATCGACCGGCCCCGCGAGCAGGCGTTGTGGATCTACCAGGCCAACCTCGCGCTGATCGCAGAGGCCGATGCGCTGGTCGCCAACCTCAACCCCTTCCGTGGCGCCGAGCCGGACAGCGGCACGGCCTTCGAGCTGGGTTATGCCGCCGCCCTGGGCAAGCCGCTGTACGGCTATATCGACGCGGGCGGGAGCTGTACCGAACGCCTGCCGCGCGAGTGGCAAGGCGCCGAGCCGGGCCGTGACCGCGACGGCAACCAGGTGGAGGCTTTCGACCTGCCGCTGAACCTGATGCTCGGGGTGCCGGCGCAGATCGCCGTCGGTGGGCTGCGGGAGGCGCTGGAATTACTGAAGGCCGAACTGTTCCCCGAGGAATGAATCCGCTCCCCCACAAGAGCCCCCCGAACATCGCCCATGTCCGATTACAGCCAACGAAAAACGCGCCTGGAGGCGCATTTTTCGTTGGGGGCGAAAGGTCTCAGCGACGGGCTTTCTTCAGCTCGAAATTGAACACCTTGGTCGCCTGGCGGGCCACGATCCGGCCGCCCAGCGAGCGGGGTTCGAAGCGCCATCTCTCCATCGCGTCGCGCACGCTGCGCTCGAAGACGCGCGGCGGCGTCGACTCGAGGAACTGGATGTCGGTGATCCGCCCGGCGCTGGTGATGGTGAACAGCACCTTCACGTGCCCTTCGATCTGCTTCGCCTGGGCGATCCGCGGGTAGCTCGGCGGGTCCATGCGCAGCGGCTTGATGTCGCTGTCGTTGAGGCTGCCGGTCGGCAGGCCTGCCGGGCCTTGAGAGCCGGTCGGCGCCGACTGCGCGCCCGGCGTGGACTGGCCGACGGTCGGCGCGGCAGGCGGCGGCGGTGCTGCCGGGGTCGGCGCCGCGGAGGTTTCCTGCGCCGGTTCCGGATCAGGCTCGGGCTTGGGTTTCGGTTTGGGCTTGGGCGCGACCTTGGGGACGGCCTTTTCCACCGGCTTGGGTTTCGGCTTGGGCTTTTCCACCGGTTTGGGCGGCTCGACCGGCTTGGGCGGCTCCGGTTCAGGCGGCGTCGGGACCGGCGCGGCGGCCGGCGGTTGCTGCACCGGCTCAGGCTTGGGCGGCAGGGTGACGACGCTGACCTGCATCGCCTTGGGCATCTCGCCCTGGCCCAGGTTCAGCTCCGCCGGCGAGGGCACGACCCAGACCAGCCCGGCAACGATCGCCGCATGCAGGCCGATCGCCAGACCCGAGGACTTCCACCAGCCGCTCCGGCGCGGCGGCTCTTCGCCCTCTTCCACGCCTTCCACGGGAACGGCGTAGGGGATCAGCACCTCTTCGGGAACCACCTCCGTGTCCCGGCGCTCCCCCTCGCAGCTGACCAGACGCAGGTTGGCCTCGTTGACGCGCTGGGCGTTCACGCTGGGCAGTACGGCACTGTCTTCCGCCGTGGCGGCAGAGGACAGTTGGTCCTCGGCGGACACGGCTAGACTGGCGTCAGCCGCTTCGCGCGGTTGGGGTAACGACATGAGAAAGCCTGCGGAAAGAGTTCACGAAGCAGTATCTTCTGATAATTATTATCATTCACCAGGCCCGCGAGGGCAACCTCGTCCGTCATCCTGGCTCGATGGCGCAGCGTAGAAGCGCATCGTGGAGCGGTTGTGGATCGACCTGCGCCGCCAGGATCAGCTCGATCCGGCTGTCACGCCGCCACGGACTGGGCGTCCAGGGCGCCGTTCGTTCGGTACGATTGCACGCCAGCCAGCCGGCCTCACCATGCAGCACCGCCTTGGCCCGCAGCAGGCCGGGCAGCGCGGCAAGCCAGGCGTCCAGCTCGGCAATGCGGAAGCGCCAGTCCGGGTGAAAACGCCAGCCGACCGCTTGTCGCCCATCCTCGATGCGCACCTGCCGCAGTGGCTGCTCACGACGCAGCAGCACGCCCGCTTCGACGCTGGCCGGCAGGATGGGCAGCCCGGCCCCCGGCGCCTCCAGGGGCGAAGCGGGAAGCTCGGAAAGCGCCAGGCGGCCCTGCGTGGTCCAGCGCGCCGGCAGCGCCGGCAGAGCGACCAGCAACTGCGCGCGGGCCGCGTCATCAAGGGTTTCGCTCTTGTTCAGCAGCATCAGCCCGGCCTGCTCCAGCGCCTCCCGCTGAGGCTCGGGCAAGGGCTGTCCGGCCGCCAGTGACGCGGCGTCCAGCACCATGACCAGCGGCTGGACCGCCAGCACGCCCTGCCACGGCGTGGCGCGCAGTTGCGCCAGCAGCTGCGACGGATGGCCGAGGCCGGAGGGTTCGATGAACAACCGTTGTGGCCTGGCCTTGCGCAACAGCCGGCCCAGCCCGACCTGGAAGGGCGCGCCGTTGACACAGCACAGGCAACCGCCCGCGACCTCGCCGAGGGCGATGCCCTCCTCGTCGCGGCAGAGCAGCGCGGCATCCAGGCCGACCTGGCCAAATTCGTTGACCAGCACCGCCCAGCGTTCCTCCGCCGGGCGCTGGGCCAGCAGGTCATGCAACAGGCTGGTCTTGCCCGCCCCGAGGGGGCCGGCGATGAGATGAGTCGGGATCTGCTTCAACATTCGCTCATGGTGCCGCCTGACGCTCGTCGGGAAAAGCGCTAGAGTCGCGACTTCTTTACGCACCCCCGGACCGACCATGCGCCAACTCCTTCCTTTGGCCTTCGCCTGCCTGCCGTTGCTCGCCCACGGCGAAGCCTGTGTGGTGCACAGCCAGGGGGCCAACCTCGACGTGAAGGTCTGCCAGCAGAACCGCAGCATTCCCGCCACGCTGTTCCGCGATGGCTTCTGCCAGCCGCAGTTGAAGGACCAGACAGTCCAGGTCACCTACGCCGACCACTGCCCGAGCGGGGCCTTCGGCGTCTGCGAGAACGCCCAGGTGCAGGGCATGCCCTATCGCCAGGACATCCATTACTACGGGGTGCCCAGCGACGCGCGCATCCTCCAGCCCTTCTGCGAGACCCAGAGCCACGGCCAGTGGCGCAAACCCTGACACGTCGTCATCGGCCTGTCATACGCCTCAGGCTTACTGTCGCCGGGTACCTCACACCCTCTCGGCACCCCACGCCGGGCATGATCTTGGTGAATCGGGCCGCCATCCCCTGGCGGCCCTTTTTTTGCCCGCCAGCCCAACATCGGCAACGCGGACGGGATGTCTTCAAGGCCTCGCCTCAGGTGGGCGCTTCCCAGGGTTCGAAGGGATCGGGCAGGCGCTTCCAGGCGGTCGTTCCGGCGGCCATCTCGGCGTCATCCAGCAGGCAGCGGTCCAGCTCGGCGAACAGGCGCGCGAAGTCCAGGTTCTGACCGATGAACACCAGCTCCTGACGGCAATCGCCGCTGTTCTCGTCCCAGTGGCGCAGTACGACCTGCAGTTCGGCGGTGTCCTGCGGCCAGGCCTCGCGCGGGACGAAGCGCCACCAGCGCCCGGCCAGGCCGTGGCGCATCAGGCCGCCGGCCTGGGACCAGCTGCCCGCCTCGCGGTAGCGGCTGGCCAGCCAGAAGAAACCCTTGGAGCGCAGCAGACGGCCGTTGCTCCAGGGCTGGGCGAGGAAGTCGTGGAAGCGCTGTGGATGGAAGGGCCGGCGCGCGCGGTAGACGCTGGAGGCGATGCCATAGGCCTCGGTTTCCGGCAGGTGCTCGCCGCGCAGCTCCTTGAGCCAGCCCGGCGCCCGCTCGGCGCGCTGGAAGTCGAAGCGGCCGGTGTCGAGGATGGTCGCCAGCGGCACCTGGCCCATGACCATGGGCCGTATGTCGGCGTCGGGGTTGAGCCGACGCAGGATCGCCAGCAGTTCGTCACGCTCGGCGCTGCCGATCAGGTCGATCTTGCTCACCAGGATCACGTCGGCGAACTCCACCTGTTCCACCAGCAGGTCGCTGAGCGAACGCTCGTCGTCCTCGCCGAGGGTTTCGCCGCGCTCGGCGAGGCTGTCGGCGCCCTGGTAGTCGGCGAGGAAATTCAGCCCGTCGACCACCGTGACCAGCGTGTCCAGCCGCGCCAGGTCCGACAGGCTACGGCCCTGCTCGTCGCGGAAGGTGAAGGTCTCGGCCACCGGCAGCGGTTCGGAGATGCCGGTGGACTCGATCAGCAGGTAGTCGAAGCGACCTTCGCCGGCGAGCCGGCTGACCTCTTCCAGCAGGTCCTCGCGCAGGGTGCAGCAGATGCAGCCGTTGCTCATCTCCACCAGGCGCTCCTGGCCGCGATTGAGGCTGACGTCGCGCTGCACTTCGCGGCCGTCGATGTTGATTTCGCTCATATCGTTGACGATCACCGCGACCTTGAGGTCCTCGCGGTTCTTCAGCACGTGGTTGAGCAAGGTGCTCTTGCCGGCGCCAAGGAAGCCGGACAGTACGGTGACGGGGAGCAGGCGGTTCACGGGGCTTTTCAACGGGTCGTCTCCAGGGATCAGGCTTCGCGGACGTGCAGTTCGCGCCGTTCCTGGCGCTCCTTGGCCTCGATGCACAACGAGGCGGTGGGGCGCAGCAGCAGGCGGCGCAGGCCGATCGGCTCGGCGGTTTCCTCGCACCAGCCGTAATCGCCCCGGACCAGGCGCTCCAGCGCCTGGTCGATCTTGTCCAGCAGCTTCTTCTCGCGCTCCAGCCGGCGCAGTTGCCACTGGCGTTCTTCCTCGCGACTGGCGATATCGGCGTCGTCGCTGGCCCGCTCGCCGTCCTGCAAGGCACGGAACTCCTCATCGATGCGCGCCTGCAATTCGCCGCGCTGGTGCAGCAGCAACTCACGGAAATAACCCTGTTGCGCCTCGCTCATGTAGGCATCGCCGGGCTGGGCGAGCAGTTCCTGTTCGGTCATGGCCGTCTCCGGAAGGGAGTAATTTGATTATGTTATATTATAACAGTGCATATCCAGCAATCGAGAATCGACAAGCGTGTTCCGACATGCGATACCGATGCTCCGCTCCATCCGCCTCCGAGACCGTCGATGCTGCGCCGCGCCCTGCTGTTCTGCCTGCTCGCTCCCTTCGCCCACGCCAGCGGTTCCGCGCCGCTGCCCTTTCCCGGCGAGCAGCCCGCGCGCTGCGCCTGGTCCGCTTCGGTGCTGGCCTGCATGGACGATTCGGGGAATCGCTACAGCATCGCCACCCAGGGCCACGACACCTACCTGCGCGGCTTCGAGGCGAGCAGCGGCCGGCGCTGGGCGCAGACCGGCACGCGCTACGGCAGCCTGACCTTCTTCAGCGGCGTGACCAGCGACGGCCAGGTGTGGGTCGGCACCAGCCGCGGCATCGGCTGGACCAACATCAGCCGCTTCAGCAGCTCCACCGGTGACAGCGCGCGGCTGACCTGCGGCCGGGTCAGCGGTTGCAAGCAACAGGAACGCTGAAACGCTGACGAGCCCATTGCGGGATCGCCGGAAAGTAAATACGTTATATTATAACAACCGTTGACCGCGACCCGCCCATGACCGCCCTGCTCCCCGATATCGCCTGCCAATCCACCCACCTGCCCGTCCCGCTCGACTGGGTCGGCATGCAGGGCATCGCCGTGCCGCTGCGCATCGCCGGCGAGCGCGTTGCCGCCTATGCCGATGCCGGCGTCAGCCTCGATGAAGCCGATGCGCGCGGCATCCACATGTCGCGGCTGTACCTGGAGCTGGAGGCGCTGGCGGACACGGAGCTTTCACCCGCGCTGCTGCGTGACCTGCTCAGGCAATTCCTCAGAAGCCACGCGCAGCTCTCCCGACGCGCCAGCCTGGTACTGCGTTTCGAACTGATGCTGCGGCGCCCGGCACTGGTCAGCCCGCTGAGCGGATGGAAGCGCTACCCCTGCGAAATCCACGCGCAGCTGGAAGATGACGTGTTGCAACTGGAACTGCGCCTGAGCCTGCCCTACTCCTCGACCTGCCCGTGCTCGGCGGCGCTGGCGCGCCAACTGATCCAGGAGCGTTTCGACGCCGACTTCGCAGGCCGTCCGCTGAAGGCCAGCGAGGTCCGCGCCTGGCTCGGCAGCCCGCAGGGCATCCTCGCCACGCCACACAGCCAGCGCAGCGAGGCGCGGCTACAACTGCGCCTCGACCCGGCCGCGCGGACATTCGCTTTCAGCGAGTTGATCGACCACGCCGAGGCCGCCCTCGGTACCGCCGTGCAGACGGCGGTGAAGCGCGCCGACGAACAGGCCTTTGCATTGGCCAACGGACAGAACCTGATGTTCTGCGAGGACGCCGCGCGCCGGCTGCACCGGGCGCTGCTGCAGCGCGAAGAGGTGTCAGGCTTCGAGGTGCGTGTGGTGCATGCGGAAAGCCTGCACGCCCACGACGCGGTGGCGGCGAGCCGTTGGGTACGGCCCTAGAGCACCAGGTCCAGGCGTATGCGATCGCGGCAGCGGATGCCATTCTCGATGATCGGCTCCGGGTAGTTCAGCGAAAAGTAGTCGTGCTCCACGCAGGCGATGCGGAAGCCCATGCGCTGGTACAGACCCAGTTGCGCCAGGCTGGAGTTGCCGGTGGCGATGTCCAGCCGCAGCGCGCCGATGGCTCGCGCGGCATCGATGGCCGCTGTCAGCAGGCGCCGGGCCAGGCCGCGGCCCTGCCATTCCTCTTCCACCGCCAGGTTGGTGATCTCGATCACGCCCCAGCTGCGCGCGGTCAGCGTGAGCACGCCGCGCACCGCCTCGCTGTCGCTGAGCGCCAGCACCCGCGACTGTGGCAAGTACCGCTCGATCTGCGCGCGGCTCGGATCGGCCAGCAGCAGAAGTGGCCACGGCGCCTGGGCGGGAGTGAGTTCGACGAGAGACAGTTCGGGGAAGAAAGACACCATGATTCGCAGGGGCAAGCCAAAAGGAGGCGACGGTTTATCCTCTGCCGGCCTGTGATGCAAGCATTACGACACCGCCCTGGGGTGCAGCCCGAACGAATCGGGCCCGGAAATCCGGGTCCGATTGCATCGCTTTTTCAGGATCAGACGTAGATATCCCGCCGGCTCCAGGGCACTTCCTGGCTACCGTCCGCGTGCGGCCTGCTGGCAAGTATCTGGTGCAGGTTGATCCAGCCTTTCTTGAACCCGTAGGCGCAACCGGCGAGGTACAGGCGCCAGATGCGCAGGGCCTGGTCGGGCACCAGTCGCGCCGCTTCGGCCAGCTTCGCCTCGAGGTTGGCGCTCCAGAAGTCCAGGGTGCGCGCGTAGTGCAGGCGCAGCCCTTCGACATCGACCACTTCCAGCCCCGCCTCGCTCATGCGGGCGACGGCCAGCGACAGGTGCGGCAGCTCGCCGTGGGGGAACACGTAGCGGTCGATGAAGTCGCCGGCGCCGCGCCCGACCGGACGGCCGTCGGTGTTGCTGGAGGTGATGCCGTGGTTCATCACCAGCCCGCCCGGCCGCACCGCGTCGAACAGGTGCTGGAAGTAGATGCCCAGATTGGCGTGACCGACGTGTTCGAACATGCCGACGCTGACCACCTTGTCGTAGCGGCCGTCGCGCGGCAGGTCGCGGTAGTCGCGCAGCTCCAGGGTCACCTTGCCCTCCAGGCCCTCGGCCCTGATCCGCTCGCGGCCGAGCTTGAGCTGCTCCTCGCTGAGGGTGATGCCGTGCACCTGGACACCGAACTCCTTCGCCGCCAGGCGCGCCAGGCCGCCCCAGCCGCAGCCGACGTCGAGCAGCTTCTCGCCGGGTTTGAGGCGCAGCTTGCGGCACAGGTGGCGCAGCTTGGCGACCTGGGCGGTGGCCAGGTCCTCGCTGCCGGTCTCGTAGTAGGCGCAGGAGTACACCATCTCCGGGTCCAGCCAGAGCTGGTAGAACGCGTTGGAAAGGTCGTAGTGGTAGTGGATCGCCTCGGCGTCGGTGGACTTGTCGTGGCTTTCGCGCACGTAGTCCCCCCCCGCATCGTCGGTACCCAGGGCAGCGCTCAGGGCATCGCCCATAGCGATCACATCGCCAATGGGGCCTTCGATGTCCATGCGCTTCTCGACGTAGGCGCGGCCCAGCACATCGAGGCTGGGCTGGGTGATCTCGGTCAGCAGCGTAGGGTCGCGCACGACGAGAGTTACCTGCGGATCCGGCCCCAGGTCGAAGGCCTGGGTCTCGCCGATGCGGATGCGCAACGGCAGCTGCAGGGACAGCAACTCAGAGGGCAGATTGGCTTTCATGCATACCTCCTGGTCACAGGGCTGAAGAACTATAGACCAGTTCCTCCATAGTCTGTCCCTATGGCCTGGCTCGCGCAAAGCTATCGGGCGCGGATCGCGTCCGGTAGCGCCACGGATGGATAGTTCGCCATGCAAGCGTAGCAGCCGCTCCCGGAGACATTCTTGCCGGGTCTGAGATAGAGCCTTTGCGCAGCGGAAACAATGACGCGCGGACGGCAAGCCCCGTAATCATTGGACCCTGGCCTGGGCTACACTGTGCCTCCTTTCGGCGCCTTCCGACCGAAGGCCCTCTGCAGTGAAGGGGACCGCCTTGAATACCTTCTCCGCGCCGCGCCCGGCGGTCCGCACCGTACTGGTGGGACTGATGCTGGCGATCTTCCTCGGCGCGCTGGACCAGACCATCGTCGCCGTGTCGCTTCCGGCGATCTCCGCCGGCTTCGGCGATTTCGACCTGCTCGCCTGGGTCATCTCCGGCTACATGGTGGCGATGACCATCTCCATGCCGATCTACGGCAAGCTCGGCGACCTCTACGGGCGCCGCGTGCTGATGCTGTTCGCCATCGGCGTATTCACCGCCGCCTCGGCGCTCTGCGGCGCCGCGCAGAGCATGGAGCAGCTGGTGCTCGCCCGCGTGCTGCAGGGCATCGGCGCCGGCGGCATGATGTCGGTGAGCCAGGCGATCATCGGCGACATCGTCCCGCCCCGCGAACGCGGCCGCTACCAGGGCTATTTCAGCAGCATGTACGCGGTGGCGAGCATCGCCGGACCGGTGTTGGGCGGCCTGCTGACCGAGTACCTGTCCTGGCGCTGGGTGTTCCTGATCAACCTGCCGGTGGGACTGGTCGCCCTCGCCGTGTCCCGCCGCACCTTGCGCGGCCTGCCGGTGCCGGGCCGCCAGCCGGTGATCGACTACCTGGGCACCGCGCTGATGATCGCAGGCCTGGGCAGCCTGCTGCTGGCGATCACCGAGGTCGGCCAGGGCGCGCGCTGGAACGACCCGCAGATGCTTGGACTGTTCGCCGCCGCGCTGGTGTTGATCGCGCTGTTCGTCATGCAGGAACGCCGCGCGCCGGAACCGCTGGTGCCGATGCAACTGTTCCGTATCCGCGCGGCGACGTTGAGCTGGCTGATCAGCTTCTTCGCCAGCTTCCAGGTCATCTCGCTATCGGTGCTGGTGCCATTGCGCTTCCAGTCGGTGACCGGCGCGGGCGCGGACAGCGCGGCGCTGCACCTGCTGCCGCTGGCGATGGGCGTGCCGCTGGGGGCGTACTGCTGCGGCCGCCTGACCGCAGTCCTCGGACGCTACAAGCCGCAGATCGTCGCGGGCGCGCTGTTGGCGCCCGGCGCCATCGCCGGCCTTGCGCTGACCTCGCCGGACGCCTACCTGCTCTCGGGCCTGTGCATGCTGCTCACCGGCATCGCCGCCGGCACCCAGTTCCCCACCAGTCTGGTGGCAGCGCAGAGCGCCGTGGACAGCCGCTACCTGGGCGTGGCCACCAGCAACATCACGCTGTTCCGCTCCCTCGGCGGCGCGGTGGGCATCGCGCTGATGTCGGCCCTGTTGCTGGCCATGCTGCAGCCGCTGGCGGGCGACGCCGGCCACGGCCTGTCGGCCAGCGCCCTGCTGGACAGCCTGGGTGGCGCGGGCCACGAGGCGCAGCGGCAGGTGCTGGACCAGGTGTTCAGCCACCTGTTCCTGATCAGCGCCGGCTTCGGCGTCCTGACGCTGCTGATCGCCCTGGCGTTGCCCGACCACGCGCTGCGTGGCCGGGCCGACAACTAGCCTTCAGGCGCGAGGCGACTCAGTCCTCGTCGTTGAGGTAACTGACCTTGCGCAGGTCCGGCAGCAGCAGGCAGACCACCAGCGCCACGCCGCACATGACCGAGACATAGATGTAGAAGTACTCCTCGATGCCGAGGCTCTTCAGGCCCAGGGCGACGTATTCCGCCGAGCCGCCGAAGATGGCGTTGCCCACCGCATAGGACAGGCCCACGCCCAGGGCGCGGATCTGCGGCGGGAACATCTCCGACTTGATCAGGCCGCTGATGGAGGTGTACAGGCTGACGATGGCCATCGCTGCGATGATCAGCACGAAGGCCAGGTAGGGGCTGCTCACCGCCTTCAGCGCGGAGAGGATCGGCCAGGTGAAGAGCATCCCCAGGATGCCGAACCAGAGCATCGAGGTCTTGCGCCCGATGCGGTCGGACAGCGCGCCGAACAGCGGCTGCATGCACATGTAGCAGAACAGCGCGAAGGTCATCACGCCGCTGGCCACCTTCGGGTCCATGCCGGCGGTGTTCACCAGGTATTTCTGCATGTAGGTGGTGAAGGTGTAGAAGATCAGCGAGCCGCCGGCGGTGAAGCCGAGCACGGTGAAGAAGGCGCGCTTGTGGTGGGCGAACAGTTCGGTGAGGGTGCCCGATTCCTTGCGGTTGAGGTTGGACGCCTTGGCTGTCTCGCTCAGCGAGCGGCGCAGGTAGAAGGCGATCACCGCGGTGATGGCACCGACCACGAAGGGAATCCGCCAGCCCCACTCGCGCAGCTCGTCGGTGCTCAGCAGCTGCTGCAGGACCACCACCACCAGCACCGCCAGCAGTTGGCCGCCGATCAGGGTGACGTACTGGAACGAGGCGAAGAAGCCGCGCTGGCCCTTGAGCGCCACCTCGCTCATGTAGGTCGCGCTGGTGCCGTACTCGCCGCCCACCGAGAGCCCCTGGAACAGCCGCGCGAGCAGCAGCAGGGCGGGCGCTGCAACGCCGATGGTGGCGTAGGTCGGCATCACGGCAATCGCCAGCGAGCCGCCGCACATCATCAGCACCGAGATCATCATCGCGGTCTTGCGGCCCTTCTTGTCGGCGATGCGGCCGAACATCCAGCCGCCGATGGGACGCATCAGGAAGCCGGCGGCGAACACCCCGGCGGTGTTGAGCAGTTGTACCGTCGGGTTGTCCGAGGGGAAGAAGGCGTGGGCGAAGTACAGGGCGGTGAAGGCGTAGACGTAGAAGTCGAACCACTCCACCAGGTTGCCCGACGATGCGCCGACGATGGCGAGAATGCGCGAGCGGCGCTCATGGGCGGAATACTGCGGTACGGAGGCAGGTGCGTTCATGGGGCTTCTCTTGTTGGGTTGAACTGCTTCCCGGGTGTCTGAGCGGAAGTCCCTGGCCGCCTCGCATCGGACGAATCGTCACCTGAACCCGGTGATTTTTCGCCGACACATTTGGAAACAGTATAGACAACCTCCGATAGCCGGCTAACGAAATCCACTGTTCTCCGTCACGTTTCGGTTCGAATATCGAACATGCCCAACAGGCGTTTGTCGTTTTCGATTGACCGGCTAGTGGCCAGCTTCTATCGTTGGCGCGCTCTCGCACCCTTCGGGAGACTTGTCAGGTACCCCTCGAAGGGTCGGAGTCCGACCTTGTCCACAAGACAAGGTCGATTTCCATTCCCCTCGTGTTGCGGCTCCTGCCGCCTGGCCTCGGTGCCCCGTCCACACCCCCGGACGTGCAGGCACCGGGGGAATGTTGATCCCGCCCGTCGCCATCGCTCCATCCCGCCGCGAATCGCCCGACTCGACCTTCCGCCGCCGCCACCAAAGCGACATCTGCCGCCTCTATGCTTCCGGCTGTGCTACAGGCCGCGCCCGGCGCGGCTCTCGACGATCCGACGAGGG
Organism: Pseudomonas sp. ATCC 13867; assembly: GCF_000349845.1. Lineage (NCBI taxonomy): Bacteria > Pseudomonadati > Pseudomonadota > Gammaproteobacteria > Pseudomonadales > Pseudomonadaceae > Pseudomonas > Pseudomonas sp. ATCC 13867. Next base: position 248,907 of record NC_020829.1, on the reverse strand, counting down.
GCCCCGCTTGAACGCCGCCAATCCACTGTGGTTCGCCATCGGACTGCTCGCGCAGGCGGCTTTCTCCGCCCGCTTCCTGGTCCAGTGGGTGTTGTCCGAGCGCGCGCGCAAGAGCCTGATGCCGGTGCATTTCTGGTATTTCAGCTGCGCCGGAGCGGTGCTGTTGCTGGCCTACGCCACCCACCAGCGCGACCTGGTGATCTGCCTGGGGCAGCTCGCCGGCCTGGCCATCTACCTGCGCAACCTGGAACTGGACCGCCGCCACGGCGGTGGCCGGCCACTGTTCTTCGCCTGGCCCTGGCTGACCTGGGCGGCGGTGGCCATCGCGCTGGGCTGGATGTCGAAGCCCGAGCCGATGCTCAAGGCGATCACCGGCGCCGACCCGCTCTGGACCGCGATCGGTATGTTCGGCCAGACGCTCTTCACCGGGCGCTTCGTGCTGCAACTGTGGTATTCCGAGCGCGCTGGCCGGCCGGTCAACCCGATCCACTTCTGGTACCTGTCGATGGCTGGCAGCGTATTGCTGTTCAGCTACGCCGTGGCGCAGCGCGACCCCATCATCATCCTCGGCCAGTCCTTCGGCATCCTGGTCTACCTGCGCAACCTGGCGCTGATCCGGCGCCAGGCCGGAGGCGCCGGCGCGCAGAGCCACTGAGCCCCGGCGGCATTCGGAAGAGGCCCTCGCGGTTATCGAAAAGCCGCCTCAGCGCTGCCTCTCGAAGCGATAGAAGAGGTTCGGCTCGCTGACCACGTAGAGATTGCCGTCGGCGTCCATGCTCAGCCCCTCGGCCTGGGGCGCGCCGTGCTCCAGGTCGCCGAAACCGCCAAGCGAGCGGAAGCTGACCAGGCCGCCCTGCCCATCCAGTTCCATGATCAGCCGCGACTCTTCGCTGAGCACCAGCAGATGGCCGCTCTTGCGGTCGTAGTGGAGATCGGAGATGTCGGTGCCGAAGACGCTGCGCTTCACCCAGGCGCTGTGGTCGATCACCTTGAGCTGCAACTTGCCGGCAAGGCTGGCGCGTACGCCGGTGATTTCGTAGATCTGTCGCGGGCCGCGTTCCTTGCCGATGAACAGGCGGTCATGCCCGGCGTCATAGGTGAGCCCTTCGAAGCCCTTGTTGTGGAGGCTCGGGTTGATCGCCAGGGCGATCGATTGCGCGTCGCGAGCGTCTATCCCCTGGCCAGGCCGCTCGGGCAGCGCGAAGAAATCGATCTGCTGGAGGTTCTCATCGGACACCGCCACCAGGCCACCGCCCAGGTAGGCCACGCCCTCCACATCCTGGAAGCCGTTCATGGGGTACTGCGCCAGCAGCTCGCCGGTCTTGCTCAACACCGCCAGCTTCATGGCCCCGGCATTGGTCACGGCGATCAGGCGGTCCTGGTCGAAGTCGTAGCTGATGGCGGACAGGTCGGACTCGATGCCCTTCACCGGCAGCGCGTCGATCACCACCTTGTAGTCGGGCAGCCAGACGCTGCGCCCGGCCCACTCGGCGGCGTGCAGCTGGCTGCTGATGTAGAAGTAGGCCCGCTGCTGCCAGTGCCCGGTGAGTACCAGCGTCACGGCCGGCAGGAGCAGCGCCACGACCAGCGCCAGGGATAGCCAGGCGCGCCGATCGAGACGGCGGCGCGGGGGATGCAGCGACAGGATGTCCACGCTGTCGACGGCTCGGTTCACATTCGGACTCCCGGGAAGTGGAAACTCATGAAAGCGGCCGCTTCCAGGCGAAGCGGTAGGCCGGGGCGGAAGCGTCGTCGGCGCACTGGCCGTTGTCGGCATCGGCGCCGACCAGGAACCAGCGCTCCTCGTAGTCCCCCGTCACCTCGCGGGCGCGCTCGCGACGGAAGCAGCGCTCGAGATCTTCGGCACGGACCATCGCCACCGCTTGCGGATGGCCGCGCAGCCAGGTCAGCGCCTTGCTCAAGGGGGCCGGGGTGTCCAGGCCGAAGTGCACCAGCGGCTGGCGGGCGTAGAGCCAGTGGCCTTCTCGCCAGTGGGTCAGCACCAGCTCGGCGCCGCCGCTCAGGCGCGCCACCTCGGCCATCAGCGGACGACGGTCATCGCCGGGATCGCGCAACGGCTCGACGAAGCCACGGGCGAACCAGGCGGCGAACCAGCACAGCGCGACGCCCAGGAAGACCTTGCGCGCCCTCGGCCGCTCGGCGAACCAGCGGCGCAGCAGCCAGGGCAGCAACGGCGCCACGGCCAGCACCAGCCCGGGCAGCGCGGGGAAGATGTAGAGCTTGCGTTTGCCGGAACTCAGGCTGAAGAACAGCAGCACCAGCGCCACCCAGCCGAGCAGCACCAGCAGGCGTCCGTCGCGCCGGGCCAGTTGCCGGCGCCAGGCAGGCACCGCCCACGGCAGGACCAGCAGCAAGGGCAGCCAGTACTGCGGGATGACCTTGACGAAGAAGTACCAGAACGGCTCCTGATGCTGCCAGGCGCTGGCGTAGCGCTTGGCGGTCTGCTGCAGGAGGATGTCGTCGAGGTAGGCGCGGCCATCGGCGCTGCCGCTCCAGAGCACATGCAGCGCCACCGGCACCAGCCACAGCGCGATGACCACCAGGGCCACCAGCAGGCCCAGCCACCAGGCGCGCGCCTGGCCGGGCATGCGCACTACGCCAGCCCATCCCTGGCGCACGGCATAGGCGTAGGGAATCAGCATCAGCGCCGGCAGGAAACCCACGCCCTTGCTGATGATGCCCAGCCCCATCGCCGCGCAGGCCAGGTAGAACCAGCACCACGCCGGGCCGAGCAGCAGGTGGCGGCAGAGGCCGTAGACGCCCAGGCTGATCCACAGGCAAAGGAAGCCGTCGATAGCGCCGTCGCGCAGCACCGAATAGGTCTGGTAGGTGGCCAGGAACAGCAGCCCGGCGATCAACCCGATACGGCGCTTCCACAGACGGCGGCCGAGGTCGTAGAGACAGGCGGTGGCCACCAGGCCGGCGCCGAAGGCCGGCAGGAACAGCGCCAGGTTCGGCGCCAGCCCCAGGCGCAGCAGCAGCGCCACCAGCCACATGAACAGCGGCGGCTTGTCCGGGTAGATTTCCGCGGCGCAATGGGGGATCAGCCAGTCACCGTTCTGCAGCATCTCCAGGGCCACGCCGAGGAAGCGCTCCTCATCGACGTTGCTCGGCTGGCGCAGCCCCAGGCCGGCCCCCAGCAGCAGGGCCGCCAGCGCCAGCAGCAACCAGGGCCGCTCGGCGCAGCGCCACCACCAGGAATACCGCGCGCCGACCCTCGCGCGCGGCGGCGCCAGGCGGGAAAGCGAATTGCCGGAGTCGCCCTGGCTCGCCATGCCTCAGCGCCCCAGTTCGTGGGGAACGGCATCCAGGCGCGTGCGGCGGATCAGCCACCAGACGCCGAACAGATCGAGGATGCCTACCAGAGCACGGTCAAGGTTGCCGTACTTGGACACCCCGGCGTGGCGCGGCCGGTGGTTCACCGGATGCACGCGCATGACGCCCTGGTGACGCTGGATCAGCGCCGGGATGAAACGGTGCATGTGGTCGAAGTACGGCAGACGCAGGAAGGCTTCGCGCTCGATCAGCTTCAGGCCGCAGCCAGTGTCCGGGGTCTGGTCGCGCAACAGGCGCCCGCGCAGGCGATTGGCGAAGCGCGAGGCCCAGCGCTTGCTGGCGCTGTCCTGGCGCTTCACGCGATGCCCGGCGATCAGCTTGAGGCCTGCGGGGCAGTCGGCGGCGCGCACCAGGGCGAGCATGCCGGGGATGTCCGCCGGATCGTTCTGCCCGTCGCCGTCCAGGGTCGCCAGCCAATGGCCGCGAGCGGCTTCGGCGGCGTGGTAGATGGACGTGCTCTGGCCCAGCGAACGCGCGTGAACCAGCACCCGCAGCTCGGCGTAGCCATCCTGTTGCAGGCCCTGCAGCACGGCGCGGGTGGCATCGCTGCTGCCGTCGTCGACCACGATGACTTCGAATGCCTCGCCGGCCAGGGCCAGGCGGACCTCGTCGAGAAGTCCGGGCAGGTTCTCCGCTTCATTCCTGGCCGGAATCAGCACCGACACGCAAGGGCTGTGGGTCATGCTCGGACTCGTGCTCCGTGGCCCGTCACGCCGCGCCGGCGCAGGGCTCTTCCACCGCATGGAACTCGCGGTACCAATGGACGAAACGCTCGACCCCGCTCTGCAGCGGCGTCGCCGGACGGAAGCCGGTGCGCTGCGCCAGCGCCTCGACGTCGGCCCAGGTCTGCAGCACATCACCCGGCTGCAGCGGCAGATAGTGGCGGACGGCCCGGCGGCCCAGCGCGCATTCGACGCACTCCACCATGTCGAGCAGACGCACCGGCTCACCCCGGCCGATGTTGTAGAGCGCCACCGGCGCCTCGCCGTGCTCACCCGGTTCGGGCGGACGGTCCTGGATGCGCAGCAGTCCCTCCACCACATCATCGATGTAGGTGAAGTCGCGGGACATCTCACCGTTGTTGTAGATCTCGATGGGCCGGCCTTCGAGAATCGCCCGGGTGAACTTGAACAGCGCCATGTCCGGGCGTCCCCAGGGGCCGTACACGGTGAAGAAGCGCAAGCCGGTAAGCGGCAGGCGATAGAGGTGCGCGTAGGTGTGCGCCATCAGCTCGTTGGCGCGCTTGGTGGCGGCATAGAGCGACACCGGCTGGTCCACCGCCGCATCGGTGCTGAACGGCATGCGGCTGCTCATGCCGTACACCGAGCTGCTGGAGGCGTACACCAGATGGCCGACCCGCGCGTGGCGGCAGCCTTCGAGCAGGTTGACGAAGCCGCTGAGGTTGGCGTCGGCGTAGACCTGCGGGTTCTCCAGCGAGTAGCGCACGCCGGCCTGGGCGGCCAGGTGGATCACCCTATCGAAGCCTTCGCGCTGGAACAACGCAGCCAGGACCGGCGCATCGGCGATGTCCAGGCGTTCGAAACGAAAGTTGCGCTGCTGCCGCAGAAGCGCCAGGCGGGCCAGCTTGAGCTCGACGCTGTAGTAGTCGTTGAGATTGTCGATACCGACCACCTCATGCCCTTCACGGCACAAACGCCGGGCGGTGTGGAAGCCGATGAACCCGGCGGCGCCGGTGACCAGCAGCTTCACCGCGCCAGCTCCGGGCCACGGGATGGAACACAGTCAGTCGGTACGAATCCTTCGATCGTCATCAGTCGCCAGCACCCGTTGCATTGCCGTGGTGACCGGCGCCACGCCGGCTCCCGCTGTTGCGGCGTGCGCAACCGCTACGGCGATGCGCGCACCCGATCAGGTTGCAGCGCTGAGGGTGGCCTATCGACTTGGCAGGCAGGGGACGGTTTCGTGAAGCTTTGGCGGGAGTCGTGCGACGGATTTGTTGCGAGAGCCGCGAAGGACGGAAACGAACAAGGGGCCGGCGCGATGCGCGGGCCCCCTGCGGGTGGAGCTGCGGTGACCGGGTTATTCCACGGTCACAGACTTGGCCAGGTTGCGCGGCTGGTCGACGTCGGTGCCCTTGAGCACGGCGACGTAGTAGGACAGCAACTGCAGCGGCACGGTGTAGAGGATCGGCGCCAGGCAGTCGTGGATCGCCGGCATGCCCACCACGTGGGTGCCCTCGCCATTGGAGATACCGCTGCCGCCCTCGGCGAAGACCACCAGCTCGCCGCCACGGGCGCGGACTTCCTGCAGGTTGGACTTGAGCTTTTCCAGCAGTTCGTTGTTCGGCGCCACGGTGACCACCGGCATGTCGGCGTCCACCAGGGCCAGCGGGCCGTGCTTGAGCTCGCCGGCCGGGTAGGCTTCGGCATGGATGTAGGAGATCTCCTTGAGCTTCAGCGCGCCTTCCATCGCCACCGGGTACTGCGCGCCACGACCAAGGAACAGGGTGTGGTGCTTCTCGGCGAACAGCTCGCTGACCTTCTCCACCACCTTGTCCATCGCCAGCGCCTCTTCCAGGCGAGTCGGCAGGCGACGCAGCTCGTTCACCAGTTCGGCTTCGACGCCGTCGTTCAGGCGCTTCTGCACCTGGCCGATGCCGAGGGTCAGCAGCAACAGGGCAACCAGCTGGGTGGTGAAGGCCTTGGTGGACGCCACGCCGATTTCCGGGCCGGCGTTGGTCAGCAGGGTCATGTCCGACTCGCGCACCAGCGAACTGGTGGCGACGTTGCAGATCGAGAGGCTTGCGAGGAAGCCCAGCTCCTTGGCATAGCGCAGCGCGGCCAGGGTGTCGGCGGTTTCGCCGGACTGGGAGATGGTGACGAACAGGGAGTCCGGGTGCACCGCCACCTTGCGGTAGCGGAACTCGCTGGCGACTTCGACCTGACAGGGAATGCCGGTCAGGCTTTCCAGCCAGTAACGGGCGACCATGCCGGCGTGGTAGCTGGTGCCGCAAGCAACGATCTGCACGGTGCGCACCTTGGCCAGCAGCTCGCGGGCCTGCGGGCCGAAGTTATCCACCAGCACCTGCCCGGTGCCCAGACGGCCTTCCAGGGTGCGCTGCACCACGGACGGCTGCTCATGGATCTCCTTGAGCATGAAGTGGCGATACTCGCCCTTGTCGGCGGCCTCGGCGCCTTCGTGGTAGCGCACGGCCTCGCGCTGCACCGGGTTGCCCTTCACATCCCACAGCTGGACGCTGTCGCGGCGGATCTCGGCGATATCGCCTTCTTCCAGGTAGATGAAGCGGTCGGTCACCTGGCGCAGCGCCAACTGGTCGGAGGCGAGGAAGTTCTCGCCGTGGCCCAGGCCGACCACCAGCGGACTGCCGCTGCGCGCGGCGAGGATGCGGTCCGGTTGCTTGGCGCTGATCACCGCCAGGCCATAGGCGCCATGCAGCTCCTTGACCGTCGCCTTGAGCGCAACCGTGAGGTCGCCCATCTCGGTCAGCCGCAGGTGCAGCAGATGGACGATGACCTCGGTGTCGGTCTGCGAGGTGAACACGTAGCCGCGCGCCTTGAGCATTTCGCGCAGCGCCTCGTGATTCTCGATGATGCCGTTGTGCACCACCGCCAGTTCGCCGTGGGAGAAGTGCGGGTGGGCATTGCCCTCGGTGGGCGCGCCGTGGGTGGCCCAGCGGGTATGGGCGATGCCCAGGCGGCCAGCCAGCGGCTGCTCCTCGATGGCCTGCTCCAGGCTGGACACCTTGCCGGCGCGGCGGCGGCGATCCAGTGCGCCACTGGCGTCCACCACCGCCACCCCGGCGCTGTCATAGCCACGGTATTCGAGGCGCTTGAGGCCCTCGACGAGGATCGGGGTCACGTTACGTTCGGCGATGGCGCCTACGATTCCACACATGAATGGGCTCTCCTTTCAGTCTTCGCAGCGTGCGCGGATCACTTTCACGCCACGCGCCTGGATCAGTTCGAACGCTTCATCGCTCAAGCGCTCGTCGGTTATCAGGGTCTGGACGCTGCTCCACGGCAGCTCCAGGTTGGGAATGCGTCGGCCCAGCTTGTCGGCTTCGGCCATGACGATCACCTCGCGGGCGACCTCGGCCATTACCCGGCTCAGCCCCAGCAGTTCGTTGAACGTGGTGGTGCCGCGCTCCAGGTCGAGGCCGGTGGCGCCGATGAACAACTGATCGAAATCGTAGGAGCGCAGCACCTGTTCGGCCACCTGGCCCTGGAAGGACTCGGAGTGCGGATCCCAGGTTCCGCCGGTCATCAGCAGTACCGGTTCACGCTCCAGTTCGCGCAGGGCGTTGGCCACGCTCAGCGAGTTGGTCATCACCACCAGGCCCGGCTTGCGGCCCAGTTCGGGGATCAGCGCGGCGGTGGTGCTGCCGCTGTCGATGATGATCCGCGCGTGTTCGCGGATGCAGGTCGCCGCCGCGCGAGCGATGGCCTGCTTGTAGCGCGACAGCGGCTGGCTCGGCTCGGCGATCAGCTCGTGGGGCATCGGCACCGCACCGCCGTAGCGGCGCAGCAGCAGGCCGTTGCCTTCCAGCGCTGCCAGGTCCTTGCGGATGGTCACTTCGGAGGTGGCGAAACGCCGGGCGAGATCGTCCACGCTCACCTCGCCCTGTTCGGCGAGCAGCGCCAGGATGTCGTGGCGGCGTTGCGGCGTGTTGCGTTTCGACATGGGCGATTAAGTTTCGATTCGAAAGATAATGGCGCGAATCAAAACCCAAGAGCTTTCGTTCGTCAAGAATTTCTGCTCGAGCGGCGACGTTCTTTTCTGTAGGAGCGAGCTTGCTCGCGAACCATTCAACGCGCAGGTCGGCGGGGAGCGCTGTTCGCGAGCAAGCTCGCTCCTACAAACAAACGCCCGGCAGCGGCTGGCTCAGTCCACTTCCAGCCGATTGCGGCCGCCACGCTTGGCGCGATACAGCGCCTGGTCGGCCCGTTCGAAGACCGCGTCGCTGCGCTCATCGGCGCGGAAGGCGGTCAGGCCCGCGGAACAGGTAATCACCAGGCGTTCGCCCTTGAAATGGAACGGGCAGGCTTCCACTGCGCCGCGCAGCGCTTCGAGCAACCGCTCGCCGCCGTCCAGGGGCGTCGAGGGCAGCAGCACGACGAACTCCTCGCCGCCATAGCGAGCGATGAAGTCGGTATTGCGCAGGCGTTTGGAGAGCTCCGCGGCGATGATCTTCAGCACCTTGTCGCCGGCCAGATGACCAAAGTCGTCGTTGATGCGCTTGAAGTGGTCCACGTCCAGGACCGCCAGCAGCAGGTCGCCGCCGTAGCGCTGCCAGCGCGAGACTTCCAGTTCCAGGCGCTCGGTCAAGGCGGCGCGGTTGGGCAGGCCGGTGAGCGCGTCGGTCATGGCCTTCTGGCGCTGGTCCTCGATGCTGGCTTTGAAGGTCCGCGCCTCTTCTTCCATGCTCGCCACCCGCGTCATCAGCGACTGGATGCGCTCGCCCACCTCGCGCTCGCGGGCTTCGCGCTCCTCGCGGAACCGGTCCATCGTGCCGACCAGCCCTTGCAGGCGGCTTTCCACATGACGCTTGAGGCCTTCCAGGTCGGTGGCTTCCAGCACGCTTTCCTTCAGGCCGCTGACCTGCTCGCGCAGCGCGTCGTCCAGGTCGCGGGCGCTGGAACTTGCGCCGGCATGGTTGTCGTGGACCGCCTGCAGCCCGTCGAGGAAGGCGCCCAGGCGCTCGTTGAGCTGGTACAGGTAGCCTTCGAACTCGCGCTGGCCGCAGTCGTTGAGCGACAGCACTAGCACCGCCAGGTCATCCAGCACCGGGACCAGCTCGTACCAGTTCAGACTGCCATGAATGCGCGTGCGCAGGGCATCGGCCTGGGGCTGGTGGGTAGACGGCAGGCGCATCTCGTCCAGCAGGTGCAGCAGGCTGGCTTCGATATGCGGCGCGACGGCGCTGTAGCCCGGCTCCGGGCGCGGCGGCAAGGCGTAGCGGTCGGCGGCGTCGGCCGGTTCGCCGAACAGGCCGGGGGGCAATGGCAGGCTGTCGAGCAGGGCCGGCTCGGGCGCCCCGGCGGGAGAAACGACCGGCGACTCGGTCGTCAGCGGTTCGACTGCCGCAGTCACCGGCTCGATGACGGGCTCGACTGCTACAGGTGCGGGTGCGGGTGCGGGTGCGGGTGCGGGTGCGGGTGCGGGTGCGGGTGCGGGTGCCAGGGATTCGGCCTGGACGGCCACGGCCTCGTCCAGCGCCACCGTGTCGGCCAACGGCGCACCGGCCACGGCGGTCGTCACAGTCAACGCCGGCTCCAGCGCATCGGCAGCCGCTTCACGCCCGCCGAACAGGCGCTGCAGGAAACCGGGGCGCTGCTCATTGCCCGTGTCGAAATGCTCCAGCGCACGCCGCTGCAGGCCGCTCAGTTCGCCGAGCAGGGCCGGCAGTTCGCGGGAGGTGCTGGCCCGTGCGGCGATGTCCTTGGCGAACTGCTTGAGCGGCTTGCGCACGTCTCCCGGCAGATCGAGCGCCAGCAGTTGCTGGGCGAGCTGGGACAATGCCGCGACGTTCTGCTCGACGCGCTGCTGACGACGCTGCTCGGAATCGAGCACCGCCCTTTCCAGCTGCGGGATCAGGCGCGACAGACCGGCATCCATCTCGTCGCGGCGTAGCACCTCGCGCAGCTCCTTCATGCAGGCGTCCACCGCCTTGTCGCTGCCTTCGGCGGCCAGGCTGCTGCGCACCAGGCCACGGCGCAGCAGGTCGACGCGGGCGCTCCAGCGCCGCTCGAGTTTTTCCTGCTGTTCGAGATTGTCGAGGTACTTCTGTTTCCAGCGCGGTTCGCCTTCCCGACTCATTCGACAGCCTCGCCGCGCAAGACGAGCGACGAGGCCGTGCGCAAGGCATCCGGCAGGCGGATTTCCACGGCCACGGGCAGGTGGTCGGAAATCGGTTGCGGCAGGACACTGACGCGCTCCAGCGCCAGCTCGGAACTGAGCAGGATGTGGTCCAGGCAACGCTGCGGGCGCCAACTGGGGAAGGTCGCCTCGACCTGCGGCGCGACCAGCCCCAGGTCACGCAGGGGCGAGCTTTCCAGCAAATCGGTGGCATGGGTGTTCATGTCGCCCATCAGCACCTGGTGGCGGTAGCCCTGCAGCAGCTCGCGGATGTAGGCGAGCTGGCGGGTGCGGGTGCGCGCGCCCAGGGCCAGGTGCATCATCACCACGGCAAGGGCATCGTCGCCGTCGCCGAAGCGCATGAGGATCGCGCCGCGCCCGGGCGGGCCGGGCAGCGGATGGTCTTCCAGGGCGGTGGGTTGCAAACGGCTGAGCAGGCCGTTGCTGTGCTGGGCGATGCGCCCGAGATTGCGGTTGAGCTGCTGGTACCAGTAGGGGAAGTCCCCGAGATGGGCCAGGTGCTCGACCTGATTGATATTGCCGGAGCGGATGCTGCCGCCGTCGGCCTCCTGCAACGCGACCACGTCATAGTCGGCAAGCAGTTCGCCAATGCGCTGCAGGTTGCTGGCACGGCCCGCGGCCGGCAACAGGTGCTGCCAGCCGCGCGTCAGGTAATGACGGTAACGCTCGGTACTGATGCCAACCTGAATGTTGAAGCTGAGCAGGCGGAGACGGCCATCCTCGGGCAGCCCCGACACGCACTGGTGATCGGGATTGACGCGTGCGGTGCAGGCACTCGCAACGCGCTCGCGACTCCGCCGGCGCAGCATCGGCAGGCCCCTTACTGAGCGGCCTTGGCGGAGGCGCGCTCCTTGGCGATCAGTTGGTCGGCCAGCTCCAGGGCGGCGTCCGGGCTGCCGGCCGAACCGATGTCGAAGCGGTACTTGCCGTTGACGACCATCGTCGGTACGCCGCTGATCTGGTAGGCCATCGCCAGCTTCTTGGCCTTCTCGATCTGGCCCTTGATGGCGAAGGAGTTGTAGGTGCTGAGGAACTTGTCCTTGTCCACGCCCTGCTCGGCGACGAAATCAGCCATTTCTTCCGGAGTGGTCAGGCCCTTGGGGCTGTTGTGCAGTTTTTCGAAGATCGCGTGATGGACCTTCTGCTCCACGCCCATCGATTCCAGGGTCAGGAACAGTTGGCCGTGAATGTTCCACAGGCCGCCGAACATGGCGGGGACACGCACGAAATGCACGTCTTCGGGCAGCTTCTCGACCCAGGGATTGATGGTCGGCTCGAAGGCATAGCAGTGCGGGCAGCCGTACCAGAACAACTCCACCACCTCGATCTTGCCCGGCTGGGAGACCGGCACGGCCTGGCTCAGCTCGGTGTAGTTCTTGCCGGCTTCGAACTCGGCGGCATTCGCGTTGACAGCGAACAGGCCGGCGAAGGCCAGCGCGGCGGTGAAAATCAGGTTACGCATGGTTCACTCCTTGGCTGAGCGGGATCCGTCCTGCTGCGCGGGACGGGACAAAGCGGTTTGACCTGGAGGCTCCAGGCGCGGTTCCAGCATTGTAGTGGCGGCGGATGCGAAAAAGGGCGGCCGAAGCCACCCTTTTTTTATTCCAGCGATTTCCGCCAGGCGTGCCGCTTAGTGCAGGCCTTCGATATAGCTGGAGATCGCCGCGATGTCCTTGTTGGACAGCTTGGCGGCGATGCTGCGCATGATCATGGCGTCGCCGTCGTTGGTGCGCTCGCCTTCGCGGAAGGCGGTCAGCTGCTTGGCGGTGTAGGCCGCGTGCTGGCCACCCAGGTGCGGGAAGCCGGCTTCGGCGTTGCCCTGGCCAGCCGGGTTGTGGCAACCGGTGCAGGCCGGCATGCCTTCGGTGAGCTTGCCGCCGCGGAACAGGGCTTCGCCCTGGGCGACCAGCTTGGGATCGGCCATGCCGACGCTCGGGTTCTGGCTGGCGAAGTAGGCAGAGATGTCAGCCAGATCCTCATCGCTCAGGTTGGTCAGCAGGCCGGTCATTTCCAGAACGGTGCGTTTGCCATCCTTGATGTCGTGCATCTGCTTGAGCAGGTAACGTTCACCCTGGCCGGCCAGTTTCGGGAAGTTCGGCGCCATGCTGTTGCCATCGGCGCCGTGGCAGGCACCACATACAGCAGCTTTCGCCTGACCGGCCTTGGCATCGCCAGCGGCGTGCGCAACACCGGTAAGGCCCAGGGTCAACAGCAGACTCACGATCAATTTGTTCATCAGCTAATCCAATAACGGCTAAGGGGGAAAGAGTAGGGCTCCGGGATTACCTGGACATCCATTGGATAATGGCCTGGTAATCCTCGGCGCTGCAGTCGGTGCACAGGCCGTGAGGCGGCATCGCGTTGAAACCGTTGGTCACGTGTTGCACCAGCGTGTCCATGCCCTTGTCCAGGCGCAGTTTCCACGCGGCGGCGTCGCCCTTCTTCGGCGCCATCGGCAACTGACCATTGTGGCAGGCGCCACACGCTCGGTTGAACACGGCTTCCGGATCCTGGGCCGCCTGGGCGCTGGAAGCCAGCGCGGCAACGATGGCTGCGAACAGCAGTTTCTTCATGATTGTCCTCATCGTCAGGGAACGTCCGCGTTCTGGTGTACGGACTTTGGGGTTCCCGTGGCGCCCGACCCTGGGGGATAAAGCGCACACAAAATCCGCGGCATTATATACTTCCAATACCGAAACGGAAACGAGCCCGCTCCCCGCGACACCTAGTCGCACCCCTCTGCGAAAGAACCCATGCCCCCCATGAACCCTGCGAAAAACCCGATTCTCGGCCTGTGCCAACAGGCCACGTTCCTCATCAGCGCCGCCAAGGTGAACCAGTGCCCGGAGGACGCCGGCCTGGAAGTCGCCTTCGCCGGCCGCTCCAACGCGGGCAAATCCAGCGCGCTGAACGCACTGACCCATGCGAACCTGGCGCGCACCTCCAAGACGCCGGGCCGCACCCAGTTGCTGAACTTCTTCCGCCTGGATGACGAACGCCGCCTGGTCGACCTGCCCGGCTACGGCTACGCCAAGGTGCCGATCCCGCTGAAACTTCACTGGCAGCAGCATCTGGAAGCCTACCTGAGCAGCCGCAACAGCCTCGCCGGCGTGGTGCTGCTGATGGACATCCGCCATCCGCTGACCGATTTCGACCGCCTGATGCTGGACTGGGCCCAGGCCAGCCAGTTGCCGATCCACGTGCTGCTGACCAAGGCCGACAAGCTCGCCTTCGGCGCGGCGAAGAACGCGCTGCTGAAAGTGCGCAAGGAAATCCAGCAGGGCTGGGGCGATGTCGCCACCCTGCAGCTGTTCTCCGCCCCCAAGCGCCAGGGCGTGGAAGAGGCGCAGATGGTCCTGGCCGGCTGGCTGGGACTGCTGGATGACGAGGAAGAAGAGGCTGGCGAGGAAGCCGAAGGCTGAATCGCAGGCAAAAAAAACCCCGAGCTTCGTATGGGGAGGGGGAAGTTCGGGGTTTAAGTCCGGACCGCTAGGGCGGGGTCCAGTAATCTGCCAACACTAAACACTGCAAAGGAGCATCGAAGGGCTTCACCAGCCATTCACGTGTTCTGACAGAGGCCTTTGCGGGAAAGTTCATCAGTTCACAAAAAAATTTTTCGCGGTGTCCCGGACAAACATTGGCGGATTCTCCGAAGGGCCCGCCACACGGGCCCTTCGACCATTCGTCAGTGTGCTTCGTCCCAGTTCGCCCCCACGCCGGCCTCGACCACCAGCGGCACATCCAGCTCCGCCGCGCCGCTCATCAGCGGCCGAAGGGTGTCGCTGACCCGGTCCACCAGGTCCTCGCGAACCTCCAGCACCAGTTCGTCGTGTACCTGGAGAATCACCCGGGCATCGATCCCGCTGTCCTGCAGCCACTTATCCACAGTCACCATCGCGCGTTTCATGATGTCCGCGGCGGTGCCCTGCATCGGTGCGTTGATCGCGGTGCGCTCGGCGGCCTTGCGCATGGCGCCGTTCTTCGAGGCGATTTCCGGCAGATACAGGCGGCGGCCGAACAGCGTCTCGACGAAGCCCTGCTCGGCGGCCTGGGCGCGAGTGCGCTCCATGTAGGCCAGCACGCCCGGGTAGCGGGCGAAATAGCGGTCGATGTAGGCCTGGGCCTCCTTGCGCTCGACGCCGATCTGCTTGGCCAGGCCGAAGGCGCTCATGCCGTAGATCAGGCCGAAGTTGATCGCCTTGGCGCTGCGGCGCTGGTCGGACGTCACCTCATCCAGCGGCACGCCGAACACCTCGGCGGCAGTGGCGCGGTGTACGTCGCGGTCGTGGCGGAAGGCGTCCAGCAGGCCTTCGTCCTTGGCCAGGTGGGCCATGATGCGCAGTTCGATCTGCGAGTAGTCCGCCGCCAGCAGCTTGTAGCCCTTGGGCGCGACGAAGGCCTGGCGGATGCGCCGGCCCTCGGCGGTGCGGATCGGGATGTTCTGCAGGTTCGGGTCGCTGGAGGACAGTCGGCCGGTCGCCGCCACCGCCTGGTGGTAGCTGGTGTGGATACGCCCGGTGCGCGGGTTGATCTGCTCCGGCAGCTTGTCGGTGTAGGTACTCTTGAGCTTGCTCAGGGAGCGGTACTGCATGATCACCTTGGGCAGCTCGTAATCCTGCTCGGCCAGCTCGGCAAGGACGGCCTCGGCGGTGGACGGCTGGCCGGTGGCGGTCTTGGACAGCACCGGCAGGCCGAGCTTTTCATAAAGGATGGCGCCCAGCTGCTTGGGCGAGCCGAGGTTGAACTCCTCGCCCGCCAGCTCATAGGCCTGGCGCTGCAACTCGACCATCTTCTCGCCCAGTTCGACGCTCTGCTTGCCCAGCAGGTGGGCGTCGACCAGCGCGCCGTTGCGCTCGATGCGCGCCAGCACCGGCACCAGCGGCATCTCGATTTCGGTGAGCACCTTGGCCAGGGACGGAATGGCCTCCAGCTTCTGCCACAGGGTCTGGTGCAGGCGCAGGGTCACGTCGGCGTCTTCGGCGGCGTAGGGGCCGGCCTGCTCCAGGGCGATCTGGTCGAAGGTCAGCTGCTTGGCGCCCTTGCCGGCGATGTCCTCGAAGCGAATGGTGCTGTGGCCCAGGTACTTGAGCGCCAGGCTGTCCATGTCGTGACGGGTCGCGGTGGAGTCCAGCACATAGGATTCGAGCATGGTGTCGAAGGCGATGCCCTGCACGGCGATGGGCGTCGAGGCGTTGGCCAGGACGTTCATGTCGTACTTGGCGTGCTGGCCGATCTTGCGCTTCTTCGGGTCCTCCAGCAGCGGCTTGAGGGCCTTGAGCACGGCGTCGCGGTCCAGCTGCGCCGGCACGCCCATATAACTGTGGGCCAGCGGCACATAGGCGGCTTCGCCTTCCTTCACCGCGAAGGACACACCCACCACCTGCGCCTGCTGCGGGTCGAGGCTGGTGGTCTCGGTGTCGAAGGCGATCAGCTCGGCGGCTTCCAGCTTCTTCAGCCAGGCATCGAACTGAGGTTGCTCCAGAACGATGTCATAGCTCTTCTCCGCCGGGGCCTCTTCCAGCGCCAGCTGCGGGCTGCCGGCCTTGGCCGCCTGGCGTTGCAGATCGTCCAGCCCGGTCTTGAATTCCAGGGTGCGGTACAGCTCGGTCAGGGCCTCGCGGTCCGGTTCGCCGGGGTGCAGGGCATCGATCTCGATGTTCAATTCGACATCGCACTTGATGGTGGCGAGCTTGTAGGACAGGTAGGCCATGTCCTTGTGCTCTTCGAGCTTGGCCGGCAGCCCCTTGGCGCCACGGATCGGCAGTTCGGGCACCTTGTTCAGGCTGGCGTACAGCACATCCAGGCCTCCACCCACACCGGTGAGCAGGCCGAGGGCGGTCTTTTCGCCGACACCGGGCACGCCGGGGATGTTGTCGACCTTGTCGCCCATCAGCGCCAGGTAGTCGATGATCAGCTCAGGACCGACGCCGAATTTCTCTTTCACGCCATCCACGTCGAGCGAGCTACCGGTCATGGTGTTGACCAGCGTAATGTGCCCGTCGACCAGCTGTGCCATGTCCTTGTCGCCGGTGGAGATCACCACCGCCCGGCCACCGGCCGCGCTCTGCCGGGCCAGGGTGCCGATCACGTCGTCCGCTTCCACGCCTTCCACGCACAGCAGGGGCAGGCCGAGGGCGCGCACGGTGGCATGCAGCGGCTCCACCTGCACGCGCAGGTCGTCCGGCATCGAGGGGCGATTGGCCTTGTACTCGGCGAACATCTCATCGCGGAAGGTTCCGCCCTTGGCATCGAAGACCACCGCGAAGGGGCTGTCCGGGTACTGCTTGCGCAGGCTCTTGAGCATGTTCAGCACGCCCTTCACCGCGCCGGTCGGCATGCCGGTGGAGGTCGTCAGCGGCGGCAGGGCATGGAAGGCGCGATACAGGTAGGACGAGCCGTCCACGAGGACGAGGGGTGCTTGGCTCATGAGGGGAATCAACCTTTTCAGAAGGGCTCGGGCTAAAATGTCCGTAGCCAATTCGACAAAGGGACAAGGTTATCATGCGTACGTTGAACCGCCTGTTGCTCGCCGCTCTGCTGGGTCTTGGCGCGACCACCGTGTTGGCGGCGGACGATGCCCCGACGCCGGAACCGGATGTGACCATCCGCCAGGAGGGCGACAGGACCATCCAGGAATACCGCGTGAACGGATTCCTCTACGCCATCAAGGTCGTGCCCAAGCACGGCAAGCCGTATTTCCTGGTGCGCCAGGATGGCAGCGACGGCAACTTCATCCGCTCGGACCAGCCCGACAAGCTGATTCCGCAGTGGCAGATCTTCAGCTGGTAAACCCTCCCCTCCACGACGCTCCAGAGGATTGAGCATGTCGGTATTCACGCCTCTGGAACGTCCGGTCCTGGAAAACTTCCTCGCCCCCTACGGCCTCGGCCGGCTGCGGGACTTCCGTGGCATCGCGGAAGGCTCGGAGAACAGCAACTTCTTCGTCAGCCTGGAACAGGGCGAGTTCGTCCTGACCCTGATCGAGCGCGGTCCGGTGCGGGAGATGCCGTTCTTCATCGAGCTGCTCGACGTGCTGCACGAAGCCGACCTGCCGGTGCCCTATGCCCTGCGCACGAAGGACGGCGAAGCGCTGCGCCAGCTCGAAGGCAAGCCGGCGCTGCTGCAGCCGCGCCTGCCGGGCCGCCACGAGCGCGCCCCGAACAACCATCACTGCCAGGAAGTCGGCGATCTGCTGGCGCGCCTGCACCTGGCGACGCGCGGGCGGATCATCGAGCGTCCCAGCGACCGTGGCCTGAGCTGGATGCTGCATGAAGGCGAGACGATGCAGTCACACCTGTCCGGCCACGCCGCGACCCTGCTGGGCGATGCCCTTGAGGAGATCGCCCGCCTGCTCGCCGAACAGCCGGCGCTGCCGCGCGCCAACCTGCACGCCGACCTGTTCCGCGACAACGTGCTGTTCGACGGCCCGCACCTGGCTGGGCTGATCGACTTCTACAACGCCTGCTCGGGCTGGATGCTCTACGACCTGGCGATCACCGTGAACGACTGGTGCTCGACGGACGACGGCGCCCTCGACGGCCCGCGCGCCCGCGCGCTGCTGGCGGCCTATGCGGCCAAGCGGCCGTTCACAGCGCTCGAAGCCGAGCTGTGGCCGGAGATGCTGCGGGTGGCCTGCGTGCGCTTCTGGCTGTCGCGGCTGATCGCGGCCGAAGCGTTCGTCGGGCAGGATGTGCTGATCCACGATCCGAGCGAGTTCGAGCGGCGGCTGGAGAAGCGGCAGAAGGTGGAGATTCATTTGCCGTTTGCGCTGTAAGGCCTGCGTGCGGGGATGGGCTGCGGCTGATCGCGGATGAATCCGCTCCTGCGAGAGCGCCCCTGCGTCCGCGGGTAGCTGATGAGCCCCCTTGTAGGAGCGCGCCTTGCCCGCTCCCATGAAGAGAGGTTTCTGTAGGAGCGAGCTTGCTCGCGAACAGCCCCGCAGCGGAGTTCGTTCGCGAGCAAGCTCGCTCCTACAAAAAAGCAGTGCGGTGTGAAGATCGAACCCGGCCCGGCGGTCGGTCACCGGTCGTTAGCGGCGGGACGCATGCGCGAGTAAAGATCCAGTTCGGAGCCGGCATCCCTGCCGCCACTCCTCTGCCCAGGTTCAACCCCGGCCTGGCCATCCTTGGCCAGTCGTTCGCCCTTCAAAACGCATGCGTTTTGAGCGGGCTCACCCACATTTCGAATGCCCGCAGTTCAGGCAGGTGGCGCAGCCATCCATCTGCACCACCGCCATCGTGTTGCACTTGCCGCACAGCTGCGCGCCGGCGGGGAAGCCCTCGCCGGGTTCGGCCTTGTTGGTGCCTTGGGCGGCTTCGTAGGCGGCGCGCTTCTCGGCGAGGTACAGGCGCTGTTCCTCGTCCAGCTGCGGGCCTTCCATCAGGCCGATGGCGACCAGGTGGCGCTCCACCACAGCGCCGATCTCGGCGACGATCGACGGCATGTAGATGCCGCCGCGCTTGAGGTAGCCGCCGCGCGGGTCGAACACCGCCTTCATTTCTTCCACCAGGAAGGTGCAGTCACCGCCCTTGCGGAACACCGCGGACATGATCCGGGTAAGCGCGACGATCCACTGGAAGTGGTCCATGTTCTTCGAGTTGATGAAGATCTCGAAGGGCCGGCGCTGCTCGTAGGGGGTGTCCGGGTTGAGCACCACGTCATTGATGGTCACGTACAGCGCATGCTCGAACAGCGGCGACTTGATCTTGTAGGTGGCGCCCACCAGTATCTCCGGCCGCTGCAGGGTCTCGTCCATCTTCACCACGGCGGCCGCCTGGGCGGCTTCGGCGCGGGCCTTCTCCTCGGCCACGTCCACCACCTGGAAACCTTTGATCTTCTGGTTGATCTTGACGCTCATGTGTCTCTCCAGGGGTATCAGTACTTGCCGTAATAGCCTTCTTTCAGGGCGTCGAAGAGGTTGGCGGCGGTGTGGATCTCGCCGTCGTATTCCACTTCCTCGTTGCCCTTGAGTTCCACCACGCTGCCGTCTTCCAGTTCGAAGCGGTACACCGTCTTCTCCAGGTCCGCTTCCTTCACCAGCACGCCCTGGAAGGCCGCCGGGTTGAAGCGGAAGGTAGTGCAGCCCTTCAGGCCCTGGCGCCACGCATAGAGGTAGATGTCCTTGAAGTCCTCGAATGGGTAGTCGGTGGGGACGTTGGCGGTCTTGGAGATCGACGAGTCGATCCACTTCTGCGCGGCCGCCTGGATGTCCACGTGCTGCTGCGGGGTGATGTCGTCGGCGGTGATGAAGTAGTCCGGCAGGCGATGTTTCTCTTCCTCGGCATCCGGCACCGCGTGGTTGTCCACCTGGGCGCGGTAGGCCAGCAGCTCGTAGCTGAAGACCGAGATCTTCTCCTTGGTCTTGCGCCCGGCGCGGATCAGGTTGCGCGAGTAGTGGTGGGCGAAGCTCGGCTCGATGCCGTTGGAGGCGTTGTTGGCCAGGCTCAGGCTGATGGTGCCGGTGGGGGCGATGGAGCTGTGGTGGGTGAAGCGCGCACCCTGTTCGGCCAGTTCCTCGACCAGTTGCGGCGCATGCTCGGCCACCCGCTGCATGTAGCGCGAGTACTTGGCGTGGAGCACGCGGCCCGCCACCTTGTCGCCGACCTTGTAGCCATCGTCGGCCATTTCCGGCCGCTTGCGCAGCATCTCGGCGGTCACTTCGTAGTCCTGCGCCAGCGCCGGCGCCGGGCCTTTCTCGCGGGACAGTTCCAGCGCCACTTCCCAGCCCACCAGCGCCATCTCGCGCGCCACTTCCTCGGTGAACACGCAGGCTTCCGGGCTGCCGTAGCGCAGCTTGAGCAGGGTCAGCGCCGAACCCAGGCCGAGGAAGCCCATGCCGTGGCGGCGCTTGCCGAGGATTTCCGCACGCTGCTGCTCCAGCGGCAGGCCGTTGATCTCCACCACGTTGTCGAGCATGCGGGTGAACACGCGGACCACCTCGCGGAAACGCTCCCAGTCGAAGCGCGCGTTCTCGCCAAAGGGGTCGCTGACGAAGCAGGTCAGGTTCACCGAGCCCAGCAGGCAAGAGCCGTAGGGCGGCAGTGGCTGCTCGCCGCAGGGGTTGGTGGCGCGGATCGCCTCGCACCACCAGTTGTTGTTCAGCTCGTTCACCCGGTCGATCAGGATGAAGCCGGGTTCTGCGTAGTCGTAGGTGGACACCATGATCATGTCCCACAGGTGCCGTGCCTTGACCCGACCGTAGACCCGGCAGGCCACGCGGCCGTCCTCGCCCACCAGGTACTCGTCGTGCACCGGCCAGTCGCGCCAGACCACCTGATCGACGTCCTCCAGGTCGACCTCGTCGCGCTCCTTCTGGTGGATCGGGAAGATCAGCGGCCACTCGTCATCGGCTTCCACCGCCGCCATGAAGCCGTCGGTGATCAGCAGGCTGAGGTTGAACTGGCGCAGGCGACCGTCCTCACGCTTGGCGCGGATGAACTCGCGAACGTCCGGGTGGCTGACGTCGAACGTGCCCATCTGCGCACCGCGCCGCCCCCCGGCGGAACTGACGGTGAAGCACATCTTGTCGTAGATATCCATGAACGACAGCGGCCCGCTGGTGTGCGCGCCGGCGCCGGAGACATAGGCGCCGCGCGGGCGTAGGGTGCTGAACTCATAGCCGATGCCGCAGCCGGCCTTGAGGGTCAGCCCGGCCTCGTGGACCTTCTGCAGGATGTCGTCCATCGAGTCGTGGATGATCCCGGAGACGGTGCAGTTGATGGTCGAAGTCGCCGGCTTGTGCCCCTGGGCGCCGGCGTTGGAAATGATCCGGCCGGCCGGGATGGCGCCGTTGCGCAGGGCCCAGAGGAAACGTTCGTACCAGTGCTCGCGCAGCGCCTTGTCCGCCTCGACGCCGGCCAGGGCGCGGGCGACCCGCTGCCAGGTCTCGTCGACGCTGCCATCGATGGGTTTGCCGCTCTTGTGCTTGAGGCGGTACTTGCTGTCCCAGATATCCTGCGAGGCGGGTTGCAGGGCGAGGACTCCTTGGTCGGCGCCACGGGGGCGCGCATCGGTCTTGGCCATCCGGGGAATAACCTCCTGTTGGTTGGGTGGCAGGCGCAATGGAGCGCGAGTAGACCCAATATATAGCCACCTGAGACTGACCAGCATCAATATGTAGTGCCAGCTACCCACAAAGACACACAATAGACGGTTGGACGGCGGGAGCCGCGACAGGTCCGGAATTCCAGACGATCGGCAGGGTTGGGCGGTGTGGGGAGGCGTTTCTGGAGGGAGGTGGTGCGACGATCGGGCGCGGCAGATGCAACAGAGTGCAAAGGCAAAACGCAGGAGCGTCTGCCCTTGGAGGGGCGAGCCTGCTCGCGAACCCGTTTGACAGCGGAGTTACAGGAAGCCTCGGTTCGCGAGCAGGCTCGCTCCTACGAAAAGTGCCACAGGGCGTACAACCGTTCGCGGTTGCATGCCGGCACACCTCGGCCCATCCCAGCACCCTGGTCTGTCCGGAAAGCCTTGAAGATGCAGCGTTGTGGCTGAGCTCGCAGCGCTCCGAGGCCAAGGCCAAACGGCGGATAACGCCACGCCTTATTCGCCCCATGAAGAGCAGAAGCAGCGCGGACAGAGTCCGCTCCTGCGGATGGAGACAGTCAGAGCTTCTCCAGGCACCCCGCGAACTCGTCCGCCAGGTTGCCCAGCAGGTTCTCGTAGCCCCGGGCATCCACCTTCACGCCCACGCCCAGGTCATCCAGCTCGGCCAGGCGCACCGGCAGGCCCTGGCTCAGGGTGTCGGCCAGGCGCGGGCGGATCGGCGGTTCGCTGAAGATGCAGGACGGGCCGGCCTTCTGCAGTTGCGCGCGCATGGCCGCCACGTGGCGAGCACCCGGCTGCACATCGGCGGACACCGCGAAGACGCCTGCATGGCGCAGGCCATAGGCCTCTTCGAAGTAGTCGAAGGCCTCGTGGAAGACGAAGAACGGCTTGCCCTTGAGCGGGTCGATGCGCTGCTGCAGACGGGTGTTGAGCTGGTCCATGCGCTCGTCGAAGGCCTTCAGGTTGGCCTGGTAGCGGCTGGCGTTGGCCGGGTCGGCGATGGCCAGGTCCTCGGCCATGCGCGCAGCGATCACCTGGGCGTTGGCCGGCAGCAGCCAGAGGTGGGCGTCGATCATGCCGGGGCGGTGGTCATGGTCGTGGCCCAGGTCATCGTGGTCATCGTCATGGTCCGGGTGGTTGGACTCGCTGAAGTCGGCGAACTTGCGCAGGTGCATGCCGGCCTGGTCCTGCAGAGCCACGCTCGGGCCCTTGCGGCTGTCCAGCACCTTGGGCAGGAAGTTCTCCAGGTCCGGGCCGACCCAGTAGAACAGCTGCACATCGCGCACGCGGCGGATGTCGGACGGGCGCAGCGAGTAGCTGTGCGGCGAGGCGCCCGGCGGCAGCAGCACGTCCGGTGCGCCCTCGCCGTCCTGGATGGCGGCGGCGATCAGTTGCAGCGGCTTGATGCTGGTCAGCACGCTGACCTCGGCACGTACGGGGAGGCTGAGCAGCAGCGCGCAGGCGGCGGTCAGCAGGGCGACGGGACGGAAGGACACGGCGGTACTCACACAGGGGAGACATGAAAGAGTAATATAATAACGTCTCTGAACCCGAGCGTCGCCGCGCATGTACAAGATCGCCCCCAAGACTCCCCTCGCCTGCCGTCCGCACGACCACGCCAACTGCGTGGCCAGCGCCCTGGCCGACGCCGATGCGCTGTGCGCGCGCCAGGGCGTGCGCCTGACCGAGCTGCGCCGGCGCGTGCTGGAGCTGGTCTGGGCGAGCCACAAGCCGCTGGGCGCCTACGACATCCTCGCCGTGCTGAGCGAGGAGGACGGCCGCAAGGCGGCGCCGCCGACGGTCTACCGCGCCCTGGATTT
The DNA here is from genome assembly GCF_000349845.1 of Pseudomonas sp. ATCC 13867. Taxonomy (NCBI): domain Bacteria; kingdom Pseudomonadati; phylum Pseudomonadota; class Gammaproteobacteria; order Pseudomonadales; family Pseudomonadaceae; genus Pseudomonas; species Pseudomonas sp. ATCC 13867. The sequence goes on along the minus strand of NC_020829.1, from coordinate 225,826 downwards.
CCTCCTGGAAAACGGTCTGGTGCACCGCATCGCCTCGCTCAACGCCTTCATCGGCTGCGCCCATCCCGAACATGCCCATGAAGGCCAGTTCCTGATCTGCCGCGCCTGCCACACCGCCATCGAGCTGGAGCAGCCGGCCATCAGCGAGGCCATCGTCGCCGGCGCCAAGGGTGTCGGTTTCGCCGTGGAAAGCCAGACCGTCGAGATCGTCGGCCTCTGCGGCGCCTGCGCCCCCGGCCAGCGGGAGGCGTGATGAGCGACGCCCTGATCCGCCTGCAAGGCATCGGCGTCAGCTATGGCGGCCAGGCAGTGCTGCAGAACGTCGACCTGACCATCGCCCCCGGCGAGATCGTCACCCTGATCGGCCCCAACGGCGCCGGCAAGACGACCCTGGTGCGCAGCGTGCTCGGCCTGCTCAAGCCCGACACCGGCAGCGTCTGGCGCCAGCCGAAGCTGTCCATCGGCTACATGCCGCAGAAGCTCCACGTCGACCCGACCCTGCCGCTGACCGTGCTGCGCTTCCTGCGACTGGTCCCCGGCGTGCAGCGCTCCCACGCGCTCGACGCGCTGAAGGAAGTCGGCGCCGCCCACGTCATCGACAAGCCGCTGCAGAGTGTCTCCGGCGGCGAGCTGCAGCGCGTGCTGCTGGCCCGCGCCCTGCTGCGCAAGCCGGAACTGCTGGTGCTCGACGAACCCGTGCAGGGCGTCGACGTCGCAGGGCAAGCCGAGCTGTACCGCCTGATCGGCCGCCTGCGCGACCGCCTCGGCTGCGGCGTGCTGATGGTCTCCCACGACCTGCACCTGGTGATGAGCGCCACCGACAAGGTGGTCTGCCTGAACCGTCACGTCTGCTGCTCCGGGCATCCGGAACAGGTCAGCGGCGACCCGGCCTTCGTCGAGCTGTTCGGCCAGGACGCCCGCAGCCTGGCGGTGTATCACCACCACCACGACCATTCCCACGACCTGCACGGCGAGGTGGTGAAACCCGCCTTCCCCGCCGGCACGCGCTTCACACCGGTCCACCAGCACGGCCCCGACTGCAATCATGGCTGATTTCCTGCTCAACGCCCTCCTCGCCGGGCTGGCCCTGGCGCTGGTCGCCGGGCCCCTGGGTTCGTTCGTCGTCTGGCGGCGCATGGCCTATTTCGGCGACACCCTGTCCCACGCCGCCCTGCTGGGCGTGGCCCTCGGCTTCCTGCTGGACGTCAGCCCGACGCTGGCGGTGACCGTCGGCTGCGTGCTGCTCGCCGTGCTGCTGGTCACCCTGCAGCAGCGCCAGCCGCTGGCCGCCGACACCCTGCTGGGCATCCTCGCCCACAGTACGCTGTCGCTGGGCCTGGTGACCCTGAGCTTCATGAAGGAAGTACGCGTCGACCTGATGGCCTACCTGTTCGGCGACCTGCTCGCCGTCAGCCAGACCGACCTCTTGTGGATCATCGCCGGCAGCGCCCTGGTGCTGGGGCTGATCTGCTGGCTGTGGCGGCCGCTGCTGGCGATCACCGTGCACGAGGAACTGGCGCGGGTCGAAGGCCTGCCGGTGACCGCCATCCGCCTGGCGCTGATGCTGCTGATCGCCATCGTCATCGCCGTGGCCATGAAGATCGTCGGCGTGCTGCTGATCACATCCTTGCTGATCATCCCCGCCGCCGCCGCCCAGCGGCATGCGCGCAGCCCTGAACAAATGGCCTTCGGCGCGAGTCTGATCGGACTGGTGGCGGTGTGCGCCGGGCTCTCGCTGTCCTGGTTCAAGGACACCCCCGCCGGCCCCTCCATCGTGGTCAGCGCGGCGGCCCTGTTCCTGCTGAGTTTTGTCCTGCCGCGCCGGACGGTGTAGAATTTGGCGATTTTTTGATCAAAAGAGACCCTGACGCATGAAGTCGTTCGTCATCCGCCTGTTCTCGCTGATGGCCCTGGCACTGGCCCTGAGCGCCTGCCAGAGCACCGCGAGCAACCCGGCCGCCAGCAGTGGCTTCGAAACCGAACTGGCCGCCGGCCGTCTGGAATCCGCGCAGCTCGCGCTGGGCTCCGAACAGGAAGACGCCACCCAGCTCGCCGAGCGCCGCCAGCGCCTGGCCGACGCTTACCTCGAGCGCAGCCGCAAGGCGTTGCAGGACGGCGACGTCAACGGCGCCACCACCGCCCTGACCCGCGCCCGCTCGCTGATGCCGCGCGCGCCTGGCGTTGCCGCCGATGTCAGCGGCCTGCAGAAGCCCGCGGCCGTTGCACCGGCCCAGCCCAACTGCACGCCGTAAGCCCCACGGGCGCCCGTCCGTGGCGCCCGTTATTCTCTTTCGTTCCGTGCTTAGCTGAACAAAGATTAATCAGCCATATAAAAGCAGGTTAAAATGCGCGGTTTTGGCTGACCGCCTACGCTCGTTGCCAGCGCTCGTTCATAAAACAGCCCCGGCAGCGGGCAGCGTCTCCTCGTACCCACAAGGTTCGCTACGTGATCGAATTCCACCACGTCCACAAGACCTATCGCGTCGCCGGACGCGATATACCGGCCCTGCAGCCGACCCGCCTGACCATCGAAGGCGGCCAGGTCTTCGGCCTGATCGGCCATTCCGGCGCCGGCAAGAGCACCCTGCTGCGCCTGATCAACCGCCTGGAAGAACCCAGCGGCGGACGCATCGTCATCGACGGCGAAGACATCACCGCCCTGGACGCCGACGGCCTGCGCCGTTTCCGCCAGCGCGTCGGGATGATCTTCCAGCACTTCAACCTGCTGGCCTCCAAGACCGTCGCCGACAACATCGCCATGCCGATGAAGCTCGCCGGCACCTTCAGCGCCGCCGAGATCACCGCGCGGGTGGACGAACTGCTCGCGCGCGTCGGCCTCGAGGACCACGCCCGCAAGTACCCCGCCCAGCTTTCCGGCGGCCAGAAGCAGCGCGTCGGCATCGCCCGCGCGCTGGCCTGCCGGCCGACCATCCTGCTCTGCGACGAGGCCACCAGCGCACTCGACCCGCAGACCACCGGCCAGGTCCTGCAACTGCTGGCCCAGATCAACCGCGAGCTGAAGCTGACCATCGTCCTGATCACCCACGAGATGGACGTGATCCGCCGTGTCTGCGACCAGGTGGCGGTGATGGACGCCGGCGCCATCGTCGAGCAGGGCCACGTCGCCGACGTGTTCCTCCATCCGCAGCACGAAACCACCCGCCGCTTCGTCTTCGAGGCCGAGCGCGTCGACGAGGACGAGCAGCACGACGACTTCGCCCACGTGCCGGGGCGCATCCTGCGCCTGACCTTCCGCGGCGAGGCGACCTACGCGCCGCTGCTGGGCACCGTCGCGCGCCAGACTGGCGTCGACTACAGCATCCTCGCGGGGCGTATCGACCGCATCAAGGACCAGCCCTACGGCCAGCTCACCCTGTCGCTGGTGGGCGGTGATATCGACGCTGCCGTGGCGCAGCTGAACGCCGCCGAAGTCCACGTCGAGGTGCTGCGCACATGAATGCTTTCTTTGAAAACCTGGGCTTTGTGAATATCGACTGGTCCGAGATCCTCCAGGCCAGCATCGACACCTTCTGGATGCTCGGCGGTTCGCTGTTGTTCACCATCGTCCTGGGCCTGCCGCTGGGCGTGCTGCTGTTCCTCACCGGGCCCAGGCAGATGTTCGAGAACCGCGCGGTGTACGCCCTGCTGTCCTTCGTGGTGAACGTGCTGCGCTCGCTGCCCTTCATCATCCTGCTGATCGTGATGATCCCGTTCACCGTGCTGGTCACCGGCACCTCGCTGGGCGTCGCCGGGGCCATCCCGCCGCTGGTGGTGGGCGCCACGCCGTTCTTCGCGCGCCTGGTGGAAACCGCGCTGCGCGAGGTGGACAAGGGCATCATCGAAGCGACCCAGGCGATGGGCGCCAGCACCCGCCAGATCATCTGGAACGCGCTGCTGCCCGAGGCCCGTCCGGGCATCATCGCCGCCGTCACCGTCACCGCCATCACCCTGGTGTCCTACACCGCGATGGCCGGCGTGGTCGGCGCCGGCGGCCTCGGCGACCTGGCCATCCGCTTCGGCTACCAGCGTTTCCAGACCGACGTCATGGTGGTCACCGTGGTGATGCTGCTGGTGCTCGTACAGATCCTGCAGACCGTCGGCGACAAGCTGGTGGTCCACTATTCCCGCAAGTAACCGCACGGCCCGCCGGACGCGGGCTTTTCTCAGGAGCCAACAATGAAAAAACTGCTCGCCGCTTTCGCCGCCGTCGCAGCCATCTCCGCCCCGCTGGCCCAGGCCACCGACAGCCTGACCGTCGCCGCCACCCCGGTGCCGCACGCCGAGATCCTCAACTTCGTCAAACCCATGCTGGCCAAAGAAGGCGTGGAACTGAAGGTCAAGGAGTTCACCGACTACGTGCAGCCCAACACCCAGGTGGCCGAGAAGCGCCTGGACGCCAACTTCTTCCAGCACCAGCCGTATCTGGATGAGTTCAACAAGTCCAAGGGCACCCACCTGGTGGCCGTGACCGGCGTGCACATCGAGCCGCTGGGCGTCTACTCCAGCAAGATCAAGAAGCTCGACGAGCTGCCGGCCGGCGCCACCGTGGTCATCCCCAACGACGCCACTAACGGCGGCCGCGCCCTGCTGCTGCTGGACAAGGCCGGTGTGATCAAGCTCAAGGACAACACGTCCATCACCGCCACCCCGAAAGACATCGTCGAGAACCCGAAGAGCATCAAGGTGCGTGAACTGGAAGCGGCCACCCTGCCGCGCGTGCTGACCCAGGTCGACCTGGCCCTGATCAACACCAACTACGCCCTGGAAGCCAAGCTGAACCCCACCAAGGACGCGCTGGCCATCGAAGGCGCCGACTCGCCCTACGTGAACATCCTGGTTGCCCGCCCGGACAACAAGGACAGCGCCGCCATGCAGAAACTGGCCGCCGCCCTGCACAGCCCTGAGGTGAAGCAGTTCATCCTCGAGAAGTACAAGGGCGCCGTGGTTCCGGCGTTCTGATCGCCGCGAAGCTGAGGTTGCTGAAAAGCCCGGTCGAACGACCGGGCTTTTTCGTTTATGGCATTCCGCTTTCCGACGTTGGGGCTTTTGGGCTTTTGGGCTTTTGGGCTTTTGGCATTTTTGTAGGAGCGAGCTTGCTCGCGAACCCGCCCACCGTCAGCGCTACCGGCAAACGCTGTTCGCGAGCAAGCTCGCTCCTACAGACCCTGCTCGGCCGCATGGCGCGGATGGCTCTATTCCACCGCTTTGGACGGTTTTTCGCCAACCTTCCTTGCATATTTTCCATGCTGCAAAGGAATCGATTTTTTACCGATTCGCGCAAAGCCACGGCTGGCGGGGCCTGCAGCGATCCGACAAAAACACATAGCACTAAAAGTTATTTAAACAATAGAAACAATCACTTCAAGACCTAAGACGCTCCGCCAATCATGCAGGTCCGTTCCAAGCGCAACGCAGAGCCGCGCAGACCTGCAAGGAGATCGTTCATGGCCCAATCCCAGCATGCCCTCGCGCCGGATGCCTTCCTGCGCCACGTGCCCGGCGGCAACCTGGTCGATCTCGGCCGTCCACTGCTCCACGCGTTGGAACTGGGCCGCCATGTGCCGGCGAAAGCCCGCGCACTGAGCCGCCGCGAAGCCGTCCTGCTCGGTCTGTTCGCGCTTACGCTGCACGGCGCGGTGATCTACTGGCTGCTGAGCCGGCAGCCCACCCCGCAACTGCCGGAGGTGCCGCCACAGGTCCCGCCGATGACCATCGAATTCACCGCACCCACTCCGCCGGTGGTCGAGCCACCACCGCCCGAGCCGATTCCCGAGCCGGTGGTGCAGGAGCCGCCGCCCCCCGTGGTGGACGAGAACGCGGTGAAACCGCCGCCGCCCAAGCCGGTCCCGAAACCCAAGCCGAAACCGGTCGCCAAGCCCAAGCCGGCGCCCAATCCCGTCGAGCAGCCCGCGCCGCCCAACGCCGAAACCCCGCCGCCACAACCGGCACCGCCCGCCCCGGCGGCACCGGCTCCGGCCCCGCTGACGCCGCCCTCGGCCAGCGCCGGTTACCTGAAGAACCCGGCGCCGGAATACCCGCCCCTGGCCCAGCGCCGTGGCTGGGAAGGCACCGTGCTGCTGCGCGTGCGCGTGCTCGCCAGCGGTAGCCCGAGCGAGATCCAGGTGCAGAAGAGCAGCGGCCGCGACGCCCTGGACAATGCCGCGGTGCGCGCGGTGAAACGCTGGAGCTTCGTCCCCGCCAAGCGCGGCGACGTGGCCCAGGACGGCTGGGTCAGCGTACCCATCGACTTCAAATTGCATTGATTCAACCTGCCCAGATCAGCCGCACGAGAATCGCGGAAGGAGAACCCCCATGAGTCTGCCCGTAAGCCCCCTGGAATCCGTCGAAGGCGCAGTCATCTGGCTGCTGGTCGGCTTCTCCGTTGTCACCTGGGCGCTGGCCCTGGTGAAAGGCGTCCAGTTCACCCGCCAGAAGTCCCAGGACAAACGCTTCCAGAAGCAGTTCTGGAGCGCCACCAGCCTCGAATCGGCCGGTGACCAGGCCGCCGGCAAGCCCGGCGCCGGAGCCCGCGTGGCCCAGGCCGGTTTCGCCGCCATCCAGGTGCAGGACCACGGCCAGCCGGACCTGGCGCAGTCGATCAACCACCAGGACCGCCTCGAACGCGCCCTGCGCCAGCAGATCCAGCGTGAGCGCCGCTCCCTGGAATCCGGCCTGGCGGTGCTCGCCTCGATCGGCTCCACCTCGCCCTTCATCGGCCTGTTCGGCACCGTGTGGGGCATCATGGAAGCGCTCAAGGGCATCAGCGCGGCCGGCTCCGCCAGCCTCGAAACCGTCGCCGGCCCCATCGGCAGCGCGCTGATCGCTACCGGCGTGGGCATCGCCGTCGCCGTGCCGGCGGTACTGGTCTACAACTACTTCCTCCGTCGCCTGAAGCTCACCGCGGCCGACCTCGACGACTTCGCCCACGACTTCTACAGCCTCGCGCAGAAGAGCGCCTTCCGCGTCGTCAGCCTGCCCATCGCCGCGCGCAAACCGGCTGCCGGCGCCAGCGTGAAGGAGGCGAGCTGACATGGCCTTCTCGACCCAGGACAGCGACGAGGTTCTCTCCGAGATCAACGTGACCCCGCTGGTGGACGTGATGCTGGTGCTGCTGGTGGTGTTCATCGTCACCGCGCCGCTGCTGACCAACGCCATCCCGATCAACCTGCCGAAGACCGAGGCGGTGGCCCCGCCGGAGCAGAAGGACCCGCTGGTGGTGAGCATCGACGGTACCGGCAAGTGGTTCATCAACAAGGACGAGATCCAGCCGGAGCTGCTGCAAGGCAACCTGGCGGCGGCCAAGGCCAAGGATGCCGAAGTCCGTGTGCAACTGCAGGCCGACGAGACCGTGAACTACGGCCAGGTGGCCAAGGCCATGGCCTCCATCGAGAAGGCGGGCATTACCAGACTGGCGGTGATCACCGCGCGCTGAGGCACCTGTAAGACACCTGAAACAGAGCGGGCGTACAACGGGTCTTCCACAACGCAACAGGCTTCAAGGTCGCTCACCCAATACTCAGGCAGGGGTGAGCGGCCTTTTTTTATTCCCGACATCCGTCGGGGTTCGCGAGCAAGCTCGCTCCTACGAAGAGCGGGCTCGGCCTGAAACTGTAGGAGCGAGCTTGCTCGCGAACCGCTCCGTCCCGATCCCTGCGGACGGAGTCGGCCCAAGGCCGATACGGTGGGGTAGATATAGAATCCCCTGCGGTTGCCCCACCCGCCGCCGTTCGTCGTCATCCCCGCTCCGGCGATATCCCTTTGCCCGTCAGGGCCTTCCGCGCCTCCCGCGCTTACACTAAGTTGATGACAGTCTGGAGACCTGAGGGGTACCGCATGACATCGTCTCCCGCTTCGGAAGGCCCGTTCTATCCGCCGACACTGGGGGTGCCGGAACGCTTCACACCCGCACAGCTACGCGCCTCGCTCGACATCACCATGAGCGAACACGGCGCCGGCCCGGTGTGGCTGTTCGCCTACGGCTCGCTGATCTGGCGCCCGGAGTTCCCGGTGGCCGAGGCACGCCGCGCACGGGTGCATGGCTACCATCGCGGCCTCTACCTGTGGTCCCTCACCCATCGCGGCACACCGGAGGCACCGGGGCTGGTGTTGGGCCTGGATCGCGGCGGTTCCTGTGCCGGCTTCGCCTTCCGCCTGCCTGACGACAACCTCGACGCCAACCTCTACGCGCTCTGGGAGCGGGAGATGCCCTACGCCTCCTACCGCCCGGAATGGCTGAGCTGCCGCCTCGACGACGGCAGTCGCGTGCGCGCCCTGGGCTTCGTCCTCGAACGCCACCTGCCCAGCTACGCCGGTTCCCTGCCCGACAACATCGTCCAGCACGTGCTCGACAGTGCCCAAGGCCACTTCGGCACCACCCGCGACTACGTCGAGCAGACCGCCCGCGCCCTGCGCGACTACGCCATGCCCGACCTCAACCTGGAAGGCATCCTGGCGCGCTGCTGCCCGCTGCGCCGGGTGCAGGACTGACGGTCTTATCTCCATTCGCCAGATGGAAATATTGCATAAGCAAAGAATTTCTTATTCCTTAACGAATATTAAAACACTCCCTAGAATGCCTTCTCATGACGATTCGAGAGGGCCGCTCCATGCGCAACGAACGCATCCGCTACCTGATCGTGCCGGGCTGGCACGGCTCCGAGGACGCCCATTGGCAGAGCCACTGGCAGCGCGCCCTGCCCAATGCCACGCGGGTGCGGCAGGATGACTGGATCAGCCCGCAACGCGCCGACTGGATCGCCGAACTGGACCGCGAGATTCGCCGCGAGCCCGGCCGCGTGGTGCTGATCGCCCACAGCCTGGGCTGCGTGACCGTCGCCGCCTGGGCCACCCGCGCCGACCGCCGCGCATTGGCGCAGGTCGCCGGCGCCCTGCTGGTGGCGCCGGCGGACGTGGAGCGGGAAACCTGCCACGAGGCGCTGCGCAACTTCGCCCCCATCGCCGCACAATCGCTGCCCTTCCCCAGCGTGCTGGTGGGGTCGGACAACGATACCGCGTGCAGCCCGCAGCGCGCGCTGATCCTCGGCCGCGCCTGGGGCGCCGAGACGGTGATCCTGCCGGCGGCCGGGCACATCAACGTGAAATCCGGGCACGGCGCCTGGGAAGCCGGCTATCGTCATCTGTATCGCCTGCAGTATCTGATCGACCAGCAGTCGCGCCAGCGCGCCTGAAGCACGCTTCCGGGTGCGGTGTGACCATCGCGCCTATCCCATCGCGACGCGGATTCGACTAGGGTGAGGCAAAGCCCCCCGTCGGAGACCGCCATGCCACCGTTGCACGACCTGTCCGCCGTCGAACTGCTGGCCCTGTACCGCTCGCACCAGCTCTCACCCGTCGAGTATTTCGAGCACCTGATCGCCCATATCGAGCGCTGGGAGCCGCACCTTTGCGCGCTCTACACCTTCGACCCGCAGCGCGCGCTGGAACAGGCGCGGCGCTCCGAGGCGCGCTGGATTCGCTGTGCCCCCTGCGGCGAGCTGGATGGCGTGCCGGTGACCATCAAGGAACTGATCGCCACCACCGGCGACCCGATTCCCCAGGGCAGCGCCGCCACCCTGCTGCAACCGGCGACCTGCGACGCGCCGCCCGCCGCGCGCATGTTCGAGGCCGGCGCGATCCTGCTGGGCAAGACCACGGTGCCGGACTTCGGCATGCTCTCCTCCGGGCTTTCCAGCTTCCACCCACTGACGCGCAACCCCTGGGACCTGCGCATGAACCCGGGCGGCTCCAGCGCCGGCGCCGCCTCGGCCGCAGCGGCAGGCTACGGGCCGCTGCACATCGGCACCGACATCGGCGGCTCGGTGCGCCTGCCCGCCGGCTGGTGCGGACTGGTCGGCTTCAAGCCGAGCCTCGGGCGGATTCCCATCGACCCGTACTACAGCGGGCGTTGCGCCGGGCCGATGACGCGCACCCTGGACGATGCGGCGCTGATGATGCAGCACCTGTCCCGCCCCGACTGGCGCGACGCCACCGCCCTGCCCCCGACGGAGCTGGACTGGCACATCCAGCCTGCCGACGTGCGCGGCCTGCGCCTTGGCCTGCAGCTCGACCCCGGCTGCGGCCTGCAACCCGAGCCCGAGGTGTGCGCCGCCGTGGAAGCCGTCGCACGGCGCTTCGCCGCCGCCGGCGCGGAGATCGTCGAAGTCCGGCCGATTCTCGACCGCGAGTTGCTGGAGGGGCTGGATCACTTCTGGCGCGCCCGTCTCTGGGCCGAACTGGAAAACCTGCCGGCCGAGCGCCAGGCCAGGGTGCTGCCTTATATCTTCCAATGGGCGGAGGGCGGCGCGGCGGTCTCCGGCGCCGACGCGGTGCGCGGCTTCAACCGCACCTTCGAGATACGCAGGCGCGCCGCCGCGCAGTTCCAGGACATCGACTTCCTGCTCTCGCCGACCAATCAGGTGGCCGCCTTCCCCGCCGAGTTCGCCTCGCCCACCAACGACCCGGCGCGGCCCTTCGAGCACATCGGCTTCACCGTGCCGTGGAACATGTCCGAGCAGCCGGCACTCTCGATCCACTGCGATTCCACCACCGAGGGCATGCCCATAGGCCTGCAGATCGTCGGCCCGCGCTTCGCCGACCTCGAGGTGCTGCGCCTGGCCAAGACCTGGGAGCGCTGGCGCGGTCCCGTCGCGCATTGGCCTCAGCCTCCGCGTACCGGCTAAGCTCTGAGCACACGCCGAGCACAAGGACTCGATCGCGCGCCCATGCAGTATTCCGCCTACATCGCCCACTTCCTGGTGCTGGTCCAGCTCCTGGGCATCATCGCCGCGGTGCATGCCGTACTCACCGTGCGTACGGCCCAGGGCGCCATCGCCTGGGCGACTTCGCTGGTATTCATGCCGCTGCTGACCCTGGTGCCCTACCTGGTGTTCGGCCGCAGCCGCTTCGACGCCTACATCGGCGCGCGCCGGCAGGCCAACGAGGAAATGCACGTGGCCGCCGCCGAACTGGACTGGCGGCCCTGGGTCGAGGGAGCCCTGGCGGCGCGCCAGTACGATGGCTACAAGGCGCTCAAGGCGATGGTCGAGCTGGCGCGCATGCCGACCCTGGCGAACAACCACGTGCGCCTGCTGGTGAACGGCAAGGCATCGTTCGAGGCGATGTTCGAGGCCATCTCCGCGGCAAAGAAAGTCGTGCTGGTGCAGTTCTTCATCATCCGCGACGACGCCCTCGGCCAACGCCTGGCCGACCTGCTGCTGGAGCGTGCGGCCAACGGCGTGGACGTGTTCCTGCTCTACGACGGCATCGGCAGCCACGCCCTGCCCGGCCGCTACGCCGAACGCCTGCGCCAGGGCGGCGTGCAGGTGCATGCCTTCAGCACCGGCAGCGGGATGCTCAACCGCTTCCAGGTGAACTTCCGCAACCACCGCAAGATCGTGGTGGTCGACGGTGTGCGCGGGTTCGTCGGCGGGCACAACGTCGGCGTCGAATACCTGGGCGAAAAGCCGCCGCTGTCGCCCTGGCGCGACACCCATATCGAACTGCGCGGCCCGGCGGTGGCGTGCCTGCAGGAGTGCTTCGCCGAAGACTGGTACTGGGCCAGCCACACGCTGCCGACGCTGATCCTGCCCAAGGCCTACGAAGAGTCGGGGATGCTCTGCCAGGTGGTACCCAGCGGCCCGGCGGACCCGCAGGAAACCTGCTCGCTGTTCTTCGTCGAGGCGATCAATGTGGCGGTGGAGCGCATCTGGATCACCACGCCGTACTTCGTGCCGGACGAGGCGGTGGCCGCCGCGCTGCGCCTGGCGGTGCTACGCGGGGTGGACGTGCGCATCCTGCTGCCGTCGCGGCCCGACCACAGGACGGTGTACGCCGCCTCCAGTCTCTACGCGCTGGAAGCCGTGCGCGCGGGCATCCGCATCTTCCGCTACCAGCCCGGATTCCTGCACCAGAAGGTGGTGCTGATCGACCGCGACGGCGCGGCGGTGGGCAGCGCCAACCTGGACAACCGCTCGTTCCGGCTGAACTTCGAAATCATGGTGGTGACCGTCGACGAAGGCTTCGCCCGGGACGTGGAGCGCATGCTGGAGGCGGACTTCGAACAGTCGGTGGAGATGAACCTGGACGACCGCAAGCGCCTGCACCGGTTGCAGCAGTTGGGCATGCGGGTGGCGCGGCTGGTGTCGCCGATTCTCTGAAGGTTCGCAGCAGGGATGTTCGCGAGCAAGCTCGCTTACGAAGAGCGAATGCGCCATCACCCTGTAGGAGCGAGCTTGCTCGCGAACGCTTCCGACGCACAAAAGAAAACGCCCGGTTCACTCGCGTGAACCGGGCGTTTCTTTCTCTAGCGCGAGGTCATCAGGCTGGCGCGGAGGAGCGGATCAGGTGGTCGAAGGCGGAGAGCGACGCCTTGGCGCCTTCGCCGACCGCGATCACGATCTGCTTGTACGGTACGGTGGTCACGTCACCGGCGGCGAAGATGCCCGGCAGCGAGGTCTCGCCGCGAGCGTCGACGATGATCTCGCCACGCGGGGTCAGCTCGATGGTGCCCTTGAGCCATTCGCTGTTGGGCAGCAGGCCGATCTGCACGAAGATGCCTTCCAGATCGATGGACTTGAACTCTTCCGAGTTGCGGTCCTTGTAGACCAGGCCGGTGACCTTCTGGCCATCGCCTTTCACTTCGCTGGTCAGCGCGCTGGTGATCACTTCCACGTTCGGCAGGCTGAACAGCTTGCGTTGCAGTACGGCGTCGGCGCGCAGCTTGCTGTCGAACTCCAGCAGGGTCACGTGGGACACGATGCCGGCCAGGTCGATGGCCGCCTCGACACCGGAGTTGCCGCCGCCGATCACCGCCACGCGCTTGCCCTTGAACAGCGGGCCGTCGCAGTGCGGGCAGAAGCACACGCCCTTGGCCTTGTATTCCTTCTCACCCGGCACGCCCATTTCGCGCCAGCGGGCGCCGGTGGCCAGGATCACCGACTTGGCCTTGAGGCTGCCGCCGCCCTCGAACTGCACTTCGTGCAGGCCGCCGGCGGTCTTCGCCGGGATCAGCGCGCTGGCGCGCTGCAGGTTCATGATGTCGACGTCGTAGTGCTTGACGTGCTCTTCCAGCTGGCGAGCCAGTTTCGGACCTTCGGTCTCGGTCACCGAGATGAAGTTCTCGATGGCCATGGTGTCCAGCACCTGGCCGCCGAAACGCTCGGCGGCAACGCCGGTGCGGATGCCCTTGCGGGCGGCGTAGATCGCCGCCGCGGCGCCCGCCGGGCCACCGCCGACGACCAGCACGTCGAACTCTTCCTTGGCCGACAGCTTCTCGGCTTCGCGGGCAGCGGCGCCGGTGTCGATCTTGGCGAGGATTTCTTCCACGCCCATGCGGCCCTGGCCGAACACTTCGCCGTTGAGGTAGATGCTCGGCACAGCCATCACCTGGCGGCGCTCGACTTCTTCCTGGAACAAGGCGCCGTCGATGGCGACGTGGCGGATGTTCGGGTTGAGCACGGCCATCAGGTTCAGCGCCTGGACCACGTCCGGGCAGTTCTGGCAGGACAGCGAGAAATAGGTTTCGAACTCGAACGAACCCTGGATGCCCTTGATCTGCTCGATGACGTCAGCGTCGAGCTTGGACGGGTGGCCGCCGACCTGCAGCAGCGCCAGCACCAGGGAGGTGAATTCGTGGCCCATGGGGATGCCGGCGAAAGCCAGGCCGATGTTCGCCCCCGGGCGGTTCAGCGCGAAGGACGGCTTGCGCTCGTCGCTGCCATCTTCACGCAGGGTGATCTTGTCGGTCAGGCCGACGATTTCGTGCAGCAGCTCGCTCATCTCGCGGGATTTGTCGCTGTCATCGAGGGACGCGACGATTTCGAAAGGCTGCTGGACCTTTTCCAGATAAGCCTTCAACTGGGTTTTAAGCGTAGCGTCCAACATGATTCAGATCCTCGGAATCAGAGCAAAGGGGTTCCCCGGCGAGCTTTTCAGCCCACCCTACGCACGCTTTTGGCTTTAGGTAGGGAGGATGCCGGTAGGCATCCTCGGGGTACTGCGTAAACGGATTGGGAAGCGTCGTGAGCAAGCGCTCAGGCAAGGCGAAATCAGGCGTGGGCGCGGAGTTTACAAATTGTAAATGACAAAGCCCGCGCCTGATTTCAACGCAGCAGGAGCGCTGCGCAACAGCTTCCCAGCCGTTTTTAGATCTTGCCGACCAGGTCCAGGGAAGGAGCCAGGGTCTTCTCGCCTTCTTTCCACTTGGCCGGGCAGACTTCGCCCGGGTGAGCGGCGGTGTACTGGGCAGCTTTCAGCTTGCGCAGGGTTTCGCCGACGTCACGAGCGATCTCGTTGGAGTGGATTTCGACGGTCTTGATGATGCCTTCCGGGTTGATCACGAAGGTGCCGCGCAGCGCCAGGCCTTCTTCCGGGATGTGTACGCCGAAGGCGTTGGTCAGCTGGTGGGTCGGGTCGCCGATCAGCGGGAACTGAGCCTTGCCCACGGCCGGGGAGGTTTCGTGCCACACCTTGTGGGAGAAGTGGGTGTCGGTGGTAACGATGTAGACCTCGGTACCGGCGTCACGGAATGCGGAGTAGTTGTTGGCCGCGTCTTCGATCTCGGTCGGGCAGTTGAAGGTGAAGGCTGCCGGCATGAAGATCAGAACCGACCAGTGGCCCTTGAGGGACTCTTCGGTGACTTCGATGAACTTGCCATTGTGGAAAGCGTTGACCTTGAACGGTTGAACGGCGGTGTTGATCAGGTTCATTAGGCAATTCCTCGTAGAGAGTTGTCGTTTAATCGAGTGGTCGATCAGTTGAAATTCGACAGGGGCAAGATTATCGCCTGATGACAGGAAAGGCCCATTGATTTAGGGCATCATCTAGATTGAGTGTATCTATCAATAGATATATATAAGGAAGAAGTTTCCTATCAATCCTGGCCTCCGCATCCTGCGCGGGAGCAGGGGCGCAGCGCACTCCGGGCCCAACCTCGGCGCCGACCGCGCAACGCGCGTTGTACGCCCTGCGTCCTGGTCATTCCTGGCTATCTGGTCAAAAAGCCCCGCGAGCCTATGCTTGCCTTGAGGGCGCCGGCGCCCGACGACGAGGACTCCCCATGATCCAGTTCCTGCTGGGCGACGAGCTGATCCGGGCCGACGGCGCGGCGCCGGAAACCAGCCTGCTCGACTACCTGCGCAACCACCTGGCCCGTACCGGCACCAAGGAGGGCTGCGCCTCCGGCGATTGCGGCGCCTGCACGGTGGTGCTGGTCGAGGCTGACGGCGAGTCGCTGCGCTACCGCGCGGTGAACGCCTGTATCACCCTGCTCGGCGCGGTGCACGGGCGCCAGGTGCTGACCGTCGAACACCTCTCCGAGGGCGGCGCGCTGCACCCGGTGCAGCAGGCGATGGTGGACTGCCACGGCTCGCAATGCGGGTTCTGCACGCCGGGGATCGTCATGTTGCTGTTCGCCTGGCGCCACTCGCCGCCGCCCCACGACCGCGAGACGGCGCTGACCGCGCTGTCCGGCAACCTGTGCCGCTGCACCGGCTACCGGCCGATCCTCGATGCCGCCACGCAGATCGCCGCGCAACCCTGCGCCGACCGTTTCGCGCGGAACGCCAGCCTGACGCTCGCCCGCCTGCGCGAACTGCCTGCCGCCGGCACTCTGCAGGACGGCGCGCAACAGGCCTGGCTGCCAACCTCGCTGGATGAACTGGACGACCTGCTGCAACGCCATCCACAGGCACGGCTGATCGCCGGCGGCACCGACCTGGCATTGGAGGCCACGCAGAACCTGAAGCCCTTCCCGGCGCTGATTCACCTCGACCATGTCGCCGAACTCCAGCGCCTGGAAACCCATCCCGCGCACCTGCTGATCGGTGCCGCGCGCCCCTATGCCGACTGCCTCGAAGCACTGGAGGAATTCCCCGGCGTCGGCGCCCTGCTGGAGCGCCTGGGCTCCCTGCAGATCCGCCAGCGCGGAACCCTCGGCGGCAATATCGCCAACGCCTCGCCCATCGGCGACATGCCGCCGGTGCTGCTGGCGCTGGATGCGCGGCTACGGCTGCGCAAGGCGGGGGCCGTGCGCGAGGTGTCCATCGACGGCTTCTTCATCGGTTACCGCAGCACCCTCCTGCAACCCGGCGAGTACATCGAGTCGGTGCTGATCCCGCGCCTGCGCGCCCACCAGCGGTTCCGCGTCGACAAGATTTCCAAGCGCCGCGACGACGACATTTCCGCCCTGTGCATGGCCCTGCGCCTGGACCTCGACGCCGCCGGCATCGTCACCGATGCGCGCCTGGCCTGCGGCGGCATGGCGGCCACGCCGTTACGCGGTGCACGGACCGAAGCGGCGCTGCGCGGCAGACCCTTCGACGCCGCCGCCGTGGCCGCCGCGCAAGCCGCGATCCCCCGGGATTTCCAGCCCATCGACGACCTGCGCGCCAGCGCCACCTATCGCCTGAAGGTGGCGCAGAACCTCTTGCAACGCGCATTACTGGAAGAGTCCGAACGCCCTGCGGAGGTGCGCCATGCGTAGTCTGCCGCCGCTAGCCGGCAACGGCGTGACGGTCGCCGTACACAGCGCGGGACAGCCCCGCGAACACGACAGCGCGACGCTGCACGTCAGCGGCGCGGCGCGCTATGTGGACGACCTCAAGGAGCCGCGCGAACTGCTGCACGCCGCCGTCGGCCTGACCGAGATCGCTTGCGGCCGGGTGCTCGCCCTCGACCTCGATGCCGTGTGCGCCGCGCCGGGCGTGGTCGCCGTGCTGACGCTGGCTGACGTGCCCGGCCACACCGATATCGGCCCGGTATTCCCCGGCGACCCACTGCTGGCCGGCGAGCGCGTGAAGTACCACGGCCAGGCGCTGTTCGCCGTCGCCGCCGAGAGCCTGGTCCAGGCCCGCCGCGCGGCGCGCCTGGCGAAGGTGGAATATGCCAGGGAGGCCCCGCTGCTCGATCCGTTGCGGGCCAAGGCCGAGGAGTGCTTCGTGCGCCCGCCGCACTACATGCGCCGGGGCGATGCCGAGGCCGCGCTGGCCGCCGCGCCGCATGTGCTGGAGGCCCGCCAGTTCGTTGGCGGCCAGGAGCATTTCTACCTCGAAGGCCAGGCCTCCCTGGCGCTGCCGACCGACGATGGCGGCATGCTGGTGCACACCTCCAGCCAGCACCCCAGCGAGGTGCAGAAACTGGTGGCCGAAGTGCTGGCGATTCCGCTGGCCAAGGTCACGGTGGAAGTGCGGCGCATGGGCGGCGGCTTCGGCGGCAAGGAAACCCAGGCCGCGCCCTTCGCCTGCCTCGCCGCATTGCTCGCGCACAAGACCGGCCGCGCGGTGAAGCTGCGCCTGCCGCGCGCCGAGGACATGCGCCTGACCGGCAAGCGCCACCCCTTCCACAACCGCTACCGGATCGGCTTCGACGACACCGGCCGGCTGCTCGCCGCGCAACTGGAAGTGGTGGGCGACTGCGGCCATTCGCCGGACCTCTCCGACGCCATCATCGACCGCGCGATGTTCCACGCCGACAACGCCTACTTCATCCCCGACGTCGCCATCTCCGGCTACCGCAGCTTCACCAACAGCGTCTCGCACACCGCCTTCCGTGGCTTCGGCGGACCGCAGGGGATGATGATCATCGAGCGCGCGATGGACGACATCGCCCGCGCGGTGGGCAAGGACCCGCTGGACGTGCGCAAGCTGAACCTCTACGGCGGCGCCGGGTGTGAGCTGACGCCCTACCACCAGAAGGTCGAGCACAACCTGCTGGGCGAGCTGATCGCGCGGCTGGAACAGAGCAGCGATTACGCCGCGCGGCGCTCGCAGATCCGCGCCTTCAACGCCGCCAGTCCGGTGCTGAAGAAGGGCCTGGCGCTGACGCCGGTGAAGTTCGGCATTTCCTTCACCGCGCAGCACCTCAACCAGGCCGGCGCGCTGGTCCACCTGTACACCGACGGCAGCATCCAGCTGAACCACGGCGGCACCGAGATGGGTCAGGGCCTGAACACCAAGGTCGCGCAGATCGTCGCCGAGGAATTCCAGGTGCCGTTGCACCAGGTGCACATCACCGCGACGCGCACCGACAAGGTGCCCAACACCTCGCCCACCGCCGCCTCCAGCGGCACCGACCTGAACGGCATGGCCGCCCGCGACGCGGCGCGTACGTTGAAGAAACGGCTGATCGACTTCCTCGCCGAGCGCGATGGGGTGAAGCCGCAGGAGATTCGCTTCGAGCACGGCGGCGTGACCGTCGGGGCGCGGCACCTGGGCTTCACCGAAGTCATCCAGGATGCCTATTTCGCGCGCATCCAGCTCTCCGCCACCGGCTTCTACCGCACACCGAAAATCTTCTACGACCGCGAGAAGGGCCAGGGTCACCCGTTCTTCTACTTCGCCTATGGTGCGGCGGTGTCCGAGGTGGAGGTGGACACGCTCACCGGCGAATACCGCGTGCAGCGGGTGGATATCCTCCACGACGTCGGCCGCAGCGTGAACCCGGCCATCGACATCGGCCAGATCGAGGGCGGCTTCGTCCAGGGCATGGGCTGGCTGACCACCGAGGAGCTGCGCTGGGACGATCAGGGGCGGCTGCTCACGGTGGGCCCCGCGACCTACAAGATTCCGGCGGTGAGCGACCTGCCCGAGGACTTCCGCGTGGCACTGTTCGACCGTCCCAACGAGGAAGACAGCGTGTACCTGTCCAAGGCCGTGGGCGAACCGCCGCTCATGCTGGCGATCTCGGTGTGGTCGGCGCTGCGCGATGCCATCGCCAGCCTGGCGGATTACCGGGTGAGCCCGGACCTGGATACGCCGGCGACGCCGGAGCGGGTGCTGTGGGCTTGCGAAGCTTTGCGCCGTTCGGAGCAAGAGCGCCCTCACCCTAACCCTCTCCCAGAGGGAGAGGGGACCGTTCGGCGTGAAGCGGCCCCACAGAGTCAGCCGGAAACTGCGGCAGAGGACGACGCGCCGACCGTGACCACTGCAGCGGAAAGCCCCCTCTCCCTAGGGGAGAGGGCTGGGGTGAAGGGAAACCCGCCCACACCCAACTCGACCCAGGAACCCTAGCCATGACCCGAACCTGGATGGACGCCATCGCCCGCCTGCGCGACAGCGCCGAGCCCTATGTGCTGGTCACCGTGGTCGGCGTGCAGGGCTCCACCCCGCGCGAGTCCGGCAGCAAGATGCTGGTCACCGCCGAGACCACGGTGGACACCATCGGCGGCGGTCACCTGGAGTTCGCCGCCATCGAGCACGCACGCAAGCTCCTGCTGGCCGGCCAGGATGCGCAGGCGCTGGAGCACTTCCCCCTCGGCCCCCGCCTGGGCCAGTGCTGCGGCGGACGCGCCAGCCTGCTGTTCGAGTGCTTCGCCGCGCGCGGGCCACAGGTGCTGCTGTTCGGCGCCGGCCACGTGGGCCGCGCCCTGGCGCCGCTGCTGGCGGGCTTGCCGCTGCGCCTGGAATGGGTCGACAGCCGCGTGGCCCAGTTTCCGCAAACGGTGCCCGAGGGCGTACGCATGCGCCTGCTCGACGAGCCGGAAGACGCGGTGAGCGAAGCGCCGCCAGGCAGCTACTTCCTGGTCATGACCCACAACCACCCGCTCGACTACGCCCTCGCCGAAGCCGTGCTCAAGCGCGGCGACGCCGGTTTCCTCGGCATGATCGGCTCGCGCACCAAGGCCCAGCGCTTCCGGATGCGCCTGGAGCAGCACGGTTATCCAGCGGAAGCCATCGCGCAACTGCACTGCCCCATCGGCCTGGCCGAAGTGCCCGGCAAACGTCCGCTGGAAGTCGCCATCTCCATCGCCGCCCAGGTCATCGCCCGCTATCACCAGGACGCACCGCCGCGCCGGACGCGCGAAGGCGTCGCCTGGACCGCGCTGTGCAGCGAGTCGACAAAAAGCTGACCAGCTGGACAACAGTTTTCCGCGGCCCGGCCGATAACCTCCTGACCCCGTCTCTTCGCCCGCCTCCCATAGCGGGCGATTCGCCGTGCGTTCGGAGGAGAACAAGAAAATGCGCCTGCGAAGTATCCAGACCCAACTCATCCTCAGCATGGGCGCCGCCCTGCTGATCAGCCTGCTCATCGTCCTCGGCCTGTATGCCGTGCTGGTCAACCGCCTGAGCGAGCGCTACCTGCTCGAACAGGCGCTGCCGGCAAGCATCCAGGCAATCGCCAACGACTTCGAACGGCGCCTCACTGGCCCCATCACCGCTGCCTCCGGCATTGCCGAGAACCCCCTGGTGCAGGACTGGCTGGCCGGCGGCGAAAGCCCCGAGCAACTGGCCGAGTTCACCCGCTACCTGGGCGGCATCCGCGCCTCGCAGAAGGCCTTCTCCGCGCTGATCGCCGCCAACGCCAGCGGCGCCTACTACAGCGACAAGGGCAAGGAGCGCATCCTGAGCCGCAGCGAGCCGAAGGACAGCTGGTACTTCCAGTTCATCGACAGCGGCAAGCCGCGCATCTGGAACATCGACACCGACGGCGGCACCGGCGAGCTGGCGCTGTTCATCGACCAGCGCGTGGAGCGCGACGGCAAGCTGCTGGGCATCGCCGGGCTGGGCCTGGAGATGCGCGAGCTGTCGGCACTGATCCGCGACTTCCGCTTCGGCCAGTCCGGCCGGGTGTACCTGGTGAAGAACGACGGCCAGGTGCAGATCCATCCCGATCCGACGCTGCCCAAGGGCCGCACCCTCGACGACCTGGTCGGCCCGCAGGTCGCGGCCGCGCTGCTGGGTCGGCACGACTTCCAGAGCGCCCGCTTCGAGCGCGACGGCGAGGCCTTCCTCGCCGCCAGCCTGCCGCTGCACGACCTGGGCTGGACCCTGGTCAGCGAAGTGCCGGAAGCGGAAATCTACGCCGACGCCCGCGAGGCGCTGACGCTCTCGGGCCTCGCCGGTGCCGTGGTGGCGCTGCTCTGCCTGGCGCTGGTGGTGCTGATGGCACGCAGCCTGGTCAAGCCGATCCGCCAGGTCACCGGCGCGCTGCTGGAAATCGGCGGCGGTGGCGGCGATCTCACCCGCCGCCTGGACGACAGCCGTACCGACGAACTGGGCGACCTGGCGCGCGGCTTCAACCGCTTCCTCGAAGGCCAGCGCGCGCTGATCGGCGCCGTGCTCGCCACCAGCCAGCAATTGCTGCGTACCGTCGGCGAAGTGGCGCAGGTGGTGGACAACACCGCCGAGCGCGCCGGCCGCCAGCAGGAGATGACCGACATGGTCGCCACGACGGTGAACGAGATGGGCAGCACCGTGCAGGAAATCGCGCGCAACGCCGAACAGGCGGCCAGCGCCTCGCAGCAGGCGCGGGACGAAGCCGGCGAGGCGCGGCGGGTGGTCGACGGCTCACTGCAGCTCGGCCAGCGCATGTCCGGCGAGATCGGCGAGGCCGCCGGCGCGGTGGGCCAACTGGCCGACCAGGTGGCGAGTATCGACCAGGTGCTGGCGGTGATTCGCGGCGTATCCGAACAGACCAACCTGCTCGCCCTCAACGCGGCCATCGAAGCGGCGCGCGCGGGCGAGCTGGGCCGTGGCTTCGCCGTGGTGGCGGACGAGGTGCGCACCCTGGCCAGCCGTACCCAGGGTTCCACCGATGAAATCCTCGCCATCATCCAGCGCCTCAAGGACGGCGCCGACACCGCCGTGCGCTCGATGCAGTCCGGCCAGCAGGTCACCGGCCAGAGCCTGGCCGCCAGCGAACAGGCCGGCGCCTCGCTGGGCGCCATCGCCGACCAGGTGGAACGCATCAGCGATATCAACCACCAGGTCGCCACGGCCACCGAGGAGCAATCGGCGGTGACCGAGGAGATCAACCGCAACGTGCAGGGCATCGCCGACCTCGCCCACGCCACCACCCGCGAGGTGCAGCACGGCAGCGAGCAATGCCGCGAGCTGCGCGCCCTGGCCGACGACCTGGCGCGGCAGATGGCGCAATTCCGCCTGTAGGCCCCCGGCGCCGGCCTCCGCTCCGGCGCTTTTTCCCCAAAGTTATCAACAGCCTGGCGGTACATCCCGACGCACGCTTTGCCGCCGGCGACGCGCTGCGGCGTTCGATCACCGCCCCGCCGTGGTGACTATCGCGGCCTTACAGCTCACAGACTACTCACAGATTGTTCAGAGCTTTTACACCGAGTTCTCCACCGCCCCGCAATACTCGCCTGCAAGGCCCGAGCCCAGGCGCTGCGGGGACTGCATAAATCCACTGAATAATCCGACAGCCTCCGAACAGGAAAAACCGGCGAAAGTTGCCAACAGCTTTTCCACAACTTGTTCAAATAATGCTCAGCTCTCGATGGCGCTTTTGCTCAAAAATTGAGCAGGACAGCCGGAGCCACGATTCATCGGCACAAGCGGAGGCGAGCCACAGGTTATCCACAGGCGGCTCCACGGCGACTGGGGAGAAGCCTCAGGCGTCCAGCGACCCGGCCTGGATACGACCCCGGCTGAGGTCACCGAGCAGCCGTTGCAGGGCGGCGACCTGGGCGGTCGGCAGGTTCAGCGTCAGGCGTACGCCGGCGGCGCCGTAGGCCTCGTCTTCTATGACCGCGCCGAGCGCCAGCAGCCGTGCCTTGAACAGCGCGTGCTCGGCAAAACTGCACTCGAAGGTCAGCCGGCTGCTGGGCACCAGCTCCACGCGCGGCGCGTCCTGCAGGCATTTCGCCGCGCAGCCGCCGTAGGCGCGGGCCAGGCCGCCGGTGCCGAGCTTGATGCCGCCGAACCAGCGGCTGACCATGACCACCACGCGGTCCATGTCCTGCCCCTCGATGGCCACCAGCATCGGTCGTCCAGCGGTGCCGCCGGGCTCGCCGTCGTCGCTGAAGCGGTACTGGTTGCCCAGCTTCCAGGCCCAGCAGTTGTGCCCGGCGCTGGCGTCGCGGTGCGCGGCGAGGAAGGCCTGGGCCTCGGCCTCGCTGGCGATCGGCGCGGCGACGCAGTGGAAGCGGCTCTTGCGGATCTCTTCCTGGTAAAGGGCGGGCGCGGCGAGGGTGAAACTCATGCCGTCGCCGGCGGCGTCAGCCCGCAGCCCTTGAGGATGATGCGGATGAGGTTGTCGCCGGCGTCGCCGAAATCCTGTTTGGACATGCGCTTGCGGCCGGTGACGAAGGCGATCTGGGTGGCGAAGTCGGCGTAGTGCTGGGTGCTGCTCCAGATCAGGAAGATCAGGTTCACCGGATCGACCGGATCCATCTTGCCGGCGGCGATCCAGGCCTGGAACACGGCGGCGCGGCCGGCGAACCAGGCGCGGTAGTCCTGGCTGAAATGCTCGGAGAGGCATTCGCCGCCGCTGATGATTTCCATGGCGAAGACCCGCGAGGCCTGCGGGTAACGGCGGGAGAACTCCATCTTGGCGCGGATGTAGGCCGCCAGTGCGATGGCCGGGTCGTCGTCCACGGTGAGATGGTTGAAGGTGCTGTCCCACAGGTCGAGGATGTTGCTCAGCACCGCCACGTACAGTCCCAGCTTGTTGCTGAAGTAGTAGTGCAGGTTGGCCTTGGGCAGGCCGACGCGCTGGGCGATGGTGTTCATGCTGGTGCCCTTGAAGCCGTGACGGGCAAATTCCTCCTCGGCGGCGGCGAGGATGGCTTCTTCGTTCTTCTGGCGAATGCGGCCGGCGGGCTTCTCACCGTTCTGGGCGGTATGGGCGGGCACTTGGAGGGTCATGTGGCAGGTCCACGTCTACGGGGGGCGCAGCATGGATAACCCAGCCGGGGCGGGCGATTCAAGCGCTCGCCGGAGAAAAATCGGCGACGCGCCGGGGAAGGAACGCGGACCCCGCCGCCTGGCGGGGCCCGACGAGCCGTCAGAAGTGGTACTTGACCAGTGCGCTCATGGTGTTCTGGTCGGTGGTGAAGTACTGGGAATCCTTGATGCCGTACTTGTCGGACCAGTAGTCGTACTCGATACCCACGTACAGGTGCTTGGCCTCGTAGCCCATGGCCTTGCCCAGGTCGTACTTGATCTGCGGGTTGAAGTGCAGGTTGGCGTGGTAGTCGCTCTGGCCGCGCTCGCTGGAGCTGGCGTCCTTGTTGTTGACGACCCAGTCCATGAAGCCGTCGAACAGGATGTCGGAGTTGCCCACCGGGATGGTGATGGCCCACGCCGGGGTGATCTGCCAGGCACCGGACGGTACGCGGTTGCCGTCGGGCTTGCGGTAGTAGAAGTTCAGCTGGAAGTAGTCGAAGCCGGGCAGGGCCAGGTCGAAGCCCGGGCCGAGCAGGTAGGACTCGACATCGCCTTCGCCGAACTCGTAGGTGCTGGCCAGCAGCACGTCCTTGATCGGGCCGAGGGACAGGTCGGTGCCGGTGAGCTTGCCGAAGGACAGGCGCGGGCTGAACTCGCCGTAGTAGGTGTTCTTGCCGTTGACGGCGCTTTCCTTGCCGTTGTAGTTGATCTGGTCGACGAAGAACCAGATGTCGCCCCAGGTCCAGCCGCTCGCGCTCTCGAGGGTGAAGGTCTGCTGGATCGGCGGGTCTACCTTGAAGTTCTTGCCCCACAGGTAGGTCAGGCTTTCGTTGTGCCAGATCAGCGGGCCGTCGTTGACGGCCGGAGCCGGAGTCAGGTCTTCACCGCCAGCCGTGGCTTGGCCGGCCGCCAGCAGCCCGCTGGCGAACAGCAGGGATGCGAGAGTGCGAGTCATGCGTTGCTCCTAATCAGTGCAGTCGAATTACATTTTTAGTTGTCAGCGGAACCTGTCCCGTAAGTCAGGTCTGGCCTGGGAAAGCAAGATTGGCGCCAAACCTGACCGGGCGTTCCATTTTTATGTCGGATCGTCGATCGATCCGTGCTTTCTGCGTGGATCCCGCGTGGACGGCGGGCACTTCTCGACCGGCTCTGGGTCAGCCATTTCCTGACCCGGAAGACAACTTTGTCCGATTTCGAGTCGACATCACCACGTTCAGCGCAGGCATGAGCGATCGCCGGAAGAGAAATTGGATACATGACAATTTTGTGTTGAAACGAATCAAAACAAAATATGTATACAACTCTTCTGTGGGAAATCTACACAGTTGCCACCGGGAAAGGCCACGCGTTTTTCCGGGCGCGAATGATGCCAGAGGCGGCCCGGCGCCACACCTGAAGATTGCGCCAGGCCGCCGGGCGGTGCCTTACCAGACGGCGATGTGCGCGTCGGTGCGCGGCTCGGTGCCAGCGCAGAGTACGCCGCTCACCGGATCGCGCAGGACGATCTGGCCACGGCCATAGGTGGTCAGGTCATGGGCCACTTCGACGTGGTGGCCACGGCGCGTCAGCACCGCCGCCAGGCTGCGCGGCGCGTGGTATTCGATGCCCACGCGCTTGTCCCCCAGCCACTGCCAGCGCGGCGCGTCGAGCGCGGCCTGCGGGTTGAGGCCGAAATCGACCAGGTTCATCACCATCTGCACGTGCCCCTGCGGCTGCATGTAGGCGCCCATCACGCCGAACGGGCCGAGCGGCACGCCGTTCTTGCTGAGGAAGCCGGGGATGATGGTGTGGAAGGTCTTCTTGCCCGGTTTCAGGCCATTCACGTGCTGCGCATCGAGGCTGAACTCGGCGCCACGGTTCTGCAGCGCGATGCCGGTACCGGGCACCACCACGCCGGAGCCGAAGCCGTGGTAGTTGCTCTGGATGAAGGAGACCATGTTGCCCTCCTCGTCGGCGGTGGCGAGGTACACGGTGCCGCCGGACTTCGGCTTGCCCGGATGCGGCTCCAGCGCCCGCGCGCCGATCAGCGCGCGGCGGCGGGCGGCATAGTCGTCGCTGAGCAGATCGGCCACGCTGACGCGCATGCAGTCCGGCTGGCCGATGTAGGCGCGGCCGTCGGCATAGGCGAGCTTCATCGCCTCCAGTTGGCGGTGCCAGGTTTCCGGACTGTCGCGGTCGCCGAAGTCGAAGCCCTTGAGGATGTTCAGCGCCATCAGCGCCACCAGGCCCTGGCCGGCGGGCGGGATTTCCCAGACGTCGTAGCCACGGTAGTTCAGCGAGATCGGCTCGACCCAGTGTGGCTGGTAGAGCGCCAGGTCATCGGCGCGCAGATAGCCGCCACTGCGCTCGGCATGGGCGGCGAGGGTGCGCGCGAGATCGCCCCGGTAGAAGCTTTCGCACTGGCTGTCGGCGAGGGCTTGCAGGGTATCGGCCTGGGCCGGATTGGCGAAGATTTCGCCGGCGAAAGGCGCGCGGCCGTCGAGGAGGAATTCGTCGAACCAGGTCTGCAACTCGGGATGCTGCGGCCGCGCCGCGCGGAACTTGTCCAGGCCGCCCTGCCACAGGCCGGCGATCACCGGCGACACCGGGAAGCCATCGCGCGCGAGCTCGATGGCCGGCGCCAGCAGCTCGGCGAACGGCAGGCGGCCGAAGCGCCGCGACAGCTCCGCCCAGGCCGCCGGGCAGCCCGGCACGGTCACCGGAGTCCAGCCGTACAGCGGCATCTTCGAATGGCCGGCGGCCTGCACCGCCTCGATGCTCAGCTTCTGCGGCGCGTGGCCGCTGGCATCCAGGCCGTAGAGCCGGTCCTTCACCCAGACCAGGGCGAAGGCGTCACCGCCGATGCCGCAACCGGTGGGCTCGACCACGGTCAAGGCCGCTGCCGTGGCGATGGCCGCATCGATGGCGTTGCCGCCGCGCCTGAGCATGTCCAGCCCGACCTGCGCCGCCAGCGGCTGCGAGGTGGCGACCATCCCACGGCGGCCAAAGACCAGCGAGCGCTGCGAGGGATAGGGATATTCCTGGGCGGAAAAACTGAGCATCGGCGTCCTCCGGATACGGCTTGAGGCGGCAGGGTAGCCCTGCCAGACTCTGTCAGCTATCGACATACGCTCAAGATATACCGATGAAAGGACAAGCTCCCGAACTGCAACGCCTGATCCCGGTGCTCGAACGCCTGCCACGGCCGGTCTATGCCCGCGCCGAGCGGCTGCGTGCGGGCTCCTGGACCAGCAAGCACCATCACGCCTGGGTGCAACTGTCCTACGCCATTACCGGCGTGCTCGGCGTGCATACCGCCGAGGGCAGCTTCTTCGCGCCGCCGCAGCGGGCGATCTGGATTCCCGCCTACCTCGACCATGAAGTGGTGACCTCGACCCAGGCCGAAATGCGCAGCCTGTACATCCGCGACGACGCCTGCGACTGGGCCCCGGACCGCTGCCGGGTGCTGGAGGTGACGCCGCTGGCCCGCGAGCTGATCAAGAGTTTCTGCGAGCTGCCGGTGGACTATCCCCAGGGCGACAGCGCCGAGTCGCGGCTGGTGGAGGTGCTGCTGGACCAGTTGCGCACCCTGCCGGAAGTCGCCTTCTCCCTGCCGATGCCGCAGGAAGGCCGACTGCTGCAACTGTGCCAGACGCTGATCGAGCACCCCACCGACAGCCAGACCCTGGGCGACTGGGCGCAGCGCATCGGCACGTCGGAGAAGACCCTGTCGCGGCTGTTCCAGCGCGAAACCGGGATGACCTTCCGCCTCTGGCGCCAGCGCCAGCGTCTGCTCGCCTCCCTCGGCTCGCTGGAGGCCGGGGACAGCGTCACCACCGCGGCGCTGGATTGCGGGTATGACTCGACCTCGGCCTATATCGCCTCGTTCAAGGGGTTGTTCGGGTTTACACCCGGGGATCTGTTCCGGCAGCGCTGAACGCTTTTGTAGGAGCGAGCTCGCTCGCGAATCGCACAGCACGGGAACCACCGGCAGAATGCGTTCGCGAGCAAGAACCAGGCGTCCCCCTCGCTCCTACAGGCTCCTGCGTCGGCGGATTTCCGCTCACCACCCTCGCCCATCGGCATTCCTTCGCCTGCCCAAATACCCTCTCGAAACGCCGGAGCCCTTCTACCACGCGGCTTTCGCGCCTTGGCACGCTGTCTGCTATCGCCCTCGACACTGCGCCGCCCTCGCGGCGCGCCGGCGTGACGTAACCCGTAGTCCGCACGCCTGACGACAACAACGACAAGAGGAATACCCATGGATAGCGCAAGCGCCGTCTCCGCTTCTGCCGCCCCCCGTACGACTTCCCAGCGCATCAAGTCGATCTTCAGCGGCTCGGTAGGCAACCTGGTCGAGTGGTACGACTGGTACGTCTACGCCGCCTTCTCGCTGTATTTCGCCAAGGCGTTCTTCCCCCAGGGCGACATGACCGCCCAGTTGCTGAACACCGCCGCGATCTTCGCCGTGGGCTTCCTGATGCGCCCGATCGGCGGCTGGCTGATGGGCATCTACGCCGACCGCAAGGGCCGCAAGGCGGCGCTGCTGGCCTCGGTCCTGCTGATGTGCTTCGGCTCGCTGATCATCGCCCTGACCCCCAGCTATGAAACCATCGGCGTCGGCGCCCCGATCCTGCTGGTGCTCGCGCGCCTGCTGCAGGGCCTGTCGGTCGGCGGCGAATACGGCACTTCCGCTACCTACCTGAGCGAGATGGCCAACAAGGAGCAGCGCGGCTTCTTCTCCAGCTTCCAGTACGTGACCCTGATCTCCGGCCAGCTCATCGCCCTGGCGGTGCTGATCGTGCTGCAACAGACCCTGAGCGTCGAGCAGCTGGAAAGCTGGGGCTGGCGCGTGCCCTTCTTCATCGGTGCGCTGTGCGCGGTAACCGCCATGTACCTGCGTCGCGGCATGGAAGAGACCGAGTCCTTCACCACCAAGAAGGAAGAGCCCAAGGAAAGCCTGATGCGCTCGCTGATGCGCCATCCCAAGGAAGTGCTCACCGTGGTCGGCCTGACCATGGGCGGCACCCTGGCCTTCTACACCTACACCACCTACATGCAGAAGTACCTGGTGAATACGGTGGGGATGAGCAAGAGCGACTCGACCATGATCTCGGCGGCCACCCTGTTCCTGTTCATGCTGCTGCAGCCCATCGTCGGCGCACTATCGGACAAGATAGGCCGTCGTCCGATCCTGATCGCCTTCGGCGTGCTGGGCACGATCTTCACCTACCCGATCCTCAGCACCCTGCACAGCATCGACACCTGGTGGGGCGCGTTCTTCCTGATCATGGCCGCGCTGGTCATCGTCAGCGGCTACACCTCGATCAACGCCGTGGTGAAAGCCGAACTGTTCCCCACCGAGATCCGCGCCCTGGGCGTGGGGCTGCCGTACGCGCTGACCGTGTCCATCTTCGGCGGCACCGCCGAGTACGTGGCGCTGTGGTTCAAGAGCATCGGCATGGAGAGCGGCTTCTACTGGTACGTCACCGCGTGCATCGCCTGCTCGCTGCTGGTGTACGTGACCATGAAGGACACCCAGAAGCACTCGAAGATCGTCACCGACTGATTGGGCTCCTTGCCCAGGCCCCGGCGCACACTCTCCGGGGCGTTTTATCCACAAGGCCCGGCGCAATGCCGGGCCTTGTCGTTTCTGCTTTTCGTTTTTCGCTTTTCGTTTTTCGCTTTTCGTTTTTCGCTTTTCGCTTTTCGCTTTTCGCTTTTCGCTTTTCGCTTTTCGTAGGAGCGAGCTTGCTCGCGAACAGAGCTCCCCGGCCACGCTGGCGCTGGGCGGTTCGCGAGCAAGCTCGCTCCTACAGGAAGCAAATGCCCTCCCGCACTGTGGGTTATTCTTTCCCGATTCCGTCAAACCGCTGGAGGCTGCCATGACCACCCCGAAATCCGCCCTGATCATCGGCGCCTCGCGTGGCCTCGGCCTGGGCCTGGTGCGCGAGCTGCTCGGCCGAGGCTGGGACGTCACCGCAACCGTGCGCGACGCCGCCCACCCCGGCGACCTGGCCGGCCTGCCGGTGCGCGTCGAAGCGCTGCTGCTGGATGACATCCACTCCCAGGACCGCCTCGCCGAAACCCTGGCCGGCGCGCGCTTCGACCTGGTCTTCATCAACGCCGGCATCTACGGCCCGGCGCACCAGTCGGCCATCGATGCCAACCTGGCCGACATCGGCCAGCTGTTCATGGTCAACGCCGTGGCGCCGCTGCGCCTGGCCGAGCGCCTGTTGCCGCGCATCGATGGCGAGCGCGGCGTATTGGCCTTCATGACCTCGGAGCTGGGCAGCGTCGCCGGTAACGAGTCCGGCGGCATGGCGCTGTACCGCGCGAGCAAGGCGGCGCTCAATTCGCTGACCCGCAGCTTCGTCGGCGAACTGGGTGAAACCGGCCTCACCGTGCTCAACCTGCACCCCGGCTGGGTGCGCACCGACATGGGCGGCGAAGCCGCGCCGCTGGATGTTCCGACCAGCGTGAAAGGCCTCGCCGATCAGGTCGAAGGCCACGCCGGCCGTGGCGGCCAGTTCTACCTGGACTACCAGGGGACGACGATCGACTGGTGACGAACCGCCCCGATACGGCTACCATGAGCCCTCACTTGACTCCGACGTCAGGTTCTGCGAGCTAGAGCCAGGCAAGGCGGCGGTTGGCGGGAAAGCGCAGTTGACTCCAGTCAATGAGCATTTCCCGACGATCGCCAACGCCGCATGGCCGACGCGCAGCGAACCGCTCGGTAGCACCAAGCGCACCTGGATCAGCAGACAGGGTTAACACTGAGCTGGCTCTCTCAATACAGGAGCCGGCTCGCCTCACGCGGCGGCTCCGCCCAACGAGGAATCACTCATGCCTTCTACCCGTCTCTGGCTGCGCAACCCGCTCGCCGTCTTCACTGCCAACGATCAGGACGCCCGTGGCGGCATCGTCGTGCAGGACGGCCGCATCGTCGAACTGGTCGCCGCCGGCCAGCAGCCCAAGGCTCCCTGTGAGCAGACCTTCGATGCCAGCCAGCACGTACTGACTCCCGGCCTGATCAACACTCACCACCACTTCTACCAGACCCTCACCCGCGCCTGGGCGCCGGTGGTGAACCAGCCGCTGTTCCCCTGGCTGAAGACCCTCTACCCGGTGTGGGCGCGCCTGACCCCCGACCAGTTGGCGGTGGCGACCAAGGTCGCCCTGGCCGAGCTGCTGCTGTCGGGCTGCACCACCGCCGCCGACCACCACTACCTGTTCCCCGATGGCCTGGAGCAGGCCATCGACGTGCAGGCCGGCGTGGTCACCGAACTGGGCATGCGCGCCATGCTCACCCGTGGCTCCATGAGCCTGGGCGAGGCCGACGGCGGCCTGCCGCCGCAGCAGACCGTGCAGAGCGCCGAAGCCATCCTCGACGACAGCCAGCGGCTGATCCGCGAGTACCACCAGCGCGGCGACGGCGCCCAGGTGCAGATCGCCCTGGCGCCCTGCTCGCCGTTCTCGGTCACCCCGGAAATCATGCGCGCCAGCGCCGAGCTGGCCGAGCGCGAAGACGTACGCCTGCACACCCACCTCGCCGAAACCCTCGACGAGGAAGACTTCTGCCTGCAGCGCTTCGGCCAGCGCACCGTGGACTACCTGGACAGCGTCGGCTGGCTCGGCTCGCGCACCTGGCTGGCCCACGGCATCCACTTCAACGACGAGGAAATCCGTCGCCTGGGCGAAGCCGGCACCGGCGTCTGCCACTGCCCCAGCTCGAACATGCGCCTGGCCTCGGGCATCTGCCCGACCGTGGCCCTGGAAGAAGCCGGCGCGCCGGTGGGCATCGGCGTGGACGGCTCGGCCTCCAACGACGCCTCCAACATGATCCTCGAAGCCCGCCAGGCCCTGTACATCCAGCGCCTGCGCTATGGCGCCGAACAGATCACCCCGGAACGCGCGCTGGGCTGGGCCACCAAGGGTTCGGCCAGGCTCATCGGCCGCAGCGACATCGGCGAACTGGCGGTGGGCAAGCAGGCGGACCTGGCGCTGTTCAAGCTCGACGAACTGCGCTTCTCCGGCAGCCACGATCCGCTGTCGGCACTGCTGCTGTGCGGCGCCGACAAGGCCGACCGGATCATGATCGGCGGCACCTGGCGGGTCATCGACGGCGAAGTCGAAGGCCTCGACCTCAAGCGCCTGATCGCCGACCACACCCAGGCCGCGCGCAAGCTGCTCGGCACGCTCTAAGGCGAAAATGGTGAGGCGCGGGGGAACGGTTGGCGGATGGGGCGCCGACCGTTCCCCCGCGCCTCATTGCCCTTTTAGAAAGGTCGGCTGCCACTCAGGCTGATTCGCTTGAGGCGCCGCCGCTCGCTGGCCGGGAACGCGTTGCGCGCATGCAGCGTGGCCTGGTTGTCCCACCAGACGATATCGCCCACTTCCCACCGGTGCGTGTAGCTCAGCTCCGGCCGCTGCAGGTGCTCGCGCAACCGCTCGATCAGCACCGCGCCCTGCTGCGGATCATGGCCGGGGATTTCCACCTCGGTGTGCACCGAGAGGAACAGCACGCGCCTGCCGCTTTCCGGATGGGTGCGCACCAGCGGGTGCTCGGTGCCCTGGATCGGCTCGATGTCCGGCGTGCGGTAACGCACGAAGTGGCCGTTGTAGCCGCCGCTCTTCAGGCGAATGAACGGGTTGTAGTTGATCAGGCGCAGCGGGTCGATCTCGGCGCGGGTCGCCTCGTCCAGCGTCGCGTAGGCACGAGCCAGGTTGGTGAACAGGGTTTCGCCGCCGGTCCTGGGCACCTCCAGCGCGTAGAGGAAGGAGCCGGAAGACGGCACCGGCGTCCACTGGTGATCGACGTGGGCCGGCAGGGCGAAGTTGCCCAGCTCGCCGTCGCCGGTATTGGCCACCCTGACGATGTCCGGCGCCTTGCCGTCGGCGCCGGAGGACAGCACCGGCACGTCCGCCGGCGGCTGGAACACCGCGCCGAACAGAGTGGCGAAGCGCAGGTACTGCTCGTCGTCGAGCTGCTGGTGCTTGAAGATCAGGATGTGGTGGTCGCGGTGGGCCTGCCTGATCGCCAGGATCTGCTCCGGGGTCAGCGGCTCGCGGGCGTCCAGGCCGCGCACTTCGGCGCCCAGCGGGGCGTCGAGGGGGACGATGGCGAAGGGTTCGGGGGTGGGTTGCCTGAGGGCGGCGGATTGGCTCATGGGTACGTTCCTGTAAGTGCGTGCCGTGCGGCCCTCACCCCAACCCTCTCCCAAGGGGAGAGGGAGTAGTCCAGTGCGACGGAATATCCCGCTGCATCGGACGGCCCCCTCTCCCTCTGGGAGAGGGTTGGGGTGAGGGGCTCTGGGTGAAGCGTCAGACCTTCTTGATCGTCCGGCTGCGCTGCCCGTCCACGCCCACCGGCACGTCGCCGGCCAGGGTCACGCGGCGCACGATGCGCGGTTGGGTGCCGTAGTCGTCCACGGCATAGTGCTGGGTCGCGCGGTTGTCCCAGATCGCCACGTCGCCCGACTGCCAGCGCCAGCGCACGGTGTTCTCCAGGCGGGTGACGTGGCTCTGCAGCACCGCGAAGAGGTGCGCCGAGTCGTGCTGCGACAGTCCCTTGAGGCGTTTGACGAAGTGCCCCAGCAGCAGCGTCCGCTCGCCGCTGACCGGGTGTACCCGCACCACCGGGTGCTCGGTCTCGTAGAGGGTCGAGGTGAACACCTTGCGGTATTCCTCCAGGCGTGCCGGGTCGGCGTTCGGGCGGATGCCGGCGTAGTCGTACTCGTTGCTGTGCACCGCCCAGAGCGAATCGGCCAGCACTTTCAGTTCCGGCGTCAGGTCGTCGTAGGCGGTCGCGGTGTTCGCCCACACGGTGTCGCCACCGGCCTCGGGCGCCTCCACATTGCGCAGGATCGAAGCCTTGGGATAGGCCTCGACGAAGGTCACGTCGGTGTGCCAGGAGTTGGCGCGTCGGCCCTGGGCGCCGTCCAGCTCCAGCAGGTAACGGGTGCCCTCCTCCACCGGCACGGTAGGGTGCGCCACCGGATCGCCGAGCCGTTGGGCGAAGGCTTCCTGGCCCGCGTCGTCGAGCTGTCCCTGGCCTCGGAAGAAGATCACCTTGTGCTGCACCAGGGCGGCCTGGATCGCCTCGACAGTGGCGGCGTCGAGATCGCCGGAAAGGGTCACGCCACGGATTTCGGCGCCGATGCGGCCGGCCACCGGATGGATGTCGAGTTCGAT
The DNA here is from genome assembly GCF_000349845.1 of Pseudomonas sp. ATCC 13867. Classification (NCBI taxonomy): domain Bacteria; kingdom Pseudomonadati; phylum Pseudomonadota; class Gammaproteobacteria; order Pseudomonadales; family Pseudomonadaceae; genus Pseudomonas; species Pseudomonas sp. ATCC 13867. The sequence goes on along the minus strand of NC_020829.1, from coordinate 192,032 downwards.
GCGCTGTTGCGGTATGGCGTGTGCTGCGTTGCTCATGTCGAAGTCCTCTTGCTGTGGCAATGGAGCCGCGCGCTCGGGCGCGGCGGATGGGGATCAGAAGTCGTAACGAAGCGAGGCCCCCAGCGTGCGCGGCTGCCCCACCGAGGCGGTGTAGGAGCCGTTGATGCTGGCGAAGGCAGCCAGGTAGTAGTCCTTGTCGAAGGCGTTCTTCAGCCACACCGAGGCGTCCAGCTGGCCGTCGCCGAGGTCCTTGCGCAGGCCGACGGAGAAGTTCGCCAGGCCGTAGCCGTCGATCTTCGAGAGATCGGAGTTGTCCAGCGTGCCCTCGGCCTCGGAGCGGTAGGCGTAGCTGCCGGTCAGGTAGGGGCGGATGCCGTCGTCGAGGTTCCAGGCATATTCGCCATTGAGGTTGGCGATCCACTTCGAGGCGCCCACCACGTTCTCCCCGGTGAGGTCGCAAGTGGCCGGCGCGCCGGGTTTAGTGGAAATCTCCGCCGGGCACGGGGCGTCCTTGAACGACAGGTAGGTGACGTCGTTGTAGGAGCCGTTGAAGTTCAGCGTCAGGCCGCGTAGCGGCAGCGCCGTGGCTTCGAACTCCAGGCCGCGCGAGCGCACGCTGCCGGCGTTGGAGAGCACCGAGACCAGTTGGGTCGAGCCCGGCGGCTGGTACAGGGTGGTCGCCTGGTAGCCGTGGATGCCGGTCCAGAAGAGGTTGGTATTGAGCTGCAGGCGGTTGTCGAACAGGGTCGACTTGATCCCCAGCTCGGCATCGTTGGCGCGCTCCGGGCCGACCAGCAGCGAGTCCGCCCCGGCGGTCGGTGCGCTGGCCACGGCCAGATTCACCCCGCCGGACTTCTCGCCGTGGGACAGCGAGGCGTAGCCGAGCAGATCGTTGTCGAACTGGTAGCTCAGGCTGAGCAGCGCCGAGGGCGAGAAGTTGTACAGGCTGAGGTCGCCGGAATCGTAGGCGCCCAGCTGGTTGCGCCGTACCACCGCGCCGACGCCGGCCACCGTCGCGCCGCCCACCGGGGCGAAGCGTTCGACCTTGGCGGCCTTTTCCTCATAGGTGCCGCGCAGGCCGGCGGTGAAGTCCAGCCTGTCGGTGAGGTGCCAGGTGCCCTGGGAGAACAGCGCGAAGCTGTCGGTCTCGATCTTGCCGTTGGCCTTGGAGTAGGTGTTGTTCAGCGCGTTGAGGTTGGTGCCCAGCAGGTACTGGTCGGCCAGCGGGCCGTAGTCGGTAAAGGTCTTGTTGCCCAGGTTCTGGTTGAACGCATAGGCGCCGAGCACGTAGTCGAAGGCGCCGCCGGTGGGCGAGGCCAGGCGGATCTCCTGGGAGAACTGGCGGTCGTGGACTTCCACGCCGGTGTTGTTGATCGCCGAGACATCGAGCTGCTCGTCGTTGGCCGGGGTGAAGTGCCAGTAGCGGTAGGCGCTGATGGAGGTCAGCTTGAAGCCGCCATCGAGGTTCCAGTTGGCCTCCACCGAGCTGCCGCCCTGGTGCACGCTGACGTTCTGCCGGCCGTTGATGTTGACCTTCTTGCGGTCCGGATCGCGGATCGGCGAGGCACCCACGGCGGCGGCGCGCTGCCAGAAGCGGTCGGTGGCGCCGTACACCACCATGCTGCCGTTGCTGGAATCCTCCTCGTTGTAGTCGTTGATCCAGCGCAGGTCGAAGTCCTCGCTGGGCTTGAACAACAACTGGCCACGGATGCCCTGGCGCGCGCCGCCGTTGAGGTCGTTGTCGTCGTAGACGTTCCTGATGTAACCGTCGTCGCGGGTGCGGTAGGCCGACACGCGCCCGGCCAGGGTCTCGGTCAGCGCGCCGGAGACCGTGCCCTTGCCCTGGAAGTAGCCGTTTTGGCCGCCGGACACCTCGACGCTGCGCTCGGGGCTGAAGGTCGGCGCGCGGGTGCTGATGTTCAGCACACCGGCGGTGGTGTTCTTGCCGAACAGCGTGCCCTGCGGGCCGCGCAGCAGTTCCAGCTGCTCGATGTCCAGCAGGTCGAACACCGCCATGCCGGGGCGGCCGAGGTAGACGTTGTCCAGGTAGACCCCGGCGCTGCCTTCCAGGCCGTCGCTGGCCGGGTTGTTGCCGATGCCGCGCACCGCGATGCTCGACTGGCGCGCATGGATGAAGGCGACGTTGACGCTCGGCAGCACCTGCTGCAGGTCCTGCACCTTGTAGATGCGCTGGCTTTCCAGGGTCTCGCCGCCGAGCACGGTGATCGGCGTCGGCACCTTCTGCGAGTCTTCCTCGCGGCGGCGGGCGGTGACGGTGACCTTGCCCAGGGTGGCGTCGGCCTTGGCGGGCTCGGCCTTGGTGGCGGTGGCGGCAGGCGTCGCGGTGGTAGCGTCCTCGTCCTGCTCGTCGGCGAGGACCGGCAGCGCGCCGCCGAGGGCCAGCAGCAGGACGACGGCGTAGTCCGGCGCGCGCAGCCGGCGCGGGGCGATGGAGGGGAAATGCTGTCTCGAACTCATGGGGTATTCCTTGGGCGACCGCGAAAACGCGCGGGCAACAGGGGGCCGCACCGCGTCGGCGCGGCGAACGGCAGCTCAGTGATTCGGGATGACGCCGCGTCAGGGCGGCGGGGCGCTCAGCGGCAGCGTGGACAGCCGCAGCAACGGCACATTCGGTAAGGCGGGCGGCTCAAGGCATGCATCGGGCGGCTCCTGGTCTCGTACATATTCTTATTTCTTAAAAGAATAGATTTAAGTTTTATTCTTCATTGACGGAATAAGAGCTTGCATTTAAAACCAGCGCATCCCCTGCGGCAAATGCCTTTGCCCACTATTTTCAATGCCGGAAATGCATCATGGATCTGCGCCAGCTGCGCTACTTCATCGCCCTCAACGAACACCGGAGTTTCGTCCGTGCCGCCGACGCCATGGGCATCACCCAGCCGGCCTTCAGCCGCAGCATCCAGGGCCTGGAGCAGGAGCTGGGCTGCCGCCTGGTGGACCGCGCCAGCAAGGATCTGCGCCCTACCCCCGAGGGCCAGGTGGTGCTGCAGCACGCGCTGAGCCTGGTGCAGGGCGCGAGCAACCTGAGCCACGCCATCGCCCAGTTGAACAAGCTGGATTCCGGCGAGCTGCGCTTCGGCTGCGGTCCGGCGCCGGCGCAGAAACTGGTGTCGGATGCGGTGGCGCAGTTCGTTCGGCGCTACCCGCGCCTGCACATCCAGTTCGGGGTGGACAACTGGGAACGCCTGGCGCGCAACCTGAGCCGCGAGGAGATCGAATTCTTCGTCGCCGACATCCGCCACTTCGAAGCCGACCCCAACTTCCAGACCCGCCCGCTCAGGCCGCGCAACGGCCTGTTCTTCTGTCGCCAGGGGCACCCGCTGCTGGCCAAGGAGAGCCTCTCCACCAACGACCTGTTCGCCTACCCGCTGGCCGCCGCACTGATCCCCTCCAGCGCGCGCAAGATGCTGGCGAACCTCAGCGGCAAGATCGACGTCACCACCAACATCCAGTGCGAGGACATGGCTTCGCTGGTGCGCATCGTCAGCCAGACCGACGCCATCGGCATCGCCGTCGAGGAAGCGGTGGGCGAGCCGATGCGGCGTGGCGAGCTGGTGCACCTGCATTTTCGCAACCTGCCGGTCAACGTCGACATCCTCCAGGCCCGCTGCGGCATCGTCACCCGCACCGGCGACCGTCTCTCGGCGGCGGCGCGGGCGATGATCGAGCTGCTGGTGGAGTTGGATGGGGAGGCGGCGTGAGTGACGACGCTGGAGGCCGTCCAGTTTTCGTAGGATGGCGTGGAGCGAAGCGATACCCATCGCGGCGGATAACGCTGCGCGTTATTCGCCCTACAGGTGTTCATCCTGCAACGTGGGTGCTGTGACAAGCCTTCGCGGACAAGGGCTAGGCGCCCCCGTCTCTCCTACAGGAGCACAGCTCCGCTCTGGCTCTGGCTCTGGCTCTGGCTTTAAAGACTTCCAGAGAAATATCCGCACGCACCGGAGCGCCCCTTCAGGAGGCCGAGTGGAATCGGAGTTTCAGGGGTTGAGCGGCATGGATGCCGCGAGAGCGTCGTCGGGCCAGGGATGGCCCGTCGACGCGTGCCCCTGAAACTTCGATGGAGCGAGGGAAGTCCCGCGAAGCGGGACCCGGATGATGGGGCAAGACCTTTTGGTTCCTTTTGGGGCGTTTGCCAAAAGGGACTCGCCCGAGGGGGCGAAACAAAATCTCTCAGTGCACGTCGAAGCGGCGCAGAAACACCTAACCCCGATACGGCGGATAACGCCAGAGACGTTACTCGCCCTACGAAGAGCAAGAACATCGCGGACGGAGTCCGCTCCTACGAAATCAGTGCCTCCTGTCCGCAATAGGCGCCCTGTCTCACTGAACCACCGCCACCGGCTGCCCGGCAATCTGCTTGCCCGCCGCCTCCTGCAACTCTGGCTTCGCCCAATCCGCCGCCTTGAACTCGCGCCGGATCAACCCGTAGCGCTTCGCGGCCTGGATGGAAGCATCCAGTTTCGCCAGGAAGTCCGCATCCAACTTCGCCGACAACACCTCCGCCAGCGCGCGATCCCGGTACTCGCTGTTGAAGATCAGCGCCGGGTAACTGGCCTGCTTCGACACCAGCTCGATATACGCATCGCGATTGGTCTCGGCGCTGGCCCACTGCACCGCCTGCAGCTGCACTTTCAGCAGCCGCTCGGTGAGGTCGGGATGGGCGTCGACGAACGTGCCGTTGCCCACCAGCCCCGCCTGCAGGGTGCCGGCGCCGCCCAGGTCGTGGGTGCTCAATACGATGTCCGCCAGGCCCTTCTCGCGCAGGGCGAACAATCCCGCCAGCCCCCAGGTGGCATCGATCTGCCGGGCAGCCAGGGCCGCCAGCGCGGCGCTGAAGTCGAGGTTGATCACCTTCAGGTCCTTCTCCGAGAGCCCGGCGCTGGCCAGAGCGTTGTCGAACGACAACTGGCTCGCGGTGCCGCGGAAGATACCCACGCGCTTGCCCTTGAGGTCGGCCAGGGACTTGATGCCGGAGCCCGGCTGTACGCCCAGGTAGTGATTGACGTCGCGCGCGGTGGCGGCCAGCAGGCGGGTGTCCAGCCCGCTGGACTTGCCGATGATCGCCGCGAGGTCGCCCAGGTAGGCGAAGTCCACCTGGTCGTTGGCGAGGGCCTCGTTGATCACCGGGCCGGCGCCCTTGAAGAAGGTCCACTTGACCTGGATGCCATCGGCGGCGAACTCCTTCTCCAGCAACTGGCGGGTGTGCAGCACGTCCACGATACCGCCGCCGGACGGCTTCGGGCCGGCGCTGACATCAGGCACGGCGATGCGGATTTCCTTCACCGGCGCGGCCTGGGCGAAGGTCGGGTAGGCGCCGAGCAGACCGGCCAGCAGCGGCGCGGCGAAGAGGGACAGCAACTGTTGGGTGAGGGCCTTCATGGCGCCTGCCTCCTGCAATGGATGAATGCGTGGGAGGCACTAAAGGCAGCTCCTGGTCCGCGAATAAAATAATAAAAACTTATTTTTTAGTAACTGAAAGACCTAAATCAGATGCGCTCGGGCTCCGCGCGGAAATGCCCGGAAGGCATAAAAAATATTCCTCGAATGCATTGGCCGCAGCGGAGGGGCTTCCCTTAAATGACCTTTCTTAGCTCATAAATGCATTGATTGGATTTTTCATATTCCAATGAAGAATATTATTAAAGCCTCCGGCCTTGCCCTCCCCACTCCCCGTCCGGCGCTCGTCACACCGCGCCTGCCGTGGGCTTCAACCTCCCGCGCGCTGCCCTGGCTGGTGCCGGCCATGCTGGCGCTGCTGTGGTGGATCGCCAGCCACCGGCACTGGATGTCGGCGCAGATCCTGCCGACCCCGGAGCTGGTGCTTCAGACCGCCCGCGAGCTGCTCGGCGGCGAGCTCTGGCTGCAACTGGGCATCAGCCTGAAACGCCTGGCCTGGGGCCTGTTCGCCGGCATCGCCAGCGGGCTCGCCCTGGGCGCCTGGCTGGGTTTCAGCCGGCGGGCCGAGCGGCTGATCCTGCCGACCTTCAGCGCCCTGGCGCAGGTCCCGACCCTGGCCTGGATTCCGCTGTTCATGCTGTTCTTCGGCATCGGCGAGCTGCTCAAGCTGGTGGTGCTGATCAAGGCGGTGATCGTCCCGGTCACCCTGCACACCCTGGTCGGCGTGCGTGACGCCCAGCCGCGCCTGCGCGAGGCCGCCGCCGTGCTGCGCCTGCCGCGTCACCTGCTGGTGTGGCGGCTGATCCTGCCGGCGGCGCTGCCCTCTTTCCTCTCCGGCGTGCGCCTGGCCCTGGCGCAGGGCTGGACCTCGCTGCTGGCCGTGGAGCTGCTGGCTTCCAGCGAAGGCATCGGCTACCTGATGGTGCAGGCGCGCCAGTTGTTCATGCTCGACACCGTGTTCGTCTGCATCCTGGTCATCGGCCTGGTGGGCGCGGCGATGGACCGGGGTATCCAGGCCCTGGACCGACGCCTGCTGCACTGGCCGCAACAGGCCGCCGGGGAGCTGCGCCGCAGCGCGCGCGGCCACGGCTGGCAGCGCCTGCAACCCTGGTTGCTGCCCTTTGCGCTGCTCGCCCTGTGGCAGGCCGCCAGTGTCTTCGCCTGGGTCGATCCGGCGATCCTCGCCAGCCCCGCGTCAGTGGCCGCCGCCCTGTGGCAGGGACTGCTCGACGGCAGCCTGCCCGGCGCACTGCTGAGCAGCCTGCAACGCGCCCTCGGCGGCCTGCTGCTGGGCGGTACGCTGGGCTTCGGCCTGGGTCTCGCGCTCGGCCTGCTGCGTCCCGCCGAACGATTGTTAGGCCCGAGCTTCGCCGCGCTGCGGCAGGTGGCGATCTTCGCCTGGGTGCCGCTGCTCACCGCCTGGTTCGGCCTGGGCGAGACGGCCAAGGTGGTGTTCGTCGGCCTCGCGTCCTTCTTCCCGCTGCTGCTGGCCACCCAGCGCGGCGTCGCCAGCCTGCCGCCGCAACTGAGCGAAGCGACCCTCGCCCTGCGTCTGTCGCCGTGGCAGCGGCTGCGCCGGCTGGTGCTGCCGGGTGCCGCGCCCTCGGTGTTCGCCGGCCTGCGCCTGGCGCTGATCTACGCCTGGCTGGGCACCATCGGCGCCGAGTACTTCATGCCGTCCAACGGCGGCATCGGCAGCCTGATGATCGGCGCCCAGCAGCTGTTCCGCATGGACCTGGTCGGCGCCGGCATGTTGCTGGTCGGCCTCACCGGCGCACTGCTCGCCGCCCTCGGACACCGCCTTGAAGCGCACGCGACGCGCTGGAGACACGCATGAACGCCTTCACTTCCCCGGCGCTGGTGAGCTTTCGCCAGGTCGCCAAGACCTTCCCCGTGGACGGCCGCGAACTGCAGGCCATCGAACGCTTCGACCTGGAGATCGCCGACGGCGAGTTCATCGCCATCGTCGGCGCCAGCGGCTGCGGCAAGTCCACCCTGCTGCGCCTGCTGATCGGCCTGGACCGCGAGTTCCAGGGCGAAATCCGCATCGCCGGCAAACCCATCGACGGCATCGGCGGCGAACGCGGCATCGTGTTCCAGGAGCACCGGCTGTTCCCCTGGCTGACGGTGGAACAGAACGTCGAACTCGGCCTGGTCAACGAACCGTTGAGCGCCACCGGCAAGGCCGGCAAGGTCGCCGACTACCTGCAGCTGGTGGGCCTGAAGGGCTTCGAGCGGGCCTACCCGCACCAGCTTTCCGGCGGCATGGCGCAGCGCGTGGCCATCGCCCGGGGGCTGGTGGCGAGCCCGCGCATCCTGCTGCTGGACGAGCCCTTCGGCGCCCTCGATGCCCTCACCCGCCAGCAGTTGCAGGAAGAGCTGCTGCGCATCCGCCAGCGCGAGCGGATCACCACCGTGCTGGTCACCCATGACGTGGAGGAGGCGCTGTTCCTCGCCGACCGCGTGGTGGTGATGGCGCCACGGCCGGGGCGGATCAAGCGCATCGTCGAGGTGCCGCTGGCGCATCCGCGCGAGCGCGGCGGCTTCGACTTCCTGCGCCTGCGCGAGGCGCTGCTGCACGAGTTGACCGGCGATGGCGACTACCTCGCGCCGCAGCCCAGGCGGGTGGAAGACCTGCCGTTCGAGTTCATTGCCTGCTGATCCAAACAACCCCGCCCTTGTAGGAACGAGGGGGACGCCCAGTCCTTGCTCGCGAACAAACCCCGCTGCGGAGCGGTTCGCGAGCAAGCTCGCTCCTACGAAAAGCCAACCTAGCGAGTCCGACCATGAACAAACGCCCCAACTTCCTCGTCATCGTCGCCGACGACCTCGGCTTCTCCGACCTCGGCGCCTTCGGCGGCGAGATTTCCACCCCGAATCTCGACACCCTGGCCCTCGACGGCCTGCGCCTGACCGATTTCCACACCGCGCCGACCTGCTCGCCCACCCGCTCGATGCTGCTCACCGGCACCGACCACCACATCGCCGGCATCGGCACCATGGCCGAGGCGCTGACCCCGGAGCTGGAAGGCAAGCCCGGCTACGAGGGTTACCTCAACGACCGCGTGGTCGCCCTGCCCGAGCTGCTGCGCGAGGCCGGCTACCAGACGCTGATGGCCGGCAAGTGGCACCTGGGCCTGACGCTGGAACAGGCGCCCCACGCACGGGGCTTCGAGCGCTCCTTCTCGCTGCTGCCCGGCGCCGCCAACCACTACGGTTTCGAACCGCCCTACGACGAGAGCACACCGCGCATCCTCAAGAGCACCCCGGCGCTGTACGTCGAGGACGACCGATTCATCGACGAGCTACCGGCGGACTTCTATTCCTCCGATGCCTTCGGCGACAAGCTGCTGCAGTACCTCAAGGAGCGCGACCAGAGCCGGCCGTTCTTCGCCTACCTGCCGTTCTCCGCGCCGCACTGGCCGTTGCAGGCGCCCAAGGAGGTGGTCGACAAGTACCAGGGTCGCTACGACGCCGGCCCCGAGGCGCTGCGCCTGGAACGCCTGGAGCGGCTCAAGCAGCTGGGTCTGATCGGCGCCGACGTGAAGGCGCATCCGCTGCTGGCCATCAGCAAGGAATGGGCGCAGCTCGGCGCCGAGGAAAAGGCCCGGTCGGCACGGGCGATGGAGGTCTACGCGGCGATGGTCGAGCGCCTGGACTGGAACGTCGGCCGCATCGTCGAGTACCTGCGCCAGCAAGGCGAACTGGACAACACCTTCGTGCTGTTCATGTCCGACAACGGCGCCGAGGGCGCGCTGCTGGAAGCCTTCCCGCGCTTCGGGCCGGATCTTCTGAGCTTCCTCGACCAGCACTACGACAACCGCCTGGAGAACATCGGCCGCGCCAACTCCTACATCTGGTACGGCCCGCGCTGGGCCCAGGCGGCCACCGCGCCGTCGCGGCTGTACAAGGCCTTCACCACCGAGGGCGGCATCCGCGTACCGGCGCTGGTGCGCTACCCATCGCTCCAGCGCCAGGGCGAGATCAGCCACGCTTTCGCCACGGTGATGGACATCACCCCGACCCTCCTCGACCTGGCCGGCGTGCGCCACCCCGGCAAGCGCTGGCGCGGCCGCGAGGTCGCCGAGGTACGCGGCAAGTCCTGGCTGGGCTGGCTGTCCGGCGAGACGGAGCAGGCCCACGACGAGAAGACCGTCACCGGCTGGGAGCTGTTCGGCATGCGCGCCATCCGCCAGGGCGACTGGAAGGCGGTGTACCTGCCGGCGCCGGTCGGCCCGGCCACCTGGCAGCTCTACGACCTGGCCAGCGACCCCGGCGAGACCCGCGACCTGGCCGAGGAACAGCCGGCCCGGCTGGCCGGGCTGATCGAGCACTACCAGCAATACGTCAACGAAACCGGGGTGCAGGACGCGCCACCGCCCTTCCTATTGCGCTGAGCCATCGGCATGCGCGAACGGCTGGCCCGTAATGCCAATCCCGGCGCGTCCTGCCACTCCCCAAGCGTCTGCAGCCCCTATCGTACGGGGCTTTCAGACTACCGTCCGTCGCCAAAGGCGAAGCCCGGACAACGGCGTCTCCGGCAAAAACCTCTCTAGATCAGGCCCCCCGCAGAATGCCGGCAAAATAGCGTCAATTTGACATCACCCAACAGCGCTCTAGCTTTAAGAAGCCAGGCCGACGCACTGCTTAGGACCTACCCCAGCAGCCGCGCGGTTCCCCGATCTGGCGCTCGGCAACGGAGTGCACCATGCGCGATACCCGACTCGATTCGCCTGCGGTTCAGGCCACCGGCCAGGGCTGGCCGAAACGCCTGGTTATCCAGTCGCTGCCCTGGGCGGTGGTGGCCGGGCTTTGCTGGGCAGGCGTGCCGTTCTGGATGCTGCTGCCGGTGGGCTGGCTCTCCAGCCTGGTGCTGAGCACCCTGCTGGTCGGCCCCGCCCAGGCGCAAACGACGGCGCAGCAGGTCAGCCTGGACAGCGAACAGCTGCCGCAATGGCGCCCGTTGCAGGAGGCCGTGGAAACCCACCTGGCCAACCTCAACGGCCACACCCACCAGGTCGACGGCATCCTGCACCACGCCATCGCCCAGCTCACCGACAGCTTCCACGGCCTGGCCGAGCGCATCGACACCCAGCGCGGCCTGTCCCACTCGCTGATCGAGCGCTACGACGGGCGCGGCCACCTGGACGACGACATCGACTTCCAGCGCTTCATCCACGCCACCCAGGAAACCCTCGGGCTGTTCGTCGAGGCCACCCTGGAAACCAGCCGCACCTCGCAGCAACTGGTGGAACGCATGGACCGCGTCACCCACAAGATCGGCGAGATCCTGCAGTCCACCCAGGACATGGACGCCATCGCCAAGCAGACCAACCTGCTGGCCCTGAACGCCGCCATCGAGGCCGCCCGTGCCGGCGAAAGCGGCCGCGGTTTCGCCGTGGTGGCCGACGAGGTACGCGCGCTGTCCACCCGTTCCACGCACTTCTCGCAAGCCATCCGCGAACACGTCGACGTGGTCTACCACGAGATCAAGGACGCCGAGGGCGCCATCGCCCAACTGGCCGACAAGGACATGTCCTTCGCCCTCGACTCGCGCCAGAAGATCCAGAGCATGCTCGACGACCTCGACGCGATGAACCAGCACACCCTCAAGGTGGTGCAGGAGCTGGACCGGATTTCCCTGGAGGTGGGCGACGGCGTCAACGCGGCGGTCACCGCCCTGCAATTCCAGGACATGAGCAGCCAGTTGCTGGGACAGATCGGCAAGCACGGCGCGCGTCTCGCTGCGCTGGCCGTCGGCCTCGGCGCGCTGGATGGCCGCGAGCCCCGGGAATGGGGCGAGCGCCTGCGTGCGGAAGTCGCCGAACTCGACCGCCCGCTGAACAACCCGGTGGCGCAGACCAGCCTCAGCGCCGGAGAAGTCGAGCTGTTCTGAGTGCACCCACCCGACGGATGCAAAGGAGGCAGTGACATGTTGCAGTCGATCATCGAGTACCTGGCCAACATCGCCCTGGTGGGCTGACGCCGGCCCATCTCCCCGAATGCCAGCCCCTGGGAACAAGGAGTAGTCACGCAATGGGAAAGCAGATTCTGATCGTCGACGACTCGGCCTCGATCCGGCAGATGCTGAGCTTCACGCTCAAGTCCGCCGGCTATGACGTGGACGAGGCCGTGGACGGCAGGGACGGCCTGGGCAAGGCCCAGCGCAAGACCTACAACCTGGTCTTCACCGACCAGAACATGCCGAACATGGACGGCCTGTCGCTGATCCGCAGCCTGCGCGACATGGCCGGCTACCGCAGCGTGCCGATCCTCATGCTGACCACCGAGTCCAGCGATGCCATGAAGCAGCAGGGCAAGAGCGCCGGCGCCACCGGCTGGCTGGTCAAGCCGTTCGACCCGCCCAAGCTCCTTGAAGTGACCCGCAAGGTCCTGCCGTAGGGGAACCCCAGATGGCTAACGGTATGGAGCAATTCCTCCAGGTCTTCTTCGAGGAAACCGACGAACACCTGGCCACCCTCGAACTGCTGCTGATCGGGCTCGACCTCGATCAGCCGGACGCCGAGGCGCTCAACGGCATTTTCCGCGCGGCCCACTCGATCAAGGGCTCCAGCGGCATGTTCGGCTTCGACGACCTGACCGCCGTCACCCACGAACTGGAAACCCTGCTCGACCGCATCCGCTGCGGGCAGACCGCCCTACGCGCGGAGATGATCGGGGTGTTCCTCGAGGCCCGCGACGTATTGCAGCGCCTGCTCGACGCCCACCGCGACCAGTGCCCGGACCCGAGCGCGCCGGTGCAGGCCACGGTGCAGCGCCTGCGCGCCTGGCTGGCGGAGCCGGCAGAGAGTACGGCGCTTGGCTTCTTCGACGAGGCGCCGGGTACGCCCCGGGCGGCCAGCGACGACGATGCGTTCGGTTTCTTCGATGACGCCCCCGGCACGCCCTCCAGCGAACCCGCGGCCGCCCACGAAGACTTCGGTTTCTTCGACGACGCGCCCGGTACGCCGGGCGCTTCCAGCGAGGTCGCACCGGCGTCCGCGCCGGCGCCGGCCAAGCCCGTGGCGGCGGCGCGCGCGGACTGCCGCAGCGAGGGCGAGTCCAGCTCGATCCGGGTCAGCGTCGAGAAGATCGACAGCCTGATCAACCTGGTCGGCGAACTGGTGATCACCCAGGCCATGCTCAGCCAGCTCAGCGAGGACCTCGACCCCACGCACTACGAGCGTCTGCAGCAGGCCCTGGCGCAACTGGAGCACAACACTCGCGACTTGCAGGAATCGGTGATGTCGATCCGCATGTTGCCGATCAGCTTCATCTTCAGCCGCTTCCCGCGTCTGGTACACGACACCTCGGCGCGCCTGGGCAAGCAGGTCGAGCTGATCCTCCAGGGCGAGCACACCGAGCTGGACAAGAGCGTCATCGAGAAGCTCAGCGACCCGCTCACCCACATCGTGCGCAACAGCATCGACCACGGCATCGAGACGCCCGCCGAACGCCTGGCCGCCGGCAAGCCGGCGCAGGGCTCGGTGAAGCTCGCCGCCAGCCACCAGGGCGGCAGCGTGGTGGTGGAAATCTCCGACGACGGCCGAGGCCTGTCCCGCGAGCGCATCCTCGCCAAGGCCCGCGAGAAGGGCATGGCGGTGCACGACGGGATGACCGACGCGGAGGTCTGGCAACTGATCTTCATGCCCGGCTTCTCCACCGCCGAGGCCGTCACCGAGCTCTCCGGGCGCGGCGTCGGCATGGACGTGGTGCGGCGTAACATCCAGGCCATGAGCGGGCGCATCGAGATCGACTCGGCCGCCGGCATGGGCACCCGCCTGGGCATCCGCCTGCCGCTGACCCTGGCCATCCTCGACGGCCTGATCGTCGCGGTGGAGAAGGTCAACTACGTGATCCCGCTGACCTACATCGTCGAGTCGCTGCAGGCCCGCGCCGACGACGTGCGCGGCATGGCCGGCGACGAGGCGGCGGTGATCCGCGTGCGCGGCGAGTACCTCCCGCTGTTCTCCCTGCACGCGCTGCTGCACATCGACGCAACGCCCTTGCCGCCGGAGCAGGCGATCGTGGTGATCCTCGAATCCGAGGGCAAGAGCTTCGCCCTGCAGGTGGACGAACTGGTGGGCCAGCAGCAGGTGGTGATCAAGAGCCTGGAACAGAACTTCCGCCGGATCGACGGGATCGCCGGCGCCACCATCATGGGCGACGGCAGCGTCGCCCTGATCCTCGATGTCGACGCCCTGCCGCGCCTGGCGGCACAAGGAGAAACCACCCATGAGCGCCACTGAAGCCAGCCTCGCGGCCAGCCCCGCGCAGGAGTACCTGACCTTCACCCTGGGCCGCGAGGAATACGCCATCGACATCCTGCGGGTGCAGGAAATCCGTGGCTACGACCAGGTCACCGCGATCGCCAACGCGCCCGCCTTCATCAAGGGCGTGATCAACCTGCGCGGCGCCATCGTGCCCATCGTCGACCTGCGCATCAAGTTCAACCTGGCCGACATCAGCTACGACCAGTTCACCGTGGTGATCATCCTCAACGTCGGCCGGCGCATCGTCGGCGCGGTAGTGGATTCGGTCTCCGACGTGATCGCCCTGGCCGGCGAGGAGATCAAGCCGCCGCCGGAGTTCGCCGCCAGCTTCGATACCCGATACCTGCTCGGCCTGGCCACCGCGGGCGAGCGGATGCTGATCCTGGTGGACATCGAAAAACTCATGACCAGCCGCGAGATGGCGCTGGTCGATGAAGCCGCCGCCTGACTGCCACACGACAAAAAAAGATTGAGCCGAGGATAACGACAATGGGTCTGTTCAACGCACACGCCGTGGCGCAGCAACGCGCCGACCGCATCACCGCCCTTCTCCACAGCCTGGTCGACGGCAACCTCGATGTCGCCATCGGCGAGGCCCCCGCGCCCGGTTACGAGCGCCTCTACGACGGCCTGCGCAGCGTGCAGCGCACCCTGCGCGAGCAGCGCGCGGAGCTGGCGCAGAACGAGGCCCTGGAGGCCGGCCTTGCCGAGATGAGCCACCAGCACGAGCTGGGCTGGATCGACGAAGTGATCCCGGCGGACAGGCTCAGCGGCCGCCCGGCACACATCGCCAAGGGCATCAACGAGTTGGTCGCCTCGCACATCGCGGTGAAGATGAAGGTGGTGGCCACCGTCACCGCCTACGGCAAGGGCGACCTCTCGCCGGAGATGGACCGTCTGCCGGGCAAGAAGGCGATGATCACCGAGGCCATCGACGGCGTGCGCGCCAGCCTCAGGGCCAGCGCCGACGCCGCCGAGTACAACGCCGGGATCAAGAGCGCGCTGGATAACGTCTCGGCCAACGTGATGATCGCCAACAACGACCTCGACATCATCTACATGAACCGCACCGTCAGCGAGATGCTCGGCCGCGCCGAGGCGGACATCCGCAAGCAGTTGCCGAACTTCAACGCCAGCCGCCTGATGGGCGCCAACATCGACATGTTCCACAAGAACCCGGCACACCAGCGCACCCTGCTCGCCCACCTCAGCGGACGCTACCAGGCCGAGCTGAACCTCGGCGGCCGGCGCTTCGCCCTGGACGTGGTGCCGGTGTTCAGCGATGCCGGCGAGCGCCTGGGCTCGGCGGTGCAATGGACCGACCGCACCGAGGAGTTCCGCGCCGAACAGGAGGTCTCGCAACTGGTGGAGGCCGCCGCCGGCGGCGACTTCAGCAAGCGCATCGAGGCGTCCAACAAGGACGGCTTCTTCCTCAAGCTGGCCACCGGCCTGAACAACCTGGTGGAGACCGCCGACAAGGGCCTGCGCGACGTCACCCGGATGCTCGGCGCGCTGGCCCAGGGCGACCTGACCCAGCGCATCGACGCCGACTACCAGGGCACCTTCGGCGAGCTCAAGGACTACTCCAACGAAACCGCGCAGAGCCTGTCGCGCATGCTCGGGCAGATCCGCGAGGCCGCCGACACCATCCACACCGCCGCCAGCGAGATCGCCAGCGGCAACGCCGAGCTGTCCACCCGCACCGAGCAGCAGGCTTCGAGCCTGGAGGAAACCGCTTCGAGCATGGAGGAGCTGACCAGCACGGTGAAGCTCAACGCCGAGAACGCCCGCCAGGCCAACTCGCTGGCGGTGAACGCCTCGGAAGTCGCCACCGAAGGCGGCAGCGTGGTGCAGAAGGTGGTCGGCACCATGTCGGCCATCAACGACTCGGCGCGCAAGATCGCCGACATCATCGGCGTGATCGACGGCATCGCCTTCCAGACCAACATCCTCGCACTGAACGCCGCGGTTGAAGCCGCCCGTGCCGGCGAGCAGGGCCGTGGCTTCGCGGTGGTGGCCGGGGAAGTGCGCACCCTGGCGCAACGTTCGGCCGCCGCCGCCAAGGAGATCAAGACGCTGATCAACGACTCGGTGGACAAGGTGGAGAACGGCAACACCCTGGTCGCCCAGGCCGGCCAGACCATGAGCGACATCGTGGTGGCGATCAAGCGCGTCACCGACATCATGGCCGAGATCGCCGCCGCTTCCGCCGAGCAGAGCAGCGGCATCGAGGAGGTGAACGGCGCGGTGTCGCAGATGGACGAGATGACCCAGCAGAACGCCGCCCTGGTGGAAGAGGCCGCGGCCTCGGCCGAGGCCCTGCAGGAGCAGGCCGGGCTGCTCAACCAGTCGGTTTCGGTGTTCAAGCTCGACACCTCGGCCACCGTGGTGCCCCTGGCCGTCGCCCGCCCGGCGCGGGCCGAGGCGCCAGCGCACGCCTCCCGCGCCGCGCGCGGGGTGGCCAAGGCGGTGCGGGCCAAGGGCAAGGAAGAGGATTGGGAAGAGTTCTGATCGGGCGGGGCGCAGGGATGGCGGCGGCCGGAGCAATGGGAGGGCCGGTCGCCGCGAGCGGACCAGGGAAGGTTGGAGATGAGCCCGGTATGCAGGGGCTCTTCACCGGGGACAGGGGGCCGTAAGAGCCCCCTCACCCTGACCCTCTCCCGAGAGAGAAGGCTGGGGGTGAGGGCAAGGCCACCGCGCCAGACTCCCCCGAGCATCCAGAAATTCGAATGACGCGCCCAGAACACACGGATCGACCCCATGCCCAACATTGACCTGCCGGCCCCCGACCATGAGTTCCACTACACCCGCCGAGACTTCCAGCAGGTGCGCGAACGCCTGTACCGGCACGCCGGCATCAGCCTCTCGGAGAACAAGCAACAACTGGTCTACAGCCGCCTTTCCCGGCGCCTGCGCAACCTGCGGCTGAACAGCTTCGCCGAGTACTTCGCCTACCTGGAGGACCACGAGGAAGAGTGGCAGCAATTCGTCAACGCGCTGACCACCAACCTCACCGCGTTCTTCCGCGAACGCCACCACTTCGAGCACTTGGCGCGCTTCGCCGAGGAACAGCTGCGCGACCACCGTCCACTGCGCATCTGGTCGACCGCCTCGAGCACCGGCGAAGAGCCCTACTCCATCGCCATGACGCTGGTGGACGCCCTGGGCAGCTTCACCCCGCCAGTGCAGATCATGGCCTCGGACATCGATACCGGCGTGCTCCACAGCGCGCGCCAGGGCATCTACCCGATGGAGCGCCTGGAAGCGCTGGACAGCAGCCAGAAGAAACGCTTCTTCCTGCGCGGCACCGGCGACAACACCGGCAAGGCGCGGGTGGTCGGCGAACTGCGGCAACTGGTGGAGTTCCGCCAGATCAACCTGCTCGACGCCCACTGGGGCATCAGTGGCGGGCTCGACGCGATCTTCTGCCGCAACGTGATGATCTACTTCGACAAGCCGACCCAGACCCGCCTGCTCGAACGCATGGTGGGCCTGCTGCGCCCCGGCGGGCTGCTGTTCGCCGGGCATTCGGAAAACTTCGTCCACGCCAACCACCTGGTGCGCTCGGTGGGCCGCACCACCTACCAGGCGGCGGGGTCGGCCTGAGATGAGCGCAGCCTACGCGCCCCTCAACCGCTACCACGACCCACGCTTCGGCATGGACGCGGTCAAGCTGCTGCCCGGCGAATGCTTCGTCACCGCCGAGGAACTGATGATCGTCACCGTGCTCGGCTCCTGCGTCTCGGTCTGCCTGCGCGACCGCAGCAGCGGGCTGGGAGGGATGAACCACTTCATGCTGCCCGGCGACGCCGGCACCCGCCGCCTGCTGTCCAGCTCCGGGCGTTACGGCGTGCACGCAATGGACCTGCTGATCAGCGCCCTGGTGCGCCGTGGCGCCCAGCGGCGGAACTTCGAGGCCAAGGTGTTCGGCGGCGGCTCGGTGCTGCAGAACCTCAGCGCCGACGTCGGCCAGCGCAACGTCGAGTTCGTCCTCGACTACCTGGGCGCCGAGGGCATTCCGGTGCTCGCCCAGGACCTGCTCGACGTGCACCCGCGCAAGGTCTACTTCTTCCCCGGCAGCGGCCGGGTGCTGGTGCGCAAGCTGCGCGTGCTGGCCAACGACACGCTGCTGCAGCGCGAGCGGCAATACCGTCAGCAACTGTCGCGGCAGACGCGCGGCGGGACCATCGATCTGTTCTGAAGGGAGGGCGGCATGACGATCAGGGTTCTGGTGGTCGACGATTCGGCGCTGGTCCGCAGCCTGCTCAAGGACATCATCCAGGGCGACCCGGAGCTGCACCTGGTGGGCTGCGCGCCGGATGCCTTCGCCGCCCGCGACCTGATCAAGCAGCACTCGCCGGACGTGATCACCCTCGACGTGGAAATGCCGCGCATGGACGGCCTGACCTTCCTCGACAAGCTGATGAAGGGCCGGCCGACCCCGGTGCTGATGATCTCCTCGCTCACCGAAACGGGCTCCGAGGCCACCCTGCGCGCGCTGGAGCTGGGCGCCATCGACTTCATCGCCAAGCCGCGCCTGTGCATCGCCGAAGGCATGCAGGCCTACGCCGAGGAAATCCGCGCCAAGCTCAAGACCGCCGCCCGCGCGCGGATGCGCAGGCCCAGCGTGGCCACCGGCGCGAGTGCCACCGCCGGCGGGCCGCTGCTGAGCACCGAGAAGATCATCGCCATCGGCGCCTCCACCGGCGGCACCGAGGCGATCAAGGAAGTGCTGCTGGGACTGCCGCCGGACTGCCCCGGCACCGTGGTCACCCTGCACATGCCGCCGGGCTTCACCAGATCCTACGCCGAACGGCTGGACCGCCAGACCCGCCTCTGCGTACGCGAGGCCCGCGACGGCGACCGCATCCTCCCCGGCCACGTACTCATCGCTCCCGGCGACTTCCACATGGAAGTGCGCCGCAGCGGCGCCAACTACGTGGTGCACCTGCAGCACGAGGCAGCGGTCAACGGCCACCGGCCGGCGGTGGACGTGATGTTCGACTCCCTCGCCCGCTGCGCCGGGCGCAACCTGCTGGCGGCGCTGCTCACCGGCATGGGCAAGGACGGCGCGCGGGGCCTGCAGGCCATCCGTCAGGCCGGCGGCCACACCATCGCCCAGGACGAGGCCAGTTGCGTGGTCTACGGCATGCCCCGCGAGGCGGTGGAGCTGGGCGCGGCGAAGGAAGTCCTGCCGCTGGAACGCATCGCCGCCGCCCTGCTGCAACAGGCCCGGCAGAGCGGTGGAGGAAATCGCGTCTAGTGGTGCACGAAACCCAAACGCCATCTAAGCGATATTTCAGACAATGGCTAGACTCCTGAGAGTCGATTGTGTGACGTCAGAATTATGGCGTTCCGCCATCAATTTGGTTTGATTGTGCCCGTATACAAACTGCACAATTGAGCTTTCGCCAAAAGACCGGCAGACGGCGGGCGACGAGGAGAATTGAGAGAGCCATGGCGGCAAGATGGGGGTTGCGCGGTAAATCGGTGGTGGCATTGCTCATCGCCTGTCTTCTGGCACTGGTACCGGCGGTATTGCTGGGCTGGAAGGCGATGGAAGACATCCGCACACATTTCGGCCTCGCCTTCGCGAGGAACTTCACCCTGCTCAACCAGCAGAAGATCATCGCTCCGGTGATCCGCGAGCTGGCGCTTTCGCGTCGGCTGGCCGAGTCCGTGGTGACGCAGGACTGGATGCTCGACGAGAACGATCCGGCGCGCCGCTCGCTGTTCTTCCGCGAAGCCGACGGCTACCGCGCCGACCAGCGCAACTACTCCTATTTCGTCGTGGTGGACGCCTCGCGCCATTACTACTTCAACGACTCCAGCTCGCCGCTCTCGAACTCCCCGCGCTACACCCTGAGCGAGAACGACCCGCAGGACCGCTGGTACTTCGACACCCTGGCGCGCGGCGAGTCGTACAACATCAACGTCAACTACGACGCCAAGCTCAAGGTCACCAAGGTCTGGTTCAACATGGTGGTCCGCGCCGGCAACGAAAAGGTCGGCCTGGCCGGCGGCGGCCTGGATCTCACCGAGTTCCTCGATCAGTTCATCTCGCGCCGCGAGGCCGGGGTGACGCCGATGATCGTCGACCCCGACGGCGCCATCCAGGCGCACCCGGACACGCGCATGATCGCCTTCTCCTCCGGCGCCGGCGCCAAGGCCAAGCACCGCGTGTTCGACCTGCTCGGCAGCGACCAGGACCGCGCCGCCCTGCGCCAGACCCTGCGCCAGGCCGAGGCCAACCCCGGCGAAGTGGAAACGATGTGGGCGACGCTCGACGGCAAGGAACAGCTGCTGGCGATGGCCTACATCCCGCAGTTGCGCTGGCACGTGCTCAGCGCCATCGACCTGCACGCCGCGCAGGTGCTCGACAGCCGCTGGATGTGGCCGCTGGCGGGCACCCTCGCCGGGCTGCTGGCGATCCTCCTGCTCGGCTTCGCCTACACCGTCGACCTGCTGGTGCTGCGCCCGCTGCGCGGCCTCAAGCAATCGGCCAAGGCGATTGCCGCCGGCCAGTACGACAGCCCGTTGCCGCGCACCCGCCCGGACGAGATCGGCGAGCTGTCGTCCGCCTTCGCCAGCATGGCCGACCAGGTCCGCCGGCATACCGAGGAACTGGAAGACAAGGTGCAGCAGCGCACCCAGGCGCTGGAAGCGGCCAACCGCGAAATGGCCGCCGCGCAGAAGAAGATCGGCGACTCCATCGACTACGCCAGCCTGATCCAGCGCGCCATCCTCCCCGACCGCCAGTTGCAGAAGTCCCTGGGCGAGCACCACTTCGTCCTGTGGAAACCGCGCGACGTGGTCGGCGGCGACTTCTACATCTACCGCGAAGGCCCCCACGACAGCCTGATCGGCGTAGTCGACTGCGCCGGTCACGGCGTCCCCGGCGCGCTGATGACCATGCTCGCCCTGGCCGCCATCGACCACGCCATCGACAGCGTGCAGAGCCACGACCCGGCGGCCATCCTGCGCGAAACCGACCACGTCATGCGCGGCATGCTCAGCCAGGAGGAGTTCACCCACTCCCTGGCCACCAACATGGACGCCGGCCTGGTGCGCGTCGACCACCAGCGCAAGCGGCTGCATTTCTCCGGAGCGAAGATTTCCCTGTTCGCCAGCGACGGCACCGACGTGCGCGAGCACAAGGGCGCGCGCCGCGCCATCGGCGACAAGCGCCAGGGTGACTATCAGGATGTGGAAGTCCCGATGCAGGCCGGTTGGACCTACTACCTGTGCACCGACGGCTTCCTCGACCAGGCCGGCGGCGAACACGGCTTCGGCTTCGGCAACAGCCGCTTCGCCGACATGCTGCGCAGCCACGCGTGCCGACCACTGGCCGAGCAGGCGGACGTATTCGCCGCTACCCTCGCCCGGTATCAGGGCGAGCGTCCGCAGCGCGACGACATCACCATCCTCTCCTTCCGATTCGACTAGGGGTATTCCATGGAATCGCTAGATCTGTTGGCCATGCGCGAGAGCTACACCCGGCAACGCATACTGCTCTGCTTCAACGGGCCCATCTCGCGCAGCCTGATCGAAGAAATCGGCCATGCCCTGCGCAACTACCTGCAGGCCGAGCAGGCGCATCCCAGCGAAGCGATGGACGTGTTCGCGGTCTACATCGAAATGCCCCAGAACATCCGCCATTACGCCTCCCTGCGCGGCTACGGCGAACAGGATGCCTCGGCCACCGTCGCCATCGCCCGCGACGAGGAAGGCCACTACGTGGTTTCCGCCGGCAACCTGGTGGAACTGGAAGACGGCCGCAGCCTGGTGCGCAGCATCGAGAGCATCGCCGACCTGGACAAGGTCCAGCTCAAGGCCGCCTACAAGGAACAGCTGCGCCGCCCGCGCGATGCCGAAGCCACCACCGGCGCCGGCCTGGGCCTCTTGGACATCGCCCGCAAATCCAACGCGCCGCTCAAGACTTCCCTCACCGAACAACCCGACGGCCGCGCCTTCTTCAGCCTGCGCGCCGTGATCTGAACACGCGAATCCAGGGACACCCAGCCATGACCAACCTCAACATCGCAGGAACCCAGTCCACCCCATCGATCCACGGCGACTGGCAGGCCGGCACCCTCACGATGCAAGGCGACTCCTACCCGGAAAACTCCTATGAACTGTTCGGCCAGGTGATCGAATGGGTCGAGCGCTTCCTCGCCGGGGAACAACGCCCGCTCACGCTCGACCTGCGCCTGCTATACCTCAACACCAGCTCCATCAAGGCCATGATGGATATCTTCGACCTGCTCGAAGAGGCCCACCGCGAAGGCCGCGCCGCCGCCGTCGCCTGGCACTACGACCGACGCAACGAGCGCGTCGCCGAGCTGGCCGAGGAGTTCCGCGAGGACTGTACCTTCCCGTTCGTCATCCAAGCCTACGACGAGTAAGAGCCATGACAAGCGAGCGCGAGCTGGACCTGCTGATCGACGAACTGCTGGCCGACCCCCAATACGAGGGGCACCCCCTGCGCGAGGCGCTGTACCTCAAGCACCAGCAATCGCTCGACCAGCTCGCGCGCCTGGAACGCATCGCACGGATTTCCGACGGCTTCCAGTCCATGGCCCGGGCGCAGAACTCCACGCTGTCCGAGCGCTACCACAAGCAGCTGCGCCAACTGGAAAAGGTCGCGCGCATCTCCGACCGCTACCAGGACATGATGCGCGACCTCAACGTCGCCCTGCGCGAAGCCGCCACCCACGACCCGCTCACCGGTATCGCCAACCGCCGCCTGCTGATGGAGCGCCTGCGCGAGGAAAGCGAACGCGCCCAGCGCCACCACGACACCTACGTCCTGGCCATGCTCGACGTGGACCACTTCAAGCAGGTCAACGACATCTGGGGCCACGACATCGGCGACCGCGTGCTGGTGGAAATCGGCCGCGCCATACAGGCCGCGCTGCGCCAGTACGACCTCTGCGGGCGCTGGGGCGGCGAGGAGTTCCTCCTCCTCCTCCCGGAAACCCGCCTGGCCGACGCCGCCGCCATCATCGAACGCGTGCGCAACGACATCCGCTGCCTCGCCGTACGCGTGGGTACCGACGCCCTGTCCGTCACCGCCAGCTTCGGCGTGGCCGAACACCAGCCCGGTGAAAGCTACTCGCAGACCGTCAGCCGCGCCGACGCCGCCCTGCTGGATGCCAAGCGCAGCGGGCGCGACAAGTGCGCGTTCTCGCAGGGCTGAGCGGAAGCCGGACGACAAGTTCGCCCCCGGCAATCCGCCGCTGGAGAGCTGGATATACGGCCCCGGCAACGGCGCCTACCGCTGCCTGTCCGTCCGCGACACCGCCCTAGCGAACGGCCCGAGCGCCCCTCTTCCGACGCAATCGCGGACCGAAGTGCGCAGAAAGCCCCTTGCAGGAGCGGACCCGCCTTTGCCCCCTCCTCCCTACCCAACCCGCCGCCAGCTCCCTAGACTGGCGCTTTCGCCAATCCGGAGCGCCCCATGCAATCCACCTTCAACTTCACCCTCGGCGTCGACCCGCACGCACGCCACGTGGTCATCCAGGGGCTGCTCGCCTACAACTTCGAACAGATGGGCCGCAGCAACACCTACGACGACTTCGAACTCTACGCCCGCGACAAACAAGACGAGGTGGTCGGCGGCATGTTCGGCCAATCCGGCATGGGCTGGCTCTATATCGACTATCTCTGGCTGCCGAACGACCAGCGCGGCAGCGGCCTGGGCAGCCAGCTCATCGCCCTCGCCGAAGACGAAGCCCGCCGCCGCGGCTGCGTCGGCCTGTTCCTCTACACCTACAGCTTCCAGGCGCCGGGCTTCTACGAGAAACAGGGGTTCGAACGCATGGGCGTGCTGGAAGACTGTCCGCCGGGGCACCAGCGGATCTACCTGAAGAAGCACTTCGGCTGACCACGGAAGGAACTCGCCTGTACGCCAGGCGATGAACCCCCGCAGGAGCGGACTCCGTCCGCGATGCTCTTGTGGCGGGACGAACTCGGCGCACGCCTGAGACTTCGGTTGGGCAGCTCTTCGCAGGATGGTGTGGGGCGAAGCGATACCCATCGCGGCGGGCCAGCTGCTTTTCGTAGGCGCGAGCTTGCTCGCGAACAGAATTACCCGGCCGCATCGGTGTTGGGCGGTTCGCGAGCAAGCTCGCTCCTACAGTGTCCATCCTGCGGCGTAAGTGCAGCGGCTGATGGCGCGTGTCGCGGATGATAGAGCCCAGGCATTGAGCAGCATGGGTACCGCTACGGACTGCGGGCCAGCTGCTTTTCGCAGGCGCGAGCTTGCTCGCGAACAGAATTACCCGGCCGCATCGGTGTTGGATGGTTCGCGAGCAAGCTCGCTCCTACAGGTATTCATCCTGCGGCGTAAGTGCAGCGGCTGATGGCTGCGTGCCGCGGATGATAGAACCCAGGCATTGAGCAGCATGGGTACCGCTACGGACTGCGGGCCAGCTGCTTTTCGTAGGAGCGAGCTTGCTCGCGAACAGAATTACCCGGCCGCATCGGTGTTGGGTGGTTCGCGAGCAAGCTCGCTCCTACAGGTATTCATCCTGCGGCGTAAGTGCAGCGGCTGATGGCGCGTGCCGCGGATGATAGAACCCAGGCATTGAGCAGCATGGGTATCGCTTCGCTCCCCCCATCACCTGATCCAAGAATGAAAAGGCCGGTCATTCGACCGGCCTTTTCATTCACCCCAGGTCCTGCCTGGGAAGGCCTGACGGCCCTATGACCTTACCGCGCCGCCCAGGCGTTGAAGCGCTGCTCCAGTTGCTCGCCATGATCGGTCCAGAAGGTCACATCCACCGGAATCTGCTGCTCGATGTTCTGTGGCGCGGTGGGGAGTTCAGCCACGCGCTGGGCGTCCAGCAGCTCCATCCCCTTGAGGTTGGCGGCGCCGTAGTCGATGTGCTGGGAGAAGCTCTTCTGCTGCTCGGGTGCGAGGGTGTAGCCGATGAACTGGCGGGTCATGTCCTGCTGTGGCGCGCCCTTGGGGATGGCCCAGGAGTCGAACTCATAGATGCCGCCGTTCCACACGATGTCCAGGCCGTACTGCTGGCGCTGCTGGGCGGAGAGGCGGCCGTTGTAGACCGAGCTCATGACCACGTCGCCGGCGGCGAGGAATTGCGGCGGCTGGGCACCGGCCTCCCACCACTGGATGTGGGGTTTGATCTGGTCGAGCTTGGCGAAGGCGCGGTCCTGCCCCTGCGGGGTGGCGAGCACCTGGTAGACCTCGGCGGGCTTCACGCCGTCGGCGAGCAGGGCGAACTCCAGGGTGGACTTGGCCAGCTTGCGCAGGCCGCGCTTGCCGGGGAATTTCTCGACGTCCCAGAAATCGCTCCAGCTGGTCGGCGCGCTGGCGAGTTTGTTGCGGTTGTAGGCGAGCACCGTGGAGTAGACCAGGAAACCGATGCCGCAAGGCTGGATCGCACCAGGCACGAAGTCTTCCTGCTTGAGGCCGATCTGCGCCGGGTCGAGCTCTTCGAACATGCCCTCGTCGCAGCCACGGGCCAGTTCGGCGCCTTCCACTTCGACGACGTTCCAGGCGACGCTGCCGGTGGCGACCATCGCTTTGATCTTGGCCATTTCACCGTTGTATTCGCCGGACACCAGGCGGTTGCCGCTGTTCTGCTGCCAGGGCTTGTAGAAAGCCTTGACCTGGGCGTCCTTGTTGGCGCCGCCAAAGGACACGACGGTGAGGTCGCCAGCGAACGACTGGCTGGTGGCGGCGAGAGCGATCGCCAGGGAGGTGCGCTTGAGGATCTTGATCATTATTGTTGTCTCCACGTTGCAGGGTGTTGCGTCCATTACGTTCGGGGTGCCGGCGGGCCGGCGCTCGATGCCTACAGTGGTTGGTCGCTTGCTTGTCGTGGGCGCGACCAGGGCCCCCGGCGATGCACGGATCGCCGTGTGTGCGGTATCAGGATGCGGAAAGAAAAAAGGCATGGTCGGTAGCGACCATGCCTTTTTCGTCAGCCTCAGCCGTTGCTGGGGAAGGCGAACTGCGCGGCTTCGTGCGACTTGCGCTGCGGCCAACGCTGAGTGATGGCCTTGCGCTTGGTGTAGAAGCGCACGCCGTCCGGGCCGTAAGCGTGGAGGTCGCCGAACAGCGAACGCTTCCAGCCGCCGAAGCTGTGGTAGGCCACCGGTACCGGCAGCGGGACGTTGACGCCGACCATGCCGACTTCGATCTCGTCGCAGAACAGGCGGGCCGCTTCACCGTCGCGGGTGAAGATGCAGGTGCCGTTGCCGTATTCGTGGTCGTTGATCAGCTGCATGGCTTCTTCCAGGCTGTTCACGCGCACGATGCAAAGCACCGGGCCGAAGATTTCTTCCTGGTAGATGGTCATGTCCGGGGTCACCTTGTCGAACAGGGTGCCGCCGATGAAGAAGCCGTTCTCGTGACCGGCAACCTTGAAGTTGCGGCCGTCGACCAGCAGCTGCGCGCCTTGCTCGACGCCGGCGTCGATGTAGCCGGTGACCTTGGCCTGCGCCGCGCCGGTAACCAGCGGGCCCATGTCGAGGCCGCAGTTGGTGCCGGCACCGATCTTCAGGGCCTTGATCTGCGGAACGATCTTCTCGACCAGCGCATCGGCGATCTGGTCGCCCACGCAGACAGCTACGGAGATGGCCATGCAGCGCTCGCCGCAGGAGCCGTAGGCCGCGCCCATCAGGGCGCTGACGGCGTTGTCCAGGTCGCAGTCGGGCATCAGCACGGCGTGGTTCTTGGCGCCGCCCAGGGCCTGCACGCGCTTGCCGCGCTTGGTGCCTTCGGAATAGATGTACTCGGCGATCGGGGTCGAGCCGACGAAGCTCAGAGCCTTGACTTCCGGGGCCTCGATCAGCGCGTCCACGGCTTCCTTGTCGCCGTGCACGACGTTCAGCACGCCCTTGGGCAGGCCGGCTTCTTCGAACAGTTCGGCGATCAGCAGGGTGGAGCTCGGGTCACGCTCGGACGGCTTGAGGATGAAGGTGTTGCCGCAGGCGATGGCCAGCGGGTACATCCACAGCGGAACCATCGCCGGGAAGTTGAACGGGGTGATGCCGGCAACCACGCCGATGGGCTGGAAGTCGCTCCAGGCGTCGATGTTCGGGCCGACGTTGCGGCTGTACTCGCCCTTGAGGATTTCCGGGGCGGCGCAGGCATATTCGACGTTCTCGATACCGCGCTTGAGTTCACCGGCGGCGTCTTCGAGGGTCTTGCCGTGTTCTTCGCTGATCAGCTGGACGATGCGCTTCTCGTTGGCTTCCAGCAGTTGCTTGAAGCGGAACAGGACCTGGGCACGCTTGGCCGGCGGGGTGTTGCGCCAGGCCGGGAAGGCGGCCTTGGCGGCGTCGATGGCCTGCTGGATGGTTTCGCGGCTGGCCAGGGGGACCTTGCGCACGGCTTCGCCGGTGGACGGGTTGAAGACGTCGGCGCTACGGCCGGTGTCGGCGATCAGTTCGCCGCCGATCAGGTGCTTGACGGTGGTCATGTGCTGTCTCTTCTCGCTGAAAGTGTGGGGCGGGATGCTTTCAGGCGTCCCTCACCCCAAGCCCTCTCCCAGAGGGAGAGGGAATTTAGTCGGTGGCGGGCAGCGGGGCCCGCCGGGACGGCCACTCTAAGGCGACGGCTCCGGCGCTGCCTGCTTGCGTGCCCGCGCGCTTACGGTTGCTTGAGCTCGATCTCGATGAAGGCCACTTCGTGATCGCAGGGATTGATCACGTTGTGTTCGGTACCGATCTGGCGGGTGTAGCTCTGGCCCAGGACCAGCGGCGCGCGCCGCTCGCCTTCGGGGGTTTCCAGCAGCAGCTCGCCATTGGTCACCGGGACCACGACGTACTCCATGCCGTGGCGGTGCCAGCCGGTCTCGGCACCAGGGGCGAAGCGCCACTCGGTGACCAGGACCTTGTCGTTGTCGATCTGTACCGTCGGCACGGCCTGCGGACGCTGGCTCACTTACGCCACCCCGTTGAGTGCGTCGCCCACGGCGCTGAACAGGCGGTCCAGGTCCTCGGGCTTGGCGTTGAAGGTCGGGCCGAACTGCAGGGTGTCGCCGCCGAAGCGCACGTAGAAGCCTTCTTTCCACAGCTTCATGCTGGCTTCGAACGGACGCACGATGGCGTCGCCGTCACGGCCGGCAATCTGGATCGCGCCGGCCAGGCCGCAGTTGCGGATGTCGATGACGTTCTTCGCGCCCTTCAGGCCGTGGATGGCCTTCTCGAAGTACGGCGCCAGCTCGGCGGATTGCTGGATGAGGCTTTCCTTCTCCAGCAGGTCCAGCGCGGCGATGCCGGCGGCACAGGCGACCGGGTGCGCGGAGTAGGTGTAGCCGTGGCCGAACTCGACGGCGTATTCCGGCAGGTTCTGGCCCATGAAGGTGTCGTAGATTTCGCTGCTGGCGATCACCGCGCCCATCGGGATGGCGCCGTTGGTGACCTGCTTGGCGACGTTCATGATGTCCGGGGTCACGCCGAAGTATTCGGCGCCGGTGGCCTTGCCCATGCGACCGAAGGCGGTGATCACTTCGTCGAAGATCAGCAGGATGTTGTGCTGGTCGCAGATTTCGCGCAGGCGCTGCAGGTAGCCCTTCGGCGGCACCAGCACGCCGGCGGAACCGGACATCGGCTCGACGATGACGGCGGCGATGTTGGAGGCGTCATGCAGTTCGATCAGCTTGAGCAGCTCGTTGGCCAGCTCCACGCCGCCGGTCTCGGCCATGCCCGGAGTGAAGGCCATGCCCGGCTGCAGGGTGTGCGGCAGGTGGTCGACGTCCATCAGCTGGCCGAACATCTTGCGGTTGCCGCCGATGCCGCCCAGGGCGGTGCCGGCGACGTTCACGCCGTGGTAGCCGCGGGCGCGGCCGATCAGCTTGGTCTTCTGCGCCTGGCCTTTGATGCGCCAGTAGGCACGGGCCATCTTGATGGCGGTGTCGGCGCACTCGGAGCCCGAGCCGGTGAAGAACACGTGGTTCAGGTTGCCGGGGGTCATCCGGGCGATCTTCTCGGCCAGCTTGAAGGACAGCGGGTGGCCGTACTGGAAGCCCGGGGAGTAGTCGAGGGTGGTCAGCTGCCTGGACACCGCGTCGGCGATTTCCTTGCGCGAGTGACCGGCGCCGCAGGTCCACAGGCCGGACAGGCTGTCGTAGATCCTGCGGCCCTTGTCGTCGACCAGGTAGCTGCCCTCGGCGCCAACGATGATGCGCGGGTCCTTGTGGAAATTGCGGTTGGCGCTGAAGGGCATCCAGTGAGCCTTCAGGTTCAGTTCGCTGGCCACTGACGGGGTAACGTTCACGTGCTGGTTCATGGAGCTGGTCCTCGACGACAGTCTTGTTGGGCGCGCAGGCCGCGTCGTGCCTGCTGCGATGGTTCAAGATTGGGCCTGACTTAACGTGAGTTAAAGCCTATTCTTCTCACGTTCAGTTTCGAATTGGTAAAACTAAAATGGCAAAATCCCGCGCCCCCTCCCTGGGCCAGGTCAGCGACTTCGAGATCCGCCTGCTGCGCATCTTCAAAACCATAGTCGAGTGCGGCAGCTTCTCGGCCGCGGAAAGCACGCTGGGCATCAGCCGCTCGGCCATCAGCCTGCACATGGGCGACCTGGAGAAACGCCTGGGCATGCGCCTGTGCCAGCGCGGCCGGGCGGGCTTCGCCATGACCGACGAGGGCCGCGAGGTGTACCGCGCCACCCAGTCGCTGCTGGCGGCGCTGGAGGGTTTCCGGGCGGAGGTCAACGAGCTGCACCAGCACCTGCGCGGCGCGCTGAACATCGGCATCATCAACAACCTGGTGACCCTGCCGCAGATGCGCATCACCCACGCCCTGCGCGCGCTGAAGGCCAGCGGGCCGGGGGTGCGGATCAACATCGGCATGACCACGCCCAACGAGATCGAGCTGGGTGTGCTCGACGGCCGCCTGCACGTGGGCGTGGTGCCGCTGATCAGTCCGCTGTCGGGGCTGGAGTATTCGGCGCTGTACGAGGAGCGTTCGCTGCTGTACTGCAGCCGCGAGCACCCGCTGTTCGAGCGCGACGACGCGAGTATCACGGTGGAGGAGGTCCATGCCTGCGACGCCGTGGCGCCGAGCTACCGGATCCCCGCCGAGGCGCAGGAGCGGCATCAGGAACTGCGCGGCGGCGCCAATGCCTCCGACCGCGAGGGCATGGCCTTCCTGATCCTCACCGGCAGCTATATCGGCTACCTGCCCGACCACTACGCCGCCGACTGGGTCGCCCAGGGGCGCATGCGCCCGCTGCGCCCGGAGCGCTTCCACTACGACATCCCACTGACCGTGGTAACCCGCAAGGGCCGCCGGCCGAACCTGGTGCTGGAGCGGTTCCTCGAGGCGGTGGCCCAGAGTCGCTGACCCGGTCATCGATATGTAGGAGCGAGCTTGCTCGCGAACAGAGTCCGCTGCGGAGCTGGTTCGCGAGCAAGAACTAGGCGTCCCCCTCGGTCCTACAAAGAGCCGCCTGCACTGAACGAGCCACACTCTGCCTATCCAATTTGTCGCCCCAGCCACCAAAAATCCTATACCCCCACCCTTTCCGCCCCGCATGCCCCGTGGCTTGCGGGCCGACAGCTTTTCCCTAGCCAGCGACTACAAAAAACATAATTTCGCTATTGCCAGCCTCTGAACAGAATGCGCCCAAGCACCTCGCTACCAGCCGCAACAAGCAGAACAACGAGATCAGAGTCAGAGGAAGCAAGCCATGACCGAGCTGAATCCGAACGCCTTCGCCAAGAAGTCGCTCGAAAACCTGGAAATCGATACGCTGGTCGTTGGCGCCGGTCAGGCCGGCGTGGCCATGAGCGAGCACCTGACCGCCCTGGGCGTGCCGCACATCGTGCTGGAGAAGAGCCGCATCGCCGAAGCCTGGCGCACCGGCCGCTGGGACTCGCTGGTGGCCAACGGCCCGGCGTGGCACGACCGCTTCCCGAACATGGAATTCCCGGTCGGCCCGGACGACTTCCCGCACAAGGAGCAGGTGGCCGATTACTTCGTCGCCTACGCCAAGCAGTTCAACGCGCCGATCCACACCGGCGTGGAAGTGAAGAAGGTGACCCGCAACAACGGCCGTCCCGGCTTCACCGTGGAAACCTCCGAAGGCACTCTCCAGGCCCTGCGCATCGTTTCCGCCACCGGCCCGTTCCAGCGCCCGGTGATCCCTGCCATCGCGCCGAAGACCGAGCGCCTGCAGCAGATCCACTCGGCCCAGTACTACAACCCGCAGCAGTTGCCCGCAGGCGCCGTGCTGGTGGTGGGCGCCGGCTCTTCCGGCGTGCAGATCGCCGACGAGCTGAACCGCGCCGGCAAGAAAGTCTTCCTCTCCGTGGGCGCCCATGACCGTCCGCCGCGTTCCTACCGCAACCGCGACTTCGTCTGGTGGCTGGGCGTGCTCGGCCTGTGGGACGCCGAGGAAGTACAGCCGGGCCGCGAACACGTGACCATCGCCGTGAGCGGTGCCCGTGGCGGCGAAACCATCGACTTCCGCCGCCTGGCCAACGAGGGCATCACCCTGGTCGGCCTGACCAGGACCTTCGCTGACGGCAAGGTGAGCTTCCAGGACGACCTGCTGAAGAACCTGCAAGCCGGCGACGAGAACTATCTCGGCCTGCTGGACGCCGCCGATGCCTACATCGAGCGCAACGGCCTGGACCTGCCTGAAGAGCCCGAGGCCCGCAAGGTCTTCGCGGACGCCCAGTGCATTCGTAATCCGATCCTCGAGCTGGATCTCGCCGAAGCGGGCATCACCTCGATCATCTGGGCCACCGGCTATGCCGTGGACTTCAACTGGCTGCAGGTGGACGCCTTCGACGACAAGGGCAAGCCCAAGCACCAGCGTGGCGTGTCCCGCGAGCCGGGCGTGTACTTCGTCGGCCTGCCGTGGCTGTCGCGCCGGGGTTCCACCTTCATCTGGGGTGTCTGGCACGACGCCAAGCACGTGGCCGGCCACATCGCCACCCAGCGCAAATACGTCGAATACCAGGACGCTTCGCAACGCGAAGCCTCCGTACCCAAAGCCGCTTCCTGGGAGTAAGAGATGCCTACCCACACTCGCATCCGCATGTTCAACACCAAGGACACCTATCCGAACCAGACCCTGGACAACGACCTCTGCCAGGCCGTGCGCGCCGGCAACACCGTGTACGTACGCGGCCAGGTCGGGACGGACTTCGAGGGCAACCTGGTAGGGCTGGGCGACCCGCGTGCCCAGGCCGAGCAGGCGATGAAGAACGTCAAGCAACTGCTGGAAGAAGCCGGCAGCGACCTGTCGCACATCGTCAAGACCACCACCTACCTGATCGACCCGCGCTACCGCGAGCCGGTGTACCAGGAAGTCGGCAAGTGGCTGAAGGGCGTGTTCCCGATCTCCACCGGCCTGGTGGTGTCGGCCCTGGGCCAGCCGCAATGGCTGATGGAGATCGACGTCATCGCGGTGATTCCGGACTGAAAGCGACTGCGCCAGGCCAGGCTGCGTTGGGAGTGGCCGGGAAAATGCTCATTTGCCACAGCAAACTCCGCCTTTCCCGTCCATCCCCGCCTCTTGCCTGGCCGTCGCTCGCAACACATTCGCAGTACCGCGATGAAGCGGCGACGCGGGGATTTCCCTGCCTCGCCGTTTCGTCGTTCACGACACAAGGTTGATTAAGGAGCTCCCATGACCTTTTCCATCGTTGGACGCTGCGCCGAGACCGGCCAGCTGGGTATCGCCATCAGCTCCTCGAGCATTGCCGTGGGCGCCCGTTGCCCCTGGGTTCGCGCCGGCGTCGGCGCGGTGGCCACGCAGAACGTCACCCTGCCGGCCCTCGGCCCGCAGATCCTCGACCTGCTGGAAACCGGCCTGGAGCCGGGCGCGGCGCTGGACAAGGCGCTGTCGAGCAACGGCTACAGCCAGTACCGCCAGGTGACCGTGATCGACCAGCACGGCAAGGTCGCGCTGTTCACCGGCAGCCAGGCGCTGGGCGTGAACCACGCGGTGGCCGGCGAGAACTGCGTGGCGGCGGGCAACCTGCTGTCCTCCACCTCGATCATGGACGCCATGACCCGCGCCTTCGAGCAGGCCGACGGCTGTCTGGCCGAGCGCCTGCTGGCCGCCATGCAGGCGGCGATGGCCGCCGGCGGCGAAGCCGGCCCGGTGCATTCGGCGGCGATGAAGGTGGTGGGCGACCTGGTCTGGCCGATCGTCGACCTGCGCGTAGACTGGGCCGACGAGGCGCCGATCGATGAGCTGGAAAAGCTCTGGGTGGCCTACAAGCCGCAGCTGGAGGACTACCTCGTGCGCGCCCTCGACCCGACCAAGGCGCCGAGCTACGGCGTGCCGGGCGACGAGTAAGACCACGTACCTACAGAAAAGCGCTCTTTCATGCAGGACCCGACCATGCCCACCAGCCGCGAAATCCTCGCCGACCTGATCGCCTTCGACACCGTCAGCCGCAACTCCAACCTGGCGCTGATCCACTACATCCGCGACTACCTCGCAGGCTTTGGCATCGCCTGCGAGCTGTTCCACGATGCCGAAGGCGGCAAGGCCAATCTCTACGCCACGCTGGGTCCGCAGGATCGCGGCGGGGTGTGCCTGTCCGGCCACACCGACGTGGTGCCGACCGATGGCCAGCCGTGGACCGTCCCGCCGTTCGAGCTGACCGAGCGCGACGGCCGCCTCTACGGCCGTGGCACGGCGGACATGAAAGGCTACATCGCCTGCGTGCTGGCGGCGGTGCCGGCGTTCCTCGCCCGGCCGCTGCGTCTGCCGGTGCACCTGGCCTTCTCCTACGACGAGGAAGTCGGCTGCCTCGGCGTACGCTCGCTGATCGCCGCGCTGGAGCAGCGCGAGCACAAGCCGATGGTCTGCATCATCGGCGAACCCACCGAACTCAAGCCGGTGCTCGGCCACAAGGGCAAGCTGGCGATGCGCTGCAACGTACACGGCGCCGCCTGCCACTCGGCCTATGCGCCGCAGGGCGTGAACGCCATCGAGTACGCGGCGCAGCTGATCGGCCGCCTCGGCGAGATCGGCACCCGCCTGACGGAGCCTGCGCGCCACGACCCGCGCTTCGACCCACCCTACTCCACCGTGCAGACCGGCGTGATCAGCGGCGGCCGCGCGCTGAACATCGTCCCCGCCGAATGCCAGTTCGATTTCGAAGTGCGCGCGCTGCCCAGCGACGACCCGCAACAGGTCGCCGATGACCTGCGCGAGTATGCCGAAGCCGAGCTGCTGCCGAAGATGCGCGCGGTGAAGGCCGAGGCGGACATCCGCTTCACCCCGCTGTCCGCCTACCCGGCGCTGGCGACCGACCCACAGACCGAAGCGGCCGAGCTGATCGCCCTGCTCAGCGGCTCCCGCGAGTTCTCCACCGTGGCCTATGGCACCGAGGGCGGGCTGTTCGACCAGGTCGGCATTCCCACCGTGGTCTGCGGCCCGGGCAGCATGGACCAGGGGCACAAGCCGGACGAATTCGTCAGCCTGGAGCAGTTGGCCAGGTGCGATGCAATGATGGGACGGCTGGCGGAGTGGCTGCGCGGCTGAGGTCGGCCAAACCGTAGGAGCGGACTCCGTCCGTGATTGCTATCCAGCGGCACCGGCCTACCGGCCGGATCGCGGATGAATCCGCTCCTACGGGATCAAATCCCCTCACCCTAGCCCCGGCTGGTGTGAGGGCATTCCATGACACGGGCTTTCAGATCAGATTCGCGAGCAAGCTCGCTCCTACAAAGAGCAGCCTGCAGTGGACCTGTAGGAGCGAGCTTGCTCGCGAACCAACCCCGGCCGGGGAGTATCAGGCAAACGCCGCCCGCAGCTCGTCCATGCTCGCGAAGTAATGCGCCGGGCCTTCCGCCAGCAGCTCTTCACGGCTGCCGAAGCCATAGCCCACGCCAGCGGCGGACAGGCCATTGCGATGCGCGCCGATCAGGTCGTGCTTGCGGTCGCCGATCATCAGCGTCTGCCCAAGGTCCAGCTGCTCGATATCCAGCAGGTGCTCGATCAGCTCGACCTTGTTGGTGCGCGTGCCATCCAGCTCGCTGCCGTAGATCACCTTGAAATGCCGGGCGAAGTCGAAGTGCCGGGCGATCTCGGCGGCGAACACCGTCGGCTTGCTGGTGCAGATGTACAGGGTGCGGCCCTGGCCGCCGAGCAGTTGCAGCAGCTCGCCGACGCCGTCGAACACCTTGTTCTCGTAAAGTCCGGTGTCCTGGAAGCGCACGCGGTAGTGGTTCACCGCCTCCCAGGCGCGCGCCTCGTCGAAGTCATAGGTGCTCATGAAGCACTGCAGCAGCGGCGGGCCGATGAAGTGTTCGAGCTGGCGCAGGTCGGGCTCGTCGATGCCGAGCTGGGCGAGGGCGTACTGGATCGAACGGGTAATGCCTTCACGCGGGTCGGTGAGGGTGCCGTCGAGGTCGAAAAGGATGTTCTGGTAATGCATGGGATCAGCGTCCGGCCACGAAAGTCGGGCGGCAAGGATACTGCGCCTGGCCTTGCGCGCGAAGCGTCACGCGCCGAACGTCATGCTCAGGGTGCGTAGCCCTGACCCTGGCGCAGCACGCGAATACCGCCGCCGGCATCGATGGGCGGGGCTGGCGCGGCGCCGAAGGACTGCACGTCGGTCGCCTCCTCGTCCTCCTCCGGTTGCGACAGCTGGCCCGTCAGGCTTTGCTGGACACGTCCGCCGAGGTAGTCGACCCCCGCCATCACCCCGCCCTGCCGGTCATGCATCAGCGCCAGCCACTGCTCGTCGAAGGCGGCGTTGATCTCCTTGCGCAGCTGGCTTTCCACCTCGGGCCGGTCATGGTCGTTGCTGCTCAGGCTGAACAGGGTGAAGGCCACCGAGATGATCGAGCCGGCGACCTTGCCGGCGGCACTGGCGACCACCCCGGCGATGCTGCGGTTCCTGAGTTCGTTGACCAGCTTGGCGCTGGTGCGCTGGGCCACCGGGGACACCCCGGTGACTCTGGTGCCGGCGCCCGCCTTGCCCGCCGCCTTGCGGATCTCCTGCATCAGCGCGGCGAAGGCCGGCAACTGGCCGACATCCTTGGCGCGCACCACGTCATACAGCGAGGCGTCGCGACTCGACGGCGGGCCGAGGGTGATCGCCGGAATCCCCTTCAGGTGTTCGTCGAAGACCTTCTGCGGAACGCCACGGCGCTGGGGAATCGCATCGAGGGCTTCCAGCAGCGCGCCGATATAACGGCGCGCGGCGGTCTCCATGATGGAGTCGGGATCGAGTTCCTTCGCCACCGGCACCAGCACCTGCTGGTGGTACTCGTCCTGCAGGTAGACCGCCAGGCGATCCACCGTGGGATCGAGGTCGCCCTTGGCCTGCATCTTGTACCAGGCGACCTTCATGCCCAGCCATTGCTGCGTCCAGTAGCTGGAAAACCAGGGGATGAACTGGCTGTCGGTGCGCTGGTAGACCAGGTCCATCCAGTGCTCCATAGCGCCTTCGGCGTAGGCGCGGGCCTGGGTGGTGGCGGAGAGCGAGGCGGCACCGATGTCGGCGTCCACCTGCCGCCAAGTGCTTTCGCTGATGGGGGCGACAGGCTCGGGCGCGCGATGGGAACAACCGGCCAGCGCCAGCAGCAGCAACGCGAGGACACCGCGCCGCCGCCAGGGCGGCCAGATGGCGCTGGAGAAACACAGACTGTTCATGGCCGCTCGCCGGCTCGACGGCATCCGAAGGACCTGCCGCCCGCTCCTGACCCCGGCCGGGCACACGCTGGCGTCCGGTCATCCAGGCTTCAGTATAAGGCCGCGACTGGGCGCCAGCGGGCCGTCCGGCGGTTGCCCGCGAATGGCGCCGGCCCCGCCGGGCGGGCGAAAACGCGGTAACGCCGGCCTGCCCGGCACCCGGCCGCCGCCGGGAATGCATCGCCGATTGACCTGCGTAGACTCCAACCGCCCACAGGGCGGCTAGTCTGTAGCGCATCCCTGCAAGGAATCCGCCGTGACCCGCACCCCACTCATGCCCCGGAGGGAGCGCCACTACCGTGCTTGACCGCTATGGCCTGCTGGAAGTGATGCGCGCCTCGCGCCTGACCCAGTTCCCGATCAGCCCCGTACTGCGCGAAACCCACGACTTCAAGGGTCGCCTGACCTTTTTCCTGTTGTTGGCCGGCGCCCTGGTGTTCACCTTCGTCAGCCTCGGCCAGGACATCCGCGCCAGCGGCACCTTGCTGCAACCGGGCTGGCCGATGCTGATCCTGGCCGTCGCGCTGCTGGTGGCGCTGGGCTTCGAGTTCATCAACGGCTTCCACGACACCGCCAACGCCGTGGCCACGGTGATCTACACCAACGCCCTGCCGCCGCGTTTCGCGGTGGCCTGGTCGGGGCTGTGGAATTTCCTCGGCGTGCTGTTCTCCAGCGGCGCGGTGGCCTTCGCCATCGTCTCGCTGCTACCGCTGGACCTGTTGCTGGAAGTGAACAGCAGCGCGGGCCTGGCAATGATCTTCGCCCTGTTGATCGCCTCGATCCTGTGGAACCTCGGTACCTGGTGGCTGGGGCTGCCCGTCTCCTCGTCGCACACGCTGATCGGCTCCATCGTCGGCGTCGGCCTGGCCCACGGTGCGATGGCCGGGCACCTGGGCCTCTCCGGCAGCGCCTGGTCGCAGTTGCTGACGGTGGGCTATGCGCTGCTGCTCTCGCCAGTGGTCGGCTTCTTCAGCGCCTTCGTGCTGCTGCGGGCGATGAGCGCGGGCATCCGCAATCGCACGCTGTTCCGCTCGCCCGAAGGGCGCACGCCACCACCCTGGTGGATTCGCGGGCTGCTGATCGTCACCTGCACCGGCGTCTCCTTCGCCCACGGTTCGAACGACGGGCAGAAAGGCATCGGCCTGATCATGCTCATCCTGATCGCCACCGTTCCCCTGGCGTTCGCCGTGGATCGCAGCTACTCCCCGGAACAGACCCACCAGCTGTTGAACCTGGCACAAGCCAGCCAGGCCCAGTTGCAGCACGCCGGCGGTACCGTCAGCGACGATCCCCGCCAGGTCCTGCTGTCCTATCAGGAGGACCAGCACGTCGGGCCGGACCTGCTGCCGTCGCTGGCCATCGTCGTCGGCGACGTCGCCGCGCGCCTGCAACAGCACGGCGAGATCGCCAGGGTTCCCGGCAACGAAGTCCAGGCCCTGCGCAACGACCTGTACCTGAGCCTGGAAACCATCCGCCTGCTGGATCACAGCCAGCAGCACGTCGACCTGGAAACCTGGAGCACCCTGCAGGCACTGCGCGCCGAGGGCGAGCAGACGATCCGCTTCATTCCCGTGTGGGTGAAGGTCGCCGTCGCCCTGGCGCTGGGCCTGGGCACCCTGGTGGGCTGGCGGCGCATCGTCACCACCGTGGGCGAAGGCATCGGCAAGGCGCCGCTGACCTACGCCCAGGGCGCCGCCGCACAGTTGGTGGCGATGCTCACCATCGGCGCCGCCGACGGCTTCGGCCTGCCGGTGTCCACCACCCATGTGCTGTCTTCCGGGGTGGCGGGCACGATGGCCGCCAGCGGCAGCGGCCTGCAGTGGCCGACCATCCGCAACATGCTGCTGGCCTGGGTGCTCACCCTGCCGGCGGCCATCGGACTGGCGGCGGGGTTGTACTGGGTGTTTGCACGGGTGCTTTGATTCACTTGCGGACCAACAAGGATGTACACCTGTAGGACCGAGGGGGACGCCCAGTCCTTGCTCGCGAACGAGGCTACCGGGAGCTCTTGTGTTGGGCGGTTCGCGAGCAAGCTCGCTCCTACGAAAAGCCGGCGCCCGCCAGCCACGGCGCAGCGAACCGCGACCATCCGGCAGTTCAGGCTGGCTGTGGAAAACCCCATGGATTACTGTATTTATATACAGCTATCCCTCAGGGCCTTCCCACATGACCACTCAGCTCCCACCCCGCGGCCGTGGTACCGCCAGCAATCCGCACAACCGCTTCGCACCGACCACCTCGGTGCCTGTGGATAACGACTGGCTCGATGAAGTCCCCAAGCCCCAGGTGACCGAAATCCGCAACGAGCTGGCGAAGACGGTGATCTCCCGCAACCAGTCGCCGGATCTGCCGTTCGACCGCTCGATCAACCCCTACCGCGGTTGCGAGCACGGCTGCATCTACTGCTACGCGCGGCCCAGCCACGCCTACTGGGACCTCTCGCCGGGGCTGGACTTCGAGACCCGGCTGATCGCCAAGACCAACGCCGCCGCCGTGCTGGAACAGGAGCTGAGCAAGCCTGGCTACGTCTGTGCGCCGATCAACCTGGGCGCCAACACCGACCCGTACCAGCCCATCGAGCGCCAGCAGCGGCTGACCCGGCAGATCCTCGAGGTACTGCTGCGTTTCAGGCACCCGGTGACCATCGTCACCAAGGGCTCGCTGATCCTGCGCGACCTCGATCTACTGAGCGAAATGGCGAAGCTGAACCTGGTCGGGGTGATGATCAGCCTGACCACCCTGGACGACGAGCTCAAACGCATCCTCGAACCCCGCGCCGCCGCGCCGTCCGCGCGCTTGCGGGCGATCCGCGTATTGCGCGGCCAGGGCATTCCGGTAGGGGTGCTGTGCTCGCCGATGATCCCGATGATCAACGACCGCGAGCTGGAGGCCCTGCTGGAAGCGGCGCACCACGCCGGGGCGCAGAGCGCCAGCTACATGCTGCTGCGCCTGCCGCGGGAAGTCGGAGCGCTGTTCGAGGAATGGCTGGCGGCGCACTACCCGCAGCGCGCCAACCATGTGATGAGCCTGATCCGCCAGGTACGCGGCGGGGAAATCCACGACAGCCGCTTCGGGCACCGCTTCCGTGGCGAAGGACCGTTCGCCGAGCTGCTGGCCAAGCGTTTCGAGGTCGCCCTGCGCCGCCTTGGATTGAACCGGCGCGGCGGATTCGGCCTGGACTGCACGGCCTTCGCCCCGCCGCACAGTCAGATGAGCCTGTTCTGACCCATACACCCCGCGCCGGAGCGCGGGTGAAGCATCGTGCAAACAACCATCACGAGGCCCTGGCAGGGTTTTGCTTTACGCTTCACGCCAGCGGATTTCGCTCGAATCAGGGCTAACGACTTCGACATTTTTTCCATGAAAGGTGTGCCTTTTCTCCTACAGAAGGGCGTCGGCAAGCATAAGAAAATTCGTCGTCATTCTTCGAGGCTGATATATGAACGATAAAACGCACGGTGAGGATCAGGCCCACGAGAGCGCGGACGAGGCGCTGCGGCGAATCGTGGAGGGCTTCCAGCACTTCCGCCAGGAGGTCTTTCCGCAGCAGAAGGAGCTGTTCAAGAAGCTGGCCCACGCGCAGAACCCGCGCGCGATGTTCATTACCTGTGCCGACTCGCGCATCGTCCCGGAGCTGATCACCCAGAGCCTGCCGGGCGACCTGTTCGTCACCCGCAACGTCGGCAACGTGGTGCCGCCCTATGGCCAGATGAACGGCGGCGTGTCCACCGCCATCGAGTTCGCGGTGATGGCACTGGGCGTGCAGCACATCATCGTCTGCGGCCATTCCGACTGCGGCGCGATGAAGGCAGTGCTGGACCCGCAGACCCTGGAAAGCATGCCGACGGTGAAGGCCTGGCTGCGTCACGCGGAAGTCGCCCGCACCGTGGTCGCACAAACCTGTGGCTGCGCGACCCACGAGCACCTGGAGGTTCTCACCGAGGAGAACGTGGTCGCCCAGCTCGACCACCTGAAAACCCACCCGTCGGTAGCCGCGCGCATCGCCAGCGGCCAGCTGTTCATCCACGGTTGGGTCTATGACATCGAGTCCAGCGCCATCAAGGGCTACGACGCCGAGCAGGGCCGTTTCCGTCCGCTGGACGGCGAAGGCCCGATTCCGATGGCCACGCCGCGGCCGCGCTACTCGCCGCAGTGACGCACCCTCCGGGGCTGGCGGCCTTGCGGGCGCCGTCGGCCCCCATCCGGCATCGCTCTTCCCCTCGTCCCCACGCGCCGCTCTAGCGCAGGCGCAGCTCCACACCGAACTGGCGAGACAGGCACGGCCACTGCTGCCACGCCATCACCACCTGCGGATCGTTCAGGCGCGCGCGGTAACTCTGCGCCGCGTCCGAGGCGAAGGCGCCGTCGTCGAGCATACCGTCCACCGCGTGGTGCACGGCCTCGTCCAGCTGGTTGGCGAACGGCTCGCCGATCAGTTGGTGCGCCACCAGGTTGGCCACCGTGGTGTCCAGCGGGATCAGCGGCTGGTTGAAGTGGGCTATGTAGCGGTCGTTCACCTCTTCCACCAGGCGATGGGCGAGGTAGGCCTCGTCCAGCAGGGCGTCCAGGCCATCGTGGCCATCGAGCAGCGTCGGCGGGGTGAGGAAGAACTGCTCGGCCAGCTTCAGCACCGGCTTGATCCACGCCTCGATACCGGCCTCGCGCGCCACGCTGGCGGCGGCATCGAGAAAGTCCGGCACCTGCTCGATATAGGCATGCACGAAGCGTGTCAGGGTGCCACTGGCATCTTCTCCGGCCAGACTGATGCTCGGGTGCAGCCCTTCGAGCTGGGATTGGATCAGTCGGGAAAGATGGCCATGACGGGACTCGAGCAGATGGGCGTTCTGGATCAACTCACGCAACGCAGCGGTATTCATGACAACTCCAAGACAACGGGTTTTGGAAAGTGAAGAAAGACCTTAGCCGGCGTCCGGCTGCAGCTAAGACGCGATTGTCATATTCATGAAGTGTTTATGCCGTCCCGGCATATCACCCCGCCATCATGGTACTCCAAAGCCGCGTCGGCCGTGGCTTTGAGATCACTCTTCGGTCTTTAGACAGGGTTTTTTAATCTGCGTTGTTATGTCGCAACCCGTGGCTATACTCCGCTTCGACACACCGAAAACCTGATGGACCCGGCCTGCTCTGCGTGCTGCCGAGGTACGACGTCAAAGTAAGTTGTCTTGGCGGTCACTCCCTTGGCCGTTGGCTTGTTCAGGCTCGATCCCTCTGGAATGGGGATCGCAGCCAGGGCGCTATGCCGGCGGGATAAAAACAACGATAAGGGGAACCCGAATGCTGCGACATCCACGAGTCTGGATGGGCTTCCTTTTGCTCTTGGCTTTCAGTCAGGCAAACGCCGCCTGGACGGTCAACATGGCCCCCGGTGCGACGGAAGTCAGCCGTAACGTCTTCGACCTGCACATGACCATCTTCTGGATCTGTGTGGTCATCGGCATCATCGTCTTCGGCGCGATGTTCTGGTCGATGCTCGTCCATCGCCGGTCCACCGGGCAGCAGCCCGCGCATTTCCACGAGAGCACCACGGTGGAAATCCTCTGGACGGTGATTCCCTTCCTGATCCTGGTGGTGATGGCCGTCCCGGCCACCAAGACGCTGATCCACATGTACGACACCTCGGAGCCCGAGCTGGACGTGCAGGTCACCGGCTACCAGTGGAAGTGGCAGTACAAGTACCTGGGCCAGGACGTGGAGTTCTTCTCCAACCTCGCCACGCCCCAGGACCAGATCCACAACAAGGCCGACAAGGACGAGCACTACCTGCTGGAGGTGGACAACCCGCTGGTGCTGCCGGCCGGGGTCAAGGTGCGCTTCCTGGTCACCTCCAGCGACGTGATCCACTCCTGGTGGGTGCCGGCCTTCGCGGTCAAGCGCGACGCCATCCCCGGCTTCGTCAACGAGGCCTGGACCAAGGTCGACCAGCCCGGCATCTACCGTGGCCAGTGCGCCGAGCTGTGCGGCAAGGACCACGGTTTCATGCCCATCGTGGTGGACGTGAAGTCCAAGCCCGACTTCGACAAGTGGCTGGCCGAGCGCAAGGAAGAGGCGGTCAAGCTCAAGGAGCTGACCAGCAAGGAATGGACGAAGGAAGAGCTGGTCGCCCGCGGCGACAAGGTCTACCACACCATCTGCGCCGCCTGTCACCAGGCCGAGGGCCAGGGCATGCCGCCGATGTTCCCGGCGCTCAAGGGCTCGAAGATCGTCACCGGGCCCAAGGAGCACCACCTGGAGACCGTGTTCAACGGCGTCCAGGGCACGGCAATGGCGGCCTTCGGCAAGCAGCTCTCGGAGGTGGATATCGCTGCGGTGATCACCTACGAGCGCAACGCCTGGGGCAACGACGACGGCGACATGGTGACCCCGCAGGAAGTGGTCGCCTACAAGCAGAAACAACAATAAGGAGGCCGCGATGAGTGCCGTGATCGATCACCCCGACCATTCTCACGCCGGCGACCACCACCACGGCCCCGCCAAGGGCCTGATGCGCTGGGTACTGACCACCAACCACAAGGACATCGGCACGCTGTACCTGTGGTTCAGCTTCTGCGCCTTCCTGCTCGGCGGCTCGTTCGCCATGGTGATCCGCGCCGAACTGTTCCAGCCGGGCCTGCAGATCGTCGAGCCGGCGTTCTTCAATCAGATGACCACCATGCACGGCCTGGTGATGGTCTTCGGCGCGGTGATGCCGGCCTTCGTCGGCCTGGCCAACTGGATGGTGCCGCTGATGATCGGCGCGCCGGACATGGCCCTGCCACGCATGAACAACTTCAGCTTCTGGCTGCTGCCGGCGGCCTTCGGCCTGCTGGTGAGCACCCTGTTCATGCCCGGCGGCGGTCCGAACTTCGGCTGGACCTTCTACGCGCCGTTGTCCACCACCTTCGCGCCGCACAGCGTGACCTTCTTCATCTTCGCCATCCACCTGATGGGCATGAGTTCGATCATGGGCGCGATCAACGTGATCGCCACCATCCTCAACCTGCGCGCCCCGGGCATGACGCTGATGAAGATGCCGCTGTTCGTCTGGACCTGGCTGATCACCGCCTTCCTGCTGATCGCGGTGATGCCGGTATTGGCCGGTTGCGTGACCATGATGCTGATGGACATCCACTTCGGCACCAGCTTCTTCAGCGCGGCCGGCGGCGGCGACCCGGTGCTGTTCCAGCACGTGTTCTGGTTCTTCGGCCACCCCGAGGTGTACATCATGATCCTGCCGGCGTTCGGCGCCGTCAGCTCGATCATCCCGGCCTTCAGCCGCAAGCCGCTGTTCGGCTACACCTCGATGGTCTACGCCACCGCCTCGATCGCCTTCCTGTCCTTCGTCGTGTGGGCGCACCACATGTTCGTGGTGGGCATCCCGCTGGTGGGCGAGCTGTTCTTCATGTACGCGACCATGCTGATCGCCGTGCCCACCGGGGTGAAGGTGTTCAACTGGGCGTCGACCATGTGGCAGGGCTCGCTGACCTTCGAGACGCCGATGCTGTTCGCCGTGGCCTTCGTCATCCTGTTCACCATCGGCGGCTTCTCCGGGCTGATGCTGGCCATCGCCCCGGCGGACTTCCAGTACCAGGACACCTACTTCGTGGTGGCGCACTTCCACTACGTGCTGGTGCCCGGCGCGATCTTCGGCATCTTCGCCTCGGCCTACTACTGGCTGCCGAAGTGGACCGGCCACATGTACGACGAGACCCTGGGCAAGCTGCACTTCTGGATGAGCTTCATCGGCATGAACCTGGCGTTCTTCCCGATGCACTTCGTCGGGCTTGCCGGCATGCCGCGGCGGATTCCTGACTACAACCTGCAGTTCGCCGACTTCAACATGGTTTCGTCCATCGGCGCCTTCATGTTCGGTACCACGCAGTTGCTGTTCCTGTTCATCGTCATCAAGTGCATCAAGGGCGGCAAGCCGGCACCGGCCAAGCCGTGGGATGGCGCGGAGGGCCTGGAGTGGACCATTCCCTCGCCGGCGCCTTACCACACCTTCACCACCCCTCCGGAAGTGAAGTAAGCACGAACGTGTAGGAGCGAGCTTGCTCGCGAACGGGCCTCCCGGAGGCCAAGGCATCAAGCGGTTCGCGAGCAAGAGCTAGGCGCCCCCACGCTCCTACAGGTAGAGGAATCGCCCCATGAGCGACGGCAACATCGAAACGCGCAAGCTGGTGACCCGGCTGGTCATAGCCGTGGTCGCCATGTTCGCCTTCGGCTTCGCCCTGGTGCCGCTGTACGACGTGATGTGCAAGGCACTGGGCATCAACG
This sequence comes from Pseudomonas sp. ATCC 13867, assembly GCF_000349845.1. Lineage (NCBI taxonomy): Bacteria > Pseudomonadati > Pseudomonadota > Gammaproteobacteria > Pseudomonadales > Pseudomonadaceae > Pseudomonas > Pseudomonas sp. ATCC 13867. The sequence continues at coordinate 147,416 of NC_020829.1, read as the reverse complement.
GCAAGACCTCCGGCAGCGCCTACCAGGGCGACGGCCAGGTGGTCGATCAGTCGCGCGAGGTGAAGATCCAGTTCGTCGCCAACAACAACATCGACATGGTCTGGGAGTTCCACCCCGAGTCGGACCAGTTGGTGGTGCATCCGGGCGCGGTGAACCAGATGCTGTTCGTCGCCCGCAACCCCACCGACAAGCCGATGACCGCCCAGGCGATCCCGAGCATCGCGCCGTCGGTGGCGGCCACCTACTTCCACAAGACCGAATGCTTCTGCTTCACCCAGCAGGTGCTGCAGCCGGGCGAGCGCATCGAAATGCCGGTGCGCTTCATCGTCGACCGCGACCTGCCCAAGGATGTGCGTCACCTGACGCTGGCTTACACGCTGTTCGACATCACTGCCCGCAAGCCGCCCGTGGCCAGTAACGAGCGCTGAAGGGCAAAGGAGAACAAGAACAATGGCAACCCACGATCCCTATTACGTCCCCGCGCAGAGCAAGTGGCCGATCATCGCCACCATCGGCATGCTGGTGACGCTGTTCGGCGTCGGCACCTGGATGAACGACATGAGCGCCGGCAAGGAGCACTCCCACGGCCCGTGGATCTTCTTCGCCGGCGGGTTGATCCTGGCGTACATGCTGTTCGGCTGGTTCGGCAACGTTATCAAGGAAAGCCGCGGCGGGCTCTACAGTCCGCAGATGGACCGCTCGTTCCGCTGGGGCATGAGCTGGTTCATCTTCTCCGAGGTGATGTTCTTCGCCGCCTTCTTCGGCGCGCTGTTCTACGTGCGCCACTTCGTCAACCCGTGGCTGGGCGGCGAAGGTCACCACGGCATTTCGCACATGCTCTGGCCGCAGTTCGAAACCGGCTGGCCGCAGCTCAGCAACCCGGACAACAAGCTGTTCCCGCCGCCCAGGGAAGTGATCGATCCGTGGAAGCTGCCGCTGATCAACACCCTGCTGCTGGTCTCCTCCAGCTTCACCGTGACCTTCGCCCACCATGCGCTGAAGAAGAACCATCGCGGCCCGCTGAAGCTGTGGCTGGCGCTGACCGTGGCGCTGGGCGCCTGCTTCCTGGTGCTGCAGGCCTACGAGTACCACGAGGCCTACAGCGAGCTGGGCCTGACCCTGGGCTCGGGCATCTACGGCGCGACCTTCTTCATGCTCACCGGCTTCCACGGCGCCCACGTGACCATCGGCGCGATCATGCTGAGCATCATGCTGATCCGCATCCTGCGCGGGCACTTCGACGCCGACAAACACTTCGGCTTCGAGGCGGCCAGCTGGTACTGGCACTTCGTCGACGTGGTGTGGATCGGGCTGTTCATCTTCGTTTACGTGCTGTGAAACCGGAGGGATTGCGGGACCTGTAGGAGCGAGCTTGCTCGCTCCTACGAAGAGCAGTACGGAACTAGAAATGCCAGGGGGCGGAGCTGCCGAGTTGGCCGCTGAAGAAACCCCAGGCGATGAGAGCGACGGTCAGGGCGGTGAGGGTGACACGCACGGTCAGCGCATTGACCACCCGTGAACCGTGGCCTTCGTCCTTGACCAGAAAGAACAGGCCACTGAACAGACTTACGACGGTCGCCAGCAACAACAGAACGATCGCAGCTTTGAGCACTACCGGCCTCCTGTCCGCAGGGGACTGGGGTTGAGGGGGATGTCTTGCAGTATAGCCAGCACGCATCTGAGCACGGCTCTGATCCAGAACGGCAAGGCCGCGCCACGCGCGCCTTCCGGCCCGGCATCGCGCCGACGCTGGTGGTGCTCGCGCTGCTGCCGGTGCTGATCGGCCTGGGCTTCTGGCAACTCTCCCGCGCCGCCGAAAAGCGCACCCTGCTCGCCGCCGCCGAAACCCAGCGCCAGCAGAACCCGATCAGCGTCGCCGAGCTCGAACGCCAACCACCGCGCAGCTATGTGCGGGTGCGCCTGCAGGGCCAGCTCGACGCCGAACACAGCATGCTGCTGGACAACCGCACCCGCGGCGGTCGCGCCGGCGTCGAGGTATTGCAACCCTTCTTCGACCGCGTCGGGCAGCAGTGGCTGCTGGTCAACCGGGGCTGGGTCGCCTGGCCGGACCGTCGCACACCGCCGCAGATCGACACGCCCAGCCATGACCTGCTGCTGGACGCCTGGACCTACGTTCCACCGCCCGCCGGCCCAAGCGCCCCGCTCGCCAGCTGGCCACGCCTGATTACCCAGGTGGACGCCCCGTTCCTGTGGGACCAGCTCGGCCGCGAAGGCAGCCCGCTGGAGATCCGCCTGGAGCCGGGCGACGCCGCCTTCGACACCGACTGGCCGATCGTCGCCATGCCTCCGGAGCGCCACGTCGGCTACGCCGTGCAGTGGTTCGCCCTGGCCATCGCACTGTCCGCCCTTTACCTCTACCTCGGCATCCGTCGCGCACGGGAGACCTTCGACCATGACCGCCATGACCCTGAATGACCCTTCGGCCCGCCGCCGTGGCCGTGTGCAATTGCTGCTGATCCTCGGCATGGTGCTGGGGCCGATGCTGCTCGCCACCGCCATGTACAAGCTGCAGTTCTGGGTGCCGGAAGGCCGCAGCTACCACGGCGACCTGATCGCCACCGGGCAGACCCCGGCCGATCTCGGCGTGCAGAACGACAAGGCCAGCGACCAGTGGCAACTGCTGGTCACCGCGCCGGAAAGCTGCGCCAGCGACTGCCAGCAACTGGTCTACCTGGCCCGCCAGATCAACATCGGCCTGGGCCGCGAAGCCAGCCGCGCCGAACACGTCCTGGCCTTCGCCAAGCCGCTGCCGGCGGAGTTCACCAGCCTGCTCGACAAGGACTACCCGCGCCTGCAGCGCCTGGGCCTGACGCCCAACCCGCACACCGGCGCCCAGCCGCAACTGTGGATCGTCGACCCCCACGGCAACCTGGTGCTGCGCTACGACGCCGGCACCGACGGCAAGTCGATCCTCAAGGACCTGCAGTTGCTGCTGAAGCTTTCGAACATCGGTTAACGAGAGCCTGCCGGCTAAGACATCGCCAGCCCCACGACAACAACAAGACCGGGAGCGTCGCATGATCCAGGCAACACGCAAACCCGCCTTCTACATCGCCATCGTGGCGACGGCGCTGGCCTTCGTGGTGATCCTGCTGGGCGCCTACACCCGCCTGACCCACGCCGGCCTCGGCTGCCCGGACTGGCCCGGTTGCTACGGCTTCGTCCACGTGCCGACCAGCGAAGCGCAGTTGGCCCATGCCGAGATGCATTTCCCGGACACCCCGGTGGAGACGCAGAAGGGCTGGAACGAAATGAACCACCGCTACTTCGCCGGCAGCCTGGGCCTGCTGATCCTCGGCCTGGCCATCCATGCGCTGGTTCGCCGTGGCCGCGACGGCCAGCCGCTGCGCCTGCCGCTGCTGCTGCTCGGCGTGGTGATCGCCCAGGCCGCGTTCGGTATGTGGACGGTCACCCTCAAGCTCTGGCCGCAGGTGGTCACCGCACACCTGCTCGGTGGCTTCACCACGCTGTCGCTGCTGTTCCTGCTCAGCCTGCGCCTGTCCGGCGCCTTCGCCCCGCTGCAACTGCCGGCGCGCCTGCGCGCGCTGGCCGCCGTCGCCCTGTTGCTGGTGATCGGACAGATCGCCCTCGGCGGCTGGGTCAGCAGCAACTACGCAGCGGTGGCCTGCGTCGACCTGCCGATGTGCCACGGCCAGTGGTGGCCGAACATGGACTTCGCCAACGGTTTCCACCTCACCCAGCATATCGGTCCCAACTACCTCGGCGGCCAACTCGACAGCGACGCCCGCACGGCCATCCACATGACCCATCGCATGGGCGCGCTGGGCGTGACGGCGGTGCTCCTGCTGCTGGCCTGGAACCTCCAGCGCCACGGCCTGATCGGCATCACCGCGCTGATGCTGCTGGGGCTGTCCCTGCAGATCGGCCTGGGCATCAGCAACGTGCTGCTGCATCTGCCGCTGCCGGTGGCGGTGGCGCACAACGGCGGCGGTGCGTTTCTGCTGCTGATGCTGGTGCTGGTGAACTACCGGGTCCGCGCACCGGCGACCCAACGCGTCGAGCTGCCCGCCAGCAGCCCGATCACCCTGGACGCGATGGAGCGCCCGGTGGCCTACCCCTCACAAGGTTGAGATTGCACGTTGAGCGTGACGGCCGGCGCCGAGGCGCACCGGCCTCCATTCATCCAGGCGGCACGAAGACGGAGAAATCATCATGGCCAGCGTCACCAGCACTTCCAGCCAAGCCAGCTGGCGCGACCTGCTCGAACTGACCAAGCCCAAGGTGGTCCTGCTCATGCTGATCACCTCGCTGATCGGCATGCTGCTCGCCACCAAGGCCGGCGTGCCCTGGCAGATCCTGGTGTTCGGCAACCTCGGCATCGGCCTGTGCGCCGGCGCGGCGGCGGCAGTGAACCATGTGGTGGACCGGCGCATCGACTCGATCATGGCGCGCACCCACAAGCGTCCACTGGCCGAAGGGCGCGTCTCGCCACCCATCGCCCTGGGCTTCGCCATGTTGCTGGCGGTGGCCGGGATGGCCGTGCTGCTGGTGTTCACCAACGCCCTCACCGCCTGGCTGACCCTGGCCTCGCTGCTGGGTTACGCGGCGCTCTATACCGGCTTCCTCAAGCGCGCCACGCCGCAGAACATCGTCATCGGCGGCCTCGCCGGCGCCGCCCCGCCGCTGCTGGGCTGGGTCGCGGTGACCGGGCAGATTACCGCCGAACCGCTGCTGCTGGTGCTGATCATCTTCGCCTGGACCCCGCCGCACTTCTGGGCGCTGTGCCTGCACCGCAAGGACGAGTACGCCAAGGCCGACATCCCGATGCTGCCGGTGACCCACGGCGAGCACTACACCAAGCTGCACATCCTGTTCTACACCCTGGTGCTGTTCGCCGTGACCCTGATGCCCTTCGTCATCCACATGGCCGGGCTGGTCTACCTGTTCGCCGCACTGGCCCTGGGCGCGCGCTTCCTCGACTGGGCCTGGGCGCTCTATTGCGGCAGCCGGCCACATGCGGCGATCAAGACCTTCAAGTACTCTATCGCCTACCTGTTCCTGCTGTTCATCGCGCTGCTGGTGGACCACTACCTGCCGCTGCACCTGAACTACTGAGGGTTCGCGAGCAAGCTCGCTGCTACACGGAACTCCCTGTAGGAGCGAGCTTGCTCGCGAACATCGCCGCTCCCCTGCCAGGCACCGGCACGGCACGAACAGCAGCCTCAAGCCCAGACGTCCCGACCCACGAGAACCCCATGACCCGAGTCAACAAGACCGTCTTCATCCTCGTCGCCATCGTCGCCCTGATCCTCGGCCTCACCGTCCAGAAGGTGCTCAACCAGCGCTACCAGCTCGACCCGACCGTGCTGCTCGACGCCGGCATCGTGATCCTGCCGCAGACCCGCAGCGTCCCCGACCTCGCCTTCACCGACCAGGACGGCCAGCCGTTCCAGACTGCCAGCCTGAAGGACAAGTGGTCCCTGCTGTTCTTCGGCTACACCTTCTGCCCGGACGTCTGCCCCACCACCCTGGCGCAACTGCGCGAGCTGCAGACCAAGCTGCCGCCGGAAGCGTTGAAGAACCTGCAGGTAGTATTCGTCAGCGTCGACCCGCACCGCGATACCGCGCCGCGCATCAAGGAATACCTCGGTTTCTTCAACGCCGGCTTCAAGGGCATCACCGGCTCGGAAGAGAACGTGCAGAAGCTGGCCAACGCCATGAGCATCCCCTACATCCCGGCCGACACCAGCAAGCCCAACTACACCGTCGACCACAGCGGCAACCTGGTCATCATCGGTCCGGACGGCACCCAGCACGGCTTCATCCGCGCCCCGCTGCACAACGACAAGCTCGCGGCCCAGCTGCCCAGCGTGATCAGCGCCAGCAACTGACCCGCGACACCGTGTCTCACCCCCCACGGCCACCCGATAACGGTGGCCGTTGTTTTTTCCGTGTCATTCCCACTCCGGCAAGACAACCGCGAACTTTCTGCTAAACCTCATCCTCAGGCCCTGATCCGGTGCAATACGCGGACTTGAAGCCTCCCAAGAGATTTCCTGACCCCGTAGTCAATGTAAAAAATCTGCTACAGGAATCCAGATATCAGTAATGACTCATACTCCATATTAGAAACATTAATTAACACCTATGCCTGAGCCTGTTGCAGGATTAACGGGCCTTTCGGTGGGTAGGGGAGCCTCTGATGGGTGGTCATTCACGGCGAGGATGACATTTCCGTCCGGTCACAATAGGCAATTAGGCTAGGCACCAAGGCCCACGCGGCTGTGGTGAAGACTGGAAAACTGCAGGTCTGAACGTGACTTGTAGTTATCGCTTCGTACCACTCCAGAACTCCTTGAAGCCACCCAGGTTCAATTGCAGAATGCCGCGGCCACCGGGTCACAACCCGGTCTCAGAACAAGAATTAGACCGTTGCCAGTTCGATAACCCGGGTCGCCAACGTAGTAACCCGGACCATCCAGGATCACGCAGGAGATTTGCAAGTGCAGATCGGTGTACCCCTCGAGACCCAAGCCGGTGAGACGCGGGTCGCAGCAACGCCGGAGACGGTCAAGAAACTGATCGGGCAGGGCCATCAGGTCGTCATCCAGAGTGGAGCGGGCGTCAGCGCCAGCCAACCGGATGCCGCCTTTGAGGCCGTTGGCGCGAAGATCGGCACTGCCGCCGATGCCTTCGGTGCAGAGCTTGTGCTGAAGGTTGTCGCGCCCAGCGAAAGCGAGCTGGCGCAGATGAAGCCGGGTACCGTGCTGATCGGCATGCTCAACCCGTTCAACAACGAGAATATCGCCCGCATGGCCGAACGCGGTGTCACCGCCTTCGCCCTCGAGGCCGCGCCGCGTACTTCCCGCGCGCAGAGCCTGGACGTGCTCTCCTCCCAAGCCAACATCGCCGGCTACAAGGCCGTGATGCTCGCCGCCAACCATTACCCGCGCTTCATGCCCATGCTGATGACCGCCGCCGGCACCGTCAAGGCCGCCCGCGTGCTGATCCTCGGCGCCGGCGTTGCCGGCCTGCAGGCCATCGCCACGGCCAAGCGCCTGGGTGCGGTGATCGAAGCGTCGGATGTACGCCCGGCGGTGAAGGAGCAGATCGAGTCCCTGGGCGCCAAGTTCGTCGACGTGCCCTACGAGACCGATGAAGAGCGCGAGTGCGCCGAAGGCGTTGGCGGTTACGCCCGCCCGATGCCGGCCTCGTGGATGGAGCGCCAGGCCAAGGCCGTGCACGAGCGCGCCAAGCAGTCGGACATCGTCATCACCACCGCACTGATCCCGGGCCGCAAGGCACCGACCCTGCTGCATGAAGCGACTGTCGCCGAAATGAAGCCGGGCTCGGTGGTCATCGACCTCGCGGCATCCCAGGGCGGCAACTGCCCACTGACCGAGGCCGACCAGGTCGTGGTCAAGCACGGCGTGACCATCGTCGGCCTGAGCAATCTGGCCGCGCTGGTGCCGGCGGACGCCTCCGCACTCTACGCACGCAACCTGCTCGACTTCCTCAAGCTCACCCTGACCGCCGAAGGCTTCACGGTGAACCTGGAAGACGACATCGTCGCCGCGTGCCTGATGTGCCGTGACGGCCAGATCGTGCGCAAGAACGGCTGAAGCCCTTCTTATATAAGAACGCGCCGGACCCCGCGTCCGGCCCTGAAGACCGGTGAGAAACTATGGAAGACATGCTGATCTCCCACGGCATCTACAACCTGATCATCTTCGTGCTGGCGATCTACGTCGGCTACCACGTGGTCTGGAACGTCACCCCTGCCCTGCACACCCCGCTGATGGCGGTGACCAACGCCATTTCGGCGATCGTGATCGTCGGCGCCATGCTGGCCGCTGCCCTGACCGTCACCCCGCTGGGCAAGGCAATGGGCACCCTGGCCGTGGCCCTGGCTGCAGTGAATGTGTTCGGTGGCTTCCTGGTCACCCGCCGCATGCTGGAAATGTTCAAGAAGAAAGCGCCGAAGGCGGAGAAGCACTGACATGAGCATGAACCTCGTCACCCTCCTCTACCTCGTCGCCTCGGTCTGCTTCATCCAGGCCCTCAAAGGCCTGTCGCACCCGACGACGTCCCGCCGCGGCAACCTGTTCGGCATGATCGGCATGGCCATCGCGGTCATCACCACCGTGGCCCTGGTGTTCAAGATCAGCAGCGAGATCGCCACCACCGGCATCGTCTACGTGGTCGTCGGCCTGCTGGCCGGCGGCACCGCCGGTTCGATCATGGCCAAGCGCGTCGAGATGACCAAGATGCCGGAACTGGTCGCCTTCATGCACAGCATGATCGGCCTGGCCGCCGTGTTCATCGCCATCGCCGCCGTGGTCGAGCCGCAGTCCCTGGGCATCGTGCAGAACCTGGGCGACACCATCCCGGCCGGTAACCGCCTGGAGCTGTTCCTCGGCGCGGCCATCGGCGCCATCACCTTCTCCGGTTCGGTGATCGCCTTCGGCAAGCTGTCGGGCAAGTACAAGTTCCGCCTGTTCCAGGGCGCCCCGGTGCAGTTCACCGGCCAGCACATGCTGAACCTGGTGCTGGGCCTGACCACCCTGGGCCTGGGCCTGCTGTTCATGTTCACCGGCAACCTGACCGCCTTCGTGGTGATGCTGGCCCTGGCCTTCATCCTCGGCGTGCTGATCATCATCCCGATCGGCGGCGCGGACATGCCGGTCGTGGTGTCGATGCTGAACTCCTACTCCGGCTGGGCCGCGGCAGGTATCGGCTTCTCGCTGAACAACTCGATGCTGATCATCGCCGGCTCCCTGGTGGGCTCCTCCGGTGCGATCCTCTCCTACATCATGTGCAAGGCGATGAACCGCTCGTTCTTCAACGTCATCCTCGGTGGCTTCGGCGCCGAAGCGGACGCTGGCGGCCCGGCCGGTGCCAAGGAAGCCCGCCCGGTGAAATCCGGTTCGGCCGACGACGCCTCCTTCCTGCTGACCAACGCCGACAGCGTGATCATCGTCCCCGGCTATGGCCTGGCGGTGGCCCGTGCCCAGCACGCGCTGATGGAGCTGGCCGAGAAGCTGACCCATCGCGGCGTCAACGTGAAGTTCGCCATCCACCCGGTTGCCGGTCGTATGCCGGGCCACATGAACGTCCTGCTGGCCGAGGCCGAAGTGCCTTACGAGCAGGTGTTCGAGATGGAAGACATCAACTCCGAGTTCGGCCAGACCGACGTGGTGCTGGTACTGGGCGCCAACGACGTGGTGAACCCGGCGGCGAAGAACGATCCGAAGTCGCCGATCGCCGGCATGCCGATCCTCGAGGCCTACAAGGCCAAGACCGTGATCGTCAACAAGCGCTCGATGGCCAGCGGCTACGCCGGCCTGGACAACGAACTGTTCTACCTGGACAAGACCATGATGGTCTTCGGCGATGCCAAGAAAGTCATCGAAGACATGGTCAAGGCCGTCGAATAAGACGACCGTCGATCCACAAGACACCGGCCTCGCGCCGGTGTCTTGCTTTCCGGCAATGGAAGAAGCTCTGGACATTGGTAGTAAGAAGGCCCCGGCCGGGCGATTTTTCGACCTTGGTATAAGAGCCAAAAATCGCCGAGTCCCTAGACTGGCGGCCTTGCACTTCCTACTGCCCGAGGTTTTCCCATGTACCGTGATCGCGTGCGTATGTCCTCCCTGCTGGACAAGGTGATGACTGCCGACCAGGCCGCGGCCCTGATCCAGGACGGCATGACCGTCGGCATGAGCGGTTTCACCCGCGCCGGCGAAGCCAAAGCCGTACCCAAGGCCCTCGCCGAGCGCGCCAGGCAGGAGCCGCTGCGTATCAGCCTGATGACCGGCGCCAGCCTGGGCAACGACCTCGACAAGCAGCTCACCGAAGCCGGCGTGCTGGCCCGGCGCATGCCTTTCCAGGTCGACAGCACCCTGCGCAAGGCGATCAACGCCGGCGAAGTGATGTTCATCGACCAGCACCTCTCGGAAACCGTCGAGCAGCTACGCAACCACCAGCTCAAGCTGCCGGACATCGCCGTCATCGAAGCCGTCGCCATCACCGAGGCAGGCCACATCGTGCCGACCACCTCGGTGGGCAACTCGGCCAGCTTCGCGATCTTCGCCAAGCAGGTGATCGTCGAGATCAACGTCGCGCACAACACCAACCTGGAAGGCCTGCACGACATCTACATCCCGACCTATCGCCCGACCCGCACGCCGATCCCGCTCACTCGCGTGGACGACCGCATCGGCAGCACCGCCATCCCGATCCCGGCGGAGAAGATCGTCGCCATCGTCGTCAACGACCAGGCGGACTCCCCGTCCACCGTGCTGCCGCCGGACGACGAGACCCAGGGCATCGCCAACCACCTGATCGACTTCTTCAAGCGTGAAGTGGACGCCGGCCGCATGAGCAACAGCCTCGGCCCGCTGCAGGCCGGCATCGGCAGCATCGCCAACGCGGTGATGTGCGGCCTGATCGAGTCGCCCTTCGAGAACCTGACCATGTACTCCGAAGTACTGCAGGACTCGACCTTCGACCTGATCGACGCCGGCAAGCTGCGCTTCGCCTCGGGCAGCTCCATCACCCTGTCGACCCGCCGCAACGCCGACGTGTTCGGCAACCTGGAGCGCTACAAGGACAAGCTGGTACTGCGCCCGCAGGAAATCTCCAACCACCCCGAAGTGGTGCGTCGCCTGGGGATCATCGGCATCAACACCGCGCTGGAATTCGACATCTACGGCAACGTCAACTCCACCCACGTGGGCGGCACCCGGATGATGAACGGCATCGGCGGCTCGGGCGACTTCGCCCGCAACGCGCACCTGGCCATCTTCGTCACCAAGTCCATCGCCAAGGGCGGCAACATCTCCAGCGTGGTGCCGATGGTCAGCCACGTCGACCACACCGAGCACGACGTCGACATCCTGGTCACCGAAGTCGGCCTGGCCGATCTGCGCGGCCTGGCACCGCGCGAACGCGCCCGGGCGATCATCGACAACTGTGTGCACCCGTCCTACCGCGACGCCCTGAACCGTTACTTCGATGCCGCCTGCGAGCGCGGCGGGCATACCCCGCACATCCTGCGCGAGGCGCTGGAGTGGCATATCAATCTGGAAGAACGCGGCCACATGCTGGCGGCTAGCTGACTCCAGAGACTTTGCGGGCCATTCAGCAATGAATGGCCCGCAAGGGTTTACAGCCGGAAAAAAACCACGTAAAAACACTCTTGAACAGATTTTTATCCCGCTCCAACTGTTCAGCTTCCCTCGCCGCCACCCTGGCCGGCATCCTCGAAAATCCTCAGATACCTGTCAATTGCGCACCAGAATGGAGCGCAACGGTACAGTTTACCCCTGAAAGGACCATTACAGTTCAAAATAACAATCGCCTGACCAGTCGCAATACTGCTCAACTGTACCTATTCGTCCTGACCAAATAGTCAGATCATATGCTCAATCAATTCAGCAACTGACTACTCGCCACAAGCGAGAAGGATGAACATCATGGAACGTACCCTCGGTTCCGCAGCTCTGAGCACCACCCGTAGCACCTCCAGCGCCCATCGTGGCCTCGTCGGCACCGTTCGCCTGTGGCAGCGCCGCATGGAAAGCCGCCGCCAGCTGGCCCGCCTGGACTCCCGCCTGCTGGCCGACGCCGGCATCAGCGAAGCCCAGCGTTATGCCGAGCTGAACAAGCCGTTCTGGCGCTGATTCACAGTACAACCGGGCCACACTCTCCAGGATCGCCTGAACTGTACTGGTTACATGCCCTGGCCGCTCAGCCCGAGCGGCCGTCGGGCAGCAAAATTTCCTTCTCCGCTTTTTCGTCCAGCAGATTGCGATACAGATCTGCCCAGACCCGCCCCATCGCATCCGCGGTGAACAGTTCGCGATAGCGGACTTCCGCCTGCCGTCCCATCTCGGCCGCCGCTTCCGGATTCTCCCAGCACCATCGCATCGCCTGTCGAAACGCCTGCGGATCGCTCGGTGGCACCACCAGCCCCGTCAGACCGTGCGCATTGATGAAGCTCGTGCCAGTGCCGATTTCGCTGGAAATCATCGGTTTGCCATACATCGCCCCTTCGAGCAGGGAGATGCCGAACGCCTCCGAACGCAGGTGCGAGGGGAATACGATCGCGCGTGACAGCTGCAGCAGGGCGACCTTGTCTTCCTCGCTGACGCGGCCGACGAAACGCACGTGCGACTCGACGTCCAGCGCCGCGGCCTGCGCCTTGAGCTGCTGCTCCAGCGGGCCGGCCCCGACGATCACCACGGGGAAGCCGGTGCCCTTCACCGCTTCCAGGAGGATGTGCAGTCCCTTGTAGTAGCGCATCACACCGACGAACAGGAAAAACTGCTCCCCTACTGCCCTCCGCCAGCGCTCGACGCACTCCGCGGAGGGCTCGGGGTAGGCCTGCTTGTCCAGCCCGTAGGGAATGACGTGCGCCTTGTGCTGGTAGCGGCGCAGCACATCGCTCGAGCCCAGGTAGTTGGGCGATGCCGCGACGATCCGGTCCGCGCTGGACAGGAAGCGATGCATGAGCGGCTGGTACAGCTTGAACAGGTGCTTCTGGCGAACGATGTCGGAGTGGTAGGTGACTACGGTCGGCTTGCGCACGCCGGCCAGCAGGTGCACCACGTCCATGAACGGCCACGGGAAGTGGAAGTTGATGATGTCCGCTTCGGCGGCGAGCCGGCGGAACTGCGGCACGACGCTGTAGGAGAAGCCGGTGGACGCCAACTGCAGATCCAGGCGCGCCCGGAACACCCGATGACCGTCGACCATCAGTTCGGCCGGCTCGGGATTGGCGCTCAGGGTCAGCACCTGGTTGTCGATGCCATGATTGTGCCCCGTGCGGCAGAGCTGGTTGATCACCTGCTCGATGCCACCCACGGAGTCGGGCAGGTAGGTCTTGAAAAAGTGCAATACGCGCATTCAGCCCTCCAGAACCTTGCGGTAGACATCGCTGGTAATTCGGGCACAACGTTGCCAACTGAACGCCCCGGCCCGCTCGAGGCCGAGCGCCCGGCAGCGCTGCCAGAACGATTCATCGTCCACCAGCCGCTGTATGGCGATGCTCATCTCCTGCGGATCCTCGGCATTGACGTACACCCCCGCCTCCCCGGCCACCTCCGGCAGCGAGGAGGTGCGTGTCAGCACCACCGGCACGCCGCTGGCCATCGCTTCCAGCACCGGCAAACCGAAGCCCTCGTACAGCGAGGGGAACAGCAGCGCCCGCGCGCCGGCCAGCAACCGGGCGAGGGACTCGTCGCTCTGGTAGCCCAACAATCGCACCTGCCCGGATGCGACAGCCTTCCTCAGCGTCTCATTGAGCGTCTCGTCGCGCCACCCCGGCATTCCAACTATGACCAATGGGAGATGGGCACGGACGCGTTCCGGCAGCAGGGCGTATGCCTTGAGCGCCAGTGTCAGGTTCTTTCGCGGCTCCAGCGTTCCGACACAAATCAGATACTGCCCGGGGACCAGTTCCAGGGGCTGCAAGGGGGCGGCGATCGCCTCCGCTGAGCGGGGGTGAAAGCGCGGGGCGCAGCCCAGTGGCGCCACCGTTACCCGGTCCGCCGGAAGCGCGAAATGCCGGCGTATTTCTTCCGCTACATGCTGCGAGTCGGTCAGCACGCACCGGGAGCGCTCGACCCCCTTTCCAACCCTGCGCTCGATCTCCGCCAGCCGATCGCGGGGCTGCGTCTGCGGATAGTGCACATGCGTCAGATCATGCAGCGTCATCACCATCGGTCCCTCGAACTCCAGCGGCCACAGCGTCGGCTCATGGTAGAGCTCGACCCCGCGCGGCGTCAGTCCCTTGTCGAAAGCGCTCTGCTCCAGCCAACGGCGAATACGGTAGGCACCCGGCACACGCTTGGCCGCGTCGGCCCAACGCGAATAGCCGGGCAGCGCGGCCTCGGGCAAGCGGGCACTCCACGTCCAGCCGAGGAACAGTTCGAGTTGCAGGCCCGGCGTCTCACCAAGCGCCATCGCCAGGGCGGCGACATACTGGCCAATGCCCGTGCGGGGCGCCTGAAGGATTCGAGCGTTAAGCGCAATCCGCATTCGCACGCTCGGTCTGGGGGATAGACGCCGTGATCGGGTCCGTCCGGGTCGCCCGCTCGAGGAGCTGGAAGCTGGCCTCACGCCAGCCAATCCAGCGCCATTGAGACAGTTCGGACACGGCCGGGAAACGGCCCGTGGTGTCATAGGCGTCGATCATTTCCGCCAGGCTTGCGGGATTGTCCAGGTCGAAGTAGGCCATGAACTCCTGGCCGATTTCCCGGAATACCGGGATATCGCTGGCCATCACCGGCAGCCCTCGCTGCATGGCCTCTACCAGCGGCAAGCCAAAGCCCTCGGCATGGGACGGGAACACCAATGAGCGAGCGTTCGCGTAGGCGTACTCAAGCCCGGTATCGTCGAGGCGGTTGAACATGAACAAGCGCTTGTTCAATTGGGGATGGCGATGGATGGTCCCGATGAGGTCCTCGCTCTTCCAGCCAATCTTGCCGATGATGCACAGGCGAGCCTGGGAGCCGGCAGCCCACAATTGTTCGAAGGCCTGGAGCAGGTAGGCGTGGTTCTTGCGCGGCTCGATGGTGCTCACCATCAGGTAGACCGGCGCTTTCGATGCGAACACGCGAACCAGCTCGGGGTCCGGCTGACGCTCCTTTTCAACCAGGTCCAGCTCGGAACCCAGGTGGAAAAAGTCGAACAGCCGTTTTTCCGCCTCTTCGCGGCCAAGGCGCTTCAGCGCTTCCGCGCGCACCTCATCGCGAATGGTTTCGGAGATGGCGATGAATCCGTCCGCAGTGCGCACGACCCAGTCGAACCAGCGGTCGAACACCTTGGTCAGTCCGGCGTCGCAGAACTGCGAATGGGTGAGCGGAATCAGGTCGTAGATGACCGAGACGATCCGGATGCCCTGGGCCTTCATTCTTTCTGCCAGCGCGTAGAAGTCGACGTGCCAGGAGGAGTCCAGCATCAGGAACACATCACCGGGCTGGATCTCCAGGGGCACCGAGCGCTGAGCCACCATGCCCAGGCGCCGCTCCAGCCAGAGCAGCGTCCGCAACGGCAATGTCATCGACAGGCTGGCCAGCTTCCAGGTCCAGAAGAGCAGCCGCCGGGACAGTCCATCGTCTCTCAGGCCGAGCTTGCCGCTCAGCCGGGAGTGCAGCCCCCAGAAGCGCAGTCGGGCATGATCGAAGCCGTGGATCAGGTGGCGCATCCAGGTCGTCTTGCCGGGCGTGCTGGGCGGGATCAGTTCGAGGACTCGCTTGAGCTGGCCGCCCTGCATGATCACGGGGATGCATTCGACCTTGCCCTGGCGCCCCTCCAGATGCTGCACGACGCTGCGCACGACCCGCTGGATACCCGAGTTGAGGTCGGGATGCTCGTATACGTAAGTGCATTCGATGAGCAGTCGGGTCACGGCAAGCTCCGCATGATTTCAGGTTCCTGGGTGCGTTCCACATCCAGCGTGGCGCCCAGCCAGGAATAGCCAATGAAGTTTTCCCGGGTGCTGTTCACGACATGGAAGATCATGGCGCAGTCCCTCCATTCGTAATTCCCGTCCAGGTGGGAATCCAGGCGAGACACACTGAGGGAAACCGAGTAATTGCCCGTCCCGAGACGCATGGGGAACGTATAGCGATAGACAACGCGCTCACCGGCCTTGAGATGCTCCAGCTCCTGCTTCAAGCGGTGGGAATTGATGCCATACATGGCCTGGCCCAGGCGGTCCTTGAGCATGAAGCCGAGCACCAGCCGCTCCACGTCCCGCTTGATCCCGATCGTGACCTCCAGCACCACCTCCGTGCCGACCTCGATCACCTCCAGCGCCTTCCCGCCGGTATCCAGCAGGCGGACAGACTCGACCTCCGCCTCCCCAGTCCCCGAGATGGTGCGGGCCTTGCCGTTATCCATCATTTCCTGGCGGACCATCTGGTTCAGGCCATTGCCCATGCGGGCGTGGTAGTAATCCATGACCGTTTCCGGATCGCCCTGCATGGCGACTCGGCCAAACTCCAGGTAGACGGCTCGATCACAGATCGACTGAATCGCGAAGCGGTCATGGGAAACGATGAGCAGCGTGGTACCTTCGCGGCGGAAACTTCGAATACGCTCGAAGCTCTTGTGCTGGAAGTAGGCATCGCCCACCGACAACGCTTCGTCGACGATCAGCACATCGGGACGGCGCGCGGTGGCCACGCTGAAGGCCAGGCGCATCTGCATCCCGCTGGAGTACGTACGGACCGGTTGATCGATGGCATCGCCGATCTCCGCGAACGCCTCGATCGACGGCATCAGCGCCTCGATCTCTTCACGCTGCAGGCCCAATAGCTGGGACGCCATGAACACGTTCTGCCGACCGGTGAAGTCCGGGTGGAACCCCATGCCCAGTTCCAGCAACGCCGAAACCAGCCCGCTGACGGAGCAATGCCCGGTGGTGGGCGCGGTCGTCCCGGTGATGATCTTCAGCAGCGTACTCTTGCCGGCGCCATTGGAGCCAACGATTCCCACGGCCTCGCCCGGCGCGATCTCCAGGTCCACCCCTTGCAGCACCCAGCGTTGCTGGTGCCGGGGTGCCGCCCCCGGAGTCAGCCATTCCCGCAGGCGGGACCAGCGCGAAGGATACTGACGGTAGGCCTTGCCCAACTGATGTATACGAATATGTCCCATCAGAGCTCATCCACCATTTCACCCGAGCGCCCACGGAACAGCAGCAGCGCCATGACACACAGAATCCCCCCCGTAACGGCCAGCGGCACCAGTTGCGACCAGTCCGGCCAACGGTCATACAGAAAGAGGTTCTGGTACGACTGGATCAGCGCCGTCATCGGGTTGAGCTCGATCGCCCGGCGAATGGGCTCCGGCAGGATGGCGAGCGGATAAACGATCGGGGTGAACCAGAACCAGAACTGCAGGAGTATCCCGAACATCTGCCCCACGTCGCGGAAGAACACGTTGAGCAGCCCCAGCAACATGCCCAGGCCGCCCGCGAACATCAGTTGGAGAACGAGCAGCAGCGGGAACGCCAGCAGCGCCATGCCCGGCAGCCGCCCGCTGATCAGCAGGAAGCCCAGGAACAGGCCGAAGATGATGGCGAAGTTGAGCAGCGAATTGAGCATGCCCACCAGCGGCAGGCAGATCCTCGGGAAGTTGAGCTTCTTCAGCAGGTTGGCGTTGTCCAGGAACATCGTCAGGCTGCGGGACACCACCTCGGAGAACAGGCCCCAGGTCAGAAGCCCCGAACACAGGAAAACGCTGTAGGCGAGCTTGTCATCCACCCCCGGCAAGCGCGTTCGCATGACCTCCGAGAAAATCACCGTGTAGACCAGGATCATCGCCAGTGGGTTGAGGACGGTCCACACGACGCCCAGCAACGATCCCCGATACTTCGACTCAAACTCGCGCTTGACGCTACCCAGGATGAATCCCCGGTACTGCCACGCGCCTTTCAACATGCTCAGCGACATCAGACAACCCTGCCGTACACATCCTCGAAGCGGACGATATCGTCCTCACCCAGGTACTCCCCGCTCTGCACCTCGATCATCACCAGGTCGATCACCCCTGGGTTCTCCAGACGATGGCGATGTCCCGCCGGGATATAGGTCGATTCATTGCTGTTGACCAGGCGTACCGACTCGCCGTTGGTCACCTTGGCCATGCCCTGTACCACCACCCAATGCTCGCTGCGGTGATGGTGCATCTGCAGAGACAGCGACGCGCCGGGCTTGACCACGATGCGCTTGATCTTGAACCGCGAGCCCTCTTCGAGAACCGTGTAGGTGCCCCAGGGACGGCTGACGGTGCGGTGCAGGCGATAGGCTTCGTTCTCGCTGTCCTTGAGCTGCTTCACGACCTTGCGGACATCCTGGGCACGGTCGGAGCGGGCGACCAGGATGGCATCGGCGGTCTCGACGATGATCAGCCCCTCGACGCCCACGGCCGCGATCAGGCGACCCTCGCTCTGGACGAAATTGTCACGACTGTCGACGAAGATGGCGCTGCCCGCGGCTCGGTTGTTCTGCGCGTCAGCCTCGACCAGCGCGCTGAGGGCGGTCCAGGAGCCGATATCGCTCCAGTCGAAGGTCGCCGGCACCACGGCAACGCGTTCGGAGCGTTCCATCAGCGCGTAATCGATGGAGATGTCCTCCAGCGCGCAGAACTGCTCGGCCGACAGCTCCTGCTGCACGAAATTGCCCAGGTCATCCGGCTGGCTGGCCATCTGGCAATCGATGGCCCGCTCCAGCAGCTCCGGCGCATGCTTTTCCAGCTCGGCGACGAAAGCGCCGACCGTGAAGCAGAACATCCCCGAGTTCCACAGGAAGGTACCGCTCTGCAGGAATCCCTGCGCCGTCGCCAGATCGGGCTTTTCGACAAAGCGCTTGACCTTGCTGCCGCCCCGATCGTCGAGCCCATCGCCCATCTCGATGTATCCGAAGCCGGTTTCCGGCGCCGTGGGCACCACGCCGAAGGTCACCAGATGCCCTTCCTCCGCCAGCGCGGCGGCATGCTCAACCGCACGGACGAAGGCTTCGGAATCACAGATCAGGTGATCGGCCGGCATCACCACCATTGTCACATCGTCACCATGACGGGCGCGCAGGGCGAGGGCCGCGACCGCTATCGCCGGCGCCGTATTGCGTCCCTCGGGCTCGAGGATGAAGTGGCCGCGTTGGCGCAATTTGGCAGCGAGGTAATGGTCCTTGCTCTGGAAGAAGTAATCACGGTTGGTCACCGTGACGATGTCGCCGTCCGTGCCGATCAGTTCGGCGGCTCTCCGGTAGGTCTTCTGCAGCAGCGACTGGCCGTCCGGCATCGCCATGAACGGTTTGGGCTGCCCCTCGCGAGATACCGGCCAAAGGCGCGTTCCCGCGCCGCCGGAAAGAATCACGGGGATCAACATGGACTACTCCTTGTCGACGCGACGCAGATCCGCATCAACCATCATGTGGATAAGAGACTCCAGGCTGGTCTTGGGACTCCAGCCCAGCACGCGTTCCGCCTTGGCGGGATTCCCGAGCAGGACGTCCACCTCGGCCGGACGGAAGAACGCCGGGTCTACCACAACATGATCCTGGTACTTCAGACCGACATAATCGAACGCGATGCGGCACATCTCCCGCACCGTCGTGGTGACGCCTGTCGCCACCACATAATCATCGGGGCGCTCCTGCTGGAGCATCAGCCACATGGCCTCGACGTAGTCCCCCGCAAACCCCCAATCCCGCTTGGCATCGATGTTGCCCAAACGCAGTTCGCCCTGTTTCCCGAGCTTGATCCGCGCCACCGCATCCGTGACCTTGCGGGTGACAAACTCGATACCCCGCAACGGCGACTCATGGTTGAACAGAATGCCGCTGGAAGCATGCAGGTCAAAGCTCTCCCGGTAGTTCACCGTGATCCAGTGACCGTACAGCTTGGCCACGCCGTAGGGGCTGCGCGGGTAGAACGGCGTACTTTCATCCTGCCGCTCGGCCTGGATCAGTCCGAACATTTCGCTGGTGGATGCCTGGTAGAAACGAGTCTCCGGGCTGAACTGCCGGATCGCCTCGAGCAGGTGGGTCACCCCCAGCCCATCGACGATGCCCGTGGTGACGGGCTGGTCCCAGGAGCTGCCGACGAAACTCTGCGCCCCCAGGTTGTAGACCTCGTCCGGCCTAGCCTTGATGATGGCGCGCTGGATCGAGCAGGCATCGGCCAGGTCGCCTTCCAGGTAGTGGATCCGGGACTCGATCTCCAGCTCGCGCAATCGCCAGCGGGTATCGGAGCTGCGCCGCGCTACCAGCCCGTATACCTGGTAGCCCTTGTTGAGAAGCAGTCTGGCAAGGTAAGCGCCATCCTGGCCGGTAACACCCGTGATCAGTGCAGTTCTTGTCATTCTTGTAACACCCGTGATTCCCAGTCGGACAGAATCGCCCGCAGGGTTTGTCTTATCGTTATTTCCGGCTTCCAGCCGGTCGCCTCATGCAGCTTCAGAAAGCTGCCGCATACTCGGCGTTGCTCCGCCCGCCTCATGCGGGCAGCGTCCTGCACAAGCTCGATCTCGATACCGGCCAGCTCGCTCAACTGGACGATGAGATCGCGAATCTTTCGTTCCTGCCCCGAGCAGACGTTATACACCTCGCCTGCCATGCCTCGATCCAGGATTGCACAATAAGCGTCGATGACATCCGCCACATCCAGAAAGTCCCGCGTGACATCGATGTCTCCGACTTCGAGTCGCGGCGGCTGGAGCCCCCGGCCGATACGGGCAATCTGGCGCGCGGCGCTGGACAGCACGAAGCTCTCCTTCTGCCCCGCCCCCACATGATTGAACGGGCGCGCCAGCATGATGCGCCAGCCCTCGGTGTAACTCCATTGCCGGCACAGCAGCTCGGCGGAGAGCTTGCTCACCGCGTAGGGATTGCGCGGCGCCGGAATCATCTGCTCATGGATGGGCAGACACGCCTCGGCCACCTGCCCGTAGACGTCCCCGGAACTGACATACAGGAAGCTGCCCTGAAAGCCCGCCCGTTGTAGCGCCTGAAGCAGATTCAAGGTACCCAGCAGATTGACCTGGAAGGTCGCCTCCGGATCGCGGAAAGCCTCCGGGACGAAGGTCTGTCCAGCCAGGTGGATGACCGCATCCGGCAGCTCCTGCGCCAGGGCCGCATCCAGCGATGGCGGGCTGAGCAGATCGAAGGGCTTGTCTGCGACCAACCGCCAGGCGGAGTCCTTCTGCCCCGTGAGACGCGCGCGCAGATGACGCCCCACGAACCCCCTCAGACCGGTCACGAACAGTTTTCTAGACAAAGCGGTCCCCTGTTAATGAACGTTGGATCTGCTGTGATCGATTCACGCCAGCTCGCGCGCCGCAGTGGAGCGCACCGCAACATCCCGGCTGTCCTCCTCGGCGCCCACGAAGCGCGCCAGCCGTCACGACCGTCATGGCCAACGCCGTCAGTATCCGTTCGAGCATGAAGCTCGCCCCCAGTTCAACGCCGCCCCGCGGTAACTCAATGTTTGCGATGTGCCTGTTATGCATTGCCGTCGACTCTACGGTTTGCGGGCGATGATCACCTGGCTCTTGGGCATGACCTGGTCCAGCGCCTCCTTAACCTTCGCGCCCTGGGGCAGGGAGAGCAATTCACTCCAGGTCCTGTCCCATTGCTCGAGCAGCGGATGCCAGGGTTCCGAAAGACTCGGCTGGCCAGATGCCCAGTAGAAGAACCACCACAGCGTGCGATAGAAGCCATACCCCAGGCGCCGCTCGACCTCCAGGCCAGCTTCACGCACCAGGGCTTCGAACTCGTCGCGTTCGAAGATGTGGATATGGTTCGGCTTCTGGAAATAGCTGTCGGGAGCAATGCCCTGCTGCGCCTTCTCCCCGTGCGGGTCCGGTACCGTCAGCAAAAACAGCGAGCCAGGTTTGGCCACTCGCACCAGTTCGTTCAGAAAGCGCGCGGGATCGTCGACGTGCTCCAGCACCTCCATAGCGATAACCCGGCTGACACGCTCATCCTCAAGCGGAATGGGATTGGCGTCCGTGACCAGCGGATGCACGGCGCGAGCACGGGTTTCGCGAACCCTCGCAACGGCCGTATCGACACTCGATTGATTGATGTCGGCAACGAATATCTCCGCGCCCTGACGCCCGGCAAACAGTGTGAAGCCACCATCGCCGCAACCGATATCCAGCACCGAGTCCTCTTCCCGGATGGGGAAACCCTCGATCAACTCACCGGCCTCGTTCTTGAACCAGCCACTGAGCGACATATCCACCAGCCCCACCGGCAGAATGACCGGCGCGGCTTCCGCCACCGCTTGCTCCGAGCTGCCGTCCGGCTGCGCAACCACTTCCTGATCCTCTTGCATGTTCAAGAATCTTTTCAGGCGATGAAGCATGTATGACCCTCAGGTTGTCGACGCTTGCTTGACGCCTGGAAGCGCCGAACGTGTCAGGTTGTGATTGCGCATGTTCGACGTCATCCGCACGCCATAACGGCGCAGCGGGGACTCGACGAAGCGATAGTTCAATTCGGCCAGGGCGGCGATGACCGCCAGGCAGGCGGGAAGTCCGATGGCCAGGAAGACCGGGGCCGCACGATCGACATCGCTGAACAGGCGCAAACGCACTTCGCTGGCGCCCAGATAGACAGGAACGTGGATGAGATAGATCGCGTAGGAACGACTTCCCAGCCAGAACAACACCTCACGCAGTCCACGCACTCGACAGAACAGATCAAGATCGTAGGACGCCAGCCACACCAGCACGGCAGACAGAACGGCAATCGCACCCACTTCGTACGTATACATACCCCTTGCAGGGGATGCCAGCCACGCCAGGTTCGCCAGAATGGCACCGAGTATCAGAGCCGCAACCAATGGACGGCGGGCCAGCCACATCGGCTTCAGCCGTTGATACACCCCCGTACCACCGGCCATTGCCAACAAGACACCCAGCAACAGCGCATCCGTTCGAAACGCCATCAGCCACAGCCCCCGAGCCTGCACCAACTGAAACAGCACCCAGGCACCGAGCAGCACCGGCAACCATCGTCCTCGGACAAAAAAGATCAACAGCGGCAGCAGCAGGTAGAACTGCTCCTCCAGCGATAAACTCCAGTACACAAAGCTCGAGTAGAACTCACAGGTTCCAAAGCAATAAGCAAATCGCGCATTGGCGACATTGAGCATACCGGCAAGCGTCGCCTCCAGATTGGCACTCACCTGTCCATAGACGCCCGATGTGTTGAACAGCCATGACAGCAACAACATGATCGCCAGCCACAGCCATGCCGAAGGTATCAGTCGCCAGAACCGGCGTAGCCAGAACACCTTGATCACGGGCCAGGCCTCGCCCCAGCGCCGGGGGCGCTCCATCTGCCCCAGCAGCCCACGGGCAATGACGAACCCGGAAATCGCAAAGAACAGGTCCACGCCAAACCAGCCGCCAAGCTGTTGAAATGGCCAAGGCAGGCTGGGCGTGTTGAAGCCTGTGAGAACCCCGTTCACGTGATAAAGCGCGACCGCCAACACCGCGAATGCCCGCAGTACCTCGATATCGGCAATGCGGCGATTCATCTGTCGCGACTCCCCTGCGAAACATCCCCGCCTGCCGCATTGCCCTGGCTGCTGCAGACCGATGCAAGGAAAGGTTGTAGACGGCTATTCACGGATTTTCGAGAGCAATAGCTGGACATCCTGTCGATTGAACGACGCGCCATGTCGCGATAGCGTTCGGGGCAATCCCGAACCAACCGATAGGCGTCGTGGTAGGCCGTGACCAGGGACTGCCAATCGATCTGCTGCCTGCACGTACGAATCGCCGATCGCGGGTCGTGCGGCCAGGAGGTTGCCTCCGCCCAGCTCTTCACCACGAAGGCCACCTGCTCATCGATGTAGTCGCTCATCCCCGAATGGGCGGGCGCGATCGCGGGCTTGCCGCAAGAAAGGAACTCCATCAGCGGCAGACACTGCCCTTCCCCGAAGGAAGCATTCACGACATAGGATGTGGATGACATCAACGCCTGGTAATCGGCATCCTCCAGATAACCGTGCATCAATACGATCCGGCACTGGAACGGCGGCAGGCGGGCCATGCAACGCGCCATCGCGGTCAGTGCCGAGCAGTAGTCGCGGTGGGTCAGCTTGAAGACCAGCACGGCATCGGGTGTCTCGGCGAATGCCGTGCAGAAGGCGGTGATCAGGTCCTGCCAGTTCTTCCGGCCGTCATAGGGGTTGAACACGGTGCTGAACACCACCCCTTGCAGTTCGATGGCGAACGGCGCCGGCGTGAACAACGCCCGATGAGGGAACGGATCCTCCTCGACGACATCCTGCTCGACAGCCAGATCGGAAACCGGCTCCGACGCCACCCACTCTCGTCCCAGCAGCTTGCGCGCCACGCGCTTGGCGAACGCCGGCACCAGATCCTGCAGCACCAGCAGGTACCAGGTCGCCAGATAGCGGCGATGGATCTTCGCCCACTGGCGCCAGGAGAACGCCTCCCGGATCACGACGGGCTCGGCTACCACAGGGGGAATCGCATCGGACAGCCCCTCCTGCTCGACCGGCGGCGCCTCGCCCTTGAACAACAAATGCCAATGGTCAGGGTCCGCGTGCAGGAACAGCGACAGGTCCAGGTTTCGGCTGTCGAAGACAACCCCGTCGCCCCGGATCGTCTGCCGCTCCCCACCCCCGTCGGCCTGCCTGATGGCCTCGAAGGCATCCCAGACCGGCGACGGGACCGACAGAATCGGGTAGGCATCCGGCACCTGCTTGCGAACGGCGTCCACCGTCGACAGAGAATGGGTTATCGCCTGGCCGAACTGGCGCAGCATGAAGGCCCAGTCCTGGGCGTTGTCATGTAGCCAGGTCTCATGCGGAATGCTGTCGAACTCCCAGGCGAACACGGGGATCGTCGGGCACTCCAGGGTCGCCAGGGTCTTGTTGGGTGGCGAGAAGCTGAGGAAAACGCAAGGCTCGCCACGCTCCCGGCATTCGCGATAAAGCGCATCGACCTCGGTTGCGGGATCACTGATGACTACAACCTCGCCGAGCTCGCGCAGCGCGGGAAGGAACTCCTTCAGGACGAAGTAGTAGCTGTATTCCGGCGCTCCCAGGCTGGTGCGGATGGTCGCGGCATTGGTTTGCGAATAGACCAGGATCCTCATGAGCCGGCCCTCGCCTGCTGCCGCTCGGCAAGCGGGCCGGTCGAGGCCTGCGCCTGGGTCCGGGCGAAGAACGTACGCCAGGCCTCGGCCATGTCGTCCAGGGACGCCCGCTCGCGCACGACAGCGCGCGCACGTTGCGACAACGCTCGATAGCGTTCAGGCTCGTCGACGGCGATGGCGAAGCCACGGGCGAAGACCTCGCAGAACGACACCCAGTCCAGCCGATGGTCCCGCAGGTACAGGCGCTTATCCGGATCCCGCCCCCAGTACGCGGGCTGCACCGATGACCGAAGGCGCAGCTCGCTGTCGTCATCGACCCAGCCGGACAGCGCGCTATGGCAAGGCGCCAGCACCGGGCGCCCGGCGCTCATGAACTCCTGCACGGTAATCGCCGAAGCCTCGCTCTGCGCGGGGTGCACCAGGTAGTGGCTTGCCGCGACCAGGCGCTCGTACTCGGCATCCTCGAGATAGGCATTGATCACCACCACGCGGCACTGGAACGGCGAAAGGCGCGACAGATTGGTCAACATTGCGATCCGTCCCGAGGAAAGATCGCTATGAGTCAGCTTGAAGACCAGGGTGGCATCGGGCTGATCCCTGAAGGTCCAACAGAATGCGGTCAGCATTTCCGTCCAGTTGCGGGTTTCATCCTCGGCCCGCAGCACACAGGTGAAAACGACCCCATGCAGACGCACACGCTGCTCAACCACCGGCAACTCATTTGAAACCACCTCCACCGTCACGGGGGGCGGTGCCGGCGCCTCCAACGGCGCCTGGCGAACCTGCAGTGGCGCGATAAAGGCTTCCTTGAACCAGTCCCGCAGCAACGCCCGGCTGACGTTCAGACGTTGCTGCCAGCGTGACGGCGCAGGCTCGTCGGATACGGGCTCGGCATCGAGCACCGGTTCAGGCTCCGGTTCAGGCTCTGGCTCTGGACGCGCGAGCCCGTCCACCGACAGCCCGATCGACGGGCTGTCCAGAAGCTGGCCCCGAAAGCTCAACGTGCGCGGCCGCAGCGACGGCGCGCAACCCTCCTCGCTGCCCAGGCCGGCAAAGCGCTCCCACGGCTGCGCGGCGCTGACCAGGACTGGGAAGTCGGCCCCCATCAGGCGACGTATCGCCCGTGCGGCCTGCTCGCTGAAGGTAATGGCGCCCGCGCTGCGCTCCAGATGAACGCGCCAGTCTTCGGGAGCCGTCTCCAGCGAGTCGAATGCCCAGGGCAGGACATGGAAACAGGGGCAGCCATCCTCCAGCCCCGAGGGCGGTGGAAATCCGAAGCTGCAGATCGCCACGCGATGCCCCTGATCACGCGCGTGACGGCAGAGCGCGGCTACATCGGTATCGGCAACCACCTCGACAGGCTCGCCCAGCCTCATCAGCACAGGCCAGAGGGCATGCGCGAGGAAATGCAAACCCTGTCCAGGGAGACCCAGGATTTCGGAGGGTGCCAGCCCTTCGAACTGACTCCGGACAAGAATGATCATCTTCATCTTTGTATTCAGCGCCCCGATATCAGAGGGCCATTGTTGTTATTGATGCTGGGTACCCAAGGCTTCGATCGGACATCTCCGTGCCGGAACCCCAAAGGTCCTGTGTGAACGCAGAAGTGCAGCGGCGAGTGATCCCCCGTGTGGCGTCTAGAAAGCCATTTCAGGGGGGACATTGCAAGGAAATCGATACAGATGCCCTCCGCCTGCTGCAGAACAGTCATTCCGACCCCGCACAGTGTGCCTACACAAACACACCCAGCTGTGACTGGCGAGTCGAGTTCGGTAACCGACATCCTTGCCCTCCCACCTTGATCCAAACCTGTGAGGAGGATCGCATCATGGACAGCACGCCTCTACTCGCCGTCTCCTATCCTCGTCAACCGGCGAGAACCGCACGCCTGCGGGCGTTCCGGCAATGGCTGCAGAACGCCCGCACCCGCCGCCAGCTGGCAGCGCTGGACAGCCGACAACTGGCCGACATCGGCATCAGCCCCAGCGAACGCATGAGAGAAATTTCGAAACCGTTCTGGCGCTGATCTCTGGTGACGCCCCTCAGTCTTGGCTAGTCTGAGCTCAGGTAGAGTGGCCTCCCCCCGGCCACCTTGTTTGATCCTATCCGGAGCCACTCCATGAAGAAGAGCCTTCAACTGATCGCCGCCGCCGCCCTGATCGGCAGCGCCACCGGCGCCTTCGCCACCAGTTTCGTCTACACCACCGACCTGTCGGTGCGCGCCACCGGCGCCACTTCCGACGCCACCTCCAACATCAGCAACTCCTTCAAGGACGACAAGATCGTCCTCGAAGCCAAGGACGACGCCGCCACCTTCGTCGCCAGCCAAGGCGAGATCCGTGGCGCCCACCTGGAAGCCGCCCTGCGCCACATCCGCACCAGGATGCCGGCCCTGGCCGCCAACGACCAACAGCTGGCACAGGCCATCCTGACCATCTGACGCCTCCCCGCGCCGGGCACTCCGCCCGGCGCGCCGCGCTGGCCCTCGCCGGCACATTCCGTTAGCCTTGGCGGTCGTGCTTTTCCGATCATCTCCGCCCATGCGCCCTCTACTGCTCCTGTTGCCGATATCGTTCTGCGCCCTGCCCGCCCAGGCGTTCGACCAGACCACCCAGTTCCCGGTGAAGACCAGCTACGTCACCAGCAAACTGACCAGTACGCCGTTCGAGAACAAGCTGCTGCGCAACGCCCGTGACGACGCCGCAGGGTTCATCGCCACCGGTGGCGAGCTGCGCGGCGTCCGCCTCGAAGCGGCGCTGCACTGGCTGCGCCAGCGTCATCCGGAGCTCGCGGCGAACGATCGGGAACTGGCCGAAGCGATTCTTGCCCAATAAGTCGTGAGCAGCTCCCGCTGCCCTTTCGGAGATATCCATGCGCCTTTGCTCGATTTCCAAGAGCCCCCTGATCCTCGGTCTGCTGCTCGCCGCCTGCGCTTCCGGCGCCCAGGCGCAGTCGGTGATTCGCGTGTTCAACATCACCACCAACGCCTTCGCCCGCAGCATCGACTTCACCTCGGACACCACCACCTCCGTGCGCGACATGAAGATCGTCCAGGAAGCCCGCGACGACGCCGCCAGCTTCGTTGGCAGCGCCGGTGCGATCCGTGGCGCCCAGCTGGAAGCCGCGTTCAAGGTGCTGCGCGAAGACGTGCCGCAGGCGCGTGACGCCTCCGACCAGGCCCTGGCCGAAGCCATCCTCGCTCTGTGAAACTCCGGGTTGGCCGCTGGCTGGCGGCCCTTGCACTGATCGTCGCCGCCAGCAGCCAAGCCTCGCTCCGCCTGGAGCTCGACACCGACGGATTGACCGGCGCCCAGCGCCAGGCCAGCCAGCGACTGCTGGACGAGGCCCTGCAGACGCTGCCGGCCGGCTTCGTCGAGCGCCTCGACCGCACCGTCGAGGTGCAGTGGCGCGACGACCTGCCCAGCAACGGCATGGGCCGCGCCCTGCGCCCCGACGCCATCGCCCTGAGCAACCGCTACCTCGCCGCGCTCACCGACGGCAGCGCCGCCACCCAGCAGACCGGCCGCACCCACGGCACCCTGCGCCGCGAGCTGCTGGCCGCCCTGCTCCACGAGCTCACCCACCTGTACGACCGTGCCCGCCTGTGGGACGCCGACGAAGCCCGCGTCATCCGCCGCTGCACGATGCGCGACAAGAGCCTGGGGCGCGTCGGTGCCCCCTCGGAGTGCCGTGGCCAGACCGGCCGCCGCTTCACCCTGTCGGACGACCCGCGCCTGCTCGACCTGGCCGGCTGGCCGCAGTACGCCGGCAAGCACGGCGAGCGCGAACAGCACAACCGCTTCGTCCTGCGCACCCCGGACAGCTACGAGTTGAGCAACCCGCGCGAGTACGTCGCGGTGAACATGGAGTACTTCCTCCTCGACCCCAGCTACGCCTGCCGCCGCCCCGCGCTGTACCGCTACTACGCCGCGCGCTTCGGCGAGCGCCCACATGACACC
This sequence comes from Pseudomonas sp. ATCC 13867, assembly GCF_000349845.1. Classification (NCBI taxonomy): domain Bacteria; kingdom Pseudomonadati; phylum Pseudomonadota; class Gammaproteobacteria; order Pseudomonadales; family Pseudomonadaceae; genus Pseudomonas; species Pseudomonas sp. ATCC 13867. Next base: position 118,825 of record NC_020829.1, on the reverse strand, counting down.
TGCGCCAGCAGCTACGCCTACCTCAATGCCGGCCGCGACTTCGGTCGCCAGCCGCTGGGCTACCTCGACCCGGAGCGGGTCTACGAGGTGGACTACTTCATCGCCGAGGCCAACAACGACATCGCCAGCCGCTGGGGGCACACCATGCTACGCCTGGTGGTCTGCGCGCCGGGCCGCCCGCGCGGGCCGGACTGCCGTCTGGACCTCGACCAGCACCTGGTGCTGTCCTTCCGCGCCTTCGTCGGCGACCTGCAGCTCTCCAGCTGGGACGGCCTGACCGGCGCCTACCCGTCGCGGCTGTTCGTGCTGCCGCTGTCGCAGGTGATCGAGGAGTACACCAAGGTCGAGCTGCGCAGCCTGGCCTCGATCCCGCTGCGCCTGAGCCGCGAGGAGATCAACAGCCTGGTGGAGCGCTCCGCGCAGAGCCACTGGAGCTATGACGGCAACTACTACTTCCTGTCCAACAACTGCGCCGTGGAAACCCTGAAGCTCCTGCGCAGCGGCGTCCCGCGGCAAAGCCTGCAGAGCATGGACAGCATCACCCCCTACGGCGTGCTCGGCCTGCTGGAAAACCAGGGCATCGCCGACCCGAGCGTGCTGGACAACCCCAAGGAAGCCCTGCGCCTGGGCTATCGCTTCGACTCCTTCCGCGACCGCTACCAGGCCATGTTCGACGTGCTGAAGCAGCGCCTGGACATCCGCCAGGACAAGGTCGAGGACTGGCTCGCGCTGCCCGCCACCGAGCGCCGCCCCTGGTTCGACAAGGCCGACCTGCGCGCCAGCGCCGCCCTGCTCCTGCTCGAACAGGCCTCGCTGCGCCGCCAGCTGCTGCTGGCCCAGGACGAACTCAAGCAGCTCTACCTGAGCAACCGCGACGACCTGAGCGCCGACACCCGGCTGGCCACCGCCGGCAAGACGCTGCAGCAGATCCTCGACGACAGCGGCTTCCTCAGCCGCCCGGCGGAGCTGCTCGACGGCGGCTACGGGCTGCCCCAGGCGAAGGAAACCGTCACCCTCGAGCAGCAGACGCAGCAACGGCAGAAGCGCCTGCGCCAGCTCAGCGACAACCTCGACCGCGAAGTGCGCGCCCTGCTGACGCCCGAGCGCCGCGCCGAACTGGCGGCGCTGGAGGCCAACACCAAGCAGATCGGCGCGCACCTGCGTGCGTTGCACAAGGCGGCGGGCGGGTTCGAACTGCCCTGACAGGGTTCAGGGCTCGTACGAGCGAGGCATCGCCAGCGTAGGGCGTACAACCGTTCGCAGTTGTACGCCGATTCACCCGTCCCCATCGCGACTCCATAGCCGGCCTCGGGTTGCCCGAAGCCAAGGTCAAACGGCGCATAACGTCGAACGTTATACGCCCTACATTCGTGCGTAGTCCGCTCGCCCATCCGACGCGCCGTTCGCGAGCAAGCTCGCTCCTACGAAGAGCCTGACGGCGTAATACCTGTAGGAGCGAGCTTGCTCGCGAACAAAACCTCTCGTAGAAAACTAGAGCTTCTCCTCCCACTCCTCCGCCAACTGCTCATCCAGGTGAATCCACGGCAGCCGACTCTTCACCCAGATATGCCGGTTCGGCGCCACATTGGCCACGTCGTCCAGCGTCGCCGTGGTGAGGTCCAGGGTCTCCGGTGCGAGGTCGGTGAACAGCGCCAGTTGCGCCCCGCAGTTGCCGCAGAAGTAACGGACGCAGGACGGCGAAGAGTGGTACTCGGCGGGCGTGCCGGCGGTCCAGCGGAAGCTTCCCAGCGGTACCGTGGCCCAGGTGGTGACGATGCCGCCGGTGGTGCGCCGGCAGATCGAGCAGTGGCAGTGGGCAACGTCGTGCAGCTCGGCGTCACACGCATAACGCACCTGCCCGCAATGACAGCCACCGGCATGTGTAGCACTCATGGGGGTTCTCCTGGTTCAGTCGTATTCGGCGGCCTCGTGGTCGCCCAGCAGCCGCCGTTGTCGCGGTGTGCAGGCGGCGAGTACCTCGGGGTCGAAGGTCCAGTCCAGGTAGGGCGAGAACTTCTGCGCGACCATCCTCCGGCCGTAATGCACCTGCAGCAGGTAGCGCGTGCGGTCGCTCAGGTTGCGGCTGCCGGCGTGCCACAGGTCGCTGCGAAACAGCAGGCAATCGCCGGCGCGGCACAGCACCGGCTCGGCCACCCTGCCCCGCCATTCGCGCTCGTCCGGCCGGGGCGCCCGGCCCGCGCGGTGGCTGCCGGGAATCACCCAGGTCGGACACAGGGCTTCGTCGATGTCATCCAGGTAGATCTGCGCGGTGCAGATGAACATCGGCACCTCGAAACCCGAGTCCAACAGCTCCGCCGGCAGCGCGACGGGCAGATAGTCCTGGTGCATCTCGGCACCGATGAAACCGGGATGGCAGCGCCAGGCGGTCAGGCCGATCGCATGGCAGTCCGCGCCCAGCGCCGCTTCGGCCAACCCGATCAGCTCCGGCGGATCGAGATACGGCAGCCAGCGCGGCGAACGGTTGAACACGCACTTGTAGTGATCCACCAGGCCTTCGTAGTCCCAATGGAACGGCCGCAGGCCATCGATCAGCTCGCGCACGTCGGCCACCTGCGCGGCATCCAGCAGGCCACGCAGCAGGACGAAGCCATCCTCGTGCAGCGCCTGCAGGCGGCTCACGGGGCGAGTTCTCCGCTCCCCAGTGCGACCTGGGCGCGCGCCAGCGCATCGAGGAACGCCCCCAGCACCTCGCCCGGCTCCGCGCCCTGGCGCGTCACGCAATGGAACTCGGAGACGTAGGCCAGCTGCGCCGGGCGGATCGCCCGCAGGCGTCCCTCGGCCACCCACTCGCCGGCGTAATGGGTCGGCAGGTAGCCGATGAAGGTGCCGCTGAACACCAGGTTGGCGATGGCTTCCATGCTGTAGGCGTTGGTGGAGCGGCTGAACACCAGGCCGTGGGGGCGCCGGCTCTCGGCCATGTAGCCGCGCCCGACGTACTCGGCGGCGCAGATCCGCTCCAGCGGCGGCTCGTCGTCCACGCGGTCGAAGAACGGATGCTCGCGGGCGCAATAGAGGTTCTGCTCCTCGCGGAACAGCGGTTGGTAGCAGAGCCCGGACAGGCGATGGTGGAAGGCGCCGATGGCCAGTTGCAGGCGCTCTTCGAGCACGGCGTTTTCCAGCTCGTCCGGGCGCTGCGTATGCAGGTTCAGGCGCACGCGCGGATGGCTCTCGCGGAACAACCGGATCGCCAGCGGCAGCGGCCAGCACTGCTGGCCGAGCACCCCGTCGACGCAGCCCAGGTGCAGCACCTCGCGGTCGCGGCCACCCAGGCCCGTCACCTGCTCGCGGAAGCGCTCGATGTCGACGAACAATCCCTGCGCCGCCTCATACAGCTGCTGCCCTTCCTCGGTGAGCTGGAAGCCGCTGCTGCCCCGCCGGCACAGCGAGTAACCCAGGCGTACTTCAAGGTCGCGCACCAGTACGCTCAGCCGCGACAGGCTGGTGTTCAGGCGCACCTGGGCGGCGGTGAAGCCACCCGCTTCGACGATGGTGCAGAAAGTGCGCAGCAGGCGCAGGTCGATATCGGAAAGATTGCCCAGCATAGGAGTTCTCGCGGCGGCGGGCGCAGGCCCTTCGTTATAGCGCCGACGGCGCCGCCCCGTGAACCCCCAGGGCGGTCAACGGCGTGCAGCGACCGAATCGGCCAGCACGCAGAGCAGCTCGAACATCATGGTGGCGCCCACCAATGCGGTCGCCCCGCCCTGGTCGAACGGCGGCGAGACCTCCACCACGTCGGCGCCGATCAGGTTCAGCCCCTGCAGGCCGCGGATCATGTGCTGCGCCTCCAGCGTCGTCATGCCGCCGATCTCCGGCGTGCCGGTGCCGGGCGCGAAGGCCGGGTCGAGCACGTCGACATCGAAGGTCACGTAGGTCGGCCCCTGCCCCACCACCCGGCGCACTTCGGCCAGCGTGGCGGCGACGCCCAGGTCGGCGAACTCTTCCATGTGGATCACCCGGATGCCTTGCTCGCGGGCGAACGCTTCGTCGTCGGCGTCGTAGATCGAGCCGCGAATACCGATCTGCACCGTGCGCTTCGGGTCCAGCAGCCCTTCCTCGATGGCGCGGCGGAACGGCGTGCCGTGGGTGTAGGGGTTGTCGCCGAAGTAGCGGTCGTTGGTGTCGGAGTGGGCATCGAAATGCACCATGCCGATGGGCCGTTCGGCGGCCAGCGCACGGAAGATCGGCAGGGTCACCAGGTGGTCGCCGCCGACCGACAGCGGGATGGTTCCGGCGGCGTGGATGCGCCGGTAGAAGCCTTCGATCTGCGTGAGCGAATCGAGCAGGTCGATGGGGTTCACCGGGGCGTCGCCGATATCGCCGATGCGCAGCAGGTCATAGGGCGCGATGTGGCTGACGTGGTGCACCTTGCGCATCAGGCTCGACTGGTTGCGCACCTCGCGCGGGCCGTGGCGGGCGCCGGCGCGATTGGTGGTGCCGCCGTCCCAGGGCACGCCGAGCAGGGCGATGTCCACCTGCGCCGGGTCCTCGAAGATCGGCAGGCGCATGAAGCTGGGGATGCCGGCGAAACGCGGGATCTGGGCGGCATCCAGGGGTTGCGGGAAGTCATGGGGCATGGGGCGTCTCCTGTCTGATTGAGGTTCAGTCAGCCTGCGCCTGCAGGCTGGCGGCGGGTGCGCCGGCGAGGCTGACCACCACGAAGGTGACCAGGCTGGCGAGCAGGCCGTAGGCGATGGGGGTATTGGCGAGGACGCCGTCGATGGCCATGAACAGGACCACCACCAGGCTGCCGACGACGATGCTGGCGATGGCTCCGCGTGCCGAGGCGCGGCGCCACAGCAGCGCGCCGAGGATCGGCACCAGCAGGCCGCCGACCAGCAGGTTGTAGGCGATGCTCAGGGCGCCGATGACGTCGTTCACCAGGCACGCCAGGGCCAGCATCACCACGCCCATCAACAGGGTGAACAGGCGGCTCTCGCGCAGGCCGTTAGGCGCGCCGGGGCGCAGGAAGCGCGCATAGACGTCCTCCTGCAGCACCGTGGCGGCAGCCAGCAGGCAGCCCGAGGCAGTGGACATGATGGCCGACAGCGCCGCCGCGACCACCAGCCCGCGCAGGCCGGGTTCGAGCACCTGGCGGGTGATCTCGGCGTAGGCGTTCTCCGGCACCGCCAGGTTGGGGATCAGCACATGGGCGGCGGCGCCGATCAGCGCGCAGGCCAGGCCGTAGAGCATGCAGTACACGCCCGCGCCGAGGCCGGCGTAGCGCACCACCTTCTCGCTGCGCGCGGTGAACACGCGCTGCCAGATGTCCTGGCCGATCAGCGCGCCGAAGAAGTACAGCAGGAAGTAGGTGAGGATGGTGTCCAGGCCGATGTGGCCGAGGTCGAAGAAGCCCGCCGGCAGCACTTCCTGCATGTGCGACAGGCCGCCCGCCTTGCTGATCGACAACGGCAGCAGCACGGCGAAGATGCCGAGGGTCTTGATCACGAACTGGATGATGTCGGTGAGGGTCAGCGACCACATGCCGCCGATCACCGAGTAGACGATGACGATGCCGCCACCGCAGAGGACCGCCGGGATGCGCGGGATCTCGAAGACTACCTCGGTCACCGAGCCGATGGCGATGGTCGCGGTGACCGCCACCATCAGGTCGTAGGCGACCATCACGATGCCGCCGATCAGCCGCGAGGACGCCTGGTAGCGCTGCTCGAGGATCTGCGTGACGGTGTAGACCTTCAGCCTGGCGATCTGCCGCGAGAACACCAGGCTGAGGACGATGATCCCCAGGCCCAGCATGAACACCAGCCACAGGCCGGACAGCCCGTAGAGGTAGCCGAGCTTCACCGTGCCGATGGTGGACGCGCCACCCAGTACCACGGCGGCCATCGTGCCCAGGTATAGGCCGGGGCCGAGGCGGCGCCCCGCCACGAGGAAGTCGGTCTGGTTGCGCGCCTTGCGCATTCCGTACCAGCCCAGGGCGAGCATGCCCAGGGCGTAGACCAGCATGATCAGGTAATCGAGCAGCATCGCGGGAGGCTCCTGTTGTTGTTGTGTGGGATTCAGGCCGTCGCTCCGCAAGCCTGATCCGCCAGCCTCCCCCGGCAAATCCCCAAAGCCTGAAGCCAACTTTCGCTAGCGCAAAAGTAGCGCCGCAGCCCACGCCGGGCGGGCCTTCCGCACCCTCCTCCGACGGCTTTCCAGAAAGATTTCTCTCTCGCCAACTGCTTGATTCGTATACGTATGTTATCGTTGTAAACACTGTATACAGCGTAAACGGAACTGTACGAAAAGTGACCACCGTTATCTCCTTCCGCGCCGATGACGCCCTCGTCCAGGCCCTGGACCAGCTGGCCCGCGCCACCCACCGGGACAGGCCCTACCACCTGCGCCAGGCCCTGGCGCAGTACCTGGAGCGCCAGAGCTGGCACGTGGCGGCCATCGATGAAGGCGTGGCGGACGCCGATGCCGGCCACCTGCTGGAGCACGTCGTCATCGAATCCAAGTGGGGGCTGGCATGAGCCTGGTGTGGACGCACAAGGCCGCGGCCGACCTGGACGCCATCTACGACCACTACGTGGTGCTGATCGGCCCGGAGAAGGCGCTGCGGGCCATCCAGGACATCGTCGAGCAGGTTCGTCCGCTGGCGAACCTCGACCAGAGCAGTAGCGGCGTACCCAGCGAAGTGCCGGGCGTCAGGGAATGGCCGGTCGAGCGCTGGCCCTACCAGGCCGCCTATCGGGTAAAGGCGCGTTCTGTACAGATTTTGCGCATCGACCGTGTGGATAACTCGGGGTAAAAGTGGCCACACGGTTACAAGATATTTCCAAGTATTGACTTTTCTGTTTGATCACAAATCGTACAAATAGATATAAATCAAGTAATTGGTCATTTTTCGTCTTATGTATCTTACAAAGAACAAAATACGAACGAAATATTCAATACTGGTCATTCGAACTGAGCGACGGCTGACTTTCTCCAGGCAATAAAAAACCCGGCCAAGGCCGGGTTTTTTCGTTTTTGCGGTTTTTTTTCGAAAAGCGCGTCAGGCAGCCTGCCAATCGACCGGCAACTGCCCTTCTTTCCAGGCGAAACGGTCGAGATGGCTGACCACCACGCCCTGCAAGCGCTGCAGGGCCTCGGCATCGTCGGCTTCGGCGTCCATCAGTAAGGCTTCGGACGTGGCCTGCATGCGACAGGTGCCGAAATCGAAACGCAGCACGCCGCGATCCTCGGTCAGCTCCACCGGAAGCTTGTGGGCGAAGTGATTGCACAGGCGCTTGAGGTAACGCGCGGCGTCAGGGGTGGCGACAGTGGCACGGCTCAGCGGCATCGTTCTCTTCTCCTTTTTCGGGAGTTGCCATGCTAGAGGGGGGAAATCCAGGGAAAAACCCACTATTTTGCCTTTCACTCTTAAGCGGAGCTTCACAATGGACAACCTCAAGGGCATGGCGGTCTTCGCCACCGTGGTGGCCCGCGGCTCGATGGCCGCCGCCGCCGAGAGCCTGGGCATGACACCCTCGGCGGTCAGCCAGCAGATCCGCAAGCTCGAAGCCCACGCCCAGGTGACCCTGCTGCACCGCACCACCCGCAAGCTCACCCTGACCGAGGCGGGTGAAGCCTTCTACCGCAGTTGCGCGCAGATGCTGGCGATCGCCGAGGAGGCCGAGCAGCGCCTGGGCGAATGGCGCGAGGCGCCGGTGGGCGAGTTGCGCCTGGCCGCGCCGGTGGGCTTCTCCGGCCAGTTGATCAGCGAGGCCCTGCGCCCGCTGCTGGAGAACCACCGGCAACTGCGCCTGCAACTGTTCTTCCACGACGAGCAGATCGACCTGATCGAGCAGCGCATCGATCTGGCCATCCGCGTCGGCAGCCTGTCCGATTCCAGCCTGGTCGCGCGCCACCTGGCCGAATGGAACAACATCATCTGCGCAGCGCCTGCCTACCTGCGGCGCCTGCCGGCCATCGAACATCCGCAGCAACTGCAGGACGTGGACTGGCTGGCGCTCAATACCGTGGCGCACCAGGGCTACCTGACCTTCAGCGGCCCGGGTGGGTCGGGTGGGGAAGTCTGCAAGCTCCGCCTGGAGCCGCGCGTCGCCGCCAACAGCATGATCGCCCTGCGCCAGTTCACCCTTGACGGCCTCGGCGTTTCCGCGCAGCCCGAGCCGGAAGTCCGCGAGGCGCTGGAGGAGGGCAGGCTGGTACGGCTGCTGCCGGCGTGGAGGCTGCCGCCCTTCGGCATCTACGCCGTCACCCCGCGCCGCGATGCGCAACCGGCCAAGGTGAAGGTGGCCATCGAGGCGCTGCGCCGTCACCTGGGGGGCTCGGCCCCGCTGCGCTTCCACGCGCCGGTGTGAGGCGCGCTACCATGACCGCCTCGATGACTGGAGCGACTCCAACATGGCCCTGAACTGGACCTGCAAGCACCACCGCGACCTGAGCAAGGACGAGCTGTACGCCATCCTGCGCCTGCGCACCGAAGTCTTCGTGGTGGAGCAGCGATGCCCCTACCAGGAAGTCGACGGCCAGGACCTGGTCGGCGACACCTGCCACCTGATGGTGGAAGAGGACGGTCAGTTGCTCGGCTACCTGCGCCTGCTGGACCCGCAGCGCCACGAGGGCGACGTGGTGATCGGCCGCGTGGTGATCGCCCCGCAGGGCCGCGGCACCGGCCTCGGCCACCAGTTGATGGAACAGGCACTGCAGGCCATCGCCCAACGCTGGCCGGGGCTGCCGGTGTATCTCTCGGCCCAGGCGCACCTGCAGGGCTACTACGGCCGCTATGGCTTCACGCCGGTGACCGACGTCTACCTGGAAGACGACATCCCGCACATCGGCATGCGCCGCAACGCCTGACTCAGACCGGGTAATGCCTGGCGAGGAAATCGCCCAATAGCGCGTTGACCCGCTCCGGCTGCTGGTTCTGGATCCAGTGGCCGCAGTTCTCCAGCACATGCTGTTCGAGCTTCGGCACGTGCTCGGGCATGCGCTGCACGGTGTACGCCTCGAAGCGCCCCACCGGGTCGCGGTCACCGATCAGGAACAGCGTGGGTTGTTCGACCTTGCGCCCGGCCAGCGGCTCGGTGCGCCGCCAGGTGCGCTCGAAGTTGCGGTACCAGTTCAGCGCGCCGTGGAAGCCGCGCCCGGCAAAGGTCCGCACATACCACTGGAAGTCGTCGGCGCTGCACCAGACGGGATGCTCCGGCGGGGGAGGCAGACCGTCGAACAGGCGGCCCTCGGGCGACTGATCCGGCGCCAGGCGCACGTTGTCGCCGAGGAAGTGGCGCAGGCTGGTGGCGATGTCCGCATCCAGCTCGGCTTCGGCGCGGCCGGGCTGCTGGAAGTAGAGGATGTAGAAGAATTTGCCGGCGAACACCTCGCGCATGATCTCCACGGCGGGGCGCTTGGCGCGGCCGGCGAAGGGCACCGACAGGGTCGCCAGCACCTCCACGCGCCGTGGCTCCAGCAGCGCCAGATGCCAGGCCACCGGCGCGCCCCAGTCATGCCCGACCATTGCCACGCGTTGGTGGCCGAGGGCGTCCATCGCGCCCTGGATATCCGCACAGAGCGTCAGCACGTCGTAGGCGTCCACCGACTCCGGCGCGCTGGTCTGGCCATAGCCGCGCATCTCCGGGACGAACACGCGGTAACCGGAGGCGGCGAGGGCGCGCATCTGGTGCCGCCAGGAATGCCAGCACTCGGGGAAGCCGTGCAGCAGCCAGACGGGCTTGCCGTCCGCCGGCCCGCAGCTGTACAGGCTGAGCTGGATGCCGTTGACCGCCAGCAACTGGTGTTCGAACTCGTGCATGACGCGACCTTCCTTGAATGCCAGGTTCAACTATGCCGTGCCTGGCGCGCAGCCTGAATCGTATTCATCGGGCGAATGTAGCGCTCTCACCAGTCCCTACGCCGATGCATCGCCTGTAGGAGCGAGCTTGCTCGCGAAAGGCCTACCTCCGGGTATCAGGAACGGTTCGCGAGCAAGGACTGGGCGTCCCTCTCGCTCCTACAAAAAGCACAGAGCCAGCCCTACTCGACAAGAAAAAATGTCCGTCGTATTCTGCACAGCGAAACATAATTCCGTTAAAACAATTCAAAACGGAGCACGACATGTCAGAAGCGGTACAGCTCGAACGCCGGGGCGAGATTGCCCTGGTGACGGTCGACAACCCACCGGTGAACGCCCTCGGACACTCCGTCCGCGCCGGGCTGCTCGCCGCCTTCCAGCAGGCCGAGGCCGATCCGCAGGTGCATGCGGTAGTGCTGGTGTGCGCCGGACGCACCTTCGTGGCCGGCGCGGACATCCGCGAGTTCGGCAAGCCGCCGCAGGCGCCGTCCCTGCCCGAGGTGGTCGACATCCTCGAAGGCGCCCGCAAGCCCAGCGTCGCCGTGATCCACGGCACCGCCCTGGGCGGCGGCCTGGAAGTCGCCCTGGCCTGCCACTACCGCATCGCCCGCCGCGACGCCCAGGTCGGCCTGCCGGAAGTGAAGCTCGGCCTGCTGCCCGGCGCCGGTGGCACCCAGCGCCTGCCGCGCCTGGCGGGTGTGGAGAAGGCCCTGGACATGATCGTCTCCGGCGCGCCGATTCGCGCGCCGCAGGCACTGGAATACAACGTCGTCGACGAGCTGTTCGACGGCGACCTGATCGACGCCGGCCTCGCCTTCGCCCAGCGCCTGCTGGCGGACGGCAAGGGCCCGCGGCGCACCGGCGAGCGCAACGAACGCGTGCAGGAAAGCGGCCTCGCCGAGTTGATCGCCCACAAGCGCGGCGAAGTGCAGAAACGCCTGCCCGGCCAGTTCTCCCCGCAGCGCTGTATCGACGCGGTGGAAGCCGCGACGCAATTGCCGCTGCGCGAAGGCCTGGTGCGCGAGCGCGAGCTGTTCATGCAATGCATGGAATCCCCGCAGCGCGCCGCGCTGATCCACGCCTTCTTCGCCGAGCGCGAAGCCGCCAAGGTCGACGGGCTGGCCGCCGACGTGCAGCCACGGGAAGTCCGCCGCGCCGCCGTCATCGGTGGCGGCACCATGGGCGTCGGCATCCTGCTGTGCTTCGCCAACGCCGGCATCCCGGTGCAACTGCTGGAAGTGAACGAAGACGCCCTGCAACGCGGCCTCGACCGCGCCCGCAGCCTGTACGCCGCCAGCGTGGCACGGGGCAGCCTGGGCGCTGAAGAGATGGAGCGGCGCCTGAGCCTGATCAGTGGCGTGCTCGACTACGCCGCGCTGGGCGACGCCGACGTGGTGGTCGAAGCCGTGTTCGAAAGCCTGGAGGTCAAGCGCCAGGTCTTCGAACGACTGGACGCCCACTGCAAGCCCGGCGCGATCCTCGCCAGCAACACCTCCTCGCTGGACCTCGACGAGATCGCCGCCTTCACGAAGCGTCCGCAGGACGTGGTCGGCCTGCATTTCTTCAGCCCGGCCAACGTCATGCGCCTGCTCGAAGTGGTGCGCGGCAAGGCCACCTCGGCCGCCGTGCTGGCCACCGCCATGCAACTGGGCAAGCGCTTGAAGAAGGTCCCGGTGGTGGTCGGCGTGTGCGACGGCTTCGTCGGCAACCGCATGATCTTCCAGTACGGCCGCCAGGCCGAATTCCTCCTGGAGGAGGGCGCCACCCCCGCGCAGGTGGACCGCGCGCTGCGCGCCTTCGGTATGGCCATGGGACCGCTGGCGGTGCGCGACCTGTCCGGCCTCGACATCAGCCATGCGATCCGTTCGCGCCAGCGGCCGAACCTCAAGCCCGGCCAGACGCTGCCGACGGTGCTCGACCAGCTGATCGCCGCCGGCATGCTCGGGCAGAAGACCGGCACCGGCTTCTACCAGTACGGCGAGGGCGGCCGAGCCGCGCAGGACAACCCGGCACTGCCGGCCATGCTCGAACAGGCCGCCGCCGAGCGCGGCATCACCCGCGCGCCAGTGAGCGACGAAGAGATCGTCGAACGCTGCATTTACGCACTGATCAACGAGGCCGCCAATATCCTCGACGAAGGCATCGCCCAGCGCGCCAGCGACGTCGATGTGATCTTCCTCAATGGCTACGGCTTCCCCGCCTGGCGCGGCGGCCCGCTGTTCCACGCCGACAGCGTCGGCCTTGCGCAAGTGCTCGAACGAATCCGCGCGTTCCACCAGCGCCTCGGCGCCTGGTGGCAACCCGCACCGCTGCTCGAACGCCTGGTGGCCGAAGGCCGCCGCTTCGCCAACCTCTGAGGACCCAGCATGGACATCCATTTCACCCCCGACGAACTCGCGTTCCGCGATGAAGTCCGCCACTTCCTCGACACGAAACTGCCCAAGGACATCGCCAGCAAGGTGCGCCTGGGCAAACACCTGAACAAGGGCGACCACCAGCGCTGGCAGCGTGTGCTCGCCGAGCAGGGCTGGTACGCCACGCACTGGCCGGAGGCGTTCGGCGGCACCGGCTGGAACGCCGTGCAGAAGCACATCTTCGAAGAGGAATGCGCCGCTTTCGGCGCGCCGCGCACCATCCCCTTCGGCGTCAACATGGTCGCCCCGGTGATCATCAGGTTCGGCACGCCCGAGCAGCAGGCGCACTACCTGCCGCGCATCCTCGACGGCACCGACTGGTGGTGCCAGGGCTACTCTGAGCCGGGCGCCGGCTCCGACCTCGCTTCGCTGAAGACCCGCGCCGTGCGCGACGGCGACCATTATGTGGTGAACGGCCAGAAGACCTGGACCACCCTCGGCCAGCACGCCGACTGGATCTTCTGCCTGGTGCGCACCGACCCCGAGGCGCAGCAGCAGCGCGGTATCAGCTTCCTGCTGATCGACATGAAATCCCCCGGCATCACCGTGCGCCCGATCATCACCCTGGATGGCGAGCACGAGGTCAACGAGGTGTTCTTCGACAACGTGCGCGTGCCGGTGGCGAACCTGGTGGGCCGCGAGAACGAAGGCTGGACCTGCGCCAAGTACCTGCTGACCTACGAGCGCACTGGCCTCGCTGGTATCGGCGCATCCAAGGCGGTGCTCGCGCACCTGAAGCAGGTCGCCAGCCGTGAGCTGTGCGACGGCAAGCCGATGCTCGAGGACCCGCTGTTCCGCGCCCAGGTAGCGGAGGTGGAGATGCAACTGATGGCCATCGAGATGAGCACCCTGCGCATCCTCGCCGCCGCCCGCGAAGGCGGGGTGCCGGGCGCGGAAAGCTCGATCCTGAAGGTGAAGGGCACGGAGATCCGCCAGGCCATCAGCCACCTGCTGCGCAAGGTGCTCGGCCCCTACGCGCTGCCCTTCATCGCCGAAGAGTTCGAGCTCGGCAGCGACGCACTGCACGCGGACTACGCGGCGGCGCCGGCCAGCCAGTACTTCAACCTGCGCAAGCTGTCGATCTTCGGCGGCTCCAACGAAATCCAGAAGAACATCGTCTCCAAGATGATTCTCGAGCTGTGAGGCCCCGATCATGGACTTCAAACTGAGCGAAGAGCAGCAGATGCTGCAGGACACCGCGGCCCGCCTGGTTCGCGACGCATACCCGTTCGACCAGCGCGAGGGCTTCGGCAGGAGCGAGCTTGGCTACAGCGCCGACTTCTGGCGCCAGCTGGGCGAGCTGGGGCTGACGGCGGTGTCGCTGCCCGAAGCCTACGGCGGCTTCGGCGGCGGCGTGGAAAGCCTGCTGGTGCTCACCGAGCTGGGTCGCGGCCTGTGCCTGGAACCCTACCTGCAATCGGTGGTGCACGGCGGCGGACTGATCGCCCAGCTGGGCAGCGAGACGCAGAAGGAGCACTGGCTGCCGCGCATCGCCAGCGGCGAAGCGCAACTGGCGGTCGCACTGGAAGAACCGCAGAGCCATTACCAGTTGCACGACGTGCAGACCCACGCGGAGCCGGCCGGCGACGGCTGGAAGCTGAGCGGGCGCAAGGCAGTGGTGATCGGCGGGCAGAGCGCCACGGCGATCCTGGTCTCGGCGCGGGTGTCCGGCAACGCGCGGGACGAGGCGGGGATCGGCCTGTTCCTCATCGATCCGCAGCAGGCCGGCGTGAACCGCCGCGACTACCCGACGGTGGACGGCCAGCGCGCCTGCGAGCTGTTCCTCGACGGAGCCATCGGTGAGGCCATTGGCACGCCGGGCGAGACGCTGCCGGCGCTGCGTTATCAACAGGGTCGCGCCATCGCCGCACAGTGCGCCGAAGCCCTCGGCAGCCTGCAGGAAGCCTGCGCGCTGACCCTCGACTACCTGAAGACGCGCAAGCAGTTCGGCATCCCGATCGGCAAGTTCCAGGTGCTGCAGCACCGCATGGTGGACATGCGCAGCGAGCTGGAACAGGCCACCAGCATGGCGATCCTTGCTGCCTGCGTCGCCGACCGGCCCGACAGCGCCGAGCGCAGCCGCACCCTGGCGGCGGCCAAGTTCATCGTCACCCGCGCCGCGCGCTACGTCGCCGAGCAGGCGATCCAGCTGCATGGCGGCATCGGCATGACCTGGGAATACGTGCTGGCGCACCACGCCAAGCGCCTGGTGATGCTCAGCCACCAGCTGGGTGACGACGATCATCACCTGAAGGTTTATGCGGGGTTGATGGAAGTCGTCTGAGGCGCACCGCCGTCTCTTTGCAGGATCGAGCTTGCTCGCGAACGGATGTTCCGGTGACTCCGGCGCTGGGCGGTTCGCGAGCAAGCTCGCTCCTACGAACAGCCCTATCGCTCCAACCCCGGCTTTGGCTCTGACTCCCAAAAGGCTTCCAGAGAAATATCCGCACGCGCCGAATGCCCCGTTCAGGAGGCCTCGTTGAAGCGGAGTTTCAGGGGTTGAGCGACATGGATGTCGCGAGAGCGGCGATGGGCCAGGGATGGCCCTTCGACGCGTGCCCCTGAAACTTCGGTTCAACGAGGGAATTTTTCGCCTAAGCGAAAAACCGGATGATTGGGGCAAGACCTTTGCCTTCTTTGGGGCGTTTGCCAAAGAAGGTCGCCCGAGGGGGCGAAACAAGAAGCCCGCGCGCACGCCGAAGCGACGCGGGAAACAAGGCTTGAGGCTGACACATCGCGGACGGAGTCCGCTCCTACAAAAGCTCGAGGACGATCAGGCCCCGAGGCTCTCGATATCCCGCGCCAGGATTTCCAGCTCGTGGGCCAGCGACCCGCGCAAGGTCTCTTCACTGAGCTGGAACGACGGCGCCCCGCAGGTCAGCGCCATCAGCCCGCCGTCGGCCAGGCGCAGCGGCACGCCGGCGGCGCGCACGTTGCGGTCCCAGTCGCCGAGGGACAGGCAGAACCCATGCTGGCGGTACTCCTCGAAGGACGCCTCCAGCGATTCGCGCATCTCCTGCCAGTCGCCCTCATGGCGCGCCTCCAGCGCCGACAGCAGGTGCTCGCGCTCCTGCTCCGGGGTCGCGGCAAGGTAGGCGCGGCCGGCGGCGGTAGTCGCCAGCGGCAGGCGCACGCCGGCGCCCATGCGCAGGGACGTGGCGTCGGGCGGAAGGCAGTTCTCCACGTAGATCATCGACAGCCAGTCGCGGCAGGTCAGGCCGACCGTGGTGTTGGTGCGGCGGGCGAAGGCATCCATGTACGGCTTGGCCAGTTGGCGCACGCGCAGGTTGGAAACGTAGGCGTAGCCCAGCGCCAGCACGCCGGAATCCAGCTGGTACTTCTCGTGCTGCTGCGAGTAGCAGAGGTAACCGAGCCGGGTCAGGGTGTAGGTCATGCGCGACACGGTCGGCTTGGGCAGCCCGGTGATCCGCGCGATGTCCTGGTTGCCGAGCACCACCGAGCCGTGGGTGAAGGCCCGCAGCACGTCCAGCCCGCGGGCGAGAGCCTCGACGAACTTGCGGTCCTTGGGGGTGCTGCTGTCTTCGACGTCGTCGCTCATGAGGCCTCGGCAGGGAATCTGGTGGACAGGCGCCGCGGGCGGCGCGGGCGAACGATAGCAGATCGGCCCGCCGCCCCGCAGCGGTCCGAGCGTGCCCGTTGCAGGAAAATAGCCTATCGCATACCATCGATTTCGACACGCTGTTTCGCTGTGCAGAACAATAATTCAAGGCTCAGAGAAAAAGTACGGAGAAGTCGATGCCCGCTCAACCGACCGGTCACGTGGCCCGCGAGATCACCCGTCACGACTACCAGAACCTCCACGACCTGCTGCGCGACGCCTGTCGCGAATTCCCCGAGCGCCTCGCGTTCTCCTGCGGCGACAGCCACCTGAGCTTCGCCGAGCTGGAGCGCCAGGCCGATGCCTTCGCCCGCTACCTGCGCCACCACGCCGACCTGCAACCCGGCGACCGCCTGGCGCTGATGCTGCCCAACTCGCTGCAATACCCCATCGCCACCTTCGGCGCGCTGAAGGCCGGCGTGGTGCTGGTGAACACCAACCCGCAGTACACCGCCAGCGAACTGCACCACCAGCTGGCCGACTCCGGCGCCAGCGCCGTGCTCCTGCTCGACCGCCTGCTGCCGCTGCTGCGCGGGGTGCAGGCGCACAGCGCGGTGCGGCAGATCCTGCTGACCTCGGTGGACGACATCGAACGTCCGCAGTTCGACAGCGACGAGGCCGATTGCACGCGCTTCCAGCAGGCCCTGCGCCTGGGCGCCGAAGCGCCGCCGGTATGCGCCGAACCGGGCCTGGATCGCCTCGCACTGCTGCAGTACACCGGCGGCACCACGGGCGTCTCCAAGGGCGCGATGCTCAGCCACCGCTGCCTGCTCGCCAACGTCATCCAGACCCTGGAACTGTTCCTGCGCCCCGGCCTGCTGGAGCCGGCCACCGACGTGCGCATCGCGCCGCTGCCGCTCTACCACATCATGGCCTTCGCCACGAACTGCCTGTCCTCGGTGGGCATGGGCCTGCACACCGTGTTCATCCGCGACGGCCGCAACCTCGACGAGATCATCGGCGCGATGCGCCGCTATCCCTTCACCCTGATGAGCGGGATCAACACCCTGTTCGTCGGCCTGATGAACCACCCGGATTTCCCCGCCATCGACTTCAGCCACCTGAAGTGGGTGACCTCCGGCGGCGCACCGCTGAACCGCGAAGTGGGCCGGCGCTGGGAGGAACTGACCGGCGCGCCGGTGCGCGAAGGCTTCGGTCTCACCGAGGCCTCGCCGGTGGTCTCCACCGGCACGCTGCAGAGTCCGTACCGCGAGGGCTACGTCGGCCAGGCGCTGGTGGATACCGAACTGCGCACCGTGGACGAGGAGGGCAACGACACCGGCCCCGACCAGCCGGGCGAGCTGTGGTTGCGCGGCCCGCAGGTGATGCAGGGCTACTGGCGGCGCCCGGAGGAGAGCGCCCAGGTACTGACCGAAGACGGCTGGCTGAAGACCGGCGACATCGCCGAGCTGGACGCCGACGGCATGCTGAGGATCGTCGACCGCAAGAAGGACATGATCCTGGTCTCGGGCTTCAACGTGTTCCCCAACGAAGTGGAGGACGCGGTGATGCGCCACCCCGGCGTGCGCGAGTGCGTGGCCATCGGCGTGCCGGACGCGCGCAAGGGCGAGGCGGTGAAGCTGTTCGTCAGCCTCAGGGACGTCGCGCTGGAACCGGCGGCGATCATCGCCCACTGCCGCGAACACCTCACCGGCTACAAGGTGCCGAGCTTCGTCGAGGTGCTCGACGAGTTGCCCAAGACCAGCGTCGGCAAGCTGTTGCGGCGCCAACTGCGCGATCTCGAACTGGCCAGAAGGACCGCCCCGTGAACACAGCGTCTATGGTTGAAGCAGGTTCGCACGATGAGATCCGCAGCATGACCGAGTCCTTCACCCGCATCGGCGTGGTCGGCGCCGGGGCAATGGGCCGTGGCATCGCCCAGTTGTTCGCCACGGCCGGCCTACCGGTGCGCCTGTACGACAGCAACCCGCAGACCGTGGAGCAGGCGCTGGCCTTCAACCGCGAGCTGCTGGAGCGCTCGGTGGCCAAGGGCAAGCTCAGCCCCGAGGCGCTGGCCGGGACGATGCAGCGCCTGCTGCCGACCCACAGCCTCGACGAGCTGGCCGACTGCGACCTGCTGATCGAAGCCATCATCGAGGACCTGGGCGCCAAGCAGGCGCTGCTGGCCGAGCTGGAAAAGCGCGTGGCGCCGGACGCCGTGCTGGCGAGCAATACCTCGTCGCTCTCGGTGACCCGCATCGCCGCGCGCTGCCAGCACCCACAGCGGGTCGCCGGCTTCCATTTCTTCAACCCGGTGCCGCTGATGCGTATCGTCGAGGTGGTGCGCGGCCAGCGTACCGACGAATCGGTGGTACGCCGCCTGGGCCGGCTGGCGGAGCAGGCCGGCCACTTCCCGGCGGTGTCGCCGGACAGTCCCGGTTTCATCGTCAACCATGCCGGCCGCGCCTTCGGCACCGAGGCGCTGCGCATCCTCGGCGAAGGCATCGCCACGCCGGCGCAGATCGACCGCATCCTGCGCGACGGTCCGGGCTTCCGCATGGGACCCTTCGAGTTGTTCGACCTGACCGGCCTGGACGTCTCCCACGCGGTGATGGAGTCGCTCTACCAGCAGTTCTACCAGGACCCGCGCTACACGCCCTCGCCGCTGGCCGCGCAGCGCGTCGCCGGTGGCCTGCTCGGGCGCAAGAGCGGCGAAGGCTTCTACCACTACCGCGACGGCCAGGTGCTGCGCGAGGTGGAAGCGCAACCGGAACCGGTGCTGCTGAACCGCCCGTACTGGCTCGACAGCCAGGACCCGGAATTGCGCCACCGCATCGCCGCGATCCTCACCCAGGGCGGCGTGGTGCTGGAAACCAGCGAAGCGCCGTCATCCCGCGCCATCTGCCTGGTCACCCCGCTGGGGGTGGACGCCAGCACCTGCATCGATGCCCTGGGCCTGCCGCCCGAACGCAGCCTGGCGCTGGAAACCTTCACCGACCTGGACCGCCGCCGCGTGCTGATGCGCCAGCCGGCGCTCGATCCGGCGCTGGAAATCCAGGCACGGCAAGCGCTGGGCAGCGACGGGGTGCCGGTGGAAGTGATCAACGACTCGCCCGGCTTCATCAGCCAGCGGTTGATCGCCGGGATCGTCAACCTCGGTTGCGAGATCGCCCAGCGCGGCATCGCCAGCCCGGTGACGCTGGACCGCGCGGTGCAACTGGCGCTGGGGTATCCCTTCGGCCCGCTGGCCTTCGGCGAGCACTACGGTGCGGCACGCATCCTCACCATTCTCCAGGGCCTGCAGGCCTGCTACGGCGAAGCGCGCTACCGGCCAAGCCCCTGGCTGCGTCGACGGGTACAGTTGGATTTGCCGCTGCACAGTCCCGATCGGGCGGAGTGATTCCGTGGGAACGATGCCCGAAATCGACGCCGGCGGCGGCCTGTAGGAGCGAGCTTGCTCGCGAACCGCCCAACACTGGAGCTGCCGGGCAGTCCGTTCGCGAGCGAGCTCGCTCCTACGAAAAGCGGCGGCGTCGTCAGAACGCCACGCGCTGCCCCGCCAGCAGCTTCTTCAGCGCCGCCGTGCGCTGCGCCTGTGGCATCGCCCCAAGCTTCTCCACCCGCGCATAGAACGCCGGCCAGTTGCCGCCGACCTGGGCGAACAGCGTGGCAAAGGCGGGCACCCACTGGTCGTAGAGGCCGAAGGGCAGCAGCTTGGCGTTGTTCAGCGGGCCGTTGACCCAGGCGTCGAAGGGCGCCTTGCCGCCCCAGTCGCGGTCGCACAGCTCGCGATACTCGCGGCGCAGGCGCTCGAACTCGGCCGCCTTCCCGGCACGTTTCTCGGCATCGCTGCGCGGGCTGGCGTAGAGGGTCTGCAGCCGCTCACGGGTATCGAGCACCAGTTGGGTGAAGCGCTTGCGCTGCTCGGCCAGCAGCGGCGCCTCATCCGCCAGGCCGCGCGCGCTGCGCCAGCGACGGCCGCCCTCGGCTTCGACGAAGGAGGCGAAGGATTCGTTGAAGGCCGTGTCGCCGGGCAGGTAGAACTTCTGGTGCGCCAGCTCGTGGAAAAGGGTTTCCGCCAGGCGCTGGTCGCCCCAGCGCAGCATGCTGCTGAGGATCGGGTCGTTGAACCAGCCGAGGGTCGAGTAGGCCTCCACACCACCGACGTAGACGTCCAGCCCCTCCTCCTTCAGGCGCTTCGCCTCGGCCTGCGCGCCCGCCTCGCCGTAGTAGCCGCGGTAGGCCACGCAGCCGGCGATGGGGAAGCAGTGGGTCAGCGGCTGCAGCGACAGCTCCGGGGTGGCGAAGACGTTCCACACCACATTGGGCCGGTGGATATCCGCGTAGAGGCGGTAGCTCTGGTTGTCCGGCAGGCCCAGCTCGGCGCTGGCGAAGGCGCGCGCCTGCTGGGACAGCTCCAGGCGCTGGCGCAGGGCAGGGTCGCGAGCCGGGTCGGACACCACCTCGGACACCGGTTCGCGGGCGGCCAGCAGGCGCAGTTGCCCGTCGGCCAGTTGCCCGTAATAGCCCACCGTGGAACAACCGCTCAGCGCCCAGATCGCCAGGCAGGGAACCCAGCGGCACAGGCGGCGGTCGAGTGTCGGGATAAGAAGGCGGAAGGGCATGCGCGGAACATAGCACAGCGCCTGGTCCGCCCGCTGGCACGACGCAAACTACCCCCAGGAGCCCCCCCCGATGCGCGCCGTTCTCACAGCCATCAGCCTGCTCGCCCTGAGCGGCTGCTCCCTGCTGATGCCACAACCCGACCCGAACCGCGCGTGGATCGATCTGGACACCAACAGCCAGAGCGATCTTGCCGCCATGAAGGTGGATGACAAGGAGTGGCCCAGCTCGCGCTACTTCGAGGTCGATCCGGGGCAGCATGAGCTGCGCGTGCGCTTCCAGTTCCAGGTCGAGCCGGTGGATATCGGCCCGGTGAACGAAGCCCTCTGGCGCGATTGCGAGATGACGGTGAGGTACAAGGACTTCGCCGCCGGCCAGCGCTATCGCCTGGAAACCGGCAGCATCGGTTTCCGCCCGTGGGCCAAGCTGTACGACGCGCAATCCAACGAAATCGCGCGGGGCCGCGAACGCGGTTGCGATCGCGCCTGACGGCAGCGAGCCGGCGCGGGGTTATGCTGTGGCTATGGATCCTTTCGCCACGGTGAACCCTCATGCGCCTGTGTCTGCTCTTCGCGCTCGCCCTGCTGGGCGGCTGCGCCGGCCCGCTGCCCGACCACGACCCGCAGATGGCCTGGGTCGATCTCTACACCACGCCCGGCAAGACGCTGATGGCCGAGCGCCTGGACGGCAAGTCGGTCAATGACGGCCGCTATTTCCAGGTGAGCCCGGGACGGCACGAGCTGCTGGTGCGCTTCCAGTACGAAGTGCCCAGCGGCGGCGGCATGGGCGCGCTGAGCGACCCGTCGGAGCTGACCTGCCGGGTCAAGGTGGTCTACGACCAGTTCGCCGCCGGCCAGCGTTATCAGCTGGAACTGCGGCCGCAACTGCGCAGCGCCCTGGCGCTGCTGACCGACGCCAGCGGAACGCTGCTGGCGAAGACGGATTTCCAGGGGCCGGTGAGCTGCGGGTTGTTCTGAGGGAAGATCGGAAGGCTCTCGGGGACAACTCGTACTGCCGCCCCCTCGCGGTCCCATACCGATACACCTGTAGGAGCGAGCTTGCTCGCGAACCCTGCCAGCGCTGGCGTGGCCGGCTCATTCCGTTCGCGAGCAAGCTCGCTCCTGCAAGGAAAAGCGATCCGGCATTCGTCAGCTGTCGTTCTTCTGGTAGATGATCCGCCGCTTGCCGTTATCGCAGGTGCCGACCACCATGTTCGGGTCCTTCACCTCGGACTTGTCCACGATCTCCAGGGTGTAGGACGTCACCCCGGCGGCCTGGATCTTGGCCTCGATCTCCGCCTTGAGCTCCTCGCACGGCTTGGGCGCCGCCCAGCCCGCCGGCGCCGCCAGCAGCAACGCCACGCTTGTCGCCACAGTCCATTTCATCGTCATCGCCGTCCCTCGTCATACCCCCATGCGGGGCACCCTATCCTAACGGTGGACCGCCTCCGGACGGCAGAGTGCCCAGCCCGGTTCTCCCCCGGCATGAAAAAGGCCGGGGCCCTTGCGGGCTCCCGGCCGGGTCGTCCGCTGCGAAGCGCTTACTTCGAGTAGACGATTTCCTTGGTACCGCCGTCGCAGGTGCCCACGACCTTCTTGTCGGTGGCAGTGCCCTTGTCGACGATCTCCAGGGTGAACGAGGCGACGCCCTTGGCCTTGAGCTTCGCGTCGATCTCCGCCTTCAGCTCTTCGCACGGCTTGCCGGCAGCCAGGACATTGCCCGCCAGCGCGAAGACCCCCACGGCCAACAGAAACTTCTTCATCGTTAACGCTCCCTCGTCATGCTCAGGAAAAGGCCCGGCCGGGCCGAAAACCGGGCAGGCCCGGTGCACCGCTCACGGCGCGCCGCGAGCATCGCAGGCGCGCATGACAAACGTCCGAGGGTCGCTCGAGGTGGCCGCCGACCCTTAGCTGTCGGTGATCCGGAAACCGACCTTGATGGTCACCTGGTAGTGGCCGACCGCGCCGTTCTCGATATGCCCACGGGTTTCCAGCACCTCGAACCAGTCCAGGTGCTTGATGCTCTTGGACGCTTCGGCCAGGGCGTTGTTGATGGCGTCCTCGATGCTGGTGCGCGAGGAACCGACCAGCTCGATCTTCTTGTAGGTGTGATGGTTCGACATGCCCGCTCTCCTTCGTTCGCCGCGCCGCACAGGCAGAGTGCCAGCGCCTCCTAGGACACTAGTAGAGGGGTGGACTCAGGGCAAACGCGTCCGGTTCAGACTTTCGCCTCAGACGTTCAGCTCGCCCCGCAGCCAGTCCGCCAATTGCACGGCACGCCGGTCCGGCAGTCGCGCGGGTACCCACAGCGCCAGCCGCGCGCGGGTTTCGACGAAACCCCAGGGCGCGGCCAGACGGCCGGCGGCGAGGTCGTCGGCCACCACCTGCTGCGGCGCGATGGCCACGCCCAGACCGGCCACCGCCGCTTCCAGCAGGTAGTAGAGGTGCTCGAAGCCCTGCCCGAGCCGCAGCGCGCCGGCATCCAGGCCGCTGTTGGTCGCCCACGCCGGCCAGGCCTGCGGGCGCGAGGCGGTGTACAGCAGCGACTCGCCGAGCAGGACGGTGGCGGGCGCCGCACAGAGTTCGGCGAAACGCGCGTAGCGCGGGCTGAGCACCGGGCCGACGCGCTCCACCGCCAGTTCGTGCACCTGCATGTCGGCCGGCCAGGGCGGTTCGGCGAAGTACAGGGTGGCGTCGAGGCCGGCGCGGCGCGGGTCGAGTTCGCCCTCGCTGGCCGACAATTGCAGGCGCAGGCCGGGCAGGTCACGGTTCAGCCGGTCCAGCCGGGGGATGAACCAGCGCGCCAGCAGACTGCCCGGACAACCGAGCACGAAGGGCGCGTTGCCGTCGACCTGGCGCTGCAGCTCGGCGCAGACGTTGCGCAGGCGCTCGAACGAGTCGCTGGCAACCTCGCTCAGGCGCTGGCCGGCATCGGTGAGTTTTACGCCACGTCCGTCCTTGACGAAGAGGGTGACGCCCAGTGCCTCCTCCAACTGCCGCACCTGCCGGCTTACCGCGCCGTGGGTGACATTCAGCTCGTCGGCCGCCGGACTCACGCCACGCAGACGCGCGGCCGCCTCGAAGGCGCGCAGGGCATTGAGTGGCGGAAGGTCTCGGCTCATGGCGTTCTATCCGTGAGTTTTTCTGACAGGTTGTGGCGATCTTATCGCTTTTCCCCGTCATCACACAGCCGTATCCTGAGCAGCATCTACAGGAGCGGGCCATGCCCGCGACCGCGCCCATCGGGCGCCCTGCGCCACGACACCCAAGGAGCCTTCCCATGTCCACACTGCGCACCGGTCCAGACGCCAAGGGCCTGTTCGGCCACTTCGGCGGCCAGTACGTCGCCGAGACCCTGATGCCGCTGATCCACGATCTGGCCCGCGAGTACGAGAAGGCCAAGGAAGATCCGCAGTTCCAGCAGGAGCTCGCCTACTTCCAGAGCGACTACGTCGGCCGCCCGAGCCCGCTGTACTTCGCCGAGCGCCTGACCGAGCACTGCGGCGGCGCGAAGATCTACCTGAAGCGCGAAGAGCTGAACCACACCGGCGCGCACAAGATCAACAACTGCATCGGCCAGATCCTGCTGGCCAAGCGCATGGGCAAGAAACGCATCATCGCCGAGACCGGCGCCGGCATGCACGGCGTGGCGACCGCCACCGTGGCCGCGCGCTTCGGCATGGAGTGCGTGATCTTCATGGGCACCACCGACATCGATCGCCAGCAGGCCAACGTGTTCCGCATGAAGCTGCTCGGCGCCGAGGTGATCCCGGTCACCGCCGGCACCGGCACCCTCAAGGACGCGATGAACGAAGCGCTGCGCGACTGGGTCACCAACGTGCACAACACCTTCTACCTGATCGGCACCGTGGCCGGCCCGCACCCGTACCCGGCGATGGTCCGCGACTTCCAGGCAGTGATCGGCAAGGAAACCCGCGAGCAGCTGGCCGAGAAGGAAGGGCGCCTGCCCGACTCGCTGGTCGCCTGCATCGGCGGCGGCTCCAACGCCATGGGCCTGTTCCACCCGTTCCTCGATGACGCCAGTGTCAAGATCATCGGCGTCGAGGCCGCCGGTCACGGCATCGAGACCGGCAAGCACGCGGCCAGCCTGAACGGCGGCGTGCCGGGCGTGCTGCACGGCAACCGCACCTTCCTGCTGCAGGACGAAGACGGCCAGATCATCGATGCGCACTCCATCTCCGCCGGCCTGGACTACCCCGGCATCGGCCCGGAACACGCCTGGCTGCACGACATCGGTCGCGTCGAGTACACCTCGATCACCGACCACGAGGCGCTGGAAGCCTTCCACCAGTGCTGCCGCCTGGAAGGCATCATTCCCGCGCTGGAGTCCTCCCACGCGCTGGCCGAAGTCTTCAAGCGCGCGCCGAACCTGCCCAAGGACCACATCATGGTGGTGAACCTGTCCGGTCGTGGCGACAAGGACATGCAGACCGTCATGCACCACATGCAACAGGAGCAGAAAGCATGAGCCGCCTGCAGACCCGCTTCGCCGAACTGAAACAGCAGAACCGCGCCGCCCTGGTGACCTTCATCACCGCCGGCGACCCGGGCTACTCCACCTCGCTGGACATCCTCAAGGGCCTGCCGGCCGCCGGCGCCGACGTGATCGAGCTGGGCATGCCGTTCACCGATCCGATGGCCGACGGCCCGGCGATCCAGCTGGCCAACATCCGCGCCCTGGGCAACGGCCAGAACCTGGCCAAGACCCTGAAGATGGTCCGCGAATTCCGCCAGGACGACAGCACCACGCCGCTGGTGCTGATGGGCTACTTCAACCCGATCCACTACTACGGCGTGGACAAGTTCATCTCCGACGCCAAGGAAGCCGGTGTCGACGGCCTGATCGTGGTGGACCTGCCGCCCGAGCACAACGAAGACCTGTGCCACCCGGCCCAGGCCGCCGGCCTGGACTTCATCCGCCTGACCACCCCGACCACCGACGACCAGCGCCTGCCGACCGTGCTCGAAGGCAGCTCGGGCTTCGTATACTACGTCTCGGTAGCCGGCGTGACCGGTGCCGGCGCCGCGACCCTGGAGCACGTCGAGCAGGCCGTGGCACGCCTGCGTCGCCACACCGACCTGCCGGTCTCCATCGGCTTCGGCATCCGCACCCCGGAGCATGCGGCAAGCATCGCGCGTCTCGCCGACGGCGTGGTGGTGGGCTCGGCGCTGGTGGACAAGATCGCCAACGCGGAAAGCTCCGCCGCTGCTGTGCAAGGCGTGCTCGGCCTGTGCCGCGAACTGGCCAACGGCGTCCGCAACGCTCGCTGATTGCGGCTCTACCGTAGGAGCGAGCTTGCTCGCGAACCCGCCCAGCCACGGAACTGCCGGGCAACTCTGTTCGCGAGCAAGCTCGCTCCTACAAGGTCCGCACCCAGCAAAAAGCCCGGCGAATGCCGGGGCTTTTTCGTTTCAGGCGGGGCTTACTCCACGCTCTCTTCCTGCGGCTCTTCTTCCGCGCCAGCGGCAGCCCCAGCGCCCAGCCCCAGCCCCTGCGCGGAGCCCACGGCAAAGGCGACGAACTCCTGGGGGGTCATGTCCTTGCCGTTGAACTTCACCTTGTCGTCTGCATAGGCCAGCGAGCTGCTCAGGCTGTTGCCGTCCAGTACCGCCCACTCCGATTGCAACGCCATGCCGCTGAACAGGTCGGTCATGGCGTCGGTCTGCTGCTTGAGCGCCACCGGGTCGATACCGCCGGCGTCCTCACCGCCCAGCGCAGCCTGCAACGCGACGACATCGCCGATCACCGCCTTGTCCACCTTCAGGTTGGCCGTCAGCGACGCCAGCACGCTGCGGGCGATCTCGTCCGGCGTCCGGGCGCTCTGGTCGGGCTTGCGCAGGTCCACGGCGACGGAGACCTTCGCCACGCCGTTGGCGGTCTGCAGCGACAGCTCATCCAGCGCCAGCTTCGGCGAACTGTCGAGCAGGCGCAGGAACTGGCCCTTGAGCGCGGCCTCCTGCTCCGGGGTCAGTTCCCCGGTATCGCCGACGCTGCTCATGCCGTACTGGCTGTAGGTTTCCTTGATGGACTGGAGGGTGCCTTCGTCCAGGTTGCGCAGGCTGGTGTCGAGCTTCAGGCCGCCGACTTCCTGCCCCTGCACCAGCAATTGGCCGACGCGGTAGGACAGCGTCTGGTCCAGGCCCTTCTCGCCCTGCGTGAGCACTTCCTCGCCAACGGTCTGGCGCAGCTCCACCTCCGGGCTGCCCGGTGCCTTCACGCGCAGGCTCCTGAGGCTGACCGAGCTGGGGCCGAGGGCGAAGCCGTTGGCGTTTTCCCTCTTGTCGCCCGCGATATCCAGGTCGCGCAGTTGAACCTGCACCGGCTGGCCGCTCTGCGGGTCGAAGAACACCAGGTCGGCCTCGGCCATCCGGCCGTCGGCGCGCACGTCCTTGCGGTCGCCGGACACACTGAAGTTCACCTTGGCCGGCGAGACGCGCAGGCTTTCACCGTCCTGGGCGAACTGCAGGGCGGCGCTCTCGAAGACGCCGTCCTGCCGCTGGTCGTAATGAATGGCCAACTCGCCGCTGATCGGCGTCTTGCCGCCGGCGGCGGCGAACAGCGGCGCGCTGGAATCGTTCTGCTCCAGGGCGAAATGACTCTGCGCCATGACCGGCGCCAGCTTGCCGGCGGCCAGGCGCGACGGCGGGAACGGGCCGTGCTCGAGGCGGTCGGTGAACACCAGGGTGGTGGGCGCCTCGCCTTCGTCGCCGGTGATGATCACCTGGTAGCGCGCGCTGCTGGAGAGCAGGCCGCGCTCCATGCCGAGCAGGGCGACGGTCATGCCCAGGTCGGGCGCGTCGGCCTGGAGGAGGGTGTTGGCCTGTTCGATGCCACGGGTGACTTCCTGCTCGACGCGCGAGCCGGTGTACCAGGCGCCGGCAACGGCAATGCCGACGACGGCCAGGGGGATGGCGATGGCCAGGGCGGTCTTCTTCATGGGGCTTCCTTTCGTGTGCGGCCGTACGGGGACATCCTGTCGACCGTTCAGGTGGGCGGCGCGATGCTAGCAGGCACAATGCCTACACTCCAGCCGACAGATTCACACAGCCCGCATTGACCCATGCAGTACCGCTGGCAGGATAGACCCGACCGACCACCCTCGGAAGCCGACCACCATGCCCCTGCTGCACAGCGTCCACCACATCGCCCTGATCTGCTCGGATTACCCACGTTCCAGGCACTTCTACACCGAGGTGCTGGGCCTGCGGGTGATCGCCGAGACCTACCGCGAAGCGCGCAACTCCTGGAAGCTCGACCTGGCGCTGGGCGATGCGCAACTGGAGCTGTTCTCCTTTCCCGGCGCGCCGCCGCGGCCGTCCTACCCCGAGGCGCAGGGGCTGCGCCACCTCGCCTTCGCCGTGGATGACCTGGACAGCGCCGTGGCCCACCTGCAGAGCCACGGCGTGGCCTGCGAAGCGATCCGCACTGATGAGCTGACCGGCAAGCGCTTCACCTTCTTCGCCGACCCGGACGACCTGCCGCTGGAGCTTTACCAGCGCTGATGCCGCGGCCTGGCATCTGCCGGATAGCCAACCCCCTGTAGGAGCGAGCTTGCTCGCGAACCCACCCAGCACCGGAGCTGCCGGCGAAAAAACTTTTCGCGAGCAAGCTCGCTCCTACAAATTCAGGCCGGCACGGCCTCGCTGCCCAGCGCCCCGCGCAGGCTCGCCAGGTCGCGCAGTGGCGGCGCACCGAACAGGCGGCTGTATTCGCGACTGAACTGCGAAGGGCTCTCATAGCCCACGCGGTGCCCGGCCACCGCCACTTCCAGCCCCTCCGACAGCATCAGCCGCCGCGCCTCCTGCAGGCGCAATTGCTTCTGGTACTGCAGCGGGCTCAGCGCGGTCACTTCCTTGAAGCGGTGGTGCAGGGTGGACACGCTGAGGTTCACCTCGCGGGCCAGTTCCTCGATGCGCAGCGACTTGTCGTAGTTGCGGTTGAGCCATTCGATGGCGCGGGTGACGCGGTGGGTCTGGCTGTCGGTCATCGCCAGGTCGTGCAGCAGATGGCCCTGGGGGCCACGCAGCAGGCGGTATAGGATTTCACGGACGAACAGCGGCGCCAGCATCGGGATATCGCGCGGCGTGTCGAGCAGGCGCATGAGCCGCAGCAGGGCGTCGAGCACGGTGCAATCCACGCGTTGCAGGTAGATGCCGCGGCCGGCCGGCCGTGGCGTGCTGCCGGCAAGGCCCGCTTCGGCGATCAGCCGGGTGAGTTCGCCCGGGTCGATGTCCAGGCGGATCGACAGGTAGGGCTTTTCTTCCGAGGCCTCGATCACCTGGCCGGACACCGGCAGGGTCACCGACACCACCAGCAGGTTGAGCTCGTCGTAGCGGTACACCTCGCTGCCCAGGCGAATTTCCTTGCTGCCCTGGGCGATGACGCACAGGGCAGGGCGGTAGAGGGTCGGCATCCGCCCCTCGCTGGGACAATCGCTGCGCGCCAGCAGCAGCGAATCGACGGCGGTTTCGAAGACGCCTTCAGCCTGGCAGTGGCGCTGGATGATGTCGGCCAGCTCCTGGCGGCCGGCGGCGACGGGATCGTAGGGCTGGGACATGCGGGACCTCCAGTGGCGGCGCTCGCAGCTTACGCCCGCGACGCCCGCGCGAGTGTGACAGTAAGGCAGCCGCTGGAGGATCAGGCAAGCAATCGGCAGGAATGGACAAGCCACGCCGGCTTCGGCTCGCGCACCGTGGCGGTGCAGGGGCTGGAAACACCCTGTTTCAGAACACGGCGAATGTTACGCAGGATCAGGCAAGAAGGCGGCAGCATCCGGATAACGTCCGGCCCTGGCCAGGCCGTAATCTTCCTGTCAGTCGTCCGAGGAGCCACCCCGGACTTCTTCGGCGTAATGCGGAGGGCAGGACATGCACTGGCAAACCCCCATCGAACACGAATTGCAGATCCACCCCCGGCTGGGGCACGAGGCGGAACTGGGCGCCCTGATCGACAACCTGGTCGACGGCGCACGCCGCGCGCCGGGGTGCCTGCGCTGCCAGCTGGTCGTCCGGGAGAACGGCCAGCCGTGGCTGCTGCAGGGCAGTTGGAAGGACGAGGAGGCGCTGCTGGACTACTTCGCCGAGCCCTCGTTGCAGCTGCTCGGCGAAGTGCTCTTGTGCCACTGCCGAAGCCTTGGCGGCGGCATAGTGGAAACCCTCGATCAGGCCACCGGAAAGGTGGCCTGAATCTTTTCAGCTCCTCAATACTCCAGGCTCCAGCCCAGGGTGAAGGTACGCCCGCGGCCCTGGTAGTCGTAGAGGTAGGCCGGCCCGTAGGTCGGCGAATAGAACAGCGCGGCGCGCTGGCCCCAGACGGTGCTGTACTGCTTGTCCAGCAGGTTCTGGATACCGGCGCTGAAGGTGCCGAAACCGGTCTTCTGCTCGCCCATCAGGTCGAAGGTGGTGTAGCCGTCGATCTCGTGGTCCGCATCATCCTTCAGGTTGAACGCGTGCTGGGCCTGCAGGCGGGCACTGCGCTCGCCATCGCCCCAGCCAACGAAGGCGGTGGATTTGGACAGCGACGCATAGCGCGCATCGCGCTTGATCCAGTCGCCGTCGGCATCTTCCTCTTCCGAACGCACCAGGTGCAGCGTGGTGCCGCCCTGCCAGCCATTCTCGAAGTAGCGGGTGACCGCGCCCTCGAAGCCGAAGTCGCGGCTCTTCTGGTCCTGCACGTCGATGGTCAGGGTCGCCTGGTCGGTGGTGATGATCTTGTCCGACCAGATGTAATAGACCGCCGCCTGAGCCTGCCACTGCAGGTCGCTGTAGCGCCAGCCGGTCTCGACCTGGCGGCTCTTGATGCCGGCCAGCGGGTTGTCGTCCACCGACAGGCCGGGCTTGCCGTAGTACTTGGCCGGGTCGGGCAGGTCGAAGCCTTCGCTGTAGTTGGTCCAGACCTGGTGGCCATTGCTGAAGTCGTAGATCGCGCCGAGGTTGAACAGGTTGACCTGGTAGTCGTTGCTGCCGCCGGGCACGCCTTTGAAGTCGTCCACCTCGACGTCCATCTTCTGGTGGCGCGCGCCGCCGGAAATGGTCAGGTGGTCGGTCACCTTCCAGTCCAGTTGGCCGTACACCGACAGGCCGTCGACGATGTAGCTGGGGTAGCGCGGCGCGCTGCTGGCGGTTTCCAGGTCCAGGCCGCCGCTCTCGGAGGACAGCCGCTGGTCGAAGACCTTCTGCTCGGCGTTGAAGCGCTCGTGGTCGAAGTCCACGCCGTAGGTGAACTTCAGCGAATCCCACTGCTTGCTGAAGAGGCCCTTCAGGCCGCTGACCTCGAAGTTCTGCTGCGAGGCGGCGAAGTACACGCCCTTGGAGCCGGTTGGCTTGCCGGGGTTGTAGTAGGGGAAGGGATAGAAGTTGTCGTCTTCCTTGCGGTAGTAAGCCTGCAGGTAGAAGTCCTGGTCCAGCAGGTTGCTGTGGTGGTAGTTGGCGTTGAGCAGCACGCGGCGGGTGCGCGGCTCGAGGTCGGTGTCCATGCCGCTGCGGATCTGCGCATCCTCCAGGTCCGACGGCGCCTGGTACTTCAGGTTGGGAAAGTAGATGCCGGTGCTGCCGTCGTTGCCCGAGTCGTAGTACTGCGCCAGCAGGTCGAGGCTCTGCTCGTCGGTGAACTGCGCGGTGAGGTTGCCCATCACGTCGACGGTGCGGTTGTACTGCAGGTCGGTCTGGGTGTTGTCGATGAAGATCTGGTTGCCGGCGCCGTCGTAGAAAGCCTCGTTCTTCTCCGCCGACACGCCCAGGCGGCCGACCACGCGATCGTTGCCGCCGCTGATGGACTGTGCGGCGCGGGTGGAGAGGTCGTCGCTGTTGTTGAAGCCGCTGCTGGCACCCAGTTGCGTCTCGAAGCGCGCATCGCCGGCCGCGCCCTTCTTGGTGATGATGTTGATGATGCCGCCGGTGGCGCCGCCGCCGTAGATGGCGCTGGCGCCGGAGAGCACTTCGATGCGCTCGACGTTGAACGGCGAGATGCTGTCGAACTGGCGCGACAGGCCGCGCGAGCTGTTCTGGCTGACGCCGTCGATCATCACCAGCACGTTGCGCCCGCGCATGTTCTGGCCGTAGTTGGTGCGGCCTTCCGGCGCCAGGTCGAGGCCGGGGACCAGCTTGCCTACGGCTTCCTTGAGGCTGACGCCGGTATCCAGTTGCTCGCGCAGTTGGGTCTGGTCGACCACCCAGACCGTGCCGGGAATCGAGCTGATATCGGTGGGCGTACGCGCCGCCACGCTGATCTGCATCGGCGCCAGGCTCAAGGCGGCGGAATCGTCCTGCTCGCGCTTGAGCAGCACGGTGCGCTCGTCGGTGAAACGCCAGCTCACGCCGCTGCCGGAGAGCAGCTGGTTGAGCGCTTCCTCGGTGCTGTAGGTACCGTCCAGCCCTTCGCTCTGCAGGCCCTGGATGTCCTCGGAGTTGAACAGCAGGTGCAGCCCGGCCTGATCGGCGAACTGGGTCAGCGCGCTGTCCAGGCTGCGCGGGGCGATGTGCAGCTCGACGGCGGCGGAGCCGGCCGCATGGGCCAGGGGCGCGGCGCCGAGCAGGGAAGCCAGCAACAGCGCGCGGTGCAGCGGGGAAGGACGGTAATGCATGCGGGTGAAATCCGTTCTTGTGTGGGCAGGGTCGCGTAGTGAGAATTCTTCGCGTTCCTGCCTACGACGAAACGGCCAGGCAAACCTTGCAGTGGCAAATGCAAAAAATTTTCATTTTCTTGTGTGAGCGGGCGGGAATCGCTTTCGTAGGGCGAATAACGCCGGGGGCGTTATTCGCCCTACGGCTCCACCGGCACAGGGCAGAGGTCCCTTGTAGGAGCGAGCTTGCTCGCGAACGGATTTCCCGGCCGCTCAGGAGTTGGGCGGCGGTTCGCGAGCAAGCTCGCTCCTACGAAGAGCTATCCAGCTTTGGCGCGGGGCGAATCAGCACCAGCCAGGGAATATGGGTGACGGTCACCGGCTGCAACCGCTCCAGGGTCTTGAGCAGGGCGCCGGGATCCTGCAGGTCGAACACGCCGCTGACCTTGTGCTGGCGCAGCGCGCTGTCGGTCAGCACGATGCGGCCGGGGACGTAGCGCTCCAGTTCATCGAGGACTTCGCCCAGCGGGCGCTGGTTGAAGATCAGCTTGCCGCGCTGCCAGGCGCTGGCGCTGGACAGGTCCAGCGACTGCACCGGCTCGGGCGCGGCACTCTCTTGATAGCTCAGGCGCTCGCCAGCGGACAAACGCACCGGCTCGCTGCCGGCGCTGTTCACCTGCACGATGCCCTCGGTCACGTCCACGCGCACCTGCGGCCCGCGGCTGTCGACATCGAAGCGCGTACCCACGGCGCGCACTTCGCCGCCCCTGGCTTCGACGATGAACGGCCGTGCCGGGTCCTTGGCCACCTCGAACAACGCCTCGCCGCCATGCAGGCGCAGGCGCCGCTGCTGCGGGCTGAAGTCCACCGACAGCGCACTGTCGCTGTTCAACCAGACACGGCTGCCGTCGGCCAGCTCCAGCATCCGCCGCTCGCCGGTGCGGGTGGCGTAATCGGCATACAGCCCGGCCAGCGGCTCGGGCAGGGCGAGCGTCACCGCGATAGCGGCAACGCACGCAGCCGCCGCCAGCGCCAGCAGGCGACGGGGACGCCGCGCGCGCTGGCGATAGCTTTCAGCACTGCGCGTTTCCGGCAGCGCACCCCACAGGGCTTCAGCCTCGCAGGCGGCGCGTTCGTGCTCGGCGCTCTGCCCGCGCCAGCGCAGGAAATCCATGCGCTCGGCGGGGCCGGCGCTGCCCGAATGCAGCTGCACCAGGCGCTCGATGGCCTCGTCCGAAAGGTCCACGCGGCTCATGGCGTGCCCTCCTGGCGCTGCGCCCAGTCGCGGCAATGGCGCATGGCCTGGACGATGTACTTGCCCACCATGCTCTCGGACACGCCCAGGCGCTGGGCGATCTGCGCGTGGGTGAGGCCGTCGAGGCGGTTCATCAGCAGCGCCTCGCGGGCGTTCGCCGGCAACTGGTCGAGGGCGGCGTCCAGATGCTCCAGCGCCTCATGGACGAGCAGGCGGTGCTCCAGCCCGGATGCAGGATCGCTCAGGTCGTTGGCGGCAGTTTCGTCGACATGCAGCTCCGCCAGCCGACCCTCGCGGCGCAGGTTGTCGATGGCGATGTTGCCGGCCACGCGAAACAGGTAGGCGCGCGGGTCCTGCACCTCGGCTTCGGCGGGGTGGTCGGCCAGGCGCAGCCAGGTGTCCTGGGCGACGTCGGCGGCGCGCTGGTTGTCCCCCAGCCTGCGGGCGAGGAAGCGCATCAGGTCTGCGTAGTGCGCCTGGAAGCTCTGCAGCAGGGAGGAGGAGGCGAAACGCCGCATGATGACCGAAATACCCTGGAAAACCGGCCAACGTCTGTCAGGCCGATAAGAAGGGTCGGCAGCATACACCGAATCGAGAATTATTATCGAATGCAAAAAAGTGTCAGCTCGTGAACTGCGAGAGGTCCAGCGGCCGCACTTCGCCCAGCCACATGGCGTAGTCGCGGTGATCGCGCAGATCGTTGCCGGTATTGGGGTGGACGAGGATCGCCAGGCCGTCGCGGTTCAGCGCCAGCCAGGGCACCAGGGTGGCGAAGGTGGCATTGTCGAAGGCCAGCTGGCAGCTCCAGTCCGGGTGCGGGCCGACCGGTCGCTCGTGGACGCGGCCCATCTTCGCACCGAAGCGGCGCCCCGCCTCCTCGCACAGCGCACGGGCACGCTCGATGCTGCCGGCGTCGAAATAGACGTGGGCGTGGAAGTCCTGAATCTCGCTCATCGGTCCTGCTCCAGTTCCGCCTGCAGCCAGTCGACGAATCGCTGCACCAGGCGCATCCGCCGTTTGCGCTCGGGCAGCACGGCGTAATAGCCGAAGCGCGATTGCAGCGATCCGGCGAGGGGCCGGCACAGTAACCCCTGTTCCAGCAGTTCGTCGACCAGATGCCGCCAGCCGATGGCCACGCCCTGCCCGGCGATGGCCGCCTGCACCAGCAGGGTGTAGTTGTCGAAGCGCAGCCCGGCCGGTGCCGGTGCACCGTCGATACCCAGCGCGCGGTATACGCCGCCCCAGTCGAACCAGCGGCTGGAGGCCTCGGGCTTGAGGTGCAGCAGCGGCAGCTCGGTGAGCGCCTGGGGCGACAGCGGCAGCTCGCGGCCTTCGAGCAGGCGCGGGCTGCACACCGGGAAGACTTCCTCGCTGAACAGGCGCAGCGCCTCGCCATGCTTGAAGCGCCCGTCGCCGAAGGCGATGGCCACATCGATGTCGCTGCGCAGGGCAATCGGGCTGCGGTCGCTGCTGATCAGGCCGACGTCCAGCTCCGGATGCGCCTGGCGGAAGCGCGGCAGGCGCGGCATCAGCCAGTAGGCGGCGAAGGCGAAATCGGTGGCGACCTGCAGCACTTCGTGGGGATGTTTCGCGGTGATCGCGGCGATGCCGGCGTCGATGCTCTCCAAACCGATCTGAACGTGCTGCTGCAGCACCTGTCCACTTTCGGTGAGGGCGATGCCCCGGTGGATGCGGTCAAACAGGCGCACGGCGAGGAGTTTCTCCAGGCGCTTGATCTGCTGGCTGACCGCCGGCTGGGTGGTGCGCAGCTCGCCGGCGGCGGCGGTGAAACTGAGCAGCCGGGCGGCTGACTCGAACACGCGCAACAGTTCCAGCGGCACGCTCATGGCTTGCTCTCGCATAAGCAGACGTTATCCGAAGCATGCTCCGCCATGCACTTCACCCCGTATCCAGCAGCCTACAGACTCGTATCGCACAGCATCCCATAACAGCGCCAACAGGATAAGCCCAACGCCATGAAGCGCCAGCGCCCGAACATCCTCTTCATCATGGCCGACCAGATGGCCGCGCCGCTCCTGCCCTTCTACGACGAACAGTCGCCGATCAAGCTGCCCAATCTTTCACGCCTCGCTGGCGAAGGCGTGGTCTTCGACTCGGCCTACTGCAACAGCCCGCTCTGTGCGCCCTCGCGCTTCACCCTGGTAAGCGGCCAGCTGCCGACGAAGATCGGCGCCTGGGACAACGCCGCCGACTTTGCTGCCGACGTCCCCACCTACGCGCACTATCTGCGCCGCCTCGGCTACCGCACCGCGCTGTCGGGCAAGATGCACTTCTGCGGTCCGGACCAGTTGCACGGCTACGAGGAGCGCCTGACCAGCGACATCTACCCCGCCGACTACGGCTGGGCGGTGAACTGGGACGAGCCGGACGTGCGCCCGAGCTGGTACCACAACATGTCCTCGGTGCTGCAGGCCGGTCCCTGCGTGCGCACCAACCAGCTCGACTTCGACGAGGAGGTGGTGTTCAAGGCGCGCCAGTACCTCTACGACCACGTGCGCGAACACCCCGAGCAGCCGTTCTGCCTCACCGTGTCCATGACCCACCCGCACGACCCCTACACCATTCCGCGCGAGTACTGGGACCTGTACCGCGACGAGGACATCCCGCTGCCCGCGGTACAGATCGCCCAGGACGAGCAGGACCCGCACTCCCGGCGCCTGCTCAAGGTGATCGACCTGTGGGGCCGGGAGATGCCCGAGGAGAAGGTGCGCGCCGCCCGCCGCGCCTACTTCGGCGCCTGCAGCTATGTCGACGCGCAGATCGGCGCGCTGCTGCGCACCCTGGAGGATTGCGGCCTGGCCGATGACACCCTGATCGTGTTCTCCGGCGACCACGGCGACATGCTGGGCGAGCGCGGCCTCTGGTACAAGATGCACTGGTTCGAGATGGCCGCCCGCGTGCCGCTGCTGGTGCACGCGCCCAAGCGTTTCGCCGCGCATCGGGTCAGCCAGTCGGTGTCCACCGTCGACCTGCTGCCGACCCTCGTCGAGCTGGCCGGCGGGCAGGTCGAGCCCGGCGTCGATCTCGATGGCCGCTCGCTGCTGCCGCACCTGCAAGGCGTCGGCGGCCACGACGAAGTGATCGGCGAATACACCGCCGAAGGCACCGTCAGCCCGCTGATGATGATCCGTCGCGGCGACTTCAAGTTCATCTACTCCGAGCAGGACCCGTGCCTGCTGTTCGACGTCGCCAACGATCCGCGCGAGCTGCGGAACCTCATGGCGTCGCCGGCCCACGCCAACCTGGTACGCGACCTGCTGGGTGAAGCCCGCGCGCGCTGGGATGTGCCAGCCATCACCCGGCAAGTACTGGCCAGCCAGCGCCGCCGCCGACTGGTGGCCGACGCGCTGGCCCACGGCACGCTGAAAAGCTGGGATCACCAGCCCCTGGTCGACGCCAGCCAGCAGTACATGCGCAACCACATCGACCTCGACGATCTGGAGCGCCGCGCCCGCTATCCGCAACCGTAACGACAACCACAAACACGCCGAAGGGGATGGGAGCATGAAGAAGCTAATCACCGTACGACGCTTCACCACACGAGAAGCAGCCGCGTTATGGCTGGCCGGCGCGCTCGCGCTGGGCGGCCCGCAGGCATGGGCCGAGGATGAAGCCTGCAGTACGGTGAAGCTGGCCGATCCGGGCTGGACCGACATCGCCGTGACCAACGGCGTGGCCGCCTTCCTGCTCGAAGGCCTGGGCTACACCGTGAAGATCGACACCCTCTCGGTGCCCATCACCTACGGCGGCCTGCGCGATGGCCAGGTGGACGCCTTCCTCGGCAACTGGATGCCGGCGCAGCAGGGCTTTTACGACCAGTTCATCGCCAGCAAACAGGTCACCCAGCTGGCGAAGAACCTCCAGGGCACCGAGTTCACCCTGGCCGTGCCGACCTACGTGTGGAACGCCGGGGTGAAGACCTTCGCCGACCTCGACCAGCACGCCGAGCAGTTCAACAGGAAGGTCTACGGCATCGGCTCCGGCGCGCCGGCCAACCAGTCGATCCAGAAGATGATCGACGGCGACGAGTTCGGCCTGGGCGACTGGAAGCTGGTGGAGTCCAGCGAACAGGCGATGCTTGCGGAGGTCGGCCGCGCGGTGAAGCGCGAGCGCTGGGTGGTGTTCCTCGGCTGGACGCCGCACCCGATGAACGTGAAGGTCGACATGAAGTACCTCACCGGCGGCGAGAAGTACTTCGGCAGCACCGGCAGCGTGTTCACCGTGACCCGCAATGGCTACACCGAGCAGTGCCCGAACAGCGGCAAGCTGCTGGCCAACCTGTCCTTCGACCTGCAGATGGAGAACGCCATCATGGCCGAGGTGCTGGAGAACAACGTGAAGAACCCCGACGCGGTGAAGGCCTGGATCAAGGCCAACCCGCAGAGCCTCGACACCTGGCTGCAAGGCGTGAAGACCCGCGACGGCGGCGACGCGCTGGCCGCCGTGAAGGCCAGGCTGTAGGCCGTCGATGGAGCGCCTGATCCGCCTGCTGCCGTTCCTCGCCTGGCTACCCCAGGTCACCGGCCGCGATCTTCGCCGCGACCTGGGCGTCGGCCTCTCCGGCGCCGTGCTCGCGCTGCCGCAGTCCATGGCCTACGCACTGATCGCCGGGTTGCCGGCGGAATACGGGCTCTACGCGGCGATGCTGCCGGTGCTGATCGCCTGTCTATGGGGTTCGTCGAAGCACATGGTCGGCGGGCCGACGGCGGCGATCTCGGTGGTGCTGTTCACCGCCATCGCCCCGCTGGCGCCGCCGGGCAGCGCGCCGTTCATCCACTACGCGCTGCTGCTGACCTTCCTCGCCGGGCTGTTCCAGTGGCTGCTGGGCATGCTGCGCTTCGGCGTGCTGGTGAACTTCGTCTCGCACTCGGTGCTGCTCGGCTTCACCTGTGGCGCCGCGCTGGTGATCGTGATCGGCCAGTTGCCCTACCTGCTCGGCATCAGTGCAGCGGGGCAGGGGACGGCGCTGACCAGCGCCGCCGCGCTTTGGTGGAAGCTGCCGCAATTCCACTGGCCATCGCTGCTGGTGGGACTGTTCAGCCTGGTGCTGAGCCTGATCGTCAAACGCCTGTGGCGGCGCGGGCCGGCATTGCTGGTCGGCCTGTTCGGCGCCGGCGCGCTGGTCTGGGCGATGCCGACGACCTTTGCCGAGGTGGCCAGGGTGGCTGCCTTCCGCAGCGCGCTGCCACCGTTCAGCGCATTGTCGTTCGACCTCTCCGCCATCGCCCAGTTGCTCCCCGCCGCCGTGGCCTGCGGCATGCTCGGGCTGGTCACCAGCCTGTCGATTGCCCGCGCCCTGGCGGCGCGCTCGCACCAGGCGCTGGACGCCAACCAGGAAGTGCGCGCCCAGGGGCTGTCCAACCTGATCGGGCCGTGGCTGTCCGGCACCCTGTCCGCCGGCTCCTTCACCCGCTCCGGACTGAATCAGGATGCCGGGGCGCGCACGCCGCTGGCCGGAGTCTTCTCGGCGCTGTGGGTCGCGCTGCTGGCAGTGGCCGGCGCCGGCCTGATCACCCATATCCCGCTGCCGGCGATGGCCGCCGGCATCCTGCTGATCTGCTGGAACCTGGTGGATCGCCCGGCCCTGCGCGCACTGTGGAAAGGCAGCCGCGCGGAATCCCTGGTGATGCTGCTGACCCTCGCCGCCACCCTGCTGCTGCCGCTGCAGAACGCCATCTACGCCGGCGTGCTGGCCTCGCTGTTCTTCTACCTCAAGCGCACCTCGCAGCCGCGCGTGCAGCAGTGGGAGAAGGAGGACGAGGCAGTGTTGCGCATCGAAGGCTCGATCTTCTTCGGCGCCTGCGACTACCTGCAGAAACTGATGCAGCACAGCCGTGGCGAACGCCTGGTGCTGGACGCCCACCACGTGAACTTCATCGACTTCGCCGGTGCGCAGATGCTCCAGCAGGAAGCCCGCCGCCTGGCCAGCGAAGGCCGCAGCCTGGTGCTGCGCAACGCCCGGCCACGGGTGCGCGCGGAGCTGGAAAAGCAGATGGGGAAGGGTGGGACGTTGCTGGTCGAGGAGTGAGGCACGATTGAGGGGTATTGCTGCGTTGCTCACCCTCCTGCGCAAAGCCTGACGGATCTTCGTAGGAGCGAGCTTGCTCGCGAACCAACGCCCAACCGCGACGTCACCCGGAGTATCTGTTCGCAAGCAAGCTCGCTCCTACAAGAGCCTGCGCGAAATCAGCCCTTGAGCTGCCGCCGCAACTCCTCCAGCACCGGCGCCGAATCCGGGCGTACGCCGCGCCACAGCAGGAAGGCTTCCGCCGCCTGCTCGACCAGCATGCCCAACCCGTCGATGCAGCGCGCCGCACCCTGTTCGGCGGCCCAGCGGTTGAAGGCCGTCACGTCCTTGCCGTACATCATGTCGTAGCAGACGGTATGCCCCGGCTTGATCAGCGAAGGATCGATGGGCGGCAGCTCGCCAGCCAGGGAGGCCGAGGTGCCGTTGACGATCAGGTCGAAGGGCTCGGCGCGCAGGTCGAAACCGCCACCGCTCACCGGGCCCAGGTCCTTGAAGGCTTCCGCCAGCTGTTCGGCCTTGGCCGCCGTGCGGTTGGCGATGACGATGCAGGCCGGCTGCTGGCCGAGGAAGGGTTCGAGGATGCCGCGCACCGCGCCACCGGCGCCCAGCACCAGGATGCGCGCACCACGCAGGACGACACCGTGGTTCACCGTGAGGTCGCGGGTCAGCCCGGCGCCGTCGGTGTTGTCGCCCAGCAGGCCGCCGCCTTCGAGCTTCTTCAGGGTATTCACCGCACCGGCCCGGCGGGCGCGCTCGCTCAGTTCGGTGGCCAGGCGGTAGGCGTCTTCCTTGAACGGCACGGTGACGTTGCCACCCAGCCCCTCTGAGAAGAACTCGCGGGCATTCCCGGCGAAGTCCTCCAGCGGCGCCAACCGCGCGTCATAGCTCAGCGCCTGGCCGGTCTGCTCGGCGAACAGACGGTGGATCTGCGGCGACTTGCTGTGGCCAATGGGGTTGCCGAAGACGCAGTAGCGGTCCATTCAGAATCCTGAAGCGTGAAGAACAAGAAGGCGCAGAGATTGCGACTTTTCGGTTTGGGTGCCAAGCCATGTTCGCGAGCAAGCTCGCTCCTACAAAAGCTGCATCGGCGCCGCCTGTAGGAGCGAGCTTGCTCGCGAACCGCCTCGGGAACGAACGTCAGGCCTGGGCCAGCCAGTCCCGATCGGTGAGGAAATACTCGGTCAGACGCGCCTCTTCGCTGCCCGGCTCGGGTTTCCAGTCGTAGCCCCAGCGCACCTGCGGCGGCAGCGACATGAGGATCGACTCGGTGCGCCCGCCCGACTGCAGGCCGAACAGGGTGCCGCGGTCGTAGACCAGGTTGAACTCGACGTAGCGGCCGCGACGGAAGGCCTGGAACTCGCGCTGCTGCTCGGTGTAGAGGGTGTCCTTGCGCTTGCGCACGATGGGCAGGTAGGCGTCGATGTAGGCATCGCCGATGGCACGCAGGAAGGCGAAGCTGGTGTCGAAGTCCCACTGGTTCAGGTCGTCGAAGAACAGGCCGCCGACACCGCGCGGCTCGTTGCGGTGCTTGATGTGGAAGTAGCGGTCGCACCACTCCTTGTAGCGCGGGTAGACGTCCTCGCCGAAGGGCGCGCAGGCGTCGCGTGCTACCTGGTGCCAGAGCACACAGTCTTCCTCATGGGCGTAGTAGGGCGTCAGGTCGAAGCCGCCGCCGAACCACCAGACCGCATCCTCGCCTTCCTTCTCGGCGATGAAGAAGCGCACGTTGGCATGTGAGGTCGGCACGTGGGGGTTGGTCGGGTGGATCACCAGCGACACGCCCAGCGCCTGGAAGCCGCGCCCGGCCAGTTCCGGGCGGTGCGCGCTGGCGCTCGGCGGCAGGCCGGCGCCGAACACGTGGGAGAAGTTCACGCCGCCCTTCTCGATCAGCGCGCCGTCACCGATCACCCGCGTCCGACCACCGCCGCCCGCTGGCCGCTGCCAGGCGTCCTCGACGAAACGGGCACTGCCGTCCTCGGCTTCGAGTGCGGCGCAGATGCGGTCTTGCAGGTCGAGCAGGTAGGCCTTCACGGCCTCGATGCGGTCGGTCACGAGAATCACCTTGGAGCGGGAAAGCCACGCGTGGCGCGGGCCGGAGCGGGGTTCAGGTACGAAAACGGGGGCAAGCATACCATCGCCGCCGGCAAAGCTGGTCTTGACGCCCGTCATGCGCGCGGCTTGGATGAAAGTCTTTTCCCCGGCGAGGCAGAGCCTCGCGCCATCAGGAGAGCGACATGGCCAAGCGTGTTCAATTCGCCAAGACCGGCGGCCCGGAAGTCCTCGAGATCGTCGACTACACCCCGGCCGAACCCGGCCCGAACGAGGTGCGGGTGCGCAACCGCGCCATCGGCCTGAACTTCATCGACACCTATTACCGCAGCGGCCTGTACCCCGCGCCGAGCCTGCCTTCCGGGGTCGGCA
This sequence comes from Pseudomonas sp. ATCC 13867, assembly GCF_000349845.1. NCBI lineage: Bacteria > Pseudomonadati > Pseudomonadota > Gammaproteobacteria > Pseudomonadales > Pseudomonadaceae > Pseudomonas > Pseudomonas sp. ATCC 13867. The sequence continues at coordinate 77,100 of NC_020829.1, read as the reverse complement.
CCGAAGGCGCCGGCGAGGTAGAAGCAGTGGGCAGCGCGGTGACCAACGTGCAGGTTGGCGACCGCGTCGGCTACGCCACCGGCCCGCTGGGCGCCTACAGCGAGCAGCACACGCTGCCGGCGGCCAGCGTGGTGAAGCTGCCGGACGCGATCACCTTCGAGCAGGCCGCCGCCGTCATGCTCAAGGGCCTCACCGTGCAGTACCTGCTGCGCCAGACCTATAACGTGCAGCCGGGCCAGACCATCCTCTGGCACGCGGCGGCCGGCGGCGTCGGGCTGATCGCCTGCCAGTGGGCGAAGGCCATCGGCGCGCACCTGATCGGCACCGTGAGCTCCGCCGCCAAGGCGGAGCTGGCGAAGTCCCACGGCGCCTGGGCAACTATCGACTACAGCCACGAGAACGTGGTCGAGCGCGTGCTCGCACTCACCGACGGCAGGAAGTGCCCGGTGGTCTACGACTCGGTGGGCAAGGACACCTGGCTGACCTCGCTGGACTGCACCGCCCAGCGCGGCCTGGTGGTGAGCTTCGGCAACGCCTCCGGCCCGGTGGACGGGGTGAACCTGGGCATCCTCTCGCAGAAGGGCTCGCTCTATGTCACCCGGCCGACGCTGTTCGGCTACGCCAGCACGCCGGAACGCCTGCAGGCGATGGCCGACGATCTGTTCGGCATGATCACCAGCGGCAAGGTGAAGGTGGAGATCAACCAGCGCTTTGCCCTGGCCGATGCGGCCAAGGCGCAGACCGAGCTGGCCGCGCGGCGCACTACCGGGTCCACCATCCTGCTGCCCTGATCCGGAAAGCGTTCGCGAGCAAGCTCGCTCCTACAGGGTGCACCGGTACCGCTCTTCGTAGGAGCGAGCTTGCTCGCGAACCGCATTGCACCGCGTTATGGGACTTACGAAGGACGCACGGTCTCGCCGGTACGCAGATCGCGAATCAGGCTCGGATTGCGCCGCCCCCCCAGGGCGCCGCCGAGCACACCGTCCAGTTCATCGTGGAAGTACTGCTCCACGCGCAGGCGGCTGCGGGCGGCCGGGCGGCCGGCCGGGTTGGCGGACGTGGAGATCAGCGGGCCGGTGTACTGGCACAGCTCGCGCACCAGCGGATGGTCGGTGACGCGCAGGGCAACGGTCTCGAACTGGCCTGTCACCCACTCGGGGAGACGGTCCTGGTGCGGCACCAGCCAGGTGTTCGGGCCGGGCCAACTGGCGGAGAGCTTCTCCTGCCAGGTTTCCGGAAGGTCTTCCAGCAGGAAGTCGAACTGCTGGATGTCGGCAGCCACCAGGATCAGGCCCTTCTCCACCGGACGGGCCTTGATCGCCAGCAGGCGGTACACCGCATCGGCGTTCCACGGGTCGCAGCCCAGGCCCCAGACGGCTTCGGTCGGATAAGCGATCACACCGCCATCGCGGACGACCTGGGCCACGCGCTGGGTACGCCAGTTGCTGTACATCGGGAATTCCTCGGATCTGCGAATGCGCGGCAGTTTACGTGCTCAGGGGGCACGATGCACCCAGACGCCGGCCTCGCAGGCCACCCGTCCATCCAGCTCCAGTTCGGTCAACGCCGCCAGCACCTCGGGCAGCTCCAGGCCGCTGCCCAGCGCCAGTTGCTCGCTGCTCTGCGGCGCGGCCCGCAGCAGGTCGACCAGCGGATGCGGCGGCCCTTCCGCCACGGTCCGCAGCGGCGCCCCGCCCTGGGTCCAGCCGCGCAGGCCTTCGAGGATGTGCTCGACACATTCCACCAGCGTCGCGCCCTGGCGGATCAGTTCATGGCAGCCGCGCGCGCCGGGATGATGGATCGAACCGGGAATCGCATAGACCTCGCGGCCCTGCTCGACGGCCAGCCGCGCGGTGATCAGCGAACCGCTGGAGGGGCTGGCCTCCACCACCAGCACGCCCAGCGACAGACCGCTGATGATGCGATTGCGGCGAGGGAAGTTCGCCGCCTGGGGCGGGCACTGCAAGGGCAGTTCCGACACCAGCGCGCCGCCCTGTTCGACGATGCGCCGCGCCAGCCCGACGTGCCGGCGCGGGTAAAGATGCTCGATGCCGGTGCCGAGTACCGCCACGGTGCCGCCCGCCGCCTCCAGTGCGCCTTCGTGGGCGGCGCCGTCGATGCCCAGCGCCAGGCCGCTGGTAATCACGAAGCCACCGCCCGCCAGGCTGCGGGCGAAGGCCCGCGCCGTGTCGAGCCCCGGCTTGCTGGCACGGCGGCTGCCCACCACGGCCAGTTGCGGACGCTCCAGCAACGCCACCGCGCCGGCCACGAACAACAGCGGCGGCGCATCCGCCAGCTCGGCCAGCAGGGCGGGGTAGGCGGGGTCGTCCCAGGCCAGCAGGTGATGGCTGGAGTCCTCCAGCCAGCGCAGCGCGGCGGCGGCCTGCTCGCGGATGCCGGCTTCCCTGCGCTGCTCGGCCGACGCCTGCGACAGGCCCAGCGAGCGCCAGGCAGCGGCGGGCGCGCTCAGGGCGGCGGAGGCGGAACCGAACGCCGACATCAAGCGCCGGAAGCGTCGGGGGCCCAGTTCGGGCAGCGCGTGCAGGCGCAGGCGCGCCTCGGACTCGGCGGGAGAGACATCGACGGGCATGGCGGCAGTCCTTTGCGGCGAACGGGAAGGGTTCGCCTGACTGTGCCGTTCGCGGCGCGCCGCCGCAGTCGGACCGTTCCGAAACACGCCCATAAAAAACCCCGCCGAAGCGGGGTTTTCAGGCGCCGGGGCGAACTCAGGGGTTCTGCACCCGGTCGTTCACTTCCAGCGAACGGCTGGCGGTCAGCACCAGGCCGTAGCTCAGGCGGTTGTAGGTGCGGAAGACCATCACCAGGCCCGAGCGCTCGTCTGGGATCTTCACCATTTCATCGGTCACGCGGTCACGCACGGTTTCGCCCAGCTTGTAGATCGCCAGCACGTTGCCTTCGGCCAGGCCGTCGCGGGAGCCCTTGTCGATGGTCACCACGTCGAACTTGCCGATCTGCGTCACGCCGCGCGGCACGTCGATGATGGTGCCCTTGACCGGCGTGCTCGGCTCGCTGGGCATGAAGGTCGAGGTGATGGCGCGTTCCTCTGTGGGGAACAGGCGGTCGCCCGGACGGACTTCCTGGGTGGTGCGGGTCAGGGCGAGGGTGGCGATGTCGTCTTCCTTCGCAGTGACGTTGGCGCCACCGACGTCCATCGCGTCGATGCCGAGCACTTCGTTGGTGTCCGGATCGGTGTAGACCTTGGCCTGGCGGAAGATGCCGTAGCTGTTCTCTTCGGTCAGCGACTCGCCGCGGGCATAGGCGCGGTCGCCGGCGCCGCTGATCACACTCTCCTGGTCACCCGCCACCACGTAGGGGGCCTTGGTGAAGTCGTCGGCGCTGTCGACGATGCGGTTGGAGAGCAGGAAGGCGTTGATCTTGTCCAGCGGAATGGTCGGAATCGCTTCGGCGATCGGGGTGCTGCGTACCCGCGGCGACAGCTTGATGGTGCCGCGCGACTCGCCGCGGTTGAGCACCAGGCGTGGCTGGCCGTCGATGTACGTAAGACTCAGGACGTCACCCGGATAGATCAGGTGCGGGTTCTGAATCTGCGGATTCACGTGCCAGATTTCCGGCCACTTCCACGGCTTGCTGAGGAACTTGCCGGAGATGTCCCAGAGGGTGTCGCCCTTCACTACGGTGTAGCGATCCGGATGGCCTTCCTTGAGCTGCACGGCAGCCTGAGCCACCCCGCCTGCGGCCAGCAGCAGCAGGGCGAGTAGTGTTTTCCTCATGCGGTGAATCCCTTTATTATGTGTACACATGAAACGCCTGGAAGCCGCCCCTACCGCGCTTTCCAGCCGTTTTTCGATGCTGCTCAGCATATTAGCAGTCGATTTTGACTTTATTCCACAAGTGCATCACAAACGCATATGGCCATTCTGAACATTCTCGAATTTCCCGATCCGCGCCTGCGCACGATCGCCAAGCCGGTCTCGGAGGTCGATGACAGCGTTCGCCAGCTGATCGACGACATGTTCGAGACCATGTACGAGGCCCCCGGCATCGGTCTGGCTGCCACCCAGGTGAACGTGCACAAGCAGATCATCGTGATGGACCTGTCCGAGGACAAATCCGAGCCGCGCGTATTCATCAACCCCGAGCTGGAAGAGCTGACCGAAGAGAAAGGCCCTTACCAGGAAGGCTGTCTGTCGGTGCCCGGCTTCTACGAAAATGTAGATCGCCCCCTGCGCGTGCGCATCAAGGCGCTGGGCCGCGACGGCAAGCCGTTCGAGGAAATCGCCGAGGACCTGCTCGCGGTGTGCATCCAGCACGAGTGCGACCACCTGAACGGCAAGCTGTTCGTCGACTACCTGTCCAACCTCAAGCGCGACCGCATCCGCAAGAAGCTGGAAAAGCAGCACCGGCAACAGGCGTAACCCCCAATCCCCAAAGGCTTGCCCCGGCAAGCCTTTTGTTTTTTGTGAGCCCCATATGAGCCAAGCACTGCGCATCGTCTTCGCCGGTACCCCGGAATTTGCCGCCGAGCACCTCAAGGCCCTGCTGGACGGCCCCCACGAGCTGGTGGCCGTCTACACCCAGCCGGACCGCCCGGCCGGCCGCGGCCAGAAGCTGATGCCCAGCCCGGTCAAGCAGCTCGCCGTGGAGAACGGCCTGGCCGTGCTGCAGCCGCCGACCCTGCGCGATCCGGCTGCCCAGGCCGAACTGGCCGCGCTCAAGCCGGACCTGATCGTGGTGGTGGCCTATGGCCTGATCCTGCCGCAGGTGGTGCTGGATATCCCGCGCCTGGGCTGCATCAACAGTCACGCCTCGCTGCTGCCGCGCTGGCGCGGCGCGGCGCCGATCCAGCGCGCGGTGGAAGCCGGCGACGCCGAGAGCGGCGTCACCGTGATGCAGATGGAAGCGGGCCTGGACACCGGGCCGATGCTGCTCAAGGTCAGCACCCCGATCACCGCCGACGACACCGGCGGCAGCCTGCACGACCGCCTGGCCGAGCTGGGGCCCAAGGCCGTGGTCGAGGCCATCGCCGGTCTTGCCGCCGGCACGCTCAAGGGCGAGGTGCAGGACGATGCCCTGGCCACCTACGCACACAAGCTGAACAAGGAAGAGGCGCGGATCGACTGGTCGCGCCCGGCCGACGAGCTGGAGCGCCGCATCCGCGCCTTCACGCCGTGGCCGGTCTGCCACACCGCCCTCGGCGAGGCCGCGCTGAAAGTGCTCGGCGCCAAGCCGGCGCAGGGCAAGGGCGAGCCCGGCAAAATCCTCGACGCCAGCCGCGACGGCCTGCTGGTCGCCTGCGGAGAAGGCGCGCTGCTGCTGACCCGCCTGCAACTGCCCGGCGGCAAGCCGCTGGCCTTCGCCGACCTGTTCAACAGCCGCCGCGAGCAGTTCGCCGCCGGCCAGGTGCTTGGCCAGCAAGGGCAGGGTCAATGAGCACCAATCCCCGCCTCGCGGCGGCCCGCGCGCTGGCCGCCGTGCTCGCCGGCCGCGCCTCGCTGGGCAGCTCGCTGCCGACCCAACTGGAGAACGTCGAGCCGCGCGACCGTGGCCTGGTGCAGGAGCTGGCCTTCGGCGCCGCCCGCTGGCAGCCACGGCTGTCCACCCTCGCCGCGCACCTGCTGCAGAAGCCGTTCAAAGCCGGCGACCGTGACGTCGAGGCGCTGCTGCTGGTCGGCCTGTACCAGCTGCTCTACACCCGCATTCCGCCGCACGCGGCCATCGGCGAAACCGTCGGCTGCGCGGACAAACTGAAGAAGCCCTGGGCCAAGGGCCTGCTCAACGCCGTGCTGCGCCGCGCCCAGCGCGAAAGCGAAACCCTGCTGGCCGAGGTCGACAAAGACCCGGCCGCGCGCCTGGCGCACCCGCGCTGGCTGCAGAAGGCCCTGAAGAAATCCTGGCCGGAGCAGTTCGAAGCGATCTGCGCCGCCAACAACGCCCACCCGCCGATGACCCTGCGGGTGAACCGCCGCCACGGCAGCCGCGATGCCTACCTGGAAGAGCTGAACCGCGTCGGTTTCGAAGCGACCGCCTGCCAGTTCAGCCGCGACGGCATCCAGCTGTTGCAGCCCTGCGATGTGCGCGAGCTGCCGGGCTTCGCCGAAGGCCGCGTCAGCGTGCAGGACGAGGCCGCGCAACTGGCCGCCGACCTGCTGGAACTGGCACCCAACCAGCGCGTGCTGGACGCCTGCTGCGCGCCCGGCGGCAAGACCTGCCACCTGATGGAAGCCGAGCCTGCGCTGGCCGGCGTGGTCGCCGTGGACCTGGAAGAGAGCCGCCTGGTGCGCGTGCGCGAGAACCTCGCGCGCCTGCAACTCGACGCCCAGTTGTTCGCCGCCGACGCCCGCGACACCGCCAAGTGGTGGGACGGCAAGCCCTTCCAGCGCATCCTGCTGGACGCGCCGTGCTCGGCCACCGGGGTGATCCGCCGCCACCCGGACATCAAGCTGACTCGCACCGCCGAGGACATCGAGGCGCTGGCTCAGCTGCAGGGCGAGCTGCTCGACGCACTGTGGGCGACCCTCGAAGTCGGCGGCGTGATGGTCTACGCGACCTGCTCGGTGATGCCTCGGGAGAACAGCGAGCAGATCGCTGCGTTCCTCGGTCGCACCCCCGGCGCCCGCGAGCTGGACCTGCCCGGCCCCTGGGGCAGCAAGCAGCCCCACGGCCGCCAGCTGTTCCCCCGGGAGGGGGGGCATGACGGCTTCTACTATGCCAAGCTCATGAAGATTTCGGCCAAGTAACAGGCGCCGACTCCCAACGGATCGAAACGGAAAGCACGCCGCTCCATGAAGATCATCATCCTCGGTGCCGGCCAGGTCGGCGGCACTCTGGCCGAGCACCTCGCCAGCGAAGCCAACGACATCACGGTCGTCGACACCGACGGCGAACGCCTGCGCGACCTCAACGACCGCCTGGACATCCGCACCGTCCACGGCAAGGCCTCGTTCCCCACCGTGCTGCGCCAGGCCGGTGCCGACGACGCCGACATGCTGGTGGCGGTGACCAACAGCGACGAGGTGAACATGGTGGCCTGCCAGGTCGCCTACACCCTGTTCAACACCCCGACGCGGATCGCCCGCGTGCGCGAGTCGGCCTATCTGACCCGCGCCGGGCTGTTCGACAACGAGGCGATCCCGGTCGACGTGCTGATCAGCCCCGAGCAGGTGGTGACCAACTACATCAAGCGCCTGGTGGAATACCCCGGCGCCCTGCAGGTGATCGACTTCGCCGAGGGCAAGGCGCAGTTGGTCGGCATCCGCGCCTACTACGGCGGCCCGCTGGTGGGCCAGGAGCTGCGCCAGCTGCGCGAGCACATGCCCAACGCCGAAACCCGCGTGGCGGCGATCTACCGGCGCAACCGGCCGATCATTCCCCAGGGCGACACGGTGATCGAGGCCGACGACGAGGTGTTCTTCATCGCCGCCAAGGCCCACATCCGCGCGGTGATGGGCGAGATGCGCCGCCTGGAGGACAGCTACAAGCGGATCATCATCGCCGGCGGCGGCAACATTGGCGAGCGCCTGGCGGAAGCCATCGAGAGCCGCTACCAGGTGAAGATCATCGAGATGAACCCGGCGCGCTGCCGGCACCTCTCCGAAAGCCTGGACAGCTCCATCGTGCTGCAGGGCAGCGCCTCGGACCGCGACCTGCTGATGGAAGAGAACATCGGCGACACCGACCTGTTCCTCGCCCTGACCAACGACGACGAGGCCAACATCATGTCCTCGCTGCTGGCCAAGCGGCTGGGCGCGCGCAAGGTGATGACGCTGATCAACAACCCCGCCTACGTCGACCTGGTGCAGGGTGGCGACATCGACATCGCCATCAGCCCGCAGCTGGCCACCATCGGTACCCTGCTGACCCACGTGCGCCGAGGCGACATCGAAAGCGTGCACTCGCTGCGCCGGGGTGCCGCCGAGGCCATCGAGGTGGTCGCCCACGGCGATGCCAAGTCGAGCAAGGTGATCGGCCGCAAGATCAACGACGTGCACCTGCCACCGGGCACCACCATCGGCGCGGTGATCCGCGACGACGACGTGCTGATCGCCCACGGCGAAACGGTGATCGAAGCCGGCGACCACGTGATCCTCTTCGTGGTCGACAAGAAACGTATCCGTGATGTCGAGCGGCTGTTCCAGGCCGGTCTGACGTTCTTCTGAGATAGGGAGGGCAGGCGATGCTCGAAGGCCTGGAAAAGATGCTCGCCAAAGGCGTGGACAACCCGCTGCTGCGCTTCGGCCTGGGCAAGGGCTACCTGGATACCGGCGACGCCGTGAAGGCCGCCGGACACCTGCGCCGCTGCGTGGAGCAGGACCCGAAGTATTCCGCCGCCTGGAAGCTGCTGGGCAAGGCCCTGCAGGCCAGCGGCAACCCCGACGGCGCCCGCCAGGCCTGGACCGACGGCATCGCCGCGGCGCAGGCGCATGGGGACAAGCAGGCGGAGAAGGAAATGACGGTGTTCCTGCGCAAGCTGGACAAGACAAAGGGCGCATAGGCGCCCTTTTTCATCCGCCTGCTTCGAAGTGCGAGATTACTTGTAGGAGCGAGGGGGACGCCTAGTCCTTGCTCGCGAACCGCATGACACCGGAGCTGCCGCGAGATGTTCGCGAGCAAGCTCGCTCCTACAGAAGAGCAGCCCGCGCGTTAAAGGACCTCGTCCGCCACCGCATCCACCGCCGCCTTGGCGATGCCGACGATCTCGTCCGCTTCGCCGCGGGTCAGCACCAGTGGCGGGGCGAAGCCGAGGATGTCGCCGTGGGGCATGGCGCGAGCGATCATGCCGCGTTCCAGGCAGGCCGCCGACACCTTCGGGCCGACCTTCAGCGCCGCATCGAATGGCGTACGCGCCTCGCGGTCGGCCATGAACTCCAGCGCCGCCAGCATGCCGTCGCCACGCACCTCGCCCACCAGCGGATGGCCCTCGAAGGTCTGGCGCAGTTGCTGGTTGAGGTAGCCGCCGACCTCCGCCGCATTGGCGGTGATGTTTTCCCCTTCGAGGATGTTCAGGTTGGCCAGCGCCGCCGCCGCGCAGATCGGGTGGCCGGAGTAGGTCCAGCCGTGGCCCAGCGCGCCTTCCCGGGTGGATGCGCTATCGATCACGTCCCACACCTTCTCGCCGACGATCACCGCCGACAGCGGTGCGTAGGCGCTGGTCAGGCCCTTGGCGGTGGTGATCAGGTCCGGGCGCATGCCGTAGCGCTGGCTGCCCATCTTGTCGCCGACGCGGCCGAAGGCGCAGACCACCTCGTCGGCGATCAGCAGCACGTCGTACTTGGCCAGCACCGCCTGGATCGCCTCCCAGTAGCCCTTGGGCGGGACGATGATGCCGCCGGTGCCCATCACCGGCTCACCGATGAAGGCCGCCACGCTGTCCGGGCCTTCGGCGAGGATCAGGTTCTCCAGCTCCTGGGCGCAGTGGCGGACGAAAGTGGCCTCGTCCATGCCCGCCGGCGCCTTGTAGAAGTGCGGGCAGAGGGTGTGCTTGACGCCCTCCACCGGCAGGTCGAAATGCTGGTGGAAGCTGGCCAGCCCGGTGAGGCTGCCGGTGACGATGCCCGAGCCGTGGTAGCCGCGCTGGCGGGAGATGATCTTTTTCTTCTGCGGCCGGCCCAGCACGTTGTTGTAGTAGCGCACCAGCTTGACCTGGGTCTCGTTGGCGTCGGAGCCGGAGAGGCCGTAGTAGACCTTCTTCATGCCCGCCGGCGCCCAGTCGCGGATGATCCGCGCGGACAGCTCGATGATCGCTTCGGAGGAGTGGCCGACGTAGGTGTGGTAGTAGGCCAATTGCGTAGCCTGTGCATGGATGGCGTCGGCGACTTCGGTGCGGCCGTAGCCGATGTTCACGCAGTACAGGCCGGCGAAGGCATCCAGCAGCTCGCGGCCCTGGTGGTCGCGGATGCGCACGCCGGAAGCGCCGGTGATGATCCGCCCCGGCAGTGCGCCGCTGACGTGGTCGTGGGCATGGGTCGATGGGTGCATGAAGTGCGCGCGGTCGTCTTCGAACAGCTTGGCGTAGTCGGTCATGGCGATGGTCTCCCGGTCAGATGGCGCCGTGGTGCAAGGCGAAGTACTTGGTTTCGACGAAGGGCTCGAAGCCCTCGCTGCCGCCCTCGCGGCCCAGGCCCGAAGCCTTCATGCCGCCGAAGGGGATGGGGTGGCCGGTGAACTTGGCGCCGTTGACCGCCACCAGGGCGAACTCCAGGCGCCGCATCAGCGGCCAGATGTGGTCCAGGCGTTGCCCGCACAGGTAGGCGGCCAGGCCGTACTCGGTGTCATTGGCCTGCCGGACGGCTTCGTCCAGGTCGCCGTAGGCGCTCACCCCGGCAATCGGCGCGAAGTTTTCCTCGCGCCAGATGCGCATCCGCGGCGTGACGTCGGCCAGCACCGTCGGTTGATGGAACCAGCCGCCGAGGGCGTGGGGTTCGCCTCCGGCGAGCAGGCGCGCACCCTGGGCGATGGCGTCCTGCACCCGCTCGCAGGTGACGTCGAAGGCGCCCTGGTGCATCAGCGGGCCGATCTGGCTGCGCGAGTCGCTGGCCGGGCCGACGCGCAGCTCGCGCACGGCGCGGGCGAAGCGCTGCAGGAAGGGTTCGTAGAGTTCGCGGGCGACCAGGATGCGGTTGGCCGCGCAGCAGTCCTGCCCGGAGGTCTGGAACTTGGCGTCGATGGCGAACTGCACCGCCTGCTCCAGATCGGCATCCGGCAGCACGATGAAGGGCGCATTGCCGCCCAGCTCCAGGGCGACTTTCTTCACGTCCTGGGCGGCGGCTTGCAGGACCAGTTTTCCTACGCGGGTCGAGCCGGTGAAGCTCACGGCGCGCACGCGGCTGTCGCCGACCAGGGTTTCCATGACCATCTGCGGCTCGCCCAGTACCACGTTGAATACCCCGGCGGGGAAGCCGGCTTCTTCGGCCAGTTGGGCCAGGGCGAAGGCGGAATAGGGCGTTTCGTGGGCCGGCTTGACCACCACGGTGCAACCGGCGGCCAGCGCGGCGGCGGCCTTGCGGGTGATCATCGCCGAGGGGAAGTTCCACGGCGTCAGCAGCGCGGCGACGCCGACCGGCTCGAGTACCGTGCCCAGGTGCGCGCCGGGGATGTGGCTGGGGATGTTGCGGCCGTTCAGGCGCCGCGCTTCCTCGGCGAACCAGGGAATGAAGCTGGCGGCGTAGTCGATCTCGCCCAGGGCTTCGGCCAGCGGCTTGCCCTGTTCCAGGCTGAGGATCTGCGCCAGATCCTCACGGTGCTGGCCAATCAGCTCGGCCCAGCGGCGCAGCAGCGCGCCGCGCTCGTCCAGCGTGCGCGCACGCCAGGCGGGGAAGGCGGCAGCGGCGGCGTCCACCGCAGAGACGATCTGCTCGCGGTCGAGCAGCGGCACGTGGCCGATGGCTTCGCGGGTAGCGGGGTTGTCGACGGCGATGCTGGCGCCGCTGGCGCTATGCAGCCAGTGGCCGTTCACATAGCAGAGCGACTTGAACAGCAGGGGATGGACATAGGACATGACGGCGTCTCCCAGGCAATTGGCATGAGTCCATGCTAGGGGCCGGGAGCGCGCGATTTTTTCCTAAGCGGGGGATGGCGGCGGCAAATCTTTTCGCAGTTCTGCCGCCGCCGTTGGGCTTTTTCGGGTGGCGTCAGATGACGGCGGGTTGGCGGCGCAGATTACGGGTGATGGCGCTGAGCAACATGCCGTAGAGCGGCACGAAGAGCATCAGCATCACCGCCAGCTTCACGCCGTAGTCGACCCAGGCGATTTCCACCCAGTGCTCGGCCATGAAGGCGTTGTCGCTGTGCCAGAAGGCGATGGAGAAGAAGGTGAAGGTATCCAGCAGGTTGCCGAACAGGGTCGAGACTACCGGGGCGATCCACCACTGGCGCATGCGCCGCAGGCGGTCGAAGACCTGGATGTCGAGGATCTGGCCGAACACGTAGGCGAGGAAACTGGCCAGGGAAATCCGCGCGACGAAGGTGTTGAATTCCCCCAGGGAGGCAAGCCCTCTGAAGGCGCCTTCCTGGAAGATTACCGAGATCACGTAGGACGCCAGCAGCGCCGGGATCATCACCCGCGCGATGACCAGCCGCGCCGGGCGCTTGCCGAGCAGGCGGACGGTGAGGTCGGTGGCCAGGAAGATGAACGGGAAGCTGAACGCGCCCCAGGTGGTGTGCCAGCCGAACAGGGTCATTGGCAACTGCACCAGGTAGTTGCTGGCGATGATGATCAGGATGTGGAACGCGACCAGGCCGGCGAGTGCGCCGCGCCTTGCCGCCGGAAGGGATGCCGACATGCTTTGGGCCTTTTTCGTCGATGGGGTGAGGGAACCCATGCCCGGCACCATGCCGAGCGGCGCGCATTGTATACGATCCGGACCGCGAAGTCAGGTTTTATTGGGCAAATTTTGTTCAGCGCCGACGTGTGCAATCCGTAGGAGCACCGGCCGGAGACTGTAGGAGCGAGCTTGCTCGCGAACGAATTTCCCGACGGCTTCGGTGCTGGGCGGGTTCGCGAGCAAGCTCGCTCCTACAGAAAGCATCAGTGGCCCACCTCAAGAGCTTCGGCGGGGATCGCCGCATCCAGCGTCTTGATCACCTTGGTGACGATGTAGGTGAAATAGCGCTCGATGCCGACGTCTTCCAGCAGCAACTGGTCGATGAAGCGCTGGTAGTGGTCGATGTCACGCGCCTGGATCATCGCGATGTAGTCCACCCCGCCACCGGTGGCATAGCAGAAGCCCACCTCCGGCGCCTGCTGCAGGCGCTGTTCGAAGCGCTTCATGTCCTGCGCGGTGTGCCGCGCCAGGGTGATTTCCACCAGAACCTGCTGCTGCTTGAACAGCGCCAGCCAGTCGATCTGCGCGCGGTAGCCCTTGATCAACCCGGCCTCCTCCAGCTTGCGCACGCGCTCCCAGGCCGGGCTGACCGAGAGGTTGATCGCCTCGGCCAGGCTCGACTTGGTGATGCGCCCGTCGCCGGCGAGGATGCGCAGGATCTTCAGGTCGTAGCGGTCGAGCTTGATCATGGCGGGCTCCCGTTCAGTCCAGTACCTCGGCGACCACCGCCAGGGTGTCGCCGCTCTGCACCAGGCCGGGGAAGTGCCGCGCGGCGAGAATGCCGCTGCGCTTGGCGCGGTACTCCACGGGCGCGGCTCCGGTGCGCAGCACGTCGTGCACCCGCGCCAGCACCTCCCCGCGCTCGACCCGCTCGCCCAGGTCGCGGCACATTTCCAGCAGGCCGCCGTGCTGGCTGGCGACGAAGCAGTCGCCATCGGGCATGTCGAGCATCACCGACTTCGCCGATTCGACTTCACCGCGCAGGATCCCGGCCTGCACCAGCACGTTGCGCACGCCGCGCCGGGCGATGGCGACCGTGCGCGCGCTGCTGCTGCCGCCACCACCCAGTTCGGTGGTGAGGAACAGCTTGCCCTGCTCCTCGGCGGCGGTGTCGTACATGCCCACCGCGTCCAGTTCCAGCATGCGCATCGCGTAGGGCGCGGCGAAGGCGCGCATCAGCGCCTCGCTGGCTTCCTGCCGGGCCTTGTCCGGCAGCACGTGGCAGGCGGCGAAGGGCAGGAAGTCGAGGGTCTTGCCGCCGGAGTGAATATCCAGCACCAGGTCCGCCAGCGGCAGCAGGGTGCGCTGGAAGTAGTCGGCGATCTTCTGCGTCACCGTGCCGTCCGGGCGGCCGGGGAAACTGCGGTTGAGATTGCCGGCGTCGATCGGCGAGGTGCGCTTGCCGGCGAGGAACGCCGGGGTGTTCATGAACGGCACGATGATCACCCGGCCGCGCACATCCTCGGCGCGCAGTTCCTGGGCCAGACGGCTGAGCGCCACCGGGCCTTCGTACTCGTCGCCGTGGTTGCCGCCGGTGAGCAGCGCAGTGGGGCCATCGCCGTTCTTCACCACGCAGATCGGGATCATCACCGCGCCCCAGGCCGAATCGTCCCGCGAGTAGGGCAGCTTGAGGTGGCCGTGCTGCACGCCGTCGCGCTGGAAGTCGACGCTGGCGGAGATGGGGTTCTCGCGCAGCGGCTTGTCGAGTGCATGAGTCATCGTCTCACTCCTTCACGAACAGCTGGCGCGGGTAGTCGCAGAAGGTCTCCACGCCACGCTCGGTGATGAGGATGCTTTCGGTGATCTCCAGGCCCCAGTCATCCATCCACAGGCCGGGCATGAAGTGGAAGGTCATGCCCGGTTCCAGCACGCTGTTGTCGCTCGGGCGCAGGCTCATGGTGCGTTCGCCCCAGTCCGGCGGGTAGCTGATACCGATGGGGTAGCCGCAGCGGCTGTCCTTGTGAATGCCGAACTTCTCCAGCACGCTGAAGAAGGCACGGGCGATATCGCCGGTGGTGTTGCCGGGCTTCGCCGCGTCGAGCCCTGCGGCGATGCCTTCGACCACGGCCTTCTCGGCGTCGAGGAAGTGCTGCGGCGGCTTGCCGAGGAACACGGTGCGCGACAGCGGGCAGTGGTAGCGCTTGTAGCAGCCGGCGATCTCGAAGAAGGTGCCGGCGCCGCGTTCGAAGGACGTGTCGTCCCAGGTCAGGTGCGGCGCGCTGGCGTCGGCGCCGGTGGGCAGCAGCGGGACGATGGCCGGGTAGTCGCCGCCGTGGCCGTCGGCGCCGAGGATGCCGGTGCTGTAGATCTCCGCGACCAGCTCGTTCTTGCGCATGCCCGGTTCGATGCGCTCGACGATGTGCGCGTGCATCTTCTCGACGATGCGCGCGGCGATGCGCATGTACTCGATCTCGCGCGGGGATTTCACCGCGCGCTGCCAGTTCACCAGGGCGGTGGCGTCGACGAACGTCGCGCTCGGCAGGTTGGCCTGCAGCGAGCGGAAGGCGGCGGCGCTGAAGTAGTAGTTGTCCATCTCCACGCCGATGGTCAGGCGCTCCCAGCCGCGGGCGGCAATGACCTCGCGGGACAGGTAGTCCATCGGGTGGCGCTCGGTGGACTGCACGTAATGGTCGGGATAGCCGACGATGTTGTCGGGCGCCATGAACACGGTGCGGCGCGCGCCGTTGGCGTCCTGGCCGCGGCCGAACCATACCGGCTCGCCTTCCCGCGCCAGCAGTACGCACTGGTGCACGTAGAAGGACCAGCCGTCATAGCCGGTCAGCCAGGCCATGTTCGACGGGTCGGTGACCAGCAGCAGTTCGATGCCGCGCTCAAGCATGCTGGCGCGGACCTTGGCGATCCGCTGGGCATATTCCTCCCGGCTGAAGGGGAGGTTGACGACGATTTCGGACATGCGGAAATCCTCTCTCGGGGTGTTCTACTTGTAGGAGCGAGCTTGCTCGCGAATGGCCCCGCAGCGAGGGCTGGTTCGCGAGCAAGCTCGCTCCTACAGGGTTTGTTCTGCCTGAATCGGAGTCGCGGGCTCAGGTGCTGAAACGGAACCCCTTGCCCATCCGCTGCGCCCGCTGGAAGGCCAGGCCGGCGATGGCGGTGTCCTGCGCGCCGGTGCCGGTGAGGTCGCAGAGGGTGATGTCCTCGGCGCGGCGGCGACCTTCGCGTTGCCCGGCGATGACCTGGCCCAACTCGGCGAAGTCGGCATCCAGGCTGACGTTGCCGGCCGCCACCGCGTGGTGCAGTTCGCCCAGCACCAGGGTCTGGCTGAGGCGGTCGGCGACGTAGCAGTCCACCGCCGCCAGCGCGTCGGCGGCGATCTCGTTCTTGTGCTCGGTGTCCGAGCCCATCGCCGTGATGTGCAAACCGGGGCGCAGGTGCCGCTTGTGGATCAGCGGCTCACGGCTGGGCGTGGTGGTGATGGCGATGTCGGCGCCTTCCAGCGCTTCGTCGATGCTGGCGCAGGCGGTCACCGCAATGCCCAGGCTCATGCTCAGGTCGCTGGCGCACTGCCGGGCCTTGTCGATGTCCCGCGCCCAGACGCTGGCGGCTTCGATGGGCCGCACCAGGCACAGTGCCTTGAGTTGCAGCCGTGCCTGTTCGCCAGCGCCGATCAGCGCGACCTGACGGGAATCCTCGCGGGCCAGCCACTTGGCCGCCACGGCGCCGGCACAGGCGGTGCGCACGGCGGTGAGGTAGCCGTTGTCCAGCAGCAGCGCATCCAGCAGGCCGGTGCGCGAGGAGAGCAGCATCATCATGCCGTTGAGGCTGGGCAGGCCGAGCCTGGGGTTGTCGAAGAAGCCGGGGCTGACCTTGATGGCGAAGCGCGGCAGGCCGGGCAGGTAGGCGGTCTTCACGTCGACTTCGCCGTTGTGCTCGGGCACGTCCAGGCGAAGGATCGGCGGCATCGCCACCGGTGCGGTGGCGAGCAGGCGGAAGGCGTGTTCGACCGCGTCGAGGCTTTCGTGGTCGAGCGCCACGCAGGCGCGCAGGTCGGCTTCGCTGAGCAGGGTGACGTCAGCCATGAGCGGATTCCTCAAGAATGCGTTGGTGTTGTTCGATGTCGATGTTGCAGCCGCTGACGATCACCACCAGCGGACCGACCGGGGCGATCAGGCCATCCAGCAACGCCGCGATGCCGACAGCGGCGGCGCCTTCCACCACCTGCCGCTCCTCGCGGTAGGCGTGGCGGATGCCGGCAGCGATGGCGTCTTCGTCGAGCAGGTGCAACTGGTCGCAGTAGTCGCGGGCCAGGGCGAAGGTGTAGCGGTTGTCCAGGCCGATGCCGCCGCCGAGGGAGTCGGCCAGGGTCGGCAGTTCTTCCACGTCCACCGGGTGGCCGGCGGCGAGGCTGGCGGCCATCGCCGCGCCACGGCGCATGCTGATGCCGTGGACGCGGATGCCCGGGTCGGCGTGCTTCATCGCCAGGGCGACGCCGCCGAACAGGCCGCCGCCGGAGAGCGGGATCAGCACCTGGCGCACGTCCGGCAGCTGTTCGAGGATTTCCAGGCCGAGGGTGCCCTGGCCGGCGATGATCTGCGGGTGGTCGAAGGGCGGTAGCAGCGTGGCACCGTGGTCACGGGCGAGGCGTTCGGCCTCGGCCTGGGCGTCATCCTGGCTGCGGCCGACGATGCGCACCTCGGCACCGAGTTCGCGGATCGCCTGGACCTTGTTCGCCGGCACCAGCTGCGACAGGCAGATGGTCGCGTGCACGCCAAGCATTCGGGCAGCGTGGGCCAGCGCCCGGCCGTGATTGCCGGTGGAGGCGGCGACCACGCCGTTGGCCTTCTGTGCATCGCTCAGCTGTGCAATGGCGTTGCTGGCGCCGCGCAGCTTGAAGCTGCCGGTGATCTGCTGCGATTCGAGCTTGAGGTACACCGGCGCGCCGAGGAGATTGGACAGGCTGGGCGAATGCGCCAGCGGCGTCTGCCGCACCAGGCCCTGGATGCGTTGGCGTGCGCGGTACAGCTCGACGAGGGGAATCGGGTCCATCTCGGCCTCCGGGATTGCAGTTGGGGCCGAGTGTAGGGGCGCGAAATTGTCGCGATGAATGTACTAGGACGATGTATTTCTCGGAGGTGCTTTTCGTAGGAGCAAGCTCGCTCGCGACCCCGCCCGCCCCGAGGTCGCCGGGAAATCCGTTCGCGAGCAAGCTCGCTCCTACAAGGGGAAATCGGTGTTAGAAATCGTGGATCTTCGGGTACTGCCCGAACAGCTCGCGCATGTCCTCCAGGGCGCTGGCCATACGCTCGTCGCTGCATTCGGCACCCTACGACTTGGATGCATACCTGTAGGAGCGAGCTTGCTCGCGAACCCGCCCAACCTCCGAGGTCGCCGGGAAATCCATTCGCGAGCAAGCTCGCTCCTACAAGGGGAAATCGGTGTTAGAAATCGTGGATCTTCGGGTACTGCCCGAACAGCTCGCGCATGTCCTCCAGGGCGCTGGCCATACGCTCGTCGCTGCATTCGGCGCCCATGCACAGGCGTATCGCGCGCGGTCGCGGGGTGCCGCGTACCATGAACGGATCGGGCGGCGTGACGGCGATATGCCGATGGCGCAATTCACGCACCAGGCTGTCCAGTTCCCAGTGCTCGGGAATGCCGATCCAGGCGCTCAGCGAATGCGGATCGCAGCCGCGCAGATACTCGCCCAGCCACTCGCGCACCCGCGCCTGACGCGTCTCCAGCACGCGACGTTGCAGACCAATCAGCGCCTGGGCATTGCCGTTGTGGACCCAGCGCGAAGCAACTTCCGCCAGCAGTGGCGTGGCCATCCAGCTGTTCACCCGCAGAATGCTCTCGGTACGCAGCGCCAGCCGCCGGGGCATGGCCAGGTAGCCGATGCGCAGACCGGTGAGCACGCTCTTGGTGAAGCTGGTGCAGTAGAACGACAGGTCCGGCAGGTAGTGGCTGAGCGGTGGCGGGCGGCGCTCGCCGAGCAGCGGGCCGTAGACGTCGTCCTCGATGACGTGCACGCCGTAGCGCTGGGCGATGGCGGCGATCTCGCGGCGGCGCGAGTCGGGCATCAGGCAGGAGGTCGGGTTGTTCAGGTTCGGCGTGCAGACCAGCGCGGTGATGCGCTCGTTGGCGCAGAGGTCTTCGAAGTGCTCCGGGTCGATGCCTTCCTTGTCGATCTCCACGCCCTTCAAGGTGAAGCCGAGCACCTGGGAGTTGCCGATCACGCCGTGGTCGGTGAGCTGTTCGCAGAGCACCACGTCGTCCGGTCCGGCGAGGGAGGCGAGGGCGAGGAAGATGCCGTGGGCGGCGCCATTGGTGATCAGCACGTCGTCGCGTTCGCGCTGCAATCCCAGTTGCGCCAGCCATTGCACGCCGGCGTCGCGGTGCGCGTCGAAGCCGGCCACCGGGCGGCAGGCGCGCATCCACGGCTGGTCGCTTTCCTGCGCCAGCGCGCGGCAGGTGTCCTGCCACAGGCGGTCGTGCTCGCGGGTATGGACGATGCTGGCGATGGAGAAGTCCACCAGGGCGCGCTCGGGGTGGTCGACCATGTAGTGGGCCATGCCCTCGGTCATGCGCCGCGTGACGAAACTGCCGCGCCCCACCTCGCAACGCACCAGGCCCTGGCGTTCCAGTTCCTTGTAGGCGTTGGTCACGGTCTGCACACTGATGCCCAGGCCATCGGCCACGTGGCGCTGCGGCGGCAGGCGCTGGCCATCGCTCAGGCGACCCTGCTCGATGTCGCCGGCAATGGCCTGCACCAGGGTCTTGTACTTGGATTCGCCGACCCGCAGGTCGGCCAGGGCGCGACGCCAGGCTTCCATCTTCAGCGCTCCGTCTGGTCAGGCATCCAGAGTGACCGACCAGCACACCGGCGGCAATTGTCCTAGTGCAATGTTGGCGCGCAGACCCCTTTTGTATGCTCGGGTGCAGGACACCGGGCCGCATTGTCAGGCCCGCGCAGAAAAAACCGCCGGATGCGTTCGTCGCGACGGTGGCTTTTTCCCGCCGAGGGGTTGTCGATCGGTAAGAGCCGCAAGGCAGCCGGGCTTAGTCTGGCGTCGTTGCACCATCACCTCGCCTGGCGAGTGAACTTCGGAAGGCCCCCGCAGGGGCCCTGCCAACAAGAACAATAGTCGTACGACATTGCTACCTGCCATCCAGAGCCGCGCGCCGAACGCGTACGGCAAGAGAAGATCAGGAGATCCGAAGATGAGTACCGCCCCTGTTTTGCTGCACCGCCTGAGCCTCGCCTGTACCCTCGTCGCCTGTGCGCTGGCCAGTGCCGGCAGCTATGCCGAGACCACCCTCGAACGCATCCAGAGCACCGGCACGGTGCGCATCGGCTACGCCAACGAAGCGCCGTTCGCCTACACCGAGACCTCCGGCAAGGTCACCGGCGAGTCCCCGGAAATCGCCACGCAGATCTTCACCAAGATGGGTGTGAAGAAGATCGAGCCGGTGCTCACCGAATGGGGCGCGCTGATCCCCGGCCTGCGCGCCGGGCGCTTCGACGTGATCGCCGCCGGCATGTACATCACCCCGCCGCGCTGCCAGCAGGTGATCTTCACCGACCCGCACTACCAGATTCCCGACACCCTGCTGGTGAAGAAGGGCAACCCGAAGAACCTGCACAGCTACGCCGACGTGAAGAACGCCCCGGACGTAAAGCTGGCGATCATGTCCGGCACCGCTGAACTCGGCTACGCCCGCGCCGAGGGCGTGGCGGAGGAGCAGATCGTCCAGGTACCCGACACCACCGCCCAACTGCAGGCCGTGCGCGCCGGCCGTGCCGACGCCAGCGTCGGCACCGCGCTGACCATGAAGGGGCTCGCGGCGAAAGGTGGCGATTCGGTGGAAGCCATCGCCGACTTCAAGGACGACCCCTCGCACATCGGTTACGGCGCCCTGGCCTTCCGCCCGGACGACAAGGACCTGCGCGATGCGGTGAATGCGCAGCTCAAGCAGTGGCTGGGCAGCGCCGAGCACCTGGCGACGGTCAAGCCGTTCGGCTTCGACAAGTCCAACGTCACCGACAAGACCGCCGCCGAGCTCTGCAAACAATGACCGGGCCGGGTGCGTCTCTGGCCTAGAGCGCGCCCGCCTGGCCGTTCCGTCGAACCTGTCGTTACGGGATGCGCATCATGGGTGAATTGCTTCCTCTGCTGCTGGAGGGCGCCTGGGTCACCGTCCAGGTGACCGCCTTCGGCTCCCTGCTGGCGGTCATCGCCGCCATCATCGCTGCGCTCGGCCGGCTCTCGCCGTGGCCTGCGGTACGCTGGCTGGCGATCAGCTACATCGAGCTGTTCCGCGGTACCTCGCTGCTGGTGCAGCTGTTCTGGCTGTACTTCGTGCTGCCGCTGCCGCCGTTCAATCTGGAGATGAGCGCCTACAGCGTGGCGATCATCGGCCTGGGCCTGCACATCGGCGCCTATGGAGCCGAGGTGATGCGCGGCGCCATCGGCTCGGTACCCAAGGGACAGTACGAGGCGGCGCTGGCGCTGAACATGACGCCGTTCACGCGCTTTCGCCGGATCATCCTGCCGCAGGCGCTGCTCTGTGCGATTCCGCCGGGCACCAACCTGCTGATCGAGCTGCTGAAGAACACCTCACTGGTGTCGCTGATCACCCTTTCCGACCTGACCTTCCGCGCCCGCCAGCTCGACCAGGCGACCTTCGAAACGCTGAAGATCTTCGTCCTCACCCTGGTGCTGTATTTCGTCATGGCCCAGATCATCGTCTTCCTCATGCGGCGCGTGGAACGCTGGCTGGGGCATGGCCGAATCCGCGGAGGCCTGTGATGAAATTCTTCGACTGGGACTTCGCCTGGCAGATCATCCCGCAACTGCTGCACGCCTCGCTGCGCACCATCGCCATCACCCTGGTGGGCTTCGCCCTGGCGGTGGTATTCGGCCTGCTGTTCGCCATCGCCCGCCGCAGCCGGCACTTCTGGCTGTCGTGGCCGGCGGCCTGGCTGATCGAGTTCATCCGCAGCACGCCGCTGCTGATCCAGGTGTACTTCCTGTTCTACGTGCTGCCGACCTACGGGCTGAACATGACCGCCCTGGTGGCCGGCACCCTCGGCATCGCCCTGCACTATGCCTGCTACACCGCCGAGGTGTACCGCGCCGGTCTCGAAGCGGTGCCGCGCGGGCAGTGGGAGGCGGTCACCGCGCTGAACTTCTCGCCGCTCAAGGCCTACCGCGAGGTGATCCTGCCCCAGGCGATCCGCCCGGTGCTGCCGGCGCTGGGCAACTACCTGATCGCCATGTTCAAGGACACCCCGGTGCTCTCCGCGATCACCGTGGTGGAAATCATGCAGCAGGCCAAGAACATCGGCTCCGACAGCTTCCGCTACCTGGAGCCGATCACCCTGGTCGGGGTGTTCTTCCTGCTCATTTCCATCGGCCTGGCGAGCGTGGTACGCCAGGTGGAAAAACGTACGGCGCTGCCATGACTGATTCTCCCGGAGGAAAACCGATGTCCGTCCACTCCCTACAGGCTGCGCCCCGCGCGGCCAGCCAGGATGCCCCGGCCGCGCGCGCCGAAACCGCCCAGCCAATGGTGAGCTTTCGCAATGTGTGCAAGAGCTACGGCAGCTTCAGCGTGCTCAAGGACCTCAACCTGGAAGTCGGCGCCAACGAAAAGGTCGCCATCATCGGCCCCAGCGGCTCGGGCAAGTCGACCCTGCTGCGCGCGCTGATGACCCTGGAAACCATCGACAGCGGCGTGATCGAGGTGGACGGCGAGCCGCTGACGCACCTCAAGCGCAACGACACCCTGGTGCGCGCGCCGGAAAGCCACGTGCGCAAGGTGCGCAGCAAGATCGGCATGGTCTTCCAGAGCTTCAACCTGTTCCCGCACATGACGTCGCTGCGCAACGTGATGGAGGCGCCGGTGCAGGTGCTCGGCCTGCCGCGCAATGAGGCGCGCGAACGTGCCGTCGAGTTGCTGGAGATGGTCGGCCTGGGCAACAAGCTCGACCACTACCCCTCGCAGCTTTCCGGCGGCCAGCAACAGCGCGTGGCCATTGCCCGCGCGCTGGCGATGCGGCCCAAGGTGATGCTGTTCGACGAGGTGACTTCGGCGCTGGACCCGGAGCTGTGCGGCGAGGTACTCAACGTGGTGCGCAGGCTGGGCGCCGAGCACAACCTGACCATGCTCATGGTCACCCACCAGATGGGTTTCGCCCGCGAATTCGCCGACCGCGTGTGCTTCTTCCACCAGGGCAACATCCTCGAACAGGGCAGCCCGCAGCAGCTGTTCGGCCACCCGCAGCATGAACGGACGCGGGCCTTCCTGAGTGCGGTGAACGAGGCGAACTGATAACACGGGGGCTTGCCTTGACTGTAGGAGCGAGCTTGCTCGCGAACAGCTCCGCTGCGGGGCCAGGGTTCGCGAGCAAGCTCGCTCCTACGAAGATCAGTTCGCAGTAATGGCCAATCAGCCGTTGCCGATGAAGCGGAAGCCCGCGCCTTCGGCATCGGTGCGCATCACTTCCATCTCCAGGATCGGCGCGTCGAAGGGCAGGTCCTGCACCTGGCCGCTGACCCGCGCGCCGGAGGGCAATCCGGCCAACGTTTCATGGCGCACGTAGACGCCGCCGTCGGACAGATCACGGGTATGCCCGAACACGTCGCCGAAGCTGGGATGGCTGATCTTGATCCGGCACTTCATCGGAGTGCGCGGGTATTGTCGTTGGTTGGACATGGCGTGGCATCCGTCCTGAATGTCAGGGCACTAATGGGCCTGAAAGCAGGGGGCCGGGTCAAGCCAGCAACTGCAATAACAACCAAAGGTTGGCGGCGCTGATGACGCCGAACAACGCCCACGCCAGCACACGGGTGCCGATGCCGTTGACGAACTCGCCCATCAGCGCGCGATCGCTGGTGAAGCGGATCAGCGGCCAGAGCGCGAACGGCAGTTGCAGGCTGAGCACCACCTGGCTGAACACCAGCAGCTTGCCCACCGCCTTGTCGCCCAGCATCACCACGCCGATCAGCGCCGGGATCAGCGCCAGCGCGCGGGTGATCAGGCGGCGCTGCCAGCAGGGAATCTTCATCTGCAGGAAGCCGTCCATGATCACCTGCCCGGCGATGGTGCCGGTGAAGGTGGAGCTCTGCCCGGAGGCGAGCAGGGCGACGCCGAAGAGGATCGCCGCAAGGCCGGCACCCACCAGCGGTTCGAGCAGGCGATAGGCATCCTGGATCTCGGTGACGCCGGTGTGGCCGGTCTCGTGGAAGGCCGCGGCGGCGAGGATCAGGATCGCCGCGTTGACCAGCAGCGCGAGGCTCAGCGAGACCACGGTGTCGATGCGCGTCAGGCGGATCGCCGCGGCCTTGCCGTTGCTGCCGCTGACCTGCCTTGTCTGCACGATGGAGGAGTGCAGGTAGAGGTTGTGCGGCATCACCGTGGCGCCGAGGATGCCGATCGCCAGGTACAGCGGCTCGCGCTGGGTCACCGCGTCCCAACTGGGCAGGAAGCCGGCGACGACGTCCGGCCAGTAGGGTTTGATCAGGATCAGCTCGACCAGGTAGCAGCCGCTGATGGTGACGATCAGGCCGAGCATGATCGCTTCCAGGTGGCGGAAGCGCTGGCCCTTGAGGCCGAGCACGATGAGCGTGTCGAAGGCGGTGAGGATCACCCCGGTGACCAGGTCGACGCCCAGCAGCAGGTGGAAGGCCAGGGCGCAGCCGAGCACTTCGGCGAGGTCCGTGGCGACGATAGACAGCTCCGCCAGCAGCCATTGCAGGCGCGCCGTGCCCAGGCTGTAGCGGCTGCGCGAGAGCTGCGCCAGGTCCTGGCCGGTGACGATGCCCAGGCGCATCGCCAGGCATTGCAGGACCATCCCCGCGAGGCTGGAGAGCAGCACCACGAACAGCAGCTGGTAGCCGAAGCCCGAGCCGGCCTCGATGGCGGTGGCCCAGTTACCCGGGTCCATGTAGCCGATGGAGACCAGCAGGCCGGGGCCGGCGAACTGCAGGATGCGCTTGAACAACGGCGCGCCGGCCGCGACCTGGATGCTGCCTTTGACTTCCGAGGGACAGAACGGCACGGTGGCGGTGGTCGGCAGGCCAAGCATGCTGGTTATTCCTGGCTTATGAGCGGGAGCCATGCCCTTCCCCGAAGGGAGGGGATTTTCTCACTGACTTTCTCACTGCAGAGGGCGGCTTCGCGAGCAAGCTCGCTCCTACCGGTCGACGCCGATGCGCTCTGTGTAGGAGCGAGCTTGCTCGCGAAGCGTACGGCGACCGGCTACGCAATCCCGGCTTGGCTCAGTACCACCTGGCCTCGCCCTCGGGGCGCTTCTTGAAGCGCTTCATGGTCCACATGTACTGGCTCGGATAGGCGCGCACATACTTGGCCAGTTCACGGCTGAGCGCGGCCACCGACACGTCCATGTCCTTGTCGTACATGTCCGCCGGCGCGGCTTCGAGGATCACCTTGTAGCCGCTGCCATCGGGCAGGCGCACCGCATGGAAGAACACCCCACGGGCCTTGCCGCGCGCGAGCAGCGAGGGCACGAACTTGCTGGTCAGCGCGGTGGTGCCCAGGTAGGGCACGAACAGGCCCGAGCCCAGGTCCGGCTCCGGGTCGCAGGGGATGCCGACGCAGCCGCCGTTCCTCACTTCCTTGATCACGCTCTTGATGCCCTCGGGAGTGGAGGGCGCAACGCGGTTGCCCAGTTGCACGCGCTGCTTCTTCAGCAATTCATCCACGGCCTTGAGCTTCGGCGGGCGGTAGAAAATGATCGGCTTGGCGTAGGAGCAGTAGAAGTGATTGAGCACCTCCCAGTTGCCCAGGTGGCTGGTGATGCCCACCAGGCCGTCGCCGGAGGCCAGCGCTTCCTCCAGCACGTCCATGCCTTCCACTTCGAGGATGTACTGCAGCGACTTCTGCGGCGACCACATCCAGGCGCAGGCGCTCTCGGTGAGCGTGCGACCGATGTCCATCAGGCTCCGGCCGAGCAGCGTCTCCAGCTCTGTCGGCGACAGCTCCGGGAAGCAGTGCGCCAGGTTGGTCCGCGCCACCTCGCGGGAGCGGTTGGGAATCTTCCACATCAGCCAGCCGATGCCCGCGCCCAAGGCCCCCACCGCGCGCCACGGCAGCATGGCGAACAGACGCAGGAAGCCCACCACCAGTGCGCCCTTGAATTTCTCCACGGGAAACTCCTTCATTCAGAGGCGCACATTCTAACCAGCGGTGAAGAGCGAAGGCGAAAGCACATCTCAATCGGTGCGATGATCATCCTGAATCAGCCCACCCTGCTGATCCCCTGTAGGAGCGAGCTTGCTCGCGAATAGCCCAACGCCGATGTCGCCGGGAAACGCTGTTCGCGAGCAAGCTCGCTCCTACAAGTGACTTCTCCGGCCGTGATCAAGAGAGCTCGGTATAACGGTCACAGTCGGTGGTGTGGTCCATCACCATGCCGGTGGCCTGCATGAAGGCGTAGCAGATTGTCGGGCCGACGAAGTTGAAACCGGCCTTGCGCAGGGCCTTGCTCATGGCCTCGGCCTCGGGTGTCACCGCCGGCACGTCGCCGCGGCCGCTGAAGTGGTTGACCTTGGGCTGGCCGCCGACGAAGGACCAGAGGAAGGTCACCGGGTCCTCCAGCTGCAGCCAGGCCCGGGCATTCTGCCGCGCCGCCTTGAGCTTGGCGAAGTTGCGGATGATGCCCGGATCCTGCATGCGTTCCTCGATTTCCTCGTCGGTCATGCGCGCCAGGCGCTCCGGGTCGAAGCCGAACAGCACCTCGCGGTAACGCTCGCGCTTCTTCAGTACGGTGATCCACGACAGGCCCGCCTGGGCCCCCTCGAGGATGATCATCTCGAACAGTGCACGGGCGTCGCGCTGCGGCACCCCCCATTCGGCATCGTGGTAGGCGATGTACAGCGGGTCGTCGTTACACCAGAAGCAGCGGGACATGGCGGTCGTCCTTGGAAACGGGAAGGTTCTGACTATAGACAAATGGCTGTACAAAAATACAGTTATCGATCCGTTTTTTTGCCCCTTCGAGGACCTACGAACGGTCGCGCAAAAAACGCTGTGAAGCCCAAGCTGCAAGCGTCTTGGGGTATACTGCCGGGTTTTAGTCGCATATCCAGCACAGGTGATTTTCGTGAGCCAGACTACGCCCGCCGTGCCCACCTTCCAGGACCTGATCCTCGCCCTGCAAAAATACTGGGCCGATCAGGGCTGCGTGGTGCTGCAGCCCTACGACATGGAAGTAGGCGCCGGCACCTTCCACACCGCCACCTTCCTCCGCGCCGTGGGCCCGGAAACCTGGAACGCGGCCTATGTGCAGCCCAGCCGCCGTCCCACCGACGGTCGCTACGGTGAGAACCCCAACCGCCTGCAGCACTACTACCAGTTCCAGGTTGTCCTGAAACCCAATCCGGAAAACTTCCAGGAGCTGTACCTGGGTTCGCTGCAGGCCATCGGCATCGACCCGCTGGTGCACGACATCCGTTTCGTCGAGGACAACTGGGAATCGCCGACCCTCGGCGCCTGGGGCCTGGGCTGGGAAATCTGGCTGAACGGCATGGAAGTCACCCAGTTCACCTACTTCCAGCAGGTCGGCGGCATCGAGTGCTACCCGGTCACCGGCGAGATCACCTACGGCCTGGAACGCCTGGCCATGTACATCCAGGGCGTCGACTCGGTGTACGACCTGGTCTGGGCCGACGGTCCGTTCGGCAAGGTCACCTACGGCGACGTGTTCCACCAGAACGAGGTGGAGCAGTCGACCTACAACTTCGAACACGCCAACGTCGAGAAGCTGTTCGAGCTGTTCGACTTCTACGAAAGCGAAGCCAACCGCCTGATCGAGCTGCAGCTGCCGCTGCCGACCTACGAAATGGTCCTCAAGGCCTCGCACACCTTCAACCTGCTGGACGCCCGCCGCGCCATCTCGGTGACCGAGCGCCAGCGCTACATCCTGCGCGTGCGCACCCTGGCCCGCGCCGTGGCGCAGAGCTACCTGCAGGCCCGCGCCCGCCTCGGCTTCCCGATGGCCACACCCGAATTGCGTGACGAAGTACTGGCCAAGCTGAAGGAGGCCGAATAATGAGCGCGAAGGATTTCCTCGTCGAACTGGGCACCGAAGAGCTGCCACCCAAGGCGCTGAAAAGCCTCGGTGAAGCCTTCCTGGCCGGCATCGAGAAGGGCCTCAAGGCTGCCGGCCTGACCTACGCCGCCGCGCGCTGCTACGCCGCGCCGCGTCGCCTGGCCGTGCAGATCGACCAACTCGCCGTGCAGCAGCCGGACCGCACCGTGAACCTCGACGGCCCGCCGCTGCAGGCTGCCTTCGACGCCAGCGGCAACCCGACCCAGGCCGCCCTCGGTTTCGCCAAGAAATGCGGCGTGGACCTGGAGCAGATCGACAAGAGCGGCCCGAAACTCAAGTTCAGCCAGAGCATCGCCGGCCAGCCGGCCGTGGGCCTGCTGCCGGGCATCGTCGAAGCCTCGCTGAACGAGCTGCCGATTCCCAAGCGCATGCGCTGGGCAGCCCGTCGTGAAGAGTTCGTGCGTCCGACCCAGTGGCTGGTGATGCTGTTCGGCGACGACGTCGTCGACTGCGAGATCCTGACCAAGAAGGCCGGTCGCGAATCCCGTGGCCACCGTTTCCACAACCCGGCCAACGTGCGCATCTCGGCACCGGCCAACTACCTGGAAGACCTGCGCAGCGCCCACGTGCTGGCCGACTTCGCCGAGCGCCGCGAGATCATCTCCAGGCGCGTCGCCGAGCTGGCCGCCGAGCAGAAGGGCAGCGCCATCGTCCCGGCCGACCTGCTCGACGAAGTGACCGCGCTGGTCGAGTGGCCGGTGCCGCTAGTGTGCTCCTTCGAGGAGCGCTTCCTCGCCGTGCCGCAGGAAGCCCTGATCACCACCATGCAGGACAACCAGAAGTACTTCTGCCTGCTGGACGCCAACGGCAAGCTGCTGCCGCGCTTCATCACCGTGGCCAACGTCGAGAGCAAGGCGCCGGAGCACATCGTCTCCGGCAACGAGAAGGTCGTGCGCCCGCGCCTGACCGACGCCGAGTTCTTCTTCAAGCAGGACCAGAAGCAGCCGCTGGAAGCCTTCAACGCCCGCCTGAAGAACGTGGTGTTCCAGGCCCAGCTGGGCACTGTCTACGAGAAAGCCGAGCGGGTTTCCAAGCTGGCCGCCTACATCGCTGCCCGCATCGGCGGTGACTCGACCAACGCTGCCCGTGCCGGCATCCTCTCCAAGTGCGACCTGGCCACCGAGATGGTCGGCGAGTTCCCGGAGATGCAGGGCATCGCCGGTTACTACTACGCCACCGCCGGTGGCGAGGCCAAGGACGTCGCCCTGGCGCTTAACGAGCAGTACATGCCGCGCGGCGCTGGCGCCGAACTACCGGACACCCTGACCGGTGCCGCGGTGGCCGTGGCCGACAAGCTCGACACCCTGGTCGGCATCTTCGGCATCGGCATGCTGCCCACCGGTAGCAAGGACCCGTACGCCCTGCGCCGTGCCGCCCTGGGCGTGCTGCGCATCCTCATCGAGAAGCAACTGGACCTGGACCTGGCCAATGCCATCGGCGTCGCCGTGGCCCAGTACGGCGACAAGGTGAAGGCCGACGGTCTGTCCGAGCAGGTGCAGGAGTTCGTCTTCGACCGTCTGCGTGCCCGTTACGAAGACGAAGGCGTGGACGTCGCCGTGTACCAGGCCGTGCGTGCCCTCAAGCCGACCGCTCCGCTGGACTTCGACCAGCGCGTGCAGGCCGTGCAGGCCTTCCGTCAGTTGCCCGAAGCCGAAGCACTGGCCGCCGCCAACAAGCGCGTGTCGAACATCCTGGCCAAGACCGAAGGCGAGGTGCCTGCCGCCGTCAATGCCAGTCTGTTCACCGAGACCGCCGAGAAGGCCCTTGGCAGCGCCGTGGCGACCGCCGAGAGTGAAGTGGCTCCGCTGGCCGCGGCTCGCGACTATCGCGCCGCCCTGGCCCGCCTGGCGGCCTTGCGCGCGCCGGTGGATGCCTTCTTCGAGGAAGTACTGGTCAACGCGGACGACAACGCCGTGAAGGCCAACCGCTACGCACTGCTGGCCAAGCTGCGCGGATTGTTCCTCGGCGTCGCCGACATCTCGCTGCTGGGTTGATGCCCGCCTGAAAGCCGGGAGTTCGCAACGGTTTGCCGTAACGGACTCCCGGCTTTTTCATTTCCGACTGATCGAAGTGCGTGACTTATCGAAGCATGAAGCTACTGATCCTCGACCGCGACGGTGTCATCAACCAGGACTCCGACGCCTATATCAAATCCCTCGACGAGTGGATTCCGATCCCCAGCGCCATCAGCGCCATCGCCCAACTGAGCAAGGCCGGCTGGACCGTGGCGGTGGCCACCAACCAGTCGGGCATCGCTCGCGGCTACTACGACCTGGCGACGCTGGAAAGCATGCACCAGCGCCTGCGCGAACTGGTAGCGGAGCAGGGCGGTGAACTCGGCGTGGTCGTCTACTGCCCCCACGGTCCCGACGAGGGTTGCGACTGCCGCAAGCCGAAACCCGGTATGCTGCTGCAGATCGCCCGGCACTACGGTGTGGACCTTCACGGCATCTGGTTCGTGGGCGACAGCCGGGGTGACCTGGACGCCGCGTTGGCCGTCGATTGTCAGCCCGTGTTGGTGAAGACCGGCAAAGGCGAGCGCACCCTGGGCAAGGCCCTGCCCGAGGGCACCCTGGTATTCGACGATCTGGCGGCGGTCGCTGCCCATCTACTTTCCTGAGGATTCATCACAGTGCAGGCCATCAGAACCGTTCTCTTCTACCTGCTGCTGTCGTTCAGCGCCTTCGTCTGGGGCACCCTCAGCCTGCTCATCGCACCCTTCCTGCCGTTCCGCGCACGCTACCTCTTCATCGCCCAGGCCTGGTGCAAGTTCGCCGTCTGGCTGGCCACCTGGATGGTGGGTGTGCGCTACGAGCTCAAGGGCGTGGAGAACATCCCGGATCAGCCCTGTGTGATCCTGGCCAAGCACCAGAGCACCTGGGAAACCTTCTTCCTCACCGGCTACTTCGCGCCTCTGAGCCAGGTGCTCAAGCGCGAACTGCTGTTCGTTCCCTTCTTCGGCTGGGCGATGGCGCTGCTCAAGCCCATCGCCATCAACCGTGACCAACCCAAGCTGGCCCTCAAGCAGATGGCCAAGCAGGGCGACGAGCGCCTGAAGCAGGGTGCCTGGGTACTGATCTTCCCGGAAGGCACCCGCGTTCCCACCGGCCAGATCGGCAAGTTCTCCCGTGGCGGCGCCGCCCTCGCCGTGAACGCCAACCTGCCGGTGCTGCCGATTGCGCACAACGCCGGGCACTGCTGGCCGAAGAACGGCTGGGCGAAGTACCCCGGTACCATCCAGGTGGTGATCGGCCCGGCGATGTATGCCGAAGGGGAGGGTGCACGGGCTATCACCGAGCTCAACCAGCGCGCCGAAAGCTGGGTCATGCAGACCCTGCGCGACATGGGCGAACTGCCACCCGAGGCCACGCCCCAGGCCGTCGCCGAAGCCTCCTGAGGCTTGCACCGACGAAAAGAAAAAGGGCCCCGAAGGGCCCTTTCTTTTTGCCTGCTGCTTTGCTGGCTGTAGGTGGGAAAAGATAATCAACTTTGACGCTTCTGAAAATCAGCGTTAGACAACAGTTTGGCCAAAGTTAATTTCAGCTTCGGCTATAGTTACTTAATTAAAATCTACTTTCGCCAAAAGTTACTTTCCACCCAATAAATTGACAAGCTGTCAAGAACTGTAAATATCCTACTCCGACCGGCAAAATAATCAAGTTTTAACTCAGAGTTCTTTTCAGAGAGCACCAACTCCTTACCTCATTACTTAATCTCTGGGAGCGAGTCATTCAGCTTGGCATAGAGCTCTTTCGCCAAAAGCTTTGCTCGAATATCAGACGCAGCGTCCAATGCTGGGATATGCACGCCCTCATCACCATCGACGTATAGCGGCCCACCAATATCGTCGTCGTACAGCTCTCCGTCATAGGCCCCCCCATCGTGGTAAGCACGCATGGTGCTCCGGCGAATGTCGCCGTCCAGCTCCGCAGATAAATAGATCCAGACCCATCCCTGAAAGTGGTTGTTCGGCTCGAGCTCCTCAACGAGCGTCCTCATCGCTTCTGTATCTCCTTGCACTGCAGCCACGTAGTACCAACGCCGCGCATCCTCTTCACGACCATGGCCATAGGCAAGCTCTGCCAGGCGCAGAGGGTCATCAACTGAATCGAGGTTCCAGGCTTGCTCGAGCCATCGGGGATCTTCGCCCAGCTCAGCCAGCTCCAACACTGCACCATCATGTCCCAGCGCCGCCGCGCGCATCAGATGAGAAAGACGCAGTGACCTTTTTTGCTGGAGCTCCTGTGCCGTAATCGCCCATTCGAGCGGAACGCCATCTAATACCTCTCCGGCCTGCATACGCTCCAACCAATACTCGCCTCCCATTCCTGGCTGATGATCGTCATCGGTGAGCTCTCCCCCATATAGGAGGGCCAGCGCGAAATGGGCAGCTGGGTTTCCTTTCCCCGCCAGCCTGCCTAACCCATCGATTAGCACCTGGAGCTCAGCATCTGTCTCGACATCCAGAAGCTCGAACGGATCCTCCTGCAAGATGGAAACGACGTTACGCAAGCTGTAGCACGCCAAATCCCCCTCCTTTATATAGGCAGCTAGGATTTCGGCCGCTCGAGCCGCCGTTTCCCCATACCCTAATTCCGCCAAACGGCGCTGCAGCAATGCCGGTGAGATCGGCCGCCCAGAACCGTTCGTAGCTACCGCCAGCAGGTGATCAGAGTTCAAAGCCGCGCTTGAATGGAAGCCAAAGGCGCCGGCCAGCAGCTCATAAGCGTGGCTATGCGCAATCGGCACGCCGATTGTGAACTGAAGGTGCTGTTTTACGCCGAATGCGAGCGATTTGAGTGACATGAAACCATCCTCTGTGCACAGCCGATAGGAGCGAGCAGCACACGTTTAAGCCCCGCACGGCCGCGCGGTAGGTGGTTTCAAGCTAAAGAGGAATGCCTGTTTTAACTCGTGTGCAAGTTGGGCGGGCGCCACCAGTGGATACTAGCTCGTCCCTTTACGTCGCGTCGAGAGCTACCGCAAGGCAGCTATTTGCTGAAATCGGCCGGCGGAAATAAGGGCGATCTTTTGGGCTTTCGCTCACCACGAGTATCGATGCGGTACCTCAATGACCTTATCGAGCCATTCATCAGGGAAGTCCGTAAGAGGATCCAGCCAATCGGCCTTAGCTCGCGCCCAAGCCAAATGCGCTAACTGATCAGGCTCTAGCTTGTCCTGCTGCCGTAAAGTCTGCTCGAGCTCATCGATGTAGCGACGGAGCAAACATGCGCGCTCCCATTGCCGAGCCGTTCGTAACAGCCCTTGGAGCCGTTTACGCTCAGCATCTTGCATCGATTTCTGCGCTAGAGCAGTTTCGTACTGGTGTTGACGTTCAGCTCGTACTACAGCCTGCCGCTCGCGGCTTATCAAGTGGTCTACGGCTTGGCGAGCAATAGCACAGACAACTTTATTGAGTTGTTCTTCTACTGCTTTCTTGGAAGAGTCGACAAACTTTCCACCATATCCATCAGAAACCAAAACTTGAAGGATGCCCGTCGGATGATACTGCCAATCCGGAATCCGCACCCACTGATTGCGTGCAAGCTTCTTCAAGTCTTGGTCGGTTGGTTGATATTTAGAGCGGCGGGCCGCCTCAAAAAAAGTTATACCAGTCCGTATTCCTAGTATATCTACGTAGGTAGCTTTCTTTTCCAACGTTACAGAGTATCCCCGTTGTTCGATCGCTTTGATCAAGGCGTCTGCAACGCGAAGGGCACGTGGAAGCATCGATTTAGAAACTCGAAGATCCAAAGCTTCACCACGTGGCCTAGGGAAATCGCGCTGATCTAAATATGGGTCGCTGAAAGCGTGTTGAGTTTTCTTCACCAGAAGGTGGGGCGCTCTCAAGGCTTTGGATACAGCAATCTTATGCTCAGGAATACTTTCATATTCTAGGATTGGCTGCAGCCGAGGATCCTCGGACTTCTCACCTTCTCCTTGGACGGGCGTGTGAGCCGCGGCCCTCGTATGGGCATTGATCTTGAGTAGATAGATGGGAAGACCTGTGTAATCCCTTAGGAGCGGCGTTGAGGCTACCCGCTTTCCAGCTCTGAGTTTTGCCCAATGGCCACGAGACGGAGTTGGAATCTGTAACCTGGAGCATAGCTTTTTAAGACCCACATCCGATAGGCCATATCTCGGAGCCACGGTGCTCATAGGCTCAGTCCATACCTCTTTGAGCAACAGAGCACGGTCGTATTCGTCCCGCATACGTATCTCCTACGAATACACAAAATCGCATCAGAAATAGCAAATGGCCGCCATCCCACTTGGCAAAACGCCGGTCTAGCGCTGAGGATATACACACTAATCTTGCAATGGAGTGCTCGCAGTGTCTCGTCGCCCGGTTCAGAAACCCATTCACTACGTTCGAGCGATCTATAACCAGAACACCGCCCCCACAAAGCCGCTTGAACAGCTGATTCGTACAGCCATGACCAAGCTGGGCAACATGGCGCAAACAGAAATCGCCATGGGGACGCTCGGAATCGTTGGCATTCGCCACCGAGAAACGGCGCCGAACGCCCCTTTATGCCTCGCAATAGGCGCCGGCGTACCTGGCGAAAAGATGACCACCATGGGGCTGAAGGTCGCTACCGCTGCTGATCTTGATCATGCTACGCAAGCACCAGCCAATCGAGCTTTCAAGTTGTCCGAAGCCTTCGTGCTCATTGATCAGAACGACTTGCTCCTCGTTACCGAAGGCAGCTTCCGAGTACCTACGATTGCGAGCTACCTACGCGAGCTAATCAGTAAAGCATCGTTACGGTCAGGCTCTGTGACATTTGAACTGCGCAAGGTGACCAATCAGAACAAGAAAAAGGTGCTGGAAGACGAGGGCATCAAAGAGCTGCGCCTGAATACCACCATGTATCGCGCCACACAGGAGTTGGATGGCCAAACCAGCGGTACTGCCACCGTTTCATCTCGCCTGAAATCCTTCGTCGGCACGCTTAAGGATCTATTCGCAGAAGACGTCAGCGACGCGCAGAGAGCCCTGCTAGCCCAGCACTGGGGAGAGGTTCAGGTGAGCACCGTGATCAAAGCGGATGGCGGTTCGCGAGCGGAAGCGATCGTGCTCGACGCTATGCGCTCTGTTGGCGAGGACGTTTTGGACGAAGAAGACGACAGCATCGATGTCACAGTTATCACTAAGAAAGGCACATCCATTCGGTTGGGTGAGGTCAACCCAACCAAGAAGGTTCGCCTCTTGCGACGCGACGGAGCCAACGATCTGATCAATACTGAAGTCTACAAGGAGCTAAACGACTACAGGGACGAGCTCGTCTTGCAAAAGCTATGGCAGAAGTAACCGCACTCGAGTCCAAGGTTAGCTGGCGAAAAGTCCTCCTCTTCGGGCTCCACATCCTGATCGCAACCTTTTTTGCCTGGCAATTCCAGGCCAAGTATCACAACAACAGTAACGCGCTGACCGTGCTCGTCACGGTCTTCTCGATCCTTGCGGGTTTTCTGATTGCCGTCATGGCTATCGTAGGTAATGAGCGCGCTCTTCGGGGCAGGAACTGGCGGCAAGATACCTTCTACCTCATACAGATCAGACGGGACTTGAAGCGGCATGCAGCGCTGTTCTATCTGTACCTTGCGATTCTGGCTCTGGCTTTCCTGGCCTCGTTAAATCTAGCCTGGCCTGACCCTGTGCAAATCGGAGTAGAAGGCTTCCTTCTGTTTCTGGCCTGCCTGGCCATGCTCTTGTCGTTTGCCCTGCCGGGACAGTTGACTCGTCGACACATCACCGACTTGGAGGCCATCATCAAGGCACGCCAGGACGAGGAGCTAAAACAACGCCCCCCTTCCGATCGTTAGTGCAGTTCGACCGTTTCTGACTGAGCTATAAGCGCGCCGACTCTGTCCATACCGACATGCTTGTGGCACTAGCCCCGATCATGGAGACGATGAGCTTGCTTGCCCGGCATCGGGAATGAACGTGATCAGCGGGGAGATGCCTTGCAGCTCTAGCGCGCTTAGCTCTGCCAAAACCATCTCACTTGCCCATAGGGCAAATACCCAATTGCGGTATTTCGGGGCATAGCGCCCACCAAAGCGCCGCGCCAGCAGCTTCAAATGCTGCACTACCGATGGGCTATAGGCCACGCTGCGGAGCGCCAAGGCGCCAAAAGGCAGTAACCAGGCGTCGATCCACATGCCCTCAACGACGAAGCGTCGCGGCAACCCTCGCCCTGCAAAGGAGTCGAGGGCCTCGGTATCACCGCCGGCAGCCTCCACCAGTATCTCTGCACCCTCACCTGCGAGCGGAACCAGCCAATGTTTGCTCTGGACTGCGTGCAGGATAAACGCGCGCAAGCTCTCCGAGGGAACGCGTATCGCCTGATGAGCACACTCTCGCAGGTCAATTTCCACCACGCGCGCAGTCTTTTCACGCAGACGCGCCAGCTTTTCCTCATTCACGAAAGAGGTCACGGCGATCTCGATAAATAGATCCCCATCCGAGAGCTGTGCCACCAGATCCGGCCGTACTCCATCAAGCCACACCTCTTCCTCAATAGCCTCGAAGTCCCACCAGCTACTGGTGTCTTCGGAAGCTGGTGCTTGCCCTGGCATTGGTGGCAGTTGGAGCCCCATCGCTTCGCAAATAACCTGCTTGGCATATCGATGCAACACGCTCTCTGGGGTAATGAAACAGCTGGCGGTGCGCGACTGATGGGAAAAGTGGTGCTCCCGTAGTACGCCTTTACGGGCAACTACCGCTTCACCGCAAGACAGGCAGTGGCAAGCACAAGCAAGCCCACGCTCAACCTCATCGATATGGACAATCTGCTTCAGCGAGTTCACGGCAATAGACATGGACATGGCGACCTCCTTCCTTCACGAGTCCGCCGTCAACATCGCTGAGCCATCCCGGCTAATCCGCCGTATTCAGGAGGATTCCGCTTTTCCCACCTTACAGCGAGGTGCTACAACCAGCACTTCGCTGACAACCAGGGATGGCAGGCATGCAAAGCGCGCTCAGTCGCCTCAAACAGGAACTTACTGATCGTCCCTTCACCGGTCGCACCTATGAACTGTTGCAGTTCATGGTTAATCAGAGCCTGGCGCGACTCGACGATACAAACACACAGCCGTTGACCTTTGAGGCAGTGGCCCTGCAAAGCGCCTGCGCCAGCTCAACAGAGCGGGAGATGTTGCCTAAGGATTGGATGCCGAAAAGGCCGGTGCTGGAGGCGACACTGACGCGAGTTCAGCATGCGCTACCGTTACCGCACCTGCAGTTTGGCTATGCCAAAGGCGGAGGGCGCGGCAACCCCAGCCTCTATTGGCTTGAGCTGGCCGCAGCGCCTGCTAGCTTTGCACCAGGCACAACATCTGAGTCGGCCCCCTCCGTCGAGTACCGACGATCTGCACAGGGAACGGTTAAACCCTCCTTACTGATTCGCTGGTTGATGCGCGACGGACAGATCCGCAATCGCAGCCCTCGTGGACTTACCCTACTGATCGGCGTGCTCATCGGAACGCTGATGTGGGGTTTGAGCCTGGCAGCAGTTTTGCTGGCGCTAGGACTCACTCACCAGCCGCTGACCTCGAGCAGCCTGGTGATCTTGCTCGTATCCTTGGCAGGCTCATGGGTAGGCTGGAAGCAGCTCTATGAACCTTGGTTCCGCCTACTGGATGAGCGAGTCGTCAAAGCGCCCTACTGGGTGCCAGCCATTCTTGAAGACCCCTGCGAGCTGGAGATTTTTCGTCACGACAAAGAACGCTGGATCCGCCTGGTGCGCTATGTCGCAGACTGCCCCTTATGTGGCGGTACCGTCGAACTGATGCCAGGGAAGCCGGATCAGTGCTTGCCTCTCGTTGGCCGCTGCCTCGAAAGCCCCCATATCCATGTCTTTACGTTCGATCGCACATCGCTACAGGGCACCTATTTAGGCCCAGCCCTTCCTGCGCCGAAGCTCGCCAGCACACTGGATGAGGAGTCCCCCGACTAACTCGCTGCTAGGGTGGCGACTCAATCGATTGGACAACGCGCATCATCCAGCGACCCTATGCCCAGTTGGCCAGCACCGCATCAAGCCCGCCTTGGAAGGTTGACTGCCGACGAACCGGCATTTCACCGATCACGGGTTATGCGAAGGACGGTTCGACTCCTAAAATTTTCTTGATTTATTTTAAAATAAAGATAAATTAAGGAAAACAAAGGAGCTCATCCATGACCGTACAGTACATTCACGACGCCGATGGCACCCCGATGTTTGCCGTACTGCCGATTGACCAGTACCGCCAACTGCTCAACGGGCAAGGCGGTATGCCGGCCAGCGCGACGCTGCTCTCGGCAGATGGGCGCTATGTCAGCCTGCCCCACGGCGGCTCCGACGCCAAGCTGGACGTCGTGCAACTGATTGAGTTCTGGCTCACCGGCATTAGGGACGGTGACTTGGACGAACACATGGCGATCAACTCCCGCGCCCAAGTGTTCGATCGCTTCCCTGCGGCGCAACAGACCTGCACTTTGGATCCGCTGGTGCGTGACCGGTTTCTGCAGTCCCCCAGCTATCGCAACACCATGCAGGTAACCACCGAAGTGGTCGACGCTCTCGTGGCCACCGGGGTATTTAGCCGCTGCAGCAAGCTCTACCCGGACTTGTCGTTTACCCGCAGCGTCAAGGCCCTGGAAATCGATCAGACCAAAGCCAAGGCTTTCCTTGAACAGCATGCGCCGGCCAAACGAGCGCGCTCGTAACTCGACACGGTTGCTCACTCACCATTTATTCACGCTCCCCCCATCCGCCACCCAGGAGGCGCTTGATGTTCGATGAACGCGTGTTGAAGCGGATCGCTGACGACCTGCAGGCCCAGGCTAATGCTGTGCGTAAGGCCAACGTTATCGCGCACCATCAGATCCGTGTGCCGCTGGCAGCGATCCACCAAGGCTATCCCGAGCAAGCCCTGCAGTCCCTGAGCCAGTGGGCCGGCCAAGGGAAATCGGCAACAGCCTACCTGTATCAACTCGCGGTTGCCGATCCTGGATTGGTACCGACACTGCATGCCGCCTTTGCTGATGCCAAAAACAATGGCCAGGCCAATCGCGCCTACGCACGTCAACAGGCGCCTTCGGCGATCCTCTATGTGGGGAGCTCGCAAAAACTGCTCGAGAGGATCAAGCAGCATTTTGGCTACGGTTATGCCCGTACCTACGCCTTGCAGCTCTGTCACTGGCTCCCGGCAGCAGTGGACGGCTCCCTGGAGCTTCAAGCCTGGCGGTTTGCCGCGGATACGCCGACATCCCTTATTCAGGCGATCGAGGACGGCCTTTGGCGCCAGCAGCAGCCGATGTTTGGTCGCCAAGGCGCACACTGATCCAGTCGGTATTCTGCCTCTCAACGATCCAGGAGAGGCGACGATAGGGTTCTAGGGGCCGCCGCTCACTCGACGAACCAGCACTTGCGGTTTACAATTTCTAGCTCAATATAGATTTTATAAACCAGCAGGAGGACAGGATGATTGGCGAACGCCTCAAGCGCGCACGTGCCGCCTCCGGTCTGTCGATGCTGGCCTTAGGGCAGCAAGTTGGCGTCAGCGCCAACATGATCAAGAAGTACGAACACGATGAAAGCATGCCCAGCTCCGGCGTTCTTATTCGTCTGAGCAAAGCTTTGTCGGTGCGAGTCGAGTACTTCTTCCGCCCAGTGAAGGTGGAGCTGCAAGGGGTGGAGTACCGTAAGCGCTCCAGCACCCCACAAAGTCTCCTCAAGCAGATTGAAGCTGACGTGCTTGATCAGGCCGAACGCTGGCAGGAACTGGCCAACCTATGGCCGGAATTTCCCGTGGATCAATTTGCCGTGCCCGCGTGGCTGCCCGATCAGATCGAAAGCCTGGAGCACGTCGATGAGCAAGCTGATCGGCTGCGCGCCGCGTGGGAGTTGGGACTCAACCCCATCCCCGATCTGATTGATGTCCTGGAGTCGCACGGCATCCTGGTGATCATTACCCAGGTGGACGTGCAGGCGAAGTTCGATGGCCTGCAAGCCAGCGTCGCGGGAAAACCCGTCATCGTGATTTCGGCCAACTGGCCTGGCGATCGCCAGCGATTCACCCTGGCCCATGAACTGGGTCACCTACTGTTACATGGCCGCTTGGCCGGCCACCTGGATGAAGAAAAAGCCTGCAATCGCTTTGCCTCGGCGCTTCTCCTGCCGGCGAGTGCAATGCGCCAACAGTTGGGTCTGAAGCGGCACATGCTGGAGATGCAAGAGCTGTATTTGCTGAAGCAGGAGTACGGCATCAGCATGCAGGGCTGCCTATACCGTGCTGCCGATCTGGAGATCATTCCCCCATCGACGCGTGAGCGCCTATTCATCGTCTTCGGCAAACAAGGGTGGCGCAAACGCGAGCCTGGCAACGCGTACCGCCAGGAAAGCACCCTGCTCTTCCAGCAGCTGGTTTACCGGGCCTTAGGCGAGGGCATTGTCGGCGAGTCCAAGGCCGCCGAGCTGCTTGGGGTTCCGGTATTCCAGTTCCATCAGGCGCGTAAACTGGAGTTGCTGGATGCGGTTGCTCATCAGTGATGCCAACATCCTGATCGATCTGGAGGAGGGGCAGCTACTGGATCAGCTGTTCCGCCTCCCTTACCAATTCAGCGTTCCCGACATTCTGTTTACCGAAGAGCTGGAAGCCCAGCACGCCCACCTCTTGGAAAGAGGGCTGCGGCTGGATGAGCTCACTTCAGAGTCAATGCTATATGCCCTGGCGCTGACAGCACGCGTAAGCGGCCCCAGCCGTAATGATTGTTTTGCACTTGCCTTGGCGCGCCAGGAGGGCTGCCCTCTGCTCTCCGGTGATCAGGCACTGCGGCAAACGGCCGAGCAAGAAGCCATTGAGGTCAGAGGCACTATCTGGGTAGTGGAAGAATTGATTCGCCATCAGATCATCACCGTCGTCGCAGCCCGAGATAGCTATCAGCGCATGCGAGACAACGCCCGTCGCCTTCCATGGGAGCAGGCACTCCGTCGGCTGGACTCATTCGAGCCGTAGCCAGCAAGCTGTTCGCCGAGAACAAAGCGAAAAAGCGCTCTAGAACGGTAGTTACAGGACTTTTATAGGCAATTATAGAGCGATTATAAAGCCGCCATTCTGGCCTCAGAGTTGGCTCGCCTCGCCGCCCTAGCCATCCCATATCAACCGCTTTGTACTGCGATGCGACACCGCTTACGCGCCGAGACAACAAAAGCTCTAAAGCGAACCAAGGGCATAGATTCGCTAATGAGAGCTATGTCGCTAACCTTCACCCAACACCTTATGGCTCTTTAACGCGACTCTCGCAAAGGTGTTTCACTGCTCAGACTATCCGCCCAGGCTTCTACTGTATCGTGATCAATCACGCGACCGAGTTCGACCTCAACCAGGTCTACTTGCGTCATGCTGCTGCGCTCTTCTTCCTGGTCGGCCCAAGCGGCTAAGGCTTGCTGGAAAATCCAGTCCAGTGAACGTCCTGAGCGAGAAGACAATCGCTCCAGCTTTTCCGCCAACGACACCGGCACGCAACATTTGACGACCTGCGTTTCAGTAGGTCTTGCCATAGCGTGTACTCCTACGTCATTAAAACTCTGGCCGGCCGTTCACAGGGGGGTATGGCTCAGCAGTGGCAAAATGCAGATTGCCATCCATTCCCATGTTGGTTTCAACGAAACACTGTGCTGGGTACACCGAAGCGCCCTGATAGCGCGCGGATCTGTTTCCGAGTAAATCGCTTTCTACCACCGAGCAAATCGGCAATACCAGCTGAGTTGGCTACTTCGGGCAGGTCGTCGAGGCCAAGGCCACG
Source organism: Pseudomonas sp. ATCC 13867 (assembly GCF_000349845.1). Classification (NCBI taxonomy): domain Bacteria; kingdom Pseudomonadati; phylum Pseudomonadota; class Gammaproteobacteria; order Pseudomonadales; family Pseudomonadaceae; genus Pseudomonas; species Pseudomonas sp. ATCC 13867. The sequence goes on along the minus strand of NC_020829.1, from coordinate 35,906 downwards.
CTCCGTCATCAGATACTGCAGCACTTGGGCAGGGCTACACGATGACACGGGAAAGTGCTCGGCATCGTAGGCCGCGATTTTGTCGCTTATTAACGCCAGAAGCCCCTGTAAAGGGTGCTGCTCGTTATCGCCCACGATGTCCAATAGTTGATACAGCATCCCCACTGCCGTTAGGTACGCCTCCTCACTTGCCGGTGCCCTCAGCAAAGGCTCAACGCAGAGCCAGTGCTCACACGCCCGCTCAAGCAAGGCAGGCATTGCCCTTGTCCGCCCCAGAGAAATGAGCCGCGCGGCAAATTCAGCCCTCATTATGATCTGCCTGACGTCATCATCAGTTGCTTGCCCCGGATGCACTCGGCCAAAAGACAACGCATCAGGCAATACCTCATCGTCAAACATGCTTGCTGTCCGACGGAGACTGCGAAGCGTCGCTAGAGCATAGAAAAAGCAGCTTTCACACAGTTGCAGTCGGTACTGCTCCCCCACGTGCGCTGAGCCTTCACCCCAGTTCGCCAGCAACTCCCCATGCCGACAACCACTCCTATCGTGAGGAAGCCTGCGCCGACAAACATCGCAAAGACCCTCGGTGGCTGTACTGACCTTCTCCATGCTATCCCTCCAGTTGCCCAGTGCCTCAACGCAGGCCCCACTCACGCAGACGAACATCGAGGTTATTGAGTGGAATGACCGGTGCACTGCGTACTGCGTGGGGTAAGTCGACCAGCAGATCGGGCAAGGCTCGGAATCGCTGCGCGGCGTCGCGCAGCCGATCAAACATAGCGCCGGGCTCGGCAAACTCCGCCAGCGCCTGACAAACCGCCCGCCAGACAAGCTGGTGGCTGCGCTCAGCTGCCCATTTAGTGGAACGACTAATGCCGTGGGGATCCAACACCATAGGAGCGAGATCGTAGATCGGCGCCAGCGTCAGCTGACCGTCTCGAAGGATCGCGCTGTTTCGTCCGTGGTTGTCGGAGTTGCCCAGGATGCGATTGAGCAGATCCCGACGCAGATACTCGAATACAAGCTCTTCGACCAGGTGGGCCTGTCCAGCCTCCCGCCATAGTCCGACCAATGCCGTCAGCACCGCCTCGTGGCGTAATGCAGAGCCTGGATGGGTGTTTCCGCAGAGCGAGTACATCGACTCCATTGGCATGCGATGCACGGCTTCCCCCCTACGCACTCGATCAAAGCGCGGCATCCACAGGCTAGGAAGAGTGTCCGACTCGAGGGCCAATCCATGTAGCGCGATGCTGTCCAAACCCAGCTGCGCCACAGCGCGGTAGTACAGGTACTCGCTGCGCAGAATGTCTCGATCCAACGCAGTACTGCCTCGCGGAAACTTTACCAGCCAGTGCCTTTCTGCAAACTGATCCGGTAGCAGCGCATCTGCAAATAGCTCTCCGTGCCGTGTCTCAGCGAGGAGGAGCTTAGGCGCCTCGCCGCCAGCACCGAGTGAGCCACCTGCGACTAGTCCATGTTCTTCACCAGGATCGAAGAGGCGAAGGTTTTGCCGAATCACTTCCTCGCGCGGCACAGCAAATCGGGGGGCGGTGGCGATAAGTGCTGCGGACTCCTTTATCCGCAGATGTCCGACCGGCGCCGGGGTGCAATACATCAGCCCATCAAGACTTGGCGGGAGTTCCAACGCCTGCAAGGCTCGCCAACGACACAGCACTGTGCGCGCGGCACCCGACGGCATCAGGTCATACAAGAATGCGGGGAAGCCTTCGGTGTGAAAACGCGTCCAATCCAGACGATGGCGTACGCTGACAGCGCAGGCGAATGGAGTACCCAGCTCGCTGTGGAAACGGCTGATGAAAGGGTCGGTATAGGAGAACGCGCAGGGGCCAAAGCGCCCTTGTTCTGGGCGCGTGAAAACCAAGGTCAGCGCATCGAACCAGTCATCACCAATGTGCGCCTGGACGGTCATTCGGACAGCGTTCGACATATGCCTCTCCAGTTCACTGTGCCATGTCCCACGGGGGCGGAACAGAAACACCTAATGGATGGACATCACCACCCCCAGCGGAGCGGTTCGGCGCGTACCGGGGCCTAAGAGCACGTAAACGGTATTGCGGCTCTCGAAGAGGCCCGCACTATCGTCCCGAGACACCTCAAAAGTGCTACGAATCCAATTACCCGGTGGGCCGCGATGGGCACTATCCGAAACAATGCAATGGGCGAACACCACCGTGGGGCGCCGTCCACTTCGCTCGATGAGGGTCAAGGCAGCTGCAGGGCACTCCAGATCGATCAGGGCCCACTGTCGCACCAGGCAGTAGGGCTTACGCGGAAAACGTCGCTGCACCTCGATCACTGCCTCAGCCTCGGCTAATTGGCATCCGGGCATCGGCGTCCCCTCGCTGTACAGCGCGTCCCAGGCCTGCCCCACCAGCTCCTTCACGTCCATCACGACACCTCCGGCACAGTCAGCTGAATCAGCTTGTAGGGAGACCAACCCGTCTGCTCTCCGGGATAGCCTCGGGGATTGCATACCACGCGGGTACCACGCAGCTCGTAATCCACCGCCGTATGCACGTGGCCATGCAGCCAAAGCGAAATCGGATCGCCCATCAGGTCATCCCATTGGTTGGCGAAAGCCGCATCGAGGCGGCCACCCGCGTGCGGGTTACCCTGCAAGGATCTCAGCGAGGGGGCATGGTGAGTGATCACCACCGTTGGCCCGCTGAAGGGAATCGTCAACTGTTCCTGCAGCCAGAGTCGCGTCAGCGAGGCCTGGGTGATGAAATCCAGCGGCCGACAGGGGCGGTAGTTCTCGGTACGGATCTGTCGGAAATCGTTGAGCAACTGTCCAGCCAAGGCCGCAGCGGTGGGTTGATTGTCGGTCGCCGCAAAATCCGTCCAGGCGGTTGCCCCCAGAAAGCGCACCCCGCCGAGTTCCACTACATCCCGATCCAGCACGCATACTCGATCCGTCCGCGCAGCCCTGATTTTTTCCAGGGTTCTTTTGAGATGCCCTCGGTAAAATTCATGATTGCCGGCAACGTACAGCACAGGGCAGGTAAAGACTGATGTGGCCCATTCCACCCCCCGGATCCCGAGATCAATATCCCCGGCGAGAACCACGATATCGGCGTCCACGGAAGGCGGCTGATAGCACTCAAACTCGTTGTGCAGGTCGGACAACAACAGGATTTTCATACTGGCTCACCTGTGTCGTCTGGCCACGCCTCGGAGGAGCACAGGCAGCTCAACCGCTTATGGGCATAGTTGTCGCCTGTGATCCGGGGATACACGAGGTCGAAGAGTGCTTGGCGCTCTACTGAATTGGCCCTACTCAGAGCGGCCCTGCCAAGCTCCTCCAGCAGGCGCTGCTCGACCCGAGCGCAATCGCTCACCAGCTGGAGATTGACGGGCGCGCGAAGCTCCCGGCTGATCTGGGTGAGAAGGGCTGCCACGCTGTGCTGTTCGAGTGGGCTGTCTGGATAAAGCAGGGTGGCCACAGCGACGGCCTGTTGCTTCAACCACCACAATGCCACGCGATCACCTTCGGTCAACTCGAGCGTTATCATTGATGTGATCATGAGTCACCTCGGCTATTGCAGCGCCAGAGGCGTAGGGAATATGCCTCTGCACAGAAGCGGCAGGTACGCTTCCAGCGATTTCCGCCCGCCCGGTCGCTGGAACGACACGACGACGTATTGGCTCCGACTTTCGGTGGCGAGCAGCCAATAGCGTCCAGACTGCACCACTCGATGGATGTCCGAAGTCCTGATCAACCGACCATTAAAAAAGCGTCGCTGCACATCCCAATAGACGACACCCAGGGCGCAGCCAGCGCAGATACGAACGTCCGTTAGATACGCCGTCACTGGCTCGCCAAACCTATGGAGCCGGGCACGCAGCAGCCGCGCCTCGGTCGCAGGATCAATCAACCTGACCATAGATCGCTCCCACATCATGGACTGAGGAGGAAGGAGCCACCGGAAGGCTCGCTGGCTCGTCATTGACGGAGCGCCGCCACGCCGGCGCGCGGCCTGTGGCAACGTTGAGCAATGCAGCCGTGCTGAGCAGCAGCCCCCGCCGAACACCTTCGGTATTGAGGTGCCCTGCTTGGGCAACCAGTCCTCGGCTGTACAGCGACTCCTGTAACCAGACGGATTTGGTCTTGAGCTGATCAGCCGCATCCGCGACGACAACGTAGCGCGAGAGAAACTCCACCAGGTGCGCCGGTGAAATCCAGATGTGCTCCCGTCCGCGCAGCGTTTCGCGTCGGCATGGCAGCCAGCCAGCCTCTATCCAGCCTCTGATCGTTGCGTGCTTCCAGCGGGTGAACTTGGTGAGATCCGTGATACTCAGCTCGAAGCGTGGCGCCTCGGCCGGCGCCACGATGGCGAGAATGTCATGCTGATCGAAACGCAGGGATGCCAACCCCTCGACGTCCTGCAGGCGGATCACCGGCTTCAGTTGCCCCGAGCCGATTTGTCGATACAACTCGGTGAGTTGATCTCGCGGAAATTGCCGTGCACTGATCTCCGCCAGGCTCAGGGTTGGGCCGCCATCATGCACATCACAGGCTTCACTCAGTCGTGCCAAAAGCTGCTCGACCTCGGCGCGCCAAAATTCGCCCTTACCGAATAACGGCCGTTGCGCATCCGGAATACACTGCAGCACCCCACTCTCGATGAGGCGATCACGCAGATGACGTGAAACATTGAGCATTCGCTGTACGTCTTTTCGAGTAATCACCTCTGCCGCCAGGCGCTGCTGCTCCTCGACTTCCGCACGTTCGACCAGACAGTACTCAACGGCTCCACCCTGAAGCACCTGCCCACGAAGGCGCCCGGCTTTGACAAAAGCGACGATCCGATCTGGAGACGAACCCAACAGGCGAGCCGTTTCGGCGGTGGTGTAGGTCGACTTCATCCCGAGCAGGTCGCTGCCGATCCGCTTCATCTTCCGATTGAGTGGTGCGATCGCATGCAGCACCAGACACTCCGCAGCAATCCGCACGACGGCGGCATACTCGGGTCGATCGAAATCACGGGTGAGCTGGCGATACCAACCGCCCAACTCCGTGATGAATTTGGCGCTTTGGCGTTGATTAGCGTACTGAATCCGCCGCCGAACAAATGCTTGGAAACGCGCGGGGAGGTCTTCCAGGAAGTGATGAGCAGCCCTGTTTAATGTCTCAGCCTCGCCCAAAGGCATGTCGCGCCCTCGACGCCATGGCTGGGCTAGATTCAGGTTGGCAAGGAACACCACGAAAGCATCGATATCCTCAGGTAAGCAGGGCAGGCCTCCCAGTTGCTGTTGCACTGAGCGAACTGCTTGCTCCTCACCACTGATGAGGGCCGATACCAGCAGATTCCCTGCATCGGCAGTCTGCTGCGGCACCCCCGAAAGATCCACTCCGCACGAACAGTGAGTCAGCGGCCCCCGGTGGTGGCTAAGCGGCTGCCGGCATCCCGGACAACTTTCCAGGAGTGCAGCGCTGTGCCGTCTGCAGGCAGTCACCAACACGTGGTACCAGCTTTGACGGAGATAGGGCTCCTCAGCCAGGCATTGAGGGCACACCGCAGCTCTGAGCCGCAGGAACTTTCCTCGCGCCAATGCTCCTGAAACGGAAGGAAACGTGGCCATCTCAATAAGCTGCTGCGCTTTGAGGGCGTAATGCTCCGCAAACTGTTTGAGTTCGTCGGGGCTAAATAGCCGTTTGGAGCGCAGCCCTACAGGGCGTAACAGCTGCTGGCTACTGGTAAGAAACTGGGCAAGTGCCAGTCGCTGCAGGTAGCTTTCGAGACTCTCGTCGGCAAAGGGTTCAGGGGCGAAGGGCAGCATGTCAGCACCCTCCATGTGGAGCAAAGACTTCTGGCATCACCGACACATAGGCGCGCGCGAGATGCTCAGTTTCTACGACGAGACTTTGCTCAAATGGGTTATTGCACTCGCCCGGTTGCATGATGGCTTGGTCGAATGCCTGAGCAAACGCAGGGTAGTCCGCGTGTTTGGCCGAGCCCTGGGCCGTCGCAACTACCTCCTGAAACAAGCGATGCACCACACCATAGCGACCGGCCGAAGCCAGATACATACGTCTGGCAAACTCTACATCGTTGCTGGAAAAGGTCTGCCAACCCCACTCCTCCAGAGCTGCCAAGGCGCCCGCCAGGGCCGCACGGAAAGCGAGGAACTCGTCACCGTCCCATTGATAGGGGTAGTACTCGATCTCCCGCCGAGAACGACCAGCCAGCTGTTCGTTAGCTTGGAATAGCGCCAACATGGAGGGCAGGCCTAGCAGCAACACACTACAGCGAGCCTCATCGAACAGAGTCTTGAGGAAGTCGCCCGCCGCGCGGGCCGTGGTCGAACCGGCGCGCTCGAGCATGTGCTGCGTTTCGTCGAACACCACCAGCCTGGTGCCTGCTTGCTTTAGCCCTTTCAACAGAGCCTGATCAGCCATCACCTGATTGCGGTACAGGTCAGGCATCAGGCCCAGCGCTGCCAAACACGCATCGGGCAGCGCACGCCGACTCAAATGCTTAGGGCTGGTGACAATTAAAACCTCGCGATGACTGGTTCCGCGTGGGGCAGAGGGCAAACTGCGTAAGAGTGTGGACTTGCCGACCCGGCTCGGCCCCACGATCGGCAGAATCTGGGGATCGCCCTGGCGAGCACACAGGAGCAAATCATGTATCGCTGTTTCAGCGTTTAAGAATCGTTCATGACAAATCAGGGGATCGAACTTAGTCATTGGCGCGCTCCCGTCGTGGCGCCGGCACCACGATCTGATCTACTCCGCGGGAGGGGCCAACCTCCGGCAAGACTGCAACCGAGGTATGTGCTTGCAACTGCTGCTGCAAATTCTTCGTGTGCTGATGTTGCTCACGCTTACGTGCCTCACGATTGTTTTCGGAAACTTTCTTCCGACGCCCACCCTGGCTGTCTCGTGTATAGCGCTCCAGCGCCTCGGCATACAGACGTCGGTAATCGCTTCCCTGCATCGCTCCCGCCCGGGTGTAGAGCTTGCGCAGCGACTTGGCGATTTCAAACGACACCGGAGGCACGCCCGGCATTTTGTTCGGCAGCCGCATCAAGCTGCGATCATCCGGGTGCACGGCAAAAATCGCTGAGCAGTCGTCCGGGTTGTACAGTATTTCCAGCTGCGGAATATCGCGGCTGCGGGCCAGACCAGCCAGTGCGCTGCTGTGGTACTGAAAACCCTCAAAATCCACGCCGTAGTGCTGCAGCTTCCGCACGTCACGGTTGATGTTCAGGATCAGTCGCTGAATCGTCTCCAAAGGCGGTGGTGGCAGTGGCACGAACTGTTGCATCGCGTTGTCCATGGCCTCGTGAATCGAGGTCTTTTCACCAAAGCGGAACCCCAACTTTTCCCGGGGCTCGTGGATGTAAACGTCCGCGACGAATCGCATGATCTCGCGGTAGATCTGCTCAATCGTGTAGCACGCCTCAGCGCTAGCCCTCGCATGGCGACTGGGGTTACGCCCATCCTGGCTGCGGGTAGCGCCCGGCAACTTATGCAGCAGGCGCTTATCGAGTACGCCAAACAGCGACTCGACGTGACCTTTGTCGTCGCCACGCGCGACACGCGCGTATTCGAAGCTGATGCCAACCTCTCGCAGCAACGCAAGCGCCAGATCCGAGGAGTTTTCTGCTGCGTTATCGAATACCACTAGCGACAACGCGCTGGGCGCCACCAAGTCCGTACGAATACCAAAGCGATCCTTGAACGCTTGGTCTTTCGGCGTAAAGAAGTTCTCAAAGAGTTTCAACAGGGTGTACTCGCTGGGCTTTCCAGCGCAGACATAAATCGCCAGCGGATAGGAGGCGTAGGCACAAACCATCGCGTACAGCGTGAGTTGGGTGTACAGATTTCCCACCTCATCGCGGCAGTACATATCGATGGTTTTGGCATCCAGTTCAACGCGCTCGAGAGGCTGCCTCACCTCGAAGGTGCGCACCGCCTGGCGATTCCACAGCGCGAACGTGCGAGGATCGAGTCGTCCCTCCCTAACGAGCCCCTTGGGCATCCGCTGGATCATCCGACTGATGGTTTTTCGATCCAGCTGCGCCGGCGCCCCCTGGCTAGCGCTGCCTTTTTCCAGTCGGTTATTCACCATCAGAGCGAGGCCGCTCAAATTGATTTTGTCATCGCGCATGAAGGTTTCAAGGATGACCTCCTCGGCAAGTTCCTTCGCTGCGCGCTTACGCGACCACCCCGAGCCGCCACGACGGCTGAAGCTCGGAACAAGTCCTTCAAATCCTGCTGTGGCGAAGGCGTCACGGTACCTCAGCAAGGTCTTGGCACAGGGCAGCTTGCGCTTCTGCTGACTGCAGAAAGCTTCGAGCCTGAACTTGCGCTCCTGAGCGTCGATCGGGAGCCTCTCTAACTGGGCGTTAAGATCCAGCAATGCCAGGCGAAATTCGGCTTCCTGACGCTCCTTCATCGTTGTGACCCGTTTGGCCGGCGTGACTGCACCGCACTGCAGGCGAATCGCTCCGCTGGCGATCCCGTTCTGGAAATCTCGCAGTGGCAAGGTAAGCCTCACCCCTCCTTTGCCCTCCAAGTCGATGTCACCCAACAACGGTCTGATGGCAGAGATCCGATACCAGGCACCCTCGCGCTGGATGTACTGATTAACCGCCAATGAGTCAGTCATAGCGCAACACCTCAAATACGCCGAGCGAGCCGAGCGCCGGCTCTACCTCAAAATCCATGTGCTCCAGACAGTGTTCACACAGGTCAACCCGCAGAACCCCCAACAGCAGGGCGGCTCCCAGGTAATGATTGGCCGGGGATAGACCCGCGAGTACCTCACGCAGTGACCCACGCAGTTGCTCCGGCGCACGCCGCGTCAGCGGTTCTACCCAGGAGACCAAATGACTGGACGCCTGAGTCAGGAAGGGTAGGAGCACTGCGAGGTTGCGCTGATAGACCGGCGGAAGATCCGCCTCAGTGATCACCACGAAACGCCGACCGAGGGCCAAAAAGCGCGACCGCAAGTGCACAAGCTGCTCGCGACGCTCCTCAAGAAAGGCGGCTGGCTTGACCTCGATCACCACCTCCAAGCCATTCACATCTGCGACGAAGTCCGGTGTATAGAACGTCTCCAGCGCCTGCCGCCGGGAGGGGCGCTCGGCGAGTAATCGACCGGTACTGAGTTCCAGGGTGAAGGGCTGGGTGCGGTAGCTGCGTACCCGGGGATCAAGCTCCAAAGCCTGCGCAACGGACTGCTCCAGCCGCGACTCCAGGCGAATTTCGACTCGACCGTTTTTCGGCGAGCACAGGACAAAGGCGCGGCGGCCACGATGCGTACGCCGCGCAACGTCGCGGCTGTGAAGGGGGGAAAGGGCGTCAAGCTTCATGACTCATCCAACGACAATGTCCAATGGCGCCATTGCCATATAGTGCTGGTTGTGCGGTGGAAAACCGGCACTATATGACAGGCTGTAATTTATATCTGTCATTAGGAATAGCGCAGTCCACGGGTGTCGTCAAACACCATTACGTTTCGCCCGCAATTTCCGGCAAAATGAGGCGTCGATGGAAGGAGCCCTCAGTGGGACGGCGCGCCAACACAGCCTGGTTCAGTCAGTATCGAGTGGCCTCTGCAGAGCTCCCTACGGCGCTAGCCAAAGGGGAGCGTCAGGCAGACGTCCTCCTGCGCCACGCCCAAAGCGCCGGTGTCAAAAACGCCACATTTGCGCGGATGATGAAGGCCGGGCGGGCGCTAGATGACCTGAGACCGAACCTTGGCCTCGAGGAGGTCGGTTGCACCTATATGCAAGCCGACATGCTGGGCAAGATTGCGCAGATATCTCCCGCTCGTGCCCAGACATTGCTCCCCGACGTCCTGCGCAACCAGTGTTCTTTGGAGCAACTCAACAGCCTCTTGGGTGAGTTGCAAGAGGCAGAACCGCAGAAGGCGGTGCTGCACAATCGCGACAGTACCCGACGCCTCCTCCTTGCCCATGAGCGCAGCAGTGCTGACGCCATTGCGCGCGTTGGCGCAAAGTTCTTTGGTTACCCCGAAGGGCGCATCCTGCAGCAGGCGGGCGCCACCCTGTACCAGGCTCCCAATATGCTGGTCACCCAGGATGGCGTTGCCCAGGTGGCCCTGTTCATCCGGGTGGGCAGCATTGCAAAACCCGCCATGGCGGTTGGCTTGGAGTACCTTCAGCTCGCTTTGGCTCATCGAGCACTGGTGCCGCGAATCTGTTTCGTTCTGCCCCAGGACAGCCCCATCATCTCAGCGCTGACCCGCCTGATCACCCAAGTCGAAGCTGCCCCTTACCAAGGCGATTGGCTGAACCTCGCCATGCTTGATCCAGCGAATGGGCAATTGAGCATGCAGAGTGAGGACACATATCAGACACTGGCGGCCATGGCGGTTTTTGATGACGATGCAGCGGATCTGCGCTGGGCAGGGCGCGATTTGGTCAGCGGGGAGGCCGCGAACCTGAATTACTTCGCCGCCCTGCAGCGCTAAGAAGCCCAATGCTCTGCTCGACGAGGAGGTCTAAACCAAAAGTGCCGCGTCCTCCAGCTGCCGTAGCATGCCGGTAAGCTCCTCAATCTGCTTAATGACCGAGCCCTGCAGCACCTTGTCTTCCGCCAGTGCACAAACTGCTTTGCGCCAGCGGCCAGTGCTGATAATCGAGTCGCCATAGGGAGCCACCCAGAACGACTCGTCGATGAACTCGTCCCCGCCAAACTCTTCGATCAAATAGCTACGCTCGTCGGCGAAATAGACGATCGGCTCATCGACGGATAGCAAGCTCACAGCACTCTCTGCACCGGGTGGCATTTCCACAGCTGCCCTCAGCTCAAGATACTTCCAGTGTTTGAGGCTCAGCACGTTCTGCTGGGCTTCTTCGCAACTGAGATCAACAGGCGCTGGGGCATCCGGAGACTGCATCAAGTACTGCTGTGCGGCCACAGCCACTTCGCGGCAACAGGCATACTCTCCCCGAACAAACGCATGGTGATAACGCTGTCGCCAGAGGTTTCCCCGAAGTCGAGATGAGTGCGCCCGCTGTTCCACATCGACGATGCCCGCCAATTGCGCAAAGCGGTTGCCCAGTTCCTGCATTCCAGCAGTGGAGCAATGGGTAGTGAGTACCTGCAGCAACGCTCTGTCGTTCAGGACATGCAGGATTTCCGTCGACTTCCAGTACTGCAAATCATCCAGCACTCGATCCCGCAGACGTTCGTACCCACCAAAGCCCAAGACATAGCCAATGTGCAATAGCTTCAGCGCGATCAGGTGGCGCTGTGGGTCAAGCAGCAAGCGTTGAAAGAAGGAGAAGCCCATTGACTGGCCGACCAAATCCGCCCATTCATGATGGAGCATGGCCGCAACCTCGAGCTCCAACTCGGAGAGTCCATGGCTTTTGTCCCCACGTCCCCCCAGACGCTGATACCAACGACTGGCTTCGCTCCATACGAATTCGGGCCCCATCCCGTTGGCAGCGTAGGCACGCTGTACGTCAACGTCCGACGAGAGCGGCCCCGAGTGGGGGCGCAGCAAGGTGAAGAGCCAATCAATGCACCAGTTGCGAACCACTTCATACTGGTCGCGGTGACGATACTGCCGCGCTTTGTGCTCCAACTTAAACGGCCAATAGCGCAGGGCCGGAAAAATCACCGACCGGTGTTGATGCAAGGCGTTGGCAATACGCCCCTCCGCCTCATCGCGCATCTCCTCGGCCCACTGTTCATGTGACGACCCCGGGTCGGCCCACTCACGCGCCTGCTGATAACTCCAGCGCGCTTGCTCCCCCCCACGCTTTTGCTCAAGGCACCCCAACGCCAAGAGCATCCAGGCCTCAGAGTGTTGAGGATTGATCGCGACCGCCCGGCGTGCTACTTGGTGGGCCTGCGCCTGTAGGCCCAAGCGATGCAACGCCCAGGCTTTTTCACTGAGCTGCTCGGCATCCACAGTGGCGCCGCGCCCCTGCTCTTCGACGCTCTCGAGCAATTGCACCGCCCGCAAGGCGTAGGGTGCGCCCGGCTGCTCGGCCGCGCTCGCGGTGCTTAACGGCAAGCGATCTTGCAGTGCAAAGGTTTCCAGCGACGGTCGATCCTGCAACAGCGCCTCGAGTGACTCCAGGCGATCGAACCAATAGGCATAGGCCCGCAGCTTCTGTTGCAGGCGTGCCTGAGCGTGGGCGATTTCACGGCGTAGTTCGCCGTCCGCTACCTCGCCCTTCGCGAGACGGCCACAGAAGCTTCGGCTGTTGAACACGCTGTCCAGCGCCACTAGGTTCTTGATCAGGTTGTCGCATGCATCCGAGCGCTTGAGCGTCAGCGAATTCCCTTTGGGGTCGACGCGATGCGCCTGCAGTGGCGGTTCATCCGCGAGTTTGCTGACCAGGCTGCGATCCGCATCGTGGCCAAATAGGCGACGCAGGGTATCGGCGATGCCGTTGGTTTCGGCTTTACGGGCCATTTTTACGCTCCTTGTCAGACCGGGGAAGGAGGATTCCCCGGCCTACCATGCCTGGTTATTTGCCGGGCTTCGGTGCTTGCCGGCTGCTGTGGTACGCAGGGTTGTTCGGGTTCAGCTGGTTCGACCGATTGTCCTGAGCCGCCTGGTGGCTCGGATGGTTCGGATTGGATTGATTGGCGTGATGCTTGGTGTGATGGCTCATGGGGCAACTCCTGTGGGGTTGGAGTCCCCAACCTACAATTGCGCCGGGCGCAGAAAAGACTTTCCTCTGCTTTCGTTCATTCGCCCCTCAGGAGTCCCTCCATACCTTTCCCAGTGATTCTGCTGTGCGGTCTCATGCTGATGGCCGGCGCGTTCCCCCTACCGTACGCCTACTACAGTGTCCTGCGCCTGCTGGCCTGCGCGGTTTTCATATTCGCCACCTACTTGGCGGCGCAACGTCAGCATCGCTGGTTACCCTGGGCCTACGGCCTGTGCGCCTTGGTCTTCAATCCGCTCGCCAAACTGCATCTCCCCAAAGAGCTGTGGATGCTGCTGGATATCGCGGCAGGACTATTGCTGCTCGGTAGCGCGGGCGTTATTCGGCGCCGCGCGTCACCTCCCACCGAGTGATCTTGCCAGCACGAACGTGCCAACCGACAATTGCATTTCGCCACCAAGGGTGGCCCGGCGAGTTCGCCCAGGATGCACCGGGCGCCGATTGCGGCGCTTCAAGGCAAGGGACATGCAGAAACCGCGTACGCACTACGACAACCTGATGGTGGCGCGCACGGCCTCGGCCGAAGTCATCCGCGCCGCGTATAAGAGCCTGACACAGAAGTATCACCCGGATAAGAATCCGGGTGATCCGCAGGCCGCGCGGATCATGGCCATGATCAATCAGGCGTACGAGGTGCTTTCCGACCCACAGCGCCGGCGCTCGCACGATGACTGGATCGCGCAGCAAGAGCAGGCCTTTCAACAGGCACAGTTCGAACAGTTCCAGCGCCAGGCCGGCCGCGCGCACACGCAGCCACCACCGCCTCCGCCGCCGCCGCCGAAAACGCCCCCGCCACCCCCACCGCAGCAGCGTCAAAGCGCGCCTCCGCTCGCCTGGGGCGCACTGCTCGGCAATCTGTTCCGCACTGCCCGCTGGATCGGCGCGCTAGGCTTCGCCCTGGTGCTCGGGCTGTCCTACCTGGACTCGTACGGTCAACGCCACAGTGCCTACGTACCGCCGTCTGCCCCTGCGCGCACAACGGCATCGGCGACGCCCGGCAGTCCGTTGTTGCCGGCCGCAACCCCCGCCGCCAGCCGTACGGCACCGGCCGGGCCCCCTGTACCGCGCTGTCAGCCGATGCCACAGGATCCCAAGGGTCGTGCCTGGCCGCGCACGGCGGGCTACGTGCGCGGGTTTGGCATCCCCTACAACGCCGGTTACTCGCAAATCAGCATCGACAACTCCCAGGGCAACAGCGCGCTGTATATCAAACTGGGCCCTGCCACCTCACGCAGCGGCACCCTGGAGCGGCATGCCTTCGTGCCCGCCGGGCAGAAGTTCACCCTGCGCCAGATCAGCCCGGGGACGTACTACGTGAAGTACAAGGACATCGCCAGCGGCTGTAACTTTCGCTCCAGCCTGCTGCAGGTCGAGCAGTTCAGCACCGCCACCGGCTATCAGTACAGCGACATCAGCCTGACCCTGTACAAGGTGCTGCACGGCAACATGCGCGTCGAAAGCCTCAGCGAGGCCGACTTCTAGCGCACTGCAGAGCAGTGGACTGCGCGTAATAGGACGTTATGGTGAATAGCCCCCACACCTGAACCAGGGGCGGTGACCGCTTGGCCGGCGACGGCTACCGGCACGCCACGCTGCGCTATACCAGAAGGCGGGGAACTGGTTGGACGCGACAGCCAGGGGCGCCATGAAACGAGCCATCGAGCAGGAGACGTTGCGGGCATTGGTGGAAACCGGCGCGGCGTGGGAGATTCGCGTGCCGCCCAAGACGAGCCTGATACTTATGCTGGCTGACCAGAAAATTAATTGATGCCATGATGGCTTTCTGCCTTTCCCACAAAGTCAGTCTGGATAATGTGACAATGGCACGGGTTGCAATTGTCATGGAGCGGAAGGGCAGCTCACCCACGCGTCATGATCTAGCTCAAGCTAAGTGGTCGCCATGGAGCCGGCATAGAAATGGATTGGGAATCACTGCTAGACGAACTGTGGAGCTACGCCGCTTCTGATCCAAAAGAGTTGGAAACGAAGATTCGTTCGTGCCTGAAAGGCTATTCCTCAGAGGGTCTACTTCAAGCCATCTCCCTTCTTATTACTCAAGGGCAGCACCCCACAGCCCGGGTACTCCTCAGCGAGTTTCTTGAAAACCACCAGGCAACGGACGACATTCGACGCCGTCTTGAGCTAATCCTGCATTTCAAAAAGAGCCGCGTCCCCCAAACACTTTCGATCAAAAGCAAGCAGCAGAGCAAAGAGATGCTGCTTCGAGACGTCAATCACCTCGTCGCGTCAGGCAAGTTGCAAGCAGCTGAATCACTCCTGCTTGAAGCTATCGACATAAGCGAAGAGCCTGACTACCTGAATCTGCTCAGCCGCGTACACACGCTGCAGCGCCGCCCTTTAGAAGGGGCCAAGGCAATGCAACGTGCACTGCTGTTAAAACGCCAACAACAAGCCTTTACAGAGACAACTCTAGAGCCGGAAGTCGATCTACCAACGGCTAGCGACCTTGCATTTCTCAACGATTCATCCACTTCGCTGGCCACACTGGGGTGCCCAGTAGCGTCAACTGACCAGATCTCTTCGGAGGCAGTCGACAATTCTCTCAGTTTCATTCAACAAGCTGCCGCCCAGTTTCCACCTTTAAATTTGGACGGCTGGTGGGGAAATCATGTTGAGCCTTCCGCCAATGAAGCACCACCACTCGCCGATGCAGCTGAAGAGTTTGAGATATCCCCGGCCGTGGAAGGCGATACTGAAGAACAGGCAAGTGGGGACGCAATCACTTCGCGAGCTACTGAAAAGTCCATTCTTAAGCTTGCCATGCCGAGAAAAACCTCTGAGCCCGGCGAATTACAAGCTAGCGTCAGGATAATTAAGAGGTCGGGGCGATCTTTAAGCGTCATAAATTCTCCGTCCTTAAGTTCAACAGAAGCAAACACTGATGACGTCCCCGCGCCCCCGGATCATTCTCCTGTCCTCGACGAGCACGACGATGATCTTCCACTAGCTGAACTTGAGCTGGACGTACCTAGTCCTGTGCAAATGGGTCTGGGGCTTGAAGACCCGGAAGATGGCTTCGACTTCGATCATAACCTGCATGATCTGACCATCATCGAGCTGGGCAAAGAACTCGACGGAGATACCAACTCTGCTCTGGATGACTTCCGTGATCTAGATGATGACTACGCTGCCTATGCCTTTGACCCGGATGAAGTCTTCGGCAATGAGGAGCCGGCAGCATCCGAATCCAATGATTGGCTGGCAGACAAGCTTTCCCGTGAAGATCGCGCACTTCAGAAAGCTGCGGAACTGATTGGAAAAGCCAATTGGCCACTCAGCACACTACCCTTGGTTCAGCAGATTTTTGTTATGAGCGGCTGGGGGGCAACTCGTATTGCATTGGAGAGAGAGATCGAAAAAGGGCTGACTCCTGAGGAGCTGATCCTTGCTGCGCACATCAAAGTGATCTGGGCCGAAAACGATATCTACTGGATCGCCTTCGATAAAACCGGCAGCAGTCGCCTGTCCTACTACGTTCTGTCCTGGCCGACAGCACTGCTGATAGTGCGCTCCTTCGAGTCGCTTCCCCAAGTAGAAGAGATCGAGGTCTTCCTCGAAAACCTTTTTGCTTCCTGGTACGAGAACAGCACGTTGCGCCGTGCGTTTAAAGCCTTTGCTCGATACCTATGGTTCAGGTTCGCCAATCTCGGAGGTTGTCTGCCCGCCAGTCAGCAATTTGATTTTCATGATCCTCGCGAGCTACCACCGGAGGAATACAGTGATCTGGGACTTTGCGACACGCTAGAAATCGAGAAGACCGAGCGCCTGCGGGAATTTGGTGTTTTCCAAACAAAGCACCCCGAGGAACCCAGCTGTTACTTCAGTGACAAGCCGCCAGTTGTAGTAGAAACGCCTCCAATATTTCCCAAAAAGCGTTCGAAGAAACCAGCTGAAGACGCTGAGATGCCTAGCGATATTGAAGCTGAGGAAGATAGCGTTGACGTTGGTTCTGAAGGCGCTCCACCTCAGTGGTCAGCTGCTCCGCTCGCGTCTGCCTTGCACGCACAAAGTAGCGACCAACCCTCGCCAAACATTGAGCCATAAGGATAAAGGACTAGCCCATGAAGCCCCTTAGTCTTACCCACGTTCCCGGTTGCTGGGTATGCCAAACATTACCCAGCGGCCAGAGTGAACGTCGGGGCATTGTCAAAATGGCCATTGCTAAAGAAGCCGAAGATCAGCTTCAGGTTCACTGGTTCAGTCCGGAGAAGAAACTGGCCTATGTCGATGCATCTGCCGTGCGCTCAGGCTTTCAAAATGGCATGGACGTGATCGACGAAACACCAAATAGCGGTGTTCGCTCACTTGGGCAGGGCGTGATCATGCAGCAACGCACCTTAGCGGGGAGCGAGCAAGTCCTAGTCGACTTTCCTGAGCGAGGAGAACGCCATTGGCTGCCCTATCAGTACCTGCGTCAGGTGAAGGGCGTTAAGCATCGGTTTGTCACTGCCAGTAAAGGCGAAGCAGTCGATGCTGAACGCATGCGACTGCGCATGCTCGCCCATGCCATCAAGGTGTGGAATGAAAACACTGGTGCTCTTTCTCACCTAGAGATTGAACCGCTTCCTCATCAGATTCACTTGGTGCACCACATCCTCGCCTCCGGCAACTTCAACTGGTTGATCGCGGACGATGTGGGCCTCGGCAAGACTATTGAGACCGGCATGCTCCTGCATGCGCTGCGGCAACGAGATCTGGTCAAACGCATCTTGCTGGTTACCCCCGCAGGCCTGACCAAGCAATGGCAGGAAGAGCTCTACCACAAGTTCAAGATCGAAGACTTTGAGATCTATGGTGAGGACTTTTTCATCAACGAATCTCGCCAATGGAAGATGCACGACTGTGTCATTGGCTCCATGGATCGACTCAAGCAGGAAGGTCACTTGGAAAGCCTGCTCCAAGCAGAGCCCTGGGATCTGGTGATATTTGACGAAGGCCATCGACTCAGCCGTCGCCAGTACGGGCAGAAGCTGGACAGCTCGGAACGCTATGACTTGGCGAAAAATCTACGCAGTCAAACCAAACACATGCTGTTGCTGAGTGCGACCCCTCACCAGGGCATGCAAGACAAGTTTGTCGCTCTGCTGGAACTGCTTCGCCCCGAGCGACGCACCGACCTAATGGCTCTCAACATCAAGCCAGAAATCCTGCATGACATGGTGTTCCGCAATCACAAGGCGGATGTAACGGATGCAGAAGGGAACTTCATCTTCCAAGGCAAAATAACCAGTGCCTTGCAGGTACCCAGCAGCACGGAATCCATCGAATTCGATAAAACCCTTCAGGACTATCTGCGCAAAGGCTATGACGCGGGTGAAGCACTGGGACGAACCGGTAACGCTATTGGCTTCGTGATGACCGTCTACCGCAAGCTAGCAGCCTCCAGTGCAGCAGCTATTCATAGGGCGTTGTGCAACCGCCTTCAGCGCCTGCTCGACGATGAGGCCAACGGACTCTCGGATGAAGAACCCAGAGACCAACGTTATCTGGGTGAATGGGAAGAACAGTTCACCAGTGATGCCCGCGAATTCTTCGCTGGTGAAGTGCAGCTGCTTAAAGACCTGATTGCCGAAGCAGCAGTACTGAAGGCTAACGACCTCAAACTGAAGCTGTTTATCGAAGACATCATCGGCAAGATCCACGCCGCCAATGCCGACGAGAAGGTGCTGATCTTTACCGAATACCGCACCACTCAAAACTACCTCCGCGCAGCACTGGCTGACCAATATGGTAGCGACCAGGTCGAGCTCATTAATGGCTCCATGCAACATGCTGAGCGACGTGAGGCTATCAAGCGATTCGAGGAGCAAGGCCGCTTTCTGATTTCGACTGAGGCAGGCGGGGAGGGCATCAACCTTCAGAGCAAATGCCACGTCATGGTCAACTATGACCTGCCCTGGAACCCAATGCGCCTCGTACAGCGCATTGGCCGCCTGTATCGCTATGGCCAGAAGAAGAAGGTTGTCGTGTTCAACATCCAGCAAACCGACAGTCTGGATCAGAACATCGTCGACCTGATGTATGAGCGAATCGACAGCGTGGTGACCGATCTTGCCGAGGTTCAGCGGCATGAGTTCAACGAAGGCCTGAAGGATGAAATCCTCGGAGAGCTGGCCGAGCTGATCGACGTAGAAGACATCCTGCAACAGGCGACAAAACTCGGCATAGACCGTACCCGTGAGCGAATCGACGAAGCGCTGAAGCAGGCACGTACGGCTGCCGCTAAACAACGAGAGCTGTTTGCCCATGCCGCCACCAGCGACCCCAGTGAGCTACGCGATGAGCTCGAAATTACTGTCGATCATCTCTACAGCTTTGTCCTTGGGATGTTCGATCAATTGGGCATTGAGGTCGCAGAGCGCAGCCATAAAGAGCGGTTGCTGCGTATCCGATTGTCCGAGCAGGTAATGCGCGACATGGGGCTGTCCCCGAAGGCCTCACAGCGCATGGATGTAACCTTGGATCGCATGCTGGCGGCCAATCGTCCAGACACCCACATGCTCGACCTCAACTCCAAGCTGATGCAGTACCTACTGGGCAAGGCCTGCGAGTACGATTTTGGCGGTTTGGCTGCCATGCTCAATGCGCCAGAACTAGGAGAGGGTGCTCTGCTTGGAGCCATGCTGCGCTGGCAAGGCCCCCAGGGCAAACGCATGCGCCAGGAGTTTGTTGCCATTCAGGTTAACGGTGGTAAAGCCAAGCTGAACCCTGCGAAGGCCAGCCAATGGCTCCTGAGCCCTGCCGTACACAGTAGCCTTAGCCCAGCCGCAGAGGCCTCCAAGTGGCTGTTCAAAGTTGCAGAAGAAATGGTTAATCAGCGACTTGCTGATGCCAGTAACCGCTATCTAATACCCGAAAATTTGGACTGGGCAGCTGCAGGCTGGACTCAGGACAGCACATCGTTCTAGCGAAGCAAGTACAGATAAAGACAAACTCGGCCACCACACATAAACATCAACACCAAGGAAGTGCCCGAAGCATGAGCTTCAGAACCGCTGAACCGTCCCTGAAAGACGTCCTCGACTCAATCGCTAAAGGCGAAACCCAGCTGCCTGACTTTCAACGCGGCTGGGTCTGGGATGACAGGCACATCAGCTCCCTAATCGCGAGCTTGTCTCTTTCGTACCCCATTGGCGCGGTCATGTTTCTTGAAGCTGGCGGTGTCCCTTTTAAACCGCGCCTTTTCGAAGGCGTTGAGCTCAAGCCTGCTCCTAGTCCGAAGATCCTGGTGCTAGATGGTCAGCAGCGCCTCACCTCTATGTATCTGGCTTTACGAAGCGGTAAGCCCGTCAAAACCAGAACGGAAAAGGGCGCAGAGATTAATCGTGTGTACTTCCTCGATATGACGAAGTGCCTAGATCCGCAGGAGGATCGTGAAGACGCCGTGGTTTCTGTGCCGGAATCCCTAATGGTTACTTCCGATTTCGGTCGCCATGTGGATCTCGATCTCAGCACGCCTACTAAGCAGTATCAGCTGCGCATGTTCCCGGCTGCCCTGATGTTTGATACAGCGGGCTTCATGCAGTGGAAAATGGGCTATGCGAACCACTTCGGAAATAACCTCGAAGCAGCGATGTTTCTCATGCGCTTCGAACAGGATATCTGGCTTCGCTTCCAGCAGTTCAAGGTTCCAGCCATCGAGTTGTCCAGCGACACACCGCGCGAGGCGGTCTGCCAAGTATTCGAGAAGGTGAACACAGGTGGAGTAACGCTGACAGTCTTTGAGCTAATGACGGCGACCTTTGCTGCCAGCGAATTCAATCTACGCGAAGACTGGGACAAACGTGCAGCCCGGATGACCTCCAGACACAGCGTTCTGAAGGCCGTAGATGGTACGAGCTTCCTAGTGGCCGTAACATTGCTCGCCAGCTTCGAGCGCCATCTGAAGAGCAAGAGTCCAGTTTCCTGCAAACGGGCCGACGTACTGCGCCTGGAGAAAGAGGATTTCACCCGGCTTGCAGACAGCGTCGAGGCGGGATTCAAGAAAGCTGCAGAGATCCTGGCGGAAGAGAAGATCTTTGAGATTCGCAGCCTGCCGTATGCAACCCAGTTGATTCCCCTGGCAGTGATTTGCACGCACCATCAGATCAAAATCGATCTGCATGGTGTGAAGCAGAAGGTCTTGCGCTGGTACTGGTGTGGCGTCTTTGGTGAACTGTATGGCGGCGCCAACGAAACCCGCTTTGCAATGGACGTCCCGGATGTGGCCCAGTGGATTGAGGAGGGTAATGAACCTCGGACTCTGCGTGACTCCAGTTTTGCGCCCAATCGGCTGCTATCGCTGCAATCGCGCCAAGCCGCTGCCTACAAGGGCCTAACTGCGTTGCTGATGAAACATGGCAGCCGCGACTTCATCACCGGTACACCGATCGATCTGAACACCTATTTCAACAACGCCATCGACATACACCACATTTTCCCCCGTGCCTGGTGCGAAGCCCCAGCCCAGAGACTACCCCGCGAGAAGTGGAACAGCGTAGTCAACAAAGCTCCGCTAGCCGCCAGCACCAACCGCTATATCGGTGGGGATGCCCCCAGCATCTATCTAGGGCGTGTCGAGAAGCACAAGCAGGTTGATGCCAAGACGCTGGATACCTTCCTACATAGCCATGCCATTCCGGTGGCAGAGCTACGTGGTGATAACTTCGACGACTTCATCTGCAAACGCGGCAGTGAACTGCTGAAGCTCATCGAGGCAGCCACCGGCAAAGGCATCTCGGGTCGCGACAGCGAGGAAACCGTCAAGGCATTCGGCGCTGCCCTTGCCTGACGGTTGCTGGCGTATTCCGGGGTTTACAGCGACTCTGTAGGCCATCAGCAAGCGGATTGCCAAAAGACATTCTAGAAATTCCAAGGTTAAGCACCATGAATTCCCCCAAGCTCCAAGACCAAAGCCAGATCAAGTGGATTTCCGACTTCATCTGGAACATCGCCGATGACCGCCTGCGCGATGTGTATGTACGCGGCAAGTACCGCGACGTGATCCTGCCCTTCACCGTACTGCGACGGCTCGATGCAGTGCTAGAAGCTACTAAGGACGCGGTGCTGGAGCGCAAGAAACTACTTGATGCCCACAACGTGGCAGAGCAGGACGGTGCACTACGTGATGCTGCCAAGCAGGCGTTCTACAACGTTTCGGAAT
Source organism: Pseudomonas sp. ATCC 13867 (assembly GCF_000349845.1). NCBI lineage: Bacteria > Pseudomonadati > Pseudomonadota > Gammaproteobacteria > Pseudomonadales > Pseudomonadaceae > Pseudomonas > Pseudomonas sp. ATCC 13867. The sequence continues at coordinate 14,053 of NC_020829.1, read as the reverse complement.
TCACCCTAGCCAAGCTGAAGGCTAGCGCGGCAGGCCAGCGCCTGCGCGATGACTTCATTGCATATTTAGACGGCTTCTCGCCCAACGTGCAGGAGATCCTCACCAAGTTCAACTTCCGCAACCAGATTCAGAAGCTAGTGGATTCCCACGTCCTCGGCTACCTGATCGACGACTTCCTCGACCCGGAGATCAATCTCGCGCCGCTGCCGGTCAAGGATGCAGACGGGCGCATCAAGCTGCCTGCGCTGGACAACCACGGCATGGGCACCGTGTTCGAGGAGCTGATCCGCCGCTTCAACGAAGAAAACAACGAAGAGGCGGGCGAACACTTCACGCCACGCGACGTGGTTCAACTCATGGCTAAGCTGTTGTTCCTGCCCGTGGCTGACTGGATTGAATCCAGCACCTACTCGCTATACGACGGCAGCTGCGGCACAGGCGGGATGCTGACTGTTGCCGAAGAAGTCTTGCACGAACTGGCGGACGAACACGACAAGGAGGTGTCCATTCACCTGTTCGGCCAGGAGATCAGCGACGAAACCTACGCCATCTGCAAGGCCGACTTGCTCCTGAAAGGCGAGGGCGCAGAGGCCGAGAACATAGTTGGCGGTGCAGACAAATCGACCCTGTCCGCCGATCAGTTCCGCAGCCGCGAGTTCGATTTCATGATCTCCAACCCTCCCTATGGCAAGAGTTGGAAAACCGATCTGGAGCGCATGGGCGGCAAGAAGGAATTCAACGATCCTCGCTTTATCGTCAGCCACGCGGGCGAGTCCGAGTTCAAGCTCATCACCCGCTCCAGCGACGGGCAGCTCATGTTCCTGGTGAACAAGCTGCAAAAGATGAAGCACAACACGCCGCTGGGCAGCCGCATCGCGCTGGTGCATAACGGCTCGGCGCTGTTTACCGGCGACGCAGGCCAAGGTGAGAGCAACATACGCCGCTGGGTACTAGAGAACGACTGGCTGGAGGCCATCATCGCCCTACCGCTCAACATCTTCTACAACACCGGCATTGCCACCTATATATGGGTGCTGGCCAACAAGAAGGCCCAAGCGCGCCGTGGCAAAGTGCAGTTAATAGATGCATCGCAGTGGTTTCAGCCGCTGCGCCGTAACCTCGGCAAGAAGAACTGCGAACTGAGTGATTCTGACGTTGCCTGCATCCTCGATCTCTACCTCGGTGAAGCACAGGAAACCGCCCAGTCCAAATGGTTCGATACCCAGGACTTCGGCTACTGGAAGATCACCGTCGAGCGCCCGCTACGCCTGAAAAGCCAACTCTCCGACGAACGCATTGAGCCCCTGCGTTTTGCCTCCAGCGACGAGGCACTGCGCGCCGAGATCTACGCCACCCACGGCGAAGCGCTCTACAGCGAGTTCGCCAAGCGCAAAACGGCCATCGAGGCCTGGCTAAAAGGTGAGGATGAGAACGAAGACGAGGACAGTGAAGACGGCGACAGCGACGATGACAGTGAGACCCCCGCAACCCGCAAGGCTGTGCCCGCCAAGCGCCGCAAGAAACTGCTCGACGCATCGACTTGGCAGCGTGACAAGCGGTTGCTGGAGGTGGCGCAACGGGCTCGGAAGGCGCTGGGCAGCGCCGTGTTCGACGACCACAATGAGTTCCGCACCTGCTTCGATGCTGCACTCAAAGCGCAGGGCGACAAGCTCAGCGCGTCAGAGAAGAAGGCCATCTACAAGGCTGTCAGCTGGCGAGACGAAACGGCTCCGCCCGTTATTGCAAAACGCACAAAACTCAAAGCCTCTGACCCCTTTGTGGGGAATTACGATGGTCGTTATCTGTTAGATGAACACAACCACCGCGAAGTCGTGGAATATGAATCCGACGCGGATCTGCGCGACACCGAGCAGGTGCCGTTAAAAGAGCCAGGCGGTATCGACGCCTTCTTTGCCCGCGAAGTGCGGCCGCATACACCAGATGCCTGGATCGCCACGGACAAAACCCAGATCGGCTATGAAATTTCGTTCGCCCGCTACTTCTACAAGCCCACGCCACTGCGCACTCTGGCGGAAATCCGCGCTGACATACTCGCGCTGGAGCAGCAGAGCGAAGGTTTGCTGCACAAGATTGTGGGGGGGGTGTGATGGGTGCAGCGAGCGCATACCCGAAGTATCGGAAGCCGAAGATGCGTTGGTTGCTCTCCGTACCGGAGCACTGGAATGAGCAACGCGCCAAAACCTTCTTCCGCGAGGTGGATGAGCGCTCGAAGACCGGGCAGGAAGAATTGCTGTCGGTGTCGCACCTCACAGGAGTGACCCCGCGCAGCCAGAAGAACGTGACGATGTTCAAGGCAGCGAGCTACATAGGCTCCAAACTGTGCCGCCCCGGCGATATCGTCATCAACACGCTATGGGCTTGGATGGCAGCGCTTGGTGCGAGCAGGCACGTGGGCATCGTCAGTCCCGCCTATGGCGTGTACCGCCCGCACCAGGCCGACAGCTTCAACCCGGCGTATCTCGATTACCTGTTGCGCACCCGTGCCTACGCGGCCGAATACATCGGCCGCTCGACCGGTATCCGCGCTTCGCGTCTGCGCCTTTACCCGAATCAATTTCTCGACATTCAACTGATCCAGCCGCCTCGCCCTGAGCAAGACCAGATCGTTGCCTACTTACGCGCGCAGGACGCACACACCGCCCGATTAATTAAGACCAAGCGCGATCTCATCAAGCTGCTCACCGAACAGAAGCTGCGCATCATCGACCACGCCGTTACACGCGGTCTCGATGCTGCTGTCGCGCTCAAGCCTTCTGGCATCGAATGGCTGGGTGAGGTACCGGAGCATTGGGAGCTTCGCCGATTGAAGTTCCTCGCCAGTAACACTACGAACCAGACCACAACCAAAGCCAACGAGGAAATTTATCTGGCACTGGAGCACGTTCAAAGTTGGACTGGCGTGGCGCGGCCGCTTGAGGGCGAAGTCGAATTTGCTAGCACGGTGAAACGGTTTATCGCCGGCGACGTTCTGTTCGGAAAACTCCGTCCCTACTTGGCGAAGGTAACGCGGGCGCACCGTGCTGGCGTATGCGTGAGCGAGTTTCTCGTGCTGCGGGCGCGCAAGGAACTAGTCCTTCCTGCTTATCTCGAGCAGCTACTGCGCTGCAAGCGCGTCATTGACCTGATTAACAGCTCCACGGCGGGCGCGAAGATGCCACGTGCCGATTGGACTTTCATCGGCAATGTACGGCTCCCCATTCCACGTCAAGATGAACAGGAAGCGATTCTGTCGCACATATTGCGTGAAACGAAGGACTTGGACGAAGCCATCGCCCGCGCCGAAGATGAAATCAAACTGATCCGCGAATTCCGCGACCGCCTGATTGGCGATGTGGTCACGGGCCAAGTGGACGTGCGGGGCTGGCAACCCAGTCCGGAGGACGTAGTGGACGACACGGCGTTGGCCGCGCTGGGCGATGACCAAGAGGATGTGACTGAAGAGGAGGATGGTGATGGCGAAGACTGACACCAGCGAGCGCTGGTTCGAGGCGCGTGTGGTACGCGGCCTGACCGGCGTACCGCAGCCCGAGTACAGCCATGAGCTGGCCCCCAGGGACTTCGCCGCCACCCACAACGGCTACGTGCAGGGCAAGCCAACCGACTACAATCGCGACGTAGCGCTGGATGTGGTGCTGTTGTTGGCCTTCTTGCAAGCCACACAGCCCAAGGCGGTGGACACACTGGAACTGGCTGCGGAGGGCATCAAGCGCACCCAGTTCCTGCACCGGCTGCAAGGCGAGATCACCAAGCGCGGTGTCGTGGACGTACTGCGCAAGGGCGTGAGCCACGGGCCGGTACACGTCGATCTCTACAAGCTGCTTCCCACACCGGGCAATACCGCTGCAACGGATGCCTTTAGCAAGAACATCTTCAGCGTCACCCGGCAACTACGCTACAGCAACGATTCCAGCAACGAACTGGACTTGGCGATCTTCATCAACGGCCTGCCGGTGCTGACCTTCGAATTGAAGAACTCGCTGACCAAGCAGACCTTGGCCGACGCCATCGTCCAGTACCAGACCACCCGCAGCCCGCAGGAGCTGCTGTTCCAATTGGGGCGTTGCGTTGCGCATATCGCAGTGGATGACGCGGAGGCCGCGTTCTGCACCGAGCTGAAGGGCAAGGCCTCGTGGTTCCTACCGTTCAACCAGGGCTGGAACAGCGGCGCAGGCAACCCGCCCAACCCGGATGGTCTAAAGACCGATTACCTGTGGAAGCAGGTGCTGACCCGCGAGTCGCTGGCCAACATCATCGAGAGCTACGCGCAGGTGGTGGAAGAGGAAGAAGCGGATGCTAGCGGCAAGAAACGCAAGAAGCGCAAGCAAATCTTCCCGCGCTTCCATCAGTTGCGCACGGTGCGTGCCCTGCTGCGCCGCGCCCACAGAGACGGGGTGAGTAAGCGTTATCTGATCCAGCATTCGGCAGGTAGCGGCAAGAGCAACACCATTGCCTGGCTAGCGCACCAGCTGGTGGAGCTACGCCGCAAGGATGACCCGATGACGGTGCAGTACGACTCCATCATCGTCATCACCGACCGGCGCGCGTTGGACACGCAGATCGCCCGCACCATCAAGGGCTACGACCACGTGGCGGCGATCTTCGGCCACTCCGACAACGCGCAGGAACTGCGCGAGTACTTGCGCCGGGGCAAGAAGATCATCGTCACCACGGTGCAGAAATTCCCGTTCATCCTTGATGAGTTGGGTGACCTCTCCGGCAAAAACTTCGCACTGTTGATCGACGAGGCGCACTCCAGCCAGGGCGGCAAAACCACGGCACGGATGCACGAAGCCCTCGGCGGAAAGGTTGCCGAAGAGGAGTTTGAGGAGGACAGCACGCAGGATGCGGTCAACACAGAAATCGAGAAGCGCATCGCCTCGCGGAAGTTGCTGGCCAACGCCAGCTACTTCGCGTTCACTGCCACGCCCAAGAACAAGACGCTGGAGTTGTTCGGCGAGAAGACTCTCGTTGGTGACAAGGTGGAATTCCGCTCGCCCGAAGAACTGACCTACACAACCAAGCAGGCCATCCAGGAGAAGTTCATCCTGGACGTGGTGGAGAACTACACCAGCTACGATAGCTTCTACCAAGTCGCCAAGACCGTCGAAGACGATCCCGAATTCGACAAGGCGAAGGCACTTAAGAAGATCCGTCATTACGTCGAATCGCACGACAAGGCCATCCGCTGCAAGGCCGAGATCATGGTCGATCACTTCATTGATCAGGTAGCGGGCAAGCACAAAATTGGCGGCAAGGCGCGGGCCATGATTGTGTGCAACGGCATCGCACGTGCCATCGACTATTACCGCGAGGTGTCCGACTACCTCACCCAGATCAAGAGCCCGTACAAGGCCATCGTGGCGTACTCAGGTGACTTCGATATCGGCGGCGAGAAGAAGACCGAGGCAGACCTCAACGGTTTCCCGAGCAAGGACATCCCGGTCAATCTCAAGCAAGACCCGTATCGCTTTCTGATTGTCGCAAACAAGTTCGTCACTGGCTTTGATGAGCCCCTACTGCACACGATGTACGTGGACAAGCCATTGGCAGGCGTGCTGGCAGTGCAGACCCTGTCGCGCCTCAACAGAGCCCATCCGCAAAAGCATGACACCTTCGTGCTCGACTTCGCGGACAACGCTGAGGCAGTAAAGGCGGCATTCCAGGATTACTACCGTGCCACGATTCAGATAGGAGAAACCGATGCCAACAAGCTGCACGACCTGAAAGCCGAGCTCGACGGGCAGCAGGTGTATAGCTGGCAGCAGGTTGAGGACTTGGTCGCGCTTTACCTTGGCGGCGCAGATCGGGACAAGCTCGACCCAATTCTTGACGCTTGCGTGGGGGAGTACCAGGAGAACCTAGACGAAGACGGGCAGGTGAAATTCAAGGGCAAAGCCAAGGCATTTGTGCGTAGTTACGGCTTCCTTGCCGCAATCCTGAGCTACGGCCATCCGTCGTGGGAGAAGCTGTCGATCTTCCTAAACTTTCTCATTCCGAAGTTGCCCGCACCCAAGGAGGAGGATCTCTCCAAAGGCGTACTGGAATCGGTCGACATGGACAGCTATCGCGTAGAAGCCCAAGCGGCTCTCAAGATGGCGATGGACGATACCGATGCAACGTTTGATCCCGTTCCACCGAGCGGTGGTGGCGGCAACGGCGAGCCCGAAATCGACAGGCTGTCGAACATCATCAAGACCTTCAACGATTTGTTCGGCAACATCGATTGGAAGGACGAGGACAAAATCCGCAAGGTCATCACCGAAGAGATTCCCGCGCGCGTAGCCCAGGACAAGGCCTACAGGAATGCACAGGCGAACTCCGATAAGCAAAACGCCAGGTTGGAACACAACAAAGCGCTCAATCGCGTCGTGCTGGAGCTGCTGTCTGACCACACTGAGTTATTCAAGCAATTCAGCGACAACCCGAACTTCAAACGCTGGCTGACGGACATGGTGTTTGATGTGACTTATCAATCCCAAAATGCCGATGGAGCGCGCAGCGGTGGGCAGATTAGGGCGCGTGCCCTAAAGGTGATACAGGAAAGGTTCGGTGTTGCAGGCATCTGGTCGAGAGCGGTTGATACCCTTTTTGAGCGCTTAGATAGTAGTTGTGAAAACTTGAGTCTTTCTGATCTGGTGGAAATAGAGAAGTTCAGTGGGCTGTCAGTCAGCAACATCTTGTTCCCTCTCTTGAACGTGCTGTCTGCCAACGACGTAGGTATTTTTCGTCGCGAGTTTCTTAATTTAGACTCATCTACCTCCCGCCTACCGATGGATTTTGATGAGGTGCGGCGCATGGCATCCGCACACCAAGGGGAAGGTGATTGGGCAGAGCGCCTGTCAATCCAATGGGCTCTTAGAGATGCTAGAGGAAATATGCATGGCTGACAGCCTGAAAACATTGTTCAACTGGTTTCCTGCTTTGCGAACGCTGTTTCAAGCAAAGACGGAGCATGAGTTTGATGATTTTTTGGATCGTCATTTCGAGGAATGTATTCAGCGTATGGAAGCTGAGGCACACCACTTGACGGCAGATAAAGAGGAAAAACTGTCCGCATTCTTGGCGGCTGCTTTGAGCATGCCGGGCCTTTCTGTAGTGCGTGAGGGGTACAGCAACGGTCGCGTTGACCTGACGATTAAATCTGAGAGCATTCAATCCTCTGAACGACGTCTGGCCGAAGCAAAGATCTATGCAGGGTCAGCTAAACATGTACAGGCTATCCAACAGCTGGTTTCCCGCTACTCCACTGGGCGACAAAGCCGTGGGTATGTCGTCGAATACATCCAGAAGCCTGGCATCTCCGACATCGTTGTTAAGCTGCGAGCCAAGGCTGATATCGGCTTTCCTGTAAATCAGCAAGGAACGACATGCGATCACCGGATGAAATGGGCGTATATCAGCGACCACCGACATACGAGCCAAGAGCTAATTCGAGTTGTTCACATTAATGTGAATCTTCATCGATGATTTAGAGCCAGGATAGAAACGAATGGGGCTGGAAGGCTGCTGTTTTCTGAGCCTTGATTGGCTTCCTGACGAGCCAGACAAGATCACTGCAATCGCTGGGGTTAGGGGCGCTGACTCCGTACCAGCACCTATTGGTGGTGGGGGTGGGGCGGGCTACAGGATGAGGATGCCAACTGATTAGAGCAATGCCGAACGCACTCCGCTTTCTTCATCTCCAAAAGATTCACCTAGCTCAACCTATCTAAAGAAAACCCCAGAAGGCACATGGCCTCCTGGGGTTTTCTTTTTCTTCTAGCCACTAACTTTGGCCGATACGCTTAACTCTGGCCGAAAAGGCAAATAACTTTGCCCACCTACACTGGCTCAGATGTCCAGGTTGGACACCGCCAGGGCGTTGCTTTCGATGAAGTCGCGGCGTGGCTCCACGGCATCGCCCATCAGGGTGTTGAACAGCTGGTCGGCGGCGATGGCGTCCTCGATGGTTACCTTCAGCATGCGGCGCACGTTCGGGTCCATCGTGGTTTCCCATAGCTGGTCCGGGTTCATCTCGCCCAGCCCCTTGTATCGCTGGATGCTGTGACGCTTGGTGCCTTCGGCCATCAGCCAGTCCAGGGCTTCCTTGAAGCTCGAGACGATCTTCTTGCGCTCGCCTTTCTGCACGTAGGCGCCTTCTTCCATCAGGCTGTTCAGCTTGGCGCCCAGCTCGGTTACCGCGCGGTAATCGTTGCTGGCGAAGAAGTCGCGGTTGAAGGTGACGTAGCTCGACAGACCGTGGGCAACCATCTCGACTTCCGGCAGCCACAGGTGGCGCTCGCGATCCTCACGCAGGCTGACCTTGTAGACCAGGCCGGACTTCTCGGAGGCCTTCAGGCGCGCCTGGTATTGGTCCAGCCAGCCCTGCATGGCGGCCTGCTCACCCAACTGCTCGACCTCGATACGCGGCAGGTAGACGAAGTGCTCGGTCAGGTCCTGCGGATACAGACGAGACAGGCGGGAGAGGGTACGCATGACGCCACGGTACTCGTTGACCAGCTTCTCCAGCGCTTCGCCGGACAGGCCCGGAGCGCTTTCGTTGACGTGCACGCTGGCGTCCTCGAGGGCCGACTGGGTCATGTACTCCTCCATGGCCACGTCGTCCTTGATGTACTGCTCCTGCTTGCCGCGCTTCACCTTGTACAGCGGCGGCTGGGCGATGTAGATGTAGCCGCGCTCGACCAGCTCCGGCAACTGACGGAAGAAAAAGGTCAGCAGCAGGGTACGGATGTGCGAACCGTCGACGTCGGCATCGGTCATGATGATGATGTTGTGGTAACGCAGCTTGTCGATGTTGTACTCCTCGCGACCGATACCGCAGCCCAGCGCGGTGATCAGCGTGCCGACCTCCTGGGAGGACAGCATCTTGTCGAAGCGAGCCTTCTCGACGTTGAGGATCTTGCCCTTGAGCGGCAGGATCGCCTGGGTCTTGCGGTTACGACCCTGCTTCGCAGAACCGCCCGCGGAGTCACCTTCCACGATGTACAGTTCGGAGAGGGCGGGATCCTTCTCCTGGCAGTCGGCGAGCTTGCCCGGCAGGCCGGCGATGTCCAGCGCGCCTTTGCGGCGGGTCATCTCGCGAGCCTTGCGCGCAGCCTCACGGGCACGGGCGGCGTCGATCATCTTGCCGACCACGGCCTTGGCTTCGTTCGGGTTCTCCAGCAGGAAGTCGGCGAAGTACTTGCCCATCTCCTGTTCCACGGCGGTCTTCACCTCCGAGGAAACCAGCTTGTCCTTGGTCTGCGAGCTGAACTTCGGATCCGGCACCTTCACCGAAATGATCGCGGTCAGACCTTCACGGGCGTCGTCGCCGGTGGTAGCGATCTTGAACTTCTTCGCCAGGCCTTCCTGCTCGATGTAGTTGTTCAGGTGACGGGTAAGAGCAGAGCGGAAGCCTGCCAGGTGGGTACCACCGTCACGCTGGGGAATGTTGTTAGTGAAGCAGAGGATGTTCTCGTTGAAGCTGTCGTTCCACTGCAGGGCGACTTCCACGCCGACGCCGTCTTCTTCGCGCTGGCAGTTGAAGTGGAAGACCTGGTTCACCGCGGTCTTGTTGGTGTTCAGGTACTCGACGAAAGCCCGCAGGCCGCCTTCGTACTTGAACAGCTCTTCCTTGCCGGCACGCTCATCACGCAGGACGATGCCGACGCCGGAGTTCAGGAACGACAGCTCGCGAATCCGCTTGGCCAGGATGTCCCAGCTGAAGTGGATGTTGTGGAAGGTTTCCGGGGACGGCTTGAAGTGCACCTCGGTGCCCGAACCATCGGTATCGCCGACCGGGCGCAGCGGGAACTGCGGAACGCCGTGGTGGTAGACCTGCTCCCAGACCTTGCCTTCGCGGCGGATGGTCAGGCGCAGTTCGTGGGAGAGGGCGTTCACCACCGACACACCCACGCCGTGCAGACCGCCGGAGACCTTGTAGCTGTTGTCGTCAAACTTACCGCCGGCGTGAAGGACGGTCATGATGACCTCGGCCGCGGAGACCCCTTCTTCCTTGTGGATATCCACCGGGATGCCGCGACCATTGTCGCGCACGGTGATGGATTCATCGGTGTGAATGGTGATGCTGATCTCGCTGCAATAGCCCGCCAGCGCTTCGTCGATCGAGTTGTCCACCACCTCGAAGACCATGTGGTGCAGGCCAGTGCCGTCGTCGGTATCACCGATGTACATGCCCGGACGCTTACGTACCGCGTCCAGCCCCTTCAGTACCTTGATACTGGAAGAGTCGTAGGTGTTCTCGCTCATTCTTCACTCCCGATGGTAGTGTCCTGAGAGACGCGCCCATGTTCCACGTGGAACATCGACACCGGCGTTTCCGTTTGCCAGCCGTCTTTCAATAAGTGCGGGTCGACGCAGGTGATGAATACCTGGCAACCCAGATCTTCGAGAAGCCGGCACAAAGACAACCGATGCTTCTCATCCAATTCGGAGGGGAGATCATCCACCAGGTAGACGCATTGCCCGCGCTTGGCCTGGTTGATCAGGTGCCCCTGGGCGATCCGCAACGCGCAGACCACCAGTTTCTGTTGGCCGCGGGACAGTATCTCCGCGGCATTGTGTCCCCCCAGGCGAATCCTCAGATCCGCCCGTTGCGGTCCTGCCTGGGTGTGCCCCATCTGCTGATCGCGGAGCAGGCTGGAAGACAGCACCTCACTCAGGTCACGCTCCTTGTCCCACCCACGGTAATAGCTGAGCGTCAGGTCATCGAGCTGGATCAGCTCGGCCAGGGTACGCTCGAACTGGGGCTTGAGAGCTTGGATATAGGACCTTCGATACGCGTCGATCTCATCGCTCGCGGCACATAATTCTCGGTCCCACGCAGCCTGCGAAGCACCGTCCAGTTTACCATGTCGGAGCCACGAGTTCCGCTGCCGCAGGGCCTTCTGCAATCTTTGCCAGGCGACCATGAAGCGTTGTTCCACGTGGAACACTCCCCAGTCGAGGAACTGCCGGCGAATCTTAGGCGCACCTTCCAGCAGGCGGAAGCTGTCCGGATTGATCAACTGCAACGGCAAGGTTTCCGCCAGCTGAGCAGCGCTACGCGCGTTCTGCCCGTCGATACGAATCTGGAACTCGCCTTGGCGATCTCGAGAAACCCCGAGGCTGCTGTCAAAGCCATTGCCCAGGCGCACCTGTCCGAACACCGTGCAAGCCGGTTCTTCGTACTGGATGACAGGTTGCAGGCGCATGCTGCGGAAGGAGCGCGCAAGACCGAGCAGGTAGATGGCTTCCAGCACGCTGGTCTTGCCGCTGCCGTTTTCGCCGTAGAGGATGTTGATGCGGGGGGAAGGGGAGAAGGTCACCGGGTGCAGGTTGCGCACCGCGGTGACCGAAAGGCGGGTAAGGGACATCGATACGCGTCAGAGGCGCATCGGCATGACGACGTAGGCGGAATCGTCGTTGTCCGCTTCCTGCACCAGCGCACTGCTATTGGAGTCGGAGAGGATCATGCGCACCTGCTCGGTACCCATGACACCCAGGACGTCCAGCAGGTAGCTGACGTTGAAGCCGATTTCCAGGCTGCCGCCGTTGTAGTCGACCTGCACTTCTTCTTCCGCTTCTTCCTGCTCCGGGTTGTTCGCCTGGATTTTCAGGAGGCCGTTGGAGAGTTGCAGACGGATACCACGGTACTTCTCGTTCGACAGGATGGCGGTGCGGCTGAAGGCTTCGCGCAGTACCTGGCGATCACCGAGCACCAGCTTGTCGCCGCCCTTGGGCAGTACGCGTTCGTAGTCGGGGAACTTGCCGTCTACCAGCTTGGAAGTAAAGGTGAACTCACCGGTGGTCGCACGGATGTGGTGCTGACCAAGAACGATGGACACTTCGCCGTCCTGCTCGGTGAGCAGACGAGCCAGTTCCAGGATGCCCTTGCGCGGCACGATCACCTGGTGGCGGTCCTGCGCTTCCGGCACCGCGTTACTCAAGGAGCACATGGCCAGGCGGTGACCGTCGGTAGCGACTGCGCGCAGGGTGCCGCCACCCACTTCCAGCAACATGCCATTGAGGTAGTAACGCACGTCCTGCTGCGCCATCGCGAAGCTGGTGCGGTCGATCAGACGGCGCAGCTTGCTCTGCACCAGGCTGAAGGTCAGCGAACCCGGACCTTCTTCCACGGTGGGAAAGTCGTTCGCCGGCAAGGTGGAGAGAGTGAAACGGCTGCGGCCGGCCTTCACCACCAGTTTCTGCTCGTCGACGCGGATATCGATCAACGCATCGCTGGGCAGGCTTTTGCAGATGTCCATCAGCTTGCGCGCGGGAACGGTGATCTCGCCTGGTTCGGCGGCCTCCTCCAGAGCGACGCGGCCAACCAGTTCGACTTCCAGGTCGGTACCGGTCAGCGACAGTTGCTGGCCTTCGACGACCAGCAGGACGTTGGAAAGAACCGGCAGCGTCTGGCGGCGCTCGACAACGCCAGCGACCAGTTGCAGGGGTTTCAACAGAGCTTCGCGTTGAATAGTGAAATGCATGGTCTAGTCCCTTGCCTCGTGAGGCTGCGTCAGGTGGTCAGAGTACGCAGCAGGTTCTTGTAGTCCTCGCGGATATCCGCGTCGGATTCCTTGAGTTGAGCGATCTTACGACAGGCGTGCAGCACCGTGGTGTGATCCCGACCGCCGAAGGCCACGCCGATCTCCGGCAGGCTGTGGTTGGTCAGTTCCTTGGAGAGTGCCATAGCAACCTGACGCGGACGCGCCACCGAGCGCGAACGGCGCTTGGACAGCAGGTCGGCGATCTTGATCTTGTAGTACTCGGCGACGGTACGCTGGATGTTGTCGATGCTGACCAGTTTGTCCTGCAGTGCCAGCAGGTCCTTCAGCGACTCGCGGATCAGCTCGATGGTGATCGGCCGCCCCATGAAGTGGGAATGGGCGATCACACGCTTGAGCGCACCTTCCAGCTCGCGCACGTTGGAGCGAATGCGCTGGGCGATGAAGAATGCAGCGTCGTGCGGCAGCTCGACCTTGGCCTGTTCGGCCTTCTTCATCAGGATCGCCACACGGGTTTCCAGTTCCGGCGGCTCCACGGCCACGGTCAGGCCCCAACCAAAGCGCGACTTCAGGCGCTCTTCCAGGCCTTCGATCTCCTTCGGATAGCGGTCGCTGGTCAGGATGACCTGCTGGCCGCCTTCGAGAAGGGCGTTGAAGGTGTGGAAGAACTCTTCCTGGGAACGCTCCTTGCGGGCAAAGAACTGGATATCGTCGATCAGCAGCGCGTCCACCGAACGGTAGAAACGCTTGAATTCGTTGATGGCGTTCAGTTGCAGCGCTTTCACCATGTCCGCGACGAAACGCTCCGAATGCAGGTACACGACCTTGGCATTGGGGTTCTTCTTCAGCAGATGGTTACCCACAGCGTGCATCAGGTGGGTCTTGCCCAGGCCGACGCCACCATAAAGGAACAGCGGGTTGTAGCCGTGCTTGAGATTGTCCGCCACCTGCCAGGCCGCCGCTCGGGCCAGCTGGTTGGATTTACCTTCGACGAAGTTCTCGAAGGTGAAGGTGCGGTTGAGGTAACTGGTGTGCTTGAGCGCACCTTCTACCTGCACGTTGCGCTCGGTACGCACCGACGTCGCCGGCATCGCGGCCGCCAGTGGATCGATTCCCGGGCTGGATTCGTCCAGGTCAGGCAGCGGCTGGGCAACGACCTGCACCGGCTGCGGCTCCGGAATCACCGGAGCAACCGCCACCGGCACGACAGGGGGCGGCGCAACCACTACGGTGGGCGCGGGAGTCGGCTGCACGCTGACATGGCTCTGCGGAACCAGCGCCGGGCGCGGAGTACGGCTGCGGCGGCTGCCGATCAGCAGCGACAGGGCAGGGATCTGGCCGTTGCCACGCTCACTGAGCAGCTCGAGCATGCGCCCCATGTACTTCTCGTTGACCCAATCGAGTACGAAACGATTGGGTGCGTACACGCGCAGCTCCTCACCCTCAGCCTCGACCTGCAGAGGTCGGATCCAGGTATTGAATTGCTGGGACGGCAGCTCGTCGCGCAGAAGCTCCACGCACTGCTGCCAAAGTTCCACGGACAC